>NZ_KB908328.1 GCF_000382385.1 Segatella maculosa DSM 19339 = JCM 15638 | reverse complement strand
AATAACAAGAGTTGTTTGAAACGACAGCAAATCAAGGAAGTCCGGGGAATTTGAGTAGTAACCAAATCGTAACCCTTTTCCTTTTTCCAATTTTATAAGTGCTTATAATCAAAGAGTTATAAAGAGTCGGCTCTTTTGTCGTGCAAAATGGCTGAGATGGGAAACCGATTAGGCAGACAAAGGGGGCGGGAGGCCCTATGTTGGGCGGCATAGTCGCCAACTCAGGGTCCCACTCACGCCGACAAGCGCGGCCCCGACGAGCCAATAAGCGGGGCCATTGAGGCCGAGAACGGCAAGAAGCGTGGCGAGACCGAGCCCCGTTTGCAGCAGCATGAGCCGAAAAGCACGCCGGGACAGGCGGTAACCATACTTATAATAGGTGAGAAAGAGCACGAAAATGAGTTCCAAGAGCGTGGCAAACGTGATGGAATAGCCTGTGGCCGTGAGGCCTCCGAAGTGGAAACCCGTAACGACAGACACGACAAGTAGGACGGCGGCAAAGCCTTCTTGCACGAGATAGGCACGGGAATTGCCACGCGAAAGGGCGATATATTCAATGGGAAGCGACAGCGCACGCAGGTACATGGCAAGGATGCTGCCACGCATCATGCCGATGACGGGCCCGAATTCTTGGCTGAAAAGCAGGGGAACAAGGAGCGGAAGGGCCACCGTCATGGCCACCAGAAGCGGCGAAATGAGCAGTATGCTGACCTCAATCTGGCGGTTGACGAGTATGTTGAGCGTGGTTCCGGTGTGCTTAACCCCTGAAAGTCGCGGGAAATAGTCGGTCTCCATGCCATGAAAAACCATGCCGGCATAGGTCATCGTGACCATAAAGCCCGCATTATAAAGGCCCACGGTGTGGAGTTCCCCTGCATGTGAGAGGTAACTTCGAATGATGAAGTCGGCCGCACTGCCCAAAATCCCCGCCATAACGAATGCCACACCGAGGCTCACCATGCCATATCCCTCGCGAAGGGTGCGGCGGTTGAACCTGATGTCAAGGGGATAAAGACGCAGGGAGAACGTGATGACCAGCAAAAGTTGAATAGCTGCGGCGATGACAATGGCGGGAACGATGGCTGCCTGCCGCCAGATGTAGAACAAGGGAACGGAGGTGAGGAGCGCACCCAGCACACCATAGACGGAAAGCAGGGCAAGTCGACGCAGTTGTCGGGTAGCTTTGAGAATCGAAGTCTCGCCCGCTGCGAGCGAAAGAAAGGCTATCGTCGGTGAAAGTGCGACGAAATGCAGGGTATGGTCGCCCCAAGCGAAAGTGAAACGGTTGAACAACGGTGCGAGAACCATGCAAACAAGCATTCCGGCAAGGGCAGTGAGCAGGCTCCATGTACGGATAATCCGTATTTTCTGCTGCAAAATCAGCTTGTCTCCCTGCTCATAAGCCGCCGAAAGTTCACGGACGGCACTCATGGAAAGGCCGAGATTGGTGGCGTCGGACACGAGCCTTACCGTGCTGTTGAACAGCGAAATGAGCCCCATGCCGTCGGTTCCCAGCAACACGGCCACGATCTTATTGCGCACCACGCCCATGAGAATGTTCAATCCCTGCACACCTCCGAAGATACCCGTGTATTTCAGAATATGTCGATAGCTGTTGTTATCGGTCGGTTTCATGGTTCTTGCTTGTCTTGAGCGTTTCTTTTGGCAACGAGTGTCACCGTTTCATGGCTGATGAGCAGCACTTTTCGGAAGCCCACGCGGTAGGCACTGTCGGCAATTTCGGGCACCCGGCGACGTTGTTCCTCGGGAATGGAGACATCTTCCCATGTTTTTGGCCAGCGATAGGCAGTCATCAACTGCACGCCGTTCCCCCATGCAAAGGCGTCGGTTGGGCGCACACAGAAGGTGGAATACTTGCGATAGTCATCGACAACGTTGATACTAAAAACGCTATCCACAGGCGCTCCCAACACACGGAGCGCTTGTTTGGAAAGCCGTTCTTGGCGTTGTCCCGACAAACGGGTCTCATTCCAGTGGTGCAAATCGATGAGGATTATCGTGAAAAGGCTTAGTGTCATCAGCGAAAGCAGGAGCGGTTTGCGCGGAAGGCGGTTGATGATGAGTGCCCACAGCAGGGCCATCAGGGGCATCAGGCCGTAAGCATGCATCGCCGTAAAAACGGTTGCGAGATGGGGAGCGGCCGCAATGAGCACACAAAGCAGCAGGAGGAGCCCTATTTTCCCGAGTAGGGTCCGGTGGTTTTTGACCGAAACATAGCCGAAAAAAGACAGCGTGAGCACCGCTGAACAAGCGGCCCAAAGATAGTTTCTGTCGTGAACAAGGGCCACATAGTCCAAAGGTAGGAAGGTCAGACCAATGAAAGCGAAGAGGTCTTTGAGTTTTGCAACGAACGTCGTTTCTGTATATTCATGGTTGAAAGGGATGTGGTTGACCGGGAAACTCAACCGGACAGCGACATAAAGCAGGGCACAGCACATGCCGACGGCCACAAAACGGAAGATGGTTTTCTTTGAACAGTGAAGGAACATGCTTGCCAACAGCGGCGTGATGACAAACCACATGATGCCGTTTTCCTTGAAAAGGGTCGCCACATACGTGCAGGCTATCCACCCGACAAGCCGCCATCGCCCTTCTAAAGTAACAAAACAAAGCAATCCCATGAGGTCGAACAGCAGGGAATAGGTCTGGTTGAGGGAGTCGATATCCAAGACCGTCCCCAGCACTCCAGGTGCCATGTAGAAGTAAAGCAGCCCGAAATTGCGGGCCAAAGGGCCGACCTTCAGTCGCTCCAAAAGCCGATATAGCAAAAAGGTGTTGCCTATATGGCCCGCGAAGACGCAGAGATGGTTGGCCAAGGGGAACAGTCCGACGTGGCGTTCGATGAAATATCCGAAGAATGCATCAAAGGGACGCCAATACGAACCGAAGGGAATGAGTCGCTCAGAAAGGCTCTTTGGGTAGGGAGCCGTAAAGTAAGTGAAGTCGTCGAAGGTGGGCATGAGGAGAGTAATCCCATAGCATACGACGGGAATTGTAAGGACAATGAGCCACACTGCCCATTGTCGTGACAGCCTATCGGATAGATTTAGTTGAGGATTGCAATCTTGCATACGACACCTTTCTTACCGTCTTGCGTGGCCGTTTCGACCATATAGATGCCCGAAGCCACTCGCTTCCCCTGCTTGTCGCAGCCGTCCCATGTGAAAAGTCCGCCGTTGCTGCGCCCCTCTTTCACGAGGGTTCCGTTGGAAGTCGTAATTTTCACGTCGGCATTATAGGTGAGTCCGGTTACATAAATCGGCCCCGTATAGTCCGGTCGGACAGGATTTGGATAGGCATAAACGCTCGCTTCGGTCATTTCTTCCTGTGCTTCTGTAGCGTCGGCCCTGCAGGAACACAGTCCTTGATCAGTGCCGAAGAACACTTCGCCCGTGACATCGTTGATGGAAATGCTCTCAATGGCGTTGGAAAGTAGCGGACTATTCTCTGCCGTAAAGTGGCGCAGCTCTTCGATGTTGTTGCTGCTGACGAGGTAAACCCCGTTGCCATTGGTAGCAAACCACTTGCGGTTGGCCCCATCGATGGCCATGGCTGTGATGTCAACGCCGCTGAGAAGATAGTCGGCATAGCCTGTTCCGTCGTTGCGGGGCACCTTTATTTGCTGGAAAACCGGGCTGTTGCTGTCGAATTGATTGGGGGGAAGCATCAGTGGCCCCACGTTGGTTCCGATCCAGATGTTGCCTTCTTTGTCTTCAACGACACAGCGCACGTTCCACAATTCCTTCAATGTAGTCCCGTCTTCATTTGTGAATGAGGTGAAAGCATGCAGCGTTTTGCTTTCCGGTTGATAGGAGTAGAGCGAGGCAAGTGTCCAGTTGTTGTTGACAAACCACAGGCGACCGCGACTGTCGAACATGAGTTTTTCGGCGTTGGCAAGGCTTCTTCCGTTGAAACTCATCAGTGCAGGGGCGGTGTGAGTGGTCCATTTCTGATCGGAATATTGCAGCAATGAGGCGGTTTGCGACTGGCTGTTGAAGAGCCAAAGACTGGCATTGGCATCGAATTTCAGGCCGGTCACCAACTCGTATTCCTTGCTTTTGTCGTTGGTGGAAAAGCCGATCGGAGCATTTTTATGATTGTAAAAGGCTTTGAAATGCCCGTCTTGAAATTCATAAAGTCCGTTACGTGCACCGGCAAAAAGGTGGTTTTCGTCCTTCGGGTCGATGTCGATGCAATAGATGTCTTGATAGCTTAGCCCGGTTTTCGGTTGGATTTGCGCCGCGTCTTCATAGATTTGCCACGTGTTTCCGCCCAACACTTGTATCGTTCCCGGCCTGAAAGGTGCACCATAACCACCGCAAGTGTAGAGCTTTCCCTTGTGGAAACGCATGAAACCGAAGTGGTTATAGCGCGGACCTCCGGGATTGGCGTTGGCCACTTTCGCCCATAGTGCGGATTGATCTTCAGGAGTCGGGGCCACATAATTGCCCACGCGGTGCCAGTTGTTCCTGTCGGCAAGGTTCGAAGTCAGCTGGGCCGAGTAGACACCTTGCTTGGCTGAGGCCGCAAAGAACGCGTTGTTGCGGATATAAACATAGTCGACCGAGAAGCCAAGATTGTAGGTATCACTGACTTCAACGGCCGCCGTGTTGAGCTTAACGATGCCGAAACCCGTTGCCAGATAGGCGTAACGGCCCGAGAGATAAATGCTATTGACGGTCTTGTCGGCCGTCATCGTCGTGTTATGATAGGCACTGAGGTTAGTCACTTCGCCTGAACGGTCCATCAAATCAATGTTCTGATTGGCATAAACAATCAGTAATCGGTGCGAGACCTTGTTGTAAGCGATGTGCGAAATGTTGCAATCGGAGAGCCCGTTCACCTTGTCGAACGTGCGTACGCTTTGATCTTTGGTGTTATAAGCATAGAGTCCGTTGCTGGCCAACACGTAAATGAGCCCTCCGTCGGCTTGAACGATTTGCTGTGGCGTGGAGTAAGAGAGGTAGGAACGCCAAGTGAAGGAGGAAAGGAGCAGGAAAAGCCCCACCCCCAACGCCATTCCGAAGCGGAAGGAGAGGGATATGCTGTGGAAATCGCGAAAGGTTTGATGAAAATAGCGTTTAATGGTCTTTGTCATGACTAATGGTTTAAGGAACGATAGCGTTCTTTTCCTATTACTGTATTCCCCATATTCAGGCAGGTTATACTTTGATTGATATTCAATTAAGTGCGGAGTTGAACGAAGAACGCTCAACTTGATGCTACAAAATTATAGTTTTCTTTTAGAATTTCCTAATATATGAGCCTGTTAATTGTGCCATCACACGATATTTAATGTGCGTCCGTCGGACTCACTATATGTAGATTCATTGTAAACCTCCTTGTACTTATTGGGATTAAAATACAATTCACAAGAAAATAAACGTATGTTTATTTGCGTAATAGACAAATATTTACCATCTTTGTTGTGATGAAAGGCTACTTCGGAAAAGATTAACAGCTCCCCTAATTATTGGGATGAAAGAAAATAGCACTAAAAACAAATGAATATGTAAACGACAATGACAGCAACACGCACAGCGATGAACCATTGCTGTATATTACTTGTTTTCAAAGAAGCCATGCATCAAGGTGCAAAGAACAATAGGCATATAGTTCGCATTATTCTAAATTTGCCGGACTTAACATAATGAATGTTTCGATGATCAAAGGAGAAGATATTAATTTTGAAGATAATTTGACCATGATGGTCTTTATCGAAGGGTTAAAGAGTGTACAGTTAGTCTTATCTGATGATTTAAATGCATCAGAAGAAGAACTTACTAATAATTACAAAGATAGAATTGCCAGATTTCTTAATGAATGGTATCGTTGGAATGGCATTGCGTTTGGAGCTGCAAAAGAGTATGTCTCCAAAAGGAATGACGCTTTGGACATCGAAGATTTGGATATCGAACTAATAGCAATATACGTCTTGTTTGAACAGAATGAGCCAGAACTATATGGCTTAGGGTACTGGATTAAACATGAAGAAGAACATGGTTGTGGGATAAAAATACACAAGCAAGGCAATGAATTCAAAATCGTTGAGATTGGTGCTTATGATGTAGCATTCTGTTGACTAAATGAATTAATGATATCTATAAGAATAAACATCTTCTTTATGCTCCAAAGTGATCTGATAATATACTCAAAAGACAGGCTATTACAGAAAAGGACTGAAAACATGAGCAAAGGAAGTCTGACAAAAACAGCAGTTTAATTTATCTATGGTGAAATATTTATGGCTTATTATTACAATGGCATGTTGCATAGGTTGTAGCTCGTTCCACAAAGTTCCTTCTGTTAAGATTCGGCAGTCGATGGAAAGGGATACGCTACTTAAATCCTTTGGAATCTCATATATTGATTTAAAAGGATACAAGATAATCCATATCAATAAAAGAACAAGTTGCATCTTACAGCCACTTGTGTCATTGAATAAGGGAGAAGCCAATTACTTTCGACTCAAAATAGACAAAGATAAGAATATTGTCTATCAAATAGACAGTATTTTATCTGTTGGAAAAATTCAGTATAATTCAAAGAAGACTACAGGGATTATCATTCCCATTACTAAATATCAAAATGCAGATGATTTTTCTACTGTAGGAGAAATTCAATATTTTAATACAACCGAGTTACAATCAGATTGTATAGAGAGAAATCTAAAAAACTCAGAGGCCGTCTGTTTTGACGATAGTGGTTCGTTTTGTTTGTACATGAGTGCAGACACTTTGTTTGCATACAATATTTTCACAAAAGAAAAGAAGGCTATTTTCGCTTTTGACAATCCTATGATGTATTCTGTAGAAATGAAAATAAAAGACAACATACTCACTTTGATATATTATCCTAATTTCGTTGAAGACTTCTCTGATTTTAATTCAGCAAAAGTTATAACTTTTGACTATCAAGAATAGTGAAACCATTATGGCGAACTCACGTCATTATAACTCAATTTTATTCTTTTTATAGGGTAATTGAACCTTTCAGAAGGCCGGATACTGTATTATTCGTTTGAGCGACGCAAATATAAGTGAGCCATAAAAATACAAATAAAAGACTACTTCTTTTCATTTTCCTTCTCATTCATCGTTCTCCTCAATCACTTTATAAATCAACACACTCTTGATTTTTTGTCTCCATACCCAAACTTGCAATCCTATGGTTGAAAAATCATAAACATGTTGATTTTGTCCACGCCCATTAACTAATAAATATATTTGCTCATAATTATCGGGAAGGACACGAATTGCAGATAAAAAGGCTTGAAATGGAAGGCCGATTAATTCTATTCCTTGATAAAAACAAGAAAAAGCACACCGAATCGTATTGATTCGTCCGTCACTATCGCACCAGACATCTATTTCATCATCATAAAAATGATAAGAACAATTTGTGAATGTAGATTCTTTGTAAACCTCTTTTGTATGGTTCTTATACAAATAATTTGAAATATCAGCATCAAGAATAAAGTCGTTATATGCCGTATTTAGAACCAACCCCTTTTTCATTTATGTAAGTACTGTTTATTTCATGATGTATTCATCATCCGAACCTCTGCTTACCGTGAAATGGTGTTTTGTAGATATGTAGCCATATACGGAAATCGATTGGCCATCAAAGATACCATTTCCTTTTATTTTGCGAAAGGTTTCGAATTGCAGACTTAACCTATATTTGTAATAGTAATAATCATCCTCATATACAACGCTATTGTTCTTTATGAAAATAATTCTACACATTCCAGAATCCGACGCAATAAGTGCCGTATAAGGGTCTTCTGAGTCCCCATAGTCTTTTATTCCAATGATGTTTTGAACGCCGTTTAACGGAGTAAATGAACAAAAAACATACATCGTGTCATAGTCTATATCCAATGCTTTTCGTAAATCCAACTCACCATTCCCCTTGTCATCCAGTATGTCATGTCGTGAAATATACCGTTCTACCTTTTCAGGAAAGTGACATGTGCAACCACAAAGGAGGATTGTCCCAATTACAAGAATGTATATAGGTATTAACTTATTCATTTCACTTCACCTTAAGAAACGAGGAGAGGTAACTTTTCAACTTCTCCACGGCCCTTGCTCTGTGGCTGATTTTGTTCTTGATTGCCTCTCCAAGTTCAGCAAAACTCTTGGCATAGCAGTTGGGAATGAATACAGGGTCGTAGCCGAAGCCGGCCGTGCCACGCTTTTCGGTGGCAATCTGCCCCTCAACAATGCCTTCAAAGAGCGACTCACGATAGCGAAGGGGATTGTCGGCATCGTGTTGAATGAGTGATATTACCGTGCGAAAGCGGGCATTTCGGCAGGTAATATCGGCCATATTGTGCAGCAATTTGGCCATGTTTGCCTCGCTGTTGTGGTCATCTTGCTCGGCATAACGGGCACTATACACGCCCGGTGCGCCACCCAAGGCCTCCACTTCCAGCCCCGTGTCATCGGCAAAGCAGTCGAGCCTGTAGTGGTCGTAGACATATTTGGCTTTCAAGTGGGCATTCTCGTCGAGCGTAGTCCCCGTTTCGGGAATGTCAACATCGCAACCGATGTCTTTCAGAGAGACGATTTCGAATGACTTCCCGAGTATCTTTCGGATTTCATCGAGCTTATGTAGGTTGTTGGTTGCAAATACAATCTTCATGTTTCCAAGTGTTTATGTTTGTGTTTTGTGGCCTCGAGCTTCTTGTTTATCCTGACTTTCATCTCGTCGAAGCCCTCTCCATAGACACCGACGACGCTACTTTGACTGACGAAAGCATTGGGGTCGATAAACTTAATGAGCCGGAAGATGTCGGTACTTTCACGCTTCTTGGCCAGAATACACAGCACTTTCATCTCCTTTCCCGTGTACCAGCCGTGCCCATCGAGTATGGTTACGCCGCGTCCGGTCTCCATTCCGATGGCATTGGCTATCTCTTGATACTTGTTTGAGAAGATCATGAACTGCACACTCTCCCGTCTTGCGTTCATAACATAGTCGAGTGAGAAGTTCTCGAGCGTCATCACGCACAGACCGAACATCACTTTGTGGGCCCGTTCCAAGTAGGTTCCGAACTGCGGAAAGAACATACAGCTGCCAATGATGCAGAAATCAATCGCAATCAACACGGTCCCGAGCGAGACATTATGGTACTTGTTGACAGCTGCAGCGATAATGTCCGTCCCGCCCGTGGAACCATTGTGCAAGAACACGGTAGACAGCGCCAATCCCGTGATGATGCAACCGATGACCATTGACATGAAGTCCTGACCTTCGCCCAACAGCTTGATAGGGTAGCCGTTTGGCTGCTTGGGAATGATGTCTTGGGCCACAATCAGCATGAAATAAAGCAGGAAGATGGCGTAGATGGTTTTGAACATGAACTTGAAGCCCAACACTTTCAGTGCCACCACGAGCAACGCCATGTTGATGATGATATAAGTGTTCTGGATATGGAAGCCCGTTGCATAGTCGATGATGGCCGCAAAGCCCGTTACGCCGCCCGCCACAATCTGATAAGGCATGAGAAACACGGTGAACGACACGGTATACATCATGATACCGAGCGTAATGAAGAGGTAGTCCTTTACCTCGTCCCAGTATTTGATCTTCTCAAACATTTATTTAACAACTATATTAACGATTTTCTTCGGAACGATAATCACCTTTACAATCTGCTTACCTTCAAGATATTTCAGGCTACGCTCGTCGGCTTTCACTTCTTTTTCGATGGTGGCATTGTCGGTATCTGCCGCAAATGTCTTCTGATAACGGGCCTTTCCGTTGAAGCTAATGGTGAGTTGCACGTCGTTTTCCACGAGATATTCCGCGTCAAAACTCGGCCATTCGGCATCGCAAACGGTTCCTTTGTTGCCCAAAACATGCCACAGTTCTTCGGCTATATGGGGCGCAAACGGAGCCAACAAAACAACCATGGTCTGCAACAACCGGCGGTTGTGGCACTTTTGTTGGCCGAGTTCGTTGACGGCAATCATAAAAGCAGAAACCGAAGTGTTGTAACTGAACCGCTCAATGTCCTCGCTCACTTTCTTGATGAGCCGATGTACGCTCTTGAGGCTTTCATTCGAGGGCTCAACATCGTCGATTATCAACTTGTTTTCATTGCCACGCTCCCAGAAAAGGTTCCAAAACTTCTTGAGAAAACGGTGACATCCGTCGATACCATTGGTGTCCCAAGGTTTGGCGGCCTCTACCGGACCAAGGAACATCTCGTATAATCGCAGCGTGTCTGCACCATATTCCTTGATAATATCGTCGGGGTTGACCACGTTGTACATGCTCTTCGACATCTTTTCAATGGCCCAACCACAGACATACTTGCCGTCTTCCAAGACAAACTCGGCGTTGTTGTATTCGGGACGCCACTGTTTGAAGGCCTCGGTATCAAGGATATCGTTCTTCACAAGGTTTACCCACACGTGGATAGGGGTCGTGTCGTATTGGTCTTTGAGCCCTTTTGAAACGAAAACCGGGGCCTTTGAGTGGTCGTCGCTATTGACACGATAGACAAAGTTGGACCGTCCTTGAATCATACCTTGGTTGATGAGCTTCTCAAAAGGCTCGTCCTTGCAACTCACGCCACAGTCGAAAAGGAACTTATTCCAAAAGCGACTGTAGATAAGATGGCCCGTTGCATGCTCCGTTCCGCCCACGTAGAGGTCTACGTTCTGCCAATATTCGTCGGCTGCCTTGCCCACAAGGGCATGCGCATTGTGTGGGTCCATGTAGCGCAGGTAGTAAGCCGAGCTGCCAGCGAAGCCCGGCATGGTGTTCAATTCGAGCGGGAATACGGTCTTATTATCAATGAGTGCCTTGTCTACCACCTGTTTCTTGGCTTCGTCCCACGCCCACTTCTTGGCGCGTCCCAACGGAGGTTCGCCCGTTTCCGTGGGCTCGTATTTGTCGATTTCGGGCAGTTCGAGCGGCAAACACGCCTCCGGAACCATGTAAGGCAACCCATCCTTATAGTAAACCGGGAACGGTTCGCCCCAATAACGCTGGCGCGAGAAGATGGCATCACGCAGGCGGTAGTTCACTTTCACACGTCCAAGCCCGTGTTTCGTCACAAATTCCTTCGTGGCGGCAATGGCTTCTTTCACCGTCTTGCCGTTGAGACTGAACCCATCGGGCGTCTTTACGCCCTCACGTGGCGAGTTCATCACGATGCCTTCCTTGGCATCGAAGCTCTCTTCGCTCACGTCGGCCCCCTCTATCAGCGGAATAATCGGCAGATTGAAGTGTTTGGCGAAGGCATAGTCGCGGCTGTCGTGTGCAGGAACAGCCATAATGGCCCCGGTTCCATAGCCTGCGAGCACGTATTCAGAAATCCAAATGGGCAATTTGTCTCCCGTAAAAGGGTTAAGTGCGTAACTTCCGCTGAAAACCCCCGTCACTTTGCGGTCGCTCATGCGGTCGAGCTCGGTGCGCTTCTTCACATAGGCAAGGTATTCGGCCACTTCGGCCTTCTGTTCCGGCGTTGTCAGCTTCTCAACCAGCTCGCTCTCGGGGGCCAATACCATGAACGTGACGCCGAAAATCGTGTCGGCCCGCGTCGTAAAAATCGTGAAATGGTCTTCTGTGCCTGGCATATTAGGCTCATTACTCCCCTCCCTCTTCGGGGCGGAATTGGGAGTGAAATATCTGAATTCCATCTCCGTTCCTTCCGAACGTCCTATCCAATTGCGTTGTGTTTCCTTGATAGAGTCGGTCCAGTTGATGGTTTCCAGTCCGTCGAGCAGGCGTTGTGCGTAGGCCGAAGTACGCAGACACCACTGCTGCATCTTCTTCTGAACGACGGGATAGCCCCCACGTTCGCTCACACCGTTCACCACTTCGTCGTTCGCAAGCACCGTTCCCAAGGCCGGACACCAGTTGACCATCGTCTCTCCCAGATAGGCAATGCGATAGTTCATCAGCACTTTCTGCTGCTCATGTTCGCTCATGGCCTTCCATTCCTCGGCCGTAAAGTGAAGCGATTCGGTCTCGGCGGCGTCCACACCCTCGGTTCCTACGGCCTCAAAGTGCCTGACGAGGTCGGCAATGGGGCGCGCCTGCCCGCATTCATTGCAGAAGAAGCTGTCGAACATCTTCTCAAATGCCCACTGTGTCCAGTGATAATAGCCCGGCTCGCAGGTGCGTACTTCGCGGTCCCAGTCGAACGAGAAGCCAATCTTGTCCAACTGCTCTCGGTAGCGATTGATGTTTGTCTCGGTGGTGAGGGCAGGATGCTGGCCCGTTTGAATGGCATACTGCTCGGCAGGCAGACCATAGGCATCGTATCCCATGGGGTTGAGCACGTTATAACCCTGCAATCGTTTGAAGCGTGCGTAGATGTCGCTCGCAATGTAGCCCAAGGGGTGGCCCACATGCAGTCCCGCCCCCGACGGATAAGGGAACATGTTGAGCACATAGAACTTCTTTTTCGACTTGTCTTCCGTCACCTTGTAGGTCCGGTTGGCTGCCCAAGCCTGCTGCCATCGCTTTTCTATTTCACTGAAGTTGTAATCCATTTGCCTGTTTTGTTTTATTTTTATTCCTTTGTTTTTGTGTTTCGCCCGTGCGCATCATGAAATAATGTCTACAAAGGTAATGTTTTTAATTCAGAAATTATCATGCACAACGGATAATTCCATACCACCCGTTTTTTACAGCCATAAGATGGCGTTGCAATATCAGTCTTATTGCGCGGTATTTCCAGCCATATTGCACGGTAATATGGCCCATATTGTGCGGTAAAATGGGTGAGATGAAGGCGCAAGGTGTAAGTCGTTGGTTATCAATGTGGCCGATGCCTCTTTCCGATTGAATATATGTAGGGACGGACGGGCCGTGCGTCCGCTCACATTGCAGTTGATAGTTAACGCGTAGATGGGTGAACAAGTTGATTGTCGCACGCAACTTGTTCACTTGTTTATCGCCAACTTGTTAACTGAAACATGTGCCTTACGGCTTGTTGGCAATGTAGGCGTCGAGCACTTTAGTGTGTCCGGTCACGGGAATGAGGTCGTAATCGGCCGCAACGGCAGGGATCATGCAACTGAACCCCTCGTGCAACAGGACTTCATCGCCCGTTGTTCTGACGCGTATTTTGCAGTCGCCGGCGAGGCACATGGCGACGACAAAGCTGTCATGTTGGGTGAGATTGCGGTGGAAAGGCACTGATGTTTCGACCAAATCTATCGTGAAATAAGGGGTTGAAAGCATGGAGACGGCTCCCTCATCTGTGGGGGAATAGTGCGCCCGATAGTTGCTTTCGACATGATAATCGAGGGCTTCTGCGGCCAAATCCGTGTGCAGTTCGCGCGGTTTTCCGTCCATTCCGGGTCGGTTATAGTCGTAGATGCGATAGGTAAGGTCGCTGCTTTGCTGCACTTCGGCCAGCAGAATGCCGGCCCCGATGGCGTGAACACGACCGGCAGGAATGTAGAACACGTCGCCCGGATGCACCTCGTGGCGGGCCAATACGTCGGTGATGGTGCCGTCGGCAATGCGTTGTTTGTATTCGGTTTCATCGATTTTGCGGTTGAACCCCACGTAAAGATAAGCGCCGGGATCAGCTGAAATGATATACCACATCTCGCTTTTTCCGAACTTACCATGCACCCTTTGCGCCATTTCGTCATTGGGATGGACCTGAATACTCAGGTCACGTTGCGCATCAATCAGCTTCACCAAGAGCGGCATTTTCCCCTTGTATTGCCGCGAAACTTGGCCACCCAAGATGGCTTCGGGGCTGTGGTTGATGAGCGAAACGAGGTCTGTGCCCTTGTAAGGGCCGTTGGCTACGATGCCGATGCTCGACGGAACGGCACTCACTTCCCATGATTCTCCCACGGGAGATGCGTGGGCCGGAAGGGTTTTCCAAGTGGTTAAGCGGTCTCCGCCCCACACGGTTTCGTGGAGATTGGGCTCGAAAAGCAGTGGATAAAAATGTTCCATATCATTATGCATTGGTTATTTCAGATGCCCACGATACCACTCATAGAGCATTTTCACGCCTTCTTCGATTTCCACTTTGTGTGTCCAACCGAGGCGATGCAGCTTCTCCACGTCGATGAGTTTACGTGGGGTTCCGTTGGGTTTTGAGGCATCCCAGACGATTTCTCCCTTGAAATCGACCGCCTGAACAACCAAGTTTGCCAGCTCACGAATGGAGAGTTCCTTGCCTGTTCCTACGTTAATGTGACAGTTTCTTATCTCACCTAACGACGGAATAGCACCGCCCCGGCCTTCCGAATTGTTGCGGTCAACGACTCCATTTGCCTTTGCTCCGTAGCAAACGGAGGAGTATTTGTCGATGCCGATGATGTCTTTGAAGTCGACATTCAGCAGCACATGCACGCTGGCATCGGCCATATCTTCGCTCCAAAGGAACTCCCTTAGCGGGCTACCGTCGCCCCATAGCGTCACCCGATTGTCCTCGATGCCATAGAAAGCCAGGGCTTTCAGCATGCGTTCTTTCGTGCTATTGCCATCTACATTGCCTGCCCCTATGACCTCACGGAGGCTGTTTGGGGGATTAATGGGACGCTTATTCATATCGCTACGCAGGGCATCCCAGTCGCCAATATGAATGAGTTTGGCCAAGTAAACCTTGCGCATCATGGCCGGCATCACGTGACTATTCTCCAAATGGAAGTTGTCATTGGGTCCGTAAAGATTGGTAGGCATGACGGCAATATAGTTGGTTCCGTACTGCAAGTTGTAGCTTTCACACATCTTAAGTCCTGCAATCTTGGCGATAGCATACTCCTCATTGGTGTATTCCAAAGGTGAAGTGAGCAGGCAATCTTCGCGCATCGGCTGCGGTGCATTCTTGGGATAGATGCACGTGGAGCCAAGGAATAGCAGCTTTTTCACGCCATATTTGTAAGCGTTTTCAATCACATTGCATTGCATTTTCATGTTCTGCATGATGAAATCTGCGCGATAAAGCGAGTTAGCCATGATGCCTCCGACGAACGCAGCGGCCAAAACTACGGCATCAGGTCGGGTGACATTGAAGAACTGTTTCACGGCATTTTGGTCCGTTAAGTCAAGCATTTTGTGACTCTGTCCCACCAGATTTGTGTAGCCACGTTGCTCTAAATTCTTCCAAATGGCAGAGCCCACGAGCCCGTGATGGCCTGCAATATAAATCTTGCTGTCTTTATTTAATGTCATACTCTCGTTGCTTACACCTTATTATATATATGTCATTTGCGGGTAATCCGGACGAAGAAGAGAACCAGACAGACGTAGGCTGCGAGCGAACATACCTCACTTAATGGGTTTGCCCACCATGTCTCGGGCACTGAAAGGCCCATGTCTGCCAGCCAAACATCAAATCCGCCGAACTTCAACAGCGCACTCACCACGCCCATCAAGGCTCCGCCGGCAATGAATCCGCTGGCAATGAGCGTGCCACGTTCGCCACGTTGCTTGTTCACCTCGGCGTCCTTGCTGCGCGAAGTGACCCACCAATTGATGGCACCGCCTACAACCAACGGCACATTCAGCTCCAAAGGAATGAACATTCCCAGTGCAAAAGCGAGCGCAGGTACCTTGCAAAGCGTCAGAACGACAGCCAACAGCGCACCAATACCATAGAGAATCCACGGCGCCCCCACCCCGTTCATAAGCGGATCTATCACGGCTGCCATCGCATTGGCCTGTGGAGCGGCAAGCTGTCCCGTTGAAAATCCATAGGTTTCGTTGAGCAACATCATCACTCCTCCAACCGTTGCGGCACTCACTATGGTGCCCAAGAACTTCCAACTCTCCTGCTTTTGCGGCGTAGACCCCAGCCAATAGCCAATCTTAAGGTCTGTGATAAAGCTGCCAGACATACTCAATGCCGTGCAAACAACGCCGCCCATGATGAGCGCAGCCAGCATTCCCAAGGGTCCTCTCAGGCCCACTCCGGCCAGCACGATGCTTGCAATGATGAGCGTCATCAGCGTCATTCCCGACACAGGATTGGTGCCAACGATGGCTATTGCATTGGCGGCTACGGTGGTAAAAAGGAAGGCTATGACCGTCACCAGCAGTATTCCGACGACAGCAAAGAACAAATTCCCGTGCATAACGCCTGTGAGAAAGAAGAAAGTGAGTGCCAACACAACCAAACTCCCTATGGCAATGATTTTGAAACTGAGGTCTCTTTGCGTGCGTTTCACGCCATTCAAGCTCGTTCCTTTGCCTTTCAGCTCGCGCGAAGCAAGCCCCACGGCATCGCGAATGATGCCCCAACTACGGATAATCCCAATGATACCGGCCATCGCAATGCCCCCGATACCGATGCTTCGGGCGTAGGATCGGAATATCATCTCAGGGCTCATGCTTCCCACAGTCTGCGTGATCGCGGGGTCCCATGCGTTTAACACTTGATCATGAAAGCAGAGAGAGAGGCCGGGAACAATCAACCACCACACGGCCAAGCTGCCAAAACAGATGTAAAGGGCATACTTCAAGCCAACGATATAGCCTAAACCAAGCACGGCAGCTCCAGTGTTTACCTTGAAAACTACCTTGACTTTATCGGCCAATTCGGCCCCAATTCCGACCACACGACTCGTGAAATTCTCATTCCACCAACCCAAGGTTGCGACGATAAAGTCGTAAAGTCCGCCCACAAGTCCGGCTATCAAGAGGGGCTTGGCCTGCGCTCCTCCCTTGGCACCGCTTATCAATACCTGCGTTGTTGCAGTCGCTTCAGGGAACGGATACTTGCCATGCATGTCGCTGACAAAGTATTTTCTGAACGGAATAAGGAACAGAATACCGAGGATTCCGCCCAAGGCTGAGGCCATAAAGATATTGAAAAAGGAGGTTGTCATCTCGGGATACTTGGCCTGAAGAATGTAAATAGCGGGCAAAGTGAAGATAGCTCCGGCCACGACTGCACCCGAACAAGCTCCTATGCTCTGTATGATGACGTTCTCGCCCAAGGCATTCTTGCGCCTTGCGGCAGTCGAAGCCCCCACCGCAATGATGGCTATCGGGATGGCAGCTTCGAATACTTGGCCCACTTTCAGGCCCAGATAAGCGGCCGCAGCAGAGAACAAAACGGCCATTAATATACCCCATATCACCGACCAGCCATTCACTTCGGGACATACTTCGCCCCGCATCACCGGTTCATACTGCTCGCCTTCCTTCAGTTCACGAAAGGCATTCTCGGGCAGTTCCACTGCCTTTAAGTCCTTATTCTCCTGTTCCATAATCTTGATTTATGGTACAAAGGTAACTGAAAAGTGGTGAATATCAAAATAATCAACCGGATTTGCGCATCGGAAAAGCCGCCTTTCGATGATGACCGAGTAAAGTCAGGCGATAAAAAACGCACCGTTGATGATTGAAAGCATCATAAAAAGCAACCACAACCGCACAGATTGACGGGAAAAATCATTATCTTTGCAGAAGATATCGTTGCACCCGACAATTTGGAAGCAAGCTTTCATTGTCCTTGTTAGCCATATCTTTACTGTAAATATAGAAAAACGATGCAGGAAACAAGACAAAATCGCATATCAAGACTGTTGCAAAAGGAGCTGGCAACAATCTTTCAGGAGCAGACACGCGCCATGCACGGCGTGATGGTCAGCGTGACACGCGTACGAATCAGCCCGGATTTGAGTGTTTGTACGGCCTATCTGAGCATCTTCCCCAGTGAGAAAGGTGAGGAAATCGTCGGAAACATCACGAAGAACGAGAAGACCGTGCGCTACGAAGTGGGCCGTCGCATGCACAATCAGCTGCGCATTATTCCCGAATTCCGCTTCTTTATCGACGATAGTTTGGACTATATCGAGCGGATAGATGAGCTATTAAAAAACAAACAACCCTAACACCCACCCCAACCCTCCCAAAGGGAGGGAGTTCTGTCAGTGAGATTTCCCCTCTACAAACAGGCTTCAAGCAAGGACTCCCTCCCTTTGGGAGGGTTGGGGTGGGTATCCGGGGAAATGGTTGAATGAGGCTTTTTATGAATTTCCCATTTTATATTGCCCGTCGTTACCTCTTTTCGAAGAAGAGTACGAACGTTATCAACGTCATATCCATTATTTCGGTGATCGGAGTTGCCGTGGCTACGATGGCATTGGTCATCGTTTTGAGTGTCTTCAACGGCTTCCATGACTTGGTAGCCACGTTCTTTACGAACTTCGACCCGCAGATTGAACTCGTTCCGACCCAAGGGAAAACGGCCCCAAGTGACGACCCTTTGCTCGCAAAAGTAAAGGCCTTGCCCGACGTAGACGTGGCAACAGAGAGCGTGGAAGACCAAGCCTTGGCCTTCTACAACGGGCATCAAGCCATGGTTATCGTGAAAGGTGTCGACGATAACTTCGACCAATTGACGCATATCAAGGACATTCTCTATGGCGACGGCACCTATAGTCTGCACGCAGGCAACCTGCAATACGGCGTGATGGGCATCAGATTGGCCTCCACCTTGGGCACCGGTGCACGCTTCGGCGACTATCTTCGCATCTATGCCCCGCAGAAAGAGGGACAGTTCGACGCTACAAATCCGGCCGGAGCCTTCGTGGTTGATTCGCTATTGTCGCCCGGTGTGGTGTTCTCGGTGAACCAAAGCAAATACGACAAGAACTATATCATCGCCCCGATAGCCTTTGCCCGAAACCTTTTTGGGCAGCAGGGGCGACTCTCTTCGCTTGAAATCAGACTCAAAGATGGCAGCGATCTCGATGCAGTGAAGCGTGAAATGCAAGCTATTGTGGGCGAGAAATACAAGGTAAAAGACCGCTTTGAGCAACAGGAAGACACGTTTAAGATCATGCAAATCGAGAAGTATATCGCTTATATCTTCCTCACTTTCATTCTCATTGTGGCCTGTTTCAACATCATAGGTTCGCTCTCCATGCTCATCATCGACAAGAAAAACGACATCACGACCCTGCAAAACATGGGGGCAAACGACCGACAAATCACCCGAATCTTCATGTTTGAAGGTCGCATGATTTCGGCTTTCGGTGCCGTTATCGGCATCGGATTGGGTCTTTTGCTCTGCTGGCTTCAACAGCAATATGGCTTCGTTTCGCTCGGCAGCAGCAGTGGTAGCTTCGTCGTCAACGCCTACCCTGTCAGCGTGCACTACGATGATGTGGTCCTGATCTTCCTCACGGTGATTGCCGTGGGCTGGCTTTCGGTGTGGTATCCCGTGAAGCGAAGCCTTGCTTTCCTGCTCGCCACCCGATGACCACGCAGGGCGTGCATCCCAACATTCGTTTAATCGTTTTTCAATCTCAGCCACATTGCCGCACAATATGGGCCATATTACGCGATAAAATGGGTGAGATTGCACGGCGAAATGGCTGATATTGGAACGCGAGATGTAAGTTGTTGGTTATCAATGAAAGAGGTATGAAGACGCACGGCTCATGCGTCCGCCCTATATAACCGTGTAGTTGGCTTCTGATTTAACTTAAGTGGACACACGAGTCGTGCGTCCCTACATTCTTTTCACAGCCATTTTGCACGATAATAAGCTGAGATTGAAATAGCGAACAGCAGTTTTTAGCCTATCAATGCTAAAGCTATTGCGTTTTTGACCGCCTGACTACAAGCAGTACGACAAAGCAGCTATATCCGTCCTAAGCCTAAATAATCGCTAAAATCCTTTGCGGTTCATGGAATTTCCATTAATTTTGCCCCAGAAATAGCTATTTGATGAAAATATTAGTAACGGGTGCCAGTGGCTTCATTGGCAGCTTTATCGTGGAGGAAGCACTCAACAGAGGGATGGAAGTGTGGGCCGCTGTGAGGAAAAGCAGCTCAAGAAAGTATCTCACTGACGCGCGCATCAACTTCATTGAACTTGATTTCTCCGATGAAGATGAACTGAAGAAGCAGTTAACCGGGCACACTTTCGACTACGTTGTGCATGCCGCAGGCGTCACAAAGTGCCTCAACAAAGAGGAGTTCTTCAGGATCAACACCGACGGAACGCGCCATCTTGTACGTGCTCTTTTGGCACTCGAGATGCCTATCCGCCGCTTTATTTACTTGAGTAGTCTTAGTGTTTACGGGGCAATCAAGGAGCAACAACCTTATCAAGAGATAGGCGAAGACGACATTCCTCGCCCGAATACCGCGTACGGAAAGAGCAAATTGGAGGCCGAGAAGTTTCTCGATAGTGTGGGAAACGACTTTCCTTACATTATATTACGGCCTACGGGGGTGTACGGTCCGCGTGAACGTGACTATTTCCTTATGGCAAAAAGCATCAAAGGACACGTGGACTTCTCGGTGGGTTTCAGGCGTCAGGATATCACGTTTGTCTATGTTCTCGACGTAGTTCAAGCTGTATTCCTCGCCCTCGACCGTGGTCGTGACGGCCGGAAATACTTCCTTAGCGACGGTAATGTATATCAATCGGCCGACTTCAGCAACTTGATTCACGACTGTTTGGGCCGGCCTTGGTGGATAAGACTCAGGGTTCCGGTGTGGGTTCTGCGCCTTGTGACGTTCTTTGGTGAGCACATCGGACACATGACGGGCAGGATTTCGGCGCTCAACAACGACAAATACAACATCTTGAAACAGCGAAACTGGCGTTGCAACATAGAGCCGACAGTAGACGAACTGGGCTTCCATCCGCAATACGACCTTAAGCGTGGCACGCAACTGACCATCAGTTGGTATAAGGAGAACAATTGGTTGTAAATGGGAAACAGAAGGAAAAAGAACACAACATGGCCTTGGCAGGGTAAGGGTTGGACGGCCGAACATAAAGGATTGCTGCCTTTTGAGTGGGTAGTATTGGGCTATATCGCCTTTACACTGCTCATCGTGCTGTTCACTTCGACCAAGCTCGTCAACCCCGAAGCCATGATTTGGGGGCGGATACGCGTGGGTGCGATGACGATACTCCTGTGGGCGGCCTACCGAATGCTGCCTTGTAAGCTGACCATGTTTGTCCGTGTGGGCGCCCAAATGGCTATGCTGGCGTGGTGGTATCCCGATACCTATGAGATCAACCGCATGTTTCCGAACCTCGACCACGTGTTTGCAACGTGGGAACAGCAGCTTTTCGGCTTCCAGCCCGCATTGGAATTCGCCCGCACTTTCCCCTCGCCTATCGTGAGTGAACTGATGGATTGCGGTTATGCGGCATATTATCCGATGATTGCCGTCGTGCTGCTTTACTACTTCTTTCAGCGTTATGGAGACCTTCAAAAGGCTGCTTTTATCATCTTAGGTTCGTTTTTTGCCTACTATACAATCTATGATTTGCTGCCCGTTGTGGGCCCTACCTTTTATTATAAGGCCATCGGTTTGCAGCATGTCGCACAGGGAATATTCCCCAATGTGGGCGATTATTTTAACCATCATCAGGACTGCTTGCCGGCTCCCGGCTATACACAAGGCTTCTTCTACGGCCTTGTTGAAGACGCAAAGGCCGCAGGTGAACGCCCCACGGCAGCCTTTCCGAGCAGTCATGTGGGCGTCGGCACCATCTGCATGCTGTTGGCTTGGCGTAGCGGCAGCCGTAAACTGCTGTTCTCCCTATTGCCTTTCTACGTGTTCCTCTGCATGGCTACGGTGTATATTCAGGCGCATTACGTCATTGATGCCATTGCGGGAGTGGTCACGGGCGTTGTGTTTTATGGAGTAGGGAGCCTCATCAACAGCTCAAAACCTACCCCCGCCCCCTCCCGAAGGGAGGGGAGATGACAATTGCTCGAACTTTCTTGCATCTCCTGTTTAACGCATTTAGAAACAAAAATCATTGATTTTCCAAGGAAAAAAAGTTGCAAAAAGCGGAAGATTACGGTTGACTTTTCAATAACGAAACATATAATTGATATAGAAATAAAGACAATAAAGCAAACAATACATAGGCCATAACAAGCCTCTCAAGCCTTTTCTCCCCTCCCTTGGGGAGGGGTTGGGGGTGGGTTTAGGGCTCCTTCCACCTATGAACAAGAAACTATACATAGAAACTTACGGCTGTCAGATGAATGTTGCAGACAGTGAGGTCGTCGCTTCAGTGATGAAAATGGCCGGATATGACGTGTGTGAGCACGAAGAAGAGGCCGATGCCATCTTCCTGAACACCTGTAGTGTGCGCGAAAATGCAGAGAATAAGATTTATAACCGGCTCGAAACGCTGCACGCCGAACAGAAGAAAGGACGCCGACTTATCCTTGGTGTGCTCGGCTGTATGGCCGAACGTGTGAAAGATGACTTGGTGAAAAACCATCATGCAAGCCTTGTTTGCGGTCCCGACTCCTATCTCAACCTACCCTCGATGATTGCGGAATGCGAGCTCGGACACGCATCTGTGGACACCGAACTCTCTACAACCGAGACCTATCGCGACGTGCTTCCGCAACGTATTGGCGGTCGGGTGAGCGGATTTGTAAGCATTATGCGCGGTTGCAACAACTTCTGTCACTACTGCATCGTGCCTTTTACGCGCGGAAGAGAGCGCAGTCGTGATGTCGAAAGCATCTTGGCCGAGGTAAAAGACCTGCACGACAAGGGGTTTAAAGAGGTTACTTTACTCGGTCAGAATGTGAATTCCTATGGACTGTTGCCCAATGGCAAGCGGCCGGAAAACGGTACTTCGTTTGCCGAACTGCTGCGGAAAGTGGCCCAGAGTGTGCCTGATATGCGCGTGCGTTTCACCACATCGAACCCCGAAGACATGAGCGAGGACATTCTGTATGCCATTGCCGACGAGCCAAACCTCTGCAACCATATCCACTTTCCGGCACAAAGCGGAAGTAATAAAATACTACATTTGATGAACAGAAAGTACACCCGCGAGGACTATCTCAATAAGGTTGCGGCCATCAAGCGCATCATTCCCGACTGCGGATTGACCACCGACATCTTCGTGGGCTATCATAATGAAACCGAAGAAGACCAGCAATTGACGCTCTCCTTGGTGAAAGAAGTGGGCTTCGACAGTGCGTTCATGTTCAAATACAGCGAGCGCCCGGGTACGTATGCCGCCAAACACTTGGCCGACAACGTGCCTGAAGCGGTGAAAATTGCCCGACTGAACGAGCTTATTCAATTGCAGACGACCATCAGTGCCGAGCAAAATAAGAAGGACGAAGGCAAGGATTTCGTCATTCTGACAGAGCGGTTCAGTAAGAAAGACCGCAATCATCTCATGGGAAGAACCGAACAAAACAAGGCTGTCATCATCGAAAAAGGCCATCACCACATCGGAGAGTTCATCAAGGTGCGCATCACCGGTTCGACAAGCGCCACACTCTTTGGCGAAGAAATGTAAATGACTCGAAGAAGATAAAACTACGGAAACGCTTTGCCGTTCTACTTTTAATGTTTATATTTGCAAAAGAGATATTATCATGGGAGCTGTCTTTGTCTTATAAGGCATAGCCATCTATATTTATGGTTTTGATCATACCTCCTCCACATATCCATGTAAAGAGTGGTGATGGAGAGTTTACGATTACCATCAAAGACAGATTGATAGAAGGAAAGACCAGTTCGCGCGCCATCGAAATCATTAACACCTTTATGGACGAGCATGAAGATGAATTGATGCAGCTGTGGGACAAGGCACAAAGAAGTGAGAAAATCAACAAGATAAGCCGATAAAGACTTAGAAGATGATACTGAATATAACAAATGTTGAATATTTAGGAGATTACAGCCTGCTATGTTTGTTCAACAATGGTAAAAAGAAGAAAGTGAAGCTGACGCCCTTGTTAAGTTATCCGGCTTTCGAAGAACTGGGAGACAAGCGTAAATTCGTTCAGTTTGGACTTGATGGCACCATCTTTTGGTCGAATAGTACTACTATCTCGCCTGAATATTTGTTTGAACATGGGGTAAATGAAATATAAATCATAATCATATATATGGACGCAATAATCAATATAGGAAGTTTTTTGGACTTTGTCAACTCTATGTCTCTCTCTCCAAGTAACAAACGTTGGCTTGGTGAGCAGCTCATCCATGAAGCAAAAGAGGAAGAAGCGAAGCTGAAAAGTCAGAAAAAGCTCAGCTTGCTTGATGGTTTGGCAGGCTCATGGGCAGATGTTGATATTGATGTGGTGAAACAAAGTATACAAGAAGGTCGACAAACTGATGACATTCATAAAATCGTGTCATTCGATGAAGAGTAAATACTTGCTTGATACCAATATCTGCATAGAATTATTACATGGTCGCTACCCTGTCTCTGATAAAATAAAAGAGGTGGGGATAGCGTCTTGTAAGCTTTCTGAAATCACTATTGCCGAGCTTTATTACGGGGCTTATAACAGTAAACAGCAGAAACACTTAAAAGAAATTCAAATTCTGACGGATTTGTTTGAAGTCATTCCTATATCTGATGTATTATCACTATTCGGCAAAAATAAAACTATTTTACGTCAACAAGGCTTGATGATAGATAATTTTGATCTGTTGATTGGGTCAACAGCTGTAGCACATGATTGTATTCTTGTCACTGATAACATAAAGCATTTAGATAGGATACCGAAAGTAAAAACAGAAAACTGGATAAGCAGATAATTACCTATGAAAGAGTTCCTGCAAGTATTGCGCCGTTTCGTTCCACCTTATAAGAAGTATTTAGTTTGGAGCGTCGTGTTCAACATCCTTTCTGCGGTGCTGAACATCTTCTCGTTTATGACATTGATTCCCATTTTGCAGATTTTGTTCAAGACAAGTGATGTGAAACCGGTCACGAAACTTGTCGTTTGGGACAATGTTCACGGGCTTGAAGACCTCGTTGGAATGCTGACCAACAACGCCAATTACTATATTCAACACTTCATTGCCACAACAGGTCCGGCAAACACATTGCTCGTTATCGGACTGCTCTTGGCCTTTATGACGATGCTGAAGACAGGAGCTTACTTCCTTTCCTCGGCCTGCATCATTCCTATCCGCACGGGAGTCGTGCGCGATATCCGCAATCAGCTTTATCAGAAAATCAATGCCTTGTCGCTCGGTTTCTTCAGCGAAGAGCGCAAAGGTGACATCATTGCCCGCATGAGTGGCGATGTTCAGGAAATCGAAGGCTCCATCATGGCCAGCTTGGACATGCTCTTCAAGAACCCGATACTCATCATCAGCTACTTCGCGGCACTGGTGATTACCTCGTGGCAACTCACGCTTTTCACGATTATCTTCGTGCCCCTCTTCGGTTGGTTCATGGGACTTGTGGGCCGAAAGCTCAAGGCACAGAGCATCGAAGCCCAGAGCCTGTGGAGCGACACGATGAGCCAAGTGGAGGAAACGCTCGGCGGACTCCGCATCATCAAGGCCTTCTGTGCCGAGGAACTGATGAACAAACGCTTCGACAAGACCAACAGCAGCTACCGCAAAAACGTGATGCGCGTGAACATTCGCCAGCAGTTGGCCCACCCGATGAGCGAGTTTCTGGGTACGGTAATGATTATCATCGTGCTTTGGGTAGGCGGAATGCTCGTGCTGAACAACCACACGCTGACCGGTCCGAAGTTCATTTACTACCTCGTGATGCTCTATTCCATCATCAATCCGCTGAAAGAATTCTCCAAAGCCGGCTACAACATACCGAAAGGTTTGGCCAGCATGGAGCGCGTAGACAAGATACTTCAGGCGGAAATCACCATCAAAGAGAAACCCGACACGCACCCTCTCGTTGCCTTTGAACACGAAATAGAGTTCCGTCACGTGTCGTTCAAATACGACCAACAATGGGTGCTCCGCGATATCAACCTCACCATTCCCAAGGGCAAGATGATTGCCTTGGTGGGACAGAGCGGTTCGGGCAAGTCTACGCTCGTAGACCTGATACCGCGCTATTACGACGTGCAAGAGGGAGAAGTGCTCATCGACGGTATCAACGTAAAAGACCTGAAGATTCACGACCTGCGCCGTCTCATCGGCAATGTCAACCAAGAAGCCATTCTCTTCAACGACACGTTCAAAAACAACATCAGGTTTGGCAACGACGAAGCTACCGATGAACAAGTGGCCAATGCGGCCCGAATAGCCAACGCATACGACTTCATCATGCAGAGCGAGAACGGTTTCGACACGAACATCGGCGACCGTGGTGGGCGCCTTTCCGGCGGACAACGGCAGCGCATCAGCATTGCCCGTGCCATCTTGAAGAACCCGCCTATCCTCATTCTCGACGAAGCAACATCGGCCCTCGACACCGAAAGCGAACGTTTGGTTCAAGATGCTTTGACCCGATTGATGAAGACCCGCACGACCGTTGCCGTGGCCCATCGCCTCTCGACCATTCGCAATGCCGACGAAATCTGCGTGCTCCACGAAGGCCGAATTATCGAGCGCGGCACGCACGACGAACTCATCGCCAAGGACGGATACTACAAGCGACTGCATGACATGCAGCAGGTATAAAAGTCGTTTGCTCTGTTCATTTCTTATTTATCTTTTATTATTCGATGGTGCACGCCTAACAACTTGCGTGCCGTGGAAGAATGAAAGACAGAACAAACGGCGCATACTTTCATTGATAAAAACCACAAATAAATAACGTTTAACCTTATAATAAGTAAACGACATGGCAGAACTAACTTTTGATTTCGCTTCCGTTCCGCCCACATGGGACTTCTGTTTCAACGAACAATGCCCGCGCAAGGAGACTTGCATGCACTATTTTGCCGGCCGACATCTGCCGGAAGACAACACAGAGGGCTTTGCCATCTACCCCAATGCGCTGCAAAATGGCAAGTGCAAGTTCTACGTCGAAAAGCGAGTGATACGCGCAGCGTGGGGGTTCCGCAAGCTGTTCCTCAACATAAAGCATCGGGACGACACCCCGATACGCAGAGAACTCCAGCAATACCTCGGCAGTCGTTCTGCCTACTATCGCTACATGAACGGCCAACTCACCCTCACGCCCGAGCAACAAGCCGGTGTTCTCGACATCTTCCGCGCGTATGGCTACACCGAAGAGACCGATTTCGACAACTACATCGACCGTTATGCGTATGAATAGTACGGCGTTCCAAAGCTTGGAATTTTCTTGAGACCGGTATTTAAGACAAACCATAACCGAAGAATTGCAGCACATATTCAGCATATCCTTACGAATAATAAGGAAGCATTGATGAACAAAACGTCTTTTATCAAGGGATACATGGGAAAATCATTTATAATACAGGCGTTGTTATTGCTGTCCATTTGTCAAGGATGTTCAAACAAACAACAGGTTGGAGCAAAAGCCCATCAGGGGAAAGCACGCACATATGATAGCACACCTCGCAGGTCGGATTCAACGAATGAGAATCGACAGTCATTGAAAAAGTATGCCCTTAAAACATTCCGGCGCTATCAAACATTCGATGAATTTAAGATGGAAGGGGTGGGTAAACCAATATATTCGCCCTTCGTTTACGTAAAGACAACGAAAGATACGATGATTGTAATCCCATCAAATGATACGACTCATGTGAAAGTATATCATAGACAGGGCAATAGGTGGCGTAATTATATAGAATTGGAACTTTGGAAAAAGAGACAGCCCTTTACTAAGAGCAGTCTCGAAGAACCGGCTCGCACTTATGACAGAATTTGTGGCAACGACACGATACTTGAATATCAGTGCAACTATCTCGGCAATACCAAGTATAAGCAATTTTATATAAAGACACCGAAACGGTGCGTGAATATAAAACTGATTGGGGAGCTTGATTTTATAAGTGGCAATCATACCGTCTATAACGAAATGTTGATGTTTGCCCACATGTTCAATCATGAAAGAAAGAAACTGTTGGCGCAACACGGCCGGTCGAAATACGACAAGAGAGAGGTTTACAGCTATTCTTTGCAGGAGAAAGCTCATGCCTTTGTGTATCAATGTCGGGAAAGAAATGAAACGCTATACTTCTCAAAGACAAGCTTGGGAATATTCGGCATACAGCCAGGCATAGAAAAATATGACAGAGAACGCTCTCAAGTAGCCGGATATTAGCCAATGATTGGTATGACAAAAAGCCTGTCAGACAAGAAAAAGCAAGTGTTTTCTTTGGCCGAACAGCACATTTTTTCTATCTTTGCATCAATGACAAGCACTGTTTGAAACAATAGCAAGTCAAGAGAGTTAGGGGAATTTGAGTTGCAACCAAGTCGTAATGCCTTTCCCTTTTCCGATTTTATAAGTGCTTATGATTGAAGCGTTATAGCGCATATACGCTTTGCAAACAAAAAAGAAAGAGTTATGAAAGTAGGTGACCATGTGCTTATCTCTCCCGATCTGACGCATAAAGCTGATTGGGTGGCCGCAACAGTGATTGAGGTTGAAAACAACCCCTATGCCGGGACCGTCATTTCCGCCAAGACGGAAAAGGATGGTATCTTCTTTGGGTATCAGGATTTGTTCAAATTACAGCAGGAACATGTACGCGCTAAGCTTTGACATGGTCGTCTCAGACCTTAAAAAATACTACGGAGAGCCCTACAACGATGCTTATTATGAGATAAAAGAGCTATTGATGGCCAATGGTTTTGACTGGGTTCAAGGTAGTACTTACTTGACAAAGACCGACGACCTGACGGCTCTCTACAAGGTAATTATGGAACTTTCCAAACTGGAATGGTTCAGAAAATCAGTCCGTGACATTCGTGGTTTCAAGGTTGAAAGTTAGTCGGACTTTACCCCTCTCGTCAGAAGTAACAACAAATAGCTATGAAACACTTGTTAAAATCAACATTCGGTTCGCCGATAGCATTGCTCATCAACTTGCTGTTGGCTTACATCATTTACGCACTTGCACGGCTCACCTACGTGCTGGTAAACTACAGTTACTTTGCCGAGGGGCTCGAAAAAGCTGATATCGGTCAGTGGATAAAAGGCAGCCTGATGTTCGACACCACGGCCATTTGCTACACGCATATCCCCTATATCGTTTTGATGCTCCTTCCCTTGTGGTTGAAAGAGACGCGCTTTTATCACCACTTGTGCAAGTGGTTGTTTGTCATTGTCAATGCCGTTGCACTGGCCATTAACCTTGCCGACGCGGTTTACTTCCCCTTTACGCTCCGCCGAACAACGACAACCGTGTTCCAAGAGTTCAGCAATGAAAACAATATTGCCGCTATTATCCTACACAACACGCTGACGCATTGGTACCTGTTCCTTGTCTTTGCCGTGCTGATATGGGGCTTATCGAAGCTCTATGTCATGCCCCGCACCGACTATCGCGACTTCTTTACGGGCAAGAAACGATTGGGATATACCGTCAAACATCTTGTTTGTCTTGCCATTGCAGGCGTGGCTACTGTGGCAGGATGCCGTGGCGGACTGCAGTCGGGCGTTCGTCCTATCACGATAAGCAATGCAAATCAGTTCGTAGAACGACCCACCGACTGTGCCGTTGTGCTCAATACGCCGTTCGCATTGATACGCACCATCGGTAAATCCAACTTCGAAATACCTCCTTACTTCGCCTCTTTGAATGAGGCCGCAAAGGTCTATTCGCCCGTCCATATGATTGTTCCGAAGGGGAAATCCAACAAGAAGAACATCGTCATCCTTATCGTTGAGAGCTTCGGAAGAGAATATATCGGCGGCTTCAACAAGGACTTTTTCGGTGGAAAATACAAAGGATACACGCCCAATGTGGACCGCCTGATTGAGAAGAGTATGGTGTTTCGCTATTCGTTCTGCAACGGACGAAAGAGCATCGACGGCATGCCTTCCATTCTTTGCGGCATTCCTCGCTTCGGCGAACCCTTCATCTTGACACCCGCTTCGATGAATGATTACACCGGAATTCCGGGGCTCTTGAGTCGCTGGGGCTATCAGACGGCCTTCTTCCATGGGGCAAACCGGGGTTCGATGGGCTTCCTCGCCTTCTCCAAAAAGATTGGATTTCAAAACTATTATGGCCGACAAGACTACGATGAAGACCCGCGTTTCGGTGGCGATGCAGACTTCGATGGCAACTGGGGAATATGGGATGAGCCTTTCCTGCAATACTATTGTGCGAAGATGAGCGAGATGAAACAACCTTTCATGACCGCACTCTTCACTGTTTCGAGCCACGACCCGTTTGTTGTTCCCGATAAATATAAGAACGTTTACAAGGAAGAACACCTTCCCATTCAGAAGTGCATACGCTACACCGACATGGCCATTGGCAAGTTCTTCGCCTCGGCAAGCAAGCAGAAGTGGTTCAAAAACACCATCTTTGTCATCACAAGTGACCACACGAACCAAAGCGATCACGCCCAATACATGACCGATATAGGTGGCTTTTGCTCTCCTATCATCATCTACGATCCGTCAGGCGAAATCAAAGCCTCGCGCATAGATGCCATCGCACAGCAGACAGACATCATGCCGACCTTGCTCAACTATATCGGCTATCCCACTCCTTATCTGGCCTTCGGTGCCGACCTTTTCCACACACCTTTAGAGAAAACGTGGGCCGTGAACTATCTTAATGGCATCTACCAGTACGTGAAATACGGTTACGTCTTACAGTGGGACGGTCGACAAACAAAAGCCATTTACAGGCTTGACGACCTGCTCATGCAGCATAACCTCGTGGGCCAAGTGAAAGAACAACAACAGATGGAGACCGAACTCAAGGCCATCATCTATCAATATATGTACCGCATGGTAAAAGATAAACTCAAAGCCCGACTCGAAAGATGAAGAAAGCCCTCTTATATATGGCTTACACCGTGGCCTATGGCTTCTGGTGGTTCGTCTCTTTGCTGCCTTTCAGCGTGCTTTATGCCCTCTCCGATGTGCTCTATCTGCTCATGTCGCGCGTCATTCGCTATCGTCATCGCGTGATATGGCACAACCTGACGACCTCTTTCCCCGAGAAAACGGAGGCCGAACTGCGCGAGATTGAACGCAAGTTTTATCATTGGTTCTGCGACTATATCGTTGAAACCGTAAAACTGATGACCATCAGCAAGCAACAAATCATGAAGCGAATGACTTTCACGGGCACTGAAAAGATAGAACAATTACTGGCCGAAGGACGCTCCATAGGCGTGTATTTAGGCCACTTGGGCAATTGGGAATGGATTACGTCGCTGCCTTATTGGCTCACAAACGGGCTTTGCTGCCAACTCTATCACCCCTTGGAAAACGAATATTTCGACCGCCTTTTCAAATACGTCCGCGAGCGACAAGGGGCTTATTGCATTCCCATGCAGGAGTCGTTACGCAAAATCATTGCGCTTGGAAAGGCCGGAAAGCCCGTCATCGTGGGTTATATCTCAGACCAAACGCCCTTTTGGTGGAACATTCATCATTGGTTGGAGTTCCTGCATCACGACACACCTGTGCTCACAGGAGCAGAGCGTATCATCAGACATACGAATCAAGTGTTTGTTTACGGCGACGTGAAACGTATCAAACGAGGCCACTACAACTGTGAATTCAAAGTGATCAGAGAGAACACGAAGCACGCCAAACCCTTTGAAATCACCGAAGAATACTTCCGTGAAATGGAGCAATCCATTCGCCGCCAGCCCGAAATCTACCTCTGGAGCCACAACCGTTGGAAGCGTACCCGCGCCATCTTCAACGACCATTTTGAATATATTGACGGCAAAGTCCACCTGCAAAAGGGGAAAGACATGATTTGGTAATGCCAACCAGTGGCATAGTAGTTCATGAATAAGAACCATTTCAGATTACGTAATTATATACTATTTACACCAAATGTAAGATTTTCATTTGAAGTATCCAAATTGTACTAAAAGACACCTTTAAGTTCATCGTGTCGCCGATACACTTCTTCAACGGAGTACTCTAATTTTGAAGGTTCAATATAAGTATCTTCTTCAATGCGATGGGTGTTGTCACTAAAATACCCTAACTGGATTTTACCTTCAACTATTATGTTTGACACGACATAGAATTTCTTAGTCTTATCGTGTTTCTGACACACATATTCTCCGTTTTTGAAGTCACTTATCATACCAAATAATTTTGTTACAAAATTAGTTACTCTATTAAAAGTAATAAAATAACGGATTCTGTTTTTTATTGATTGTCTCATAATTACAAGATGTTTGATTGGTTATTTGAATTAAAATAACTACTTTTGCAACCGAATTTGAGTGCTTGCACTCTATTCGGACATACAGCCTAATCGTCGTCGAACTACCACAACAAGACCATAAAGGCTGATAATCAACTTACCCAATGGGTGAAGTGTGTCCTGCGTCATAGACGTAGAACCGCTCCTATGGGTAAGTTGGCTGTGGTAGGCCATGACGACGTTGGGCAGTGGTTCTTCGTTTTCGTTTACCCGTTCTCGTTCATACCGTTGCCGTTTTACAGATTATTGTCTAACTAAAATAAAATGTAGAATGGAAACAAGAAAACTTATCTTAGGAACGATTTTCCTATTCATCTCATTGATGGCATTAGGGCAAAACAAGTTTGACCTTACACCTGATAACATGATAAAGTTTATCGGGAAAGTAAACCAAGAACAATTTGAACAATCCGTTGGTAGTCCCGTTGGCGAAGAAGAAGGCTTTATCGTGTATGAAGTGGAAAACACCTATGACAACGAGATAACGGCAATAAGGTGTTTCTACCGTGAATCCGACGGTAAACTTATCTCCGTGAAATTCGGCACGAGGTACTACCTCGCTTATTGGATAGGTTTTACTCGATTAAACGGCTACCCAAAGACAGAAAAAGAGGCTCAACGCCGTGGGATGTACGCCCCTAAGAAAGACCAATTTGGGGAAATATATCAAGTCAATCTAAAGCTAAGAACATTTGGCTGTCAGATTATGGACATAAGAGAAACCCCATATTACTCTACCGCTATAATTAACTATCATACCGTTAAACTATGAAAGGTTGTCTCATTGCGATATTGTTTATCGTCCTTTTGTTTTTCGGCCCAGTAGGTTGGATATGTGCTGCGGTGGTGGGGATAACCTTCTTGCATCAAGCGGTAAAAAGAAAAAGTAAATTACTTCTTCAATGTATGTCCTGAGATTTTTACCAATTCGTCAAACCCTTTCATCGATTGCAAATGCTCGTAGTAGGCTTCAAACTCACTAAATGGCATTTCCGCATCAATGAGTAAATCCATAACTTTACTTTTGGATAACATTTTCAAATGGGGAACTTCTACACGGAGTTCTCCTTTTTTGAACAACGTACACTCTGTGAGAATTGTCGGAACAAAATCATGTATCCCTAAAAAGTCCTCAACTATTCTCGTGTGGAAACAAGTGGGAGTATGGGTCTCTTGGTGGTGTGAGTTCCAAAGGTTAAAAGGCTGTCAGCTTGAATACTTTGTTCAAGGCCCGCCTTTTAACCTCTTTGCTCTTTTACCCTTTATTACTCACAAGCCCGGTCCCCCTCTCCACTTTAACTTTGCAGTATCTAGGGAAGAAGTTGGTTTTTACTACCTTTGTTGTCGAAAGGAAAAGAATTAACCGAGGGAGAAAAAAGAATAGTCCCTTCAAGTCTCAAAGACTATGCCCCGTATAATGGAGCTTAAAGTAGATACTTAAACCGGAAAACTTGTAAATAGAGTCTTGATTTTCTACCTTTTCAACCTGTTAAAATCTTTTAAACGCTCCGCGAAAAATGAAAAGTCAAGCAGAAGTTTAAATAAATTAACAAATGAGAGGCTTGATAATCAGACGGTTAGTCTTCCCTAAGAACAAAGAACAAGAACAAGAGAAAAGAAAGACGACGATAGAAAGAAATTGAAAACGTCGCCGCCGTCGTCGTCATTTTTTCTCAAGATGGTTTTTTATTTCCGCCATCGTCGCTGCTTTTTTCTCAAGATGGTTTTTAATTTCCGTCGTCGTCGCCATCTTTTCTGCTCGTGACGAATACTTGTTTTCGCCGTCGTCGCCGTTTCCACTTTTGTGCTTGAAAAACATTATCGGCCGTATTGGTCATAAAAAAATCCGAGAAAGTCTTGCAATCGCTTGCAAAATTTTGTATCTTTGCATACAGAGGGGACCGGAAAACATTTTTCATGAAATCGCATGCAACGTCGGTCGGGGGAAACAAGACGGCGCAAGCGATTCAATATGACTGAAACGACATTGCGAAATGACTGATAGTGCCATGCAAAAAGACTGAAATTGGAGACTAAAATGACTGAGATTAGCGCATGAAATGACTGAGATTGCACGCCGATTTGGCGGAGTGCAAAATGAGATGAGAAAAACGGCAGTCAAAAACAGCCACCCTCACTACAGAATCTGCGCAGCGTGGTCTTTCACCTTAATCTCTTTCGGGCCGATGATTCGCGTGACGACGCCTGCTTCATCGGTGATAAAAGTGGTGCGGAACACGCCCATATAGGTGCGGCCGGCCATCTTTTTCTCGCCATAAACGCCCAGTTGCTGCACGAGTTTCAGCTCGGTGTCGCAGAGAAGCGGGAAAGGAAGCGCATTTTTCTCAATGAATTTGCGGTGGGATTTGGCATCTTGCGTGCTGCAACCCAACACGGCATAGCCCTGCGAAATGAACCGTTCATGGTTGTCTCTCAGGTTACATGCCTCGCTTGTACAGCCCGGTGTGGCATCCTTTGGATAGCAATACAGCACGAGTTTCCGACCTTTGAAATCGCTCGTCTTCCACACTTTACCGTCCTGATCGGTTCCTAACACGTCAGGAAGTCTTTGTCCTACTTCAATCATCTTCTTGGTTTTAACTTACAATTCATTCTGTTTGCCCCTGCCGAAAAGGCAATCGGGACGACATCGGCAAAGATACGATTTCTTTTTGAGACCGTCAATGAAATGATAAAAAAATACCGTGGGCGACAGGCTGATTTCAATCGTGATTATATCTTCCTTGATGCAAAGGCCATGCTGCGTACGAGCAAACACACGGTGAGGGAAATTGCCGACGAACTCCGCTTCTCAAATACCTCTTTTCCCGGGAAACTCTTTCGTGAAGCAGTCGGCTGCTCTCTTTTAAGCCATTAAAATGATGCCTCCGGCACTGTTAATACCGCAGAAAATCAAGCAAAGACAAATCTCATGAAACCCACAAGGAAATGTAGCCTGTATATAAGTCTTTAGCGAAGTCACAGGCCTTCTCTCCATAGCATCTGGCATGAAGCTTTTGCCGCACTTGAATTCCCGACATAGAGGGTGTATCTGCCACTCATGACACGCATGGTGTTCGTCAGAGGGTCCCAACATTCAAAGGCATTGTCTTGAAGCGTAAAAGTCACCTCCTTGCTCTCGCCGGCCTTCAAACTGACTTTCTGAAAGTCACAAAGACTCTTGACCGGCCCATCGCTATCCGCATTGCGTTTGATATAGACTTGCACTGTCTCCGCACCTCCACGCAGCCCGGTGTTACTAACCTTAACCTTGAGGGTGCGCCCCTTACACACAGGTTGCCCAATGCGGAATGTAGTATAACTTAGTCCGTATCCAAAGGGGAAAAAGGGGCTTGCCGGTGAAATAACGATAGGTGCGACCACGCATATTATAGTCATTAAATGGTGGTAGCTGATCATCATGACGATAAAACGTTACAGGTAGTTTTCCTGAAGGATTTACCTTACCAAAAAGCACGTCAGCAACAGCCCTGCCTCCCTCTTCGCCGGGATACCAAGCCTGCAAGATGGCATCACAATTTTTAGTCTCAGGCTCTAAGGCTATCGCACTGCCCGAGCAGTTGACCATAACGATAGGCTTTTTTGCGACACTCAATGCTTGGATAGCTTCTCTCTGGGCAACAGGCAGTTCTATCGATGTCCTGTCACCACCCGAGAACCCAGGGAAATCGACTTTCATCTCCTCACCTTCCAGTCGAGGTGACAGTCCACCGACAAAGACAACAGCGTCTGCCTGTCGTGCTTTCTCTATCAGCTGATGTAAGTCGAATGGTTGTTTATGTACTACATCGAAATGAAATGTTGCATTGCCTTTGTATTGGACATATTCCACAACGACATCATAGTTCTTCCCGGCCTCTGCATGCAACGTATATTCGGCCATCTGATTGCTATCACGACTGCGCCATTTGTTGATGACCTTCTTTCCATTGACAGAAACTCGGAACATATCATCTCCGCTTACCTTAATCAGAAGCTCTTCGGTCTGATGCACCTTTAATATACCTGCATAGCGCGCACTGAAATGCGTAAGGTTAACCCCCGGGGCAAAGGTTGTTGCACCTCCATTGTCTTGATTGATAGAATGCATAAAAACAGCTTGTGCCACAGCCTCGCCCTCTTGGTCTTCGTTATTCCAATAAGAAGCCTGCATACCTTGCTCTCCTTCCCCGTGACAGAACTGATTCATACGGCTTTCAGAAACTTCATTGGTTAACAGTCCACAACCAGGCATAAACTCTACATGCTCTGCCAACTGCCGAATACCATCAAGTATAGTCACTGTATGGCTTGGAATTCCGTTGTAGTTTGCCCACAGCATCATGGAATCCACAGCATTTTCACCTACGACAAGGATTTTGTCATGCGTAGACAAGGGTAATGTATGGTGCTTGTTCTGCAATAGCACCATCGACTCGCGGGCCATACGCAATGCAAGTTGGCGGTGGGCAGGACAGTCGACCACAGCATAAGGAATGGTTTTCCACGGCACAACAGCCGAGGGAGAGATATCGCCCAGCGCAAGACGTGCCTCTAAGACCCTGATCACACTGCGATCAATATCACTCTCTTTGAGAACTCCTGCTTTTACGGCCTCTCCCAGACTGTGATAATTGCTGCCACATTCAACATCGGTACCAGCTCTCTGTGCTTGGGCAGATGCCTCTACAGCATCTTTTGCCACACCATGCCGGCCAGGTATCCAGAAATCACTGATGGCACCGCAGTCACTCACCACCAGCCCCTTGAAATTCCACTCATCACGCAAAATATGCTGGAGCAAACGGCTATTACCACAGCAAGGCTGCCCATCAAAACGCTGATAAGCGCACATCACTTCTGCCACTTGTCCCTTGGTAACCAACGACTTGAAAGCAGGGAGATAGGTCTCCCAAAGGTCTCTCGGACTTAGGTTTTCGATATCCATTTCATGTCGTAAGCTTTCAGGTCCGCTATGAACGGCAAAGTGTTTTGCACATGCTAAAGTCTTATAGTAGCAGGCAGTATCTGGTCCTTGCAATCCTCTGACAACAGCCAACCCCATACGTCCTGTAAGGTAAGGGTCTTCGCCATAGGTTTCCTGCCCTCTTCCCCAACGCGGATCACGGAAAATGTTGATATTGGGAGTCCAAAATGACAATCCTTGGTATCGACGTACATGTCCTAAGGCCTTGGCCCGTTCAGCTTTTGCCCGAGCCTCATCGCTCACGGCCGTGAATACTTGCTGCAGCAGTTCGTCATCGAAGGCTGCCGCCATACCGATGGTCTGTGGGAAAACGGTTGCCACTCCATTGCGAGCTACGCCGTGCAAAGCTTCGTTCCACCATTGAAAGGCTGGGATATTCAGCCGGGGAATAGCGGGCGAATCGTCTAATAAGAGAGAGACTTTCTCAGACAACGTCAACTGTCGGCACAAAGCTTCTGCTTGCCCGTTATAATTTGACAATTTCGATTGTCCTACGGCATACAGGCAGATGGACAACAATAAGGATATTATTATTTTTCGCATAGCTGTTACTTTGGAATCTCTTCTTTACACACGTGTTGCAGTATTGTTTTATAGCGATTCTCACGTTGCATATCCTGCTCCACAGAGACATTGATATCAAGCTGAAGGATTGGTTCTGGCACCTTTCCGTCGACCAAAGGCCACTCAGGAAGACCAAGACCATTGGGATTCCCTGTCTTAATATAATTGACGTAGTAGCCATTGAAGATATCAGACATTATATAATCTTCTGGTTGCCAATTGTAGACGAGATTGGTGGGTAGGGTTCCCATAGCATATTCAATGTCGGCTGAATGTACCGCTCCCTTATCACGTTGACTTTCTGCCTGTCCTTCGGCTACATTCTGCACCCCACCAGCCAGACCTGCCACTTTTCCTTTATCTTTCATGGCTGGACGCGGATGACAGTAACGGTACCGGTAAACAGGCCGGCCACCCGTTTTGGCATGCATGTGCCCCCAGCGCCAAGTTGAAAAGTCGAGAAAGAGATCGGAAGCTAAGTCTGTACCCTGACGACCTTTCAGGTCGGCCTCTGTCTTAATACCATAGCGTGGGAAAATTTCATCTGTTGCGTCACCGAAGGTACGTCGTGCAAATTCTTTGGCCTGCTCTATGTTGCTGATAAAAAGTGTCATTTCCTGATTGTTTCCACCTAAAAGTAAGGGCACTTGTGCCTGACTTCCCTTGGCAAAGGTCTTCTCGGGCTGCTCGGTAAAGAACATTCCATCAATACAAGGTGTGGGCATTTTCCGAATATGGGCTTTTTTCATCAGCTCTTCTGCGGGCATTGCACGTAATTCGCTAAGCAAACGGCAGCCTATTTTCTTCATCAGTTTAGTCCCATCCTCCTCAGCTTCTTGTAAAGTGGGCAGTGGTCGGAAGCCTAAGATTGAGCCACTGGATCCTATGGCCTGCGCAAAAAGCTTTTTACTCATGGGCGATGCCATCAATGCGCTTACAGAGATAGAACCGGCAGACTCGCCTGCAATGGTAATTCGATTTGGGTCGCCACCGAAAGCTGCAATATTGCGCTTAACCCATCGTATGGCGGCAGCTTGATCCATGAGCCCATAGTTGCCACTGCCATGCCATTGATTTTCTTTCGATAATTCTGGTAATGAAAAGAAGCCAAAGATGCCTTCCCGATAATTGGCTGTCACAGAGACAATGCCCATGCGTGCCATCTTCTCACCTGCATACCGGGGCTCGCTACCACTACCAGCCATCAATCCGCCTCCATTGAAGTAAATCAATACGGGCAGTCGCTCTTTCATAGTCTTAGCAGGTGTCCACACATTCAAGTAGAGGCAGTCTTCGCTCATGGATTTCGTTCCAAAATTCATATCACCAAAAATCGCCTCCTGCATGGGATTAGGTCCAAAGTCTATAGCCTGTCTTTCTCCCTTCCAAGCTGTGACAGGCTGCGGCTCACGCCAACGTAGGTCTCCTATGGGAGGAGCAGCGAAAGGAATACCTTTGAAAATCTTGATACCCGAAGCATCTGTACCAACTAAGATGCCCTCTTCCACCTTAACTTTAACGTTGTTTTGAGCGCTTATGCCTAATGCTTGTACTAAAACCATTAAAGTTAAAAAAAGTCTGTTATACATATGTGGTCGTTATTTATTATTTTTTCATCATCAGAATGATACCAAACAGCTGCTATTTCCAATTACTGAAGAACACCACTGCAGGAAAAAACATAAGAAGATTACTTTTCTCATCTTTTCATTTCAATTCGTTTTCACCGGGCGTCAGTTCATTTTCGCGTCCTTTCCAGATGAACTTGCCATGGAGGCCTTTAGGCAATGTGATGCGTATACTCCACTCTTTCCCCTTCTTCTGATAGGCAACGCATATCATGCCCAAGGGATGGGGAACCGACCCCGAGGCTTGCGTGAGACGACCGAGGTGGGGCTCGATGCGAACCTTGGCGAAACCGGGCGCATCGGTATCAATACCGAGCACCGTGCGCAGCAGTTCGATGTTCGGACTGGCACTCCATGCATGACAATCGCTGCGGGTATTCATCAATTTTGAGTCTTCTCCCCATGTTGTCATGCCGAGTTTCATGTAGTCGTTCCATATACCAAGCCCGTCAAGATAGGCACCGCCAAGTCCTGCTTTGACGAGGGCGCGGTTGACATAATACTTGAAATAGATGCTTGCTTCGGCCATGGTGGAGTCGCGCAGCATACATTCGGCCAATTGTTCTGCCTGCTTTCCTTTCACCAAACCGCAGAGAATGGCGAGTGCCTGCGCGTGTTGCGAGAAGTATTTCTTGTTGCTAACGTCCGCATAACACTGTTTGTCGGTATCCCAATACTTGCGTTGAATCGTATTTGCCAGCATATCGGCACGCTGTCGGTAGCCATCAGCCATACCCTGATTGCCGAGATGAGCCTCTAAATCGGTTGCCCATTGATAGGCACGTAGCAGAAGCAGGTCGAGAATGGCCGAGCAACCGTCTTTCCCTTTAGGCGGAACACCCATCTTCCATTGGCGTTGACGCTCCACCCAATCCATGAAATTCCAATATGGAAGGTCTTTCAGAGAGCCGTCTTCCCCAGTGTATTGCATGAAGAACGAGAGTACTTGGCGCATTCCCGGCAAATGTTGGCGGACAAAATCACTGTCGGGACGATACATATAATAGTCATGCAGCATACCAATCCACATGAGCGAGAAGGGCGAAATGACGTTCGTTCCTCGCGCAGGGTAGCGTCCTTCGGTTACACCTTCAGCAAGACGGGAGTTGTCGATGTCGCAGATAGCCTTGCGGGCAAGCGTGTCATTGCCCGTATTATAATAAGAAACGAGCATCTGCAAGCGCGTGTCTCCGAGGTATTGCAGCCGTTCATAATAGGGACAATCCATGTAGGTCTCCATCGCACAGAGCCTTGCTGTGTGCCAACCGATATCAAACATCTTCGCCAATGCAGGGTCGGAAGAAGCGAAGGTGGCCCTCCTTTGAAACGGAAAGCCCGTATATATGCCGTAAAGGTCGTTGAGAACGAGAGGCTCTTCTTGGGTCTCGATGCTCAATTGCAGGTAGCGGAAGGTCTTCCAATTGAGCGATGCATACGAAGCCTGCTCATCTCCGGCCGCAATGATGCTGTCTTTCACGCCGAAAATGACTTTCCCTTCAACGGCATTGCGGTCGCCTTTCTCCATTGTCTTCCTATCATAGAGCGACTCGGCATAGGTAAGTGCCATCGTGGCCAGCTTTCCTTTGCTGAAATCCAAATGAACATAGGCGTTGGTATTCTGTCCGTTGTCGAAAAGAATGACGGCACGTGTGTGCGGCGGAATGGTAATGGGCGCCTTTCCCAAGAGGAATGCCTTCGTCACTCTCACACCTTCGGCTTTCCTCACGGCCGACAAGCGTTGCAACGAGCGTTCCATCTGTGGCAACGGCGAGGAAACAAGCATCCAACCTGTGCCATCGGTAGCCATGAAACCCTTGGGAGAGCCGGCCATGAGGGGTTCCGCCGGCTTCCAACCCGTGGCATCATAGCCATTCAACTGCCAACCTTTCTCGGCCTTGGTCATGTCGATGACCTCGCCATAAGGCGCAACGAAGTAGCCCAGCACGGTGGGTTTCAGTGCTTGGCAGCCTTTATCTTCAGTCACAAGCCACGAAGGATTGGTGTTCACGGCAGCCTCTTCTTGGGTGTCGCCCTGAAGAATGAATGCCGTGCGCAGTGAAATCTGGGCCAACGGACCGTCTGTACCGTAGTTCCACACCGTGGCAGCTATCGTATTATCGCCATTTTGCAGCCAAGGGGCAATGTCTACGGTCTCATAGTTCCAGTGAAGCAGGTCGCTCTGTGCCGGTCCCAAGGACACCATCGTGCCGTTGACAAACAGCTGATAGCGGTTGTCTGCCGAGACATGTACGCGATAATGTCCGGGCTTCTCGGCCAAATGGAGTTGCTTACGGAAGTGATAAACACCGTATCTTTGGGGCGATGCGCTGGGAGCGGCAATCCAATAGGCGCGCCATCGCTTCTGTTGCAGTTCGGGATTCACCTCTGATGCGGCATAGGTAAATGTTGACAACGCTAAAAAAAGGCATGCAAGAAAGGTTGTTCTCATAGGTGATGATTTTATGAATGGGTGATGCTGCAGAACGGTCATGCAATGTTCAGTTATCATCTCCCTGCAATTACCGTGCCATATGAGTCATATTGCGCGGCAAAATGGCTGAGATTGCACGCTAATATGGCTGAAATTAGCGCGCAATATGGCTGGGATTGAAATACAAGGCGCAAGTCGTTGATTATCAACATGGTCGACACGCAAAACCGTTTGAGCGAGTGTAGGGCCGAACGGTTCGTGCGTCCGCTTAACCAAACATGTGCATTTGCCGGGCATTCCCCCGGGACGGACGCACGAACCGTGCGTCCCTACATGCCTCTTGTCAACAATTCATCTTATCATTTTGCTAATCCTAAGGTTCAATGTTCAAACTTCAAACTTCAAAGTCTGCCAATTCTAAAGGTCAAAGGTCAATGTTCAAAGGGCAAAGTCAAGGTCCCTACATTCAAACGTCGGTCATTTGGCGCAGCAACAAGGCCGAGAAAGCAGGCCATTCCAATAAATAAAAAAGATTATTTTGCGTTTCGTCTTTTTTCCATTAACTTTGCATTCATATTCAAAAAGACGCAAAACATGGAACAGGATTTCTTGATTTACAATACACTCACACGCCGTAAGGAGTTGTTCAAGCCGCTGCATGCGCCCAATGTGGGCATGTATGTCTGCGGACCTACCGTCTATGGCGACCCACATCTGGGGCATGCGCGGCCCGCAATCACCTTCGATGTGGTGTTCCGCTACCTGAAACACTTGGGCTACAAGGTGCGCTACGTGCGCAACATCACCGACGTGGGCCACTTGGAACACGACGCCGACGAGGGAGATGACAAGATTGAGAAGAAAGCACGGCTGGAACAGTTGGAGCCGATGGAGATTGCGCAGCACTATACCAACCGTTATCATGCGGCAATGGAGGCACTCAACGTGCTTCCTCCATCGATTGAGCCTCATGCCACGGGCCATATCATCGAGCAGGAAGAGCTGGTTAAGGAGATTCTCCACAATGGTTATGCCTACGAAAGCAACGGAAGCGTCTACTTCGACGTGGAGAAATACGACCAAGAACACAAATATGGCATCCTTTCGGGGCGCAACCTGACGGACATCGTCAACAACAGTCGCGCGCTGAACGGCGTGGGCGAGAAGAAGAATCAGGCAGATTTCGCCCTTTGGAAGAAGGCCCAGCCCGAGCATATCATGCGTTGGCCGAGCCCATGGAGCGTTGGTTTTCCCGGTTGGCACTGCGAATGCACGGCTATGGGACGGAAATACCTCGGCAACCACTTCGACATTCACGGCGGCGGCATGGACCTTGTCTTCCCACACCATGAATGTGAGATTGCACAAGCCGTGGCCAGCCAAGGCGATCAGATGGTGCGCTACTGGATGCATAACAACATGATCACCATCAATGGGCAGAAAATGGGGAAGAGCCTCGGCAACTTCATCACCTTGGAGCAGTTCTTCAACGGCACACACGAGAGTCTTTCACAGGCCTATTCGCCGATGACAATCCGCTTCTTCATTCTTTCGGCGCATTACCGCGGCACGGTCGACTTCTCCAACGAGGCATTACAGGCGGCCGGAAAAGGATATGAACGGCTGATGGACGCCATTTCCGACCTCGACCGCGTGCCCGTGAGCAAGCAATGTGACGCAGAAACCGACAAATTCGTGCAGTCATTGCGTCGCCGTTGCTATGATGCCATGAACGACGACCTGCAAACACCGCTCGTCATCAGCTATCTTTTCGAGGCTTGCCACCTCGTTCATGCGCTCCTCGACCATAAGGCTGAAATCTGTTCCGCCTGCTTAAAGGAGTTAAGTGACGTGATGCGGCTCTTTGCTTTCGACCTTCTCGGTCTGAAAAGCGAGAAGGCGGCCAACAATGCAGCCCGCGAAGAGGCCTACGGAAAGGTGGTTGACATGGTACTTGACCTGCGTGCCAAGGCAAAAGCCGAGAAGGACTGGGCCACCGGCGACAAAATACGTAACGCTTTGGCTGCGGCCGGCTTCGAAGTGAAAGACACCAAGGACGGTGTCACATGGAAATTGAACCGGTAAAGCCCTTTTCTTCAATTAGAAACAACGTCATTTTGACGCTAACTTGCGCCATGTTGTCATGCAAAAGTATGGGGCACGCGTTTTGTGCAAGGCTGAACAAAAACATAATCGGAGGAAAATAAATGACATTTGACAAGTACACTATCAAAGCACAAGAGGCCGTTCAGGCCGCAGTGCAAGCCGCACAGCAGGGCCGTCAACAGAGTGTTGAGCCCGTGCATCTGCTGGTCGGCATCGTTGACAAGGGCAAGGACATCGTTAATTTCGTGTTCCAAAAGCTCGGTGTCAACGCACAAAGCATTGCCATGGCACTGCAACAGGAGTTGCAACACCTGCCGAAAGTGGACGGCGGTCAGCCTTATTTCAGTAATGAAACAGCCGGAGTGTTCAGTGAGGCCGAGAAGATTTCGGGGCAATGGGGCGATGAATTCGTTTCCATCGAGCCGCTATTGTTGGCCTTGATGAAGGGAAACAACACCGCAGGACGCATCTTAAAGGATGCCGGTTGCACTGAAGATGCGATGCAAAAAGCCATAGAAGAGTTGCGACAAGGGCAGAAAGTGCAGTCGCAAAGTGGCGATGAAAACTATCAAGCCTTGGGCAAATATGCCATCAATTTGGTTGAACGTGCGCGCCAAGGTAAGCTGGATCCTGTCATTGGAAGGGACGAAGAGATACGCCGGGTGCTCCAAATTCTGAGCCGAAGAACCAAGAACAACCCTATATTAATAGGTGAACCGGGAACCGGAAAGACTGCAATTGTGGAGGGTTTAGCCGAGCGAATCATGAAAGGAGACGTGCCGGAGAACCTCAAAAACAAGCAACTTTACTCGCTTGACATGGGACAACTCGTGGCAGGAGCCAAGTATAAAGGTGAGTTCGAAGAGCGTTTGAAAGGCGTCATCAAGGAAGTTACCAATGCACAAAACGTCATTTTGTTCATCGATGAGATACATACGCTCGTCGGAGCTGGCGGAGGTGAGGGTGCAATGGACGCTGCCAACATTCTCAAACCGGCCTTGGCTCGTGGCGAACTTCGGGCAATCGGGGCCACAACCTTGACGGAATATCAAAAATACTTCGAGAAAGATAAGGCGCTTGAACGCCGCTTTCAGATGGTCATGGTCAATGAACCTGACGAGTTAGATGCCATCAGTATCCTGCGAGGATTGAAGGAACGGTATGAGAACCACCATAAGGTAAGGATACAAGATGATGCTTGTATAGCGGCCGTAAAGCTCTCCGAGCGTTACATTTCCGACCGTTTCCTGCCCGACAAGGCCATTGATTTGATGGATGAAGCGGCTGCAAAGCTGCGCATGGAACGCGATTCTGTACCCGAAGAGCTTGATGAACTGGAGCGAACGTTGAAGCAGAAAGAAATCGAACGACAGGCTATTCTGCGCGAAAACGACACGGAGAAGATTGCTTTCTTGGAGAAGGAAATCGCCGAGCTCAAGGATAAAGTGAAGACGTTCCGGGCACGTTGGGAAGCACAGAAGGGCGAAGTGGACAAGATTTCGCAACTGAAAGAACAAAAGGAAAACCTGAAACGCGAGGCCGAACAGGCCGAACGCGAGGGCAATTACCAGCGTGTGGCCGAGATTCGCTACGGTGAAATGAAGCAAATCGACGACGAAATAGAGCGCCATCGCAATGAAATCAGCAAGCAAGAAGGTGAGTCCTTGATCCGAGAAGAGGTCACTGCAGACGACATCGCCGAGGTCGTTAGCCGCTGGACCGGCATTCCTGTGAGTCGAATGTTGCAGAGCGAGCGCGACAAACTGCTCCATTTGGAGGAGGAACTCCATAAGCGTGTCATCGGACAAAACGAGGCCATAGATGCCGTTTGCAATGCCGTTCGCCGCAGTCGGGCCGGACTTCAAGACCCGAAACGACCGATAGCGTCGTTCATTTTTCTTGGAACAACGGGCGTGGGAAAGACGGAATTGGCGAAAGCATTGGCCGAATACCTCTTCAACGACGAGAACATGATGACGCGTATCGACATGAGTGAGTATCAGGAAAAGTTCAGTGTGACGCGCTTAATTGGTGCTCCTCCGGGGTATGTTGGCTACGATGAGGGCGGACAATTGACCGAAGCGGTGCGCAGAAAGCCCTATAGTGTGGTGCTGTTCGACGAGATTGAGAAGGCCCATCCCGATGTTTTTAACACGCTATTGCAGGTACTTGACGATGGAAGATTGACCGATAACAAAGGCCGTTTGGTGAATTTTAAGAACACAATCATCATTATGACGAGCAATGCCACACGCGAACAGCTCACCCATTTGATGCGTCCTGAGTTCCTGAATCGCATCGATGACATTATAACCTTCCACCCGTTGACGAAGGAAGAGATAGGAAAGGTGGTCGAACTGCAGCTGAAACGCGTGCAAAAGATGCTCGAACAACAAGGCTTCATGCTCCATTGGACGCAGCAAACCATCGACGATTTGGCTGACTTGGGCTATAATCCTGAGTTCGGAGCACGCCCTGTGAAGCGCGCAATTCAAGACTATGTGCTCAATGATTTGAGCCGAAAGATCCTCGAAGGAAAAGTAGGCAAGGAGGTAACGCTGGGGAAAATAAAAAAGTAAATACCCGCCCCGGCCCTCCCAAAGGGAGGGAAAGCGACCTTCAAGACTTGTAATAGGCCCCGATATCGGCAGTAATGCTGATATCGGGGCAACTATTTAGCGGCCGTGATACGTGGGGACATTCTGATTTTAACGCAGGAAAACCGTTGAAAAACTTGCGGAATTGAAATAGGATACGTATATTTGTAACGTTCAACACCCGCCTGTCAGACAATTGAAGGCGGGGTATAAGTGAGCGAATCATGGTACGGATATTCCTCTTTTCACTGCTTTTCATGTTGCCACCTTGCGCAAGTAGTGCAAGAAAGGCGGCCATGTCTGCTGTCATTTCGCCCCAGAAAAGCAGGCGACCCAGCGTGTCTTGCGAAGAAAAACTAAGGCAGCTCGTGCTGTCGTGCACGAATTTCAAGACGCCTTTTGATAGGAAAAGCATACACGCAGAGGTTGAAGAGGAACGCGAGAACGGGGTTTACGTCATTCGATTGTTTGCATATTCAGATGGAGAAAACAGCACAAGCACGCAAGGTTGGATTGTTCTTGACACCGAAAAACGCTTACTCAAAGACATAACCTATGACCCTGATGCACCCGTTATCCTCAACTATGACAAGGAAAAATATAAGGACTACGTAGCAGTTTGCTTGGAAAAGGCACCGACGGCCAAGCCTGAAGGCCTTGAAACGCTTGACGAGCGGCTTCCTCTCATTCATTTTCCATTTGAATATTCCTATGATTTCATCATCGACTTGCCCGGAACAGTCGCGCCAAGTAAGGCGCTCGTACCGCTTCTTAAGACATTCGTAGACACAGAAACGGATTTATCGAACTGCCATATCGCCCGACTTCCGTCGCTTGATGGCTATGAATTGCTTTTGATTTGCGGCACAGACCGGGTCGGCGAGGGCCGTTTCTTCCTTTGTTCCTTAGACAAAACGCACAAACTGACAGATAGGTTGCTCGTATACACTGCCAAGAACGTCTATTGGAAAGGCCGAACCGCGAACTGTTATCTGCATTATACCATTGGTCATCAGGGGATTCTCCTCAAGAAAATGATTGCCATGCCCAACAAGGATATACCGGTGGACAGCAAGAACTACGTTTTTTCAAAGGGAAAATTCAGGTTGGTCAAATAACAATATAGCCTATCCTCTTATATCATAAGGTATATGTACGACACATGTCGAGGCCGACCTACAAGACTAAGACGGTCTTGAAACATGAAGACATGGATAAGAAAATCGTTTATTGTCAATCTTACAAAATATGGTTTACAGCAATGTACAAGCCCAAGATGCGGATTATCACTACATGATTGCGCAGGCAACAAAAGCTCCATCGGGGCATAACACGCAGCCATGGCTGTTTGAGATCAAAGAAAACGAAGTCATCATCAGGCCCAATCTCCGCTATCGACTGCCGGTGGTCGACCCCGATGAGCGCGAAATGTTCGTGAGTCTGGGCTGTGCTGCAGAGAATCTGTGCCTCGCAGCAACAGAGAAAGGCTATCAATCCCATGCCTCTGTGACGGCAGAAGGTGTGATTTCCATTCGCTTGGAGAAGCAAACAGCCCTCGTTTCCGACCCCTTAGCGGCACAAATACCCGTCAGACAAACCACACGTGGGCGCTATAACGGACAGCTGATTGCGCCGGAAACAATCGCCATCTTGCAGTCTACGGACTGCGATCCGGCTGTCGGTGTGCATTTCTTTCAGCGGGGAACGGCCGAATTCGACACCATTGCGCAGTATGTTTACAAGGGAAATGACGTGCAAATGAATGACACTGCCTTTATGAACGAACTGAAACAATGGATGCGTTACAACAAGAAAGACAGTCAGCGAAGCCGCGACGGACTCAGTTACGCCGTGTTCGGGGCGCCCAATCTCCCGCGTTTCATCGCAAAAACCATCATCTCTAAGTCGATTAATGCTAAGTCGCAGAACAAGAACGACAGCCAATGTATCGCCTCATCGAGCCACTTTTTGCTCTTCACCACACGTCACAATACGCCTCAAGAGTGGGTGAATTTGGGCCGAACCCTCGAACGCTTGCTGCTTCATGCCACTGCGTTCGGAATTCGGAATGCGTTCCTCAATCAGCCCAACGAGGTCGGCGGACTCGCCGAAAAGATGGCCGAGAGCCTGCATCTCCATGGCGAAACGCCCACCATCCTCATCCGATTGGGCTATGCGAAGCCTCGTCCTTATTCGATAAGACGGCCTGTCTGCGAAGTATTGTTACCGAGATAACAGGCAGGGGCAGGCCCGGTTCCCTCTCCATCTCCCCTTTAACATAGGCGCGAAACTGTCATATTATTTCCCCTTTTCCTTTGCATTCCGACTGATTTATTGTAATTTTGCATGCAAAGAAAAGGAAAATAACGAATCAATGGAAGAAAAGAAGTTCAAACGCACCACAGTTACGGCGGCATTGCCCTATGCCAACGGGGGTGTTCACATTGGTCATTTGGCGGGAGTCTACGTGCCTGCCGACATCTACGTGCGCTATCTGCGACTCAAAAAACAGGAGGTTGTCTTCATCGGCGGCAGCGATGAGCACGGTGTTCCCATCACCTTGCGGGCCAAGAAAGAGGGTATCACGCCGCAAGACGTGTGCGACCGCTACCATCAACTCATCAAAGACTCGTTCAAAGAGTTTGGTATCAGCTTCGATATCTACAGCCGTACAACCAGCAAAACACACAACAAGCTGGCCAGCGACTTCTTTAAGAAGCTCTATGATGACGGAAAACTCATCGAAAAAGAGACCGAACAGTATTACGACGAAGAGGCCCATCAGTTCCTTGCCGACCGATATATCATGGGCGAATGCCCGCATTGCCACAACCAAAACGCCTATGGCGACCAGTGTGAGAAGTGCGGTAGCGACCTCAGTCCCATGGAACTCATCAACCCCCACTCCACGATTTCGGGCTCAAAGCCCGTCGTTCGCAAGACCAAAAACTGGTATCTGCCCCTCAACGACTATCAAGACTGGCTCAAGAAATGGATCCTTGATGAGCATAAGGAGTGGCGTTCCAACGTATATGGGCAGTGCAAGAGTTGGTTAGACATGGACCTTCAGCCGCGAGCCATGACACGTGACCTCGATTGGGGCATTCCCGTACCTGTCAAAGGAGCTGAAGGTAAAGTGCTTTATGTGTGGTTCGATGCGCCAATTGGCTACATCAGCAATACAAAAGAGCTGTGCGACGGTGCCCCGGAGCGCTTCGGAAGCTGGGAAAAGTGGTGGAAAGACCCTGAAACCCGACTCGTTCACTTCATCGGAAAAGACAATATCGTGTTCCATTGCATCATCTTTCCGACGATGCTCAAGGCGCATGGAGGCTACATTCTGCCCGACAATGTGCCGGCAAATGAGTTCCTTAACCTCGAAGATGACAAGATTTCGACGAGCAGAAACTGGGCCGTTTGGTTGCATGAATACCTGCATGAGCTGCCCGGAAAGCAGGATGTGCTGCGCTATGTGCTGACGGCTAACGCCCCGGAGACCAAGGATAATAACTTCACTTGGAAAGATTTTCAAGAGCGAAACAACTCGGAACTCGTTGCAATCTACGGCAATTTTGTCAATCGTGCACTGCAATTAACGAAGAAATACTGGGAGGGTGTGGTGCCGGCTTGTGGCGAACTGCAGGTCGTAGACCGCGCAGCACTCGATGAATTCAAAGACGTGAAGGCAAAACTTGAGGCCTATCTCGACGCATTCAAGTTCCGCGAGGCCCAGAAAGAGGCCATGAACTTGGCGCGAATCGGCAACAAATACATCACGGAATGCGAGCCGTGGAAGGTCTGGAAGACCGATCCGAAGCGCGTAGAGACCGTTCTTTACATCTCACTTCAGCTCGTTGCGAACCTCGCCATTGCCTTTGAACCGTTCCTGCCTTTCTCATCCAAGAAGCTGAGAAGGCTCATCAACATGGCCGATTTCAACTGGAGTGAACTCGGAAACACCGACCTTTTGAAGCCCGGACACCAGCTTTCGGAACCCGAACTGCTGTTCGAGAAAATCGAAGATGACGTCATTCAGAAGCAACTCGACAAGCTTTCGGCCACCAAAAAGGCCAATGAAGCGGTCGCTTACAAGGCCGAACCGGTGAAGAAGACGGTCGCTTTCGACGACTTCGAAAAGCTGGATATCCGCGTGGGACACGTGAAAGCGTGTTGCAAAGTGGCCAAGAGTAAGAAGCTTCTTCAGTTCACTATCGACGATGGAAGCGGCACCGACCGCACCATTCTCAGCGGAATTGCGGCCTATTATGAGCCGGAACAGCTCGTAGGAAAGGACGTTCTCTTCGTTGCAAACTTCGCTCCGCGCAAGATGATGGGCATTGAAAGCCAAGGAATGATACTTAGTGCGGTCAATTTTGACGGCAGTTTGAACGTCACGACCACCATCGGAGTGGTTAAACCGGGCAGTCAAGTGGGTTAATAAGGTCTGCACGGACGCACAATCCGTGTGTCCCGACAGACAAAAGCGGCTGATAAAAAGAATTGAACCCATCATGCTAATGAAACGAAAACGCATTCATCTGTTGTTATTCCTGCTGTTTGTAGCCTGCAACATGGCTGTGGGTCAGACATCAGACGGGCTTGATGAACACGGCTACGATGCCCATTCGGACACCACAGCATGCTATCTTGGCCGCCCCATTCAGCATTTGACCCACTTTTCGGGCGACACTTTGCGACTGAAAAACGGCTGTCCAAACCCCTATCGAGGCTATCATAAGTGGCAAGGATTCACCATTTCAGACTTTTATGTGACGCAAGATACAGTCTCATTCAAGGGCATGCACGCCGCAATCCTGTCGCCCGTGACAATGACCCTTATGCAAGACGACCTTCAAGACAGCCTGTTTACCGACCGCTTACTCATTATCTCATGCGAGGGAAAGCGTTGGATCTACCCCTATTTTATCCGCAACATGGAGGCTTCCGCCATCATGTTCAAGGAAGAATTGGCTGCCGATGAGGATGGTATCACGCTACATTACGAAGCCGGAAACGGCTGGAAATATTCCTATACCATCACGATCGGGGTGTGTTTTGGGGAACCTTGCCTGCTCGAATTGGCGGTTTTCGAACATTCTCCGGGTGCAGAATACCAGTCGGTTCGCGACTTCTACTTTGGAAACGACTACGAATGCTTCCCCGTCAGCCGCTACCGGCGCGATTTTCCCATGTTGCTCAGGGCCGGAGACATCGACAAGTTCTACGTTGACTGACCGCCCTCGCATCGCTTGAAGCTGTAAGTTGAATACCAACCGTTCTCGCCCTGAAAATCAATAGCTTTCACCCTGCATTCCAATCTCACCCATTTTGCCGCGCAATATGGGCCATATTATCGTGTAATATGGCTGAGATTATACGGTGAAATGGGTGAGATTAGAACGCGACATTAAGTAATTGATTTTCAAGGGGGAAGAAATTGCGGACTTACTCCAGCAGGGCATCGAGCTTTTCGCTGAACTTCGGGTCGGAAGGACGGAAGGCATCGGCATCAAGAATAGTGCCGTCGGCCTTGATGAGCAGGAAACGGGGAATCGACATCACACCGAACTCGCGCGAGATGAGGGCATCTTCCTCGCTGTTGGCAATGAATTGGGGCCACGCAGGACGGTCTTTCTGCAGTTCCGCCAGCCATGATTGCCGGTTCTTGTCCATGCTGATGCTGATGAACATCACGCGAGCATCGTTCTTATAATGCTCCACCTGACGGGCCAAAGCCGGGATTTCCATCATGCAGGGCACGCACCATGTGGCCCAAAGGTCGATGTATAGCGTTTTACCGAAGTAGTCGCTGAGGCGGTGTTGCTGCCCTTCGGGGTCGGAAAACGTCACGTCCGGGCACTTCATTCCACGCTTTGTGGCCTTCCGGGAACTGACGACAAACTCGTATTTCCGAATGATATTGCTGTCGGCTTTGGCCTTAACTACGGTCCAAAATGCATCGGTTTGGTCGGCAGGTATCTGCCCCAAGACAGTGCCAACCATGCTTTCCATGAGCTCGTTTCGTATTTTTGGGTTGGCAATATGGGCGTCGACAGCCGTCAAATAGGCAGCCCCATACGCGCCAATTGAGGTTTCTTGCGTTGCAAGAGGCATCTTACTGAGCACGAACATGTCAATCAATCCGCGTTGAAGATACACGGAATCGTTTGGATTAATCTGCTTGATCAATGTCATATAACGCGCATCTTCGTTGGGATTTCGGCCGTACTTGTAGTCTTCATCGGCCGTGAGTTGGAGCCGACTGGCCAGATAAGCGAGGTTGATGTCGCGCAGATTGTCGGCCCGTTCGGCCGGTGTTTCGAGCTTTTCTGCCATTTTTACGAGCCGCAGATAGCGCATATCGAGTCGCCGACGGGCCTCTTCATGGGTGATGGTGTCAGTGGATTGATTGGCCATTTCATAGCCCGTGTTCTTTTCGGGCACGAATTTAGCAAATTCATTGAAGAGCACCGACAGTGCCGTGTTAGCCCCTTTGTAGTCCACCTGCAGCTTTCCGCCCTTACCACGTGTGAACTTTATGCGCTGCGTTTTGCCCGGTTCAACGACCAAGAAATAGGACGTTCCGTCGGCAAGGAGCAGTTGTAGCTGTGCCTTTTCCTTGATAGTTGGGTCGTCATAGACGGCAATTCCCTTCTGATTGAACGTGAGTTTATCGAACGGTTGGGCCTCCGTCATGAGCATACTTCCGCTCAACAACGTGGTGTCCGAGGTCTCTATGACGGCCAACTGTGCGTGGACCAAGCAGGGAAAAAGGGCCAAAAGGCCGATTAAAATACGTTTCATATCGGATTATTCTTTAAAAATGCTTCGATTTCGTCAACGGTATGCAAGGCCTTCACCACCTTTCTGGCCGGAGAGACCAGCAGGAAATAGGGCACTCCATTGCCGATTTGGTACTTCTGGAACAGGTCTTTATAGCCGCCGGGTGTCGTACAATACTGCGGCCAAGCATGCGGATGCTTCGCCATTGCCCTGCGCCAAGCAGTGTCATTAGTATCGATGGAGAGCCCTATCAGGCTCACCTTACCTTTATATTCGGTCATCAGCCGTTGCAATTCGGGGAAGGCTGCGATGCATTGTCCGCACCAACTGGCCCAAAAGTCAATCAAAACGAGTCCTTGGTCGGTCGGAATCTGATCTGAAAGGCGCATCACCTTGCCGGCCGTATTTTTGATTTCGAGGTCGATTAGTGGCGACCCTATGGTGGCTTTACGGGCCATTGCCACGCGCCATTGATATTCTTTCCAGCGCAAAGTGTCGGCCGGAACACCTGTGAGTGCCCGTCCCAAGCGTTCGACATCACTGTCGGTGAGTCCGAACCCGGCTTTCAACATACCATTGACCAAGAAGGCCGAGACCACAGATTGTGGGTGTTTGTCAATGAACCGCCATGCAACAGCAGCGTCGCGCCAGTCGCCCAAGGCCATCAGTTCGTTGCAATCAGCCTGTATCTGCGTGCCCGTCAGCTTAAAATCCGCCCCAATCGTGAGGTTTGCGTTACTGACAAAACAGTCTTCATAGTGCCATTTGATGGAGTCGTCAGGCCAATGATGCGCTTCAACGAGCTTGAGGTTGTTGGCCGTGAACGAGGCCAAAACGGGGTGTTCTACCTGCCCGTGCAGTTCAAAACGGCCGTTTTTAACCACCGAAGTGGCCAGTCCTATAATCGAATCCTCCACGGCGTCGATGCCCACCTCGGTGCCGTCGGGCAACGAGGGAATATAACCTTTGATGGTGAAACCGCGCTCTTGAGCCGTCAGCATCACCGTCCATAGCAGGAAAAGCGAAAGGAATATCTTTCTCATACGGCAGGATTAGTTTGCATCGCGCACGCAACGTACGCTTAACATATTGTTGGTTTTAGTGGTGTGGCGGTAGACTTGGCTGCTGTTATAGCGTATCTTACGAAACAAGGCCAGTCCTTCAGCGGGCGAAGTGGCCGTCCAATAGTAGCCCACGCCACCCATGAAGAAGAAGTGTTGGGCAAAGGAGGTGGAGTTTTTGTCGTGAAACCCAGCGTAAAGCAAGTTCAGTCCCGTCGCACTGTTAAGCACTTCGGCCTGTCCGTTGCCCCGCCAAAGGTCGCCGTCTGCCTGTTCCCGCGTCATGCCCAAGGCTGTTTCGAGTCGTTTCCAGTCCTCATCAGTGGGCAGTCGCCAGCCAGCCGGTGCGGCAGTCAGGGCTCCTTCGTAGCTGTAGAGATAGCCATAGCGGGCCACGGTCCATGCGTTAGTGGTCGTTCCGTTGTCGCCCGGCAGCTCTTGTGTGGCATAAATGCTGCGCGTGTTATCATCTCCTGTGTCGTAACGCAGGTTATCCGTCATCCAATCAAGGCCGCCCACAGAGACGTAATGATAGGTGTTGGCATCACGCGCATCAGTGAATGAGCCGCGTTTATTGGCACTCAAATCCACCAAAACGGGGGCTTCATCGCTGCCACATGCGGCGAGAAGCGGTGTCAGCAGACCTATCATCAGGTAAAAAACAGTCTTCTTCATCATGCACTTTATCTAATATAACCCAGTTCGTTGAGGACTTCTATCATCAATCGATACTTTTCAATGATTTTCGGATAGCTTAAATAGGTGGTTTCCACAGCGTCGGCAGTTGCTTCGAGAGCCAATACAACGTAGGCTGTCACATCTTCGGACACCGTAGGATAGGCTCCGAAATAGGGGAAACCATAGGAATAGTGAACGGAAATAAAGCCTTTGGCATTCATCAGTGACATGTTCTCGGCCTCGTTTGCTGGAGTCGGACCGTCATAAAGACCGCCATAGGCATCTTTACTGACCGCTTTAAAGGCATCAACCTTGCCACCGCTCTGCAATACAATGGCGTTTGAGAGAATGCTTTTCAGCAAGGTTTGAGCATAAGTTTTCCGCTCTTCCGGATCGGAAGGAACACTTTTCATGGCGATAGCCGTGCTCCTAACGCCCGTAACCAGCTGTGGTGTGTCGCTTTCGTCGTAGTTCTGATAGAACGATGTGCCGTTTCTTGTCCACCGATGAATGCCACTAACGAGCAGAAAAGAGAACGGACGGAGCCGCTTTCCCAAGTGGGGAAGGAGGTCATGCTCGATAAATCGCGCGGCATTTTGCTTCTCGTTGAACGACGAAAGATAGTCGTAGGTATAGACGATGTTGTTCTCTGCGGCCGTCATCACATAACCGTTGTCTAACAATTCGCCGTTAGCGAGCGTATCATTGAAGAGCAGATAGCTGCCGTTTTTGTCGTGAAAGTCGCGCCGGAGCCGTGTATCAGGCCTGTTGTCTGCCGCAGAAACCACGAAAGGATCAGTGTCGGCATGGCTTGGAGTGAGGGCATCTTCGCCGGTACAAGCCGTAAATAGTAGGGCAACGGCAAAGAGGGTAAGGCATGGTTTGCGTCTTTTCATATCGTTGTTGCTTGAAAATCGGGTCATAAAGTCTGTGTTGTATGGGTGCGTTCGCCGCGCGGGTTCTGCGGCATCTGGTTGAATTCTCTGGCCGATTCGGGTATCGGAAGCGTCCAACCCCAGTCACCGGGCGTCAATGTAAAGGTGTGCAAGGCTGTCTTAACGTCGGAGTCGCGCTGCTGATAGTAGTAATAATGATGCGTGATGGTAGCCGTTTGTGGGGCCGTTTTACAGACGGCATAGCGACGAAGGTCGAACCATCGGTGGCCTTCGAGCAGCAGTTCGCGAGCCCGTTCTTCGCGAATGGCATGGATAAGTGGGGCACCCGTGAAGGTCAACCGATAGTTGCTACCCGATGCATAGCGCGACTTTCGCAGGGTATTCACGGCTTGTTGTGCTGCAACATCATGGCCCAAGCAAGCTTCGGCCTCTGCTAAATTGAGATAAGCCTCGGCACTTCGAAAGCAATTCTTATCTGAAATGTCGTTCGTTTGGTTCTGATAACCGTAGTAATAAACATCGAAATAGTATTTGGGGTCGGTCTCTGTGCGACTTGAAGCAGCTAAGGAAGCTGCGTTGGCAGGTAGTTTTTTATAGCCATGGAAGTCGCCGTTGGTCCATATATACCTTGTCTTTCGCAGGTCGTCGTTGGCATACAGCCGATAGAAAGCATCGGGAATTTGAAACGATTTACTGTAGTTGATGGTGTATTCCATCACGGAATTGCTACCCATCGAGAAGATTAGCTCAGGTGAAGTGGGCGAGATGACGCCGTCGGTTGTACTTAATCGCTTGAGATCGACCAGGCTCGGACGAGCCTCGATGACCTTTCGGGCATACTCGGCAGCCTTGTCCCAGTATTGCATATACAGGTAAACGCGACTCAATAACAGCCTGACGGCCGTGGCATCCGCACGATATTTCGATCGTTGCGCACCATATTCGGCCAGCTCGGTCTCTGCCGTTTGAAGGTCAGTGAGTATGAGGTCGTAGCATTCCTGCACCGTATTGCGGCCAAACCTACGGTCTTCCACCACTTCGGTTGTCTTCAATGGCACACCAAGGTCGGTTGTTGCAGTTGCCGAGTAGGGCTTTCCGTACATATTCACCAGCATGAAATAGTAATAAGCACGCAGGAAACGGGCCTCACCGTCTACTTTCAATCGGCCTCGACGGCCCTCTTCACCGGCCTCTTTCAGCACTGCAGCCTCGGCAATGATATTGTTTGCCACATTGATTCGGTTGTAATAGTCTTGCCAACTCTGGTTTTCTGTGTTGTAACCCGTATAGGTTTCGTTCTGCCCACTACGTGCCTGCCACGTGTAATAACCAAAGACTCGCTCCTTACCGTCATAGGACATGTAACCCGAAATGACGCTTGTTGAGGTCTCATCCAGTTCATCTGCGAGGAAATGAAGGAAGTATTGAGGGTCTGAAACCGTTGATAATGTAGCGGCAGCATACAGGGGTTGATAGGCCGAACCTATGAGAAGCTCGTCCAAATCGCGCCATGATCGCACATAATCCGTGTCTTGTGAGTATTCTTTCAAGAAGTCTCCGCAACTTCCAAAGGCCAGCATTGCACAGCCTGCGAGGATATATTTGAAGCCTTTCATCGTTATTTTCTTTTCCGTTAAAACTGAATGTTCACGCCAAGGGTATAATAAGGAGTGTCTGAAAGCTGCACTTCGGCAAAGCCACTCTGCATGGGTGTCTGTCCTTTGAGCCTGTTATCGCACCACGTATAAAGGTTGTTTCCCGTCAAAGAGAGAGCGATTCGCTGCACACCCCACTTCATCAAGAGGGCGAGGGGTAGCTCATAAGTGAGACTGAGGGAGGCCAATCGCAGATAATCGGCACTGACAACGCGCACGTTACTGTAGTCATACATCGTCCAAAGGTCGGTCCCTAACTTCACACCCTTATAGTTGTCGCCATTGAACCAAGGCTGGGTATACTGATAAAAGTTGGGAGAACTGATGCTCATAATCGACGGAATGTCTGTCAAGCGCTCGTCTCCGGGTCGCTTCCAACGGTCGAGTAGCGCGCGGTTCAGATTGTATTCGGGATAGATATAGCCCGGCCCTGTGTTGCTACCTGAGCCTTGATTGAACAGTTTGAACAGGCGGATCTTCTTTCCCAAAGCGTAATCCATGAGCAAACCCAGCCGCCAATGCTTGTAACTAAGAGTGGAACTGAAGCTCCCGGTGACGTCAGGATCGCGCTTCCCACTACGTTCAAGCACCCTCATGGCAGTCTCATACTTATTCAATCCCACAAGTTCATGGGCCCTATCTTGCCAATCATCGAACATAGGACCACCGTCCTGAGGGTTCAATCCCACGAAACGATAGGAGTAAAAAGTGCCGATAGCTTGTCCATTAATGATAGCCGTTCCTGCCAAATAGTCGCTGATTTCGTAGGCATCTTCACCAGGAATGGTGTTCATTCTGTTGATGACTTTCGAGAAAGATGCCGAAAGTAACCAGTTCCAATCACGTGTTTGGACGGGTGTTGCCGTGACAGAAAGGTTGTAACCTTTATTGATAATGCGACCCGAATTGACGTAATAAGCCGAATAACCATTCACATCGGAGATAGTTTTATTCATGAAAGCGTCGGTTGTTTTCTTGTAGTAATACTCCAAAGAGAGTAGCAGTCGGTTATGAAAAAGGGCGGTCTCGATGCCCGTGTTGAACGACTTTGTCTTCTCCCAACGCAGGTCCGGATTGGCAAAACGGTCCACTTCGGATATCATTTCACCGTAATGTGTGTCGTAAGCTCCCTTCTTTACGGTCAGCTTAGGGGTCTGTCCTTCGAGCATATTACCCTGTCCTCCATACGAAATCTTCCAAACCAAAGCATCTAACCAAGTGGCTTTGAGGTCTGATATGCGCTTGATATTGGCCAAACCCGACACGGACCAAACGGGCAATATCTTCTCATTACTGCGGTCACCGAAGCGGTTTGAGCCGTCATAACGGGTGTTGGCGTTCAGTGTAAACAGCTCTTTATAGCTGTAAGATGCCGTACCATAGGCCGAAACGAGGTTGGTTCGATTGTCGGTAATGACCGGAATATTCCGCCCAAGCCATCTCAAATAGGCTGCATACTTATCGGGAATCTCTGTCGTGAACCTCTTTCCTCGGTCGGCATAGTAGCCACGTTGCGTGAAAAGATTACCCATATAATGGGTCGAACTCGCCTCTAAACCCACCGCAATATTGAGGTTGTGGTGACCTTCGGGACCGAAGTTCTTGTTCAGATTGCCCTGTAGGCGCACCGTCCAATCACGCTGATCGATATCGTTTTCAGAGAGTTCTCCGCCGAAAGGCATCTCACTTGTGGACGGAGCCTCTATACCGTAAGGCGACTGACGCAGTGCGGCTGCATACCAACTCTTCTCACCATGCCAGCCCTCGATGTTCGTATTCGAGGTGTTAAAGGCCAGAATAGCATTGAAATCCAGCCAATCCAGTGGTGCATAACGCAGGTTGGCCGTAGCCTTGAAGCCGTTAGTTCGCTGGCGCATATAGCTGTTATCGAGTTCGTTAAGGATATTGAAATCATACGAACCAGAGCCAACTGACATCTTTTTATAATAGAAATAGCTGCTTTCCGTATGAGATGGGATTACCCGACTGGTGTTATAGGCATAGTCAATGGGCGAAACATCACCCTGATCGTAGCGGCGTTTATCGGTGTGCATACCCAAATTGAGACTCAATTGGAATTGGTTGTTGAGCGTGAAGTCAAGATTTGCGGCCGCTGTATAGCGGTCGTTGCCGTTGCGGTTGATGACATCATTGTCGTTGGTGTAGCCCAATGAGGCGTAATAACGGAACTTATCAGCACCTCCAGAGAGGTTGATTGAGTGGTCTTGTGAGAAAGAATCACGTGTCAGAAGCTTGAACCAATCCGTATTTTGCACCTCGGCTGCGGCCACAGCTGCCTCGAATTGGCTCCTGTTATAGGTGCCCCCGTAATACTTCTGCAGGGCATCTTCATAGCCAATATAGGTCATATTTGAGGGAAAAGTGTAGTGCATTGCAGCCAAATCCCTTGACACTTGCGTACGCTCTTTGGCGTTCATTAGGTCGATTTTCCGGTCACTATAGCGCGGACGATGGCGGACTGTACCCGTGAAATTATAGGAGATGACGGGCCTACCTGCCCGTCCTTTCTTCGTTGTTACAACGATAACGCCATTCGCTGCACGCGTTCCATAGAGTGCTGTTGCAGCCGCATCCTTCAGCACATCGATGCGTTCAATGTCCTGAGGATTGATACCTGAGATGGCATTCCCTATGCGATTGACGTAGTCGGGGTCGTTGATAACGTCGGAAGTCAGGTTGACCGGGTCGTTAACAATAATGCCATCGACCACCCAAAGCGGCTCCCTATTACCGATAAGTGTGCTCACTCCGCGAATACGTATCTTCGGTGTGGCATTCACTTCGCCGCTCGTTGTGGAGAGAACAAGGTCGGGTATGCGCCCCTGCAGCATCTTATCGACGGACGAAATGCCTGCCCGGGCGATGTCATCCATCTTGACACTCGAGACGGAACTCGTCAGATTGCGGCGGTCTATCTGCTGATAACCCGTCACAACCACTTCTTTCAACGTGGCTTTATCGTCTTCCATGATTACAATGACATCTTTTCCGGCCTTTACGGTCAGTGTCTGAGGCTTGCAACCAATGTAGGAAAACGTCAGTTTCAGGCTTTGATTCTTTCCCACGGGCAGTGCAAACCGGCCATCATAGTCGCTGGCTACGCCCCATTCTTGGTACCATCGATACGTATGGTGACGCCCGGAAGCGGCTGACCGGCCTCATCGAGCACCTGTCCTGCCACTTCGTTATCAGCCTGTTGCACCGTTTCTTGCAGCTTGCTTACTGCTGCGTCGGCTTCGACATGGGCCGTCATGCCTGCAAACAAGCACAGCCATAAACACGTTATTCTATTCATCTGCATCTTCATTATGTCTCTTCTGCGATGCACAGCGGCCTCCGCTCCCTCGTAGCCTCCCTCGTTTACGAGGGGAACACGACCATCGCGAGTTACGATTTGATATGCAAAAGTAACAAAAATCAGTGAAACGCACAAGAAACACCCCAATAAAGTAACGAAACCAAACCTCCGACGCATCACAGTCCAGTTCATCAAGCTGTGCAATCCCTATGAAACGGTATTGCTATTCTAGCCATTTCGCCACACAATATCAGCCATATTGTCGTGCAAAATGGCCCATATTAGACGCTAAAATGGCTGAGATGGAAACGAAAGGTATAAGCCGTTGATAATCAGCATGTATAGGAGTAGCTTGTCCCTTCCATCATTTTACGCATCAATCCGCCCACGACAGGCATGTAGGGACGCACGGTTCGTGCGTCCGCTCCATTAGAATTGAAAACATATATGCATGGTTGGTTGAGCGGACGCACGAACCGTGCGTCCCTACATGCCTCTTGTCAGCAATCCATCTTAATAATAAGACGAATCCTAAAGGTCAAAGTTCAATGGTCAAAGTTCAAAGCCAAGATCCCTACATTCGCATCGACAATCAACGTGTTTACCCGTTTTCTATCGACAGGTTAACTATGCCCTCTTTTGAAGAGGCCGGAGAAGCCTCTTGGGAGGGCTGGAATGGGCCTGAAGGTTCAGGAGTTGCCCGCCAATAAACAAAGCAAATGTATCAAGTTGTTGCAATAATTTGGTACAAAGGCTTAAGGACGGTCTGCCAATTCCACCTCGCATACATCTTCGACACGCTTGCCTTCCTTCACGGCTGTGGCCACAAGGCGGTTCAATCCGGGCTGAAGCGTGACGCGGAACGTGCAGAGCGAGATGTCGTTCGGGGCGAGAGAGGCTATCGGTTTACCGTTGAGTGAGAGGGCAACCTCGCTGCAATTCGAGAACACCCACACCTCCGTTTCGGCCTTTTCGTGCCGGGTGCAACGCTTTCCGGCAATGAAAACCATCGGTTCGGTGGTCCAATTGGCCTTGTAGAAATAATAAGCATCTTTCTTGATATGGCGGTCGTGCGTCACCAATCCCTTGTCGTTGATGCCCGGACGATCGCCTTCTGTGCGGTGAGCTGCGCCGAAATCGAACATGTTCCACACGAAAGAACCCCACAGATATGGGCGATGTGAGATGATATCCCAGTTGCGAATGTGATAGAACGTCTGCCAGTTTTCGGGGTGCCACCAGCTGTTCGGCCGGGGTTGACGCAGCGAATCCTGCTGCTGTCTGACCGATGCTCCCGCGCCATATTCGCTCAATGCGATGCGCAATTGGGGGTGTTCGGCATGCATTTTGTCGAGGAACGTGGCCAAAGTCGAGGGCGTTGAGCCATACCAACCATCGTAACGGTTCCACGCCATCACGTCGGTTATGAAGTTCATGTCGCCATCTTGATTGCTTGCACAGGTGGTCAGGCGCGTGTTGTCCTCTGCATGTGCAATATTATTCAGCTCTTTGATGTAGTCAACGGGGTTGTCACCGTCGTACTTAAGTTCGTTGAACAGTCCCCAGAAACAGATGCTCGGGTGATTGAAATGCTGCCGGATTAGCTCGCGAAGTTGCTGCTTTCCGTTCGCACGGAAGGCCTCGCTATCGACAAATCCCTTGTCGGCATAGCCTCCGGGGCCCACAAATGGTATCTCAGCCCAAGTGACTATGCCGGCCCGGTCCATTTGTTCGTAGGTATAAGCCGACTGCGGATAGTGGGCCAACCGCACAGCATTGACGCCCATTTCGCGCATCAACCGCACGTCTTCCTCGATGTCTTGCGGTGTGAGGGCATTGCCCACGAGGGCCCGTTCCTGATGCCTACAGACACCATGCAACGGCAGGTGACGGCCATTGAGGAAGAAACCGCGGGCCGGATCGACATGGAACGAGCGCAAGCCCAAGGGCTGTTCCACTTCGTCGAGCAGCGTCTTACCTTGCCACACGCACACTTTCACCTTATATATATAGGGGTCTTGCGTGCCGTTCCAAAGGTGAGGCTGAAGGATGGTGAATGGAATCGTGAGTTTCTGCAGGGTGGCATGCGCACTAACCTTCACGGTTTTCTGTTGCTTTGCCACGGCCTTTTCGCCGGAGAAAGCCTCTACTGTGACGCTGATCTCCTGCGTCTTGTCGGTGCGGTTGGCCAACATAATGTCGGTATGTACGTCGGCTTGCCGGTCATCGACCTTCGTCTGACGCAGGTAAACGCCCGGCGAAGCGTAGTCGAGTGGCGAGATACACACGTCATTGGTGAGCATCAAGGCCACCTCTCTGTATATTCCGCCATAGAAATTGAAGTCACCCACGAGCGGCATCACGTCCAATTGCTCGGCGTTGTTGACCCGAACAAGCAGCTTGTTTTCGGCACCATAGGTCACAAGGTCGGTCAGTTCGAAGATGAAAGCGCCGTATCCTCCGCGATGTTCTCCCACGTGTTTGCCATTCAAAAAGAGGTCGGTAACGGCATTGGCTCCCTCAAATCGGATGAAGATACGCCTGCCTTTCCACGCCATGGGCACGCGGAACGAACGGCTATAGTTGCCTATTCCGCGTTTATAGTCGGGCTTTCCGCTGAGTGCATCCATGGCATTCCACGTGTGTGGAAGGCTGACTTGCTGTCCGCTTTCCTTGTGAACTTCGTGCGAAAAGCGGAACTTCCAGTTGTCATTGATAGGGATAAGGGTTCGTTCGGCCTGTGCTATAAGGCCGCAAAACAATAATGAAAAGAGCAGAAGCCAGCGCTGTAGCGATGGACTTCTGCCATGATTGAATTTGTGATAAGTAGACATGATCATCGTATTAATGGTTTTCCCGACTGATGGTGCAGCGATATGTGCCCTTCAGTGTCTGTTCTTTGGCCGTGAGGGTGATGCGGTAGACGGCGTCGCCCCACACCTTTGACAAGCGAGGGTCGGTCAAATCGATTTTCTCGATGGCCGGAGTGAACGTGGCATCATCATAATTCAGCACGGCACTCACGCCGTTCACGCGAATACGAATGCGTCCTTTTTTGCTCGTATCCACCTCACCCCACGTCATAAAATTGAGCTGATTGGCAGCCTTTTTCTCCTTTAACGTAAAGTCATCAGTGACAATCAGGCTGTTATTTTTCAGTTGATAAGAACGCAGCCAAGAGTCTATCGCCGCCCCTGCAGGGTAGGCTTGCGCGATGTCGGCCGTGAAAAGGCACTGCTTCTTGTCGACACTCACCTTGCCAGCCTTATAAGATGCCCCGAAGACCTCAGGCTGCCCATTGATTATTGGCAGATTGTGATAGTTACTTTGCATGGTCCAAATCGAATAACGCTCGCGGCTGAACGTCTTCCGCGTATAGGTTCCCACACCAATATCAATCATAACGGGCAGATTGTCGATGGCAAGAATAAAGCTTCCCACGTCGTTGTGGTTGTGACTTTCATTGTTGTGACCACCTTTGGCAGCAAGGAACATGTGACCGTTTCGCATATAGCAGAATTGGGTTTCAGGATACCACACGAAGTTCTCTGGCTGATAGGAAGCAACATCGCTATCCAAGAGCGGGCGATAGGTGAGATTGCCGAGCTCCTGATACAGGTCCAGCCAAGTCCAAGGCCGTGTCAGTGGGTGAGCCTTAGCCCGCATGACTGCCATGCCACGCATTGTCGGACTGTTTACCGACACACCATATCTATAAATAAGCATCGTATTGAGTTCTCCGGCCTTTGCCGAAGCATCGGCAAAGTTGACAACCCATTCGTCTCCGATATACGAAGCCGTGATATATTCGCCCATCTTCTTGATCAACGGACTGTGGAAGATATTGACTTTGTCGCCGGTAATCAGTGATAAAGCCGTAAGATACTCATAAAGTTTACCGACCGCATGGCCCCAATAGGTTGGTCCTTCTTCGCAGGCACCATCGCCTTTCACGTAGTTCAGGTATTGATCGACGGATTGCATGGACAGATAAACAGCCTTGGCCAGTACGTCGGGGTTGTCTTCCAGCAACATGAAGCAAAGCAAGGCATTGGCGTTGCACCACGGTGTCCAGTTGTTGAGCAATCCATCCTGCTTGTAGTTCCTTGCCATCCACCAAAAATCGTTACGCTTGAGGAAAGGCGTAAGTTCTCGCTTCTGCAACTCGTAACGCAACCGAGAGGTAATCATCGGATCAATCTTATCAAACGGTTTCTTCAAGAAGTAGTAGGTCCACGCAAGCATTTGGGAAACGTCTCCTTGGCGCAGCTCAAGAATGTCCTCTCTGTAATCAGGCATGGCCCGTTTGCTCTTTTGAGCGCCGAAAAGATGGGCCGACTCTGCCCACGAAGTCATCTCGCAGAAGAACATGACACCGTTTATCAGGTCGTCTATGAAGCGTCCCTTGCCCTCGGCAAGCTCGGCTACAAGCAAATGACTAAAGACTTTGATGTTTTGATTATAGGTGTCTTGCATGGAGTTTCGGCTGCCCGAGCGTTCATATTCCAAATAATCGGTCGCCCGGATAACCTGCCAGTGATAGTCAAGAAACTTCGAACCGGCCTCTATGATAGCTTCTTTTTCCTTTCCGAAAAGCTGATCCCAGTCTGCACGGTCAGTGTATTTCGGGAACGGAACCCATGCTTGTTTCATAACAAGTGAGTTACGTATCAGGGCTTCAGAAGCAGCATTTTGCAACAAATTCCGCTGTTCATAGCCCCAAGATGACAAGAGAACCATGAAAAGCAGACATATTGTGAAGACTGTTTTCTTCATCGTTTTGATTTTAAAAAGCTAAATCCCGCACAGATTCACATCTCTCGGGAAATATAATCCATGTTTATATATAACCTAAAACTACCAATCCGGATTTTGAATGAGGGCTTTGTTCTTCTCTATCTCGTCTGCCGGTATCGGCCAAAGATAGTCACGTTTCTTTACTGAACGTGTGTAACGGAACTTCCCAGTGATATCACTTTCCTTGCGTTTATCAAGTGTTTCGAGTAGGTTCCAGCGCTTCATATCACTGAAACTCCAGCCTTCTCCTGCCAGCTCCACAGCTCTTTCGTGTCGGATTCTTTCGAAAACTTCGGCCTTGGTAGTGGCTTTCAGATAGCTCGGACCACTGTTAATGCCCGGCATTTCAACGCCTTTACGTGCCCTGACTTGGTTGATCAGTGCCACAGCTGCACTCTGATTGCCCAACTCATTCTGGCATTCGGCCATCATCAACAGCACGTCTGCATATCTGATCAGCGGGAAGTTGATCGGCGTGTGTTCCTTGTTATTGATGGCACCGCCCATGTTTCCCTCAGCAACAAACTTGCGCCAAAGATAGGTTTCGTAGTTTCCATTGACACGAATGTAGCCATTTCCACTTGTGATAGACGGTGCAATGACAAACTCGCAGTCTTCCGGAGCGTTGGCATACCAGCCGTTGTAGCGTGTATAAGGCAGGATAACGGTCATGTTCATACGTGGGTCGCGTTGCTGATACATCTGCAACAACTTGGCTTTCCCTGCCGGATAGGCTGTCACCTTACCCTCTGCAAGGGTCGCACGGAACGTCCTCACCTTGATATCATTGTCGGTTTTGATGCCCGGGAACCAATCATCCCAATCGAACGGACGACCGTCTTTATACTCATAAGTATCGACAAAGTAAGGCGAAACCATCACGTTATTCCAACAACTGCCATAAGATTCGCGTGTTCCCATGTAGAAATTCATCGGCATTCCATGGTCTGTTCCGACGCCACCCATGTTCTGTATGGCGAAAATCATCTCGGAACTCTCGTCCCCACCGGGTTTGAAAAGACCGGCATAATCGTTATAAAGCGCGTATTTTCCCGAAGCAACGACTTGCTTAAAGCTATCCAAAGCCTTCTGATATTCCTTGGCATAGAGATAAACTTTGCCCGTCAATGCAATCGCAGCATACTTTGTGGCGCGTCCGTAGTTGGTCTTATCCCATGCTTCGGGCAGTTTATCAATCGCCTCGGCAAGGTCTTTCAGCACGAATTCACGTACTTTTTCAATCGGCTCACGCGCATTTTTCATATCACTGTAGCTTTTGCTAACAACTACACTCTCGTCATAAATGGGCACACCGCCAAAGAAATCCATCAGTGTGAAGTAATAAAGGGCACGCATGAACTTGGCTTCTGCCTTGTATTGTACCTTAAGTTCGTCGGCCATTTGGCAGCGGTCTACATTCTGCAACACGCCATTGGCACGTGCAATCCCCTCGTAGAGGTTTTCCCATTTGTTCAATACCCAATCGTTCTTCACATCATATGTGCCACGTTGGAACGTTTGATAAGAAGGTGGGTCATATCCCATTGCAATACCTCCCAAACCGTCCATGGAGAACTGAAGACCGAAGACATTATCATTCTGCATCTGACTATAGACAGCCATCATGGCCTCCTTGGCATGCTCTTCGTTTTTATAGAATTGCTTAGAACTTAACTGATCGGCAGGAACTCGGTCCAAATCATAGCATCCCGACAAGGATATTGTCATGGCAAATGCTACGAGTATGATATATTTCTTTTTCATATTACAGCGTTTTTAGAATGATACATTCAGGCCGATTACCGCCTGTTTCATTGAAGGATAGGCCATACCACTGACTTCGGGGTCAAATCCGTTGTACTTAGTGAACGTGAAGAAGTTCTCCAAACTGCCATAAAAACGAATTCTTTCGATATGGAATTTTGTGGTCAGCACCTTCGGCAATGTATATCCCAACTGGATATTACGGATTTTTACAAAGCTCTTATTCTCCAAATAGAAGTCACTCTGCTGGGTATTCAGCTTATCTTGATATTCCACAAGTCGAGGATATGTAGCATCGGTACGGCCTTCATACCAACGTCCGTCGGCAATCTTCTTGACAATTTGATAGCCATAACGTACGGTCGGCGTGTTATAACCAACGTTTTGCCAATATACCTTAGCCCCGAATGAACCTTGTATCAGCATTGAAAAATCAAAACCTTTCCAACCAGCGTTAAGGTTCAAGCCCATCATGAACTTCGGATTCGGTCCATCACTGACGATTTCCTTATCGTTATTGTCAATAATTCCGTCGCCGTTGACGTCCTTGTAGAGCAGGTCACCTTTCTTAGGTGTACCGAAAGCTGCAAATGGATTGACTCTATTTCCGTCTTTCCCTATGGGTGCATTATCGATGATTTCCTGCACACGCTTCATATCTTCATCGGTCTGAAGCAGTCGTTCTACCCGCAACAGATACTGAGAATTGATGCTGTGCCCTTCCCAAATCAGGTTGGCACCATTAATAGACATACCGCCTTTATCCGTTCCCTTGAACTTGTTTACCTTGTTCTTGATAAATGTAAAGTTGGCCGTTGCTCCATAAGTGAAATCACTTACTTTATCTTGCCAGCCCAAGGTTAATTCTAAGCCTTGATTGGTTACCGTGGCACTGTTCATCTTGGGTAGGCTTGCCGTACCATGGACTGCTGGTGCAGGTAAATCGATAAGAATGTCCGTCGTACGTTTATTGAAGTAATCGATAGTTCCAGTGAGTCGATTTTTGAAGAAGCCAAAGTCAACACCTAAGTCAAATACTTTCGTAGTTTCCCATGAGAGTTGTTCGTTGGCCAAAGCAACCTGTGCCATACCCGTCACCATTGAATTGCCCAAGACATAGTTCAAAGCACCTTTATTACTTGTGTAAAGCGATTGAGAGTCATAGTTTCCTACCGAATTATTTCCAAGCGAACCGTAGGACACACGCAGTTTTAAGTTGCTCAATTGCTCATTGAGTGCACCCTCCATGAAGTGTTCTTGATCGATACGCCAGCCTGCCGAAACCGATGGGAAGTATCCCCAACGCTTATTGGAACGGAACCTTGACGAACCATCGGCCCTGAGATTGAACTCCAACAGATATCGATCTTTCCAGTTAAGATTGAGTCGGCTGAAGAAAGAACGCATCGCCCACTCCGTCTTACCACCGTTTGCGCTGGCTTGTCCCATAGCTCCATCGAGGGCATCCATGCTGAGGTCTATCATATCCTGCTTGGTAACATCAAGCGTCTTCGACCGATAAAGTTCCTGACTGGCACCCAACATGAAGTTCATGGCCAGACTCTTCTTGAAGAACTTATTCTCATAACGCAACACGGCATCATTGAAATAACGTTCTATCTTACTAATCCCATGATAGAAAGTAAACTTATTCTTCGAAGAGAACGTCTTCTGCCCGGTCAGAAAATTCCAACCTTCTTGTATAACAGGCTTGCGTGTCACTTCTCCGTCAACCATCTCATACGAATAACTCAATGCCAACGAAAGCCCTTTCATAGGTTTAATGGTGGCAAGGAAGCGCGGATGGAAATTATTCTTGCGATTCATTCCTGCCCAAAAATAGGAACGTATCACAGGATTATTAACTGCGCATTGTGCAGCATCTTCTTCATTGTTCACAGCACCGAATCTTCCATCGGGAGCACGGAACACCATACCGGGTGTTGTACCTTTAGAATATTTGAAGACGTTTTCCATTTCATTATATCCCGGCTGCATGTCTGACACATAGCCACTCATTTGGAAGCCGACATTAAGCCATTTGGCCACATCCACACTCAGATTGAGTCGCCCGTTGTACTTCGTGAAGCCTGCATTATACATGACACCGGGGTTATTCAGGTAACCAAACGACCCATAGAACCTTATCTTATCGGAGCCTCCAGAAATCGAAACAACGTGATTGGTCGAAACTGAGTTCTTAAATGCCTCGTCTATCCAGTCTGTATTAGGATATTTCAACGGGTCTTTCCCGCCGTCGTTCCGCCATGCGTCAATCATTTTCTGGCTGAAAACAGGCCGCTTGCCGCTGTTCCTGTAGCCCTCGTTCACCAACTCCATGTAGCGCGCATAGTCAGAGACAGGTGTCATGGTCTTACGGATAGACTCAAACGACACATATCCATTATAATCTACGTTGATTTTCCCGCTCTTTCCGCTCTTGGTGGTGATGAGGATAACACCATTAGCCGCACGCGAACCGTAAATGGCAGCCGAAGCAGCGTCTTTTAACACTGAAATACTTTCTATATCCTGCGGATTCACCGTATTGATGCCTGCTTCCGACCCATCAATGATAATCAATGGGGCCGAAGAGTTCAGGGTTCCCTGACCACGCACCAGAATGGAAGCGTTGTCGTTACCGGGTTGATTATGGTTAGAGGTGACCGACACACCCGATGCCAAGCCCGCCAAGGCCTGAGAAACATTGGTCAACGGACGGCTTTCTGCCAATTCCGACACATTGATGGCGGAAACAGCTCCCGTCATGTTTACTTTCTTCTGCGTACCATAGCCGACAACGACAACTTCACCAAGCAGTTTGTTGTCTTCTTGCAGCGTGACAGCCACGGTCTTGCGTGCGTGAAGTTTGATTTCCTGCGTCGTATAGCCCACGCTTGACACGATAAGAACCGCATCGGGCGACGACACTTTCAACGTAAAATGACCGTTAAGGTCGGACACCGTACCGTTAGATGTCCCCTTTTCTTTGATGGTTGCACCGATCATCGGCCCCATAGCGTCCGATATGTTGCCCGAAACCGTAAAGCCTTCTTGCGTAGGCGCAGCTTTCAACACACTCGTACCGCCTGTCCTTTCCGGCGTCATACCTGCATGAACCGACAAAGATGTCAGCGCAAGTGCACAGAGAAAAGTCTTTCTCCAAGGTACATAATTGCTATTATTTCTCATAAAGTAAAATAAGTATTAGGTTAATAATACGATTGTTTTTCAACAGTTTTGATTGCAAAGATAACGTTCTGATCGCGTTTTAAGGGGTAATATCGTACAAAAAATGTACAAAATCGTCCGAAATTCACCCTGTCAACTTACAGATATCCATGCTTCAACCCGCATCTGTCGCCCCGCTAAGTTCGATTATCATACATATTGCTTCCAAAATCGTCCCGAATTGTCTCCAAGTATGACCAACCTTGATTTATTAGGTATATCTTTGTAGTCTGTATCATCAACACAAACGCTATGAAACCCCTACAACCTACACCACCGGGCAACCTCTTCATGGCCGTCACGGCCCTGATGTTGCCTTCTACAGCATTCGCACAAGCGGGGCACAACCACACAGAACGCCCCAACATTATCCTCTTCATGGTCGACGATATGGGCTGGCAAGACACGTCACTCCCCTTTTGGAACCAGCGCACCTTCTATAACGACCGCTACGAAACGCCCAACATGGAACGCTTGGCGGCCCAAGGCATGATGTTCACACAGGCTTATGCCTGCCCCATCAGCTCGCCGAGCCGCTGCAGTTTGATGACGGGGAGCAACGCCGCAAGGCATCGGGTGACCAATTGGACGTTGGAAAAGAACAAATCTACTGACCTTAGTGACGATAGCTTGGCGCTTCCCGACTGGAACTACAACGGTATCAGCCGCGTCGATGGCTGCCGAAACACCTACAAAGCCGTCTCGTTCGTCAACCTTTTGCAAGCGTCTGGCTACCATACCATACACTGTGGCAAGGCACATTGGGGCGCCAAAGACACACCGGGCGAGAATCCTACGCACTGGGGCTTTGAGGTGAACATCGCAGGACACGCAGGTGGAGGGCCAGCCACCTATCTCAGCGAACGCTGTTTCGGCAACACTACCGACCCGAAAAAGCAACATAAGATGGCTATACCGGGACTTGAGAAGTATTGGAACACGGGCGTCTTCCTCACCGAAGCCCTGACTCGCGAGGCCATCTCGGCGCTCGACAAGGCCAAACGCTACAACCAACCGTTCTATCTCTACATGTCTCACTACGCCGTTCACATTCCCATCGACCGCGATCCCCGCTACTTTGCCAAATACCTGCGTAAAGGACTCTCTGAGAAAGAGGCTGCCTACGCCTCGCTCGTCGAGGGAATGGACAAGAGCCTCGGTGACATTCTCGACTGGCTCGACCAAAACGACGAGAGCCGCCGCACCATCGTCATCTTCATGAGCGACAATGGCGGCTATGCCACAGGAACTCAGTGGCGCGATGAGCCCCTTTTCACGCAGAACTTCCCCCTGCGTTCGGGCAAAGGCTCCATGTACGAAGGCGGCATACGCGAGCCGATGATCGTCAGATGGCCGTCGGTTGTGTGCCCGAAATCAGTGTGCGGACAATACATTATGATTGAAGACTTCTTCCCCACCCTGCTCGAAATGGCAGGAATCAAGCACTATAAGGTGCCACAGAAGGTAGACGGCAAGAGCTTTGTCCCCCTTTTGAAAGGACAAGAAAAGCCATCGCGCCGCCCACTCGTGTGGAACTATCCCAACATTTGGGGCAACACGGGACCGGGCATCAGCCTCAACTGCGCCTTGCGCGAGGGCCCTTGGAAGCTCATCTACAATTACAAGACGCGCCGAAAAGAGCTCTATGACATTCCGAACGACATCGGCGAAGCACACGATCTTGCCGCCTCGCGCCCCTCACTCGTGACAAAACTCTCGAAGAAATTGGGCCGTTACCTGCGCAAGATGGGCGCACAACGCCCATCAGATAAGCGTTCGGGCCGTCCATGCCCGTGGCCCGACGAGCCATAAACGGCCGCTCTGCACCCCAAACCCCATCACAACGCGCCCGGCTTCCCGCAAGCCATACGCGTTTTTTGTTGTAATCGTCCCTCGAGCAGGCGCAATCCGTGCGTCCGCGCAAGGAGAATAACAAGCAAACAGCGCGGTTGTTGGAGCGAATGCACGTAGCCTTTTGAGCGGACGCACGGGCCGTGCGTCCCTACATGCCTCTTGTCTGCAAATCATCTTCATAATAGGACTAATCATAAAGGTCAAACTTCAATGTTCAAAGTTCAAGGTCTGCCAATCATAAAGGTCAAACTTCAATGTTCAAGGTTCAAGGTCTGCCAATCATAAAGGTCAAACTTCAATGTTCAAAGTTCAAAGTCAAGATCCCTACATGCGCTCGAGCAACTCACCACATGGGCCGCATTGATTACCAACGACTTACACCTTGCGTTTCAATCTCAGCCATTTCACCGTGCAATATGGCTGACTTCACCGCGCAATATAGCTGAGATTACGCGGTAAAATGGCTGCGATTGAAATACAAGATGCCCGTGACCGTCTTCCATGTAGGGACGCACGGCTCGTGCGTCCGTTCATCACGCAACCCAAAAGCATGGGGAAGGGGGCGGAAAGGCGCGCAATCCATGCATTCCGGCAGGTAATCAGCAACTTCAAAGGCTAAACTTTCAATTTCAAAAGCCCAAACTTCAAACTTCAAAGTAGAAAGATTTGCATTTCAACAAGGAATATATTAACTTTGCAGCAGATGGAAAAAGAAACAAGAATCGGGCTCTTCACGGGCACTTTCGACCCCTTTACGATTGGTCATCAGAACATTGTAGACCGCGTGTTGCCGCTGTTCGACAAGCTGGTGATAGCCGTTGCGGTGAGCAAACTGAAGCATACGAGCGAGGAAATCGAGGCCCGTGTGCAGGCTATCAAGGCCGTGTTCGCGGGCGAAAAGCGCGTGGAAGTGAGGCCGTATGCCGACTTGACCATCGACATGGCACGCAGAGAAGGGGCGAGGTTCATCGTTCGTGGCGTGCGATCTGCCAAGGATTTCGAGTATGAACGCGAGCAAGCCGACATCAATAAGCAGCTCGGCGGCATCGAAACCCTGCTGCTTTTTGCCGATCCGAGGCTGTCGAGCATCAGTAGTTCGATGGTCAGAGAGCTGCAATTCTTTGGGAAAGACGTGGCAGAATGGCTGCCCCAACCTTGCTCTGGCAATCCTTCTCAGGCTCGCTTCGGAGGGCATGAGACGCTTAAACAAACTGAATGATGATCACATACAACGCAGACGGCATCGCAATGCCGAAGCTCAAGCGACGCCTCCTCAACCGGTGGATCAAAACCGTTGCAGAAAGTTACGGTCGGAAGGTGGGCGAAATTGGTTACATGTTCGTTGATGACGCGAAGATATTAGCGGTCAACAACAACTATCTGGGACACGATTACTATACCGATATCATCACTTTTGACTACGATGAGGGCGACACCATCAACGGAGATCTCGTGATAAGCCTCGACACTGTGCGCACGAATGCCGCGCAATTCGGCAAGGATTATGACGAAGAACTCCACAGAGTCATCATTCACGGCGTGCTCCATCTCTGCGGAATCAATGACAAGGGACCGGGAGAACGCGAGATTATGGAGGCCAATGAGAATAAAGCATTGGCGTTGTTAAAGGCTTTGGAGGCTTGATTTCGGTCCAAAAAGCCTCCGCAGTCCCCTATTCTATCTTCATCACGAGCGCGATTTGATTGGGAAGCGTGGCAGGAAGCGTGACGGAAAGTCCGTGTTTGGTTTGGCGAAACGCCACTTTTCCGTGGCCCAAAAGGCTGACACGGCGGGCCTTCTTGATGGCTTTCAGCGTGACCATCGAGCCGGGTTGCGGCGCACAGAGGGTGGTTGCATAGAGCGTTTTGCCCTTCCTAACGTAGCGAATATCAGCCGAAGTGAACGTTACTTTTCCCTCATTGAAGCCCTGATCCTTTAGCGGTTGGGGGCTATCTACGGCCGGTCCTTCACCAAAAATGACCCAAGGTCGCGTGCCATAGATGCTCTCTCCGTTGGCCTTCAGCCATGTTCCTACCTCGCAAACCACCTTATATTCGAGCGAATCTATCGTGCCATCGCCTTTCACAGGCACGCTTAACAGGAGGTTACCATTCTTACTTACAACGTCGACAAGGGTTTGAATGACAGCTTGTGCAGTCTTGTAAGTGCCGTCAAAGAAGCGACGTTTGTCGTAATGCCACGAGCCAATGCACGTGCAAGTCTGCCATGCTTGGGGCTGAATGCGATCGGGTGTGCCGCGTTCCACGTCCCACATGAGCGCCTTTTTATGCCATTCTTTGAGCACTTTCCCCGTCACCACGACCTCATTTCGGCCCCCGTTGCGAGCCATACTCTTGTTATAGAGGTGGGCAGTGAGCTGTAATCCCACGTCGGAAAAGGGATAGAGGGGCAGCACAGTGTCGTCGAAATAGACCACGGACGGGTCGTATTTGTTAATCAGGTCCATGGTTCGGTTGTAGAATCTGTCGCAGTAAGCTTGGTCGGGCAGCGTCACTTGCGTCGGATTCCAGTCCCATTCGCCGTTGTTTTTACTGCGTGTATGCCGTTGTTCGTAGAGGTCTTGTGGGTCGAGACCGCCCCACCATGTTCCCTTTCCGTCGGCTTTTGTCAGGCAGCCGTCGTAAGGTTGCCCCTTGAAAGTACCCGAAGTGTCGGCTCCTCTGGCTGTTTCATACCACGTCCATGCATGGGCTGCGTGCACACTGAGGCCCAAAGGCATTCCCAATTTGCGGCAGGCTGCGGCCCAACCTGCTATGATGTTCTTCTGCGGTCCGAGTGAAACTGCGTTCCAAGGTTGGTACTTACTGTCCCAAAGGTCAAAGTTATCGTGGTGGTTGGCCAGTGCGAAGAAGTAGCGGGCCCCGCAGTCTTGATACAGTTTCACGAGTCTTTCGGGATCCCATCTCTCGGCTTTCCACTCGCGTATCCAGTCTTTAAAGCCGAAATCCTTCTGCGGATTGCGGGCCTCTTTGCTGAAGGTATAGGCATCAGAGCCCTGCTCATACATTCTGCGGGCAAACCAATCGCCGTATTCGGGCTGGCATTGCGGGCCCCAATGTGCCCAGATGCCGAACTTTGCATCGCGGAACCAAGCCGGGCATTCATAGTCGGAAAGTGACTCCCATGTGGGCTTGTACTTTCCTTTTTGAATGGGTTCGCGCGATGTGTCAACCCTTACGGTGATGGCCTTTTCGGCTTCTTGCGGACTGTCGTAGCTGTTTTGTGCCGGCAATGCGAGTGGCAATGCCAGTAAGAAGGTGAGCATGGTTGTTCTTGTCATGTCAGGTTGGTTGATTGAGACATAGGTTTCTGCTTGCAAAGTTATCCATTTCTTCCCGAACCTGCAAGAACTTGGCCCGTCATTTGGCTTTTCTTCGCCTGCAGAAACGGCTTTTTTTTCGGCAGACATCAGGCGCGGACAGTCAAAAAGCATTACCTTTGCACCCAAAATCGGTGACAGAAAAATATGACAACCTATAACGAAGAGCTGATCGTCGAGGCCCTGAAACAAGGAGATGAGCGTGCTTATCGATACTTATTCGATAGGCATTATGCTGTTTTGTGCCACATCGCTGTGCAATATGTGCACGATGACTTCTTGGCAGAAACGATAGTGGGCGACGTTATCTTTCATTTGTGGGAGGCTCGCGAGCGTTTATCGATCAATACATCTGTTCGTAATTATTTAGTTCGCTGTGTTCACAACCGCTGTTTAGACGAATTGAAATCCCAATATCGCCGGCGCGAAGTACAGATGTCGGGGATAAGCCCTCGGGAAATGCCCGGCATCGACAGCCTGCAAAACAGCAGTTATCCGCTGGGGCGCTTATTGGAGAACGAACTTGAGGAGGAAATCGCGAAAGCCATCAGTCGGTTGCCCGAAGAATGCCGAAAGGTGTTTCGGATGAGCCGTTTTTCGGGGCTGAAATATGATGAGATTGCCCTCCAATCAGGCATCTCCATCAACACTGTGAAGTATCATATCAAGCACGCACTGGAGCTTTTGGCGAAAGATTTGCACCGCTATCTCATTTCGCTCGTGCTGATGTTGCTGCCCGGATGCTGATGTCCCTTTGGCTGAAAATACTTCTTATAAACTGTTTTCCCAAGAAAGCTTATGAGCAATCTCGGAAAAGCTTATGAGCTTTTTGGAAGAAGTTCAATAGCTTTTTGGGAAAGGCATCAAACTTTTTGCAAAAAAATTGCTTTCCGACTACCCTTTGATTATTTTATTTCGTCATCAACATAACAAACCATTTATGAAAACAACAGACCATCACATTCAAGACCTTATCGTGGGTTATCTGGCCAACGAACTGACCGCCCCGCAGGAACAGGAGCTTCGCACATGGATTTCGGCCGCGCCGGAGAACGAAACCTATTTCAACGCATGGCGGGAGGTTTGGGTTTCGGCCGATGCAGCGTCGCTGGGTCGGTATGATTCGCAGAAAGCCTTTGCCTTGTTCAAGCAGCGTATGGCTGACGAAGCAAGCACGTTGATCCGGAAAAGGCATCGACGCAGGCTGTGGTACGCGGCAGCTTCCTTTGCGGCGTTGCTGGTTGTGAGCAGTCTTGTGTACGTGGGTTGGACGAATCGTGCCCTTCGGACGGTGGCAGACGTCGTCATCGAGACGCCCGTAGGCTCACGCATGAAGCTGACGCTGCCAGACGGTACGACGGTTTGGCTCAATGCCCAGTCGAAAATAACCTATTCACAGCGCTTCGGCATCGAAGATCGGCACGTCCGCCTTTCGGGCGAGGGATATTTCGAGGTGAAAGAGAACAAAGCGCTACCTTTCATCGTGGAATCAAAGCATCTGAAAGTGCGCGATTTGGGCACGAAGTTCAATTTTAAGGATTATCCCGGCGATGAACGGAGCATCGTTTCACTGACGGAAGGAGAGATTGCACTGAGCAGTTTGGTGCGTCAGGACGGCGACATGATACTCGTGCCGGGCCAACAAGCAGTCTTGGAAAAGCCGTCGGGAAAGGTCTCAGTTGCGAATGCTCCCGTGGAAGCGTCAACGCAATGGGTTGCCGGCATCATCACCTTTAATGGCGAAAAGCTCGGAGAAGTCGTGAAAGACCTTGAACGTTATTACGGCGTAGTCATCTCTTTCGAAGGCGACCGTGTGGCCCGGCGGCGTTTCTTCGGCACATTCAATCCGCAGGAACAGTCCTTGCAAGACATACTCGATGCTTTTGCCGCGACAGGTAAGCTGCGTTACAAGAGCCACGGACGCAAAGTGATTATCTATTAATCGACAATAAACCATTTAAAACCATTATGATGAAACGAATAACCTCCTTCTCGCCCTAAGCACGAAAGCAACTCTCGGAATGCTTTCCGAAAGCTTTGCGTATCATTTATTCCTATTTTTAACACCTTCAAACAACATTATCATGAATGACAAAAAAAGACATTGGATCATAACATTGGCTTTTGTCTGTGGCAGTTTATCATTATTTGCACAAAACCTTTCCTTGAATCTGAAAAACGTTACCGTGAAACAGGCGATGGAAGAACTGCAGCAAAAGAGCGGCTATTCTTTTGTATATGAGGGAACCGACCTGAACACCGAGAAGAACATAACGGTTTCTGCGGCCAACCTGCGGCAAGCCGTCCAACAGATTTTAGCCGGTCAGGACGTTGCTTACGAAATAAAAGGTAAGAATGTTATCGTGTCAAAGCCGGCATCTCGCTCGGTTCCTTCTACAAAGTCGGAGAAACAGAAATCCCATAAAGTTTCGGGAACTATCAAAGACCGGAATGGCGAGTCGATTATCGGGGCCAGTATCAGAGTCAAGGCTACCGGGCAAGGCGTGGTAAGCGACGTTAACGGTAACTTTACATTAGACGCTCCGGAACATTCCTCGCTGGAGATTTCGTATATAGGTTATCTGCCTCAAACGGTGCATGTTGGTAATCGTTCAGCAATCAATATCGTGCTGTCTGAAGACAACAAGGCGCTTGACGAAGTGGTCGTGGTGGGTTATCGAACTGTAAAGAAAGTATCGTTGACCGGTTCTGTCGCAACAATTGACGCAGAACGGAAGGCCAACCAGCCCATCACCAATTCCACGCAGATGCTCTATAATACACCGGGGCTTTGGGTCAATCAAAGCGGAGCGAAACCGGGTGTTGACAATGCCAATATCACCATTCGTGGCGTGAATTCGCTGAATGCTACCGGTGGAGCACCGTTGGTATTGCTTGACGGAGTGGAGTACAGTATCAACGAAATCGACCCGGCCACGATAGAATCCATCAGCGTGTTGAAAGACGTGTCGGCGGCTATCTATGGCTTGAAAGCTGCCAATGGCGTTATCCTCATCACTTCAAAGAAAGGCAAGAAAGGGCGTCCGAAGATTGAATACCACGCAAAGTTTGGCATACAGGCCCCTACCTATCTACCTGATGTCGTTACTGACCCGATTGCTTACATGCGGCTTCGCAATCTTGCCGAAATAAATTCGGGCGTGGCACCCGGTGCCGTGTCTTATACAGACGGCCAGATTTACGAATATATGGATGGGATGAAAACCAATCCTGACGTATATCCGGCAAGCGATTGGTTCAAAATCTGCATGAAAAACGGTTTCATGCAGCAGCATAACGCCCGTGTATCCGGTGGAACTGATGATGTCACTTATACAATAGGGCTGGGTTATACGGGGCAGACCGGCGTATTCATCAAGAATGATGATGCAGCACGTTATTCGTTCGACATGAAACTAAATGCCCGTGTCGCAAAGGGAATCAATCTGAGTGGGACCGTTCAGGGCAATATCCGCAACTTCAACGAGATGGGATATGGAACCAGCACGATATTGTCGACCGTGATGCGGGGTCTTCCTATCTTCTCGGATTATCATAAAGACGGGAAATACGGTTCCACATGGGTGTTTACGCCCGGTCGTAATAATGTGGAGAACCCACGTATGGAAGTAGAACAGGGCGTGACCTATCGTAATTTCCAAGAGCTGTTAGCCACGGTGGGTACGGATGTACAGTTGGCATCGCACCTTAAATATTATGCAACGTTAGGATTTCGGCGTATCGACCATTTCAGTAAGAATTTTATTCCTTTGATGCACACCATTAATCCTAAGACAGGAGACGTGAAGCAATTCAACAACAGTGCGCCCCGTTTGAAAGAATTTGACGCAGTGACCAATCAATATACGATTTCGCATCGGCTCGTATGGGAAAACACTTATCGAAAGCATGACATCCATGTGATGATAGGACAGGATTGGCAACATAACGGCAGTACGAACTTTCAGGCTTATAACGAAGGCTTTAACGACAACACATTGGAGGAGTTCGATGCATTGACCAATCAAACGCTCGCAAAGGCTACGGGTTCGTCGAGTAAGAAGCGTATCAATTCTTTCTATGGACGTTTGGCTTACACCTTTAATGAATGCTATTTGTTGGAAGGAACCTTGCGCTATGACGGTTCGAGCAATCTTTCTCGCGAACGCCGATGGGAATGGTTCCCTTCAATCATGGCCGGTTGGAACATCAGTCGTGAGAAATTCTTCAAAATCAAACAGATTGATTTGTTGAAGTTACGGGCTTCGTATGGTATAATGGGAAGCGAATCCGTCGACCCCTACAGCTATTATATGACTTATAGGAGTTTAAGTCAGAATTATTCTTTCGGGAATAAGATTGCCGGAGGGTATGCCATCACTGGTCTTGTTGACCCGAATCTGGGTTGGGAGAAGACAGCTGCCACTAATATCGGCATAGATTTGCTGGCATTTAACGGGAAACTGAACGTAGAACTCGATTATTTCAACAAACGTACCTACGATATTATTATGTCGCGTACAGTCCCGGCGCAATTAGGAGGCCTTTCAGGGCCCAAAACCAACGTGGGAACAGTGCGAAACCGGGGTTTCGAGGCGTCAGTTTCATGGCGTCAGCATTTGGGAGATTTTTATTATGGCATTCAAGGGTCCGTATGTTATGTGAAGAATAAGGTCGTATCGTTGAACGGCAGTCAGATTATATCGGGCGATAATGTTAAAATAACCAAAGAAGGGTATCCCATTCGCTCCTACTATGTGTATCAAGCAGACGGTTTCTACCAGAATCAGGCAGAGATAGACAATGCAACTGCCGTTTATGGAAACAAGGCCAGTCTGCGTCCCGGCTATATTCGTTATGCCAATAACCATGCCGATGGAATCATTGATGATAAAGACAAAATCATTACGAAGAACTCTATCCCCGAACTGACGTATTCTTTCGGTATGTCTTGTGGTTGGAAGGGGCTTACTCTTGAAGCCCAATTCCAAGGAGTTGGTTCCGTTTATGCTTATTTGAAAGATAATCTGGCCTATCCGTTTAACAACGGAGCCGGTGTGACAATGGATTGGGCAACCAATTCGTGGACGCCGCAGAATCCCAAAGCTAAACTTCCTTTGCTGACAACAGCGACGAATGCAACACAAAACTTTATACCCTCTACGCAGTGGTTGTATAATTGTGCTTATTTACGCTTGAAGAACATACAATTGGCGTATAGTCTGCCACGAAAAATAATCGCTCCGTTGCATGCGACCGCCCTTCAAGTGTATGTGAGTGCCCAGAATTTGTGGACATTGTCAGATTTCAAGCTGTGGGATCCGGAAATCACCAGTACACGAACCAATCTCTATGAGTATCCTAACTTAAAAACCTTTTCTTTCGGTCTAAACCTCACTTTCTAATCATCGCATTATGAAAACAATAAAAAATATCCTTTTGGGAGCTGCGCTCATCGGTCTTTGCTCCTGCAATATGGATTTTGAACCGACGACCTCTTATACAGATAACACATTTTGGTATGGTGCCAAGAACGCAGAAGGTGGACTCACGGCGTGCTACCTACCACTTTTAAGCAATACGATGTTTGGTGATGCCTCGGTAACATTGGAAGAATGTGCCACTCCGAATGCTTATTGCTACAGTAACAGCCTAAATTGGAGTGATATTGCAAAAGGAAGCCATACCGCCGACGGCTCCGTTATCTCAGGGCGGTGGCACAATTGCTACGTCGGTATCGGTCGATGCAACACGTTGTTGGAAAATATCGATAAGAACCAAGAGTTCTCGGCTGATGATATTGACAAGATGAAAGCGCAGGCAAGATTTCTGCGTGCTTTCTATTACTATCTTTTGGCGGTTTATTACAATTCGGCTCCTTTAATAACTTCAAGCCCCAACTTATCACAAACGTATTTGCCTCGTACCGAGCACCGCAAGATAGTAGACTTTATCGTGTCTGAACTTGACGCCATTGCTCCTATACTGCCTACAAGCTATGGTAAAGAGGGGACCGGAAGACCTACGAAAGGAGCTGCATTGACATTGAAAGCAAAATTGTTATTGTTTGAGGCAAGTCCGCTCTGTAATCCAAATAACAATATGGAGCGTTGGAAAGAAGCTGCTGATGCCGCCAAAGCTGTTATAGACCTGGGCACTTATAGCCTATATCCTAAATACGGCGAACTGTTCACGCTAAAAGCGGAGGGCTGTGATGAATCCATTTTTGACCTCGAATGTATCTCCTCACCGAAAGGGAACGGACATAGTTTCGATCTTGTAATGCGCCAGTATAATGGAGCGGCACCGCTGAAAGATCTCGTAGACGCGTATTTGATGAAAGATGGAAAGAAGCGTGCCGCGTCTGCCTATAAGAAATCGAAGGGCTATAAGGACATGGATCCACGCTTCTATGCTACCATTGTTTATCCGGGAGCTACATGGATGGGTGAGAAGGTCACGGCGAATAATACGAACAAGAACTTTACCAACAAGCAAACCGGGTTTATCTATCGAAAATACACGGTCTACACAGATAAGGCACCAAGCAAGGCCGACAAGAACTTGGGGCAGAATTGTTCGCCCATCAATATCATGTTGCTGCGCTATGCAGATGTGCTGTTGATGTATGCCGAGGCAAAGAATGCTTTGGGTGAGATGGATGCCACGGTGTGGGAACAGACCGTGAAGGCCATTCGCAAGCGTGCCGGCTTTACCGTTGCAGGCGCATTGAACTATCCCTCCACGCCCGAAGCGGTGACAGAAGCCCTGCTTTACGAACGCAGAATAGAATTTGCGGGAGAAGGGACATGGTATAACGACCTGCGTCGTTTGCGCTTGTCCGAGACCCAAATGAATAATATCGACGTACAGAAGTTTGACGGAACGGTTATCGAGAGGCGTACCTTCAATGCCGCTCGCGATTATTGGTGGCCCGTACCGACCAAGCAGATGGAAAATAACCCGAAATTAGCCCCCAACAATCCCAATTGGTAATTACAAACAATCTTATGATGAAACTAAATAAAAACAAACTGTTAGCCTATTGCTTGCTGCTGATAGGCGTGGGGACGCTCCCCTCGTGTGAAGAGACTTACGGTCCGATGATACCGCTCCCACCCTTGAGTAACACGGTAGAAGGCGGTGCCCGGCTGCTGGCAATGGCAGACCAACAAGAAGACAAAGCGGTGGTTGTCAACGTATCGACCGGCGAACGTGTGTGGGAGTGGAACCCGCAGAAATCGAACATCCCCGACAGTGAAAAGCCGAAGTTTACGTTGCTTGATGAAGTAAAGCCCATTTACAATTGCAAATATCTGCTGATTACGGCTACGCGCGGCGGTGTTGCCATCGTGAGAATGAGCGACAGCAAGCTGATGTTCTATGCGTTGCCTATGGGATACCCGCATTCAGCGGAGGTGTTGCCCGACGGGAACGTCGTGGTGGCCTGCTCGGATGCGCCCGACAAGTTGGGGAACAAATTGAAGCTGTACGAAGTGGACAGCACGGCAGTTTATTCGGAAGAACCGATTGGCGAGTTCGACAACTTTTTTGCGCATAACGCCGTTTGGGACCGAGAGCATTTCCGACTGTGGACTACGGCCGACGATAAGCTGCTGAGCTGGGCTTATGAGAAGAGTGGGGGGAAGATGGCCCTCGTTCCTCGCGAGACGTTCGCCTTGCCCGACAGAGCGGCCGAAGCTCACGACCTCTTTCCCGTGTACGGCGAGAAGGGGCTTTGGGTTACAACGGTCTCGGCGGTTTACAAGTTTGATGTAACTACAAAGACTTTTACAAAATTCTCGGGCGCGGTTACGAGCAACATCAAGAGTATTTCATCTGGTCCAAAGGAATATCCCATCGTTCTACTTGCGCCCAATAAAAACTACTGGTCTGACAGGGTCATCGACAGTGGCGGCCGAACAATCTACATGAAGCCTAATGCCAAAATATACAAGGCGCGCTGGATGTTGCAGAACGCGTTCAGCTATCCCGACGAGCATACTTTTACGCAGAGCCGTTAATACGCGCGCAACTTGGAACATTTATTTTGAATTTACATACTTATAAAAATGAAAAGAGTATTTATAAATTTGCTGTTCGTCCTTATCGGAACAACAATTGCGTGGGGACAGTGCAGAGTGATTGCCCACAGGGGCTATTGGGATACGCCGGGCGCAGCCGAGAACTCAAGGGCATCGCTGCAGAATGCGCTCCGACTGAACATTTACGGTTCGGAAATCGACATCTGGCTTACGACCGACGGACATTTGATGGTGAATCATGACGAAGATTATAAGGGAGTGGTATTGCAACAGGCCACGTATGAGGAGTGCAAAGAGCTGACGCTCTCGAATGGTGAAAAAATGCCGCAATTGCAAGATTTGCTTCAAATGATGAAGGAAACCGAGAGCAAGACTAAACTCATCATTGAGATTAAACGACACAAAACCAAGCCACAGAATGAAGAGGCCGCACGTGCCACTTTGAAAGCAGTTGACGAATATGGCGTGGCGGACAAGGTGGAGTATATTTCATTTAGTCTTGATGCGTGTCTTGAATTGGTTAAATGCAATCCCAAGGCGAGAGTGGCGTATTTATCGGGGAACCGTACGCCGGCACAGCTTTTTGTTGAACGGCTCACGGGTATCGATTACAGCCTAAAGGCTATTGATAAAAATCCACACTGGATAGACGAAGCGCACGGTTTACACATGGACGTGAACGTGTGGATAGTCGATAAAGTAGAAGATATGCGACGATTGAAAGCGGCAGGAGTGGATTTCCTTACAACTAACAAACCTCTTGAAGCCATTGAGGTATGCAAAGCGCATTAAGTTTATCCTTGGGGGGGGGAGCCCACCCCCAACCCCTCCCAAGGGAGGGGAGTACGAATTGAGAAGCCCAACTCCAATCTCTCTCAAGGGAGGGGAGTACGAATTGAGATGCCCAACTTCAATCTCTCTCAAGGGAGGGGAGTGTACAGCACTGACATACAACTTTTTATACGATAGGGAAGTGTAAAGGTGTTTCATGAATGATTTTACTTAGAAACAAATGATTTTTTACTATTTGCAAATGGTTTTTTGTTTTCTGAGGCCTCGGAAATGTTATCGTCAGATGATTTTTTGCTTTCCGAGGCCTCGGAAATGCCATCGTCAGATGATTTTTGCTTTCCGAGGCCTCGGAAATGCCATCGTCAGATGATTTTTTGCTTTCCGAGGCCTCGGAAATGTCATCGTCAGATGATTTTTTGCTTTCCGAGGCCTCGGAAATGCCATCGTCAGATGATTTTTACTTTCCGAGGCCTCGGCCGCATCATCGCCAAATGGATTTTAAATAATTTAGATAGAAACGGATAGAAATAACTTTTTATATTATAAACATGATATTCAGATTATTCATAAGAACAATAATTGTGCTCAGCGCATTGCTCGGGCTAAGGGCTGAGGCTGCTACATTAGAACTTTTGTCGCCGGGCGGAAAAATTAAAGTTGCGGTTCAGACCGACAAGGAGATTTCTTACAGCGTGTCGTTCGGCGGAAAAGAACTTTTACGGCAGAACAACTTAACGTTGACAACGAATAAAGGGACGCTTGGGAGGAATGCCAAACTACTATCGGCCAACTCAAGCATTGTAAATGAGACGAAAGAACCGGTTGTTCCGTTGAAGTTTTCGCGCATAGAGACGAAGTATCGAAAAGCCGTTTTGAAGTTCAAAGGAAATTTCTACATAGAATTCAGGGTGACAGACCATGCCGTTGCTTATCGATTTGCGACTCGATTGGGAAAGATGCTCGATGTTGATGACGAAAGTTTCAATCTGCAAACGATTGTACCCATGACGGCACATTTACAACCAACCGACAAGTTCCGCACCTCGTATGAGACGCGCTACGTGCACCAGCAACTCTTTGCTCCTGCAGACGGCAAAATGGCGACACTGCCTGCACTGCTAACGGGAAAAGACGATATGAACGTATTGGTGTCGGAGACAGGTGTGCTCGATTATCCGAAAATGTTTTTAAAGCGCAACGGAAGCGGCGGCTTCTCGGCTACATTTCCCAAGTGCCCACTGGCGTGGGCCGAAGAGAGTGACCGTGCGATGAATGTAACGAGTGAAGAGACGTATATTGCGCGCACGAATGGAACGCGCGCATTTCCTTGGCGCTATATGGTTTTGGGGACTTCGAAGGAGATAGCCATGCAAACGCTTCCCGTGGTGCTCTCGGAACCGTGCGCATTGCAGGAGACTGATTGGATAAGGCCGGGGAAAGTGTCGTGGGAATGGTGGTGTGGCGCCACACCCTATGGGAAAGATGTAAATTTCAAAGCGGGCTGTAATACGGCAACTTATAAATACTTCATCGACTTTGCTGCCCGTTTCGGCTTGGAATATATTCTGCTCGACGAGGGCTGGGCCAAATCTACGCGCGATCCTTTCGTGCCAAATGATGCGCTTGACCTTCAGGAGGTGATTCGCTACGGAAAATCGAAAGGCGTGGGCGTCGTTCTGTGGTTATCGTGGCTCACCGTTGAGCGGCACTTCGATTTGTTCAAAAAATATGAGGAATGGGGCGTGGCCGGTGTGAAAGTGGATTTTATGGACCACAGTCATCAGTGGATGGTTAATTTTTACGAACGCGTGGCAGAAGCGGCTGCCAAACACAAGTTGGTGGTCGATTTCCATGGAGCCTACAGTCCGGCGGGATTGGAATTCAAGTTTCCTAATGTGCTGTCGTACGAGGGTGTTGTGGGCATGGAGATGATGAGCAGATGCACGCCCGAAAACACGGTTTATTATCCATTTATCCGCAACACAGCGGGTGCGATGGATTATACACCGGGCGCGATGATCAACATGCAACCGGAGGTGTATCGCTCTGTGCGTCCCAACTCGGCCGCTATCGGCACACGGTGTTACAACATGGCTTTATATGTGATTTTTGAGAGTGGCGTGCAAATGTTGGCGGATAATCCCACAAATTACTATAAAAACGAGGAGTGCACGCGATTTATTGCCTCTGTGCCGGTTACGTGGGACGAAACGCGTGTGTTGGAAGCCAGCGCAGGGGAGTATTTCATCGTGGCGCGCCGCAAGGGAGACAGCTGGTTTGTGGGTGGCTTCTGCAACGGCAAAGAAAATGTGCGCCATTTCCGTGTGCGGCTCGATTTTCTGTCGGCCGGGGTGGATTATCGGATTTCTGCTTTCTGTGACGGACCGAACGCCGGCTATCAGGCGATGGACTATCGCACGAGCGAGCAAAATGTAGACCACGGTACGGAGCTGACTATAGATATGGTCAGAAATGGCGGTTGGGCAGCGGTCATAGCGCGCCGTTAATGAGGATATATAGAAATAGGTGGCTGCCGCCGAGCATCTCAGACGGTAGCCGTTACTAATATAATAAGGTATGAAAAACATCATTTTCGTTGCAGTTTTATTTTGTTTTCCCATCAGCATCGCGGCGCAAACTTCGCGCAGAGAGATACTTCTGAATAAAAACCTTTCGGGAAATAACTACGTGGCCTATCCTGGGCCCGCAAACCAGAAGCTCACGCCGGCGCCGAAGGGCTATGTGCCGTTCTACATCAGTCATTACGGGCGGCACGGTTCGCGCTATCTAATCAATGTGAACGATTATAACAGACCGTTCGTGGCCCTTCGTCGGGCCGAGCAGCAAGGCAAGCTCACACGTTTTGGAAAGGATGTTCTCCGCCGAGTGGCGCTTTTTCGTGAAGAGGCGCGAGGACGTGAGGGCGAATTGACGGAACTGGGTGCACGGCAGCATAAGGACATTGCGCGACGTATGTATGAGCGTTTCCCGGGCATCTTCGCAGGACGGGCCGTGGTAGACGCTAAGAGTACGGTGGTGATTCGCTGTATTTTATCGATGGAAAACGCGCTGCAGCAGTTGTTGGTGCTGAATTCTCGTCTACAAATCAAGCATGACGCTTCTCGGCACGACATGTATTACATGAATTACCGTGACGCGCATCTCGACAGCCTGAAAATGACGCCCACTGCCAAGGAGGCCTTCGCGGCTTTCTCTGCACGTCATGCGCGGTGTGATTCCCTGATGCGGAAGCTGTTTAACGACGAACGTTATTGGCGGGACTCCATCAATGCCCTGCAATTGAACGACCAGCTTTATCATCTGGCCTGCAATGTGCAAAGCACAGAGCTGCGCCATAGCGAGACTCTTTACGACTTGTTCACCGACGAGGAGCTGTATGATTGCTGGTTGCGCAAGAACGCGTGGTGGTATATCAACTATGGCCCGAGTCCGCTGAACGGGGGACTGCAGGTATATTCGCAGCGTTTCCTTATTCGCAGGATTATAGAAGAGGCCGACAGCTGTATTGCGCTTGAACGTCCGGGTGTAACGCTGCGCTATGGGCACGATACGATGATGATGCCGTTGGTTTGTTTGCTCGACGTCAATGGCTTCGGAAAACAGATAACCGATTTGGAGAAATTGGCCGAGGGCGGTTGGCGCAACTATCGGATTTACCCGATGGCTTGTAACCTGCAGTTCGTTTTCTATCGTCGCATGCGCGGAGAGAAAGATGTGCTTTTCAAAGTGCTTTTGAATGAGAACGAAGCGATGTTGCCCCTTCCGGTCGTGGCCAAAGCTTATTATCATTGGACAGACTTCAAGGCGTATGTGTTTGAGAAACTGAAACGCTATGCGGGGCATCTGCAGGGCAATTAGAAATGTAACCACAAATAATTTGGACGATGAAACGCTATTTTTTCTTCAGTTTTCTGCTGCTTTCGGGGTCTATACTGTATGCGCAGACGGCCCAGTTGCAGCGGCTGTTCGTCGCTCCGCCAGCCTCGGCGCGCCCTTGTGTCTGGTGGCATTGGATGAATGGGAACGTAACGAAAGACGGTATCCGCAAGGATATCCTGTGGATGGATCGCGTGGGAATTGCGGGACTTCACCATTTCGATGCGGGAATGAAGACGCCGCAGGTTGTGGGCAAGCGTCTGATCTATATGGACGAGGGCTGGCAAGATGCGTTCCGATATGCTTTGCATCTTCTCGACTCGCTGCAGATGGAGGGCGGTATTACGAGTGCGCCGGGCTGGAGCAATACCGGTGGTCCGTGGGTCAGCCCCGCACGCGCGATGAAAAAGTTGGTGTGGCGCGAATTTGTCGTTGACGGCGGGCGGAAAATCACGGTATCGCTGCCTCAACCTTATCAGATGCCCGGCCGCTATCAGAACCTGAAGACCGGAGGTGTGACCGAAGCCGACCGCTATTACCATGACATCGCCGTGGTGGGCGTACGCTTGAGCTCGTCGGACAGGAGCTTGTCGCAGCTCGGCGCAGTCGTGGAATCAAGCGGGGGCCGCTTTACGGTCGGTCAGTTGACAGACGGTGACCTGACGAATGCGTCTTCTTTGCCACGCGACGACGGCCGCGGTTATGCGTGGATACAATATCGCTTTGCCACACCCCAGACCATGAAAGCTGTCCGTATAGCCGACGGCAGGGCGCGGCACAACTGGTATTGTGCGCCTGCGCCGGTGTTGAAACATGTCGAGGTGAGCGATGATGGCGTGCATTTCCGCCGTATTTGCGACATTCCGCACGGTGGCATCGTCTGTCAGACCGTCACAATCCCTCCCACAACGGCCAAGGTCTTTCGCATTGTGTTTGACAATCCTGTCGTAGAGACCTTCGAAGCCGCGATGCGGGGAGCCAAACCGGCCCGCGATATCAAGGTCTCAGAGTTGGTATTCTACCCCGTGACGAAGATAAACCACGCGGAGGAGAAGGCCGGTTATGCCTCGCCGCACGACATGATGCGCTATGCAACGCCCGAAGATGCCGATGTACCTTCGGCTGCCGATGTTGTCTTGCTGACAGACAAAGTCGCTCCCGACGGACGTTTGACGTGGAATGCCCCGGCAGGTGTATGGCGGATTTATCGCTTCGGCTGCTCGCTTACAGGGAAGAAAAACCATCCGGCACCGCCCGAAGCCACGGGATTGGAAGTCGACAAGCTGGATTCGGCAGCCGTTTCCGATTACCTTACGACCTATCTGCAGATGTATCGTCAGGCAACTAAGGGAAACATGGGGGCGAAAGGTATTCGTTCGTTCCTCATCGACAGCTATGAAGCGGGATGGGAAACGTGGACCGAGCGCATGGCCGAGGAGTTTGAGAGACGCCGCGGCTACGGTTTACTCAAGTGGTTGCCAGTATTGACCGGGCAACCCATTGGCAGTGTGCGGCAGAGCGAACAGTTCCTGTGGGATTGGCGCAAGACCATCGGCGAACTGATTGCCGACAATCTGTACCGACAAACCGCAAGGGTGTTGAGGCAATGGGGCATGAAGACCTACTTTGAGTCGCACGAGAACGGCCGTATTTATTTGGCTGACGGAATGGAAGTGAAGAAATGGGCCGACGTTCCGATGGCCGCCATCTGGGCACGTGACAGTGCTGGCGGCGCAAACCATGTCATGTCTGAATGCGATATCCGCGAAACGGCTTCCACGGCCCATCTTTATGGAAAGCCAATCGTCGCCTGCGAGAGTTTCACGGTCGATGGATTGAACAACCGCGCCTATGCTTTCTTTCCCGGCAACCTGAAACCCGTGGCCGATTTGGCATTGGCTTGTGGCGTGAACAAGTTCTTCTTGCACGACTCGGCCCATCAACCCGTCGACGACAAGCGGCCGGGTCTGGGCTTGGCGCAGTATGGTCATTGGTTCAATCGGCACGAAACGTGGGCCAATCAGGCCAAACCTTGGATCAATTACCTTGCACGTAGCTCTTATTTGTTGCAGCAGGGGCACAACGTGGCCGATGTTCTTTACTATTACGGTGAGGACAATTGCATCACCGGAATCTTCTCGTGGCAGCTTCCCGACATACCGTCAGGCTACGCTTTCGATTATATCAACGCCGACGCACTGATGCATCTCGTCTCTTGTCACGACAATCGACTGCAAACACCCAGTGGAGCGCGTTATCATTTGCTCTTCTTGGATAAGAATGCTGCCCGCATGTCGCTTCCCGTACTGCGGAAGATTGCCGCATTGGTCAGGCAGGGAGCGTTCGTCAGCGGCCAAGAACCCGTCGAGGAGCCATCGCTGACGGGCGACAAGGAAGAGTTTCGCCGCTTGATAAACGACATATGGCACACCAACCGTCCCAATGTTCTCGTTGCATCGCGGGTAGAAGACGCTTTGAAGGCAATGGCCGTGAGGCCCGACGTTACCTGTAATGATATGTCAGACCTACGCTTTGTCCACCGCACTTTACCCGAAGCCGAAATCTATTGGATAGGCAACATGCGCCCCCGACAGCGAATGGCCGACATTGCCTTTCGTGTGACGGGGCGCAGACCGCGGTTGTGGCATCCCGAAACGGGCAGAACAGAGGCCGTTGCCTATCGAATGGAGAACGAACAAACGACCGTCCGGCTCCATCTGACGGAGAACGACGCGCTGTTTGTCGTGTTTGACGAACCGACTACGCTAACACATTTCGAAACGCCACGGGAAGAACTCGTCAGCACGTGGCCCGTGACTACAACTTGGAACGTTTCTTTCGGCAAAACGCCCGACGGTCCCGGCCCAATGCACCTCGATAAATTGCGCTCTTACACTGAATTGGCCGACACCGCCGTCAAATACTTCTCGGGAACAGCCGTTTATACCACGCACTTCCGGCTCGACAAAACGCTGAAACGGGCTTCAAGGGTGACATTGGATTTGGGAAAGGTGGGCGATATGGCCGAACTCGTCGTCAACGGCCGGTCTATGGGCGTGCTTTGGAAGTCTCCTTACGTGGCAAACATCAGGCCGGCACTGCGCAAAGGCATTAACTGTTTGGAGGTAAAGGTCACCAATCTCTGGCCGAATCGGTTGATTGGCGACAGTCAACCGAACGTGAAAACGCCACACTCCTACACGAGTTATCCTTTTTACAAGGCCGATTCACCCCTTCGGCCATCGGGATTGCTGGGCCCCGTCGTGCTCCGTGCCTATCGTTTGAAGTGAAGTGACGGTCCCAATCGATAAATGATGGGAGACAAATACGCATGGACATCGGAGCGGACGCACGGGCCGTGCGTCCCTACATGCTGCGCAACAATCAACTTGTTCGCCCGTTTACGCGTCAATTGTCAACTGAAACGCGAGCGGACGCACGGGCCGTGCGTCCCTACATGTATTCAAACGGAACGGAGTGTCGGCAACATTGATAATCAACGACTTGCATTCTGCGTTCCAATGTCAGCCATATTACCGCGCAATATGACCCATTTCACTGTGCAATCTCAGCCATTTCATCGCGTAAAATGGCTGATATGAAAAACCGATTAGGCGTATGTAGGGACGCACGGTCCGTGCGTCCGCTCAAAATGCTGCGTGCATTCGCTCCAACAACCGTGCTGTTTGTTTGTTATTAACCTTGCGCGGACGCACGAGCCGTGCGTCCCTACACGCCTCTTGCCTACAAATCATTTTTTAATAGGGCTGATCCTAAAGTTCAAAGTTCACACTTCAATGTTCAAAGCCCCCAAACTTCAAAGTTCAATACTCAAACTTCAATGTTCAATATTCAAAGTGCCGCCGTCGTTTCCCTCATGGAGCTTATCAATCTGTCGTACATTTCGTGCAAATCGTACCGCGGTTTCCAGCCCAAGGCCTCTAATTTTGCGGCCGAAAGCAGCAGCTTTGTCGTCGGAGAATAGCCCATGTCGCCTTGCAACCTGACCACCGTGCGAATGGAAGAACCGAACTCTCGGCACACCATCTCGGCCATTTCGCGAATCGAAATATAGGTTTCGCGGTTGGAAACGTTATACGCTTCGCCGGCCGTTCCTTTCAACATGACATACAGAATGCCCGAAATGGCATCCATGGTGTAGCAATAACAGCGGCAAAGGTCGCCCGTTGTGTGAAGCGTGATGTCTTGATTTTGAATGACACAACGGGCGAATTGGGCAAACACACGCGTGTCGTCAGGGGCCACACCTGCGCCAAATACCTGCGCCAAACGGGCTATCTTGACCGGGCATCCGTGCTCCTTGGCATAGCTATGGCACAGGGTTTCGGCGAGTCTTTTAGCCATCGGGTAACTGCTGCGCACCGACATGGGGTCGATATAGCCCTGCACTTCTTCCGTAATGGGGGTAGAATCGTCGGTTATCGTGCCGTAGATTTCGAGCGTAGAGGCAAAGACCAACGACTTCAAAGGCTGTTCCATGGCATACGACAACACGGCTTTTGTGCCGCGATACACCGTGTCGATAGTCTCTACCGGCTTGTCTATAAAATACTTGGAAGCCGTTGGAGCGGCGAAATGAAGGACATAATCCACTGCAACGGGAGGCATGAAGGTTCCGTTGTCCGACGAAAAATCGTAGACATAATAGCGAAGCTGGTCGCTTTCGGCACCCAACACGCGTCCGGCCTTGGCCACATCGCGAACGACGGCCACCACTTTTGCACCGATACTCAGCAGGCATTTCACTGCCAAACTGCCCAAAAGGCCCGTCGCTCCCGTTACGCAAACCGTCGTTCCGACCAAAGATGAGCCAAGTTCGAAATGCGTTTTGAAGGCCTTGATATCGTTTTCTAAAACCTTATTCATGCCAAACAACCTATAAACCGAATATCTGTTGGTCTTCATGCACCTTCACCATGGCCCGCAAAACAAAGAAGTCTGTCGGCGTGGTTATCTTGATGTTCTCCATCGGACCAATGATTGTGCCCAGCGTCATGCCCTGACTATTCATCATGGTGCACGAGTCTATGTAGTCATGGCGGCCTTCCTTGATGGCCTTTCTGTGGGCTGTAAGAATGTCATTCAGCTTGAATGACTGCGGTGCACGGGCTATCAGAGAGGCCGATCTCGGCGGAATTTCGAGGCTTCCATCAGCTTGTTTGACAACGAAACTCTCTGTTGCAGGAACGCAGGTGATGCACGATCCGCACGCTTCCACCTTATTTATATTGTCGGTTATCGTTGTTTCAGTGATCAAAGGTCGTACACCATCGTGTATCAACACCGTGGCATTGTCGCCCTTTGCATAGGCTTCTGCGGCGCAAAGTCCGTTGTAAATGGAGTCTTGTCCGGTCGTTCCGCCGGGCACAATGCTTACCACTTTGTTGATTTCAAACTTCTTTAGCTGCTTTTCCAGATAGGGAATCCACCCTTCGATGCAGGCAACAACGATGGCATCTATCAAGGGATGGTTGTCGAAAAGCTCCAAAGTATAGATGATAATGGGCTTTCCATTGAGATCGAGAAACTGTTTTGGCTTCGATTTCGTATGCATCCGAAGTCCCGATCCACCGGCAAATATAACGGCAATGTTCATTTTTTGAGGTTCAATATGCGTTTGATAGCTTTCAAATCGAGGCGTTTGTCAAGGTCGAAAAATACCTTTTGGTGATGCGAGGCCCGCTGTTCCACGGGCGGAAGCGTCATGTAATCGCCGAAGAAATGGCGGAGATAGGCGTCGTAGTCGTGGGGCAGGTTCACCATGAGGCCCTCGAAGGCAAACATCTGCGGCGTTTCGAGCCATGCTTTCGGGTAGATTTCCTGCCGTTGATAGGCCCCGCTGTAGGTGACAACCCTTGAAGACATGGCGTAATCATGGCCGTATGCGATGCTGTCCATCTGTTTCAAGAGCCACCGTCTGAGCCACGAACGACAGCAAAAAGCCACGGTCTTCACGGCAAAACGACCCCATTCGCGCCGCTTCGCCAGCAGACCAACGTACTCACCGAAGCTGTTGTGCGTGGAAACGGCCTCCAGTTTGTTCATCAACCGCTTGAAACGGCGTTTCTCCCGATAGCATGTTTCCACGTCGTCGCAGGCACCGTCCAAGGGAAAGATGTCGATATAGAGTCCGAAGACGCAGGGTATTCGCTCGTTTTCGAGCAGCGTTGTGCGTGCATTACACATCTTGGCGAAGTACATCGGATAGTCTTTCGTCGCGTAAGGTGACAGTACTTCGTAGCCTTCGGGCATCGAATGGGCCGCCAAAGCAAGGAAGCGGTCGTAGTCGGGACGCGGCATGAACACGTCGATATCGTCGTCCCAAGGAATCATTCCCTGATGGCGCACGGCCCCAATGGCCGTTCCTCCCGCGCAGAAATAGCGTAGTCCCTGCGCTTCGCAGATGCGGATAAAGACCGAAAGCACGTCAATGATAACGGCGTTCCACCGTGGTTGGAGTTCTTTTGTCACCTCTTGCATAGCTGCAAACTTACATATTTTTTTTCATTTGCAGCCGCTTTCGTCGCTAAAATATCCGTTTTCTCGGCACAGTTGAATATGAATGGAGAATATTTGTTGCTTTATTTGGGTTCATTCTTACCTTTTCCATGGCAATTAGTACGTGGCTTTTCTCCCCGGATTTTGTTGTTATACAGGGTAATGGTTATGGGCGTGGGGAGCGTATGGAGGACTTGTTTCCCTTTCTATGGCTTAAAAAGAACAACAGAACCAGCCGTATTGATGCGTAATTTGCACTCCGCTATAAACCGGTAGGGGTAGTTTCGGAAGGCATAAATCATAAAAAAAGTGCCCGAATGTGGTCGGACACTTTTTCCATGTTATTAATAATGCGTTGTTCGAAACAGGAACTTCGCTCTTATTTCAACTTCTTGTAACCGTATTGTGCGGTGCAGCAGAGTTCCTCTTCGATGCGAATGAGCTGGTTGTACTTGGCCATTCGGTCGGTACGGCTCATCGAACCTGTCTTGATTTGACCTGAGTTTGTTGCCACAGCAATATCAGCTATCGTCGTATCTTCGGTCTCTCCGGAACGGTGAGAGGTCACGGTTGTGTAACCATGACGGTGAGCCATTTCGATAGCCTCAAGGGTTTCGGTGAGCGAACCAATCTGATTGACCTTGATAAGAATAGAATTTGCCGCACCCATCTTGATGCCCTTTTCGAGGAACTTCACGTTGGTCACGAACAAGTCGTCGCCTACCAACTGACAACGGTCGCCGATTTTTGTGGTCAGCTTCACCCAGTTCTCCCAGTCGTTCTCATCGAGTCCGTCCTCAATAGAGTCGATAGGATATTTCGTGATGAGCTGCTCAAGGTAAGCAATCTGCTCATCTGCCGTGAGTTTCTTGCCGTTTGGGTCCTTCGGCATGCCGTTCTTCAGCTGGCGATAGTCGTAGAACCACTTGCCATTCTCCTGTACAGCAAACTCCGAAGCGGCGCAGTCCATGGCGATTTTTACATCTTTTCCGGGTTCATAACCGGCGTCTTTGATGGCCTGAATGATAGAGTCGAGCGCGTCTTCGATGCCATCGAACTTAGGAGCAAAGCCTCCTTCGTCTCCCACAGCCGTTGAAAGTCCGCGCTTTTTCAGGTTCTTTGCCAATGCATGAAACACCTCTGCACCCATGCGAACTGCCTCTTTTTCGCTCGGAGCTCCTACTGGACGGATCATAAACTCCTGGAAAGCAATCGGCGCATCGCTATGTGCTCCGCCGTTAATAATGTTCATCATAGGAACCGGAAGCACGTAAGTATTGGCGCCACCGATGTAACGATACAATGGAATATTAAGGGCTTTGGCAGCCGTTTGTGCAACAGCAAGGCTCACACCAAGAATGGCATTGGCTCCTAATTTGCTCTTTGTTGGGGTGCCATCCAAGCCAAGCATCTTGTAATCGAGGGCGCGTTGGTTAAGCACATTTTCCCCTTTCAGTGCTGGAGCTATCACGTTATTGACGTTCTCTACGGCCTTTAATACGCCCTTACCACAGTAACGTTGCTTGTCACCATCGCGGAGTTCGAGGGCCTCGTTCTCGCCGGTTGATGCCCCAGACGGCACACTTGCACGGCCCATCACGCCGTTATCGAGCGTCACTTCTACTTCAACTGTCGGGTTACCTCTTGAATCGAGGATTTCTCTTGCATGAATTTTTTCAATCTTCATAATCTCTTTTATTAAGTTGATACTATATATTTTCAGGCAAAGATAGCCATTTTTTTTATTATATGCAATACCTATATATAATGTTTTGCATTTTTTCGGCTACGTGTTTCGGCTGTTTTGCAGACAGAAGCACCCGAAGCGGGTCACTTCTCCTGCAACTTTTGCTCTTTATTGATGCGATGTCGCTCGCAAAGCAAGTCGTAGAGACGTTGCTTACGCTTGCTTTCAAGCAACCGATGCACGAAGATATGAGGCAAAGCCACGCCCAAAGCAATGCACAAGATGACGAGCGAAGCCTTGATAAGATTGTTCATGGCCACCGTCACTTGACCGATAACGCCCGTCATTTCGATGAAGGCAAAGAGCGCACGATACATCAATACGCCCGGAACCATGGGGATAACGCTCGGTATGGAGATGCATTGATGGGGCGTATGGAACCAATGTTGGGCGCGAGTAATAATGAGACTGACGAGCATGGAGCCTGTCAACGAACCGATAATCACGCCTTGGTCGAGGCCAATGTTACCGTTGCTGGCTCCTAAGTTCACGAAATTCCGACAGCAAACGGCAATGATTCCGCCCACCGCAATGACTGGAAGCAGACGGCGAGGTGTGTTGTATATCATCGAGAAACCCATGGCCGAGATGGCTGCGGCAATGGCATATTCAAAATAATTGTGGTGAGGTGTGATCGGAAGGTCGGTCACGAAGTTGTCTATTCCGCATATTTTAATGGCGCAGGCGATGCCGAATGACATCGCTCCCACCATGATTAGCGTGTTCAAAGCCCGCGTGATGCCAGTCTGAATGTGGCCGTCGAGCATGTCGCTCACAAAGTTGATCAGCGGCACTCCGGGCACAATGAAGAGCGCACAGGCCAGCAACGGGTGCCAAGGAGTGGCCGAATGGAGAAACGCAGGCACTGCATGAGCCACCGGACCCACTGAGAGAAACGTGAAAAGCCAGGCCAACATCGTTGCCACAAAGGCTGAGATTCCGATGCCGGCATAGGCATTCGTGCCCTTCTTCGCAAGGAACATCTTGAGCCGAAAGCCCAATATTGCGGCGATAGATGCATAGAAAAACGATGTCCAGTCACAACCGAATTGAACGCAAAAGCCGCCACATGCGAAGCCACTTCCAATGGATACTTCCCACGGCGTGTACCGGTTTTTCTTCTTACCCAGCTGATGCAGCCTCTCCGCATAGGCGTCCAAAGAGAGGTTTTCCTTGATACAACTCCATGAAAGTCGGCTCATTTCGGAGATAACGGCCATGTCGATGATGTGTCGTTTACAGTGTTGGAACTTCGTAAACGAGTGGGTGTCGTCGTGATAATTCACCATCAAGATGTCGTAGTTGACGTAGAGATGAAGGTTTTCGTTGCGAAGTCCGAGGAAAGCGATGGTTCTTTTGAGGGTCCGCATGATGCGTGTCGTGTCGGCAGAGCACTCCATCAGCAGACAACCTGTCTGTAAAAGGAGGCCCAATTTGCGGTTCACAACCTCCTCATGTTCTTTCAATACGATGCTATCTTTCATTGTCTTTGTCTGAATTGCGGTGCAAAGTTAATGCTTTTTTCCGAATATGGTCGGCCCTATCTCGATTATTCGCACGCCGAAACAGCCCGTTTCAAGTTTTTTTATTACTTTTGCATGACGACAAAAACAAAGCAATGGACATCAAAAGAAGCTTCAGGATAGGGCTCATGCTAGCCCTCGCAGCCGCGATGATGGGCGGTTGCGGCAGCAAGAACAAAGGAAACGGACAGGCAGGAACGGACTCCGAGGCAGGCAATATCCCTGTAGACACGGCACTCCGGCACCGACTTTCCGACTTTGCTGCACTGCCCCGACCGGCCGGGGCCTTTGGTTTTCATGTCTATGACCTCACGGCAGAGAAGCCCGTTTACGGCTGTAACGAAGACACGGTGCAGCCTTCAGCCTCGTGTTTGAAGCTCCTGAGCGGCATAGCGGGACTGCATTTGCTTGGCACAAAATATCTTTATACCACATCGCTTTACACAAAAGGCGTCACGAAAGACGGCACTTTCAAGGGTGACATCAGCTTCAAGGCCGGCTTGGATCCGCAGGTGAACGAGCCCGACCTCGACATGTTTGCCCGTGCCTTGCGCCGTAAAGGCATCCGAAAACTTGACGGTCGGCTCGTCATCGACCTTGTTTTGACAGCCCCGGTGCAGAGCGAAGTCCACTGGTATCCGTGGGATTTGGCGTTTTCCCGATATGGTTTGTTCTACAGGGGAGCCGAACGTGTTGAGAAAGCCCTCAAGCATACGCTCCGAACAGCGGGCATTTCTATTGACGATGAGCAGGTGGTTCGGGGCCGAACGCCACGCGGTTCGCATTGCATCTTCCGTTTCTACCGTTCCATCGACCGCGTCATCGACCGCATGTGGAAGAACAGTTCCAACACACAGGCCACGGCTTTGCTCTACACCATCGGCCATCATGTCAACCCGAACGGCGAACCTATCGCCACCGGACTGGCCTATCTGCGTGGCTTCATGCGCAATGAACTGGGCATAAGAGACACCTCTCACGTGATACATGACGCCTGCGGACTCTGCATTCACAACCAAGTTTCACCCCGAACGCTGACCACTGTTCTGCGATATGGCTATCACAACAAGGCCATTTACCGCATGTTGGACAACCATCTGGCCGTTTCCGGCATCGACGGTACGCTGCGTCGTGAGCTGGCAAGCCCCAAATTGCAAGGCAAAGTGCACGGAAAAACGGGCACACTCTCCCACCCTTACGGTATCAGTTCGCTTGCCGGTTACTGTCAAGACAGCAACGGTCATCTGCTTACCTTTGCCATTATGGACCACAAGATGTCGGTACTTGACGCGCGAGTGCTGCAAAGAAAGCTCTGCGAGATAATGGTTGAAAAGTAAGAAAGTAAAAAGATAAAAACGGAAAAAAGGCAATTTTTTCGTATCTTTGCATTGTTTTTAACACGCATAACGATGAAGATGATTTTCAGAATGGCGTCCGTGGCCTTGCTTTGTGCCGCATTCACGTCGTGTATCAAGGAAGAAGCACCGAACGCAGAGTGTGATATCGAACAGGCATTCGTGAGCATTGAGAAGCCGGGAGACGTTTTTTACAATGCCAACGACACGCTGGTCAACATTCCGTCTACCACGGTTGACATTGTTTTCCGCACCAAACGAAAGCCCAAACAGACTGTCTTTGCACCGAAGTTCAGGCTGACCGAGGGCGCAACCATCACGCCGGCAAATGGCTCGGCACATGATTTCGGTCGCGGACCTGTGGTATATACCGTCACTTCAGAGGACGGAAACAGCAGCCGTGTCTATCGTGTCAGCTTCCAAGGCAGCGCAAAGATGGTGGGCGACGTGGTGAAGTTCGACTTCGAAAACGTGGCCAAAGACAACCTGACCGGCCTTGTCGACTTCTATAAATGGCAGGAAAAAGGACCCAACGGCATGGAAGACGTGTGGGGAACGGGCAATGCCGGCTTCTCATTGTCGGCATGGGACCAACCGATTGACGCCGACCCGACGATTCCAATCAATGGGATGGAGGGCAAAGGTGTGCAGATGACCACCCGAAGTACGGGCGCATTGGGCAAGATGGTCAAGAAACCTATCGCCGCAGGTAACCTCTTTTACGGTGCCTTCGACCTGCAAAATGCACTTGCAGACGCCTTGAAAGCCACGCGATTTGGGCATCCCTTCAATCGCAAACCCATTCGTTTCACGGGCTATTATACGTATAATCCGGCCGAACATGTGACCGATCAGGAGCTCCATACGGTGGATATCAAGGATAGTGCCGCCGTTTACGCCGTGTTCTACCGCAACCACGACGCCAAAGGCAATGCCGTTGTGCTCGACGGCACCAACATCAAGACCTCACCGCTTATCATCGCAACGGCCGACATGGGCTATGTGAAGCCGCAGAAAGCGTGGACAGCGTTCGAAGTTTCATTCAAATACGTCAGCAATATCGACCTCGACGTGCTCGAACATAACGGCTATAGCTTGGCCATCGTGTTCTCTTCGAGTAAGCGCGGCGACCAATTCATCGGTGCCATCGGCTCAACCTTGTGCGTCGACAAAGTGAGAATCATTTGCAAAAAGGAGGAGAAATGACCATGAGAAAGTTCATCTTGGCCGGCATCATCGTCTTGACAGCCGGCACAGCACAGGCACAATGCTGTTCTAAAAACGACATTTCGTTCACGACACGGCTGGGTTATTCCGTCGGAGGAACGGCTCCCGTGGGGCTTCCTCGCAGCATTCGCCGGCTGAACAGCTACACCCTGATGCCTAATTTCCAGTTGGGTATCGACGTAGAAAGGCGGTTCTGCAGCGGCATAGGCATCATGTCGGGCCTCCGTTTCGAGAACAAAGGCATGCAGGAAGACGCTCGTGTGAAGAATTATCACATGGCCTTCAGTCAGGGAAGCCAATATCTTGAGGGCCAATACACGGGCGATGCCAAGACGAAAGTAAACGAATGGATGTTCACGGTGCCCGTGATGGCGACCCTGCATGTGGGCGATAAGGTGCGACTGAAGGCCGGTCCGTATCTCTCTTACGTTGTTTCAAAACAGTTTGAAGGCTGTGCTCACGGCGGTTATCTGCGCGTCGGGGGTCCCACGGGAGCTAAAATCAGCATCGGAGAAGGGCCGGGTCAGCGCGGAGATTACGATTTTAGTGACGACATGCGCCGCTTTCAAGTGGGCTTGACTCTTGGCTGTGACTGGCTGTTTGCAGACAGATTAGGCGGCTATCTCGACCTGAATTGGGGCCTGACCGGCATTCATCACAGCGGTTTCAAGACCATTGAGCAAACCCTCTACCCCATTTTTGCAACGGTAGGTGTGGTGTATGAGCTGTGAGGGGGGCCTACCTCAGTGTTTAAGAGCCTCCCCCTAACCCCTCCAAAGGAGGGGAGGGCCAACAGCGAGGGCTTCTTTAGGGCGGAGTAGAGCCTCCCCCGACCCCTCCAAAGGAGGGGAGGGCGAATAGCGTGGGGGATATTGGAAAGCATAGTAGCAAGAATGGCGTTGCAAGAACTATCGGTTAATTTCCCTTACTGTCATTAATCGTAAAATCATCGCATTGGAATGGTGTTGCAATATCAGCCACATTGCACGGTAATATGGGCCATATTACGCGGTGAAATGGGTGAGATTACCGTGCAAAATGGCTGATATTGCAACGCAAGGTGTAAGTCGTTGGTAATCAATACGCCTGATATGACGAATTGCACGAGTGCATGTAGGGACGCACGGCTCGTGCGTCCGCGCAAAACGCTGGGTGCATTCGCTTCAATAACCGTTCTACTTGCTTGCCATTCACCTTGCGCGTGCGCACGAGCCAATATATATTGACTTACATTTCCAACGGAGCGGACGCACGAGCCGTGCGTCCCTACATGCTTGTCATGGCTATATTGATGCGCAAAATGGTTGAGATGGCAAGTTGCGCGAGTGCATGTAGGGACGCACGGTCCGTGCGTCCGCTCAAAATGCTGCGTGCATTCGCTCCAACAACCACGCTATTTGCTTTCAAATCCCTTGCGCGGACGCACAAACCTATGTATATTGACTTACATTCTCAACGGAGCGGACGCACGAGCCGTGCGTCCCTACATGCCTCTTGCTTACAAACCATCTTCATAATAGGACTAATCCTAAAGGTCAAAGTTCAATGTTCAAAGGTCAAAGTCAAGGTCCCTACATGCCTATCATGGGCGTATTGCAATGTTCAAACATCAAAGTTCAAAGCTTAATGCTCATTCCTTCTCGTCCATAAACGTTTCTTTCAGGCTCTTCCAATCCTGAAATCCGGCGAAGAGCGCCAGTCGGTCAAGCATCTCCGTCGATGGTTTTTCGGCCCCGGTGAGGTATCTCCACAATCGTTTTAATGAAGATGGTGCAAGATTGACATGGTGACGGGAGAATAATCCGGATAACCTTTCATAGTCATTCCCTGTCCCTTGCCGCTCACCGACTTTCATTCTGACCTCTTTCAACAGTTCTTCCATTCTCCGCTTCATAACATACTTGGAAATAAAGTTCTTGTGCTGCAAAGGTAATCATTATTTTTTATTACCTTTGCAAAAAGTTCAATTAACTCCAAAATGAAAGAATTCGCTTTGAAATATGGTTGTAATCCCAACCAAAAGCCTTCCAGAATCTATATGGAAGACGGAGAACTCCCACTCGAAGTCATTAACGGCAGACCCGGTTACATCAATTTTCTCGACGCACTCAACAGCTGGCAGCTTGTGAAAGAGCTCAAAGCGGCTACCGGTATGCCAGCCGCAGCGAGCTTCAAGCATGTTTCTCCTGCGGGAGCCGCCATTGGATTGCCACTCAGCGACACGCTGAAAAGGATTTATTTTGTGGACGATGCGCTTCCTCTTTCGCCACTTGCCTGCGCTTATGCCCGTGCCCGCGGTGCAGACCGCATGTGTTCGTATGGCGATTTCGTTGCTTTGAGCGACGTATGTGACGCAGCTACGGCCACATTGATCAGGCGTGAGGTCAGCGATGGCGTGATAGCTCCGGGCTATACTGACGAAGCCATCGAGTTATTGAAAGACAAACGCAAGGGCACTTACAATGTTATTCGGATTGATCCTGACTATGTTCCTGCGCCTATAGAGCGAAAACAGGTGTTCGGTATCACCTTTGAACAGGGCCGAAATGAGATAAAACTCGACGTACCTTCACTGTTTGAGCATGTCCCAACCAAGAATAAAGCGTTCACTGATGAGGCCAAACGTGATTTGATTATCGCCCTTATTACGTTGAAATATACGCAAAGTAACTCCGTTTGCTACGTGAAAGAGGGACAGGCTATCGGTATTGGTGCCGGCCAACAAAGCCGTATTCACTGCACACGTCTGGCCGGAAACAAGGCCGATACGTGGTGGCTCAGGCAGTGTCCTAAGGTGATGAACCTGCCTTTCAAGCCCGGAATACGACGTGCCGACCGCGATAATACGATCGATGTCTACATCAGTGAGGAGCATGATGACGTGTTGCGCGACGGTGTATGGCAGCAGTTCTTCACCGAAAAGCCTACCGTGCTGACGCAAGAAGAGAAGAAAGCGTGGATAGCCCGCAACACAAACGTGGCCCTCGGCAGCGATGCTTTCTTCCCATTTGGCGACAATATCGAGCGTGCCCACAAGAGTGGGGTCCGCTATATTGCGCAGGCTGGCGGTTCAATTCGCGATGATAACGTCATCGACACCTGCGATAAGTACGGCATTACCATGGCTTTCACGGGCATTCGCCTGTTTCATCATTAACTCTATTTACCCTCTTTGGACATTGAACTTTATCATCTTGTTCTTTGAATTTTGAAGTTTGAAGTTTGAACTTTATGATTAGTTCATATATTCAATGCAAATCATAAAGTTCAAAGGTCAAAGTTCAAAGTTCAAACATCAATATTCAAAGTCAAAACTCAATGTTCAAACTTCAAAGAACAGACTCATGTTGGACGATTTTCAGAGCATATTAGAGCACGGCATCAGCTTCAAAGGAGCGTCGGGACTAAAGAAAGACGACGACAAAGTGAAGACCAAAGCCAAGAAAAAGAAGTATGTTACGGGCGCACATGGCTCAGGAAGTTCCCGTCAAAAGGCCAAATACCGTGAACAACGGGCCAACCGGAAGTCACAAAGAAAATAGACTTCCGACCTTCTGTCCCTTATTTCGCGGCCAACACCTCTACTTCAACGCGCGCACCTTTAGGCAAATCCTTCACGGCCACAGCCGAACGGGCAGGGAAGGGCTGCGAGAAGAAAGTGGCATAGACCTCGTTCATGGCGGCAAAGTCGGCCATATCGGCCAGATATACCGTGGTTTTGACGACGTGTGCAAGGTCGGTACCGGCTTCTTTCAGTATATTTCCGGCGTTTGTGAGGGCTTGTGTGGTCTGTTCTTTGATACCTCCTTCGACAAAGTTGCCCGTTTTGGGGTCGATAGGTATCTGTCCTGACGCGAAGACAAAACCATTTACTTCGATAGCCTGACTATACGGACCGATAGCGGCAGGCGCATTGTTTGTGTGGATAGCTTTCATACGTTTTATTTTAAGTTAGGATTATTCAATATGGTGATGCCTTTCGCGTCGAGAGCCTTTAGGATTTCGTTGATGTGTGCTTGGTTTTTGGTCTCCATTGTCACGCGCAACATGCAGGCATTCACCTTCTTTCGGTTGGCCGAACGGTCGTGATGAACGCCCGTGACATTGGCTCCAGCGCGCGCAATCACTGTGCATACTTCGACAAGCTTGCCCGGTTGGTCATCAAGTTCAAGGTCGAGCGTGCAGAAACGGCCGCTCTTGGCCAGTCCGCGGTTGATAACGCGGTTCAATATCGTTACGTCGATGTTGCCACCGCTGACGATGCACACGGTTTTCCTGCCTTTCACGGGCACTTTGTTGAACATTACGGCGGCCACACTCGCTGCACCTGCACCCTCGGCCACCATCTTTTCCGACTCAATGAGCTTCAGAATGGCCGCGCATATCTCGTCTTCACTGACGGTGACAAGCCCATCTACATATTCAGCGCAGGCCTCGAACGTCAGCTTTCCCGGCTCCTTCACGGCGATACCGTCAGCAATGGTCGACACACTCGGCAGACATTCAATCGCATGATCATGCAAACTGTTGACCATACTCGGTGCACCTTCGGCCTGAACACCGTAGACTTTCACGCGAGGATTGAGGCTTTTGATGGCAAAAGCGATGCCCGAAATCAGTCCACCGCCGCCCACTGGCACGACAACGGCATCAAGATCGGGCAGCTGCTCAAGGAGTTCGAGCCCGATGGTGCCTTGACCGGCGATGACATTCTCGTCATCGAATGGGTGAACGAAGGTATATCCCCGCTCATCGCGCAGCTGTAGGGCCGTCTGATAGGCGTCGTCATACACGCCGGGCACCAACATAACCTCGGCACCGAGCTTCCGTGTGGCCTCAACCTTACTGATGGGGGCACCCTCGGGCAGGCAAATCAGGCTCTTCACGCCCATGGCTGTGGCGCCCAAAGCCACACCTTGCGCGTGATTGCCTGCAGAACAGGCCACAACGCCCTTGGCTTTCTCCTCGTCGGAGAGCCGGGAAATCTTGAAATATGCCCCACGTAGCTTGAACGATCCTGTCTTTTGCAGGCATTCGGGCTTGAGATAGACGTCTACTTCGGGGTTGATGGTCTTGGCATGAACCAGTTCCGTCTTGCGCAACACAGTGCTCAAGACGTAACGCGCCTTATAAAAATCGTCTAATTGCAACATATCATAGTGCATGAACCAACATTCTCCTGCAAAGTTAACACTATAATTTGGAAAAGTATGAAAGGAAAAAGGAAAAAAAGTGAAAAGGAAAGCGGATAAAAGTAAAAAGGCAAGAAGGCTAAAAAGGCTGCCCTTTCCATGAAATCCATGGCGATGACTTGGGCGAACGCACGCGGGTTACGGAGCGGACGCACGAGCCGTGCGTCCCTACATGCCTCTTGTCTGCAAATCATCTTCATAATAGGACTATTCATAAAGGTCAAAGTTCAATGTTCAAAGGTCAAAGTTAAGGTCCCTACATGCGTTCGGGTAACCCGTCAAGTCAGCCACATTGATAATCAACGACTTATACCTTACGTTCCAATCATAGCCATTTTGCACGATAATCTCACCCATTTTACCGCGCAATATGGCTCATTTCACCTCATGAAAGTACATATAAAATCTGAAATTTGGAAAAATGAAGCGATAAAGTTATCAATCAAAGACTTAAAAGGACTTTTGAAAGCAGCGTAAAGCCAACCGTGTACGGTCTTTATGCCAAACAGTGACAGCGTTCCGTCTCCTATTCGTAACCCCTGCAAGGGGGATGATAGACAGGTGGAAAATCAAGGAAATTCGCTCTGAAATAGGCTGTTAGGCTGAAAATTTCCATCCGTCGGTTTCTTATTCCGCGTTCCCCTTGATTTGCTTAGTGGACAACTGCTCCACAGTAAATAATTTTGCAAACGAAAGGAACAAAAGCAATGAGAAGTACATTTTCAGTCATCTTCTATTTGAAGA
>NZ_KB908327.1 GCF_000382385.1 Segatella maculosa DSM 19339 = JCM 15638 | reverse complement strand
AAGATAAAAGGAAATGGCGATGATGGCCTCCAAGGAATAGACCTCGGCAGCATAACCGTTTTCAAGGGGCATATATCTCGTGCTGTGACAGGATGGTATCGCACCGTCTTTCAGCACGCGGTTGATGGCAGCACGTATCTCCCCTTGTGTTGCGTAGAAGAGTTCCGCCAGTTCCCACTCGCTCATCCAAATGTCGGAACCGGTGATGCAAAATTCGTTCTCTTTCAAATAAATGATGTCTCGTCGTTTCATAGTTCGTTCCTCCTTATATATATATATTGTTTGGATGTTGTCATAATAAAGGCATTTTTATTTTTCGTACCATTACGCAAAAGTCTCCGAGGTGACGAATTCGCCGATGTCGGCAAGTTTCTCTGAGAGTATATTCATTTCCTTGTTCAGCTTCTCGTTGGTAATCTTGGCGTATATCTGTGTGCTGGAGATACATTTGTGCCCCAATACGCTGCTGACAGACTCGATAGGCATGCCGTTGGAAAGGCATACCACCGTTGCCATCGTGTGGCGCGCCATGTGCCAAGTAATGTGTTTACGGATACAGCATTTCTTCATGACGGTACGTAGTATCATTTTGCAGGAATTATAGGACGGAACGGGAAAGACACGCCCGTCGTCGCACAGGCCTTTGTACTTCTTCATGATTTGAAGGGGAATGTCGAGCAGGCGGACGTTTGTTTCCACACCGGTCTTCTGGCGATGGGTGTGTATCCATACACTGCCGTCGAGCGGGTTGGACACGATATTTTCCTCCCGAAGGTTCTTCAGGTCTATGTAAGCCAATCCCGTGAAAGCGCAGAAGAGGAACAGATCGCGGATGAATGTCCGCTTGAAGTTCATCTTCGGGGCGTTGATAAGCTGTCCGAGTTCCTCTTTGGTAAGGAATCCTTTTTCTGTTTCTTCTTTCGGCACACTGCAGTCAGGGAATGGATAACGCATCAGCCAGCCGTTTTCTACCGCCCTGTGCAGCAGCATGCGGACGGGACAGGAATATACCCAGACAGAGTTGCAATGCAGGTGTTTTTCTGCAAGCAGGTAAGTCTCAAAATCGGTGATGAATGTTGGTTGAATTTCTTTCAATGCGATGTCACTCACATGATAGCGTGATTGCAGGAAGTTCTTTAGGTGACTGTATACGGCATGGTATTTTGTCAACGTGCTCTTTGCTTTCATGCCGCAGTCGACTTTCTTGGCATAATCTTCCATGAAGTGGTCATAAATCTTTATGAGCGTCTGGCAGCGGTATTCCAAACCAAGGAAAGCATTCCTGACTTTCTCGGCCGTGACAAAGCTGTCGCGCTCCATGATTTCCTGATAATGCCTCGTGATACCTGCACGGAGTTTGTCGAGCGTGCGATTGGTCTCCCGTGCCGTTACACTCTTGCCTATGGCCCGACCACCCTTGACACCCCAGAGGTTCGGTTCGATGGATACCTTGCAGCTGAACTGTGCCTGCGTGCCGTCCACGGTGATACGCCCCATGATAGGTGACGTACCGTCTTTCTTTACCTTGTCTTTCTTCAAATAGAAGATGACTGAAAATGTACTTCTCATTGCTTTTGTTCCTTTCGTTTGCAAAATTATTTACTGTGGAGCAGTTGTCCACTAAGCAAATCAAGGGGAACGCGGAATAAGAAACCGACGGATGGAAATTTTCAGCCTAACAGCCTATTTCAGAGCGAATTTCCTTGATTTTCCACCTGTCTATCATCCCCCTTGCAGGGGTTACGAATAGGAGACGGAACGCTGTCACTGTTTGGCATAAAGACCGTACACGGTTGGCTTTACGCTGCTTTCAAAAGTCCTTTTAAGTCTTTGATTGATAACTTTATCGCTTCATTTTTCCAAATTTCAGATTTTATATGTACTTTCAAGTATGAAAAGATTCATTCAAACAATATTTCTGTTTTCATTTCCAGTAATTGCAATTATCGGGGCTTTCGTATATTTGGATTTATTCGAAATTATTTGGCATTATGACAATTATTATTCATCCAGCAACTGCGTAGGGACAAACCGAGGGTATATCACAACCATGGTTTACAAAAACAACAAAGAAAAATATAAGTTTGACTCGTTTATCTTTGGAAATTCCCGGAGCCGTTCCTACACTGAAGCCGAATGGAAGAACTATATTGCAAAGTCGTCTGTTTACTATCATTATGACGAATCAGGAGGTTCGGTCAGTGGGATCTATCATAAAATTAAGTTTGTTGACAATTGTGGAGGAAAACTTCGTAATGTACTTCTTGTAATTGACCCCGAACTGCTATCTAATTATGAACAAGATGGGCACCTGTTTATCATTCCACCACAGATTTGCAACTATGAGAATGTGATTACATTCTACAAAGAGCATCTCATTGCCTTTACAAATTTCAATTTTCTCAGGGCGTATATTGATTACAAAATCAGTGGTAAATATAAAGATTATATGGGGGATTTCATCATTGAGTATGTGAATTCCGAGAACAAGAATGATCACAGGCATAACTATACAGATCCCATTAACAGTGAGACTTTTCGCTTTGAACAGGACAGTCTTATAAGGAATGGGAAGTATTATACGAAAGAACGAATAGCAGTATTCAAGAATGTGCAGCATCCAGACTCTATCTACCCGAATTATATTGATAATAAAAGGGCAGAACTGCTGGAAGGTATTAGGATGTTGTTTGATAAGCATCATACAAATTATAAGATTGTCATCAGTCCATTGTATAATCAGATACGTATCAATCCGAAAGATCTGGAATTCTTAAATCGTACTTTTGGGAAAGCTAATGTCTTCGATTTTTCTGGGAAAAACAAATGGAATATAGACTACCATAACTATTATGAACAGTCACATTACAGGCCGAATGTAGCCAATGAAGTAATGAAAATAGTCTATTCTCGTTAGTTTTTTGATTGGATAAGAGCCGCCCCGGAATCCCAAATATATCGAACAAAAAAAGGAATGCTGACACATTCCTTTCTTGAGCCTCTTGTCGGATTCGAACCAACGACCCCGAGATTACAAATCACGTGCTCTGGCCAACTGAGCTAAAGAGGCGAGTGGGCAAGCGGTCCTTATCGCGTCGCTACAACCAAGTACCCTTGCTACGTTCCCGTCCTGGGGGATTCCGAGGGAGCTGACCGTAAGGGACTTGCCCATGTTTGCTTTTGAAAGCGGTGCAAAAGTAGGGATTTTATTTGTAAAGGCAAAGAGAATGTTAGGTTATCTCTGTGCTTTTAACGTCTTTTAGAAATCTACGACGGTTATTCCTGCACCACCGAACTGCACGTGCTCATCGGCATAATACACGACGTTGGGCACCGTCGAGAGGTATTGCCGAATGAGCGTGCGTAGAATGCCGTTGCCCTTGCCATGCAGAATGCGCACGCGGCTTATGCCCACAAGGATGGCATCGTCGATGAAATGTTGCACGGCCGTGAGTGCTTCGTCGCCGCGCATGCCACGTACGTCGAGGTCTTGTCGGAAGTTCTTCTTGTGGTCGTCGATGGTGTCGCGTGTGGCACGGCTCACTTGATAAGCCGTTTCTATTGGGTTGGCGTTGGGCGAAGAAGGAACAGCGGTTTCCAAGCGGTTCAACCGCATCTTTGAGCGCATGTCACCGAAGATGACGGTGCACATATCGCCGTCGATGGCCTCGATGGTACCCGTGGACTTCAGGCCTCGGATACGCACGGTGTCGCCGACAGCCATCTTCTCGGTGGACAGGCGGGGCGTGACGGCAACCTGCTGCGCGGCCTTTTCCTGCTTGCGCTTCTCTTTCCGTTGCTTGCGTTGCTGTATCTGCGCCAGCTTCTTCTCGAAATCATCGTCGCTCATCAGTCCATGGGCTTTATGGGCAATGGTCTGCTCTTCTTTCACGGTCTGTTCGAAGCTGCGCAGTTCTTCGCGTATTCGCTTCGTAGCCTCTTTCTCGGCTTGCTGTTCACGGATCTCGCGAATGGCGTTCTCTATGCGGCGGTTGCTCTCGCGAAGTAATTCCTCTGCATCGGCTTTGGCTTTGGCGACTATCGTGCGCCGTTGCTTTCTGAGGTCTTGTATTTCCTCTTCGTATCGGGTGATGGTGTTCTCCAGTTCCTTCTCACGTTGGTGAATGGATTGGCGTTTGCCTTCCCAATAGCGTTTGTCGCGTACGATGTCCTGCAAGTATTTGTCGCTTTGGATATAGTCGCTGCCCACGATTTCCGAGGCTTCGGTAATGACATCTTCGGGCAAACCTATCTTCCGTGCAATCTCAATGGCAAACGAACTGCCGGGCCTGCCGATGGCCAGTTGGAAGAGCGCACGCATCTCGTGGCGGTCGTAGAGCATCGCGCCGTTGGCCACTTCGGCGTGTGTGTCGGCAAAATGTTTCAGGTTTTGGTAGTGGGTGGTGATGACGCCCCATGCTCCCTTGCTGCAGAACTTATCCAACACGCTTTCGGCGATGGCACCTCCTATCTGTGGTTCGGTACCTGTGCCGAATTCGTCGATGAGAATCAACGTGCGGTCTGTGGCCTGTCGCATCATATGCTTCATATTGAGCAAATGGGAAGAATAAGTGGACAGGTCGTTCTCGAGGCTCTGCTCGTCGCCGATGTCAAGCATTAAATCGTTGAACAAGCCACAGGAGGAACGCTCGCTGACGGGAATGGGCAGGCCGCATTGCAGCATGTATTGCAGCAGGGCCACCGTCTTCAGACATACGGATTTACCACCGGCATTAGGCCCCGATATCACCAAGATGCGCTTCTCGGCGGTGAGCGTGATGCCCAGCGGGACAATCTTGTGGCCACGGGCCGTGAGTTGCAGTTCGAGTAAAGGATGGCGAGCTTCAATCCAGTCAATACAGGGCGAGGCTTTCACAACGGGCGAGACGGCACGCAGCCTTTTGCCCAGCCGCACCTTGGCCTGAATGAAATCGATGATACCGAGGAAGTGCAGCGAGTCGAGTATCTCTGCCACGTTCGGCCGCACATGCTGTGTAAGGGCCGTTAAAATGCGAATGACCTCCTGCCGCTCCTCGTTTTCAAGTTCACGAATATGGTTGTTTGCCTCAACTACTTCCGTAGGTTCGACGAAAACGGTGTGCCCGGTCGCACTCTCGTCGTGCACGATACCGTTGATGCGCCGCTTCAGTCCCGGTGCAATCGGAATGACGAGCCGCCCGTCGCGCACTGCCGGGGAAACGTCTTTCTCGACCAGCCCTTCGGCCTGTGCGGAACGAAGAATGCCATGAAGTATGCGGGAGACGGAGCCCTCGGCGCGTGCCAGTTCGCGTCGCAGCCGCAGTAGCTCGGGCGAAGCTGTGTCGCGCATGTGGCCGTACTTGTCTATCACTTGGTCGATGCGTTGCACCAAGCCGGGAAAGACGGCAATACCGTCCGACAGCCGGAACAGTGCCCTGCCTGCCATCTGTGCCGGGTCGTCGGGGTGGAGCAGGCCTACTATCTTGTGGACGGTGTCGAGACTGCGGCGCAGGTCGAAGAACTCGCTCTCCTCCAAATGGGTGTTGGCAATGCGTGCACGGCTCACGCTCTCGCGTGTGTCGAAAATATTGTTCAGCGGGAAGTCGGGGTTCGCTTCCAGCAGCAGGCGCAGTTCATTGGTCTGTGCATGAAGCTCGTTCACGGCTTCAACATCGCTCGAGAAGCACATGCCGTCGGCCTCGGTCTGCCCCAATGGCGAAAGGCACAAGTCGCGCAGCATGGTCCGGATTTCGGCGAACCCTGTCTTTGTTTCGAAATTATCGGGATATATCATAACTGCATTTTATCGGCTGCAAAGGTAATAAAATAATGTCAGCACGGCAAAATAAGTCCTCGCCTATTCGTTCAGTGGCTTGTGTTTTCTCCCCTGCGAATGGCATGTTCTGCACCCAGCTGCTGTGTGTCGTTCTACCCAGCTGCTGGGTATGAGCCTACCCAGCGAATATATCCTCACCTACCCAGCAGCTGGGTACCGACCTACCCAACAGCTGGGTACGACGCTGCCCAGCAGTTTGGTATGAAAACCCGAAAACTGTGAGGTCGTGTCGTATGGCGGAGAATGGTCGTGTCGTGGGCGGTAATCATGCCGTCGTGCCGCGGGGCTGTGCCGTGGTTTGGCATCGTAGAAAAAAGTAAAATAAGGCAAAAAGTAAAGGCGAGATGTAAGTATATGGTGGAAAAACGTTACCTTTGCATTGTTTATAAACATAAATTTCGGTTGATGATAGATTTTAATGCCATTACGCAGACGAAGGCATTTGCAAGACAAGACGGCGTGTTCTTGAGCATGTTGTGGATTGTCACCTTTGCCACGGTTGTTTATGCGCCTTCGTCAGACGTCGGCGGAATGCTCATGCTTTCCACCCCGTTCTTTGTGGCGTGGCGGATGATTCGGTTCCGCAACTATGCGCTCGAGGGCGTGATGAGCTATCGCAAGGCGCTGGTCTATTGCATTTACACGTTCTTCTATGCCTCGCTCCTGTTCGGTGTGGCCTTGTTCGTTTATTTTCGTTTCATTGACAATGGCAGGTTCTTGGGAATCATTAATACGATGGTTATCCAATTGACGCCTCTGTATAACCGGAGCGGCATCAGCACCGAAGAACTCACGGCTGCGCTTGGCCTGCTGTCGGAGCTCAAACCGTTGGAGATAGCTTTCGCATTTGCTGTTTATGGCACGCTGGTGGGCTGGGTATGCTCGGTCTTCATTGCCGCTTTCGCAAAACTCAAACGTTGATTTATTTTGGAATCATGGATATAACAGTTGTCATACCTCTGTATAACGAGGAAGAATCCCTGCCCGAACTGCACGCGTGGATCAAGCGTGTAATGGAGGAGCATAAGTTTAGTTATGAGATTGTCTTCGTGAACGACGGCAGTACCGACCGCTCGTGGGATGTGATTGAAGACTTGGTGAAGAAAGACCCGAACGTGAAGGGCATCAAGTTTCGCCGTAATTATGGCAAGAGCCCTGCACTTTATTGCGGGTTTGCCGAGGCCGAAGGCGATGTCGTCATCACGATGGATGCCGATTTGCAGGACTCTCCCGACGAGATACCCGAATTGTATCGCATGATTATGGAGGAGGGTTACGATTTGGTCTCGGGATACAAGCAAAAGCGCTACGACCCCTTGTCGAAGACGTTGCCTACCAAGCTTTTCAATGCTACGGCACGCAAGATCAGCGGTATTCACAACCTGCACGACTTCAACTGCGGACTGAAAGCCTACAAGAAGGCCGTTGTGAAGAACATCGAAGTGTATGGCGAGATGCATCGCTATATCCCTTATCTGGCAAAGAATGCGGGCTTCGACAAGATCGGAGAGAAGGTCGTGCACCATCAGTCGCGCAAATATGGCAAGAGCAAGTTCGGACTGAACCGCTTCTTCAATGGTTATCTTGACTTGATCACACTGTGGTTCCTGAGCAATTTCGGTAAGAAGCCGATGCACGTGTTCGGTTTTCTGGGTAGCGTGATGTTCTTCATCGGCTTCGTCGCCGTTATCTGTATCGGTGCAGACAAGGCCTATGCTTTGCTCAACCATATCCCGCAGCGGCTCATCACCGACTCGCCTTATTTCTTCATCGCCTTAACGACGATGCTCCTTGGCAGTCAGTTCTTCTTGGCCGGCTTCCTTGGGGATTTGATCAGCCGACAGAGCCCGAACCGAAACGATTATCAAATAGAAAAGAAGATTTAATGTTTCTCTTTTATACAGAATGAAAAAAACGTATTTTACAGGCCTGTTGGCAATGGTTCTTATTGTCTTGGGTTGCTCTACGATAGACTGCCCACTCAATAATCGCGTCTATGCCAAATATAAATTGGCGGGCGAGGTGAAGACACTCAATAAGACATTGACAATAGCAGCCGATTTGGGCGATGGAAACGACTCGGTCATTATCAACAAGGCCGAGAAGACGGACAGCTTTGAACTTCCGATGAGCTACCGGCGGCCTATTGACACCTTTTATATTGAGATAAAGAGTGGCTCGCAGGTAAGCAAAGACACGTTGAAAGTGTCGAAGACCAATGAGCCGCATTTCGAGTCGGTAGATTGTAACCCTGTCTTCTTTCATCGTATAACTGACGTGAACTGCACCCGACATGCAATTGATTCTGTAATTATCAATCATCCAAATGTGACAAACAATGTTACAAAGAGCACATTCCTCATCTATTTCAAGAACACTGGTAATTAGTCTGCTGCTCGTGTTGCCACTGTCTGTTGGAGCACAGCAAAAGAAGAAGATGGTCGTTGCCGAACGAGACACGGTGCCTTTGTTCCGAGGAGTCGCCGTGTCGACAGACGTGGTAGGGCCGGCACAGTTGGTCTTTGGTGATTATGGACAATATCAGGCAGCATTGCGGGTAAACTTGAAAGACAAATGGTTCCCAATTATTGAATTGGGCTATGGGAAAGCAGATGCCAAGGATATTTCCACGAAGATGGCATACAAGACGAATGCACCCTACGGAAGAATAGGTATGGATTGGAACCTGAGCAAGAACAAGCATGATATCTATCGTATCTATGGTGGATTGAGATATGCCTACACTTCTTTCAAATACGATGTGGACGGTCGTGACATTACAGACCCGATATGGGGGGATAAGATAGACATTGCTGCCCATCGTCAGAAAGCCGGTTATCATTGGTTGGAGTTTGCGTTCTCCATTGACGCCAAGATTTGGGGACCGTTGAGAATGGGTTGGAGTGTGCGTTACAAGCGACGTCTCTATCACAGCCATGATGAAATCGGTGAACCGTGGTTTGTTCCCGGCTATGGCAGAAATGGTAATAGCTGGCTTGGAGGCGAGTATAATTTGATAGTGGAATTATGAGAAAAGGAAAGAAGACATACATCAAGGCCACTTTCCTTGTCTTTCTGATCATAGGGACGGTCTTTGTTATCAAACAGCAGCGGGATATGCCTTATCAGCATAATGAAGGTTTTATCTTTGGAACGGTTTATCATGCGACCTATCAGTATGACAAGGACTTGAACGAAGAGATTGTTGCAGAGTTGAATAAAGTTGATGCCACGTTCTCGATGTTCAATAAGCAATCGACCGTTTCGGCTTTTAATCGGGGCAAGAGAATAGAAGCCGACAGAATGTTCATGGAAGTGCTCACACTTTCGCAAACAATCAATAGAGAGACTGGCGGTGCTTTTGATATTACTGTAGCTCCTTTGGTCAATGCATGGGGATTTGGTTTCAAGCATCAACAGATGCCCACGCCACAACAAGTAGACAGTCTTCGCAAACTGGTAGGTATGCACTATATTAATATAGATAATGTAGGGAAGAAGACAATAGTCTCTACCAATCATAAGAATCTCATGCTCGATTTCAGTGCGATAGCTAAGGGCTATGGGAGTGATATGGTAGCTAAGGTGATGCGTCGCCATGACATTAAAAACTACATGATAGAGATTGGCGGGGAGATTGTTACCAGTGGATTAAGCGAACAGCGCTTGCCATGGAAGATTGGTGTAACAAAACCGAGTGATGACAATCTCAATACCAACCAAGAACTCCAGACAGTTTTGAACGTGACGGATAAAGCCATGGCAACCAGTGGTAATTATCGAAACTTCTATTATAGAAAAGGAAAGAAGTTTGCTCATACCATTGACCCACGCACAGGGTATCCCGTGCAGCATAGTCTGCTATCCTCGACTGTATTGGCTAACAGCTGTGCAGAAGCCGATGGTTATGCCACAGCCTTCATGGTGCTGGGTGTTGAGAGAGCCAAGGCTGTATTAGCGCAACATCCCGAACTGATGGCATACTTTATCTATGCAGACAAAGATGGGAAGATGAATGTTTGGTATTCATCTTCTTTAAAGAAGAAAGTGGAAAAATAAAGAGAAATGGGAAACGACCTACAACTTTATACGAAACTGTTAGGTCTGCCTTTGTTCCAAGGACTGGGCAAAGCAGACTTGGAGGAGGTCGTTGCCCATACGAAGTTCGGCTTTCATAAGATTGAAGCTGGAAAGGACATCGTGAGCGAGAACGATATATGCAACAGACTGCATTTTCTTCTAAACGGGCAGATAGAGGTCATTACGACTTCAGCCAGTCATGGTTATCAAATCAAAGAAGAACTTGTAGCACCGGAGTTATTACAACCTGAGCGTCTGTTTGGATTGACACAGCGTTTTACAAAAACGTTCAAAACACTGACGGTTTGTAATATCCTTTGCGTGGAAAAGGATGAGGTCATGCGGCTCAGTGATGCGTATATGATTTTCAGGATTAATCTCCTGAATATGCTTTCCACCTATGCCCAAAAGAATGAACGAATGCTCCTCAGACGATATCCGGAAAGTCTCGAAGGGAGGGTTATACGTTTCATTGCAGATCGTTGTCTGCGTCCGGCAGGGAAAAAGACTGTCAAAATCAAGATGAGGCAATTGGCCTTGGAACTTAACGACAGTCGCTTAGACATATCCAAGGCTTTGAACCATCTTGAAGAAAATGGTGTCGTGGCGCTCAGACGTAACTATATCGACATAGAGAGATTAGAGGTGGCACTACAATATATCCAACAATAAATAACAATATCAAGTATGACTGAAAATATAGAGAAAAAAAGAAGTAACCCTTTCTACGAAGACTATGGTACACCGCATTATACCGTACCCTTTGACAAGATACAGACTGTAGATTATGAAGAGGCCTTTTTGGAAGGTATCCGTCGTGATGATGAAGAGATAGATAAAATAGTTAACGATCCGGAAGAAGCAACTTTCGAGAATACGATTGCACGTGTTGATTTGGAGAAGGGAGAACATTATTATGATTTGCTCGATCGTGTGTCAAATGTCTTTTCGTGTATGCTCAGTGCAGAGACAAACGACGAGCTTGATGCACTTGCCCAAAAACTGAGCCCTATTCTTACAAAGCATTCCAATGATGTCAGTCTGAACAAGCAACTTTTTGAACGTGTTAAATATGTGTATGAACACCATCGGGAACTGACTCCCGAAGAGCAGATGCTGCTGGAAAAGAGTTACGACAGCTTTGTCAGAAGCGGTGCACTATTAGATACGGCGGGCAAGGAACGGTTACGTAAGCTAACAGAAGAAGCAAGTATGTTGGCTTTACAGTTCTCGCAAAATCTTTTGAAAGAGACAAAGGCTTACGAACTATATATCACCGATGAACAGCTGCTCGATGGTCTGCCTGAGACGGCAAAGAATTCCGCAGCGCAAACTGCAAAGGAGAGAGAAAAGGAAGGCTGGATTTTTACGCTTGACTTTCCAAGTTTTAATCCTTTTATGACTTATTCTACGCAACGCGAACTGCGTAAGCAGATGTACATGGCTCGCAACACGGAATGCACGCATGACAATAGCGAGAACAATCTTGATATTTGCAAGCGACTTGTCAATCTACGCCGCGAGATAGCACAGCTTTTAGGTTTTGAGACTTATGCTGATTACGTGTTGAAGCATCGTATGGCCGGCAATGTAGACCACGTTTATCAACTGTTGAATGAACTTATCGATGCCTATAAACCAACAGCTGTCAACGAGGTGAAAGAGGTAGAGGCTCTTGCCCGAAAGCTCGAAGGAGAAGATTTCAACATGATGCCGTGGGACTTCAGTTATTATTCGCATAAGCTTCAAATAGAGAAGTATGACCTTGATGCCGAAATGCTCCGACCGTATTTCGAACTTTCAAATGTCATCAAGGGTGTGTTTGGGCTGGCCACCAAACTCTATGGCATCAGCTTCAAGCCCAATGCGGAAATACCGGTGTATCACCCTGACGTAAAGGCCTACGAAGTCTATGACGAAGACGGAAGTTTTCTTGCGGTGCTCTATGCGGACTTCTACCCTCGCAAGGGCAAGCAAGGAGGGGCTTGGATGACGGAGTTCAAAGGACAGTGGATAGACCACAAGGGGCGTAACAGCCGTCCCCACGTCAGCTTGGTGATGAACTTTACCAAACCCACGGCAGACAAGCCGGCTTTGCTTACTTTGAGCGAAGTGGAAACCTTCCTGCATGAGTTTGGGCATTCGCTCCATGGCATGTTTGCTAACACACGTTTCGAAAGTCTCAGTGGCACCAATGTGTGGTGGGATTTCGTAGAACTCCCGTCACAGTTCATGGAGAACTATGCGGTAGAGAGAGCATTTCTGCGCACTTTCGCTTTCCATTATCAAACGGGAGAACCAATCCCCGACGAACTAATAATGCGTATTGTCAAGAGCCGTAACTTCATGGCGGCTTATGCCTGCATGCGACAAGTGAGTTTTGGACTGCTTGATATGGCTTACTATACCCAAAAAGAGCCATTCGACGAGGCCATCATTCCGTTTGAGAAGAAGGCGTGGAAGAAGGCTATCCTCCTTGAACAATTGCCCGATACTTGCATGACCGTGCAGTTCAGCCACATCATGGCAGGGGGCTATGCTGCCGGCTACTACAGCTACAAATGGGCCGAAGTGCTTGATGCCGACGCCTTCAGCGTGTTCAAGAAGCAAGGCATCTTCGACCGGAAGACCGCACAAAGCTTTCGCGACAACATCCTCTCGCGTGGTGGAACAGAACATCCGATGACGCTCTACAAACGCTTCCGAGGACAAGAACCAACCATAGATGCCTTGTTGGAGCGGAACGGAATACGTCGCGACAAATGACGGGAGCCTTGCCGAGCTTCGGCAAACGTCAAAGCAAACGACGGCAGACTTACCACACCGTGGCAAACGTCCCAATGACCGATTTGAGATAAATAAAACATGATAACGATATGACCGTTGAAGAGAAACAGAAAAAGCTGGACCATCGCTATCTCCGCATGTCAAAGATATGGGCAGAGAACTCCTATTGCAAGCGCAGGCAGGTCGGTGCCTTGGTCGTAAAAGATAAAACGATTATCAGCGACGGCTACAATGGTACGCCGAGCGGCTTCGACAACGTTTGCGAAGATGAGGCCAACGCCACCTTCCCCTACGTGTTGCATGCCGAAGCAAACGCGATAACCAAACTGGCACGCAGCAACAACAATAGCGACGGCAGTACGCTCTACGTGACGGCATCGCCTTGTATAGAATGTGCCAAGCTTATTATCCAAGCAGGTATCAGGCGTGTGGTCTATGGGGAGAAATATCGTTTGGAAGACGGTATCGACCTGTTGCGTAAGGCGGGAATAGAAGTGATTTATATGAAACAGGACAATAATTATGGAGCAGAAGAAAAATAACCGTTGGATGCCGCTCATCATGGCCGTTTGTGTCATCGTGGGCATCTTTATCGGAACCTTTTATGCCAATCATTTCTCTGGCAACCGACTCAACATCATCAACTCGGGAAGCAACCGGCTCAACAATCTGTTGCATATCATCGACGACCAATACGTTGACAAGGTGAACATCGATTCCCTTGTCGATAAGGCCATTCCGCAGATATTGGCAGAGCTTGATCCCCACTCGGTCTACATCAATGCAAAAGACGTGCAGGCCACCAACGATGATTTGCGCGGTTCGTTCTCGGGCGTTGGCATTGAGTTCACAATCCGGCAGGACACCATTCATGTGCAGAACGTCATCAAGAATGGGCCTGCCGAACGTGCCGGAATATTGGCTGGTGACAAGATCGTAAGTGTTGACGGGAAGCCTTTCGTTGGCAAGGTCGTTACGAATGAGGAAGCGCAGCACCGATTGAAAGGTCCGAAAGACACGAAAGTGAAAATCGGCGTGATGCGTTATGGACATAAAGTCGTGAAGTATTTCACCGTGACACGCGGCGAGATACCCACAAAGAGTATCTCGGCTACCTATATGCTCGACGACGACACCGGTTATATCCGCATCAAGAGCTTCGGTGAGACCACCTATCCCGAATTGCTCATTGCGCTGGCCAAACTCTCTCAGGAGCGGTTCAGCAACCTTGTCATCGACCTTCGTGACAACGCGGGAGGCTATCTGAACAGTGCCGTGCAGATGGCCAACGAGTTCCTGCCGAACAACAAGCTCATTGTTTACACGCAGGGACGCAAGAGTCCGCGGCAGGATTATCGGTCAGACGGACGGGGCAGTTACCAAAACATTCCGCTCATCGTGCTCATCAACGAGGGCTCGGCTTCTGCCTCAGAAATCTTTGCCGGCGCCATGCAGGACAACGACCGCGCGACGGTCATCGGGCGCCGCTCGTTCGGCAAAGGACTCGTCCAGCAACAGATCGGATTCCCCGACGGCAGCATGGTTCGCCTGACCATCGCCCGATACTACACGCCTTCGGGACGATGCATACAGAAACCCTACACCAACGGCGAAGATCCCGAATACCAGCAAGACCTCATGTCGCGCTATCAGCACGGCGAGTTCTTCTCGCAAGACAGCATCAAGCACACCGGCCCCGCCTATCACACCGGCATCGGACGCGTGGTCTACGGCGGCGGTGGCATCACGCCCGACATCTTCGTGCCCGAAGACACGACGAACATCACTTCCTACTACAAGCAGGCGGCCATGAGCGGACTGATTCTGCAGTTCGCCTTCACCTACACCGACGACAACCGCATCAAGCTCAACAACTTCAAGGAGATGATGCAGCTCAGCGACTATCTGGCCAAGCAGAACATGGTGGAGCGTTTCGCCAACTACGCCGACAGCCACGGCCTGAAGCGGCGCAACCTGATGATACAGAAAAGCCACAAACTACTCAATCGTTACATCAACAGTCGCATCATCTACAACATGCTCGACGAGGAAGCGTGGAACGAATATATCAACCAAGACGACCCCGTCATCTCAACAGCCCTTCGCGTGTTTCGGAACCATGCTGCCTTCCCCAAGAAGCCGCAGCCCAAGCCGGCCAGAGGAAAGGTGGCAACGGTGCAGGGCTGTCCTCAGTTCCATCTGCAACGCAATCTGACGGCCCATGCTTAAAAGCGAACTGCGACAGGAAATCAAGGCGCGCAAGTGCCGGTTCACCGCCGACGGGCTGCGCGAACAGTCGCTCGCCATCGTGCGGAAAGTGCTCGACCACCCCCGCGTCGGAAAAGCCCGCACCATTCTGCTCTATCATTCCATGCCCGACGAAGTGGACACCCACGACCTTATCGACCGGCTATATCGGCAGGGAAAGACCGTCCTCTTGCCCGTGACCTTGGGCGACGAGCTCGAAATCAGACGCTACGAAGGTCCGCAGCGGCTTCGCGAAAGCCATGCTTTCCACATCATGGAGCCCGTGGGAGAGGCTTTCGCCGACCTGCAAGCCATCGAGCTCGTCATCGTGCCCGGCGTGGCTTTCGATGGCAAAGGCAACCGACTGGGCCGTGGCCGCGGCTATTACGACCGCTTCCTGCGGCAGGTTCCACAGGCCTACAAGCTCGGCCTCTGCTTCGGTTTCCAGATGACGGAGACCGTGCCCGTCGGGCCGACCGACGTCGCCATGGACGAAGTGCTCTGCGGATAATCCTTTTACAACCAACCAAAAACAATACGACGATGAAACAAAAAGAAAGATTTCAGATGCTGCTGCTCACGCTGCTGCTTGCCGTGTTCAGCCTTAACGCTACCGCCGCAAGCAGACGTACCGTGGAGCGCGGCATGACAAAGCAACAAGTGACGGACATTCTCGGCAAACCGAAGGCTGCGAGCTTCGACCAAGCGGGCACGCGCTGGGAATATATCAAGGGCCGGCTGATAGACAACTACGACATTCATATCCGCGTGGAATTCGACGCGCGCGACCGGGTGGTCAACTATCAGGAGACCATCATTCCGCGTGGCGACAACCGCAACGCTGATATCCTCGTGCCCGACGACGGTTTCCGCCGCCCCGCCCCCGGTTTCTACGCCGACTGCCTGAGCGAGGAAGAGTTTGCCATTGTCAGCAACAGCATCACAAAGGCGAACTTCGACGACAACAAGCTCGCGCTGGTCGAAGTGGCCAGCCTGCGCAGCCTTTTCACCTGCCGGCAATGCGCCCGACTGCTACAGCTCTTCTCTTTCAGTGACGCCAAGTTGAAGGCCCTCCGTTTCATGGCGCGCCAAATCGTAGACCCGCAGAACGCCTACGACATCTATCAGGCGTTCACCTTCGATAGCGACCGCGACAAGGCCGCACGGCTGCTGCACGACCTGCAGAACTGACGCAAAGCCCCTTTTGTTACGGGCCGCTCCGGTATTTGACGCGCCTCCGCTCGACCGCCGGAACGGCCCTTTTTCGTGCCCCATGCAGACCGCCTTGTCGCGACATCCCCCTCTCATGCTCGCGAGACCCGGGTCTCGCGCTCGTGACATCCCCCTCTCGCGCTTGCGAGACCCGGGTCTCGCGATTGCGACATCCCCCTCTCATGAAATTCCGTGCCGCGTCGGAAACAATTCTGTGCCGCGTCGGAATTAAATGAGAGCTATGTCTGATTAAAAAGAGAGCCGCATCTGACAGAAATCAGATGCGGCTCGAAATAAAGGTCGATGGGGTGGAATGGGGTGTCAGAGGCTGCTTTCGTGACGGCTTCCTATGGGAATACTGATGCCGACGAGTGCGCTGACGGTGCGCGAGTCTTTGCCGAAGTACATGTAGTCGGTGGCCAGCGTGACCGGCCCGAGCTTCAGTCCGAGCCCGAGCCCCTTGCCTTGGCTTTGGAGCATTGAGTAGCTGAGGGCGACGCCGATGTGGCGGTTGAAGCTGTAATTGCCGGCAAGCGTGAGTTCGGCTTGCGTGTTCACCTCGCCCAAGCGCGTGGTCGAAAGTGCGCCGAGCGTGAGTTTGTCGTCGAGCAGCTTGTATTGTGCGCCCAGTACCATGGTGGTGCGCAGCGACGTGGTGCGCGTTTTGCTTTCTTGCCCTTTCAGATTCCAGAGGTCGGAGTTGAATATCTCACCGCTTTCCATCGTCTTTCGGAACTCTTCGCGATGCTCTCCGGCGTGCACGCCGTCGAAGTCGTAGACGCGTTCAACGTCGGACGAACTGCTGACCGTGTTGCTCTTGCCCCACGAGATGAAGCCCAAGTCGAGCAGGGCCGCCGACAGCGTGACGTCGTGACCGAGCTTGTAGGTTGCTCCGAAGTCTGCGCCGATGCCGTAGCCTGCGAAGCCTATGCTGCCGCTGCGCTCAATGTCGTCGACGTAATTGTTGCGGTCGGTGGCGAGCGACAGGCCTGTCATGGAGCCTCGCAGCGATGCCCGCGATCTGATGACGGCCTTGCCCTTCACCCGTTTCAGTTGCTCGTCGGTGATGGTTGACCAGTCTTGGTTGGGCGCGATGCCACGCAAGTTGGTTTTCATGGTCACGTCTTCGACTTTGGCGTCGATATCGGCAATACCGAAGAGCAACTTGACTTTCGCGCCAAGCACGAGGCGTTCGCCGAACGGTCTTGCGTAGCCCACGCCCGCTTCCATATAGGAGCTCACCTTGGCCCGAAAGCCGTCGGTGTGCAGGTTGGCGTTGGCCCACGACTGGTCGCTCAGACCTCGCGAAGCGCGTATGAACTCGAACACGTCGCGCTTGATGTTGGCATCTGCGTCGACCCTCACGCTGAGGTTTACGTTCCAGAAGCCTTTGTCGGCATACCAACCCGCCGAGAGCAAGTCGTTGGCTACCGAAATGTTGAGGTGGTTGTCGTGTTTCAGCTGGTTGATGAACTTGTCGCTGGTGAAATAATCTGCCGAACTGCTGTTGTCAACGATGTCTGCCAGATAATCCGACGAGATGGAATTGGAACTTATCCCCGCATTCATCGCTCCCATGAAGGGAATGCCGATGTATCCGCGCGACGGCATCAGGGCGGGATTGAGTTGCTGTCTGAGCTGCACGCCTTCCATGAAGTAGGTCGTGCGGTTGAACTGGGCGAATGTCGCCGTTGGGGCGAGGGCCAGCAGCAGGCTCGCCATCACTTTTAGATTACGTTTTGATCGCATTTTTGTTTTCATCTTTATTACAATTAATTTTACGTTGCATGTTTTTTACTTCTCAATAGAACTTGATGTCGCTGATGACGTAGGCACCGACTTGCGCGTTGAGCCGTTGCACGAGCCGCGTGCGCATCATGCTGAGGTCTTGTCGCAAGGCGGGATTGAGGATTTTGACGAAAAGCGTCTGGTTCTTGATGAACTTGTCGCCCGTGTAGCGGGCAATCGATGGGCCCACCACCGTGTCCCACGACGCGACGAGCCGCTTCTGCCGGAGCGGCGTCTCGAGTCCTTCCTTGCGGAGCACGGTTTGTAGGACCTCGGCCAAAGATTTCACGTCGCGCTTGAACATCAGTCTTTTCGCTCTATTTCACCCCCGTCGACTGCGAAAAGCCGGTAGTCGAAGTCGCCGCCGGCAAGGATACGGTCGAGATGGTCGCGGTTGGTGTCGGTGATGAAGATTTGTCCGAAACTCTCTCCGCCCACGAGTTGCACGATTTGTTCCACGCGGTCGGCATCGAGTTTGTCGAAAATGTCGTCCAAGAGCAACAAGGGCGTACTGTCAGACGTGCGACGCAGGAACTCGAATTGCGCCAGCTTCAGGGCCAAGGCAAAGGTCTTATGCTGTCCCTGACTGCCCTCGCGCTTCATCGGGTAGCCGCCGAGCAGCATCTCGAGGTCGTCGCGGTGGATGCCGTGGAGCGAGTAGCCTACAACGCGGTCCTTGTGGCGGTCGCGTCGGATGGTATCAAGCAGCGGACCGCGTCGGCCGTGCGACACATAGTCGAGCGAAACAGTCTCGTGTTTGTTCGAGATGCGGTCGTAGATGTCTTGGAACACCGGGACGAGTTGAGCAATGAAGGCATCGCGTTTCTGATAGATGGTCTCTCCGTTTACGGCCATCTGCTCCTCCCAAATATCCATGAGGGCTGTGTCTGGCTCGTCGTCCTGTTTCAAGAGGGCATTGCGCTGCTGCAAGGCTTTGTTATAGGCCGCGAGAGCTTCGATGTAGGCATGGTCGTATTGCGAGATGACAAGGTCAAGGAGTCGCCTGCGTTCGTCGCTCGCTCCCTCAATAAGGGCGGAGTCGGAGGGCGAGACAAACACCAGCGGTATCAGTCCGATGTGTCGCGACAGGCGGCGATACTCCTTTTGGTTGCGCTTGAAGTGCTTCTTCGTGCCGCGTTTCATGCCGCAATAGATGTTTTCTTCCTCGCCAGCATCGGTGGTATAATTACCTTCGAGCACGAAGAAGTCCTGCTCGTGTGTAATCACTTGCGCATCGATGGGGTTGAATGCACTGCGACAGAACGATAGGTAGTACACGGCATCGAGCACGTTGGTCTTGCCCACGCCATTGCTCCCGATGAAGCAATTCAGCTTCGGCGACAAGGCAATCGTTGCCTCGCGGATATTCTTGTAGTTGAGGATAGAGAGTCTGTTCAGTATCATAATCTTGGCTGCAAAGTTACCGGTTTACGTCCGAAAAACGAAAAAAAGAAAGAATAAATTTCACCATGTGAGATTATTTACGTAATTTTGCGACGTTCTATCCGGCCCGCTTTTCGGGTGGAGAAACACAACGAGTGGGGAAATAAAATAAAAACAACAGAATAAACAATGGCAAACAAAAACGAACAGGGCGTGCTCGACAACGAGACGCTCATCAAGTCAGAAGCTTTCATCGAGAAGTACAAACAGACTATCATCATCGCTGTCGTGGCAGTCATCGTCATCGTCACGGGGTTCTTCCTTTATAAGGCCTACGTGTCTGCGCCACGTGAGGAAAAGGCAAGCACGGAACTCGCAAAGGGACAGCAATATTTCAATGCCGAGCAGTTCGATAAGGCACTCAACGGTGACGGTGCAGGCTACACGGGCTTGTTGAATGTCATCAATAATTATGGAAGTACCGATGCAGCCAATCTGGCCAACCTCTATGCCGGCCTCTGCTATGCTAACATGAACAAGTGGAATGATGCCGTGAAGTATCTGGACGAGTATTCTCCTTCAAACGATGCCATGGTCAGTCCTGCCGCCGTTGCCGCTTTGGGCAATGCCTATGCGCACGTCAAGCAGCTCGACAAGGCCATCGATAACCTGAAGAAGGCTGCCGATATGGCCGACAGCGAGGGCCGAGACGGCGTTAACAACTCGCTTTCTCCTACTTTCCGCTTGCAGGCCGCAATCCTTTTAGAGAGCCAAGGCAAGAAAGATGATGCACTGAAAATCTATCAGGACATCAAGAAAAAGTATGTCAATGCGGCACTTGTACAAAGTCAAGAGATTGACAAATACATCGAAAGAGCTTCAAGATAATGGCTACAGAACTACATCATTTGTCGGATTACGACCCTAAAGCGGTGCCCGATGCGAGCAATATGTATTTCGGCATCGTGGTAGCTGAGTGGAATCCGGAGATTACGGGAGCCTTGCTCGACGGTGCCGTCTCTACATTGAAGAAGCATGGGACGCTGCCTGAGAACATTCATGTGAAGACGGTTCCGGGTAGTTTTGAGTTGATTTACGGTGCACATCAGATGGTGTTGCATGGCGGTTACGATGCCGTCATCATCTTGGGAAGCGTCATTCGTGGTGAGACTCCACACTTTGATTATATCTGTCAGGGCGTTACCGAGGGTATCGCACACCTGAATGCCACGCAGGAAATACCCGTTATCTATGGCTTACTGACGACCAATGACCTGCAACAAGCGCAAGACAGAAGCGGCGGAAGGCTCGGGAATAAGGGCGATGAGTGTGCTATCGTCGCTATCAAGATGGCTAAATTCTGACAAGATAATGAAACTTTATCAGCTTTTGCAGGCCTATGAGTTCGACGAACTCATGCCGGTCATCAATGAAATGTTTCCGGGAACGGCCAAATACCGCGAGCCTTTGAAGACGGCTTATGAGATGATGCTCAATATGAAGCCCGTGGCTTCGAGCAAAAGCATTCGCTATAAAATTATCAAAGGCAAGGGCGAAGAACAGTATATGGGTGCTGAAGATACCAACTTCAAAGGCAATTGGGAGGTCCTTCTGGGCAAAGAGGTCTCTCGAGAGCGAGGTGTAGACCTCACCGACGTGGAAATCTTGGCCAATTGCTTGGTCAACATGTGCTTTATCGGCAACTGTCCTCGTGGATTTGAGGAGGCTCGCAAGGCACTTATGAGCGAATAATACGGTTTTCTTATAAAGAAAAAGAGATGGAAGCCATGGGTTTCCATCTCTTTTGTTTTACCGTTTCATCCCGTAACGGTCGATGAGTGTATGCTTCTTGCCCTGTATGCCCTCGAAATAAGGTGGTTCGGCGCGTAATTGCATGTCGTCATAAACGAATTCGGCAATCACTGTGTCCTTCCCGTCGGGCAGGATAAGCCCCATTTTCCCGTTTTTTTCGGCGATAACGGGCATCATACAGAGGTCGTCAACATAGACATAAGGCGTACGAAGGAAGTCATAAAGCGGATGAATGAGAATGTTTCCTTCGTGGTCTTTGATGCCGAACTTCCCGTTTTCCTCGAATATTTTGTGGAAACGGATATATTTCTTCTTGATACGTTGTAGGTAGGCAACTATCTTCCGCGGGCTATTAATCATCTGATGCCAATAGCTATAGGTATCACAATAGTTGGCCGCGGCCCTGACAATCACCATCTTCCAATCGAGTCCGCTGATGGCTTTGCGGTTAAGGTCGATATATCGGGCGATGGCTTTCTCCTTTTCGGGGACACTGAGCTTGGAAAGCGACTCCTCGAACCGCAGCATGATAGTCTTCGAACCAGACATTCCTTTGATGTAGCGATGGATTTGTCGGCTCATCTCATTGCAAACGAATTTATCTATCTCGGCTAATTCAATCTTATCGACATAAACTTCATCGAAGTTTTCTGCTGTTATTTTTTTCATGATGTGGTCTTTTAGTTTGCCAAAGGTACTAACTTTTGTCAAATGAAAGAAATTATTGCCTTAAAAATAATCCGTATATGCTGAAAAACATAGCTTGATGATAGCCTGTTAAGTAGGTGTTTATCATTCATTGCCGATAGATTTGAGCTTGTTTTTTAATCAGTCTGCCGGCTTAAAGAAAGCGTGTGGCAGTCTATACGGCTGATGAAAGCCGGTGGAATGGCGAAAAAGGGGCTTAAGATATTGATAAAGTGGAAGAGAATCATGCAAAATAAATCAATATGTCCAATGTTGGACACCCACTTATGAGCGTTCATGCATCGCAGGAACGGTTGGCTTTCGTTCGAAAAACATGGAAATCATGTTCGGTTTCTTTGCCGTATTCCCCTTTTTTGTTTACCTTTGCCGCGCTTTATCAATAAAAACAACGGAATGAATAAACTGAAAATGATTTTTAGTGCGCTGTTCGGTGCAACATTGGCGGCTTGTGCCCGGAGTGAAAACATCACGACTGTCGATGCAGCTGCCTTTGAACGCGCCGTCACAAAAGACAGTGTGCAGCTGGTTGACGTGCGTACGGCCGAGGAATATGCCGACCATCATATCCTGTATGCCGTCAACATCGACGTGATGCAGCCCGACTTCAAGGACAAGGCAAGTGCGATGCTCGATGCATCAAAGCCGGCCTACGTGTATTGTCGGTCGGGTAAGCGCAGTCTGACGGCTGCCGGCATTCTTGCAGGCATGGGCTTCAAGGTGATTAATCTGCGGGGTGGCATCATAGAATGGGATAACAAATAGGCCGCTATTCCCAAGTTCATTTTTCATATTGATAAATTCTGCCCTTTTGTTTCACCCATTTTACCGTGTAATCTTAGCCATATTGTGCGGCAAAATGACTGAGATTGCACGGTGAAATGGGTGAGATTGAATGGCAAGGTGTAAGGCTTTGACTGTCAGTTTGTATGAACGTGAGAGTGTACGTCCTGTGCTTCCGTTCAAGAATGGCAGGCGAGGTCGGCTTTTTCTTTCCTCCGCACGTCTCGTCCTTCATATTTACAGATGGCATCCACCCACTCCGGCAGCATGGGAATGGAGATGTTCCGTGCAAGGTCAAATGCTACCATGATGGTTTTCCCGATACATTTCACTTCGTTTGTGTCGCTATCCACAAGCCGTTGATGGAGTGTGAAACTCTTGGTTCCTATCTCTGAGATGGCAGTTTGGACTTCCACGCGGTCGGTATTATGCACCTGTGAGAGGAAATCGGCCTCGACATGTACGGCAAAAATAGCATAATTCCCGTTGGGAATGTTGCAAACGCTGCGTGCATAGTCGATTTTCGCCGTGTCATAATATTGAAAATAGGCCGTGTTGTTGATGTGTCCGAACTGATCGGCATCTGTAAATCTGAGCTGAATCGGCAGCCGGTGATGATATTTTATCTCTTCCATGTTCCTGATATACTGTGCTGTTGATAATATTCTTAGTTCAGCAAGCGGCTTCTTGCTTGCTTTTCGGTTGCAATATTCGCAATTTTCCACGACATATACAAATATTTGCGCATCGGATTTGCTGTGTAGCAGGAAAATCTTCATGTTTCGGTGTCTTTACGGGATTGATATTTCTATGGATAAATTTGCTTTTTATACGGAAAATAGTTACCTTTGCAAAATATTTATAGAGTGTTCAACTCAACCACGGCTTATGTTTACGAAACATCGTTGATGCTCCTGCGTGTTATATCATCTTAACTCTATGCGGATGGCACATAAGTAGCGTGATTTCTCCTGAATGGTTGATGATGGAGGAGGGGCGTTTTGTATCTCAATCTTTTTATTCTAAAAGGAAATATGAAGGATATATGAACATATCATTGGTTTGATGTGATAACGAGGTGTCGTATTCGGATGATGGTTATTGATAACAGAAAGATAAAATAAAACAAAGAATGGTGGAAAAAAAAGAATATTTGAAGGCTAAGATATTAGAGCTTACGAAAGAGTATTATAAAGAGGTGCATGCAGAAGGGGCAGCGTTTGTTCCGGGTAAGACAAGAGTCAATTATGGTGGACGCTATTTTGACGACGCCGAGATGGTGAATTTGGTTGATGCTTCTCTTGATTTTTGGCTTACAGCAGGCCCTTGGGCGCATCGGTTTGAGAAACATTTTGCGGCATGGTTGGGTGTTAAGCATTGCAGTCTTTGTAATTCAGGGTCTTCTGCAAACTTGTTGGCATTCTCTGCACTTACGGCTTCGGAATTGGGGGAGCGACAAATCAAGCGAGGTGACGAGGTTATAACGGTTGCTGCAGGTTTCCCGACAACAGTTTCTTCCATTTTGCAATATGGTGCCGTTCCTGTTTTCGTCGATATGGATATTGCCGAAAGCAATATAGATACAACTCAATTGGAGTCGGCTTATAGTGATAAGGTAAAAGCTGTCATGGTGGCACATTCCTTGGGTAATCCTTTCAATCTGCAAGCTGTCTTGGATTTCTGTCGTAAGCATAATTTATGGCTCGTAGAAGATAATTGTGATGCCTTAGGTTCAGAATATTTTATTGACGGAGAATGGAAGAAGACGGGGACTATTGGTGATATTGGTACGAGTAGTTTCTATCCTCCTCATCATATGACAATGGGAGAAGGAGGTGCAGTCTATACGAACAATGCTTTGCTTCATAAGCTTGTTAACAGTTACCGTGATTGGGGACGTGACTGCTGGTGTGTCGGTGGAGTAGACAATACTTGTGGAAAGCGTTTCAATGGTAAATTTGGAAATCTTCCCATTGGTTATGACCATAAGTATGTTTATAGTCGTATGGGATATAACCTCAAGGCAACAGACTTACAGGCGGCCATTGGTTGTGCTCAGCTTGAAAAATTAGATTTTATCATTAAGCGTCGCCGAGAAAACTTTACTTTTCTCCATGAGGGATTGAAGGATATCAAAGGACTTCTTCTTCCTGAACCACAAAAGAATAGCAGACCGTCGTGGTTTGGCTTCTTTATTACGGTTAAAGATGATGCTGGTTTCACACGCAATGAGCTGACTGAATATTTGGAAGAACACAGAATTCAGACTCGTAATCTCTTTGCGGGTAATCTTCTCAAGCATCCGGCTTTTGACCAATATGAGAAGGATAAGGATTATCGGGTAATAGGTGAACTTCCCGTTACGGATAAGATTATGACTAATAGCTTTTGGCTTGGCGTTTATCCGGGCATGACCAAAGAGAAACTACAGTATATGGTTGACACAATTAAGTCTTTTATTGCTGGGAAATAATTAGGTACTTACGGAGAAACATAGATTATGAAAGTTGTACTCTTAGCTGGTGGCTTTGGAACTCGTATTAGTGAGGAAAGCCAATACCGTCCCAAACCGATGATTGAGATTGGAGGGATGCCAATACTTTGGCATATCATGAAAGAATATAGCTATTATGGACATCATGAATTTATTATTTGTGCCGGTTATAAGCAAGAGTATATAAAAGAATGGTTTGCAAATTATTTTATACATAATAGTGATATAACTTTTGATTATACAAATGGGAAAGAAGAGCTAACGCTTCATCATACAAATATAGAACCATGGAAGGTAACAGTCGTAGATACTGGTTATAATACTATGACGGGAGGACGTATCAAGCGTGTTCAAAAGTATTTGGACGGAGAACCTTTCTTTATGACCTATGGGGATGGTGTCTGTGATGTTGATATCAATAAACTCTTGGAGTTTCATTTATCACATGGTAAGATTGCCACACTGACAGCAGTTAAGCAAGACCAGTCTAAGGGTGTCCTTGATATCGGTGGTGATAATGCTGTGAGGAGATTTCGGGAAAAGAATATCTTAGATGGAACTCCAATAAATGCCGGCTATATGGTGCTCAATCCGGAGGTTCTTAATTATATAGAAGGAGATAATTCGGTATTTGAGAAAGAACCTTTAGAGACATTAGCTGCAGAACGGCAGTTGATGTCTTATATTCATCGAGGTTATTGGCAATGTATGGACAGTATGCGTGAGAAGATAGAACTTGATAAGCTTCTTTCCACGGGAAAAGCACCATGGAAAAGGTGGGAACGAGAGGTACCGAAAGAACTATAGTATGAATGTAGATATATTTAATGGGGCTTTTAATGGCAAGCGTGTACTCGTTACAGGGCATACGGGCTTCAAAGGAAGTTGGCTTAGCATTTGGCTTCATGAGTTGGGCGCTGAGGTCGTCGGTGTAGGACTTGAACCATACTCTGAGAAGGATAACTTTGTGCTTTCAGGGATAGGCAATCGTATAAAAGCAGATATACGAGCTGATATTCGTGATTTGAAAGCCATGAAAGATATTTTTACAGAATATCGTCCGGAGATAGTCTTCCATCTTGCAGCTCAACCTTTGGTTCGTCTCAGTTACGAAATACCTGTTGAGACCTATCAAACCAATGTCATGGGAAGTATCAACATTATGGAAGCTGCCCGCACTACGGATAGTGTGCGAATAGTTGTCATGATAACAACTGACAAATGTTATGAGAATAAAGAGCAGATATGGGGTTATCGTGAAAACGAACCTTTTGGAGGTTACGATCCTTACTCCTCAAGCAAAGGAGCTGCTGAAATAGCAATCCAGAGTTGGAGACGTAGTTTCTTCAATCCAAAGGACTATGGTATCAAGCATCATATAGCAATAGCCAGTGCAAGAGCCGGTAATGTGATTGGGGGGGGAGATTGGTCAAAGGATCGTATAGTTCCGGATTGTATTCGTTCATTGGAGACAAACAGGACGGTGGAAATTCGTTCTCCTAAGGCTATTCGCCCTTGGCAACATGTTTTGGAGCCTTTAAGTGGTTATCTCCTTCTTGCAAGTAGAATGCAGGAAGAACCGACAGAGTATTGCGAGGGATGGAACTTCGGGCCGAAATCGGATAGTATTTGCTCTGTATGGGAGGTTGCTTCTAAAATAGTTTCTCATTATGGGACTGGGAAATTGAAAGATGTTTCTAATGATCAAGCTCCTCATGAAGCCAATCTTCTGATGTTAGATATCAGTAAAGCTAAATTTAAACTTGGGTGGGAGCCAAGAACAGGTATTGAGGAGTGTTGTAAACTGACTGCAGAGTGGTATAAAAAATATACTAAGAAGAATATTCATAATCTTTGTATAGAGCAAATCAATAATTTCATCAGATGAATCATATCTTAAGAGGAGACCTTGAATTTATATGTTCTAACACAATAGTAGATTGGTCAAGATTTAATCATAAAAAGATACTTATAACAGGTGCCAATGGAATGCTTCCCGCATATATGGTTTTTACTTTATTATATCTTAATGAAAAGTATAATTTTGATGTAAAAGTTATTGCTTTAGTGCGGAATATCAATAAGGCAAAAACTAAGTTCGCAGATTATCTAACTGATAATCATTTGACTTTTTTGGTACAAGATGTAGCAGAGCAAATTTTCTGTAAAGAACATATAGACTTCATTATCCATGCTGCAAGTCAAGCAAGTCCCAAGTATTATGGAACAGATCCTGTTGGCACAATTGATGCTAATCTTTTTGGAACTACAAATACGTTGAAACTTGCACACGAACACCATTGTGAATCTTATTTATATTTCAGTTCGGGTGAAGTTTACGGAATTATTAATAAAACGAAACCAAGTTCTGAAACGGATTATGGGTTGATAGATCCTCTAAAAGTTCGCTCCTGTTATGGAGAAAGCAAACGGATGGGAGAGAATCTTTGTACGTGTTGGAACTATCAGTATGGAACACATGCAAAAATTGTTCGCCCATTTCATACTTACGGGCCTGGGCTGTTAAAGGACGATGGACGTGTATTTGCAGACCTTGTTTTCAGTATATTAGAGGATAAAGATATTGTTCTGCGGAGTGATGGAACTGCAATTAGGGCATTTTGTTATATTTCTGATGCAACTATAGAACTTTTTAAAGTACTTTTGGATGGTATTGATGGCGAAGCTTATAATATAGGAAATGATAGTAACGCCATAACTATCCGTGATTTAGCTAATCAATTGATAGGTTTATACCCAGAAAAAAAACTTAAAGTAGTGTATGATATAAATATGGAAGATATGAGAACAGGAAAAATGAAATCGCCATTATCTGTTTCTATTCCTAATATGGATAAAACAGTAGATTTGGGGTATAAGCCAGTTATAACAATTTACGAAGGATTTACAAGAACAATAGCTTCTTTTTCCCATAAATAAGTAGAAAAATATTCCTTAGCTAAAACTATAAATGAAATCATCTGATTATATAGCAACTTTTCTTCGTGATCAAGGAATAGATACGGTTTTTGGATATATGGGTGGAATGATAACTCATCTTGCGGATTCATTAGATAAATGTCAAGGAATTCAGTTTATCCAGACTTATCATGAGCAAACAGCTTCTATGGCTGCAGAAGGATATGCTATTGGAAGTGATGGGATTGGGTGTGCAATTTCCACAAGTGGTCCAGGAGCAACTAATATGATTACAGGTATTGCTGATGCATATTTTGATTCTGTTCCTGTTCTTTACATTACAGGACAGGTTAATTCCTATGAATATAAGTATGATAAGCCTATTCGACAACAAGGATTTCAGGAAACAAATGTTATTGATATTGTCAAGTCAATAACAAAATATGCCGTTTTAGTCGATGATGCCCAAAATTTAAGATATGAACTTGAGAAGGCAATACATATAGCAAAGGAAGGACGGAAAGGCCCGGTACTCCTTGATATCACGATGGATGTTCAGCGCGCGGATATAACTCCTGATAGTATGAGGAGATTTGTAGTTCCTCATATTACTCAAGATTTACAAGTATCACACATGAAAGATATAAAATACTTGATAGAAAAATCCAAGTCACCGATGGTGCTTCTTGGTGGAGGTTGCCAGAGTCGGGAGACTTCTGAATTGCTGAATGAATACTTCTCTGCTAATCAAGTCCCTGTTGTTACATCACTCATGGGGAGAGGTGTAATAGATGAAACCTATAAATACTATGTTGGAATGGTTGGAAGCTATGGAAATCGATGTGCAAACATAACGATTTCCCAGGCTGATGTGCTACTTGTCTTAGGTTCTCGATTGGACACTCGTCAGACTGGTGCTAAAATCGAAACATTTTTGAAGGGAGGACATATTATCCACGTGGATATTGATGATAATGAACTAAAGTGCCATCGTATAAAAAATCAGTTACATATCAATATGTTGGTTTTGGATTTTCTGAGGAAATTAAAGTCCGACAACGTGCAATTCAATCCATCTATAGAGTGGCTGAATTATGTTAGGCGTATTAAAAATCACTATAACCAGAATGAAGAGATTACTCGTTTTGTACAAAATAAAGCTCCCTATCACTTTATACAATCCCTCAATCAGATTTTAGAAGAAGGAGATATTGTCACAACAGACGTAGGACAGAATCAAATGTGGGCAGCACAGACTGTTAAGCTCAAAAGAAGAATGAAGTTTGTAACGAGTGGCGGTTTGGCACCTATGGGATATTCTATGCCTGTTGCTATAGGATTAAACTTTACGGATGTACGACACAGAACATATTGTTTATGTGGTGATGGAGGTTTTCATATCTCTTTGCAAGCATTAGGTATTATTGCACAATATCATTTACCAATAAAAGTTATTATAATGAATAACGTATCTTTAGGTATGATAACTCAATTTCAACATCTATATTTTAAAGACAACATGGTTGGTACGACGAAAGAGGGGGGCTATATAGTTCCAAGTTTCAAAGAAATGGTAAAAGCCTATGGTATACAATATGCAAGAATGACAAAAGCAGACCTTAACGATAGTTTACGGTTTCGCAAAATAATAGAGGGTGCAGATGTAATAGAGTATCTCATAGAGGGATTGACCACGGTTTCTCCAAAATTAGAATATAACCAACCGATTGAAAATCCTATTCCCTTTTTACCAGATGATGAGAAAGCAAATATTCAGTTCAAGGCTTGAAGTTATGAACTTTGATCATTTTTAGAAATATGAGAGGTGCACTGTTGACTATCGCTGCGAAGTTAGGGATAGACAAATCTATAGCTTATTCTTCAGGAGCACGTGTTATACAAGCTCTTGTAAGTGTTGGCAGTATTTTTTTCTTCTCAGCTTTTCTTACAGGAGTTGAACAGGGTTTTTATTTCACTTTCGGGAGCATTGTTGCTATTCAGATTTTCTTTGAATTAGGTTTAACAAACATTATTACACAATATGTAGCACATGAAGATTCCTTTTTGCATGTAGAACATGAACAGATTATAGGAGATGATAGACATAAGTCTAGATTAGCCTATTTGCTCCATTTTTGTGTGAAATGGTATCTTGTTATAGCAGCTTTGTTTTTTTTCTCATTGGTAATTGTTGGTTTTATTTTCTTCAGTAGATACAGTAAGGAGCATACTAATGTTTCTTGGAGAATTCCATGGCTACTCATTTGTGCCGGTTCTGCAATCAAACTTTTTCAGGCACCTTTCAATTCCTTTATAGAGGGACTCGGCTATGTGGCCGAGATGAGTCGTGTTAGCTTTTGGCAACAGATTATTATCCCTACTTCAACATGGTTAGGACTGTTTTTGAGTTTTAAATTGTATGTCGTAGGAATCAGTACGTTACTTTCTGTTCTGGTTTGGTTTATTTATGTGCGTCATTCATTCTTATGGGAACTCCTTCAAAATCTCTGGAAGACAAATGTTACCGAATGGATTTCCTATATGCAGGAGATATTTCCTTATCAATGGAAAATAGCCATTAGTTGGATAAGTGGATATTTTATTTTTCAGTTGTTCAATCCGGTTTTGTTTGCCACGGAAGGAGCTGTTGTTGCAGGGCAAATGGGAATGACACTGAATGCATTGAATTCTATAACAGGATTCTCCTTGAGTTGGATTACGACGAAGATTCCTTCCATGTCAAAATTAATAGCACAGAAAGATTATGTGGCTCTTGATAATATATTCAATAGAACCGTTAGGCAAATGATGTTAGTTTGTCTTGCATTATTAGTCACTTTTTTTATCTTTCTTTGGTTTTTGAATTTAACAGGACTTTCTTTTCGGGGAAATGTTATCGCTCATCGTTTTTTAGGCTATTTACCTACAGTGTTGTTAGCGGTTACAATTATATTTGGGGTGTTGGTAAATGCATGGGCCACCTATTTGCGTTGTCATAAAAAGGAACCCTGGTTATTGAATTCAGTTTGTACCGGTATCCTAACAATGTTGTCAACGTTTGGATTAGGAAAGTATTTCGGCCTTTATGGTGTTGTTGGCGGTTATTTTTCCGTTCAATGTTTGATGTTTCCTTGGGGAGTATGGATTTTCAAAACCAAAAAGAAAGAATGGCATGGAGAATAAGCCTTTATTGAGTATTTGTATTCCGACGTATAATCGAGCGGGAATATTGGAAGTAACGCTAAAGAGAATTGTTAATCAAATTGCTGAACTTGAGAATAAAGATTTAGTTTCGTTATTCATTTCGGACAATGCTTCAACTGATAATACAAGAGAGATTGTCCAGCGTTTTGTCAATCCGGATATTCATATTGAATATCATTGTAATGAAAGGAATTTAGGTCCAGACAGAAATTTTTTGAAGTGTTTTCAAGCTGTACATGGAAAATATGTTTGGCTTCTTAGTGACGATGATCCTGTAAGCAGAGGTGCAATTTCATATCTTTTGAATATTATAAAGGAGGACGATTATGGATTGATACATTTTGTAATGGACTCGTCTCAGAAATCAGGTTTTGAAGTTTATAGTAATGTAAACGTATTTTTGGCAAGTGTTTCTTATTGGATTACTTTTATAAGTGCAAATGTTTTCCAATCTGAAGATGTATCAAAAGTAAATGTCAATGATAAGTTACTTCATTCGTATTTGATGCAAATTCCCTTTTTTATAGAATCAGCTATCGCACACGATAAAAGTGTCATGATTTATGATAAGATGCTAGAGGAACCTTTATATAACACAAATGGAGGGTATAATTTTTTTAAGGTTTTTGTTGATAATCAGTTTAATTTATGGCATCAATTTGTAAGAAAAGGATCAATTACTCATAAATGTTTTGAGGAAGTTAAAAAAAATACTTGTAGAAAATATATAAAGTTTCACATTGCTGAGTTACTTATTTTACGCAGACAACTAAAAAAGAAAAATGAAAAAAAAGGTCTGAGAGGAGGGTATTATATAGATGGAGCTTGGCATATTCTTTTTAAGTGGTATGGCAGACAACTTTATTTTTATTTTTATATTTTGAAAGCAATTTGGTTATCTGTAAAAAGAATAAATAAAAGAATTTTACGAATATTGTTTAAGGGGAAATAGATGGTCTTTTGAAACATAAACATGAGTTTGTTTCTATATGTAGTTGGAAGATCTTTTTGTCCTCTATGGTGAGAAGGGAGTGTTGCAATGTCGTATGATGCAAAAAGGTTATAAATGTATGTTTATGAATGCCCCTAAAATCATTCATCTTGAAGTGGAGAGTTCTGGTAATACAGCCAAAAAAGATATGGAATGAAAAATCATCTATATATTGAAGAAGCATATGGAACCAATGACATAATATTTGCCTATAGCTATTATAAGTTTCGTTTGATATTTGGGAGCAATCTGAGTTTTACATATAAAATATTATGAGAGAATAATCTGTTTTATTTGTTTTTTAGAATCTTATCGCATTGAAAATATATTGAAGTTTCATTTTTAAAGGAAAAACAGCAGATGATTATACGTAGTAAAGCGCCTTTGCGATTAGGACTTGCTGGAGGAGGATCGGATGTGTCTCCGTACAGCGATATATACGGAGGTTTGGTGTTGAATGCAACCATTAATCTTTATGCATATTGCACGATAGAAGTAACGGAGAATAAGCAGATTGTCATCTATTCCTATGACAATGATTATGTGGCTTCATTTTCATCAGCAAGGGAATTAGTGATTGATGGCAAAGCGACGCTGATCAAAGGCGTGTACAATCGGATTGTGAAAGATTTTGGCCTATCACCATTGTCATTCAAGATAACGACCTACAATGATGCTCCTGCCGGCTCTGGGTTGGGAACATCTTCAACCATGGTTGTTTGTATCTTAAAGGCTTTTGTTGAGTGGTTGTCATTACCCCTGGGTGATTATGAGATTTCTCGTTTAGCCTATGAGATTGAACGCGTTGATCTCCTGTTGTCGGGAGGAAAGCAGGATCAATATGCTGCGGCTTTCGGTGGTTTCAATTATATGGAGTTTTTGTCAAATGATATCGTTATTGTTAATCCATTGAAAATCAAACGCTGGATAGTTGATGAACTTGAAGCTTCAACAATTTTGTACTATACAGGAGCAAGTCGAAGCAGTGCAAAGATTATTGACGAACAGAAAAGAAACACATCATCTCAAAAAGAAGATATCATTCAAGCCATGCATAAAATTAAACAAGGTGCGAGTGATATGAAGCAAGTTTTGCTGAAAGGTGATATTGTAGCGATGGCACGGCTGCTGAGAACGGCTTGGGAAAACAAGAAAAAGCAATCTGCCCATGTGACAAGCCCAGTTATTGAGGAGGCTATGAAAGTTGCTCAACATGAAGGGGCCTTGGCCGGAAAGGTAAGTGGTGCCGGTGGTGGAGGCTTTACCATGTTTATCGTTGATCCAACAAAGAAAAAAGCTGTAGAAAAGGCCTTATCTAAGTTGGAAGGGTTTGTTGTTCCATTCTCGTTTACCGATAGTGGTGCTCATGGTTGGCGCATTTATTCTCAGGATGAAGTGAAACGTTTTTAAAATGTTAAACACCTATGGAAAAAGATATATATATTCATGTAGACAAACTTGTTCGGAATTATTCAAAGCTGAGTGTATGTAGAGATGAAATTATTAAGGCCTATGAGCTACTGAAAGAATGCTATTCGAGTGGTAATAAACTGATTGTCTGTGGTAATGGTGGGTCAGCTGCTGACTCTGAACATATTGTTGGTGAACTGATGAAGAGTTTTATGCTTAGTCGAAGAATGTCAGAAGATAGGGCATCGCATTATAAAAGTGTAGATTCTGAGATGGGAAGCGTACTTGCTGAGCATCTGCAGGGAGCTTTGCCTGCTATTGCGCTGACAGCCCAAACGGCTTTGTCTACAGCTTACATGAATGACTGTGTGCCTGCGTTGGTCTTTGCTCAGCAAGTATATGGGTATGGTCAGGTGGGAGATTGTTTCCTTGGCATTTCTACATCTGGAAATAGCCAGAATGTATTGTATGCAGCCGTCGCAGCTAAGGCGCAGGAATTATCACTTATTGGTTTAACCGGTTCGAAGCAGAACAAATTAGAACTGTTATGCGATGTCTGTATTCATGTGCCTGAGACAGAAACCTATAAGATACAAGAACTGCATCTTCCGGTTTATCATTGTCTGTGCATGATGTTAGAAGATTTTTTTTTCAAAGCATGAGTCTATGAAAGTTGTTATCATGGCAGGTGGAAAGGGTACGCGTATCGCTTCCGTCAGAAATGATGTGCCAAAACCGATGATAGAAGTGAGTGGTAAGCCAATCTTGCAGTGGCAAATAGAGAACCTCAGGGATTGTGGGTTGACAGATATCATCTTGGTGGTGGGTCATCTTGGCGATAAGATTAAGTCGTATTTTGAAGATGGAGGTAAGTTCAACGTTGAAATCAGCTATTTCACAGAAGAACACCCTTTGGGGACTGCTGGAGCATTATTCCGAATTCCAAATTTGAATGAAGACTTCTTGCTGATGTGTGGTGATATCATGATTGATATCGACTTTAACCGTTTTATACAGTTCCATCATGAGCATAGTTCCTGGGCAAGTTTGATTTCACATCCAAACGGACATCCGCATGATAGCAGTATTTTGGTCACCGAGCAGACTGTTGTTGTTGGCGGACGGTTTCTTAAGGAAACTCATCGGGTGACGGCATGGATTGTTAAGGAAGACAGACATGGTTATTACAAGAACCGTGTCAATGCTGGCATTGAAATCATTTCTCCTTATTTGCTTCATGCAGTCCGCGAAAAGTATGCAGCCTCACGACAGAAGTTTCCGGAGAGAATAGATCTTGACAGGGATGTCTTGTGTCCCAATATAGATAGTGGAAAGATTTTTGCCTATGATACACCCGAATACATTAAGGACATGGGGACACCTGAACGTTTTCGTGAGACGGAGACCGACATTTTGGAAGGCAAAGTGGCATCACGCAATTTGAGAAATAAGCAAAAGGCTGTTTTTTTAGATCGTGATGGAACTATTAATAAGCATATTGGTTTCTTGAATTCATCGGATCAGTTAGAACTGATATCCGGTGCAGCAGAGGCAATTCGAATGATTAACAAGTCGGGCTATCTTGCGGTTATTGTCAGTAATCAGCCTGTTATTGCGCGTGGAGAATGTACGTTTGAAGAATTGGACGAAATTCACAACAAGTTAGAAACATTGTTAGGCTATGAGGGTGCTTTCGTTGATGCCATTTATTATTGTCCGCATCATCCGGACAAAGGGTTTGAAGGGGAACACATTGAATTGAAAGTTGATTGCGACTGTCGGAAACCTAAGCCTGGTCTTTTGTTGCGTGCTGCACATGATTTGAATATTGATTTGAGTCAGTCTGTCATGATTGGTGATAGTCAACAGGATATTGAAGCAGGGCGTAATGCCGGTTGTAAGAAAACTCTTTTGATAGAAACTAACAAGCCTTCAGCCCTTTTGAAGTGTGTTTCCAATCTATTTCGAGAAACAGAGGTATGAAAGTTACTTTTATTTCACCGGTCACCCCTTACAGGGAAAATATGGGTGGTCCTTCCGGGCATCCTTATCACCTGATGATAGAACGACCATCGGGTATAGGTGTCACTGTTTATACTTTTAATCAGAATCTTCTTTCTGCAGAAACAATTAGTGAAGTTGAGAAGGAACTTGATATTAAGATTAAAGTTATCAGACCTCCCTGGTGGTATAAGTTGGTGTTTCGGCTACATCTGACATTTATTCGCCTACTTTTAAAATTTCCTATCAATTATTATATACGACTTCCGAAGGGCGTGGTCACGGAGATTCGAAAAAGTCAACCAGATTTAATTTGGGGCTATTGTCAGGAATTCTCTGGTATACTCTCACAGTTCAAGGAGTTCAAACGTCTACATACGGTTCCGGACAGTTATTGTCTACATTGGTATCGTCGATTGGGACGACCTCTAACTTTATCACATAACAGTGAGTATTTTAAGGTTGTGTTGAACTATAAAAAGTATTATAGGATGGAACATGCTTATGATAGTAGTGATAATATATGGTATCATTTCGTTGGCAAGGATGATGTACAATTTGCAAAACGTTTGTGCCCATCCATTCATGCACGTTTCTTGCATCATCCCCATTATGAAGTGAAGAATTTGAAAAGAGAAATTCATTTCCATCATCCTAAAATTCGCCTTATATTGGCTGGACGATATGATTTATATTCATTTGAAGCTTCTGATGAATTGTTTTCCGAATTGGCACTGTTGAAAGAAGAGGATAAATGCTTTCTCAATGAACATTTTGAATTGACGATACTTGGAAAAGGGTGGCAGCAAAAGATCGAAGAAGTGAAGAATGCTGGTCTGTCAGTAAAATGGATAAGTTTTGTACCAGATTATATTGAAGAAATTACAAAACATGACATTCAGATTAATCCTTTGTCTATCGGTACAGGAACAAAAGGAAAGGTATTAGATGCGATTGCTAACGGCCTGCTAGAAATAGGTACGCCTTATGCCTTAGAAAATATTGCGGTTGAAGATGGAGTGTCGTGTGTTATCTATCATGAGGCCAAAGAGTTATTGAACATTTTCAGACGGATTGCTAGTAACCCCACGCTTTATGAGGAGATGGCTCAATTAGGACAGGAGAGTGTCTTGCAGTATCATGATCGGCGTTTGATAGCTCAATCTCTGTTTTCTTCACAAGATTTCCTTTGCTAAACTGCATCTCTAATGTTAATCTATCTCTTAATTTTCTTTACGCTCGTAGGTATCTATCTGCTCACTGCACGTCATGGAGGTTGCAACAACAAGTTGTTTTTTATCATCATGATGGCTGTAGCTCTTTTTGTCGGCTTGTCTGATATGTTGGGGGGGTATGATCGTTATATTTACTCAGAGTTTTTTGATCAGGTGGCAGATGTTGGAAAGACGGCAACACCTGATTATCTGAAGGAGTGTGGGATTTTCCGACAGTGGCCCGGTGAAAAAGGGTTCGGATGGTTGAATGTCTTAATTTCTTTTCTCACGAGTAACCGATATATTTTTATTCTGATTCTCACGGTAATTATTTACGTTCTGTTGTATATTTCCATTCGTCAGTATGCAAAAAACAATATATTGGCTCTCATTGTCTTTATGGGGATCATGTTCTTCTTTACATTCACTTATCTTAGACAGATGTTGGGAATCAGCATAGCGTGGTTGGGCATTAGATATATCTACGACAGGAGTTTTTGGAAGTTTGCATTGATCATATTGATAGCTTTTTCCATGCACAACTCTGCATTGATATTGTTCCCTGTGTATTTTATACCACACAAAAAAATGACAATCAATTCCGTATTGTTTATCTTAGGAATATGTCTGTTATTAGGAATTTTTGGAATATCGTCTTTTCTCTATGATTCGTATGGTGACACATTTGATAGTGAACGTGCTGCAACTTTGTCCATAAGTGAAGAGAATTTTCGTTTTGGCTATCTTGTAGAAGCCGTATTTTTCGTCTATATTATTCTACAGAACTATGATTTCATACCAGATACAAAGAAGGACATTGTGTTGTTGAATGTCTCATTACTATTTTGTGCAATTTTATTGCTTTTTGTACGTTCAGAAAATGGAGGGCGAATGAGTTGGTATTATGCGATAGGTGTTGTTGCGACGCTAAGTAATATTGCCGTTTACAAAGGCCGAATAGAGAACGGTCTCTTGATACGTACAGCCGTTTTTACGGGTTATCACGCTTTTCTTCTCCTATTGAGTTTTTATTTGTATTTTCGGATATTGAAAGGTTGGGGAGAAGGTGGCTTACAGCTTTTGTATCCCTACAAGACATTCTTGACGAATGGCCATCGTGAGAATGATCAGATATTTGAAAACTATGAATACGATTTCAAATATGATAAAGATAAGTTTTATAGGTAAAAGGTTGTACGCTATAATATGGTGTTGTATTATCAGCCATTTTACCACTCTATAGCAATCATATTGCGAGGTAAAATGGCTGATGTTACAGGGTAAAACGGCTGATATTGTAACACATTGTCAATCAGTTCGGTATTCGGAGAAGACAACATTGTGTCATTATCTTGTTTCAGCCGTGAATGATATGAGCCACGTAGAAGAAGAAAATATTTGTTTAGTTTAAGAGATGCAGTTCGAATCTTTATTGTTTTTGGTGTGTCTCGTAGGGCTTTGCGCCCTGTTTTGGAGCTTTCCTTCAAGGTGGCAGACGCTGCGGAAGGTCGTGTTGTTGGTGGCAAGCTATGGATTCTATGGCTTGCTTGATTGGCGTTTCCCTGTGTTTCTGTTGTTGGCCACGGTCAGTGCATACGTATGTGGGGCGTATCTCTTGAAGTTCGAGGGAGAACGCCCGCGACGTGGCAGACCGATTGTGATAGGCTATGTAGCAGTGTGCATCGTCCTTCTCTTCATTTTCAAGTATCTGACATTCTTTGCCGGCAGTTTTGCCTCTGTTTTCGGGCAACAGGGGCCTACATTCCGGTTGTTGCTGCCGATTGGACTCAGCTTCTATCTTTTCATGTCGGTCAGTTATGTGATTGACTGTTATAGGAAAACCATCACGAAAACGCCGACATTGCTCGACTTTTCGGTCTATGTCGGTTTCTTTCCCCATTTGGTAGCAGGACCGATAGACCGCGCCCGGAACTTTATACCACAGTTGTCATCAATCGGTATCTTCGACTCAGGCCTCTTCACAGAGGGCTTACGGCAGATGCTCTACGGCTATTTCAAGAAATTAGTCATAGCCGACAACCTGAATGTCATTGTGGGAGCAGTGTGGAGTAGCTACGATCAGCAGAATTCACTTGTTATTCTGGTGGGTGCGATAGCCTATTCAATACAGATTTATACGGACTTTTCGGGCTATTCTGACATTGCTATCGGCACGGGTAAGCTTTTTGGTATTCGCATGATGCGCAACTTTAGCTTCCCATATTTCAGCCGTACGGTGTCAGAGTTCTGGCGAGGCTGGCATATCTCGCTGACATCGTGGTTCACGGAGTACTTGTATATCCCTTTGGGAGGCAACCGTAAGGGCACACGTCGCACGATTTTCAACACGCTTATTGTCTTTACGCTCTGCGGACTTTGGCACGGTGCCAACTGGACTTTCGTTGTTTGGGGCTTTCTGTGCGGCGTATTGTTCATTCCGTTGTTGCTGAATGCCGGTAGTAAAGCCCGTTGGAAGAGTACTCCTTTACAGTTGAATGCCGTCAATATAGGCCACATGTTGTTGGTATTTGGCGGAATTACGCTTTGTTGGATATTCTTTCGTTCCGATTCTCTTGCCCAAGCTTTCGACATTCTGCGCTGTCTTGTGGTCAATGTGGGCCGTCCTGTCAGCTTCGGCTTCATATCCATTACGATGGCCCCTGTGTTTTTCCTGCTTCTCTTGATGTTTGTTTGTATGGAATGGGCCGGGCATAGCCGTGACTTTGGCCTGCTTTTCGTGCAAGGAAAGCCCAGATTGTATCGTTGGTCGGTATATGTCGTGCTGTTGTTTGCCATTTTCTTTTATTTTCATTCGGGCGATGGACAGTTTATCTATCAGAACTTTTAGGGCTTAGGCAATGAAAACGATTCTCGGCAACATACTTTCATTCGCGGCATTCTTCTCATGTGCCTTCGGATTGTTGGTTTGGTTGAATGCTTCTTTCTTGGCTACCGACCACTACAACGATGAATTTACGGTGAAAGGAAACTTAATCCGACAGACACCTTCGCCCAAGGTGGTGTTCGTCGGGGGGAGCAATGTCGCTTTCGGTATCGACTCTCAGACGATTTCCGACAGTATCGGGCTGCCCGTCATCAATGCCGGGCTGCTTGCCGGCATGGGATTGCGTTACACGATGGACCGTTATGAAAGCTATTTCAGGCGTGGAGATGTTTTGATATTGATGCCTGAATATGACCATTTCTATGGTGATGTGACCTATGGGAACCCGGAAACGGCCGGCTACTTGCCCTATTTGTCTGATTTTGCTCCCTCTTTGTTGAACCTCAAGCAGTGGAATGTTGTCGTGACAGGCTTTTTCAAGACCACTTTACAAATTAGTGTGAAAGGGCTTTATTATAAGTTGTTGCATTCATTTCGCAAGGAGGGCAACGTATTTGAATACAAGATGAGTGGCTTTAATAGGTTAGGTGATGAGGTTTCCCACCGTTCGTTGCCCCCGAACATCAACAATACGGGTGCTTATACGGTGTCGGGAAAGTTCAACGCAGGCTATGCCCGGCATCTGTTCAATCAGGTTCGCCGCTTACAGCATCATGGTGTGCAGGTGATATGGCTGCCGCCTGTTACGAGTAGGGCGAATGTTGCGCTCAACCGCAAGCAGATTACGTTGATTATTGAGCGAATGAAGACTGCCGGTTTTACCTATGTGGCGCGCCCCGACAGCCTTGCTTATCCCGACAGTCTGCTGTATAATACGGTGTATCATTTGAATAAGCAGGGAGTTGAGGTGAATACGCAACGTGTGGTGCGTATATTGCGGCATTGTTTGGGTGTAAACAGGAAAAGAATAGCGAACAAATGAAGATATTACAAGTCATAACGTCTTTGGAGCAGGGTGGGGCAGAGGTTATTGTCGTTAATCTTGCGACCAGACTCCGTCGAATGGGCCACGAGGTTGATGTCTGTGTGTTCAATGGCAAGGAGACTCCTTTGATGAAGCAGTTACGAAGTAATGTCCCGGAGGCGAAGATTTATAAGTTGGGAACGGGATATTATCAGCCATGCTATGTTTTCAAGTTGGCGAAACTGATGCGTGGGTATGATATTGTCCATACGCATAACTCCTCTCCTCAGCTCTTTGTGGCCATAGCTGGTTTGACAAACCATGTGAAACTCGTGACAACGGAGCATAACACTTCTAACCGTAAGCGCCAATGGAAATGGTATCGCTTCATTGAAAGTTGGATGTATCGTCGCTACGACCATATTATTTGTATCAGTAAGGTTGCAGAAGACAAACTAAGGGAATACATGGGAGGGGATTGGCTCAATCAAAAGACGGCAGTGTATCATCGCATGACGACCATCAATAACGGGGTTGACGTGGAAACAATTCATCAGGCACGACCCGCTTCTGACTTGATCAAGCTGAAACAAGGGCGAAAAGTAATCTTGATGGTGGCTGCTTTTCGCAAGCAGAAAGACCAAGACACATTGGTCAAAGCCATGACTTTGTTGGATAAAAGTAAGTTTGAGGTTTGGTTTGCCGGTACGGGAGAACGACTTGATAGTGTCAGGCAGTTGGCCGTTTCGTTGGGCGTAGAAAGGAATATCCGCTTTTTAGGCCTGCGGACTGATGTTCCTCAAGTGCTCAAGGCAGCGGATATGATAGTGATGTCCTCTCATTGGGAAGGTTTAAGTCTTAGCAATGTTGAAGGCATGAGTGCAGGTAAACCTTTCATCGCCAGCAATGTGAATGGACTGAAGGAAGTGACTGAAGGCTACGGTATCCTGTTTCCCCATGAAGACGCCGGAGCTTTGGCAAGAGAAATCATGCACTTGGAGCAGGAAGCTATGTATTCCGATCAGATAGCCCGGCGTTGCTATGAACGGGCCTTAGCATTTGACATCAATAAAATGATGAATGCGTATAATGCAATTTATGAAGGTTTCTTTTCATAATGAAATTAAAGCCTTTTTAAAAGTATATGGAAAAAAAATGAAGATAAAATGAAGATATATCACATTACCTGTAGTACAGATAGTAACTATGTTCAACATTGTATGGCAATGCTATGCTCTTTGTTTGAAAATAATAAGGATTATATTTTTAATGTTCATTTGTTACATCATGGCTTGTCTGTTGAAGGACAAGGATTGATAACAAAACTCTGTGGAAGTTATAAGAATATAATTACATTCTATGATATTGATGAGAAACTTACTGCAGAGTTCAGAATTAGTGAAGACCATCCTAATTTGTCTGTTGCAACCTACTATAGACTTCTTCTTCCCTCATTGTTGAATGATGATATAGATAGATTACTCTATTTGGATTGTGATGTGATTGTTCTTGACAATATTATGGAGCTTTATAATTTGGATCTTGATGGATATGGTGTAGCAGCAGTCAGGGATGCTACACCGGCTAATAATTATCATCGTCTGATTATGGGCTTAGAATTAAATGATATTGCATTCTGTGCAGGTGTGCTGATGATTAATTTGGCATACTGGAGAAAACACAATTGTCAGCAGAATATGCTGGAATATATTAATAAGATGGGCGATAGGTTGGTGTTGGAAGATCAGGATGTATTAAATCATGAGTTTCATAAGCACTGGTTTCAATTAGCACATAAATATAGCAAATTCCCTATGGCTTTGGCTGTGATAGATCAAACTCAAAAGAAGGCTGATATATTAGAATATGTCTTTTTTCCGAGCATTCTTCACTATGCATCTTTTACAAAACCTTGGCTTAATATTAGTATTCCTGATGGTGATTATTATTGGAAATATGTAGAGTTGTCTGGTTTTCCTAATCCGAAGAAGACAATTATTAGTAAGGCTGAGGCTCGTCAATTACAACGAATGAAACTACGTTTTTATTTAAACACTTATGTTCGTCCATTTATTCCTGACTTTATAGAACTTTTTTTGAAGGATGTGGCTAATATCTTAGTTTTACCTCTATTAGTTTTTAGGAAGGATGGTTTCAAGAAATATAGGCTTAAACGCTGGCTTAGCAAATATGGTGTAATTTGATTCGCTATTTGAGATTTATAAGAACTAATCACTTTTTTGATTACTAATAGAATTAGATATATAGAATGAATAACATATTGATTACATCTGCTGGTCAACGTGTAACTTTGGTGCAGATATTTCAGCATACATTTGCTGAATTGCAGTTAGAGAGAAAAGTATTTACAACCGATATGGTTCCTCGCTTGGCACCGGCTGGCTATGTTTCAGACAAGTGTTTCAAGGTATGCTGCTGTACAGATCCTATGTATATTGACAAGTTACTGGAGCTTTGCCAAGCACATGACATAAAAGTTATTGTCCCGACGATAGATACCGAACTGATGGTGTTGGCAAGGAATAAAAGGCGTTTCAAGGAGGCCGGAATAGATGTCATTGTCTCTGATGAAGCCTTTATAAAGGCTTGTCGTGACAAGCGCAACACAATGGAACTGTTTGACAAGATGAAGATTGCCTATCCGAAGCCCGTAGATAAGTTTCACCCTATTTTCCCCTTGTTTGCTAAGCCTTACGATGGTTCGCTGAGCACAAACCTGCACGTTATCCGTTCACAAGAGGAAATGACGGAAGAGATTATGAACGACCCGAAGTTGTTGTTCATGCAATATATAGACCCGAAAGTATACAAAGAGTTCACCGTAGACCTTTATTATGGTAAGGATTATCGGTTGAAGTGCATCGTTCCGCGTGAGCGGATCAAGATCCGTGCCGGCGAAATCAACAAAGGAATTACGCGTAAGAATGCGATAGTTCCTTATTTATATGAAAGAATGGCTACGATTCCCGGGGCTATCGGCACGATGTGCATTCAATTGTTTTACCGAGAAGCAGACGGCGAAGTCTTGGGTATCGAAATCAATCCGCGGTTCGGAGGTGGTTATCCTTTGACCTATTATGCCAAAGCCAATTATGCTGAATACATTATTCGCGAATATTTGTTGGGTGAAACGATTGCTTATTCGGAAGATTGGACTGATAAAACCTTGATGTTGAGGTATGACAAAGATATCATTGTCTACGAAAAATAAGGTTATTGTCTTTGATTTAGATGACACGCTTTATAAAGAGATTGACTTTGTTAAGTCGGGGTTTCGTGCGATTGCCTCTGCAATAGGAATAGAAGGGGCGCAAGACGAGTTGCTGAACTGGCTGCAGCACGGAGAGAATGCCTTTGAAAAGCTGACGGCAAAATATTCTATTGGTTACAGCATATCCGAACTCTTGCAGATTTATCGCAGTCACATTCCGGATATATGTTTGGACAACGATACCGAAGAATGCCTGAATACGCTGAAGGAAAAGGCTCATCTCGGCCTGATTACTGATGGAAGAACGGTGACGCAATGGAATAAAATCCAAGCCTTGGGACTGACCGCTTTCATACAACAGGAAGATATTCTTGTTTCCGAAGCATTCGGTTACGGTAAGCCTGCTCCGCAAGTATACAGGTTCTTTGAAGTAAAATATCCTGATTGTGCGTATTATTACATTGGCGACAACGTCACAAAAGACTTCGTTACGGCCAACGAAAGAGGCTGGACGACCGTTTGCCTGCTTGATGACGGGCGGAATATCCATCGACAGGACATGGACGTCGCTAAAGAATTCCAACCTCGATACCGTGTGCAAAAGCTATCCCAAGTATGCAGCATCATAGACTAAAGATTATCAGGTTGACCACGGTCGATATTTCTTTGCTCAATCTTTTGAAAGGGCAATTGCAATATCTGAACCAAATCTTCGAAGTGGTCGGTGTTGCTTCTGATACGGGTGTGCTGGAAGAGGTTAGCCGGCGCGAAGGTATTCGCACGATAAACATTCCCATGCAGCGCGAGATAGCACTGCGCGACGATGTGAAATCCTTGTGGGCGCTATACCGTTTGTTTCGCAAAGAGCGTCCTGATATCCTGCACGCTAACACCCCGAAAGGCAGCTTACTGGCGATGATTGCCGGCAAACTGGCCGGTGTTCCTCACCGTATCTATACCGTCACCGGCTTGCGCTATCAGGGAGCGTCCGGTCTGTTGCGCTTTGTCTTGAAAACCATGGAGCGTATCACCTGTCTGTGTGCCACGAAAGTTATCCCCGAGGGCAATGGTGTTCTACATTGCCTGCAGGCAGACCATATCACAGGCAAACCATTACGTGTTATCCATAACGGGAACATCAACGGAATAGACACCGACTTCTTTAAGACGGCGACGCGCACGCCACACGACGCTTACACCTTTGTCTTCATCGGCCGTATCGTGCGCGACAAGGGTATTCGCGAACTCGTCTCTGCCATGAGGCGACTCCCCGACGCACGCTTGTTGCTCGTTGGTTCCTTTGAAGACGGCGACCCGGTGGACGAGGCCGATAAAGAATTCCTGATACATTCAACGCAGGTGGAGTTCGTCGGCTGGCAACAAGACGTGCGCCCCTATCTGTCGCAAGCCGACTGTCTGGTCTTCCCAAGCTATCGCGAGGGTTTTCCCAACGTCCCCATGCAGGCCGGAAGCATGGAATTGCCGAGCATCGTGACCGATATCAACGGTTGCAACGAAATCATCGAAGACGGATTAAACGGTAAGATAATCCGGCCACGCGATGCCGAAGCCCTCTATCATACGATGAAGTGGATGCTGGAGCACCCCGACGAAGGTCGCCGTATGGGTCTCAATGCCCGCGAGCGCATTAGGGCGAAGTTCGAGCAGCGCGATGTGTGGTGCGAGTTGGCGAAGATGTATCAATCATTAAACAAATAAACTATATGCTCTATCGTGGTTTCATCAAACGCCTGTTGGATATCATCATATCTTTTATGGCACTCCTATGCCTGAGCCCCTTCCTGCTTTGGGTCAGCCTCCTGCTCTATGTCGTGAACAAGCGGGCTGGCGTGTTCTTCCTGCAGGAGCGGCCGGGGAAGGACGGAAAGATATTCCGAGTCGTCAAGTTCAAGACGATGACCGATGCGAGAGACGCCGACGGCAACCTGTTGCCCGATGAAAAACGCCTCACTCCTGTGGGGCGTTTCGTTCGTTCCGCCTCCATCGACGAACTCCTACAGTTCGTCAACGTGCTCAAGGGCGACATGAGTCTCATCGGCCCCCGTCCTCTGCTCGTGCGCTATCTGCCGCTTTATTCCCCCGAACAGGCCCGCCGTCACGAAGTGCGCCCCGGTATATCGGGCTGGGCGCAGTGCCACGGCCGCAACGCACTCACATGGCGTGAGAAGTTCGCCTACGACGTGTGGTACGTCGACCATGTCTCGTTCCTGACAGACTGCAAAGTCGTCTGGCTGACGCTCCGCAGCGTGTTGAAGCGCGAGGGCATCTCCCACGAAGGCTCTGCCACGATGGAAGCCTTCGACGGCACAAACTAATTAACCTATGGCACTTCCTTTTGTACCCAGCGAATATATCCTCTTCTACCCAACTGCTGGGTAGGACAGCGTTTCATTTCCAGTTTGAGAATGTGTTATAATTAGGGTGGGAAGCACAACAAATGAGATCACTATTCGACACTATTTTTAGAACTTTATTTATTTAACTATGCTCTTTAACTCCTTTGACTTTATTTGGTTGTTCCCGATGGTCTTTGCTTTCTATTATGGAATCGTGTTTTTGGTTCGCCATAAAAGGAGAGACCGGAAAATAGAAAACATAGCATTATTGTGTCTGAGTTATCTTCTTTATATCAAGCTGAATCCGATCTATGTGTTTTTATTATTGGGTATCACATGGATTACCTATTATTTCGGTATATTGGTGGAAGAAAGCACAAACTACAGAAAAAGATATTTTTTGACTGCCGGCATTTGTCTTGGCATTCTTCCACTCATAATTTTCAAGTATTATAATTTCCTTCACGACAATCTTTGTTCACTATTCGAATGTTGTGGTATTAAGATTGGACTTCCAGGATTGAATTGGGCTTTACCAATAGGAATAAGTTTCTTTACTTTTCAAGCAATTGGTTATCTCGTAGATGTGTATTATCAAAAAATAAAGGCAGAAAGAAACTTACTTGATTACATGCTTTTTGTCAGTTTCTTTCCTCAGATCGCTTCTGGACCGATCAGTAAAGCCAAGGATTTATTGCCACAGATAAAAAAGCAGAGATCCTTTGATTATCCAAAGGCTGTTGAAGGCCTGAAGTGGTTGCTTTGGGGAATGTTTATGAAAGTTGTTTTAGCCGACAGATTAGGATCATATATCACTTCTTTTGCAGATATAGCGTCATTGAATGGTGGTATGACTTTGACACTTAGTATATTGTATTCATTTCAAATTTATGGTGACTTTGCAGGATATTCTTTTATGGCCATGGGAATTGGTAAGGTAATGGGATTTGATTTGATTAATAACTTTCAAAGGCCCTATTTCTCCCAAAGCATTACAGAATTTTGGCATCGTTGGCATATCTCACTTTCTCTTTGGCTCAAAGATTATATTTATATACCGTTAGGAGGTAGTAGATGCAGTAAAGTACGCAGCTACTTCAATATATTTGTAACGTTTCTTGTTAGCGGTGTTTGGCATGGTGCAAGCTGGACTTTCATTTTTTGGGGAGTTCTTCATGGAGTATTCCAGATAGCAGAGAAAATTATTGGACTTAATAAGATTATTTCTTCAGGAATTGTTAGATTATCCCGAACTGTTATCAATTTTTTTATATTAACCCTCTTGTGGATTTTCTTCCGAAGTGCTAATATTCATGATGCTTGGTTACAGATTTCTAAGATCTTTAATGATCACAACTACAGTTTGAATCTCCCTTGGCAGTCTCTTTTTTTTATTATTCTTTCGTTATCTGTCGTCATAGGAAAAGATATTGTCGATGAATTCCAATTAAAAAAACTTCAGTTCTTTTCCAGTAAGTCTACATTGGTGAGGTGGAGTATTTATCTCATATGTATGATTCTGATTTTATTGGCAGGCGTGTTTGATTCAACTCAATTCATTTATGTTAATTTCTGATATGAAAAAGTTTATATTAAAAATAATCCTTTTCTTTTTTATTCTGATAATTACAGATTTCCTTATAGGGAAGGGATTAAATCTCGCTTATCACCATGCTATTAGTGGGAATACTGCACGTTATGATTATATTTACTCAAAAACAAAAGAAGACATTCTTGTATTAGGTTCTTCACGTGCATTAGACAATTTTGTCCCCGATACCATTGAGAAATATATGAATATGTCATGTTACAATTGTGGTGAATCAGCAAGTGGTATCATGTTATGTTATCCCAGACTTAATATAATCAAAGAGAGGTATACACCGAAAATTATCATTTACGATTTATATTATGAAGATCTTATCCAATCTTTGGAACTGAGAAGCCTTAAGACCCTAAAACCGTATTATAACGATAAGAATGTCTCTGAAATGTACGAGCGTATAGATCCAACCTTGAGGTTAAAAATGCTCTCAAGTTTATATAAATACAATTCTGAATTTATTGATTATATTGCTGATAATATCCACCATACTAACTATTTTAAGAAAGGGCAGTATGTGTTAGGACATACGGTTTCGGATAGGAATGTCAATGTACAGAGTATGGAAAGTATTAAAGTGGATTCGGTGAAATTATATTATTTCGAAAAGCTAATTAAAGAGAATAAAGACAAAATGTCTATTTATTTTACAGTATCTCCATCGTATAAGAACAAAGATGGGAAACTGTTTAAGCCTATTATTACGATTTGTCACAAATACAATATGCCAGTTTTCAACCACTACAGTGATACGACTTTTTCAAGCCACTATGAGTACTTCATGGATCCATATCATCTGAACATGACGGGAGCCGCAAAATTCACACAGACAATTGCAAAGGAAATTGCGGACTATCGTGCTTCTGTGGCATCGTATCCATATAAACATAAATAATATCTCCCTTTTTGAATTCCTCACGCTTCTGAACAATGACTCTTTTAGCAAAATACAACTCCATTGGTTTGTCATCGTGCTTTTGTATTTCGTTCTCTCAGAAATATGCTCTATTGACATGAAGTCCAACTCTGTTTATCTGATGCTCCCTATTGTCTTCTTTCTCACATGGGGCATCGCGGTTGGCATAGACTTCTTACGCAAGAAGCCCGGCTTCCATTGGCTCGCTTACTTTATAGAATAACAACCCTGTCACTATGTTGATAACAATCCTGACGCCCACTTTCAACAGGGCGCGCTTCCTTCCTCAAATCTACCGGAGCCTCTGCCGCCAACACTGCCGCGACTTCGAGTGGCTGGTGATAGACGACGGCTCGACGGACGACACGGAGGCCACATGCGCAGCCTTGCCCGCAGCCGACTTCCCCATTCGCTACGTCAGAAAGGAGAACGGCGGGAAGCACACGGCAATCAACGCAGGCGTGAAGGTCGCGCACGGGGAGCTGACGCTGATACTCGACTCCGACGACGAACTCCCCGCCGACGCCTTAGCCATCATCGCCAGCCAGTGGAGCGAAACCAAGGATAAGGAAGAACTCGGCGGCCTTTGCGGCTATATGGCCCACCGCGACGGCAGCGTGATTGGCCGGCCCCGCATGGAAGTGCAGTGCACGTCTATCGACCTGCGCTACAGATACGGCGTGACGGGCGACATGTGCGAAATCTACAAAACCTCGGTCCTGCGCGAGTTCCCGTTCCCCGAATACCCCGGCGAGCGGTTCGTACCCGAAGCACTGGTGTGGAACCGCATCGCCCGCAAGTACAAGCTCAAGGTGTTCGGCCAAGTCGTCTATCTGCGCGACTATCTGGACGGCGGTCTCACCTCGAAGATTGTCGAAATCAGGCACAACAGTCCCAAGGCCACCTGCCAGTGCTACCTCGAAATGATGCAGCTCGACATTCCACTCAAATACCGGCTGCGGGCATTGCTGAATTATATCCGCTTCAAACAACGTATCATCAAAATATGACAACCGACACGCTTCCTTTCGACTTCAAATCCTTCCCGCCTACATGGGCACTCTGTTTCAACGACACCTGCCCGATGCACGACACCTGCATGCGGCATTTCGCCGGCCGTCACATACTGACCGACAGAGTGGAAGGCCCTGCCGTCTACCCCGCAGCCTTGCAAAAAGGCAAGTGCAAGCTATTCGTGGAAAAGCGCATCATACGCTCGGCGTGGGGCTTCAGCAAACTCTTCCTCGACGTGAAACGCGTGGACGACACGCCGATACGTCGCGAAATACAAGAATATCTCGGCAGTCGGACAACTTACTACCGCTACATGAACGGCGTACTCACGCTCACGCCCGAGCAGCAAAATGATATCTTCGACATCTTCCGTACCTATGGTTACACCGCGAAACGGGACTTCGACGGCTATATCGACCGTTATGCGTACGAGTGAAGTTGTGTTCCAAGAAAGTTCCATGCTTTGGAACACACAGTTCCAGTATATGGAACACACAGTTCCAGTATATGGAACGCACAGTTCCAGTATATGGAACTCACAGTTCCAATAGGAGGAACGCTCGGTTCCAGACCGAGAAACACACCGTCCCGGTATTTGGGAATGTATAGGCTGCTGCGATGTGGGGCGTTGTCCCGTATCTATCGGACGAAAGGAAGCGCCGTTTTGGTCGTCCTTTTCTGCGATTTCCTTGGCGGTGATGAATAAATGTCGTACTTTTGCAACGCAAATGGCTGTGCACCGAGAATGGGATGTGCATGGCACGAAGAGTTATATAAAAATCGAGTAAACAATGGAATATGCACTTGTAACAGGTGGCTCACGTGGCATCGGACGGGCCGTCGCCCAGCGGTTGGCCGCACGGGGATATACGGTTGTCATCAACTACAAATCGAACGAAGAGGCTGCGCGCGAGACGCTGCAGGCCATTGAGTCGGCGGGCGGACGGGCCGAGCTGTTGCCGTTCGACGTCGCCCGTCCCGAGGCCATCGAGGCGGCTCTGGCTGCGTGGCAGGATCGGCATCCCGAGGATTATATCTCGGTTTTGGTGAACAATGCAGGTGTGCGGCGCGACAACCTGATGGTGTTCATGCAGAACGAGGAGTGGCATGAGGTGACGGACACGACACTGAACGGCTTCTTCTACGTGACGCGGCGGCTGTTGAAGGACATGCTGACGCAGCGGAACGGACGCATTGTCAACATCACGTCGTTGTCGGGGCTTCGCGGTATGGCCGGCCAGACGAACTATTCGGCAGCCCGGGCGGCGCTGATCGGGGCCACGAAGGCGTTGGCCAAGGAGGTGGCGGCGCGCAAGGTGACGGTGAACGCGGTGGCCCCGGGGTTTATCCTGACGGACATGACGACCGACCTTGACGGGCAGCAGATAAAGACGCTGATTCCGGCCGGCCGCTTCGGTAGGCCCGAGGAGGTGGCTGCGGTGGTTGACTTTCTCGTCGGTGACGAGGCCGCGTATGTAACGGGACAAGTAATCGAAGTAGACGGGGGCATGTGAAGACAGCTTCCCTCGGCCCCTCAAAAGGAGGGGAGATGGAGTTAATAATACTTTATGATGATGAATAGCAGAAGAGTGGTTGTGACGGGCATGGGCATATGGTCGTGCCTGGGAACGGATAAGGAGCAGGTGACGGAGGCCCTGAGGTCGGGGCGTTCGGGCATCGGCATGGAGAAAGAGCGGCTGGAGTATGGCTATCAGAGCGGACTGACGGGCGTCGTTGAACGGCCTCGGCTCAAAGGGTTGCTGCACCGGCGGTATCGCGTGGGACTGCCCGAGGAGGCGGAGTATGCTTATATGGCGTCGCTCGAGGCGTTCGGGCAGGCCCATATCGACGAGGATTACCTGCGGACGCACGAGGTGGGCATCATCTTCGGTAACGACTCTTCGGCACGTCCCGTGATCGAGGCTGCCAATATCATGGCCGAGAAGCACGACACACAGCTCTTGGGTTCGGGATATATCTTTCAGGCGATGAACTCGACGGTAAACATGAACCTCAGTAGCATCTTCGGGTTGCGTGGCGTGAACTTCAGCGTGAGTGCGGCGTGTGCCAGCGGCAGTCATTCCATTGGACTGGGCTGCATGATGATAAGGCAGGGGCTGCAGGACTGCGTGCTCTGCGGCGGTGCGCAGGAAGTGAATTTCTACAGCATGGCGACGTTCGATGCGCTCGGGGCCTTCTCCAAGCGCATGGAAGAGCCGCAGAAGGCCTCGCGCCCGTTCGACCGTGACCGTGACGGACTCGTGCCAAGTGGCGGTGCGGCTGCCTTGGTGCTCGAAGACTATGAGCATGCCGTGAAGCGCGGGGCGACGATATTGGCCGAGGTGTGCGGTTATGGCTTTTCTTCCAACGGCGGAGGCATCTCGCAGCCTTCCGACGACGGCAGCGTGACGGCCATGACACGTGCCCTGCAAGATGCTGGCATCGTGGCCGACGACGTGGACTACGTCAATGCCCATGCCACCGGTACGCATCAGGGCGACATGTTCGAGGCCATTGCGCTCGACCGCATGTTCCGCGGTCGGCACGCACTCATCTCTTCGACCAAGGGCATGACGGGGCACGAGTGCTGGATGGCGGGTGCGAGCGAGGCGGTATATTCCATTCTGATGATGCAGCATCATTTCGTGGCGCCCAACATCAACTTTGAGCATGCTGATGAATATAGCGCGCCTTTGAACCTCGCCACGCGGACGATAGAGACCGACGTGGATATCGTGCTCTCCAATTCCTTCGGCTTCGGGGGAACGAACTCGGCATTGGTATTGAAACGAACGAACGATGATGCACTTGTCTGAACCTTTACGGCAGTACGCCGACGAACAGTGCTCGGCACGTGAGGCACAGCGGCAGGCGGAGTTCATAGCCTTCGGTCCGATTGTCTTTCAGGTGTCGCGCCTGATGGTGAAGTGGGGGATACTCGAGCTTCTGCGCGACGAGGCCCTCACCTCCGATGAGATTGCGCAACGCGTGGGCATCTCTCCTTATGCGGCCAAGTGCCTGTTGGAGGCTTCGCTGACGATAGGGAGCGTGCTCGTGGAGCCGGAGACCGGGCGGTATGGCATATCGAAGACGGGCTGGTTCCTGCTGAACGACCCGGCCACACGCGTGAACCTTGATTTCAATCACGACGTGAACTATTTGGGTATGTACGACCTTGAGGCGGCATTGAGAGAGGGTCGCCCTGCCGGTCTGAAGCGATTGGGCGACTGGCCAACGGTCTATGAAGGCTTGTCCCGACTGCCTGAAGATGCCCGTCGCAGTTGGTTTGCCTTTGACCATTTCTATAGTGAAAGTTCGTTCGACGATGCTTTGCGGCTCGTCTTCGCGAACCGTCCGCGCACGCTGATGGATGTCGGCGGAAACACAGGACGTTGGGCCATGCAGTGCGTGGCGCATGACAAGGAGGTAGAGGTAACGATTGTTGACTTGCCGCAACAGTTGGAGTTGATGCGCCGGCAGACTTCGGGCAAGGAAGGGGCCGACCGTATTCGCGGTCATGCAGCCAATCTGCTTGACGAAGCCTGTCTGTTGCCTGCCGACCGACATTGGGACGCTATCTGGATGAGTCAGTTTCTGGATTGCTTCAGTGAGAAGCAAATAACGAGTATACTGCGTCGGGCTGCGCGTGTGATGGACAATGACAGCCGACTTTACATCATGGAGACCCTTTGGGACCGCCAGCGCTTCGAGCCGGCTGCGTTCTGCCTGACGCAGGTCAGCCTCTATTTCACGGCTATTGCCAACGGAAACAGTAAGATGTATCACTCTGACGACCTGATAGCCTTGATTGAGAAGGCTGGCTTGGAGGTGGAGGAAATCGTCGATGGACTGGGGCAGGGACATAGTATTATAAAGGTGAAGAGGAGTTGACGAGTAAATGGATAGACGCCTTGACAGGTTGTTTGATAAATAATGACATATAATTATAAGAAAATGGAAAGAACAGAAATTGAAGAGAAAGTAAGGGAGTTCTTGATTGACGACCTTGAAGTGGAAGAGGAAAAGATTGCTCCGGAGGCGTTGTTGAAGGACGACCTCGGGATAGACAGTCTTGACTTCGTGGATATCGTCGTTATTGTAGAGAAGAAGTTCGGCTTCAAGATCAAGCCCGAGGAAATGGCAGGCGTGAAGACACTCAAGGACTTCTGCGACTATATAGAGACGAAGGTAAACGCTTAGTTGTCACGGTAGAGACAATGACGGAAGGACAGAAGTGGAAAGGAACGACATGGGGTGCACGTTGGATGCATCATAGTTTGGTGGGGCTTATGCGATATCTCCCGTTGTCGGGTGCATATCTCTTTGCCGCAGTCTTCGTTATTCCTTTCTGTATGCTGTTCTCCCATCGGGGTTATTTGGCGCAGTATCATTTCTTCCGACGGATAAGAAAGGAACGCTGGCCGACTGCCTTTTGGCACACTTACGTGAACCATTGTAGGTTTGCGCAGATTATCCTCGACCGCTTCTATGTCTATGCAGGAGGGCGGTTTGAGTTTGATATTTCCAATCAGCAGGTCTATCAGCAGCTTGCCGAAGGCGATGGCGGCTTTGTTGTCTTGAGTGCCCATGTCGGTAACTATGAGGTGGCAGGCTATGCGCTACAAGCACGCGACAAGCGTTTTAATACATTGGTGTATGGCAAAGAAGCCGAGACGGTGATGGCTAACCGGGAAAGGATTTTCGAAGCAAACAATCTCCACATGATTGTGGTGCGTGAGGATATGGGCCATCTCTTTGAGATGAACAACGTTCTTGCCGATGGCGAAAGTCTCAGTATACCTGCCGATAGGATATTCGGAAGTAATAGGCATTATGATTTGTCTTTCCTTGGTCAAAAGGCAGCCTTTCCCATGGGACCTTTCGTTTTGGCTGCCCAACATGAGGTTCCCGTACTGACCATTCATGTGATGAAGACTTCGGTCAAGCATTACCGCATCTATATCAAACGGTTGGAGGGTGGTGAAGGGAGTGTCAGAGAGCGTGCCCGAAACCTTGCCTTGCAGTATGCGGAACAGTTAGAAGAGACAGTGATGCAATATCCCACCCAATGGTTCAACTACTTTGAATTTTGGAAAGATGAAGCTTGAAACGATAGATATTCACGAACTGCTGCCACAGCGTGAGCCTTTTATCATGGTGGACAGACTGATCTTCTTCGATGAGCAGCGCACATCGACCCGCTTCGTTGTTCGGGTAGACAACTTGTTTGTGGAAGACGGCGTGATGGACGCTTGCGCTTTGGCAGAGAACATGGCTCAGACGTGTGCAGCCCGCTTGGGTTATGTCAATAAGTATATCCTTAAGCGTGGAATTCAGATTGGATTCATCGGAGCGGTCAAGAATATGGTAGTAACTGCTTGCCCACGGGTGGGAGACGCGCTTGAGACCACAATAGAAGTGATAGAACAGGTGTTGGACCTGACGCTTGTCAAGGCAACGGTGCGCAGTGGGAGTCAGACGCTGGCAACGGCAGAGATGAAGATTGCGCTGGCTAATGAAATAGAGGAAGCATGAAAGAACTGAGAGTATCCAAACTGTTTGATATCCGTTTCAGTGAGGTTGATTCCATGCAATTTGTTTGGCATGGTTCTTATTCACTTTATTTCGAAGATGCCCGTGAGGCTTTCGGCAAGCAATTCGACCTTGGCTACATGACGATTTTCAATAACGGTTGTTATGCCCCATTGGTTGATTTGAGTTTCCATTATAACAAGCCGATGCGTTATGGAACTCAACCACGTATAGACATTATCTACCGTCCGACAGAAGCAGCCAAGATCGTTTTCGACTATGAGATTCATGACGCTGTCTCAGATGAACTATTGGTTACGGGGCACAGCGTGCAGGTGTTCTTGGACAGAGACTATCAGTTGATGTGGGAAAGTCCTGCTTTCTACGAAGCATGGAAGCAAAAGTGGTTGGCCGATGATAAAGATAATTGCTGATAACATCTATTCGCCGTTAGGCTCGGGCACGGCCGAGAACTACGATGCCGTGCTTCAAGGGCGCAGTCGGTTGCGACTCCATGAAGGAAAGTGGGGATTGCCCGAAGCTTTCATGGCCTCGCTGTTTGAGGAAGGCGAGATTGAAGGCAGGTTCGCTTCGGCCTATCCGCAGGCCGAGGACTACAGCCGTTTTGAACAGATGATGTTGCTATCGGCCACACAAGCTGTTGCCGAAAGCGGTATCGACGCTTCGTCCCCTCGCACACTCTTGGTGCTGTCCACGACAAAGGGGAATGTCTCATTACTTGAAAATAACAGCTGCGCCGTTACGGATTCTGCAACTCATTTAAGTATAGCTGCTGAGAGAATAGCACGTTTCTTCGGTAATCCCAATCTGCCATTAGTTGTATCCAACGCCTGTATATCCGGTGTTTGTGCAATAATTGTAGCCCAACGTAATCTGCAAAGCGGAGCCTATGATAACGCAGTCGTGATAGGGGGCGACGAGCAGAGTGCATTTATCGTGAGCGGTTTCCAGTCGTTTAAGGCACTTTCGTCGGTACCCTGTAGACCCTTCAGCGTCAATCGGCATGGGTTGAATTTAGGAGAAGCTGCTGCCACGGTCGTCATGGCGCGCGACACAGCTCGGGAAGGCTGGACCTTGCAGGCCGGAGCTATCAGGAATGACGCCTATCATCTCTCGAGTCCGTCGCGACAGGCCGAGGGAAGCTACCGGGTCTTGCGGGCTGTGATGAAAGGTTTTGATGCCGAAGCGTTGGCCGTCATCAACACGCATGGCACAGCTACGCTCTATAACGACGAGATGGAGAGTGTGGCCATTCAGCGTGCAGGTCTTGATGCTGTTCCTGTCAATGGTTACAAAGGAATCTATGGCCATACGATGGGAGCTGCCGGTGTGCTTGAAACCATCTTGACGATGCATGCGCTCGACAAGGGGACGCTTTTGCCCACGCGCGGCTTTGATGAGCTGGGAGTGTCATGCAAACTGGTTGTTGTCACGGCGCCCACGCCCACGCGCAAGCACGCTTTCATCAAGATGATGTCGGGTTTTGGAGGCTGCAATGCTGCAATATTGATGAACAAACGATGATGAAAAGGTTACACACGGTGCATATCACCCACAATCAAGTCGTGATAGACGGAGTGGAACGGCGAGTTAAAAGTTGTGGCAAAGCACTGCTGACAGAACTCTACAACGATGAAGTCGGTGACTATCCCCGCTTCTTTAAGATGGATATGCTCTGCCGACTGGGCTTCGTGGCCACGGAACTGCTGCTCAAGGCCGAGGGAAAGCCACGCTTCGAGGAAGGTGACGACCGTGCCGTGGTGCTGTTCAGTTGTTCGGGCTCTTGTCTGTCCGACATGCTCTTCGAAGAGACAATCCGCCACCGCGAGGCCTGTTTCCCCAGTCCTGCAGCTTTTGTCTACACGTTGCCGAACATCGTCACGGGCGAAATCGCCATGCGCAACCGCTATCACGGCGAGACCAACCTGATGCTGTTGACTCGGCGCAACGACGAACTGATGGAGCGGCAGATTGAGGGTGTGCTTGCCGACAGCACTTGCCGAAGTGTGATTACGGGCTGGATTGATGCGGAAGGCGAGGATAGATTTGAGGCGGAAGTGTGGATTGCAAACGGAATCTGAGGCCCACCCCCGACCCCTCCCGAGGGGAGGGGTGAGCCTCCCCCAACCCCTCCAAAGGAGGGGAGAGCTAATGCTCGCAAATAAAGGTGTAGTGTACCTCCAATCAAAGGTATAGCGTACCTCCGACCAAAGGTATAGCGTACCTCCGACCAAAGGTATAACGTACCTCCAACCAAAGGTATAGCGTACCTCCGACCAAAGGTGTAGTGTACCTCTAATCAAAGGTGTAGCGTACCTCCAACTAAAGGTGTAATACACCTTTGCACGTGAGTGTTCCGTACTCGCTAAGACGAGTGTTCCGTACTCATGATGATGACTGTTCCGTACTCACAGTGGTGAGTGTTCCGTACTCATGATGGTGAGTGTTTAACACCCTTGGGAGTGGCCTCGCGTAAATGAATGGTAAACGACAAAGAAATGTATGATATAATTATGGAACTGAAAGAAGAATTGAAGAAGAAGGTGATCGAGGCACTCAACCTCGACGATGTGAAGCCGGAAGAACTGGCCGACGATGCACCCTTGTTCGGTGATGAGGGACTCGGACTCGACTCGATCGACGCCTTGGAACTTATCGTGTTGCTCGAAAAGAACTACGGCATCAGGATCAAAGACCCGAAGGCCGGTAAGGATGTTTTCAAGTCGATTGACACGATGGCCGACTTCGTGGCGAAGAACCGACTGAAATGAAGCGGCGGATAGCGATAACAGGGGTTGGTGTGGTGTCAGCTATCGGCGTCGGCCAGCAGCAGACGTGCGAGGCCTTGCGCCGGGGACGTTCCGGCGTGGGCCGCGTCACTCATCTTTCCACCGTCCACAAGGAGTTTCCAGTGGGCGAGGTCAAGTTGAGCAACGAAGAAATGTGCCGCCTGCTCGATATTCCTTATACCGACCGTGTGAGCAGAACCGAACTGATAGGTATTCTTGCGTTGCGCGAAGCCTTGCAGGAGGCGGGCCTTACAGAACGGCACGGCATGGCGCTTGTCTCCGGAACTACCGTGGGAGGAATGGACCGTACCGAACGCTTTTATCCAGACAATCTCAATGCCGAGGTGCTCATGCGGCATGATTGCGGGGCCTGCAGCGATGCCATAGCCGATTATTTCGGCCTGTTCGACTTTGTTTCGACACCGTCGACGGCCTGCTCTTCGGCCATGAACGCCGTTATCTTCGGTGCCCGACTGATAGAGAGTGGGCTTCGCGACATCGTTGTCGTGGGCGGGAGCGAGAGCTTGAGTCGCTTCCATCTCAACGGTTTCAAGTCGCTGATGATACTCGACGAGGCCGTCTGTCGCCCTTTCGATGCGCGACGGGCGGGACTGAACCTCGGCGAGGGTGCAGCCTATCTCGTGCTCGAGTCCGAAGAGAGCCGGTGCAGGCGCGGTGCGGAGGCTTTGGGCGTACTTAGCGGCACGGGCAACGCCTGCGATGCTTTCCACCAGACGGCATCTTCAGAGAACGGTGAGGGAGCTGTGCTGGCTATGCGTCAAGCGTTGCGTGAGGCAGGGCTCGAACCGGGAGAAATCGACTATGTGAATGCGCACGGCACGGGCACGCCCAACAATGATGCCAGTGAGAGCATGGCACTCCGCGAAGTATTCGGCGATGCTGTTCCGCCGGTCTCGTCTACCAAGATGTACACCGGCCACACGACGAGTGCTTCGGGCAGCATCGAGGCCGTGTTCTCCTTGCTTGCCTTGCGACACGGGTTCATTCCACGCAATCTCGGTTGGGAGGTGCCCGACGAGGCGTGCATTTGTCCTTACGTGGGCGGTGAGTCTGGGTCGCTCCGCCACGTGCTCTGTAATGCTTTCGGTTTTGGGGGTAATGATTCTTCTCTAATCTTGTCAAATGATGCAGAATAAAGTCTATATACTTGCCGACATACGTGAGGTTTCGGCTGAAGACTATGGCCTATATCTTGATCCGAGGCGTACTCGTCGCTATGGTCCATTGTTCAAGCGTGCGCTTGTCACGGCCCTCAAGGCCATGAAAGAGAGTGGCATTGAACAGCCCGACGCTATCATCAACGGTACGGCATTGGGTTGTGTGGCTGATTCGGAGGCCTTGCTGCGTGGGTTGGCTGAGGAGGGAGAAAGCGTGAGCATGCCTACCCACTTCATGCAGTCTACGCATAATACGGTGGCCGCGCTGATAGCCCTCTACACGCACAACCACGGCTACAATTGCACGTACTCGCAAGGGAACGTGTCATTTGAGTGTGCGCTGATGGACGCTTTCTTGCAACTCAAGATGGGCCATATTAGGACGTCATATGTGTCATATAACGACGTAATAACAGCTGAATTGCAGCGCAATATGGCTGAAACTGGAGCGCAACTTGGCGTGAGCGACGAAAGCCGGGGACTCATCTTGTCGGTAGAGAACAACGGGCGGGCCTTGCAAGAGCTTGTTGATGTGTGCGTGTGGCACGACAGCAAAGGTGACCATGCTGAAATAAAAACCGTGCCGATATGCGACTGATACTTCTTTCTATCGTTCAAAGTGTGCTGCTGTGCAGTGGGCAAGTGTTGTTGAAATTAGCTTTGCAGAAGATGGGCGATTTTGCATGGACATGGCAATTCTTAGGCCATCAGCTTACAAACTGGTGGTGGCTTGGCTGCGGAATATGTTATGGTATGGCCACGGTGATGTGGATGTATATCGTTCGCACATTTCCTTTTTCTATGGCTTATCCAATGGTCAGTCTTAGTTATGTATTTGGAATGTTTGCCGCAATGTGTTTCTTCCACGAAACAATTCCTTTGACGAGATGGGCCGGCGTGTTGCTGATTATGGCAGGTTGCTTTCTTGTTGTTAAATAAAACTTTTGAAATAATGAAAAGAATAATATTCGCTGTTCTGTTGCTGTCGTCGTGCCTCGGACTTGGGGCACAGCAGTTGCAGAGTGTCCCAGCCCGGCAGCAGGCGCAGATGTTCCAGACAATCAATGCCGCTGCTTCGAAAATAACAAGCATCACAAGCAGTTTCACCCAAGTGAAGACCATCTCTTTCTTGAACGATAAAGTGAGGTCGACGGGCAATCTGTATTTCACCAATCAGCAGCAGCTGCGGTGGGAATATATTTCTCCCTATCAATATACTTTCATTATCAATGGTGAGAAGGTGCATATTAAGAACGGTAAGCGCAGTCAGACAATCGACGTCAAGAGCAGTCAAATGTTCAAGAGCATCGCGCGCATGATGATGAACAGCATCACGGGACGGAACCTGATGGACAATCGTGACTTCACGTCCCGACTTTATTTGCAAGGTCGTGAATGGGTTGCCATCATGACGCCACGGCGTTCGCAGATTAGAAAGATGTTCAAGAGCGTGACGCTCTATTTCAATGAACAGCATAGCATGGTGTCACGCGTCGTCATGACCGAGCCGTCGGGCGATACGACCGTGATAACACTCTCAAACGTGAAGATTAATGCAACAATACCTGAACAGATTTTTGTTGGTCGTTAGTCTGTTTCTGGCTTCCTTATGGGGGCATGCGCAGAACGATTATGTGGTGCCCTTGCCCGACGGCTGGTCTCGTTGTGAATACAAGATGACAATCGGAGTGAAAGCGGGCGAGGTGGACGGTGTGTTGATTGTCAGGCGTGACAGCATCGAAGGTTTTCGGGCGGCCTTGATGAATGAGTTTGGCATTAGTGCGCTTACTTTCCGGTTGACAGCCGACCGTAGTCGTGTCGTATTGGTTGATGTCGTGTCGTTTCTCGACAAGTGGTATATCCGGAAAGTGCTGACGGCGGACCTGCAATATCTGTTTGCAGCCCGCGAAACCGACTTGACGCTTGAGCGCGATAAGCGGGTTGTTAGTCGGGAAGCAGACAGTATCGTTATGAATAATCGGAAGTTTGGGCTTTGCTATAAGCTTACTCCCATCAAAGAGCATAAAGATGAGACTGATTGATAGCTTTTTCAGTGTGGTGGAACGAGAAGACGAGGCTTGTGTAACGGTGCGCTTTCATGCCGACCATCCCATATATCGCGCCCATTTTCCCGGCAATCCTATCACGCCCGGCGTTTGCATTCTGAAAATGATAGCTGAACTGCTGGAGTTACAAGGGCAAAAGAGGTTGCGACTTGCAGTGGTGAAGAACCTGAAGTTTGCGGCTCCGATCATTCCGACAGACGTTCCGACCGTGACAATTCGTTTTGATAAGAGAACTGAGACAGAGACCGGTATTCATGTAAAAGGAGTAGTTGTTCAGGGCGAGCAAGTCTATACAAAGTTTTCGCTTGTCTATCAATACGTATAAATGGAAAAGTCCGAGACTGTCATCAATCATACTTGCGTCATCATTCCGACATATAATAATGGTGGGACGGTGGCCGATGTCGTTGCACGTGCCTTGCAACAGACTCCTCATGTGATAGTCGTGAACGACGGGAGCGATGACGACACGCTTTCCGCATTGCAGCCTTTTGACATTATCCTTGTCAGCTACGACCGCAACCGGGGGAAGGGCCATGCCTTGAAGCAGGGTTTAAGGAAAGCACGCGAGCTTGGTTTCCGTTATGCCGTAACGCTTGATGCCGACGGACAGCATTTCCCGGAGGACATTCCGTTGTTGCTTGAGGTCTGCCTGAAATATCCGCAGGCGCTGATCGTTGGAGTGCGTAATCTGACGGAAGACAACATGCCGCGGGGCAACACGTTTGCCAACCGTTTCTCAAACTTCTGGTTCTGCATACAGACTCTGCAGCGGGTTGCCGACACGCAGAGTGGTTTCCGCCTCTATCCTTTGAGCCGCATGAAGGATTGGTGGATTGTTTCGTCTCGTTATGAGGCCGAGCTCGGACTGCTGGTGCTTGCAGCTTGGCTCGATGTTGAAATCTGCCAGAAAGATGTGCGGGTGCATTATCCTCCACAGCATGAACGAGTGACGCATTTCAGACCGGGCTTAGACTTTGCCCGTATCAGTGTGCTCAACACATTGTTGTGCGTCGGGGCCTTGTTTTTCTATCTTCCCAAGTTGTTGGTTTATAATTTTCCACGGTCGTTGTGGTTTCGCTTGAAAGAATGGCAACGTTGTTCCTTGTCCTCCCCGGGGCGGAAGCCGTCAAACTGAAAGGAAAATTCGTTCCTCCATGGAGGAAGAAGGTTAAATGAAAATGAAGTTAATTCCTCCATGGAGGAAGATGCTAAAACAAAAATGAAGTTAATTCCCCCGTGGAGGAAGATGCTAAAATCAAAATAAAGTTAACTCATCCATGGAGGAAGACGCTAAAATTAAAAGGAAGTTAATTCCCCCATGGAGGAAAATGCCAAACCGAGAGGGATATTAAAATCCTTTCCATCTTATCGAACGCATGTTATATATCTATCAATATCTCAACAGGCATCGCTTGACGGCCGGCACTTTGCTCTTCGGTTTGTGTGCGGTTTTTGTTTTCTTGGCAACACGCATTCATTATGAAGAAGATATTGCCAAGTTTCTGCCACATGATGCCGAGATGCAGCAATATCAGGAGGTCTACGAACAGTTTGCACAGCAAGACCGCATTGCAGTACTGTTTACTTCGCGGGATACGAACCGCCAAGTGAGCGCCGAACGCTTGGAAGAGGCCATGGAGACCACGGGGGGATATTTGGCTTCGTCGGCTCTTGTTGCACGGTTACAGGTGGAGGTGGACGAGGCGGGCATGATGAATATCGTGGACTTTGTCAGTAAGAATCTGCCTCGTTTCCTGACGCCGCAGGATTATCGGTACGCCGATTCTCTGTTGAAGCAACCCGGGTATGTGGCACAACAGATGCTGGAAAATAAAAAACTGATGATGCTACCCACTGCGGGAGTAACCATGCAGACCATGCGTCACGACCCATTGCATCTCTTTACACCTGCATTAAAGCGTATGCAGCAATTTCAGTTGAGTTCGTCTTTTCAGATAACGGACGGCTATCTGTTCACGGCTGACGGTCGGACGGGCCTGATAACGATGAACAGTAGGTTTGGTCCCAGCGAAACGCAACGGAATGCCGAGATAGCAGAACTGTTGCAAGACGCAATCCAAAAGACCGAAAAGCAGTATCGTGATATCCGTGTCAGTGCCATCGGAGCGCCTTTGATAGCAGTCACCAATGCACAGCAAATCAAAACAGACGCTCTCATTGCCTTGGCCATAGCGAGTGTTCTGATTTTGGCTATACTCATTTGGCATTATCAACGGTTAAGCTATATTCTATGGATTGGTGCTTCAGTGGGCTTCGGTTGCCTGTTTGCAATTGCTGGTATGGCTCTGTTTCAAGATGAAGTCTCAATTATAGTCTTGGGTATAGGTTCGGTTATCATTGGTATTGCGGTGAATTATCCCTTGCATTTTCTGGACCATATACGTGAAGTCTCCGACCGGAAGACTGCCTTGAAAGAAATGGTGTCGCCACTTCTCATTGGGAATATTACGACGGTTGCAGCCTTCTTGTGTTTGGTATGGCTGGAGGCCAAAGCCATGCGCGATCTGGGTGTCTTTGGCTCGCTGGTATTAGTTGGTACGCTACTGTTCGTGTTCGTGTTTCTTCCACTTTATGCCCGAAGTTATCAAAAGGCGGTGAAGTCAACCGCCTTACCGGTCTCTTTAGGTAGTCGACTGCATTTCCCGCGTGCGCTTACCCGCTGCGCATTTCCCATTGTGGCAATACTGACGCTTGTTTTGGGATACTTTTCTTTGCAGACCTCTTTTGACAGCGACCTTTCCCATATCAACTATATGACGCCCGAACAACGTTCGGATATGCAGTTGTTGACATCTTCGATGCCGGCGTCTCCGGTATATGCAGTTGCTACAGGGAAGGATTTGGAAGCGGCACTGCGGAACAATGAAGAATTGTTGAAACAACTCTCCGTTGCCGATTCAACGGTAAAGGGCATAGGTTCTTTTGCACCTACACCGGAAAAGCAGCGTGCGGCTTTACAACGGTGGCGGTATTTTTGGCAGTCAACCCATCCCGATGTTGTTTCCGAGGTGCGTCATGCGGCAATGTCGCAAGGATTTACAAAAGACACCTTTGCTCCTTTCTATGCTAATGTACAAGGTGATTCATTAACCGTACAACCAGTATCCTATTTCAAACCGATATTGCAGTTGTTGGAAGGAACCTATATTCGTCATCAATCCGAGAAAGTGACTATTGTCAACTATCTACCATCTACGGCCAATGAGTCTCAGCTCCGACAGGTTATAGGAGAGCATAAGGATAACTATTTTGTGTTTTCAGCAAAAGATGTCAGTAGTCAATTAGTTCGGATCCTGAATGATTCGTTTAATTATATTGGTTTTGTTTGTGGTTTTGTTGTCTTTTTCTTCTTGTGGCTCTCGTTTGGTAAAATAGAACTATCTTTGTTGTCTTTTCTGCCTTTGGCCGTCAGTTGGTTGTGGATATTGGGTTTGATGCATATTTTTGATATTCATTTCAATATTGTCAATATCATTCTTGCCACCTTCATCTTCGGACAGGGCGACGACTATACCATTTTTATGACCGAGGGATTGCTGTATGAACATGCTACGGGGAAAAAGCGATTGGCTTCCTATCGTCATAGTATAGCAATTTCGGCTATACTGATGTTTATTGGTATAGGGAGTTTAATCGTAGCTCGTCATCCGGCTTTGCGTTCTTTGGCACTTGTCACTATTCTTGGAATGACGACAGTCGTTCTGATGGCTTATTATCTTCCGCCTCTTGTCTTTAATTGGTTGACGATGAAGAAAGGCGTTCCCCGTGAAGTTCCGCTAACCTTGAAGCGATTAGTCCGTTCTGTCTGGGCTCTGCTGTTCTATCTCTTCATGATGTTTATTTTTGTGTTACCTTTCACGTGGTTTTATTTCCATATAGGTAGTACGACAGAGAGGAAACGGCTGAGATATCACCGTCTGCTTTATGCCATGGCTCGTTTCATTGTGAATAAAATACCCGGCGTGAAGTTTAGATTAGAGAATGCAGGAGGGGAACGATTCGACCGTCCGGCTATCATTACATGCAATCATCAGAGCCATTTCGACACATTATGTTTGATGGCCTTGCACCCCAAGATTATCTTTTTGACGAATCAATGGGCATGGAACAATCCTTTGTATCGGTCGGTTATTCATCATGCCGAGTTTATTCCGGCTTCAGATGGAATGGAAGCCCATCTTGACGAGCTGCGTTCTTTGTTTCAACGGGGCTATTCCATTTGTATTTTTCCGGAAGGTACACGTACGGTTGATCATCGTATTCATCGTTTTCACAAAGGAGCTTTCTATTTGGCAGAACAGCTTGATGCCGATATTGTGCCGGTCGTTATCCATGGTATGGACCACGTATTGCCTAAGAATGACTTTATGTTGCGTGAGGGAATCATGACGATGCGCATTCTCAAGCGTATCATGTCAACCGACACGGTGACCATGGGTAATGGTTACCGGGAACGTACGCGTAATATTCATCAGCTTTATCTTGAAACTTACAAAAAGATGAGAGCGCAATACGAAGATGCCCATTATTATGCTGCTTATTTGAAGTATCAGTATCTTTATAAGGGAGCCGGTGTCGAACGTCGTTGCCATCGGTTGTTGCAGCGGAACAATTGCTATTCGGACTTAATTGATGCGCCTGAGGAACGTGGTCTGAAAACCCGTCTGTTCAGGCATGCCGGTCAGTGCGAACTCCCCTATCTCTATGCACTGGTTCATGCGGAGACGCAAGTGATGGTCACAATTGACGATCCTGACGACGAGGCCTTGGTAGCGCATATGGCTTACTTGCCGAATAACTTTCAAATCATCAAGGAGGAGCAATGAAGAACTGTGTCATCATAGGCAGTGGATTGGGCGGACTCGCTTGCGGAGCCATTCTGGCCAAGAACGGTCACAGGGTGACGGTACTCGAAAAAGAACATCAGCCGGGAGGTTGTCTGCAATGCTTTCATAGAGGAGGGGTGAAGTTTGAGACCGGAATGCATTTCGTAGGCAGTGCGGCTCCGGGACAGACCTTGGACCGTTTGCTTCGTTATCTTGAAATCAAGGACCGCGTGCAGTTGAGCCCCTTGGATAAGGAAGGTTATGAAGTTGTTTCTTTGGAAGGTCGCCATTATCGGTTAGCAAATGGGCGTGAGGCTTTTATCAAACAGCTGTCTGCCTCTTTCCCATCGTCGGTTGATGAATTGAATCGGTATTACGATCTGATAGAACGTGTGGCGCATGCTTCCTCGCTTCATCATCTGTCGACACTACCAATTGATGATGTCTTGACGGCTTCTTATCTGCTGCGGAGCATTGACGAGGTGATGAACGAGATTGTTCGCGACGAGCAGTTGCGCAATGTGCTTATGGGAACGCTCCCGCTTTATGCGGCCGAATGGGGGAAGACTCCTTTTTCCGTCCACGCTTTCGTAACCGACTTTTACCAGCAAAGTGCCTATCGCATCGTGGGAGGCAGTGACCATATCGCCCGAAGTCTTATCGAGACGATAGAGAGATATGGCGGCAAGGTCGTCACGCGTCAGTCGGTTTCTGCTATCGTGTGTGACGACACGCACGCCATAGGGGTGACGACTGCCGACGAGAAACTGTGGGAGGCCGATTTCGTGATTTCGGATTTGCACCCGAAACGCACGATGGAACTGACGGCCTCGCCCCTCTTGCGCCCGGCCTATCGCCGAAGAATTGCCGCACTACCCAACACGGTGGGCTGCTTCACGGTCTATCTGAAGTTCAAACCCCAAACGGTGCCTTATATGAACAGCAATTTCTTCGGTTATCGGCAAGCTTCGCCTTGGAATTGCGAGCAATATACCGAGGCCGACTGGCCCATGGGTTATCTTTACATGCATTTTTGCGATGAAGACGGTCAACGCTATGCCGAGAGCGGACAGATTATTTCCTATATGCGTTATGAGGAAGTGGAAAAGTGGGAAAATACGCGCGTGGGGCATCGTGGAGCCGACTATGAAGCTTTCAAAAAAGAGCATGCCGAGCGACTGATTGCCGCTGTGGAAGAAGAATTTCCCGGACTCGCTTCGCAGATTGAAAGCTACTACACCAGCACGCCGTTGACCTATCGCGACTACACCGGTGCGGAGCGTGGAGGCATGTATGGCATTGCCAAGGACATCTCGTTGGGGCCGGCCTCGCGTGTGCATCATCGCACGAAGATACCTAACCTGTTGCTCACGGGGCAGAACATCAATAGCCATGGCGTTTTGGGCGTGCTGGTAGGAACGCTTGTCACCTGCGGTGAAATCATCGGAGCGGAAGCGCTCGGGCAAATCGGGCGTTAGCCTTGCTCGCGTGCGTAAATGTCAAACGGAAGGAAAAGTGGCTTCCGTAGGGGTACGAAAGCTCCACCTGTTAAGCTGCGTTAACATTGCAGGGGTGCGAAAGTTCCGCCCGTTAAGCTGCGTTAATATCGTAGGGGTACGAAAGTTCCGCCTGTTAATCTGTGTTAACTGCGCAACGTGCGCAAGTCTCGCCTGTTAATCTGCGTTAACATCGTAGGGGTACGAAAGTCTCGCCTGTTAAGCTGCGTTAACATCGCCTTAGGGCGCAAGGCTTTCCGGTGGGCATTTGGGGTGAAAGCAGCAGATAGATGAACAGAAACATGGAAGAAAATCGTAATTGCAGGACCGTTGTCGTGATCGGTGGCGGAATGGGAGGACTTTTTACGGCGGCTTTCCTGAGTAGGGAGGGCTGTCGCGTCACTGTGCTCGAGAAGAACAGCGTCATCGGCGGCGGCCTGCAGACTTTCCGTCGTTATGGACTCGGATTTGAAACGGGTATGCATATTTTAGGAGGCATTCGCCCCGGAGGCCCGATGCATAAGGTGTGTCATTATCTGGGGCTGCTGGATAAGCTGGCTATCCGCGATGTCGACCACGATTGTATGGATCAGGTGATGTATGCGTCTGACGGCATGGTCTACCGTGTGCCCGAAGGCAAAGAGGCTTTTATTTCCTATTTCTCAAAGTTGTTTCCTGAAGAGGCGGCGGGCATAAGGGCTTACGTGGAGGCCTTGCATGACATGGTTGATGAGATAGATTTCTTTCATCTCCGTCCGACCAACGAGCATGTCTATACACATTCAGAAAGCTTTATGTGGGCGGCCAATCGTTTTGTGGCCCATTATGTCCGTCATCCGAAACTGCGCGACGTGCTCAGCTATATGAATCCCATGTTCGGAGGAGTGGGGGGTAAGACGCCGACTTATATCCATGCGCTCATCAACGTTCTTTGCATCAGTGGGCCGGGCAGATTTGCCGGTGATAGCCAGCAGATGGCCGAAGCCTTGCGGAAGATAATCGAAGACGCAGGGGGAAAGGTTGTCGCCGGTGACCGAGTGAATGCCATGCAGATAGACGACCGTCGGGTCTCATTTGTAAAAACGGAAGAAGGCCGTAGCTATGTTGCCGACCATTATATTTCCGCCATTCATCCGGCCGAGATGTTGAAACTCACGGATAGCAGGGCTTTCTCTAAAGCCTATCGACGCCGCATAGCCGAGGCACCCAACAGTTATTCTTCCTTTTGTGCCTATTTTGTTTTCAAACCCGGACGTTTCCCTTATATCAACCATACTTGTTATTTTCAGAAAGACTATGGATACATCTGGAACTATAGGGAATACAATGCCGAGGACTGGCCCCGCGGTTTCATGTATATGACGCCCGCAGAGCTTCATCAAGGCAAGTTTGCCACTAAACTCATCGTCACGGCTATCATGCCTTATGACATTACAAAGTGTTGGGCCGAAACGCAGACGGGACATCGTGGCGCAGCCTATGAAGAATGGAAAGAGAATCATCTGGAGCGGATTGCCCAACTGATGGAGCAGATTTATCCGGGCTTCAACGGCATGGTGGCTCACCGTTTCGCTTCCTCTCCCCTGACGATTCGCGATTATTACGGCGAACCGGAGGGAGCCCTCTACGGACTTTTCCGCGATTGTAACAATATTGCTCAATCGCAGGTGCCGGTGTTTACCAAGGTGAGCAATCTGTGGATGACCGGCCAGAATGTCAATCTCCACGGCTTTTGCGGCGTACCCTTGACGGCCATTCAGACGGCAGAGGCCATCGTGGGGAGAAACGTAATCGTGAATAAAATCAACGAAGCCTATGCACAGCGTTAAACGTCTTCTTTTCTTGCTGCTACTGCCGGTGTCGGTCATGGCACAACAGGCTGTCCCCACGTGCAAGCGTCTTTATGAATACTTACCCGGTGGTGTCGGGCAAACTGCCGTTATTGTCTGCCCTGGCGGCAGTTACTGCTGGTTGAGCAAGAAATATGAGGGCAGCGAGGTTGCCCGATGGCTCGTTTCGTACGGCATGGCGGCTTATGTGCTTCATTATCCCACGGCGGGGTGGGCCGGCTATGCGTGGCATACGCGTCTGCTCTTTCGTGGCAGTCAATATCCCGACCAGCTTCGTGCGCTCGCTTACGCCATGCAGGCCGTTCGGGCGAAAGGCTATGAAAGGGTAGGGGTGATGGGCTTCTCTGCGGGCGGGCATCTGGCTTTGTGCGGTGCAGCTTATTTGCCAAAATCGCTGCAACCCGACTTCGTTGCTGCGCTTTATCCCGTCGTTTCCCTTTCGGCTCCTTGCACGCATCGGCGCAGTAGGCGTGGGCTGCTGGGCGAACGTCGGTGGCGAAACAAGATAATCTGCGATTCATTGTCGATGGAGCTGCATGCTGACAGAATATCCTGCCCCGTTTTTCTTATGAACTGCAAAGACGACCCCGTTGTCGACCATCGCAACGCTGAGCTCATGGACAGCGCACTGACAGCACATCGCAAACCGCATCTCTACCTGCAATATGCCACGGGTGGACATGGCTTCGGCACAACTGCGGCCAAGACGAGCCGCGAGGCCATCGGTTGGAAAAATCGCTTCTTGGAGTGGCTTAAACATTTATTCCGGAACTAAAACACTTTTATCATGAACAATGAATTCGACGACATTCGGCCCTATTATGATGACGAAATCCCTGAGGCCATGCAGCGTATCGCCTACAGCGAGGCCTTTCCGTTATTGTCTTCGTGGATATTTCCCGGGCAAGACTTGGAGAAGGTGCGGCAGCACGTGCTCTCTTTCAAGACCACGCGGGCATTTCAATTGGGCATCATGGTGCCGGTGAACGAGCAGGTGGTGAAGCGGTCCATCACCGAACTCTCTTTCCATGGTTTCGAGAAGCTATCGCCCGATAAGCAATATCTCTTCGTGAGCAACCATCGCGACATCATGCTCGACGCCTCGCTGTTGCAATATCTCTTTGCCGAACGGGGACGCGACACCACGGAGATTACTTTCGGAGCCAACCTAATGACGCCCGGACTGGTAACCGACATCGGAAAGAGCAACAAGATGTTCCGCGTTGAGCGGGGCGGCCGACTCAAAGACTTCTACATGTCGTCCCGCCATTTGAGCGACTATATCCGCTATACCATCGGGAAGAAAGGGCAGAGCGTATGGATAGCCCAGCGCAATGGGCGGACGAAAGACGGCAACGACCATACCGACCAAGGCATTATAAAAATGTTCTGCATGAGCCGGCCCGAAGACAAAATCGAAGCTTTAAGCAGTCTACACATCGTTCCCGTCAGCATCAGCTACGAATGGGAAAGCTGCGATATCCTGAAAGCTATCGAATGCTACGGAAGTCGTTCGGAGCGTTATATCAAGAAGCCGGGCGAGGATCTCACGAGTATTCTCACGGGCATCGTGCAGCGCAAAGGCCGTGTCGACATCTCGCTCTGCGACGAACTGACCGAGGCCGACCTGCGTCAGTTCGACAGCACCACGAACAACGAATACCATCGGCTCGTGGCCCGTTTGATAGACCGCCGCATTCTGCGCGCCTATCAACTCCGGCCCAATAACTACATCGCCCACGACCTGCGCCACGGACAGACGCGCTATCGCGATTGCTACACCGAGGTGGAGCGTGATGCCTTTCTGCGCCACATGAACCGGCTGAACGAGTATGACGTTGACGAGCCCGATGTATTGAAAGACATCTTCTTGGGCATCTACTCCAATCCCGTGGATAACAAAAATGATTTTTCTGTCTAAACATTTGGTCGTTACAGAAATTAGCCTTACCTTTGCCGCCAAGATGATATTTTCAATCAACGATAATAAGATGTGTACGGTGATGCAAAGAAACTTTGATTTCTCTGCATCTTTTAACGCTTATTATTTGGTCAATCCAAATAATTTGCTAACACACACACACACACACACACACACACACACACACACACACACACACACACACACACACACTTAGCGCACCTGGCGTTTAAACGTCTTCACGTACGCGCGCGCGGAGAGCGCGTAACCCCAATAAACAAAGGGCTTCTCGGAGTTCCCTTTGTTCGCATTTTCGTATCCCTTTATGAGCAAAAAATGAACGAAATAAGGGAGCAAGTAGGTGTCCATTCAAGCAAACCGCAACACGTTGTAGGGACGCACGGCTCGTGCGTCCGCTCAGCACGGAGCAAATGGACGAGTGGACATATCATTGGAGCGGACGCACGAGCCGTGCGTCCCTACATGCAAGTGGCACAAATCAAGATAACAACAATAAATATGGAGAAAATGGAGTGTAAGAAGCGGGCATACACAACGCCCGAGATGATGGTTTATCCGATGGAGAATGACAATCTCTTGCAGGCCGTGAGCGGTCAGCACAAGCACATCGGACAAGGTGGTAGCTTTGGCAATGCAAAGCGAGGCAGTGATGAAGAGTGGGAGGAAGCCTCCCCCAACCCCTCCGAAGGAGGGGAGAACACCCTGCCAAGCTATAATGTGTGGGAAGAATAATACCCACCCCGGCCCTCCCAAAGGGAGGGAGAATAAACTTGTAGAATAATTAAAAGGAAAGAGCAAATGAAAGTAAAGACAATAATAAAGACTGGCCAACTATTCATGATGGCGGTATTGCTTGCAGCTTGTGCCAATGAAGAAATTGCACAGGACAAAAAGAAAGAGAATGGAACCGAAGTACCGAAGGGTGGCGTCATCTTCGCAGCCAACGGACCGAAGGCTTCGGCAAAGCGACTGTCGATAGACGGTGAGGAAGAGACGGCAGACGCGAAGACACGCACGAACATCAAGCACACGCCCGGCCAAGGTGCCGACGCCTATTGGACGAGCGACGACTTCATTTGGGTGAAAGACAAAAACGGTACATGGCAAAAGAGCACGGGCACAACATTGCACGACGGCGGCGCCAGCGCCGAGTTCACCCTACCCGGCAGCAAGGCAGACTATGCCGACGGCTGCGAAGTGCGCTATACGGGTACTTCTGTCACTTCTTATGGAGCTTATAACAGAGCTACTGCCACTGCTGTTTATCCCACTCAGACCCGTACTACGGCTAATGACTTCTCTAAGGCTGGCGAATGGGGCGACTGTGGTTCGGGCGTTGCACGTAATACCGGCAACCCCGACAAATTCAATTTCACACTTGAGCATAAACCTGCTTATCTCTGTTTCCTACCTCGCTGTGAGAATGCGGACCTTGCACCAAACATTCGTCTGAAGAGTATCAAAATTACGGCAACAAAAGTCCATTTTGGTGGTGCAGGACGTAACATACTCGCAGATTTGTACAACTTTACTGATGGTGAGAACCTCTTGAGGGGAGGCTCTCCCTTTGGAAACAACTATATTGAGGTTACCCTTCCCAACTTTCCTCTCTACACCGACGCACGCCAAGAGGACAATGCCACCTATCTCGTTGTTCCCCCCGACACCTACGACTTCAAAATAGAATACACCATCAAGGACCCGACGACCAACTTAGAGACCGTCGTTACGGATACCAAGACTAATATCACCCTTGACAAAGGCAATATCTATGATGTCACGGCTAACGTTGAGCCTAGAAATAGTAACAAATACTATATGTGGGATGCTAAAAAGGATTATTGGTATGGGCATTTAAGGGCTGATGGGACACCCGATGGTAATTATGCATACGAGCCTTCAGATCCACGTTATTATCACGAAGGGAGTAGTGCCTTCAGTGCCACTCAATCCTGTAAGAATTGCCCTAATGTGAACGAGATGTTTTGGTATGCTTACAAAGGCGACGCTCACTGGGGAACAGGAGGTAATGAGATCTATGCAGTGGGAGGTCATCTACAATATATAAATGGTGTTTGGTTGAAGAAGAAGAGCAAGATTATGGCCGATGAGCACATTACCGAAGCACAGATGAAGAGTGGCTACCCGAAAGTTAGCCCCCACGACTGGAGAACATCAACGGGGGCCTGGCCAATGCGAACTGAACCAAGTAAAAGTCCAGTTCCTAATCATACAGACTATTTCTTCCTACCTGCGTTGGGTTCGTATGACGGGAGTAGCTTCTATAGTATTAGCGAGGATGGTATGTACTGGTCATCGAGTTCACATCCACAGAATAACAATAGTGCATATATCTTGGACTTCATCAAGGGATACATTGCTGTGGGGTACAGTAGTGCTCGAAGCTATGGCTTTTCTGTGGGGGCATTCAAATAAACCTCATAAGTTTCGCTTTATCAATAGAAAACAGTTAAACAAATATTTATTTTTTAGTTCACATAATCATTAACCCGTCGGAATAAAGACAATGAAAAGTTTTGACAAAAAATATAGGGACATGAATACGGAGATGGGAGGACACGATGACAAGTCCTATACCCGTCGATGACAAGTCCTATACCTGTGGGGAACAAGTCCTATACTTGTCGACTACAAGTCCTATACTTGTCAAAACGCCCTCGGAGTCGGCATTCCGACAACTAACATTTTTGCGTATGGCATTTTTTAAGAAGATGTTGAAAAAAATCAACAAAAAGTGGTACCCGCAATCGGTACTGGTGGGCAATCCGGTGACGACGGCACAGGTTGCCAAGCGACTGGCCGCCGAGTCGACCGTCAGTCCGGCCGACGTGGCCGCAGTGCTCACCTCGCTCGGCCCGGTGATGGCCGACTACATGTCGCAGGGCCGCTCGGTAAAACTCGACGGCATCGGCTCGTTCTACTTCACGGCCGTGTCGGCCAAGGGCGGTGTGGACGCGGCCGAGAAAGTGTCGGCCAATCAGATTGTCGGCGTGCGCGTGCGCTTCAATCCCGAGACCCACTACGAGCGCGGCGGTGGCAGCCGTGTAGCTACCCGCGGTCTGACCGACACGCCGATTGAATGGGAGGAATGGAAAGGCGAGGAGAAAAAGAAGAAGAAGAAAAAAGAGGAAGGGGGAATTGGGCAGCACGGGAATTAAGGAGCCCTCAAACCGAAAGCCCACCCTCTGACACCCACCCCCGGCCCCTCCCGAAGGGAGGGGAGTGCGAACAGCGTGTAAACTAATTTGGTGCAAGCTCGGCCTCCCCTCCTTCGGAGGGGTCGGGGGAGGTTCCCGGGGGTTGGGGGAGGCTTCTTGGGGAGGGCGCACGACTTACCTGTATTTAGTCAAAATCAAAATTCACCTTATGATTAACTCGCTTGTCTGTGTGCCCTCCCCGTTTAAAGAAAAGCCTCCCCCCAACCCCCTCCGAAGGAGGGGGAGAATGAAGCCTCTCCCCCAGCCCCTCTCCCAAGGAGAGGGGAGTAATATGCAAATAGACCTTGCGAACACTTTAGTTCTCAAGGCCTATTTTTGTTTATTATGTATTGTTTATCATTAGCCCGCAAGCTTGGGCTCCCCTCCCTTTTCGGGGAGGGGTTGGGGGAGAGGCTTTTGGGAGAGGCTGGGGTGAGTGTTAGGGAGGCTTTCGGGGTGGGCTTCCCTGTGAGTACTTATATTTCTGAGGCTTCCTTTACCCACAACTCGGCGGCGGCGTCGCTCGGCATACGCCAATCGCCACGCGGGCTGAGGCTGATGCTTCCCACTTTTGGGCCGTCGGGCAGGCAGCTGCGCTTGAACTGCTGACTGAAGAAGCGGCGGCAGAAGGTGGAGAGCCACTTCGTGATTGTAGCCTCGTCGTAGCGGTCGGCAAAGGCCGAGCAGGCCAAGAGGCGCAGCTTGCGGGGACGGAAGCCGAAGCGCAGGAAATAATAGAGAAAGAAGTCGTGCAGTTCGTAAGGACCGACGAGGTCTTCGGTCTTCTGCCGGATATTGCCGTCTGCGTCGGCCGGTATCAGCTCGGGACTGATGGGCGTGTCGACGATGTCGGCAAGAATGTCGGCCGACGGACGTGGCAACGTCTTCGCAATATGGGTCACGAGATGCTTGATGAGCGTTTTGGGAACGCTTGCGTTGACGGCGTACATACTCATGTGGTCGCCGTTGTAGGTGGCCCAGCCGAGGGCAAGTTCGGAAAGGTCGCCCGTACCGATGACCATGCCGCCCGCTTGGTTGGCGATGTCCATCAGGATTTGCGTACGTTCTCGAGCCTGCGCGTTCTCATAGGTCACGTCGTGGACGGCCATGTCGTGCCCGATGTCTTCGAAATGCAGGGCGACGCTCTTGGCGATATTGATTTCGCGAATGGTGATGCCCGTTTCCTCCATCAGGCGCATGGCATTACGATAGGTTCGGTCGGTGGTTCCGAACCCCGGCATCGTTACGCCGAGTATTCCCTTTCGGTCTATCTGCAACTTGTCAAACGTGCGAATGCAGACCAATAGCGCCAGCGTAGAGTCCAGTCCGCCGCTGATGCCCAAGACTACGTGCTTGCATGCGGTGTGCGCCAAGCGCTTGGCGAGTCCCATCACCTGAATGCTGAATATTTCTTCGCAAGCCTCGGCCATGTTGTCGGTGTGCGGAATGAACGGAAGCGGGTCGAAAGTGCGCTCCAACTTGAAGTCAGCTTTCTCGTCGATGCCGTGGCAATCGGTCGTTTCAACAGTCGGCATGTCGTTTCGCTGTGCGTTGAAGAAAGTCGTATTGTAGCGACGCTCGACACGGAGGCGCTCCACGTCGATTTGTGCTGTGACCAACTGCGGCGTCAACGAGAAGCGTTCGCCCTCGGCAAGCAGTGTGCCGTTTTCATATACCAATGCATTCCCGCCATAGACCACGTCTTGCGTGCTTTCTCCAAAGCCGCAACTGCTGTAGACGTAGCCCGACAGCGTACGCGCACTCTGCTGGGAAAGCAGGCTTTTGAGGTAGCTGTGCTTGCCCACCAGTTCGTCGGTGGCTGAAAGGTTAAAGATGATGTCGGCACCCGACAAGGCCAAGTGGTTGCTTGGCGGGGTAGGTGCCCAAACGTCTTCGCAGATTTCAATACCGAACTTCACGCCTTGTGATGTCACGAAAACTTTTGGGGCGGCAGAGACCTGCAACTTGTGGCCCGCATATCGGATTTCGGTAGGCCGCAGGTCCTGCGACGAAGCGAACCATCGCTTCTCGTAGAACTCGTTATAGTTGGGCAGATAGGTCTTGGGTACGATGCCGAGAATCTCTCCCTGCTGAATGACGACCGCACAGTTCAGCAACAGATTGCCCACCACAACGGGCGCTCCGATAATCGAAATGATATTCAGCTTGCGTGTGAAATCAAGCAACACCATCATAGCCGTGTCGGCCTCGTCCAATAATAGGGATTGGCGGAAGAGGTCTTGACACGTGTAGCCCGTGATGGCCAATTCTGGGAACACAAGAACCTCGACGCCCTTTCCCTCTGCCTGTGCAATGAGGTTCTCTATCTGCAGGGTGTTGAACTTTACGTCGCCCACTCGCACTGAAGGTATGGCACTCGCCACCTTGATAAAACCGTAGTTCATAGTTTATCGGATTGTAACCTGTGTCGCACCATACCCGTATTCTTGGAATGAAGCGTCTTGATAGGTGTATTTCTTGTATTTATAGCGCAGTTCGTTCACAATGGCATTACGCAGAACGCCCTCGCCCTTGCCGTGAATGAAGACGAGCTTCTGCCCTTTCTTGCCTTCATGTTCGGCAAGGACTTCGCGGAATTTCGTCAGCTGATAGTTGAGAATGTCCAAGGAACTCATGCCAGCCGTCGTGTCAAGCAAGGCATCGGCATGCAAATCAATGACGACGATATCGTCATTCCGATGCTTCGCCTGAAATGGATGGCCTTTCTTCTGCTTGTTTTCATAACGCCTGACATAACCGTCGGCTTGTGCTTGCGCTGCAATCTTTTGCGCCGCACCGGCATACATTTCATGCTTCAACTCCTTGGCATCTACAACCAAAGGCTTGACCGGGACATCGTTCACGATGATATCATGCAACAGAGCGGGCGACTCGAAGAATGGATTGTCCTGAAACGTGTGCAGTTTGTAGAACTTCACAGGGTCGAGACGGAACTGCACAGCAATGCTTGGCTTCAAAATAAAACTCTTCTCTCGCTTATAGGCAATCAACTGAATAGCGATATGCGTCAAGTCGTTCAATGTTTCTCGCCCGAATTCCTCGATATAGAGCTTTGTGTTCGGTTCTGCCTCGCCTTGATATTTCAGTTTCCAACTGTTTCCTTCTGCTGCGAGATAGCTGAATTGCATGTAATAATTACTGTCGTTGACGAAATAAGTCTCAAAGCGGGTAGACGTGACTTCCTTGATATCGACAGGCACAAAGGCGATATAGGCAGAGAGCGTATTGCCTCCCTTACGTTCCTCGGCCGGGGCTTTGTAGGAGACAGCTTTCGTATCGTCAATCACGTCATACCGACCGTCAAAAGCATTAGCCATCTCGTCCTGTCCTTCGCGCATCAGCGACTTAATACTACGATTGTCTTGGATGATAGCATTGCCTGGCTTCTGTTCTACAGCGACGGCCTTTGCCTGAACAAGTTTCGATGTTGTATAATCTTCATTACCCACTACGACAACATCATTTATAGGGAACGGAATCTCAAAGCCGTCTTCATCTTCTACGAGCACAATATCTTTTCCTTGGAAACCGACAACCTTTCCCCCGCCGGTCTCACTGAGAAATCTTACTTTATCACCTTTCTTCATATCTCTTTTCAATTTCGTTGTTTGTAGGAATATGGAACAGACTATGGAATTAACAACGAACTGTCGCCATAACTCAAGAAGCGGAAACCGTTATGCAGGGCATAGTCATAGATTTTCTTCCAATTGCCCTTCACGAAAGCACTCACCAAGAGCAATAACGTGCTTTGCGGCTGATGGAAATTCGTTATCAACATCTTGACAATCTTGTATTCGTAGCCCGGTGCAATGATAATCTGTGTACTGCCATGCAGGACCTCCGTGCCCGAACGGTCAAGCCAATCGACGATATTCCGAATGGCCTCGGCAGGCATGATGTGCTTTACCGTCTTCCCCTCTCTCCCGTCTTCATAGGGTTCCCATTGGTTCACATGCAGTTCTTCTTCTGTAGCATCAGGATTGGAGGCTAATTTTACCCCAATATAATAAAGACTCTCCAAGGTTCTTACGCTCGTGGTCCCAACCGCAATAGCCTTGCAGTCATGCTTAAGTAGGCTTTCCAACGTATGCCGATGCACCACAACATATTCGGTATGCATCTCATGCCCCTCGATCTCTTTACTCTTGACCGGCTTGAACGTGCCTGCACCAACATGCAATGTCACCTCTTCACGTTCTATAGCACGATTATCAATGGCTTTCAGCACTTCATCCGTGAAATGAAGTCCGGCCGTTGGTGCCGCAACACTACCTTTTATCTTGCTATAGACTGTCTGATAGGTGGTCTTGTCACTTTCCTGCGTCTCACGATTCAGGTAAGGAGGGATAGGCAACTCACCCACGGCTTCCAGAATCTCTGCAAAGCTGATGTTCGTATTGTCCCAAGTGAAGTCTACCCGATAGTTTGTTCCCGTCGCATGATGTACGCTCTTCTCACGATTCATAGTCACAGAAAGCGTAAGAGGCTCACCTTTAATTGCAAATTCATGCTTCAACGCACCTTCCTTCCATTTCTTCAGATTGCCAATCATACATAGCCACGAGCACTTCCCTTTGGTTTGGAACATCTGTTCATAGTCCGTTGGGGCGGCAGGCTCCATCAAGAACACCTCGATGAGTGCCCCCGTCTCTTTACGAAAATGCATACGTGCCTGTATGACACGCGTATTGTTGAACACCATTAACGCGTGCTTCGGCAGATGATCAGGCAAGTTATAGAAGATATCCTCATATACCTTACCGTGCTCATAGATTAACAACTTGCTATGGTCGCGCCTTGCCAAGGGGAATTTAGCTATCCGTTCATCAGGCAGCGCATAATCATAGTCGACGGTTTTAATATGTTTCGTATCCATTCTTTCTGTTATTTTTCATCAGAGATGCACAAAGGTACCTGCAATACAAGCACATATCATCAATAAAGTCAAGACCGCCACAACCACATCTGCATCTGAACGATTATATCCTGTCGAAGTGAATTGGCCGGAAACATAATCCACATGTGGATTACTTCTAAAATAAATATAATGATAGCCGGAATAGGCCACTAAACCACAGATGATGCCCCACAAAGTTCCGACCAAAACATCTGACGGATAATGTACACCGAGATAAATACGGGTAAAGCCGTTCGTAAATGCCCACAGGAAGAGTGCTATATTCAAGGACCGGCTTCTCACCAAACAGGAGAAAAACGTTGCAATGGCAAAAGTATTGGCAGCATGGGCCGAGAAAAAGCTATATTGTTCCTTACCGACCCAAACAATCGTATTTATAAGGTACTTGATTTCTGGATTATTACAAGGCCTCAAACGAGCAATCCATGGCTTTACCAGTAGGTTGTCTACCCCGCCGGCCAAGACAACGGCTAACAAACAACCAGAAACGGCAAGCACGATTTGCCCCATCGTTTCATTATTCTTGATGACAATATAGAACAACGATAAATACAATGGTATCCAGAACCAACCACTTGTAAGTGTTGCCATCATACCATTCAGCATCAGATTGTCGCAACCATTGACTGCAAACAATATGCGTCGGTCTAATTCTATAAGGTTCGTTATGTCCAAGAGATGAATCTTTTCGTTAAATTTCCTCTAAACTGCTAACCGGTATCCAACCTTCCCGACCGTCAGGCAAACGAATTTCTCGCCAACCTTTCATGCTCTTGTCTATCATTTCCACCTTAGTTCCCTCATGAATAACGAACTCGTCCGACTCGGTTTTGGCTTTGCTCGGTGTCTTCCTGACACACACCGTAGGTGCAACGATGACAGCTCCGGTTCGATTTTCCAAGGCGTTTTCTTGTTGCCAAGCAAAAACGATACTCAGAACAAACAATACCAAACAAGTCAATGAGGCAAAGAAACCGACTTTCTTCAACATGACGGCATCAATAAAGAGATAGACCAAGAATCCCAAAAGCGCAAGAATGATGGTAAAAATACTGGTAACAGCCCAACCGTCAACACTCATGAAGTTCACGATTTCTCTATACCACGTCACAAAAAACATCTCGTCGGCATCGGCAAATTTATCGATTGTCTTGCTCTTTGCAAACTGCAAGTTGAACCTAATGTCCCGATTTCCCGGGTCAAGTAGCAATGCTCTTTCATAATTCAGGATAGCCTTCGTCACATTGTCTGTTCGAAAATAAGCATTCCCCAAATTATAATAGAGAGAAGCACTCTCTCCCGCTTTCAGAAGATGTTCATAATCTGTTATTGCCTGCTGATAATTCCTCTCCCGATAGGCTTTGTCTGCTTCTTGCTTTGTCAGGGCTTCAATGGGAATCGCAAACGACAAGCATGCAAACAGTAGTAATATTGGGGTTATATAACGTTTCATTTTATCTTTCAATATCAATGTTTTCTTTTCTTGAAAATACGCTCTATCTCTGTAATTGCAGTGACTGCAGAATCAAAGGTCTTGTTCATGTTTCCTGCAATGTCCCCCGGAGCATAGCGTTCGAATTCGCATTCATCTAAAGCCTCTATGAATTTATTGACTGTGTGGGCATTGACATCATGTAAGGTCAGCTTGTCAGCAATATTTTCACGCGAGAGTTGTTCTACAGGCATATTGAGTTTATCACCCACATAGCCCCATAATGCGCGTAATACTTCATCATAAAACTCGTCAGCTTTACCGGCTTGCATGAGTTTTGCAGCCTGCCGAAGTCGTTTGCTTGCAACTTTATTGGCCCGTTTGCCTCGTTGCTTCACGATATCGGCCATCTCTATAGCCCGCTTTCTGAACACAATCAACAAGAAAACAAAAACTAACAAAGGCAACAACAAAGAGACAAAATAACCTATGGAGCCAAAGAAGTATTCTCCAACAGGACGCAAATCGGCATCACCTTTCATCAAGCCATGGATATCTTTGTCTTCAAAAGCGTAGTCGGCCTCATTGTTTCGTTTACCATCGCCTTTGTTTACCTTAATATGGAAAGGCTGCGTCCTGACCGTTTTATACCCTTGTGCGGCCGTATCATAATAGGTAAACGTTATTGCCGGTATGGTATACGCTCCTTGGTTCTGTGGAACGGCCAGAAAATCATAGACCATGTTCCCTTCAACCCCATTGACTGTCAGTCGGGTCTTGTCTGTTACCTTGGCATCATACTTATCAAAATCCTTCGGAAAGCCTACTTCGGGTTGCTTGATAAGCTTGAGATTGCCCACTCCGCCAATCACGACCCGCAAATTTAATGGCTCTCCCGCTTTTACTTCGGTCTTATTGATTTGAGCCGATATGTTAAACGATCCCACACCACCCGAGAAGTCGGCAGGACGGTGGGGCAACGGGTCTACTTGAATGGTCAAACCCGGTGCCTTAATGTCTTTACTCACTTCCACATAGCCCGAGCCTCCGTTAAAAAATGCCTCGAACGGGTCGACATTCCTGTTTTGCTGCACGACAATTCCTTTGAACGTGATGCTCGGAATCGTCAGTTTCCCCGTCATCTGTGGATACATGACATACTGGCTCCATGTGACACACCGATAAGCACGACCATTAATACGCTCAATATGGAAACTTTTTTGCTGCGGAAGCTTTACTTCCTGCGTATGAAACCCTGTCAAATCGGGCATATCACCCTTTAGTTGGGTCAGTTCCACCAATGTGTAAACTTTATAAGTCAGCAAAACGGGCTCTTGTTCATGCACATGCTTTTTATTTGCACTCACGCGAATAAACAAATCATTACCGGAGATTCCAGAGCCGGCTGAACGGAGTTGCACATCGTCTTCGCCTTGTCCGCCGGTATTTCCTTTACGAGCGTGCCCTACCACCGTAACCTGCGCTGTCCGTGAGGCCACTTTTCGCCCATTGATAACTGCATGTGCTGCGGGAATCGTGTATGTGCCTTGCTTTGATGCATACAATGTGTAGGTGAACGTGATTGATGAAGAGGACTTCGTATGCCCGTTTACCATCTGATAGCTCGACTGCTGCGACGTATAAGGGCCGGCTATGACTTCGATACCGGCCGGAATATTACCAGCTCGGAAGTCTTCTACGTCCTGCGTATTGACCATATAGGACAACCGAAAATTCTCTCCGGCAGCCACTTTTGCAGGAACTTCCACCGTTATACGCTGTGCAAAAGCGTCACCACTACAGATAACGGTAATCCAAAATAATATGAAATACTTGATATGTCTACTCATAGCAACCTCTACTACTTACCAATTTTTCTGCAATCTACGACTACCACGCTGTTGCATGGCCTTTGATATACGCTGCTGTGTTGCTTTCTCATTCTGTATGGCAGCATTGAGTAACTGTTCAGCATTGTCTTTACTCATACGATCTTTCGGCTTTTGCTGTTCGTTTTTATCCTGCTTCTTCTGATCTTGTTGCTTGTCCTTTTTGTCTTTATTATCTTTGTTATTCTTGTCTTTCTTGTCCTTCTGCTTCTGTTGTTTCTTGCTCTGTGGATTATTCTTCAATAGTTTCTTACACAAAGCAAGGTTATAGCGCGTCTCATTATCCATTGGATTGTTGCGCAAGGCTTCTTTATAGGCTTGAATGGCCTCTGCATACATTTGATGACGCTGGCAGATATACCCTATATTGTGATAACTCTGCGACTTACGAATTTTATTCGTTTCCAACTTTCCTGCCTTTTGCAGCATATCCGTTGCAGAGGAATCCTTCTGTTGCATCAACAGGGCCGTTCCAAGATTGTAAAGTGCCTGCGGATTATCCGGCTTTTTCGATACGGCCTTACGGTATTCCACTTCTGCCTTGATGAAATTCTGATCGCGAAACAGTTTATTTCCGTTTCTAATATACTGTCTGTCGGTCTGCGCATACACTGTTCCGCCCAACATGCAGACCAATAGTAGAACAACGGATTTGTCATATCGCTTTCTCTTAAACAATCTTACATTCTTCAACAGCGGGTTCTTTGATTCCAGCAACATGACTTCTGCCACCAACAGCAACAGCAAAATAATACCAAAAGCCTGAAATTGCTCACTGTATTCACTATAGATGACAACGTCAGTTGTCCCACTTTGCAATTTAGACAGTTCCGCATTCAGTTTCTCCTGTGCCTCATTCGTGTTGTCAACATGGATATATGTGCCGCTACCGGCTTGTGCAATCTGACGGCACATTTGCTCATTCAGCGCAGACATCACGGTTTGTCCGCTGTTATCTTTCATGTAACCACCCTCACCATCAGGTATCGGTGAACCTTTAGGGTCACCAATTCCCAAGATAAAGACATTGATTCCTTTCTTATGGGCAGCCTGGGCCGCCTCCAAAGCACCACCTTCATGGTCCTCGCCATCGGTGATGACAATGATTGCCTTGCCTACATTATCCTGTTGCGTAAAGCTGTTCTGACTCAATGTGATTGCACGTGCAAGATCGGTTCCCTGTGTGGCTATCAGAGAAGGGTTGATATTCTGCAAGAACATCTTGGCCGATACGTAGTCACTTGTTATCGGTAGCTGTACGAAGGCATCACCGGCGAATACCACAAGCCCTACTTTGTCATTCGTGAAGTGGTCTACAAGGTTCTCGACGAGCAGTTTACTCTTTTCCAATCTCGATGGTACAACGTCTTCGGCCAACATCGAATTACTGATATCCAAGGCTATGATAGCCTCGATGCCATTCCGCTTATCATGCGAAATCTTTGTTCCTGCCTGTGGACGTGCAATTATTAACACTAAAACAGCGATGGCCGTCAGCAGCAACCAAAACTTTATTGTTGGACGATATGCCGAAACATCGGGCATCATCTCCTTCAGCAAGACCGGGTCACCAAACTTCCGCAGTTTCTTTTTCCGCTGCCGCCACACCGCAAATCTCATCATTGCCAAAACGGGAATGATGAGCAACAGCCACAAATATGCAGGATCTTCAAATCTTAACATGCCTTTTCTTTTAAGGAATTCTTCTCAAAACAGTCGTCCGAAGGATAACTTCCAACAACAAAACCAAGAGTGCTGCAATCGCAAATGGTTGATAAGCCTCATAGCGTTTCGAGAATTTCTTCACGTCCATCTTGCTCTTTTCGAGCTGATCGATATCTTTATAAATCTGTTTCAATTCCCTGTTATTCGTTGCCCGATAGAAATTGCCCTCTGTCGTGGCAGCAATAGCACTCAAGGTCTTGCTGTCTATCTCCACGGGAATATTCACATATTGCGTTCCTCCGGCCACCGGCATCGGATAGGGTGCCACCTTGTTCGTCCCTACACCAATCGTATAGACGCGGATACCCATGCTACGTGCTATCTGTGCACTCGTCATCGGCGAAATATCTCCCATGTTATTACTACCGTCAGTCAGCAAGATGACAACCTTACTTTTGGCTTTTGAATCTTTCAAACGGCTCACGGCATTTGCCAATCCCATACCGACAGCCGTGCCATCGGAAATCAATCCGCGGGCAGCTATATCGGTTCTTACGCTCTGCAACAGGTTTATCAGCGACGCATGGTCAGTAGTCATCGGGCATTGGGTAAAGGCCTCGCCGGCAAAAATGGTCAATCCTATATTGTCATTGGGCCGGTCAGCGATGAATTCCGAAGCCACGTTCTTGGCTGCTTCCAATCTGTTAGGCTTCAAATCTTCAGCCAACATCGAGGTTGAGACGTCCATTGCCAGCATGATATCGATGCCCTCTACCTGCTTATTGTCCCAAGAGTTGTGGGTCTGGGGACGAGTCATAACGATGACAATCAACACAAATGCAATGCAACGCAACCCCATTGGCAAATCGATCAATCTCATTTTCCAACTCTTCGGCGCATGGCGATAGGCAAAAGTGTCGCTCATCAGCATCGTAGGCTCACGCTTGTTGCGATAAAGGAAATACCACAAAATGTAGGGTATCAGCAATATCAATAAGATGAAATACTCTTTATTTGCAAATTCCATGATGCTTAACCTAACAATTGTGACAGTTGATAAACAATATAAGCGACCAAAACAATCACCAAGACCACCGAGGTATAAATCAAGGTCTTGAGCGTTACGCGGTTCTTGCGCATCTTTTCTTCGTCTTCACTCAACTTCGGAACGATACGTTCTTCCACTTCTTTCGTCGCAGTCTTGGTCTCGTCGATGAACTTGGCTGCATTGACAAGGTTTAAATCGTTCTCATTGATGAGTGCATTATGCTTGGCAAACTTCACCAAATCGGCTGTTTCAAAGAGTTCATGTAGTTCATCAATGCCCTTTTGGTCACCGGTTTCTCTCAACCGACAAATGATTTCGTTGCTGGTCATCTCCATGGCATTGAAGCCGAAACGCTCTTCGATGTACTTTCGCAAGGTGTCGGTAAGCCTTGTATAATATTCCTTTTGATTTTCAGAGTTTGCCATGTGCGAAGCCTTGATCTCCTCTATTTCATGCAACGCCTTTTGATGTGCAGGCACATGTCTGACAATCCTGATACGTGTAATGATGGGTTTGTTCTTTTTCAAACGCACATATAAATAGCCAGTCAGCAGACAAAGCATCACAACGACAATGCTCAGCCAAAATACCATGCGCCATTCACTCCACAAGAAAGGATTGTCTTGGACATCTTTTGGCGGGAAAAACTGATTAGGATGCAGCGTATCGACCGGAACGGTAAGCACTTTTAAGGCCAATTGCGAGCCTTTAAACGTCCGTCCGTCTACCTTTACGGTCAGTGCAGGAATGGCATAAAGCTTCTCATCAAAGCTGGTTAACGTGTAAACATGGCTGACCTTTGTCATGCCATCGACTTCGGTTACCTCTCCGTCATGCTGCTCTACGACCTCAACACCGGGCACCAAAGATTGTGAAGGCTTGAAACGTGGCCAAACAATCTTTGCGTCATGGCGGGCCGTCACAGCTAAGATCATGCGAGCTTGCTGCCCAATCAGAATGGTAATGGAGTCGATAGTTTGTTCCACTTGCACCTGTTGTGCCCGGCCTACAGCCGAGAACATTATTCCAACCGCAATGATTATATTCCTTAAAAATCTCATTTATGCTCTTTTCTTAAACAGCAGCATCAGTGCTTTCGTAAAGTTTTCATTCGTAGCCACCGAAGTCCAATCGACCTTACTCTTGGCAAACAGCGTATGAAGTCGGTCTTCGCGCTCCACCCAATAGCGAGTATGAGCCTGCCGCAACTTAGCCGAACCGGTGTCGATAATCATCTCATGTCCTGTTTCGGCATCAAGAACCTTCATCAATCCGATATCCGGCAGCATCTTCGCACGTGGGTCATAGACCTGAATGGCCACCATGTCGTGTTTCGAATTGGCTATTTGCATAGCCTTTGTGAAGTCGTCACGCGTGTAGAAGTCGCTCAAGAGGAAGGCCGTTGTGCGCCGCTTCATCATGCGCGTAAGGTAAGACACGGCCATACCGACGTCCGTCCGGACACTCACGGGCTTGAAATCCAACAGTTCACGAATGATATAAAGGATGTGACGGCGGCCCTTTTTGGGCGGGATATACTTCTCTATCCGATCTGAAAAGAAGATAACTCCGATCTTATCGTTATTCTGAATGGCACTGAAAGCCAGCGTTGCAGCAATCTCGGTCACCATTTCACGCTTGGTCTGACGTACAGTTCCGAAGTCAAGCGAGCCGCTGACGTCCACCAACAGCATCACCGTCAGCTCACGTTCTTCCTCAAACACCTTCACATAGGGGCGATGAAAGCGAGCCGTGACATTCCAATCTATATCGCGGACATCGTCACCATATTGGTATTCTCTCACTTCACTGAAAGCCATTCCACGCCCCTTAAAGGCCGAATGGTACTGCCCCGCAAAGATATTCTGACTCAAGCCACGTGCCTTGATCTCTATCTTCCTGACCTTTTTTATGATTTCTGATGTATCCATCAAGGCACTTCTACCTTATTAACTATCTTAGATACGATTTCCTCTGCACTGACATTGCTGGCTTCGGCCTCGTAGGACAGGCCGATACGATGGCGCATCACGTCGTGAACCACAGCGCGCACGTCTTCCGGAACCACATATCCTCTGTGTTTGATGAAGGCATATGCACGGGCCGCCTTGGCCAAATTGATGCTTGCACGCGGGCTTCCGCCGTAGGTTATCAGGTCTTTCAGCTCGCCCAACCCGTAACGTTCGGGGTAACGACTGGCGAAGACAATGTCGGCAATATACTGTGCTATCTTCTCGTCGATGTAAACCTGACTGACCACCTCGCGGGCTTTCATGATTTCGGTTGCGCTCGTCACAGGCTTGACCGTGGGGAAACAGCCAGCAATGTTCTCCTTGATAATCAGCTTTTCCTCTTCAAGCGTGGGGTAATCTATCACGACTTTCAGCATGAAACGGTCCACTTGAGCCTCGGGCAGCTGATAGGTTCCCTCTTGTTCTATAGGGTTTTGTGTTGCCATGACAAGGAAAGGACTCGGCAAAGAAAATGTCTTTTCACCGATAGTCACCTGATGTTCCTGCATTGCCTCAAGCAAAGCACTTTGTACTTTGGCCGGGGCTCGGTTGATTTCGTCTGCCAATACGAAGTTGGCAAACACAGGTCCCTTCTTCACATGGAAGCTTTCGTCTTTCTGCGAATAGATTTGCGTACCGATAACATCGGCAGGAAGCAAGTCAGGCGTAAACTGTATCCTGCTGAAATTGGCTTCTATCAGTTGCGAAAGCGTTTTAATGGCCAGTGTTTTTGCCAATCCCGGCACGCCTTCCAATAGGACATGACCATCGCTTAACAGCGAAATGAGCAGCGAATCTACCAGGTGTTTCTGGCCGACAATCACTTGATCCATACCTGCAACAAGGTTGGTCACGAAACCACTTTGCTGCTCTATCATCATATTCAGTTCACGAATGTCTAACGTTTCAGCCATAATTTGTTTGTTTCAATTATAATTTTATGAACGCAAAATTACAACAAATCGGCAAGAGACAGCCATAACAGCAACTAATTTATATTAAAATAAGAGGCTGTCTTCTGATTTTAAGAAACTTTCAAAGAGCAAATTACTTCTAAAAACAGGTGAGAATGAACGGATTCAATAAGTGCCATACCTTCCCTATCTCCCTATTCCGCCTCTTATGCACCGCTTTCCTTGCGGCTGAAGAAAGCCTTTTTGTTTGTCAATATCTTTCACAATAGATTTGCATTCGCCTGCAATATTTCGTATATTTGCATCAGGGGAAAGCGTCATCATGCTTTCCCTTTTTCATATCACCTTGCAAACGAGACGATGAACGGGGTGAAATCTTTTTCAATTCAGGCCATATTGCATCGCGAAATGGGGCATTTCGCACGCTAAGATGGCCCATCTTGTATGCCAATATACCCCATTTTGCATGACAGAACAATCCAAATCGTCCCATAACCTCGCCTTATTGAAAAGCAAAGAGAAATGATATTGTAAACTTTTCTGAGTTTTTTCAAGAAATTTAAAGGTCAAGGATACTTTCAATTCATCTTGAGTGAAGGCACGAATCGTGTATCCCTACATTTCCATCTCGGCCATAAACCGGCACGACCGAATGGATAAAGTCACTAAAAAAGGGACGAACATGCTGTTCGCCCCTTTTCTTTATTCCGTTAAAAAAGTGTTATGCTTCTGCCGGAGTTTCTGTTTCTTCTTCCGGAGCCTCCACTTCAGCTACAGGAGCCTCTGCTTCAGCAGCCGGAGCGGCCTCTTCTGGTTGCTGTTCCGTCTCTTCAGCATGCTTTGCTGCTTCTGCTTCTGCCTTTTCAACAGCTGCAGCAGCCTTCTTGTCAGCTACCTTTTTGGCGATAGCTTCATTCATCTTCTTCTCTGCTTCGAGCTCAGCTTTCTCGGCATCCTTCTTTGTTTTCGCATCCTTCTCACGGATAGCCTCAAAGCCTTTCAGCTTGTTTTCCTTCCAAGCATCGAACTTTTTCTGTGCAGTAGCCTCATCGAAAGCACCCTTTTTAACACCTCCACGGAGGTGTTTCATCATGTAAACGCCTTCGCTCTTGAGAATGTTGCGGACAGTGTCAGTGGGTTGTGCACCGGTTTCCACCCAATAGAGGGCGCGGTCGAAATTCAAATCTACGGTAGCAGGATTGGTATTTGGATTGTAAGTACCAATCTTCTCAGTAAATTTACCATCACGTGGTGCTCTAACGTCAGCGATTACGATACCATAAAAAGCATAGCCTTTACGGCCGCCGCGCTGCAATCTGATTTTTGTTGCCATTTCTTAAAATTTTAATTAGGTTTGAATTAATGCTGCCAACACGTGACAGCGCGTGCAAAGGTATGAATATTTATCGGCACACGCGTGCTTACGGTCTCGCAGAAGCCAATGTTTAATGTTATTTAACCAAAAAAGTCTGCGACTATTCATCGCAGACTCGGACCGCAGGAGAAACGAAATCACCGTCTAAAGTCATTACAGACAGGATTGTTTTCCTTATTTCTGTTACATGATACCGTCTTCACGCAGTTTCTTTTGCCATTTCCATGCACTGGCAAGTACGTCTTTCAACGGTGTTTCGGCCTTCCAACCGAGTACGTTGTTGGCCTTGGTACAGTCGCCCCATATCTTTTCTATGTCGCCTTCGCGGCGTGGACCGTACTTCCAGTTCACCTTAACTCTCGTCGCTTCTTCAAATGTTTCGACGATTTCCTTAGTTGTATTTCCGTGTCCGGTTCCTATATTAAAGTATTCGATACGGTCGGTTTTCTCGTCCAATACGCGCCGCATGGCAGCTACATGTGCCTTTGCCAAGTCGACCACATAGATGTAATCGCGGATACAAGTACCATCGGGTGTGTTGTAATCATTGCCGAAAATAGTGAGTTCCTTGCGAATACCCATGGCCGTTTGCGTGACAAAAGGAATGAGATTTGCAGGCACGCCGTTGGGCAGTTCACCGATCAAGGCAGACGGATGCGCCCCGATTGGATTGAAATAGCGCAGGACGATGCTCTTGATATCGGCTCCGCTATGAATGTAATCATAGATGATTTGCTCGTTGATTTCCTTGGTATTGCCGTATGGGGAGGTGGCCTTCTGATGCGGTGCCTCCTCCGTTACGGGCAAATTCTCGGGTTTCGGCTGTCCATAAACCGTGCAACTTGAAGAGAAGATGAAGCCCTTTACGTTATATTTCGGCATCAATTCCAACAGGTTAATCAATGAAACAATGTTGTTACGATAGTAGAGTAAAGGCTTTTGAACGCTCTCTCCGACTGCCTTGGAAGCAGCAAAATGAATGATACCTTCAATCTTTGGATACTTCTTAAAAACGTTTTCGGTAGCCGTTTTGTCCCGTAGGTCGACCTTCTCAAAGGCAGGTCTGGTGCCCGTTATCTGCTCGATGCCGTCGAGCACTTCCAGTTTTGAGTTACTCAGGTCGTCAATAATAACCACCTCATAGCCTGCTTCTATCAACTCTACGGCCGTATGCGAGCCGATAAAGCCCGTGCCGCCCGTAACAAGTATTGTCTGTTTCATAGCAATTGTTTATGTTTATATTGCAACAAAGGTACATAAATTAAACGAAAAATCATATACCATTGTAGTAAATATTTATTATTTTTAGCCCAATCCAAACAAAACTCGCAATCCGCTCTCAAGGCCACTGAACCCCATGAAGGCCAAAGCAAGTAGTGAAGCCGTGACAAGAACGATGCTCATTCCTCGCATACCTTTCGGGATATTGACCAATTCCTGCTGCTCACGAAGTCCGGCAAACAGCACTAAAGAAAGCGCAAAGCCCAGTGCCGTAGAGAAAGCATAGACGATACTTTGCAACAATGTGTAGTCTTTTTGGATGACAAGAATGGCCACACCCAGCACACAACAGTTTGTTGTAATCAAAGGAAGAAAGATTCCCAAGGCCTGATAGAGTGAAGGAGAAACTTTCTTCAAGATGATTTCAACCATCTGAACCAAAGCTGCAATGACAAGAATAAACGCCAACGTCTGTAAGTATTCGAGATTCAACGCATCAAGCACATATTTCTGAATGAGCCATGTAATAATGGTGGCCAAAGTCAAGACAAAAGCCAGTGCACCTCCCATTCCTATGGCAGTATCTATCTTTTTAGATACCCCGAGAAATGGACAGATGCCCAAGAACTGTGACAAGACGATGTTGTTGACAAAGATTGCCGAAACGAATATCAATAGGTATTCCATCGTTCAAATTACTTAGAAGTTCTGATTTTATTAAAGATTGCTACGAGATATCCAAGTGTAAGAAATGCACCCGGTGGCAGAACAAATAACAGAATATTGGTTGTTTCGGGAAGCATACGCAGACCGAAAAGGCTTCCGGAACCCAGCAATTCTCTGACGCTTCCCAACAAAGTGAGCCCTAAAGTGAAGCCTAAACCAATTCCTATGGCATCAAAAATGCTGGTCAAAGGAGTGTTCTTGCAGGCAAAACTCTCTGCACGACCCAATATGATGCAGTTCACGACAATCAAAGGGATATAAATACCCAATGCCTTATTGACAGAGTCAGGCGCATAGGCGCTCATAAACATCTGCAATATCGTTACGAAAGCCGCAATCACAACGATGAAAACGGGAATCCTAACCATGTCGGGTGTAACTTTCTTGATACATGAAATCACGAAATTCGTACATATCAGCACTGTCATTGTAGCAAGTCCCATGGACAAACCGTTGATTGCACTTGTTGTTGTAGCAAGTGTAGGACACATACCAAGGAACAGCACAAAGATTGGATTTTCCTTAATCAATCCATTCAATAATATTTTAATATTGCTCATCGTCTTTGTTTTTCTTGTTCTACTGATTCGTCGGCTCAAAACAAACTTTTTCATGCGCCCAATCTATTTTCATATAAGCCCGGTAGGCTTGATTAATTGCCTTCAGAAAAGCCCGACTTGTAATGGTTGAGGCAGTAATGGCATCTACGTCACCACCATCTTTACTGACAGTAAGCGAGCCTCCTTTTGGATTTTTGCCAATGATGTTTCCCTTTCCGTCTTTTTGAAACCATTGATCAACCTTTGCTCCCAGTCCCGGAGTCTCTGAACTGGCCAATATGGTATATCCCAAAATATGCCCATTTGTATCAAAACCGACTAACACTTTTAGTTCGCCACCAAAAGCATTTGTAGAACTTTCGACAGCAGCTCCCAATCTTTCTCCCGTTGCACCGGCACAAGCATGAATTACGAAAGAAGAAAGCTTTCCGTCTATGGTATCTGTTACTTCAAGTGGCGCCGCCACACTTATCTGCTGACATTGCATAACTGTTTTGATGCCCGCAGCAAGTGTCTGCTCCTGTTTTATCTTGATAGGTCCTTCGGTTATTTGGTTAACAGAAGCCAAGATTACACCTATCAGCAATGAAAAACCTACCAGCACGCCCACCATATTGGGTAAAGATGATTTGATTTTCTGCATCTTTCTTATTCTTTTAAATGTTTATCGATTTAACTTTTCACCAAATCTCTTTGGCTTCGTGTAGAGATTGATAAGCGGTGTAAAGGCATTCATAATCAAAATCGCAAAACTCATTCCCTCAGGATAACTGCCCCAGTTGCGAATGACAATAGTCAAGAAACCAATGGCAATGCCATAGATGATTTGCCCTTTATGGGTCATTGGGGATGTCACGTAGTCGGTTGCCATAAAGATTGCACCCAACATGATGCCACCACTCAATATTACAACAAACGGATTTGCATATACCGGACTTGCCAAATGGAGCAAACCACTGAAAACAAACACTGTTGTAATGATAGTCACAGGAATATGCCATGTAATGACTTTTTTCCACAACAGATAAATAAAGCCTAACAACAAAGCAATGGCGCAAACCTCGCCAATTGTACCGGCTCCACCCAAGGGATTATTGCCCAATAACATGTGGAAAGTGTCAGGAAGCGTTGTTAGCAAGTCTGAGTTACCGGTCTTAATAGCCGCTTTCATCACACTAAGTGGCGTGGCACCTGTCTCTGCATCTAAATAACTACTCATCTGACCGGCAACAGGCCATGAAGTCATTTGCGCCGGAAAGCTCACCAACAAAATACATCGCCCCACTAAAGCTGGATTAAAGGGATTATTACCCAGCCCACCAAAACTCATCTTCCCCACGCCAATAGCCATCAAGGCACCTATCAATATAATCCATACCGGCAGATTACTCGGTAGATTCATGCCCAAAAGCAATCCTGTCACTATGGCTGAACCGTCAGAGAGCGTAGGTCGACGTTTCAGTATATACTTGGAAATGGCCCATTCAAGAAACATACATGCAGCCACACTACTTAACAATACGACTGCACTTCCCAATCCGAAATAGAAAAGAGAAATCAGCACTGCAGGCAAAAGCGCAATGACGACACCAAACATGTTCTTCTCAACGCTTTCGGTTCCATGCGCATGCGGACTTAAAGAAACAATTAAATTCCCCATTATTATCTTAATCATCAATTATTTTTGATTCCTCGCCTTAATACGGCTCATGACCACACCCTTTCCTTGCAAGATATTATCAAGTATAGGACGATGTGAAGGGCAAGTAAACTGGCAAGAACCACACGAAATACATGAAACAACATCTTCTTGCTCCAAACGTTCATAGTGTTTGAAAGCTGAAAGCGTTGCTAACAAATAGGGTTCAAGTCCCATCGGACACACTTCCACACACTTGCCGCAACGAATGCAAGGTTCAATAGGCTTGCGATGTGCATCGGCATCTGTTAGAACAGTAATGGAATTGGTGCCTTTAGTTACAGGAACCTCTAAGCTAATCACCGATTTTCCCATCATCGGACCACCTGCCAACACTTTATTGTCCCCATCAGGAAGTCCTCCACATGCTGCTATCAAGTCCTTGAAAGGCGTTCCCATTCTCACCAAGAAGTTACCCGGCTGTTTGATATGCTCGCCCGTAACAGTCGTATATCGCTCAAACAAAGGCTTGTGTTTCATTACAGCTTGATAAACGGCAAACACCGTACCTACGTTCTGAACGATGGCTCCAACATTAACAGGTATAGCCGGTGGAGCCGGGACCTGCCTTCCTATCACTGCATCAACTAACTGCTTCTCACCACCTTGGGGATACTTCATCGCCAACGGAACAATGGTAATCTGTGAATCTTCTACTGTTAATTCGGTCAGCAACTCAATGGCTTTCGGCTTGTTCTCTTCTATACCGATATAGCCTTTTTCTACTTTTGCTGCCTTCATTAATAATTTTAAGCCGACCAATATCTCTGCCGCATGCTCCATCATAAGCCGATAGTCTGCCGTGATATAAGGTTCGCATTCAACTGCATTGACAATAATACATTCTGCCTTGGCAGTTGGAGGAGGGCACAATTTGATAAAAGTAGGAAAACTTGCACCTCCCATTCCCGTAATGCCTGCAATCTTTATTCGTTCGATAATTTCTTCGGCTGTCAGTTCGGGATGTGCTTCCATGTTTTCCAACTCACTACTTCTATCAATCCCTTCTTCCCACTCATCACCTTCTACATTAATAATAATGACAGGCTGACGATAACCTGTTGCATCAATCGATGTATCTATCTTTGCTACTGTTCCCGATACGGAACTGTAGATAGGAGCACTCACAAAACCATTTGCCTCAGCTATCAATGTACCTACCTTTACCTTATCTCCACGCTTTACGACAGGCCTTGCCGGTGCTCCAATATGTTGCCCCAAAGGAAATACTGCAGCCTTAGGCAAAGCCGCTTCTTTTGTAGGAATATCAGCTGTCAGCTTATGTTCCTGTGGGTGCACACCACCTATTCTGAATGTAAACAACTTCATACTTTCACCTCGCTTTCTTGCGACACAACTTCTGTGTTCACCATCTTCTTCAACGGGAAATTAATTTTCACGATAGCACCTGTCGGGCATTCGTCTACACATTTCGTACACAGACGACATTTATTATAGTCGATATAACTTAGATTCTTTTCTATCGTAATCGCTTCAAACTTGCAAACTTTCTCACATTTCCCACAACCGATACAAGCTACCTCGCAGGCCTTCTTCGCCACAGCCCCCTTGTCCATATTGACACATTGCACATAAACACGGCGACCTTTAGGCCCCTTCTTTCTAAGTTCAATGATATGGCGAGGGCAAGCCTTTACACATGCACCGCAACTGGTACATTTATTCTCATCAACCTCAGGAAGTCCGGTTTCCTCATTGATATGGATAGCATCAAACAGACAAGCTTCCACACAATCACCACAACCTAAACAACCAAAACCACAACCGGTCTCACCTGCACCTGTGGCATGCATGGCGGCACAAGTATGCAAACCATCATAAGCAGCAATACGCGGACGATGCGCACAACTACCATTACAACGCACAACAGCAACCATCGCTTCTGCTATTGCGACTGTAATACCCAAGGCATCAGCAACCTGCTTCATCACCTCCTCACCTCCGACAGGACAGACCAACCCCTCGATAGAGCCTTTGTCTGCACCACAAACCAATGCTCCGGCCATGCCCGAACAACCGGCAAAACCACAGCCACCGCAGTTCGCACCGGGCAGAAGTGCTGTTACCTCACCAATGCGAGGGTCTTCCTCCACAGCAAACTTCTTGGAAACCACATACAACACAATGGCTGCAACCAATGCGATAGCTCCAAGAACACATACTGCTGTCAACACAAAATTCATAATGTTCTGATATGTTTTAGTTAGATTCTTGTTCGATATTGAAGTGCACCTGCTCTTTTATTCTCTCACGGAAGAGATAGAGCACTATATAATAAGGTATCAAAGTGGCTAATGCCGAAAGTGCGGCCCATCCATCACTCCTCGTGCAGATACGAACCAAGATAAGAGTCGTCATCAAAACGATCAAAGGAAAGAGATAAGCATAAAGCATTGCCATTAACCCTACCTGACTCGTTGTAGAAACAATAACTCGTTCACCGACATGATAGCGGGCTACATCACGACAATACACGTCTACCACCTTGACTTTCGCCTCAGATGCATGGCAATTCCCGGCAACCCGACAATCAGCACACGCTGACGCCTGCATGATTTCCACATAAAGACAATCGACGCCGATAGACTTTATCACACCTGAATGGATAATCTTGTTGCTCATTTTAATAGATTGTAATCTTTAGTTTGCAATGCAAAGGTAATAGGATTTTTCTATTCTGCAAATATTTTACCTTGATAATTGTATTTCAGGGATACCATGTTAACAACCCTTAAACATATATGTTTGCAGGATTTTCTTTCTTACCTTTGCCCTCTCAACCATCAAACAAAACAGATGATTAGCAAAGAAGACATACGCAGTCTTTTGGAAGAGGCCTTGCCGCTGGTAGACCTTGACTCCGACTTCCTCTTCAGCGAGCTGGACTCGTTGGGTGTTACAACCATTCTCATGCTCTTGTCGGCACACTACGGCATCACCTTGGAGTCGGAAGACGCCACACCCAAGAACCTCAAGTCGCTCGAAAGCCTTGCCGCACTCGTCGAAGCCAAACTACAGGAGAAGTGAAGACGATTGAAGAACATCTCTGTCTGAACGCCGACCGCTATCCCGAAAAGCCTGCGGTCGTCACGCCGGAGCAGCAGCTCACCTACCGCGAGCTCCACCAAGCCGTGTGCGAGAAGGCCGAGGCTTTAAGCGACAGGAAAGGGCAGGCCGTCGTGTTCGCAAGCAGCAGGCCCATAGACTTCCTCGTCACCTATCTCGCCATTCACCGGGCCGGAGCCATTGCCGTTCCGTTAGACAAGGACGCACCGCCCCGACGTTTCCGCACCATCGAGGAACAACTGTCAACCGAGACATTCGCCCACGACACGGCCGACGTTCTCTACACCACGGGAACGACGGGCCGACCGAAGGGCGTCGTCATCAGCCACAAGGCCATCATGGCCGATGCTGCGAACCTCATCGCCGCACAAGGCTATCGTCACGACACGGTCTTCATCGTCTGCGGCCCGCTCAGTCATTTCGGCTCGCTCTCCAAGGTCTTTCCTACGATTGTTTGCGGGGCCACGCTCTACCTCTTGCAGGGCATGACCGACCTCAACGCCTTCTTCCGTGCATTGGACTATCCCTCGTGCCGACTGGCCACGTTCCTCGTGCCGGCCAACATTCGCATGCTCGTCCTCCTTGCCGCCAAACGACTGCAACGGTATGCCGACAAGCTCGACTTCATCGAGACGGGAGCCGCACCCATTGCGCCCGACGACATGAGCCGCCTCTGCGCCCTGCTTCCCCGCACGCGCCTTTACAACACCTACGCCTCCACCGAGACGGGCATCATTGCCACCTTCGACTACAACGACACGTGCATCGGCGGCTGCGTGGGCCACGCCATGCCCCATTCGCGCTTCTTCATCACCGACAAGGGCACCATTGCCTGCCAAGGCGCAACGCTCATGACCCGATACGCAGGCGACCCCGAGCTTACCCGGCAGATACTGCACGACGACACGCTCTTCACCGCCGACCTTGGCCATATTGACGAAGAGGGCCGCCTCTGCATCATCGGTCGCGAGGACGACATCATCAACGTCGGAGGCTACAAAGTGGCCCCCACCGAGGTCGAAGCGGCCGCACTCGCCCTGCCCGGCATCGTCGATTGCATCTGCACCGCCGTCCCGCATCCCGTCACGGGCAGCGCCCTGAAGCTCTTGTTCGTGGCCGAACCGTCGTCCGTGCCCGACACGAAAGTCATTGCCCGCCATCTTGCCATCTTGCTCGAGGCCTACAAAGTTCCCGCCCTCTACGAACAGACGGACCATATCCGCCGCACGTTCAACGGGAAGCTGGATAGAAGGTAGGGGAGGGAAGGGGAGGAGGAGCCCACCCCTAACCCCTCCTAACACCCACCCCGGCCCTCCCAAAGGGAGGGAGACCGAACTTGCGGGCTAATGATGGATAAGGTTATTATGAATTGAATAGACCTTGCGAACACTTCAGTTCACAAGGTCTATCTTTATTCCTCAATTAGCCCGCAAGCTCGGTCTCCCTCCCTTTGGGAGGGCTGGGGTGGGTGTTAGGAGGGGCCGGGGTGGGCCTTAGGAGGGGTCGAGGGTGGGCCTTTGGATTACTCTTTAAATATTATAGGACTATCGCTTGCATTATTCCGTGATTGTCATTATCTTTGTACCGTGATATGAGAATTATCTACATGGTGAGAAATATTTATCACCATGGTGAGACGAAATTCTCTACATGGTGATAAATATTTCTCACCATGGTGATAATTTGATGATTCAAGTATATTGACAATGACAAACACGATATAAAGGCTGCCGCACTCCTATAAGGAGGACAAGCATACGTTTATAAGGAGGACAAGTATACATTAACTTAAAACACAAGACGATGACTGTACCTTACAAAGTCTTAAAAACGGGTGGGAAACTGCCGCACAACAAGGAGCATCGCGTGGTGCTCGACGAGTATGAAACCGTGGGACTGGAACGCATGGGCGAACGCATTGAAACGGCGACGGCGATGACCGTGGCCGACCTCGTGGGCGCGCTCATCGCGCTGAAACACGAGCTGGCCGAACAGCTCAAACTCGGCAACCGCGTACACCTGCCGGGACTGGGATACTTCTCGCTGGCCGTGAGGGGCGAACTCTACGAAGACCCGAAGACGAAGAAGATGAGGCTGCGCTATCCGCACGTGCGCACGGTGAACTTCCGGCCCGAGAAGGGGCTGATGCAGGCGCTGGAGGACACGCGCTTCGAGAATGTGACCTATCGCTATGAACAGCATGCCACGCCTACGGCTGCGGAGATTGATGCCACGCTTGAGCGGTGGTTCGACGAGGCGGACTACATCTTCGTGGGCGACCTGCAGGCTGAACTACACCTTTCGCGCCCCGTGGCCTACAGGTTGGCTCGGCGGCTCGAAGCCGAGGGCCGGTTGGAGAACGTGGGCACGCGCTACCGCAAGATGTATCGCATTGTGAAGGCGCAGAAAGAGGGCGGTACGGAAGAAAAAACAGGCGGATAATTAGGCAAGACTGCGAAAAAGCATTATCTTTGCAATGCCGCCCCGAGCCGAACGGTGCGTCGGGGGGCGCAGTTCTAAACAAAGAATGGATATGAAGAAGGCAATATGCACTATCGTCGTGGCCCTGATGATGCCCTTGGCCGTCATGGCAGACAGTTACGGTTCGCTGTGGAAACAATACGAACTGTTGCAGAGGAAGAACCAGCCGCGCTCGGCTATCCATGTGCTCGAGCAAATCGCGGCGAAGGCCAGGGCCGACAAGGCCTACGGGCAGCTCATCAAGGCACAGTTCGGTTTGATGGACGCGTGGGAGGACCTTGCGCCCGACTCGCTCGGGCCACAGCTGCAGCGTCTGCGTGGCGAGGCCTTGAGGGCCGAGAAGACCGACCGTGCTGCTGCCGCCATCTACTACAGTGTGCTGGGAAGCCGCTATCGGGATAGGTTCGCGGGGAATGCCGACTCGATGGAAGTGGCCGATGCGCTGCTGCGCAAATCGATGCAGGAACCTGCACTGCTGGCCGCTACTAAGGCCGAGAACTATGAGCCGCTGATGATAGGGGGGAGTGACAGCCAAATCTTCCACAACGACCTGCTGCACGTGCTCGGCTTCGTCACCAAGGACTACCGGACGCTCCACCGATGGTATGACGCCCACGGCAACCGCAGTGCCGCCTGCTACTGTGCCCTGCAGCTGTTGAAGGACGAACGGCAGGACAATGTGTTCGAATCGAAGAAGTCGAAGTATCTGCAACGGCTCGACTCGCTCATCACGTGCTATGGAGACCTGCCCGTGGGTGGCGAACTGGGTATTGCCCGCTATGAGTTCATGGACTTGGCCGACGATGTTTCGGCCGAGGAGAAGATGAACTATCTGAACTATGCCCTTGCCAAGTGGGGCACGTGGCCGCGTATGAATATCCTGCGCAATGCCCGTAGCCGACTCACGCTGCCGAGCTTCCTTGCCGAATGTGGCCCGCAGGTGCTGCTGCCCCATAAGGAGAGAGTGGTCCGTATCCGACAGCTGACCAATATCCAGAGCCTCACGATGAGCGTGACGCGCCTCAATACGAAGGCCTACTGCCCGCTCAATCCTGCCGACAAGCACGACTATGCCAAGATAGAAAAGCTGTTGCTGGCACCGACGACGACTTCGGTGACCCACCGCTACGTGGGGCTGCCCAACTATAAGGTGAGCAGCGACTCAATGACGGTGGGGCCGTTGGAGAAGGGCGTTTATCTCGTTGAGTTCACGACCGACAATAAGGACATTCGCCCCGTGCGCATGCTGCTCCACGTGTCGGACATGTATGTGCTGGAGACTAGGCTTCCCAACTACAGGGTGAGGCTTATCGCCATGAGTGCCACTACGGGTCGGCCCGTTGCGAACGCCAAGATACGCATCTTCTCGCGCACTTATCAGGAAAGCAAGCGCAGCTTGAAGGCCACGTTGACGGTTGACCGCCAAGGCGAGGTCAGCTACAAGAGGAGTAAGGAGGAATACGACATGTATTGCCAAGCCTTCACGGCTGCCGATGACTTCTGTCCGCCGTGCAGCAGCACGTCTTATTATGCACCGGGCAACGACTATGGGAAGGAAGACGAGGAGGACTTCATCACGCGTCAGGTGCAACTCTTTACCGACCGCAGCCTCTATCGTCCCGGTCAGCAGGTGCACGTGAGCATGGTAGACTTCACCGTCAACGACCGCACGAAGAAAGCCTCCGTCAATGCCAATGACAGCATCGCGCTGACGCTCTACGATGCCGATTACAAGGAAACGGAGACGAAGAAGGTGCGCACGGACGAGTATGGGACGGCCAGCGTCGTGTTCGACCTTCCAAAGTCGGGCAAGACGGGCTTGTTCACCATCGAAGCCAACGACGACTTTGAGACAAGCTTCCATGTTGAGGAATACAAGCGGCCCACGTTCACCGTGGACTTCACACCCTATACGAAGAGCTACAAGAATGGCGACACCATCAGCGTGGAAGGCACGGCCAAGAGCTATGCAGGCGTGCCCGTGCAGGGTGCAAAGGTGGTCTGCTCTGTGGTGCGCAGACCCAATTGGTTTTGGTGGCGTGGGAGCGACGAGAGCCGAGTCACGGTTAAAGAAGATACACTGATGACCGACGAGGCCGGCCACTTCGTGATTCGGGTTCCCTTGCATCTTCCCGAAGGAAAGAACAACCTGCCACGTTACTATACCTATGATATCAGTGCCACCGTGACAGACGGTGCAGGCGAGAGCCACGAAGGAACGATTGCGCTGCCATTCGGCAACCGTTCGGTCTACTTCAATTGCAACCTGCCCGAACGCATCAATCGCGACAGTCTGACGCGCTTCACCTTTATATATAAGAACCTTGCAGGCGAGAATGTGGCTGCTAAGGTATATTATAAGGTAGACGATGCGCCCTATCAGGCCAACAGCAACGAAGAGGTTTCGCTCGACTACCCGAAGATGAAGAGTGGGCATCACACCTTGGAAGCCGTCTGCGGAGAAGACACCTTGCGCAGGTCGTTCGTCTTGTTCTCACTGAAAGATAAGAAGCCGGCCGAGAATACACCGGATTGGTGCTATACGACGAGCAACCAATTCGGCAACGACGGCAAACCCGTCTATGTGCAGTTGGGCAGCAGTCTGAAAGATATCTACGTGGCCTATACGATACTATCGGGCAGTAAGGTGCTTGAAAGCGGCACCTTCACGCTGAATGACGAGATGTACACACGTGCCTTCAAATACAAAGAGACTTATCTCGATGGCATCACAGTGGCTTATGCGTGGGTGAAAGACGGCGTGCTCCATAGTCACAATATCAATATCCGTAGACCTGACCCCCAGTTGGATTTGCACGCAAAGTGGATTACATTCCGCGACAGACTTACACCGGGACAGCACGAGACATGGACCTTGCAGCTCACTGACAAAGATGGGAAGCCTTCCCGTGCACAACTCATGGCTACGATGTATGACATGAGTCTTGACGACATCTATCTGCACAGTTGGGACACAGGCGTAAGGTTTAGTTGGGATTTGGCAAGCATTCAATGGGCAGGCACCCGGTTCGACAATTGGCAGTTCTATGGGGAGATGCCACTGAAACTTCTCAACGTGCGTGGTTTCAACTTCACGCATATCGGTTGGGATATTGCTTCCCACCTGCAAGGAAAGGTCTATGGGTTGAGGGGTATGAAGAACGAAAGCATGTCCGACACTGTAGTTCTGGCCAAAGAAGAAGTGGCAAGCAGTCTTTTCGGTGCGAGAAGCTCCGAACTTCATGAGGAGGTGGTCACCACAGGTTATGCACCTCGGAAGAAGCGTGAAGCAGACATGCCGAAACCACAGAAGTCAATCTCCCTGCGCAAGAACTTCAATGAAACGGCTTTCTTCTTCCCTGCACTACAGACTGATAGTAAGGGCAATGTGAGCCTGAAGTTCACGCTTCCGGAGAGTGTGACCACATGGCGTCTGCTTGGTTATGCTCACGATAAGGATATGAATGACGCTCTTATCGAGGCTACAGCTGTGGCCAAGAAGAGCGTGATGATTATGCCGAACATGCCGCGCTTCGTGAGAATGGGCGACAAGGCCGTGCTTAGCAATCGTATTGTCAACACCACCGACAAACCGCTTTCGGCACAGGTGGAGATGCACTTGCTTGATCCAAAGACCGAGAAGCAGCTCATGGCAGAGACGAAAAGTATTACACTTGAAGCCAATGCCACTGCAAATACTAACTTCGTGTTTGTGCCTTCGCAGCTTCGTTCCATGGGTTACCAAGGTGATGCTGTGGTTTGCCGTATGACGATCGAAGGCAAGACGTTCAGTGACGGTGAGCAGCATCTGTTGCCAATCCTGTCAGACATGGAGCACGTTGTGACCACCTTGGCTTTCAGTCAACATGAACCGGGCACGAAGACATTTGACATTGACAAGCTCTTCCCCGTCAAGGAAGATAGCAACAAGTTAACCGTCAGCTACACCAACAATCCGGCATGGATGATGGTCGAGGCTCTCCCGACCGTTGCCCACGCATCGACAAAAGATGCCATCAGTCTTGCTGCCAAGTATTATGCCAACACATTGTCGGCCTATTTGATGCAGCTTGCCGGCCAGACCGACTCCTTAGAGGCTGCCAATCGCTACAAGGAAGAAGCCCTCTTCGGTCTACGCCAGTTGCAACGCGCCGACGGCTCATTCTCTTGGTGGCCTGGCATGAGTGGTTCGCTCTATATGACCGTGGCCGTGACCGAGATGCTGCAACGCCTCAATATGATGACGGGCGAACAGCAAGCTACCCGCAATCTGATAGCCAACAGCATGAAGTTCATGGCCAAAGAGGTAAAGAAAGATGTGGTACGACTCAAAGCGTGGGAAGCCAAGGGCTATAAGAACCTGCTGCCCTCAGAGACGGACTTGCAATACCTTTATATCTGTGCGCTGCGCAAAGAGAACCTCGATAATGCCGACAATAAATATCTGTTGAACCTTGTGGAGAAGCGTCATACGTTGTTTACCATCTACGGAAAGGCTATGATGGCCGTAATCTTGGGACGAAACGGGCACAACATGAAGTTGGCACAGGAACATCTGAAGAGCCTCAAGGAATATACGGTCTACACTGACGAGATGGGCCGTTATTTCGACACGAAGCGGGCGGGATATTCGTGGTTCGACTATCGCATACCGACTGAAGTGGCGGCCATCGAGGCATTGAAGATTATCACCCCAAACGACAAGCAGACCATCAGCGAAATGCAACGCTGGCTCCTGCAAAGCAAGCGTACGCAAAGTTGGGACACGCCCATCAACTGCGTCGATGCCGTTTATGCTTTCATGCAGGGCGAAACCAAGGAAAGCCTCACGAATTACGGTAACAACACCCTGCTGACACTCAACGGAGAGAAGCTCTGCACAACCGAGCCCACCGCAGGAAGGGCCGTCGTGAAGGCCGAGAAAACCGGCAAGACGTTTGGCACGCTGACGGCCGAAAAGCAATCGAACAACATCAGTTGGGGGGCCATCTATGCGGAATATGACCAGAAACTCAAGGATATTGACAGCCAGGCAACGCAGCTTGCTGTGACGCGCCAGCTTATCAACGCCGACGGCAAGATGGCCAAAATCAACCAAGATTTCAAGGTGGGCGACAAGATAAAAGTGCGCATCACGCTCAAAGCCGACCGCGACTATGACTTCGTGGAGGTCGAAGACAAGCGCCCCGCATGCCTCGAACCCGTTGATCAGACCAGCGGTTACAATTTCCGATACTACTACGCGCCCGGCGACCGCGCAACCCGCTATTATTTCGACCGCCTCCCCAAAGGCACACATATCATAGAAACCGAATACTACATCGACCGCGAAGGCTCATATTCGAGCGGAATCTGCACGGCGCGCTGCACGTACAGCCCCGAATTCGCCGGACGCGACAAAGCCATTCAATTGAACAATGAGAAATAAATTCTTAACGACCTGCATGCTGCTTGCCCTACTTCCCGCGCAGGCGCAGCGGATCAGCACCGAACAAAAAACCATCAACGTCGGCCAAGTACTCTACAAGACACCCGTCAGTGCCGACTTCAAACTCAAGAACAAAAGCCTCAAAACACTCCGCATCCGAGAAGTAAAGACAAGCTGCGGCTGCACGACGGCGGCATACCCCGAAACCGTCGGAATGGGAAAGGAATTCACCATCACCGCCGTCTATGATGCCCGAACGCTCGGCCACTTCAACAAGCAGCTGGCCATCTACGCAGGCCGAGAACCGCTCATACTCACCCTGCAAGGCGAGGTCGTCAGCGAAATCAAGGACTTCGCAGGAAACTACCCCTTCACACTCGGCGAACTGAAGACCGACGCCAACGACTGCGAATTCGACGACGTCAACAAGGGCGACCGACCCACAAAGCGCATACACATCTTCAACAACTCCGACAAAACAGCCCAGCCCCTCTTCATGCACCTCCCCGACTACCTCACAGCCGAAATTTCCCCCTCGCGCATAGCACCGAGACACGCAGGAGTAGCCACCCTCACCCTCGACTCGCGAAAACTACGCGACTTCGGACTCACGCAGACAAACATCTACCTCGGATTTGCACCCGGCGAAAAAGTCTCCGAAGCAACACTCATTCCCGTGTCCACCGTACTGCTGCCCCACTTCCAACACACCGCCGAACAACCCAACAGCCTCGCACCCCAAATAAAACTTTCAGCCGACAGCCTCACACTCGGAAGCTTCAACGGTCGGCCACGGCTGAAAGGCGAAATCGAACTCAGTAACATCGGAAACGCACCACTCGAAGTGCGCAACCTCCAAATGTTCACCTCCGGCCTCGAAATTTCCCTCAGCAAAACAACCATCGAGCCCCACACACAAGCGAAGCTCAAAATAACAGCCATCGCCGACCAACTCAAAACCGCGAAGCGCACACCACGCATTCTCATGATCACCAACGACCCCCGAAAACCAAAAGTCGTCATCAAAATCAACGTCAACTAAATGCTACAAATAGAAATCGACAACGGCAGCGGATTCTGCTTCGGCGTAACCACCGCCATCAAAAAAGCCGAAGAAGAACTCCAAAAGGGAGGCACACTCTACTGTCTCGGAGACATCGTCCACAACGGAATGGAAGTAGAACGCCTCCACGCCCGCGGACTCATCACCATAGACCACCAACAACTACGCCGGCTGCACAACGCGAAAGTACTCCTTCGAGCCCACGGCGAGCCCCCCGAAACCTACGCAATCGCACGCCGCAACAACATCGAAATCATCGACGCAACCTGCCCCGTCGTCCTCCAGCTCCAAAGGCGCATCAAAAAACAGCACGAGAACAACGCAGCAACCAACGATTCCGAACGTCAAATCGTCATTTTCGGCAAAAACGGACATGCAGAGGTCCTCGGACTCGTCGGACAAACACACAGCAAAGCCATCGTCATCGAAAAGTTCGACGACGTCAAGAAACTCGACTTCACCCGCAACATCTACCTCTACTCACAAACCACAAAGAGCCTCGACGAATTTCACCACATCATCGACTACATACGCGCCCACATTTCCCCCGGCGCCGAGTTCAAAAGCTTCGACACCATCTGTCGGCAAGTCGCCAACCGCATGCCAAACATAGCCGCATTCGCCGGCCGCCACGACGTCGTGATTTTCGTAGCCGGGCGCAAGAGCTCCAACGGGAAAGTACTCTTCAAAGAGTGCCTCAGCGTCAATCCCAACAGCCACCAGATAGAAAGCGCAGCCGAAATCGACATGCAATGGTTCAACCACGCCGAAACCGTCGGCATCTGCGGCGCAACAAGCACACCCAAGTGGCTCATGGAAGAATGCCGCGAATATATCCGGAAACGCGAAACGCCAGGCAACCACCCATCGCGCGCGAACAGCCGATAGCTCCGACAGCCAGCCATACCCATCAGGCGGCAAAAAAACACAAACAGACCTTGCGGAAACACCATTCCGCAAGGTCTGTTTTTCATTTCCAATCAAACACACATAACCCGCCCCACATCATTCAACTATTTTCAGCCGTCGCAAAGTGTTTTTCATCAGCCGAGGTCTCGGAAATGCCATCGTCCTATGATTTTTTGCTTTCCGAGGCCTCGGAAAGCCGTCGTCCTATGATTTTTTGCTTTCCGAGGCCTCGGAAACGCCATCGTTCGATGATTTTTTACTTTCCGAGGCCTCGGAAAGCCGTCGTCCGATGATTTTTTGCTTTCCGAGGCCTCGGAAATGCCATCGTCCGATGATTTTTCACTTTCCGAGGCCTCGGAAAGCCGTCGTCCGATGATTTTTTGCTTTCCGAGGCCTCGGAAATGCCGTCGTCCGATGATTTTTCACTTTCCGAGGCCTCGGAAACATTATCGTCCGATGATTTTGCTTTCCAAAGAGTTAGAATAGCGTCGTTCGAAGATTTTTGCTTTCCAAGGGGTTGGAAAGTGCATCGTCCGATGATTTTTTACTTTCCAAGGGGTTGGAAAGCCATCGTCCGATGATTTTTTACTTTCCAAGGGGTTGGAAAGTGCGTCGTCCGAAGATTTTTTGCTTTCCAAGGGGTTGGAAAGCCATCGTCCGATGATTTTTTACTTTCCAAGGGGTTGGAAAGTGCATCGTCCGAAGATTTTTTGCTTTCCAAGGGGTTGGAAAGTGCGTCGTCCGATGATTTTTTGCTTTCCAAGGGGTTGGAAAGTGCGTCGCCCGAGGATTTTTTACTTTCCAAGGGGTTGGAAAGTGCGTCGCTCGAGGATTTTTTGCTTTCCGATGACTCGGAAATCGCAACAAACATAAAATTCTGCACAAAAAAAAGCCTCCCCATAAAGGGGAGGCCTTCTTCTTTTGAATCTTTCTACATTTTATACTCAACGAACGCCTCCATGGCCTCGTAGCAAGCAAGACCGAGGTCGTCGTAAAGTTTGGCCGTTCCGCGGTTGCGGTCCTCGGCCCGCTGCCAGAAGAGGCGCTCGTCATTTCCCATGAACGGAGCACTCTCCATCTGCGAGCTATGCTTGAGAATGGCATTGCGCTTGGCGCGCAGCTCTTCCGGACTCATCGGAACGCACATCTCGATGTTCTCGATTTCCCACTCGGCCCACGCGCCGCGATACATCCACACGCGGCAGTCGGCGAGCCATTCCGCCCCCTCTTCCTTCTCAAGGTCGAGTGCGGCCAGCACGGCATCGGTGCATTTTCGATGCGTGCCGTGCGGGTCTGCAAGGTCGCCGGCCACGTAAATCTGATGAGGCTTCACTTCTTGCAATAATTGCCGCACGATTTCCACATCCTTCTCCGTCATCGGCAATTTCTCAATCTTTCCGCTCTCATAGAACGGCAGGTCGAGAAAGTGTACGCGGTCGAGCGGGATATTATTGAACGTGCATGCCGTTCGCGCCTCGCCGCGGCGGATCAGCCCCTTGATGGTGCGCACGTCCGCCGTGTCCGGCTCGCCCTCCTTCTTCGCGGCCAGAAAATTCTTGATTTCCCCGTACATCCGCGCGATGGTCTCATCGTCGCTCCCCATGAAAAGCTGGTTGAAGCCGTTGACGAAGTGCATGAAGCGCGTCACTTCCTCGTCGCCCACGGCGATGTTCCCGCTCGTCTCGTAGGCCACGTGAACCTCGTGTTGCTGCTGCACCAACCGGCGTATCGTGCCGCCCATCGAGATAACGTCATCGTCGGGGTGCGGCGAAAACACAATCACACGCTTGGGGTAAGGTTTGGCCCGCTCCGGCCGGCACGTGTCGTCGGCGTCTGGCTTTCCGCCCGGCCATCCCGTGATCGTGTGCTGCAGGTCGTTGAATATTTTGATGTTCGCGTTGTACGCCGAGCCATAGAGGGCCAATAGTTCAGAGAGTCCGTTCTCGTTATAGTCCTTGTTGGTGAGTTTCAGTATCGGTTTGTGCACCTTTTGGCAGAGCCACGTCAGCGCAGCCCGCGTCAGCTTATCCGTCCATTTGCATCCGGTCACCAACCACGGATGAACGATGCGCGTCAGCCGTGCGCCCGCGGCGAGGTCGATGACTACGTGCGCATCGTTGTGCGTCTGCAGGAACGAGGCGGGGATTGTCTCCGTGATGGGTCCCTCGACCGTCTGGCGGATAATCTCGGCCTTATCGTCGCCCCATGCCGTGAGAAATATCTTCCGCGCGGCGAGAATCGTGGCGATGCCCATCGTAATCGAGCATGGCGGCACGGGCTCCTGCGAGCCGAAGCTCATCGTCATCTCTTCTCGGCTCGTGGCGTCGATGAGCATCAGTCGCGAGGTCGATGTGAGCCCCGAACCCGGTTCGTTGGTGGCGATGTTGCCGATGCGGCCGATACCGAGGAGCATGACGTCGATCCCGCCGAAACTCTGTATGCGCTGCTCGTAGAGGCGGCATTGCTCTTGCACTTCGTCTTGCGGACACGTGCCGTCGGGCGTGAAAATGTTTTGCTCGTTGATGTCCACATGGTCGAGCAGCATGTCGTGCAGCTGCGCTATCGAACTGTGGGCAGAGGTGGTGTCGAGCGGGAAGTATTCGTAGGCATTGAACACGACGACGTTGCTGAAACTCACCAATCGACGCTCGTAGCGGTCGATGAGCGCGTCATAAACAGGCGCGAGCGACTTGCCCGTGCCCAGTCCCAACACGCAATAACGGCCTTCGTGCCGCCGCTGGTTGATGAGCCGCATCACTTCGTCGGCAATGTTCTCCGCACCCTCTTCTACCTTCGGAAAGATGTCGGTAGGAATCTTCTCGCAGCGCGTCAGCTCGGAGCGCTCGACGGCCGTACGCGGATGATAAAACTCTTCGGGTATTTTGTTCAATACGATTTGCGAACTAAGGTTTAATTTCATGATATACTCCTCTTTTTAGTGTTGGTGTTCGATGTCTTTGAAATAACGATACGTGCCCACGCGCAACTCTTCGGTGGCTGCCTCGTCGCAGACGATGATGCCGTGCCGGTGCAATTGCAGCGCACTGATGGTGAATATCTGCGTCACCGGTCCTTCCACCGCAGCCTGCAGCGCATGCGCCTTGGCGTGGCCGTTGATGAGCACCATCACTTCGCGGGCGTCCATCACCGTGCCCACGCCCACCGTCAGCGCGTAGGCCGGAACCTTGTTCACGTCGCCGTCGAAGAAGCGGCTGTTCACGATGCGCGTGTCCGTAGTCAGCGTTTTCTGTCGGGTGCGCGAAGTAAGCGACGACCCCGGCTCGTTGAAAGCGACATGCCCGTCTACACCCACGCCGCCGATAAACAAATCAATGCCTCCGGCTTCGGCTATCATCTGCTCGTAGTGTTCGCATTCAGCCGCAAGATCGGAGGCATTGCCATTGAGAATATGAATGTTCTCCTTCGGACAATCGATATGGTCGAACAGGTTGCGTGCCATAAACGAATGATAACTCTCGGGGTGCGACTCGGGCAGCCCCACGTACTCGTCCATGTTGAACGTGACGACATGGCGGAAAGAGACGCGTCCCTCGGCGCAAGCCTTGACCAAAGCCCGATACATACCGATGGGCGAAGACCCCGTGGGAAGTCCCAACACGAACGGCCGTTCTTTCGTCGGCCCGAAAGCGTTGATACGGTCGATCACATGATTGGCCGCCCATGCAGACAGCGCATCATAATCTTTTTCAATAATCAGTCTCATAGTTCGATTATATTTAAGTTTTTAAGTCTACAAAGGTATAAAAAAAACCGGGGTTATGGCCGACGGGAGTGATAAAACAAGCAAAGGAATACAAAAAAGGTTGAAAAGGGAAGCCCACCCCCGGCCCCTCCCGAGGGAGGGGAGAAGAAGCCTCTCCCCCAACCCCTCCCCGAAGAGGGAGGGGAGTAAAATGCAAATAGACCTTGCGAACATTTTAGTTCACAAGGTCTATTTTGTTTATCATGCATTTTTCATCATTGCCTGCAAGCTTGGCCTCCCCCTCCTTCGGAGGGGGTTGGGGGGAGGCTTTTCTTTAAACGGGGAGGGCACACAGACAAGCGAGTTAATCATAAGGTGAATTTTGATTTTGACTAAATACAGGTAAGTCGTGCGCCCTCCCCAATAACCTCCCCCAGCCCCTCCGAAGGAGGGGAGCACAAACAGCGTGCAAACTAATTCCTCGCAAGCTCGGTCTCCCCCTCCTTTGGAGGGGGCTGGGGGGTGGCTCCTCCCCTCACTTCGGGAGGGGCCGGGGGTGGGTGTCAGGGGGTGGGTTTGAGGGCTTTTAATTCCCGTGCTGCCCTATCTCTCCTTTGCCTTTCTTCTTATCTTCCACCTGCTCGAAGCTTACGTCGTTCAGCTCGAAATACTTCTTCGAGAGCAGCAGCCTGACCACGGGCTTGATGATGTGCTTTTTGGCATTGAACTTCTCGTCCTTGGCCACCGCCGTACTTTTGAACGAGGGCTTCAGCGTACCCATATCGCCGAACTCCACCGAGTCGCCGTTGGCTACGATGTCACGTGCTGCGGCAATGGCTTGGTTGAGCACGGCATACACTTCCTGCGGCGAGAACGTCGTGTTGTTGGCCACCTGCTTGCAGAATGAGCGGAAGTCCACCCGCTTACGCCCTGTGGGCATGGCCACCTGCATTTCTTCTTTGTTCTCCTTGCCTTTCACTTTCAGCTTGCGCATTTTCAAGACATACTGCAATGGTTTGTTGCTCATAGTTTTTCCTTTCTTTTAAGCGTTGAAAAATATTTGATATTAAAGATAAAAAATCTTCTGTTTTATGATCGTTTCTATTCCGTGCCGCCTCGCATTGAATTCCGTGCCGCGTCGGAATTCATTTCGTGGCGGCACGGAATTCTTTCCGAGGGGGATGTGCGCTTAGAAATGGATAAACGAGCGGACATTCTCAACCCCTTTGTTATCCATGTCGGTGAGCGCATACTTGTTGGCCGGCGGATTACTACCATTTCTGTCAAAGGTAATAGTAACGGTCTTGATTGCCGAAATCTCGGAACTGGTGTGATACCAATAATTAGTCAATGCCTCTCCACCGGCAGCAGTAAAGGCTTTGTTCAGATATTTCCAATCAATATAATACATGGTCTGATAGTCCAAGGTCGTTGCTTTTCCAGCTTTGCCAAGTCGTTCGAGTGCCCTAAGCCATTCTCCGGCTGCAGGCAGATACCATTTGCCCACGTTTGCCCCGGTGATGCCGACGCCGGGATTGTAGTTGGCAGCATGATAGAAGGCTTGGTATTTCGTCTGTTCATTGGCTTTCACCTTCCCGTCCGTGCTGCTTGCTGCGTCCCACGTCCACTTGTAACCATTCAAGTCGTTGTAGTTGGTGTTGAAGTCACTGCTCCTCGTCGTATTACCATCGGTAATGCCGTAATCGCTCCAGGGACAACCTCCATAACCAGGTATTGCTTCTTTCAATGCTACAGCCGTGCCGTTGGTCGCATTGGTCTTCTCTATAGCCACCACGCCGATGGGCGTGCGCGTGCCCTTATCGCCGAGGTAGCCCACGGTGCCGTCTTGATAGAGATAGAGTGGGCCTTTACTCTTGTATTTGACCTTGACGAGGTAAGAATGGTTATTATAAAAATAAGTTCCTGGAGGAAAGGTCATATTCGTAAGCGACTCTCCATGAAGTGTGCCGGTAAAGTTGAAACTATAGCTTTCGCCTAATATACTTTGGGAGCCATATACATAGTCACTTGTGGTCGTATAGTCTTGGCTAATGGCAGAATAGACATAGGGCTTGTTGGTGGAAAATGGTATTGTCGGGCCGTTAAATTCGTTACCATCGCTCCAAGAGTTTATATGCACGCCTTTAATGTCGAAAGTTTCATTCCTATCGGCAATAGATGGGAGCCATAGTTTCATAGTGAGGTTCTGTGGAGGTGCCATGTGAGAGCTTATCTGAATGCGTAAGCGTGCCATCAGATGCTTCATCTCGAAAGTTACTACGTCATGAGCGGAAGTGCTGACAGTATGGATTGCAGTACCAATCATTGGGTTCACAACTCCTTCGATAGCCTGAAGGTCCGTACCGTTGTCCGTAATGGCATCGTTGAAGCAAACGAAAGTATAAGTTTCGCCGGCGTTGAGTTCTAAGTTTTTAGCGGCATCAGGAGTAAACGTTCCACCCGAAACGGTTCCTGATATCCCGTCATGGCGTACATTGGAGGCGTCAACGGCATAGATGGTGTAGTGACCATCGCTCATCGGTTGCGGTGCACGCGTTTGGACTGTGCCCATGGTGTCGGGCTCGAGACTCACTTCGGCTATCAAACCATCACCTAAGTCCACCGCTTGCGGTTCTGCTGCATATATGCCTTTGGCTCCCGCCTTATCAGTTGAGACTTTACCCGGCACATAGGCTTCCTCGGTGAATTGAAACGTGATGTCTTTCGCCGCATTTACTTTGCCGTCCTCTTTGACGACGCTCTCTTCGCTGCTGCATGCCGCGAGCAACATCGTGCTCACAAGGCCTGCTATAAATAATATCTTCTTCATTGAACTTTGATTTACTTTGAACTTTGATGTTTGAACATTGAACTTTATGATTACCGCGAGTTCGTATTCCCCTCTCTTGGGAGGGGCCGGGGGTGAGCCTATATTTCCACCTCTCCTGCGTCTATTTCTTCTTCCTGCCACTCTTCTTCCGTAGAATGTGGCGCATCAAGCTGAATACTCGTGCTCTGCAGCTGACAGTCTCCCGACATGGGGAACACTTCAATCTCGGGGGTTACGTACTCCCGCTTTTCAAATTCTGTTTTCTTCATAATCTATCTTGTTTTTACCTTGTTTGTATGTAGGGACGCACGGCTCGTGCGTCCGTTCCTATAGTCTGCTAACTTGTTCACTCGTCAACCGCATTGAGCGGACGCACAAGCCGTGCGTCCCTACAGCGAAAAGCGGTTTATTTTTGCTCATCATGGGACACGGGTCATGGGGCAAAGGAAACTCCGTGGAAGTCCTTTGTCTATAAGGGTTGCGAGGCATGCCTCGCGCGCGTACGCGTAATGTGTTATAGGTCGCTCGCCTGTGTGTGTGTGTGTGTGTGTGTGTGTGTGTGTGTGTGTGTGTGTGTGTGTGTTAGCAAATTATTTGGATTGACCAAATAATAAGCGTTAAAAGATGCAGAGAAATCAAAGTTTCTTTGCACCAGCTTCACACCTTTATTATGATTGCTTGTTAATATCATCTCGGCGGCAAAGGTAAGGCTAATTTATGATATAGCCAAATCTTTCGGATAGAATTTTATGACAGGTTATGGCAAGAAGCCCTAAAATCCCAGTAAAGTTTCATCATTATTATTTTTTTGCTTATCTTTGTGACGCATAAAGAACGAAACTCTATGAAGAAAATCGTAATAAGTCTTTTAATCGTGTGGCTGTTGTTTCCCTTTTCAGTCGGGGCACAGACAAAGCCGAAGGGACGGAAAGCGCCGATAAAGCCGACTGCCGCAGCTGCAAAACGCGTGTCGCCGGAGAATGCGCTGTTTCGTGAGTTGCTTCCGGCCACGGCCAAGGTGCTGTTCGTCGATAGCGTCGTTGTCGATAAGCAGGACTTTCTGTCGAAGATTCCCATGAGCCGGTTGTCAGGTAGCATACTTACCACAAAGGAGTTCTTGGGTCGGACGCAGTATCCTGAAGCGTCGGCTTTCATCAATGGCATCGGCAATCAGGCCTTTTTCGCCGACGGAGACACTGTGCAGACGGCAATCTACAGCACAGACAGGCTCGGTGGTAAATGGGATGCGCCTGTGCGAATAGCCGCCATCGACGACAAGTATCGGTTGGCAAACTATCCTTTCGTGCAGAGCGATGGCGTGACACTGTACTTTGCGGCACAAGGGGTGAACAGCATCGGAGGTTACGATTTGTTTATGACGCGATATAACCGTGAAGAGCATCGCTTCTATGCGCCCGAGAACATGGGGCTCCCTTATAACTCCACGGCCAATGATTATCTGTTGGCTATTGACGATGCAAACGAGTTGGGCTGGTTGGTGACGGATAGGAACATGCCCGAAGGAAAAGTGTGCATCTATACTTTTGTTCCTACCAAGCAACGGCTGTCCTATGCGGACGACCATCTGACGCCGTCGCAGTTGGAGGCGCAGGCACGTATTCAGTCTATAGCCATGACATGGAAGAATGGCGACAGACAGGCCGCTCTCGGTAGGTTGAAGCAGTTGGCGACGCGTGGAAAAGTCGGCGATGAGTTTAAGGCCGGTCTGCATTTCGTTGTGAATGATGGCGTGACGTTGGAAAACATTTCCGACTTCAAGGCAGAAAACCGGCAGAACGTATCAAAGTTGCTGGCGCTGCGCAACAACATCATTAAAAATGAAGTTGAATTACAGCTATTACGTGACAACTATGCCTCTCTTTCACGCGGCAAACAGCAGGCTATGCGGCAGCAAATCCTTGATAGGGAGAAAGAATTGGAACAACAGCAGTTGCAGATAACAAGACTTGAAAAGGAAATCCGAAATATCGAAAACCATAAATAAACATTTCGTATGGACAAGAAGAAATATTTTGCAGCGTCTGAGTTGATCATCAACGAGGACGGAAGTATCTTTCATTTGCATCTAAAACCCGAACAATTAGCCGATAAGGTCATCTTGGTTGGCGACCCCGGTAGGGTTGCTTTGGTGGCATCGCACTTTGATACCAAGGAATGCGAGGTTGAAAGCCGCGAATTTCATACGATAACCGGCACATATAAAGGAAAGCGTATCACCGTGCAAAGTACGGGTATCGGTTGTGACAATATAGACATCGTACTCAATGAACTGGATGCCTTGGCGAATATTGATTTCAAAACACGCACAGAGAAAGATACGCATCGCACGTTGACCTTGGTACGCATCGGGACCTGTGGCGGTTTGCAGCCCAATACGCCTTCAGGAACGTATGTGGCCAGCATCAAGAGTATTGGCTTTGATGGATTGCTCAACTTCTATGCCGGAAGAAACGAGGTCTGCGACTTGGATTTGGAAGCTGCATTCACGAAGCATATGCACTGGAACCCGCAACTTTGTGCACCTTATGTGATTGACGGTGATAAGGAACTGATAGACCGTATCGCTCAAAACGATATGGTACGCGGCATTACAATCGCTTGCGGTGGTTTCTTTGGTCCTCAGGGCCGCGAGTTGCGCATTCCTTTGGCCGATCCCGAACAGAACAAGAAGGTAGAGCGTTTTGAGTATAACGGGCTTCGCATTACCAACTTCGAGATGGAGAGCTCTGCACTTGCCGGACTTTCAGCGTTGATGGGACACAAAGCCATGACTTGCTGTATGGTGATAGCCAACCGACTCGCACAAAAGGCAAACACAGGATACAAGAACACCATTGACGGTTTGATAGAGAAAGTGTTGGAGCGTATTTGATGGACCGAGAGACGATCTGTGCATTGGCAACTCCGGAAGGGGGAGCCATCGGTGTCGTAAGGGTCAGTGGCGATAGGGCCATTGAGATTACGGAAAGGGTTTTCCATGGTATAAGCAACAAAAAACTTGCGGAAGCCAAAGGGAATACGTTGCATTACGGGGCACTACATGACAAACAAGGAAATCTTATAGACGATGTTCTCATTGGTGTTTTCCGTACTCCTCACAGCTATACGGGCGAAGACAGTACGGAAATATCATGTCATGGTTCGGGTTATATCCTGCATCAAGTGGTAAAAGCACTCATCGATGCGGGGTGTAGGCAAGCACAACCCGGCGAATACACCAAACGGGCTTACCTAAATGGCAAGATGGACTTGAGTCAGGCAGAAGCCGTTGCCGACCTTGTGGCTGCATCGAATAAGGCTTCACACAAACTTGCACTTAGTCAGTTGAAAGGACATTTTAGTAGTGAACTATCTGTGCTTCGTGAGCAGCTGCTACGGATTACTTCTTTGCTTGAACTCGAACTTGATTTCTCTGACCATGAAGAATTGGAGTTTGCCGATAGAGATGAATTAAAGGCACTTGCAGCGCAAATCCATCAACAAATCACTATGCTTGCGCGTTCGTTCGAGACAGGTAATGCCTTGAAGAAAGGTGTGCCCGTTGCAATCGTAGGGAAAACCAATGTAGGGAAAAGCACATTGCTTAATTGCCTGCTGCACGAAGATAAGGCCATTGTCAGTGATATCCATGGAACAACCCGTGACGTCATAGAAGATACGACAGAAATCAATGGGATAACATTCCGGTTCATCGATACGGCAGGCATACGTAGGACTGATGACAAGGTCGAGCAATTGGGTATAGAACGCGCCTATCAGAAAATGGAAGAGGCATTCATCGTTCTATGGGTCGTCGACCGACAGCCTTTGGCCGAAGAATATGCAAGAATGCAGCGTCTGACGACCGGAAAGAAACTGATTACCGTTTTTAATAAGATGGATTGCATGACTGTAAAGTCCAATACTGCAGCCTCATATTCTCCCGCGGTCTTTATCTCTGCAAAACTAAAACAGAATATTCAAGACTTAGAGGCTGCCATCTATCGTGCAGCCGACATCCCCGACATTAACGAGAATAGCGTTATCGTAACGAATGCCCGGCACTACGAAGCACTGACCCATGCCGATGAGAGCATTCAACGCGTTATTGAGGGTATGAATCTCGGCCTTAGCGGAGACCTCATCAGTGAGGACCTGCGTATCTGTCTTGACCAATTGGCAGAGATTACCGGCGGACAGATAACCACGAATGAAGTTCTTGGAAATATTTTTAAGCACTTCTGCATCGGAAAGTAGATTCTGCGTGGGAAAGTGATTTCTTGCAAAGAAAAGCATACCATCTGCAAATATAGCTCATAATTCGCTTTATTTCAAACGCTAAGAATTATGTCTATATTTGCAGTTTTTTGATTTTTCACTTTCATTTTTGCCGTTCTTAGCCCAATTTGTCCCCCAGCTTTCCCCCAAGATCCAAGATTACACTTTTTTCCTCGAGGGACAAAAAGGTTTCATGGGAGATGATCCTGCAATTGGACGAGTCATCATACTACAAGCCGTTCGGGGGTATGATAGTTGTGCCAATTCCATCTCCCTCAATGAGCAGAAAGGCCATTAGAAAGATAATATGTACCCAAAATCAGACCCCAAGAAACCTCTGTATCGTTTCTTTATGGTTCACTACCGCATCCTTGAACCCATTTATACACATCATCAGTTTACCATTTCTTGAAACCACAGGTTCACCATAATCTCCAACAATAAGTGGAAACTCTTGCTGCCCAACTTCAACAAACAGCCTATCCTTAGCGAGCCTTGACACAAAAGTGTATTCTTGTGGATTGCATCTATGAGTCAGATGCTGAAACCATGAGATATATGAGTTTATATATGAAGGGAACTTGTCGATAATCACCACCTTGAATTCATCACCATGTGCAGCAATTCCCAACCCCAAAATCTCATTCAGATATAAGTCCCCGAAGGAATAGCCAACAACCATTAGGCGGTTGTTCTCAACAACCTTTCTTGCCAAGTCAGACAAATACACATTATTGGGTGCAAACGTCATTTTTACTGTTTTCCTCGAACCTGATACAATGACTGGCTGTAAATACTCTTCCTTCGCTTGATTAGAAGGGGGAACTGTCCTCCAATTCTGTTTTTGCATGCAGTCTGATAATTTCTGTTCTTTACCATATCCCGAATGCTATAATCAAACGGGTATTCCCTTACCTCGCTGAACAATATCTGACCATGAAGATGTGCTATTGTTGAAACTCCTCTTCTGTTCTCATAATAACGCTTTACTGAAAAGCGGCTATAATCCTCTCCATCTTTGATTGGAGGAAATCCATCCTCATATTCTCCAAGGCTATTCTCTATCGTATTGTCATAATTCAGATTAAATATATTAACGTGAGTTCGATGAATTTAGAATAAAGCAAGCTGTGTGTCAAATGTCCTTTGCACTCTGACGCATGGCTTCTTTGGAAATAGGCAATAGGCAGCAATGGCACCCAGAAGGTTGACGATGAAATTGTCGAAGCACCTATGTCGGGAATGTTCTACCTGCGCTATATTCTTAAGTTCATCGTTTATGGTTTCTATGATGGCCCTCTTTCTGAGTAGTAACTTATCGGGAACGCTCATCAACGCACCTTTCATATTATTTTTCAGCTTGGTAATAAGCTGAATCCCATTGAC
>NZ_KB908326.1 GCF_000382385.1 Segatella maculosa DSM 19339 = JCM 15638 | reverse complement strand
CATATCCTTTATCCATAAGGTAATAGGCGCCTGTTTCGATTGGCAGCATATCCATAGCTTGGCTATCATGTACGTTGCCGGGAGTAAGGAGAACAAAGTTAGGTATACTGTTCTTAACATCAACCAAGGTATGCATTTTGAACGCCCCTTTATCATGATGGAACTTTGCCCAAGGACAAAGCTGCAGACAAAGATTAATGGTACTACTGTCAAAAGCATAGACCATGTTGTCGATGTTCAGACGGTAATAATTATCCTTATAAAGGGCCTGAGCTCTATCGACAAGTATCATTGCATGTCTTGATAAATACGCCAGTTTTTCTTTTCGTTCATATCAGCAAGAGTAGACATTGGCATGATTTTCAATCCCGCATGGTACAATTTGGAGTTGAATGCGGTAAGTTGAGCTTCTATACTTCGAAAACTTGCACTGCTAGTAAATTGAGCATATCTCATGACAAGAAACTGATCACGGCAAGTGAAACGTCTTGCATGAAAATCCCCTCGATATCTGTCAACACATTTCCTGAGCTCGTAATCAGGGATGAGAGACATCAGTTGCGAGAGTACAGTGTTTCCGACATTCATATCCTGTGCTATCTTATATATGAAACAGTACAAAGATAAGAAATCAAATCGGAAAATTTTTAAATCGATGTATCTCATTGAATATTAACGAAATAAATGATAGTCTGGAAATTTTAACCGGACACTAGTGTTCATTTTGTTAAAATCTTGAGTCAGACGAAACATTATAGAATCAACCAGCAGTTGCATCTTGGGTACAATGATATCAATAATTTTGAAAAACCCCCTCCTTGAAGCGTTAAAAGAAGCGTTAAAACTTCATAAAATCCGCAAAAATATCGCTGTCCGCTAAAAATTCTCTGTACAACACAAAATAATCACTATATATGGTCGTTTTTGGACCCAGTTTCTATTTTGGGGAATTTAACATATTAAGATTCCATGGATTTTTTATTGCCTCATGAAAAATCCGGCAATAGATTACATCGATCCTTTCGTTTTTTCTCCCCAAAGGACTCCTTGAACCTGCTGGTTGAATTAGATTAAAGTGTATTTGACTTGACCTATAGGCTTATGATTGAGAAAATTGAGATACTGTAGCATGGTGAAGGCTGCTATCTTTGCAGCTATCCTTGTGAAGAATCCTTGTGGTTGCTTTGCATAGTTGCGTATCATCATCAGATGATCATTCAATTGGGAGAACACCGACTCAATTCTCTTTCTGTATCTCCTATAGGCCCAGCTTGGTGGCCGCCGATGAGAACGGATTTGTGAGCAACTATTGGTATGATGCCGATGGTGAGTGCACAGTGAAGACCAGTGGCGAGAATGAAGCTATATACGTAAACTCAGAGTTCTCTGGTGGTAACACTGGTACGGCTCGCTTCTCACTCTATGTCAGCCCATACTTGGTGGCAGGGCAAGGTGGTAAGTACACCAAGCATATCTACATCGGCTCACAAAGAATCGTCAGCAAGCTTGGCGACTTGGCAAGCTACGGTGCAGACCCACGTAAAATACCATACGCTGGCAATGAAGCTGACGGTGTGACGGTGGACTACAAGAAAAAATATGGTGAGCAGTTGCAGGCTATCAAGGAAAATTTCGTACCTTTGACATACCTTACAATGGTAAGGCTAATGATGACTATGTGAATAGTCAGGTTTGTCCAAAGGACATTGTCGGCTGCACTTGGAAATGATAGAGCAAGCTCACTTTCCTCTCGTTTGCACGACAATTCTGCTGCAACGACGGTACACCGGAGGCAGCACAAGCAAGGGCAATGGCACGCACAAGAGCGGCGATCGGTAACTTCAAGCCGAATGACGACTACGAAAAGATGCAGTTCTACTACCACCTGGCCATTTGGGTAGCAGCAGTGAATTTGGTGCAACACCTGGAAAAACTATTTATATTGATGTGGGATTAATAATAACCCACACCATAGATGATTTTACCGAGTAGCAAATATTTATTAACATTCCCCTCATTGATTCATTGGGAAAATTATACCATGAGATTAATGAAGGGGTAATAGAATGTATTTATGAAATCATTATTAGTAGTATTATTTGTAATTTGCATGTATTCTGTGATATCCCGTGTTCGCAACGTGTTCGCAAGCAAAAGAAAAAGGAGTTGCGCTAATGGCGTAACTCCTTGATTTTCAATGTGGACCAGCCAGGGCTTGAACCTGGGACCTCCAGATTATGAGTCTGTTGCTCTAACCAACTGAGCTACAAGTCCGGGAAACTGATGATTCGCGTGCAAAGATAGTGGGTTTTGAGGAGAAAACCAAATAAATGGCGAAAGAAATCAGGAAAAAAAGACTATCTTTGCATAAAATTGCGGCATAAGCCCATTGCAGTCAGGGGCCCACATGCCCACTGTTGCCCCACGCTCAAAGGAATCCAAGGTTATGAACACAATATTTTTAAGTGAGGAAAACAACGCCATTGCGCCCTGCGTAGGCACCATCGGCTTCTTCGATGGCGTACATCGGGGCCATCAGTTCCTCATCAAGCAGGTCAAAGAAGCTGCAGAAGCCGGCAGATTTGCCTCAACCGTGATCACGTTTGACCGTCATCCGCGACAGGTTTTGCACAGCAACTACGTGCCACAACTGCTGACTACACTCGAAGATAAGCTGCTGTTGCTCTCGAAAACAGGCATCGACAACACTGCGGTGCTACATTTCGACGAGGCAATGGCACGTCTTTCGGCCTTTGAATTCATGCAACAAGTGCTCCGCGACCGGCTGAAAGTGAAGCAGCTCTTCATCGGTTACGACAACCGTTTCGGCCATAACCGCGAGGAAAAGTTCGACGATTACGCGCGATACGGCCGCGAATTAGGCATCGACGTCGTTCATTCCGAGGCCTTTCTTCTGCATGGTGTCAACGTCAGTTCATCGGTCATTCGGTCTTTCCTACAGGCCGGCGAGGTGGAAATGGCCCGCCAATGCCTCGGCTATCCTTACACCTTTGTCGGCAAAGTGGTGCATGGCTACGGGCAAGGTCACAAGATGGGCTTCCCGACAGCCAACATCGACACGTCTGAAAGCGGCCAACTCACGCCCGAACCGGGCGTATATGCCGTGACCATAAAGGTTGAAAACGATGCCGAAGTGCACCATGGTATGATGAATATCGGCACACGTCCCACGTTCGAAGGCCAGAAATTGACACAGGAAGTGCACCTTTTCGACTTCGATGGCGACCTTTACAACAAGCAAATTCACGTGTCTTTCGTCCATCGTATCCGCGAAGAGAGGCGGTTCAACAACGCGTTTGAACTGGTAGAGCAGCTTCGGAAAGACCGTTCACAAATAAAAGAACAACTCAAAAACGAAACAGAATAATGAACAAAACAGGCAAAACAATACTTGATACACTGCTGTATCTCGTCACATTCGTCATCATTCAGCTTGCCATTCCCCTGATTCTTGTGGTCGGTTATATGCACTTCAATCCCGATCCCCAGCTGAATTTTGGAAACATTCTCACCCAAAACGTAACGCTCAACATCGCATCTTCCATCATCGGCAGCCTCATTGTCATCGCCCTTTTCATCAAGTTGGGCTGGGTATCGAGGTCACGTGCCTATCTTGTTTCACGCCCTTGGACTACGCTGATGTGGGTAGTTCTTGCGGCAATCGGCATTATCATTCCGGCTTCCGGACTTGAAGAATTGTTCAAAGTGGATATGCCCGAGCAGCTTGAAGTGCTTTTCACACGAATGATGCACGAGCCTTTAGGCTATGTGGCCATAGGAATATTGGGACCGCTTGCTGAAGAAATCGTGTTCCGTGGTGCTATTCTGCGCACGCTTCTCAAGCTTTTCGGGAGCAAACCTTGGATTGCTATTGCGATTTCCGCAGCCGTTTTCGGACTTGTCCACGGTAATTCGGCCCAGTTTCTGCATGCATTCCTGTTGGGTTTCCTGCTGGGTTGGATGTTCTACCGCACAGGAAGTATCGTGCCGGGTGTAGTGCTTCATTGGGTCAACAACACCATTGTCTATGTCATGGCCAATCTTATGCCGGGCTTTGAAAATGCAACCTTGAGTCAGCTTGCAAACGGGAAGCCTGTTGTTATCGCTCTTTACATCTTCTTCTCACTGTGTATTCTCGTGCCCGCCATTGTGCAATTGAACCAGCGCCTCAGGCGGTAGAGCCCACAGCCTCGCCTAAATCGTTTTTCAATCTCAGCCATTTTATGCGCTAATATGGCCCATATTGCAAGGTAATATGAGTGAGATTGGCGCACAAAATGGCTGAAATTGGAACGCAAGATATAAGCCGTTGATTATCAACTCGGTTGGCAGTTAGCGAGTAGACGGGTAGACAAGATGTATGTCCCTTTGAACATTGAATTTTTAATTCAAAATTCAATGTTCAAAGTCAATATCCCGACGACCTTATTATAGTCGGATTGATGCGTAAAATGAGGGAATTTACAGGCATGAAAAAGCCTCCTTCCATGTTGTTACTGCATAAAAGGAGGGATGATACAGCAACGCTTCTGCATGTCAGGAGGCTAAGGGCGTGTTCAAATCCGCCTGATGCGCTTGCAAAAGAAGCGTGATTCGAACACCGATATGTCTTATTTGAAGTTTGTTTCCAAGCACAAAGCCTACGTTATTCTAACGTGCTTTGCCGTAATATATTTTATTTGAGGTTTATTTTCAAGGGTTCTTTCAGGGTAGAGCAGAAATATTCGATTTCATGTTGCCATGCTTTTTGGTCTCTGATGCCCGATCCCGGCCAGCCAGCACCGAAATAATAGGTGATTTTCTCATGCGGATTGATGGTCGTTTCGCACACGGCATGCCCCGAAACGCCTTTACACAAGCGCGTATTTTGCAGCATGCGCGGTCGCGATTTCACGTTAGGAAAGAGCACACCCACGTAGATTTGGAGGTTATGTCCATCGGGATTGTCGGTCGGATCGGCGTATTGCACGTAGTCATTGCCCAGCCGGACCGTCTCTTTACCGGCGTCGTGGACGACAAATCCGGCACAGAACTTCTGCCGATGGCGCAGGTTTTCATACCAAACGGTGATGCGATTGAAGCTCGATCCCTTGTCGAGTGTGATCAAACGGTGCTCAATCAAGTCGGTTTCTCCATTCACATTCACGGGCAGATAGATGAATTCTGCACTGAAACGCAGGGGCCCATTGTCGCGCACATGGTATTCCTTGAAGCAGTAGGGCATGACAATGCTGTCGCCAATCATCAGCGCCGGGGCTCCACAACCCAGCGTTGGACCCACTTTATAGCAGTCGAGTCCATTGCCATGGTCGCGATGTAGCGAGTTATTGAGGCTGATACTGTCAGCCTCTTGCTGCTTTCCAAGGCTGCGAAGTCGCTTTTCTTCCTGATTGGCTTCATACACTTTGGCATAGCGTTCGGCCACGACGAGCCCGGGAACCGACTTCAACCAAACGTCGAAACCAAAGGCTTTCTCGCCCGTTTGCTGCAAGGCCGGACCGTAAGCACGGTAGGCACAGCGATCGTTTTCCCATGCGAAATCGTCCACACGCCACGGATATAGCCGCCCGTCTACGGCCGATTGGAAGGCGCGGGGCATGCCGCAAGTGATGTGAAACACGGCTTTTCGCTGTGGAGAAACGGCCGCTTCGACGAGCAAAAGACTGTCGGCGGTGAGCTGATAGACCACTTGTTGCTTGAAAACATTGCGCACGATGAGGGGCGAACCGTAGGCACGTCCCAGGCGTTGATAGACCTTTTTGGCATCGACTTCAACCACTTGCACACGCTGAACGGGCGTGGGATTGCTGACAACAAGGTCGATTGACTGTGCATGGACAGCCATCGGGAGTGCGAACATGGCGCAAACGAGCCAACTTCCTGCCCGCTTTGAGCGACTATTGCTGAATGATTCTCTTTCCATTTTTAATAACAATTCCTTTATAGGTTGTGCCAACTTGTTGGCCTTGCAGGTTATATATCGCGTCGATTTTCGGTATTCGGTGTTCGCAAATCAGCTCCGTGAGCCCGGTGGTTACGACGTTTCCCGACGCATCTTTCACGATAATGTCATAGAGAAAGTTGCCGTTGACGGTCGTCAACAGCACATCTCCGTCGGCTTTTACCTTGCCGATGCTCTCCTGAACGAGTGAAGGATCATCGGGAGCTGCGAAACCTTTCACGATATCCAGATTGGAAACGGCCTTGAGATAGCGTGCATCTTGGCTCGAAGCCGACTTGCTATGAACAATGATTTGCTGGTCCTTTTTGCAATCAGGGATAAGAATAGCAATGGCATTCGCGTTCAATCGGAGCACACGATAGCCCTCGTCGCAACAGAGCATGAGCTTTCCGGGGCCAAGAATCTTGCAGACATCGTTCACATATACGCCGAAACGCAATCGCTTCGTACATTCCGGTTCCTTGCCGTTTACTGAAATCGGGGTCGTATATTTCTTGATATCCTTGGGCAAAATCTTCTTGGAACCGCTCGAAACGCCCAAGGCTTGCTGGTTGATATAATAGTTGCGGCCGGCATCCTGCCCCTTGTTCCAATTGGTATCCTGCTCAAACAAGGTCTTGTCTTCTGTCGACATCACCGTGAAGTCCCATGTTGTCTTGGCCGTTTGCACGTTCGCCATCCACGACTTTATCCAATCAGGAATGCGACCCAAGCGTTTCTCCAACTGTGCCACATAGAGCGAGCGAGGGTTGACGGCCTGCCCTTGGGCCTCGTTTCGCTTCATCTGATCGGTGACAAACGGGATATGCGCTCCATGGAAGCCCACAACGGTGGGTGGTAACGACTTATACCAGATGGAACGTACGGTTTCCCACCACGAGAATGGGAAATCTTGGGGGTTGGTCGTCGTGCATTCGAAGTTCCATATCGTGAGGTCGTCCAAATGATTGGGCAACTGTGACAGCGAACCACCCATATGCAATTGCATGAAACCACCTTTGCAACAGTCGAAGAGCGTTGCCCTCGGCTGTGTCGCATGGCTTTCGAAACAGGCATCGCTGCCCCATTGACAGTTCCAAATGACGTTTCCGATGCTCGGTTTCGATACACCGCAGGCATGAAACTGGCCCAGTCCCACGCGATGATCCTTGAAGTTCTTGTCACTCGTCATGTAACCGTCGCTGTGGTCATAGACATTGGCTATCAATCCGCGTGACGAACTCGCCATGCGGACAGCAGAATGGCCTCTGTTTCCAGTAATTTCCACATCGTAGCACACGACGTTTGCACAGTCTTGAAAGGTGGCACAGCCGCTGACACTCTCGAAAGAGACACGCCGCAGCCATGAATTGACGAGCCGAATGAAGTCGAGAATGTTGTAACCTCCGTCATCGTTCCAAGAACCATGGTGCTTGAAGTGCGGATTGGCTTTGCCTCTGAACGTCACATCTTCTACTCCCAGCCCTTCATAATGGCGATATTCGGTGAGTTCCCAGCCGTCGCTCGGCTTGACGGCATGCATAATGGGTTCTTCAAAGGTCACTTCATTGCCCGAAATGGCTTTGATTTGATGGTAATCAACGACCGTCACGCCGCTTTGCGTGAGGTTGGTCATTGTTGTTTCGGGCGTTCTGCCTTGGAGTTCCTCCTTGATAACCAAAGGATCTTTATTCGGTTTCATGTAGAGACGCACCCATTGGCCTACAGTCAGCTTGCTGGTGTCGTCTACTTTGACCTTGAACGTGTTCTTGGCAGCGGTCCCAACGACCGTAGCATAGCTTTTCGGGGTCTTTGTCCCATAGTTCAAGAGACCCAACATCGACGGAGAGCTATAGAGAATCTTCTCATCTGCCGGCAGCATTGGGGCTGTCATGGTGAGGAAAGTCTTGTCACGTCCGGCGCCTTTCAGTATGACATCGTTCGCAGCCAGATTGATACGGACCGACTTTTTCTTGTTGGTAGCAGCGTCTATGACGTCATCTTCTTCGGAATGAAGAATGAATTCTCCTTCCGGAAAGTAGATGATGGCGTGGGCTTTCACGTTATATCCGATTTTCTTGATAACCTTTTCCAAAGCCTGTCTGTCCGATTTTCCATCGTTGGGAACGGCTCCATAGTCCATGACATTATAGACGGTGTAGCCCGGATAGCTTTCGGGCGGAAGTGAAAGGCCGTGATTATAGCCCGCATACGAGAAATCCAACAACACGTTATCCTTGGAATTCGTGGCAAATTCATTCCATGCCGTGGTGTAAGGCCCTTGCGCACAAACAGGCAAAGTAGCCATCAAGCAGCCCATGAGCCATAGTTTCTTGTTGTGTTTCATTTCTTATATTTTAAGATTTCGTTTAATATGCCTTGCTTGTACCATGGGTCGTCGATCTCATGCAGCAACTCTCCCAATCTCAAGCAAAGCTTTTCATAGTCTATCGGTCGGTCGGTCGGGGTGATATTATGCAACTGATAAGGGTCGTTCCAGTCGTCGAAGAAGAGTGTTTTCACGCGTTTGTGTTTCCTATTGATATAGAACGCCAGTGTGTAACGGCCAGTCTTGATGCCTCGGGCGGAAGGGAAATAATCGCTGACGATGCCTTCTGCGTTCTTTGTTCCGTCCATATTCTGAATGTAGAGTGCGGCATCAGGCCGCTTCACTGCGGCTTTCCCGTTGATGAACAAAGCCGAATAGTCGCGTCCCTGCACGCTGTGGGGAACCTTGTTTCCCAAGCCTGCCAGTCCGAGAAGGGTCGGCATGATATCCGGAGACGACAGCAATAGCGAGTCAACCCGTGGAGTGAGCCTTCCGGGATAGCGTGCCATGAAAGGTATGTTCATTGATTCGGCATAGGGAGAGTTCTTAGGATCCTCCGTACCTTGGCTACACATGGTCTCTCCATGGTCAGAAGCAAAGACCACAATCGTGTTCTTTTCGAGGCCTGCTTCCTTCAAAGCGTCCAATATTTTGCCGAAAGCTCTGTCCACACCTGTGACAGATGCGAAGTAGAAAGCAGCCGAACGGGTCTTTAACATGGTTCGGTCGGCATTGTCACGCACCAGCAGACTGTCGATAGGACGGTCCTTATAGCGGGCGTAGTCCTCGGGCATACAGTCGGCTTCTGACCGATATGGGCTGTGAGGAGGGTTCATGGCGACCATCAAAAAGAATGGACGTTTGGCGTCTCTGACCCCATTTTTGTTCTTGATATAGTCTGCGGCGACCTTCGCTTCGTGCAAGGGAGACCACTCATGCGGCTCATGTTTCTTGCCGTTTGTGTCCCAATAATGCGGATTCTTATGTACATCGTAGGTGCCATAAGCGTACCAGAAGTTGAAACCGTGCCGCCGTTCGGCCGGAGTATAGGCGTCCCAAACGGGCATAATGTCCTCCACATAGTGGCCGGGACGGTCAGGATCGTTCCTTTCGGGGCGGTCGGCGTGCAGCTTTCCAATGTATCCGCAGTCGTAACCGGCCGCTTTGAACACGTCGCCCATGCATATCGTCTCCTGACGGATATAACTGAAGGGGCGAGTAGAGTTGCAATTGACGGGAACGCCGCTGCGATTAGGATACATACCGGTGAGCAGACTGCCGCGATGTGGGCTGCTTAGCGGGAAATTACTCATGGCCGAGGTCAGAACGACGGCCTCATGGGCAAACTGATTCAGGCGAGGCGTATACGTAGGGTCGCCTTTGAACTTCACATGTTCAGCGTAACCGGGACGCTGCCATATCCCCAATGCGCAGTTACGGAACTGATCGGGGAACACATAGACGACATTCGGACGTGCGGTTTGACCGCCCGCAGCATACATCATCTGCGGACTCAAGGCCAAGGCGCCTAAGAACAACTTTCCGTTTTTCATTTTCTTCTCGTTAAGGCTTCCAGAAAATAGTAGTCGGCATAGTTCAATGGGACATCAATCTCATTGTTATGTGGAATGCTTCCCACAGAGTGCATCAGCAAGAAACAGCCGTTCTTGCCTAATGGTGCACGGTATTCGGGTGTCGAAAGCGACTGCATGATCCTGTCAGCGAGCGTCGCATAGCCGCTATCCGGCAGATATTCGTTCATTTCATACAGGGCGGAGGCCACGCAGGCAGCACTCGAAGCGTCGCGAGGTTCGTTGGGTATGTTCGGTGCATCAAAGTCCCAATAGGGCACAAGGTCGTCGGGAAGGTTCTTGTTGTGCATGATAAAGTTCAAAGAAGCAACGGCCCTGTCTAAGTATTTCTTGTTGCGTGTGTACCGATAGCAGGTAGTATAGCCGTAAACAGCCCATGCCTGTCCCCTTGCCCAAGCACTGTTGTCAGCATATCCCTGTGCCGTTTGCCGGTGAAGCACCTCACCTGTCGTCGGATTATAATCGACTACATGATAGCAACTGCCGTCCGGACGGAACTGATTCTTCAACGTTGCATCGGCATGGGCAATGGCTACATTCCAGAAAGTGGAGTCTCCGCTCAGGCGGGTTGCCTCGAACAGCAGCTCAAGGTTCATCATATTGTCGATGATGACGGGGCATGTCCAGCCGCGTTTCGACTGCCATCCCTTGTCAGTATTCCATGACTGAATGACTCCGGCCCCCTTCCGAAAGCGGGTGCAAAGCGACTTTGCGGTCTGAATGATAACTTTCTTGTATGCCTTGGTGGGCTGTAACCGATAGTTGTTCAAGTAACTTGAACCTATCATAAAGCCGACATCGTGGTGCCACTTCAGGTATTGTATGGAGTCTAACACCTCGGTGAAGCGCTTGGATTGTTGCAACCACGACTTGTCATTGGTCAACCGATAGAGGTAGTACAGGCTTCCTGCGAAGAAACCCGAGCACCAATCATCGGTCGGAATATACACCATGCGGCTCATCTTGTCAATGGTTTTGGGGATACGGACGGCACCTTTTCGGCCAATTTGGTCGAGCATCAACGAATATTGCCGTGATGCAAAGACGATATCTTCGCTCATGGTGTTACATACATTCCCTTGATTGGCCATGCAAAGGGCCGGAGTCAGCAGAAAAACTCCTGCTGCAAGCAGCAATTTTCTTATTTTCATGTTATAGTTTGTTTAGTTCGATATCGTAACTCAGTCCATCTTTACACCTCACTTCAATGATGGTGGTCTTGTTCGTCCGGTCAATCAGTCTTATATTATCGTCTTGTTGAAAATTCCATTTGCCCAACAGCGTCACGGTTACAGGTATTTCGCGGCTTGGGTTCTTGATCCAAGGGCGGCTGTAAATGCTTCTTTCTACGCGTTTTCCATCTTTATAGATGTCGTCAGCGGGCCCTTGATACAGTGAAAGGTCGGGTTGTGCGACCGTCAGTACCATCTTTTCCTTGCCTACCTGACGTATCATGGCAAGGCAAGTGGTGTCGGTTTGCAGCAACGGACCGCCGGGAAGGAGTCCTTTCGGGGTCTCGAAGAGAACGTAGGAGAGCGACTTCGTGGCATCAGAACGCACGATATGGGCATCTCTATTCCGTTGAATGACAGTATATGTGGGCGTTGTTTCGAAGGCTTTCAGCCGTTCCGGAGTCGTATTAGGGAGCACGGCATACTCGTAACTGCCGTTCCGAGGAGCCTTCCCATGGCTGATATAGAGCGAAGCCCACATGCCTTCGTTGGGCTTATCAGTGTCATTGTCGCGCGACTGCTGGCTGACAAGGCCCGTAAAAGTGGCGGAGTTGGGACTGTAATATCCCGTTCCTAAATGGTCTAACCATGTTTTTCCGTCGCCTTGATAGGCCTTCCAATAAGCCTGCACCTGCGCATCAGGGGCTGCCAACTGGAAGATCGTGGTCTCGGTATCGTGTTGTTTGTCGTTGTTTTCTATGTCGCTTCCGAGGCAGACAATGACATCGTTGAAGAAATGATAGGACTTACGGGCCCTGAAAGAGCCATCGTATTTGTCGTGTTCATGCAGCTTCATGCCGAAGTTCCCATTGCTGCCTTGCTGTGAGAGCCCGCCTGCGAAGGCTTCGTCAGAGAAAAGCATCTCCTCCACGCCCGAATGCAAATCGACATTGCGTATCTTTGCCCTCAAATCGGCCAAAGGCAGATGCAAACTTGTGACACCCGGAATGCGATTCCAGTTGAAACCGGCCTCCTGCCAGCCGCTTGTCGTTGGGGTAACGTCCTGGTTTTGAGGTGCAGTCATCAGGAACAAACTACCATAACCCAGATAACGACCGAACTGATTCTCGTTCGTATAGTGTTCACTACTCCACAGGTAACGACTCATACCACGGACCACTGCCGACCAATTTCCTCTACGTTGTATTGAAGCACAGGCGTAACCCAAGGACAGATTGCCCTGAGGAGCCGCCTCTGGTCGGATACCTTGCGCTGCAAACTGCCTGCAAAGCTGTTTTTCTTTGAGCAATGTCGTGTGCTCAACCAAGCGCATGAAGCTCGCCGCCATGTCCACATCGACAGGCTTATTGCCGTCGGGTGTCCCCGATAAAGCCATATAAGCGTAATGCATTGGGGTGAGATGGCCTTTCCCATCAGGGTGACGGCCTGACATGGAAAGCGGAAAATGCAGTTTATTACAGTAGAAACGCATAGCCAAAAGCGCGTTCTTCACCGTCTGATGTGCCAGCTTTCCGACTGCAAACTCGGTTCCGCTCAAGATGTAAATCATCTGTGTGGCACCGTTCAATCCACCAATGGCGTAGGCAGGATAGTTGTTACAATGATGATAAGCAGACCCATCTATCTTGAAAGAATCCATTAAACCCGGAGCAGGACGGCAGCCCCAATCCAACCAACGAGAGCAGGAACGGACGTATTGCAGCTTCTCCGGCGAGTCTTCCATCAGCAGAATGCTTGCCATACAGCCGATGGAAGCCGTGTTAAATGTGTCCATATCCATGCCGTTGACCGTGGGTTTGGCATAAAGCTGCTTCAATTGCGAGTACCATGTCATGGTGGCTACGGCTTCGGGCAACTTTCCAGCGGCCTTCAGTACGTCTTTCATCAGGAAATATGCAATGTACATGCTGCGAAGACTGTAGCCGTAATGATGGATATTGCCCCAACATGAACCCCAAGTCACGCCTTGGTCGGTAATATGTTCATACATCAAGAGGAACATTCCTTGCAGTTCTTTCTTGTCTTCTTCTGCTGTGGCATTGTTATAAGCCACGGCAATCTGCTGCATAAGCTTGAAATAATCGTTCATTTCAAAGCCGGTACGCGTCAGAATTTCCTTGTCCCAGCCGGGCATCATTCGCTCGTAGGCCTCCGCATGGCGCACAAACCAAATGGGCATTCCCGTGATATTGCCTTTCTTTTCCCTTATTTTATAGACATCAAACTTGTCCCGAAGGGTTTCCATCTGCTTGGGATAGAGTTTCGCAGGCGTATAAACGAGACTGCGGAACCGCTTTTCCATCTGCTGCATAGCCTTGCTTTGCTGTTCCGTCACAGGGGTCAAGGCGATGTCGGGCTGCAGTTTTGAATGCTTCAACACCTGCAACCAGTCGTTCGTCGTCTTGGGATTGACAAACGGAAGCTGCTCATCTGCGGTTTGATAGCGTGGATCTACCTTGATAGCCGTTATCAAATGGTCGATATACAGCCTGCCCTTCGTATCGGGGCCCTTGATTTTGATTTCGTCCATGCCGGGTTCTGCGTTTCCTTTCATGTCACGTTCGTAGCAAACCCACGCTCCTCGCCAGCCTTTGAAGTTGAGGTTCATGGGAAAGGACGTGCATACTTTCCCTTGTTTGCAGAACTGAAAGACCAGAGATTTCCCAGATAGCGGGGCTTCATTGTAGACCCAAACGATAAAAGCAGAGAGATAGTTGTCCAAACCATCAGTTTTGCGAGGCTCAAATTGTAAGTCTTTGTCGATTTTCAGCACCCCTCCAGCCTGAAAGCTCCACTCCAGCGACTTCTTTCCATTCTTGAAATGCTTGTCGGAAAGCGTAACAGCGGATTTCTCCACCTTAATATATTGCAGTTCCTTGGCATTTTCAAACGAGAACATGCGGGAATCATGGTACAATTGGGCATGTATTGCTGACGAAAACGCCAGACAACATGCCGCTATTGCCATTCGCACCAATTCTACTTGCTTCATATCGTCATTCAACCACCTTGATGTTCAATTCGCGCAACACCTGCGACTCGGCCTTATAGTTGCTGTTTGTTGCCACGAAAGTGGCCTTATAGGTACCTGCAGTCTTATATATATAGGTATAAGAGGACGTCCCCTCCGTCACATTCTTGATGGGTTGCCCGTAATCCGGCGAGCAGGCATTGGCTAAAATCATGTTCGAGACGAGCCAACTGTATTTCAATTTGGCCCCACTATTGGAACTATGAATGAAGAAATCACCTTTTGTGGCCCCCGAAAGGTTCCATATACCACTCGTACTGTTGGTAACTGAGCCGTATTCACGGTTAACTGTCATCGAACGTTGGTCATTCAAGCGGTGATGACACATCATGTTGACGGGCGTAAAGTTGAAATCGCCGGCAAAGAGGGTCGAAGTCGTCCCGTCTTTCATGGTGTTGACGATTTTCATGCCTACGATATTCACGCGTGGCTGTGCAGCTGCGTTGGAAACCGGCTTATAACAGGCCGCAATTGTCATGCGTTTGCCGAGATAAGGCGTGAAGTCTACTTCGAAATGCGTTGCATTGGCTGCATTACTGGGTGCTGTTGGCATCTTGGAAGGGTCAACGAGGTCGTTCCATGCAAAGCCTTCGACCAGAACGGAGTCTGCTTCAAATTTATTTTTAGCGAGTCCCGGGAACGTTTCCGAGAGATACAGCTTCAACAGATTGACCGAAGTGGCGGCATTACCATATTGATACCAGACGGAAAAGCTCAGTTTAGACGACACAATGTCTTTTAATGCCACTTGATCGCGCTTCCGATAGATGAATTTACGGCCGGATTCCCCACTAAAGAAAGTAATGAAGTCGGGATTTCCCGTGAAATCGAAAGTCAACGGCGTGCCTTTCTTGACGACAACTGTATTGCCTTCCCATGTAACATTGCCCGTGGACGAAACCGTTACGTCCAAGGCTGCCTTCTCTTCCAGCTCATCTTCACAACTGACAAGGGCAAAGGTCAACAATGGAATCAATAAATATATATATCGTTTCATATCGTTTGAATTTATTGGATAACAAATTGAATACTGAGAAATAGGCGCTTTCGCTCCCTACCATCCTGGGTTATTGTCCTTAATCGCCTTGTTGACGGACATTTCGTTTGATGGAATCGGGAAATAATTATAGGTATCCGACACTTGGAAATACGTGTAGACGTTGGAAGGGCCCAAGGTCCAGTTGCTTCCATTCTTGGCTCTGGCGACCAACGCATTCATATTGGCCTTGAATTCTCCCCAACGAATCAGGTCGAAACGTCGTGTCATCTCGAAACACAGCTCCATGGCGCGCTCATTCTTAACAGCTGTGCGGAAATCTTCCTGATTAAGGCCTGCAAGAACGGCTATACCAGCCCGCTGTCTAACAGCGTTGATGCATTGATAGGCCAATGTCGTGGGCCCACCGTTGACTTCATTCTCGCATTCTGCCACCATCAGCAACACATCGGCATAGCGAAGAATCGGGAAGTTGACCAATGTGAAGTTCTTATTCTTCTTGTCCGGTTCGTATTCGCGCCGCCATTTGCCGCATGCCCTACTGTAATCCGTGGTCTCGGTGGTCTTTTCGCGGTCGCCGAACTTCGCATTGGAAGGCTGATCGCCGTAACTGAACGACTTGTTCCAGTATTGTGCCTTCACTTCATCACGCTTTCCTTTCTCGAACATACGGCCGTCAACGCCTTTTCCCGACTTGGATTGCGTGTAAGTAAAGGGAGCTATGTTCCAATTCATGCGGTTCTTGTCTCCGTTTGCTTCATAGAGCTCATACAGTTTCGGCGTACTCCAAAAGAAACAATAGCCAAATCCGGGGTCAGCCTTGCCGGTAAGTTCGGCTTTACTCGACAAATCGGGAGCCTGAATGCCGATGATATTCCCCACACGTCCCTCCGTTCGGGTGTCGGTGCTGTAGTTTCCCGTGAATTCTGCCTCCCAAATGCTCTCCTTTCCTGTCGTGTTGTACTTGTCGGAACATTGGTCGATGAAGTAATCCCAATAGTTTGGCGCAAGCGTGTGCCCTTCATGCATTACTTTCTGGGCAAAGGTGCCGGCCTTTGTGAAATAGGTTTTGCGCAAGGTTGGGTCGGGTGCCACGCCATCGCGGAAACATTCGCCGGCACGGAACATATACACCCTTGCCAAGATGCCCCATGCCACCGACTTGGTGACGCTTCCCGGCAGATAACCGTTCTCAGATGCCGTCTTGAGATGGTCGGCACTTTCTTCCATCTCCTTGCAGATAAAGTCGTAAATTTGCTCCTTGGGCGTACGTGCAATCTGCAAACCATCTACGGATTGCGTGGAAGAAGTCTTGAAAGGAACGTCTCCCCAGCACTGAACGAGGTTAAAATAATAGAAAGCACGCAGGAACCGAGCCTCTGCGGCCATTCTTTTCTTGGCCGATTCGGGCAGTCCCGAAACCCCATAAACACTCTCTAAGAAGATATTTGCACGGTTGATGCCGGCATAAAGCGTATACCAAAAGGCCGTAACCGCAGGGTCACTGCTGTTGGCATTGTTGCAAATCAAGCCTCTTGTAACCGGAGAACGACCCGGACCGCCGTAGGCTTCCAAGTCATCTCCGCCGGCAAGGAAGAAATAGTCGTTGCCATAGAAAGAGGTTTGAGTCAGAATAGCATACACACCTTTAAGGAATGACTCCGTTTCGGCCTCGTTTTTGAAGTAGCTTCCCGACGTTGTTCGCGTCGGTTCTTTATCCAGAAAGTTGCAGCTTGCAGTCAATATCAGGGCTGCCGACAGTATAATGATCGATAATTTAGATAATTTCATTGCAGATACTTATATATATGATTAGAAACCAAGGTTGATGCCGAAGCTGAAACTACGTGCACGCGGATAGGCAGAGAAGTCCAATCCCGGCGTCAGGGCACTGTCCTTGATGGATACTTCGGGGTCATAACCGCTGTAGTTGGACAGGGTAAACAGGTTCTGTGCGGCGAAATAGATTCTCAACCGGTCGATTTTGAAGCGCGAAAGCATCTTCTTCGGAACACTGTAGCCCAAGGTCACGGTCTTCAAACGCAGGAACGAACCGTCTTCGATGATGCGCGAAGAGAACACACGGTTGGAACTTGAGGACGTAGCCCTTGGAATATTGCTCGTCGGATTGTCCACCGTCCAGCGCTCAGCGTAGCTGGCATACTGGTTCAGTTCACGGGCTTTGTTCCACGAACTCTCGAACATCAGCCGGTTGGCATTCAATATATCGTTGCCATATGACCACTGGAAGAACACGCTGAGGTCGAAATCACCATAGTAGAAGTTGTTGGTAAAGCCGCCGATATGCTTGGGAAGTCCGTTACCGATTGTCGTACAGTCATTCGAATCGATGACACCATCGCCGTTCACATCGCGATATTTCGGCATACCGGGCTGTGTATTGGCCTCTGAAGCAAAGTGAGGAACGTTCGATTTCAGCGTATAACTGTCGCCCGACTTATTGAAATCCTCATACTTATAAGTCCCTTCATAGATGTAACCATACATGGTTCCCATCGAATGTCCTACCTTTGCGATGTAGCTACTCTGCGTGTTGAAGTTCTGATCGAACTGTGCTGCGGTGAGCAGTGCCGTCTGATTGTCTGCCAATGCCAGCACTTTATTGCGGTTGAAAGCAATGTTGAAGTTCGTTGTCCACTCAAAATTCTTGGTCTTGATGTTGGTGGTATTCAACGTGATTTCCAAACCTTGATTGCGAACCTTGCCCACATTCTTCGTCGCACTGACGAAACCTGAAGACAAAGGAAGGCTCGATACCAACAGTAAATCGCGTGTTGTCTTGCTGTAAAGGTCTACCGTCAGCCCGATACGGTCGTTGAAGAAGCCAAGATCGAAGCCCAAGTTCCATTGCTCTGTGGTCTCCCATCTCAAGTCTTTGTTGGGGATTGAGGTCGGAACCATGCCCACATTGGTGTTGTCGTTGTTGAAAGGAAAGACGCCACTTGGGACACTTCCGAGCGAAACGAGGTCGCCTTCGCGGTCCTTGAGCAGCTGGTAAAGCCCATAGGTGTCGTATTCTCCCACGCGATTATTACCCGTCAGACCCCAACTCAAGCGTAATTTTCCGCTGTTCATCGTACTGCGTAAGGGCTTCATAAACTTCTCTTCAGTGACGTTCCACGCCAAAGATCCAGAGGGAAAGTAGCCAAAACGGTTCTTTCCTCTGAACTTTGAGCTACCATCGGCACGCATTGTTGCGGTGGCATAGTATTTTGATTTGTAGTTGTAATTGGCGCGACCGAAGTAAGACATCATGGCCCAAGAGGCCTTATCCGACCGGGTCACCGTCGGTGTTCCATCGCTCATGCCGGCCATTCCAAGGCTTTCGTTCGGTATGCGAATGGTCTTGAAGCGATAATATTCATAGTCTGAGTTCTGAAGTGAGAAACCCAACAGCGCATTCAGATAGTGACGCTTGTTGAAATTGGTCTGCCATGTCAGCGTATTCTCATTCAACCATGTGGCACGCTTGGTGCGAATGACCTGCGCATTCACCTTCTCAATCGACGTACGGCCGCCATATCGGGTCTTTGAATTGTTGAACATGTCGTTGTCAAAGCGTGTATCTGTGTAGCCACCCGACACTTTCAAGCGCAGTTCTTTCGTCAGTTTGTATTCCACAAAACCATTGAATTGCAAGTAAGTTGTCGTTTGTTTGTTGTATTCGTTGTTCAACGACATGATGGGATTGAAGCGATAATCGGTCGTATTGTTGACGTCGTCGTCTGTCGCATTCTCCACCAACGACTGCAAAGGCAGGCCGGGTTGCGTCACAGGACGGTAGCCCCACACGCTGTAGAAGAGGTTGTTCATGCCCGAATGAGACGAGGCCGAGGGCGATTGTCCCATGCGTCGGGCCTGAGAATAGTTGAGGTTGAGGTTCACTCTCCACTTCTTATGGTTGATAGTCGTGCCCAATCGGCCCTGTAAACGGTTGTAGTTGGAGTTCAACACCACGCCGTCTTGGTCGTAATACGACACGGATGCCGTGTAGCGCACGCCCTCGTTGCCCCCCGTGAGACTCACATTATGGTTCTGTAATGGGGCAGTTCTGAAGATCATGTCCTGCCAATCGTATTGCGGAATGTTCCGATAATCGTCCAAAGTCCACTGCTTTCCGTCGTGAAGAGACAGGTAGGTGTCGTCAACAGTCTTTGAATACATCTCCTTTTGCAGCGAAACAAAGTCGTAAGCATTCATCATTGGAATCTTCCGGGTCACCGTTTGCCAACCCATACTTCCGTCATAATTCACCTTAGGTTGGCCGATTTGGCCGTTCTTTGTGGTGATGATGATAACGCCGTTTGCCCCACGTGCACCGTAAATTGCCGTGGCCGAAGCGTCTTTCAGCACGTCAATCGAAGCGATATCCGACGGATTGATAGACCCTGCAATACTCGCATCCTCTACCGGAAAGCCGTCGATGACATACAAAGGTGAGTTCTCTTGCGTCAGCGAATTGTTGCCTCGGATAACGATGTTCATTGTTCCTCCGGGCATACCTTCGTTAGACGACACGTTAACTCCAGCCAAACGGCCTCCCAATGTCTGGTCGAATGACGACACAGGTGTGCTGATAAGCGCCCCCACATCGGCCTTGGAAACAGACCCGGTCAGGTCACGTTTCCTCACTTCCTGATAGCCGATGACCACCACTTCCTCGAGACTTTTGTTGTCTTCCAGCAGGGTCACGGTCATCAACTTGCCCGGTTGGGCCTTCAATTCCTGCGTAACAAAGCCCAAGAATGAGAAAGAAAGCACGGCTTCTTTGCGGTCAGTCTGCAGGCTAAAGGCTCCGCTCAGGTCGGTAACCGTACCGATATTCGTGCCTTTTATCACCACACTGACTCCCGGCATCGCTTCGCCAGTGTTGTCTTTCACTACACCTGAGAGTTTAGTTTGTGCACAAATCGCCACCGATGTGAACATCATGAGGAGCGACAATATGCGTTTTTTCGTAATGTTTTTCCTTAAACGATTCATGTCTTAATCTGAAAAGGTTGTATAATTGTTCAACTTTGAATGACAAAATTAGGGAAATCGGCCCGTTGTTCATGGCAGAATAATACAAAAACATTCTAATATCGTACAAAAAACACATGATTGTGTCCGGAAATGCACCGTATGTCGGAAACCAATGCCCATTGCTTTGCCATGAAACATACATGCGTAACGATGTAGGGACGTTGACTTTGAACTTTGAATTTTGAACTTTGAACTTTAGGATTTACTGACTTTGAACTTTGAACTTTGAACATTGACCTTTAGGATTTGCTGTATTAAAAATAATTTGCAGACAAGAAGGCATATAGGGACGCACGGTTCGTACGTCCGTTCTGCGCGGAACAATCAACTTGCCAATTTGTTTACTCGTTCACTGTTAACTAAAACGTGGGCGGACGCACGGACCGTGCGTCCCTACATGCTTCATATTGATAATCAACGACTTGGACCTTGCGTTTCAATCTCAGCCATTTTGTCGTGCAATATGGCCCATTTCACCGCACAAAATGGCTGAGATTGCACGGCGAAATGACTGAGATTGAAAACCGAAACGGCTGAAACGGAAAAACGGGGTGGGCGGAGGCGGAAAATAAGATCTTTAGGGTTGCTTTTCAGGGCAGTGTTTTTATCCGTAGAGATATAAGATTTCATCGGCATCAACGTATCGAACTTACTTGAGTGTGCTGCTCTTTTGTCCGTGAAGATATAAGGGGGCATATCGCCATTGAGCGTCTCACAGCCTTCAGCGAGGCGTTTCTATGTGATGAACACACGCAGGTTGTCGGCATCGAAGCGTATGTTGCCGCGCTGAATGAAACGCGATAGCGAACCGTCGGCAGCCAGTTGGCGCGGCGATCCCACGTGGAGTGCACCGCTATCCATGAGCCAAAGGCGGTCGGAAACCTGCAAAGCCTGTTCGATATCGTGCGTGGAAAGGAGGATTGTCTTATGGAGTTCGTGGGCCAAACGGCGCAACAGCTGCATCGTTTCCACCTTACTGGGGAAGTCGAGAAAGGCCGTCGGCTCGTCAAGGAATATCACCGGCGTTTGCTGGGCCAGTGCTTTTGCGATCATGGTCTTCTGCCGTTCGCCGTCGCTCAGCGTGCCTATCAACCGCGTTTTCAACGTTTCTATGCCCACCAATGCCAAGGCTTCGTCGACAATCCGGCGGTCGCGGTTGCGCAAGGTGCCGAAGAACCCGGTGTAAGGATAGCGTCCCATGCCCACAAGCTCGGCCACCGTGATGTGTCCGGCATCGGGTTTCGTGGTGAGCACCACGCCAATTTGCCCGGCACGTTCATGGGGCGTGAGATTCGAAATGTCCCTTCCATTGAGGCGAACGCAGCCTTCGAGCGGGCGGAGAAAGCCCGAAAGCGTGCGCAAGAGCGTCGATTTTCCCACGCCATTCGGGCCCAACAGGCATGTGAACTCGCCCGCCTGAAGGGCCGCTTGCAAGTCGCTTGCCACCTGTTTTCCCGTGTATCCGATGGTTAAATGTTCCAAAACGACGGTTTCCATGCCGCAAAGATACACTTTTATCTATAATCTTTTATAATTTTGCAAAGGAAAAGCGTAAGCTTTTAGCATTGAACTTTGGCGTTTGAACTTTGAACTTTATGATTTGAATGCTCATTGAACATGCTTCATTCTACACGAGTTACTCATTCAATTCCACATTCAACAATTCGCATTCAACATTCCCTCATATGTCTTCTCACACGCAACAATCCTCGCTCCACATTGAAAATATGACCGAAGGTGCCCCTGCTCGCGCCATATTGAAGTTTGCCGTGCCCTTGATTTTGGGCTATCTGCTGCAACAGATGTACCTGATTATCGACGCAGCCATCGTGGGTCGGTGGATTGGAGTGAACGCTTTGGCCGCCGTAGGTGCTTCAAGTAGCATCATGTTTCTCATCATGGGCTTCTGCAACGGGGCCTGTGCGGGCTTCGCAATTCCTGTGGCTCAGGCCTTCGGTGCTGGAGATTACCACAAAATGCGGTGCTATGTGAGCAATGCTTTGCGCATTGCCATGGTGTTTTCCGTGGTCATTACGCTGCTTTCATGCCTGCTTTGCGAGAAGATTCTCCAGCTTGTTAACACGCCGAATGACATTTTTCACGATGCTTATGTGTTCCTTTTCCTTCAGTTTTGCGCCATTCCTTTCACCATAACTTATAATCTTTATGCCGGTCAAATCAGGGCTTTGGGCAATTCAAAGCAGCCTTTTTATTTCCTGATTGTATCGTCGTTGGTGAACATTTTGCTTGACGTGGTGCTCATTCTGCTGCTGGGAATGGGTGTCGAAGGGGCCGGAATAGCCACGCTACTCAGTCAGGCTTTCGCCTCATGGCTGTGCTATCGGTTCATCAGACGCCACATGCCGATGCTCGTTCCACAGGGAGATGAACGACAATTCGACAACAAAAGGATAAGCATTCTCTTGAATAATGGCGTGCCAATGGGCCTACAATTCTCGATAACAGGCATTGGAATCATCATGTTACAGAGTGCAAATAACGCGCTTGGTACAGTATATGTGGCCTCATTCACAGCTGCTTTGCGCATCAAATACCTCTTTACTTGCGTGCTGGAGAACATAGGTGTGGCCATGGCGACCTATTGCGGACAGAACATCGGGGCTGGTCGTATCGACCGAATCAAGTCAGGTGTGAAGGATGCCATGCTCGTTATGCTCGTCTATTTCGTGCTGACCGTGGCCGTCATCTACCCATTTGCCGACGAAATGATGATGCTTTTCGTCAATAACGGCGAGCAGGAAGTGATTGCAAATGCCGCTCTTTTGATGCGCATCGCCAACTGGTTCTATCCTTCGTTGGGCATTCTTGTCATTCTACGCTACAGCATTCAAGGGCTCGGCTACAGCAATTTGAGCATGATGAGCGGCGTGATGGAGATGTTAGCCCGCTGCGGTGTGAGCCTTTGGTTGGTGCCGGCGTTGACTTGGACGGGCGTTTGCTATGCCGATCCCGTGGCTTGGGTGATGGCAGATTTGTTCCTTATCCCCGCATTTTGGTGGCTTATGAAAAGGTTAAAAGGTAAAAGCGTAAAACGGTAAAAGGACGTTTAGGCATAAAATGGCCGAAATTGAGCGATAAGGACAAGGAGTTTGTTGCTCAAACAAACTGAGAAGACAGCAAAAATAAGAAATCCGGCCGGCTCAGGGCAGGCGTTTTTCATCGGCTTTTCTTGCCCGTTGACAGTATTTTTATGGGGGAAAAGATGAAGCGATGGGGCATTTCGGCCCGCGAAATCTGTGGCTTCAGCCATTGTTTCAACGCGTCTTCGGTGAGCACGGCCCCTTTTTGAGGTTCTATCCGAGCGTGAAGTACCGAGCCGAAACGGGCGTCGGGAACGGCAAAGACCAGTGCTTCGGCAATCGAAGGGTGGGCTTTCAAACACGCTTCCACATGCTCCGGATAGACGTTTTCGCCCCCACAAACCACCATTTTGTCGGCTCTTCCGCGATGAAAATAACGGCCGTCGGGTGCTTGAAACACGCGGTCGCCCGTCGATTGCCAGCGATTTTGCCGACCGTTCATGGCCCATTTGCACTTCACCCACAGCGTTCCTACGCCTTCATCGTCGGCATCTCTGACGGCACATTGCATGCCGCGGATAGGTCTTCCGATGGAAACTTCATCACCACGAAGCAATTCTTGCGGCATAGCCAGCATGAAAAAGCCCGCTTCCGATGTGCCGTAAAGGTTGTAAAGCACATCACCCAAGCTCGCCGAAGTCCTCTCAACCAACAGCTTTTCCAGCCTGTCACCCCCGCTGATGAGGCATTTCAGCGATTTCATCCGGGCCTCGGCATGTTCCGATTGCCACAATCTTGCGAGCATAGCCGGCACGATTGGCATCACCTCTATGTGCTCTTTTGCTATCGTATCAAGCACATTCGTATCGAAATGACGCAAAAGACAAATCCGTTTGCCCATGACAAGCGAGATAATCAACGTGGCCAAGCCGAAACCATGATAGAAGGGAAGGACCAAAAGCACGCTCTGATAGCGGTCAATATGGACGTCTTGAAGCAGCGAAAAGAATGGAGAAAGGAACGCAAAAATGCCGGTTTGGCGGGCAGCCTCCTTGTAGTTGCCGCTCGAACCGCCCGTCAACACGCTGATGACTCCACCTCTTTTTATATAAGGAAGGGGAATGCGGACTGTCGACGGCTGTACTCTCATGCGCTTCATCAGCGTTTCGCACGATGTTTTCGGACAGGAATCGGGCACCGACATGGCTGTATTTTCGGCCTCATCATAGATGAAAAGTGCGAAAGGACGGGCCATCAGGTGGGCCAATTGTCGGCTTCCAAGGTCGGTGTTCAGCAGTTTCACGTGAACGCCCAAGCGTGAAAGGGCCGGCAGGAGCAAGGCCGAAGCCATGTGATTGCGGCACAGCAAGGCCACACGGTCGCCGCTTTTCAAACCGTAATCAGCGTACAATATACCGGCTAACAACCGTGCTCGGTGGTAAAACTCCTTGTAATCGATGCGCTCACCGTCGGCAATCAAGGCGCAATCTGCCGCATGATAGCGAGCCGAAAAGCGGAGAACGGCCATCAACGTGATGCCTTCGCGCAGCAGACAATCCAGCAATCGCATGATGCCGCGCGGCGTAATGAGATGCAAACGCACAAGGGAACGGAGCAAAGACAGGTTCATCGGGCGGCTTTTTGATAAAAGAATCGAACGAAAGGTGCAAGGAACGAGGCCACAGGAGCAGTCACCCAGGCCCACCACGGCTTGTAGGCAAAGCGATTACTCAAGGCCAATCGCAACAGGATTCCGGCGGCATCGTGGGCCGAATAAGCCGGAAGTGCGTGGTAGTTTGGGTTGACTTGCGACATTGGCGTGCGCACCAAAGGCAGATAGGCCACGTGGACACCGATGCCAAGTGAATGCCATTCGCACGCAGCTGTGCGGCACCAAACGTTAGAAGCGCACTTGGAAGCATGGTAAGCTGACCACTTTGGGGCCGGAGGATAAAGGCTACTGACCGACGAAGTGTAGACAAGTTGGCCGCCAGTTCGGCGCAAAGCAGGCAGTAAAGTGAGCGATAATGCCACCATGGAACGGTAGTTCAGGTCCATTGTCCGGTCGAAATCGTGCAGCCGGTCGGTTGCATCTACAAGGCTGCGGCAGATGGATTTGCCCGCATTACAGAAGAGAAAGTCCACCGATGGCAGCGTTTTTGCCAAGTCACCGCACACAGAATTCAATGCCAATCTGTCGCGTAAATCGACGCAACGGTAGCTTGCACGGCAACCCATCGCACGTGCTTCGCGACACAGCTCCTGCAATTCGGGCTCGCTTCTTGCCAGCAAATAGAGATTAGCCCCACAGTGCATCAGCCTTCGAACCAAGGCTTCACCGATGCCATGTGAGGCTCCCGTGACGACCACCCACCGGCCGTTGAACCGGTTTTTCAGTCGGCTTTCATGCAAACGGGGCGCAGGATAAAGGATAGAAGACAGTAGAGACATGGCTTTTTCTTAACAGATATAACAGTAAAACACGACGATTATCAGGCAGAACAGTAGGCCGATGAGGGCATTGAGGCTGCGGTTGGTGAAGTATTCGGGGTTCCGAGGGAAGACATCCGTGTCTGTCAGCGTGATGTCTCCGGCCGAAATCATGGCCTCGATGGCCTCTTCCCGACCGTAACCTTCGGCTTTCAGTGTATTGAAAATCCGTTGTTGGCGGGCATTAAGCAGCGTTGTAGCCCGAGTATTTCTTTCGTTCTGCTGCCGTTTCCAGTCTTCAAAAGCCTCTTGATAAGGCTTTTTGACACCGTCGAGCAATGGAGAATCAGTGATGAAAGCATGGTAGCTGTAACGCTCTCTCCCCTTGATTTCGTGATACAGCCAGCGCAAACAGGCACCAATGTGCACGAAAAATAATCTGAAGATGTGTGTCAGCAAGTCTCTGAACATGGTTTCACGGTCGATATGCAAGTACCTTTACGAGGCTATTCCGTTATTTCTATCAGGTTACCTTCGAAACCTTCGATGCAACTTTCATAGTAGCCGTCGCCCGTGATGCGTGGTCCGGAAACGATTTCATAGCCATCTGTGCGCAGTCGGGCAGTCAGTTCGTCCACTTTCTTCCTGCTTCCCACGCTCAAGGCCACGTGGATATAGCCCGTAACTTCCCGCTTTCGGTGATTAATCTCAATGGTTGGCTTGTTCATGAGCTCCAATCTTGTCCCGCCTTCGAATGAAATGAAGTAGGAACGAAAGTCGGTTTTCGGGTTATGGTAGCCGTCATTGCAGGCTGCACCGAAGTAGTTGACGAAGAAATCCCTTGCTTTTTCGAGGTCTTCAACATACATTGCCAAATGCTCAATCCTTGTCATTGCATTCTGTTTTTGCTTGTTTGAAGAGGTCGGGGCTGCATTGTTCTCTGCTTACCGCCCGTATTCTTCTCCCTGCAAACTTACGGATTTTTTCCCAATATCCATCAAATTCCGACAGAAATCATGCGACCTATCGGTTAGATGAGACCTCTATGGGGATACAAAGACAAAGGAAGCAGGCCTTATAGCTAGCTTCCTTTGTCGTGTATGTTATCCTGTGTAGTTTGTTTTTCTTACCTTTATGGCGGCTAGTCTTAGTGCAACCTTCCGGCAACGACGTCCCAATCGGCGATGTCCCAACTTGCCGCAATATGGTCGGCACGGCGGTTTTGGAAGTCCAAATAGTAAGCGTGCTCCCAAACATCAAGTCCGTAGATGGGCTTCAAGCCTTGGCGAACAGGGTTTCCTCCGTTAGCTTCTTTCGTAATGACAAGCTTTCCGTCTTCCTGTTGTGCGAGCCATGCCCAGCCAGAGCCGAAGAGTGTCGTCGCAGCCTGCGTGAATTGTGCCTTGAAGTTCTCGAAACTGCCGAACGAAGTGTTGATGGCTTCCAGCAAACGGCCTTCAGGCTGATTGTTTTGGCGTGGCGAACGGAACTGAGAGAAGTAGAGCGCATGGTTCAAAACCTGTCCGGCATTGTTGAAAAGCGGCCCATCGGGTGCTCCTTTCACGATGTCTTCCACGCTCTTGTCGGCCCATTCGGTGTCTTTCACCAGCGAAGTCAGCGTGTTCACATAGTTCTGCAGGTGCTTTCCGTAGTGGAAATTGATGGTCTGTTCACTGATAACCGGCTCCAAAGCATTGGTTGCATAAGGCAACGTTGGCATTTCTATTTTCATAATGTTTTCGTTTTTAATGTGAATATTCTTTGTTCTGTCAATCGTTTGCAGCCTTGTGTGACTTGATTGACATTGCAAAGATAGGCAAAGTTATCCTTTCCTGCAATCGATTTTATCTATCGGGCGATAGATAAATAGCCATTTGCCCGGCTACTTTGGCAAGAAAAAGCGAAAAAACAGCCTTGCCGACAGAGGTTTTTCACCTCTTTATGTGTATGCTTTCAACCAACTTGCACACAAAGAAAATGCGCCTCCCGTCAAAGGAGGCGCATGGTTATATCATTATCTTTTTGATTATTCAACAGTAAATGTAGTAACTTTCATCGAATTCTTTGTATTTTCATGATTGGGGTCACCGATAACAATACCGTATTCGCCTGGTGTGAGTCCTTCAAGCACAAGAAGATAAGAACTTTTACCATATTTCTTGGCCTTATAGTCTACACTTGAGAGATTGTTTGTCTCGGTTTTAGAGAGTGTTCCCGCTTCCGCGAGTTGGTATCTCCGCTCTTTTCCTTTTATTTCAAACTTAAATATGTTGATAAACGAGTTCGGATCAGTTTCATTATTGATTGCTTTAACGATAAGACGCGTCTCTGTTGAACCTTTTACTTGGCTGGTTGATTTTGTACCTTGCAGGGTAAGGCGTGATTTTACTTTTCCTATACCTGTAAGATAAAGGCTTGCGCCGGCCTTGGTCTTTACAGTTCCATTTTCCCGACTGAGTTTTACGCCTTGTGTGTTAGAAGTAAGCAGCAGAGTTTCTTCTGCAAATTCGGGTTCTTCTACTTTTACTTGCGCATAGGATGCGGTTGTAAGGCAAGTACTCACAAGGAGCATCATAAAGAATTTCTTCATAATTTCTGATATATTAAAGTTAAATTATAGCACAAAAATACGTTTTTTTCTTGATTTATACAAAGAAAAAGGTTATGAAATCGAAAAAAAATAATCGCATAACGGCTCGTCATGCTGGCCAATCATAATGAAAACCGCCTCTCATTTGAAGCTGAAAACAATGGAGACTTACCCTTATAAACGCCCAATCAGGCGCTGAATGCCCTCCAAATCAGTTGCAACTTGGATATAATCTGACCACTTTCCGCGAATCATTCCACGCTGTTGTAGGTCGTCAAGCAGGCCAATAAGCGAGTCGAAAAAGCCGTTCATGTTGTAGAGAATCACTGTTTTTGCGTGATAACCTATCGTGCGGCTGGCTGCCACAGTGAACACTTCATCGAGCGTACCGATGCCACCTGGCAATGCAATCAGCACGTCGCTCTGAGCCAATATCAGGTCTTTGCGGTCGCTCAGGTTGTCACATGCGATGTTCACATCAACCGAATTGCTAACGCGTCCGCCCTTTTCAACCACGCGGGGAATGACACCTATGGCCTTTCTCCCACCCTCATGGACGGCCTTTCCGATGGTTTCCATCAGCCCGCAATTGCAACCTCCGTACACAACATCATGCCCGTTGCGGGCCATCCAAGCCCCCAAATCCTCGGTTTTCTTGAAGTATTCGGCATCAATTCCGTTGTTCGCAGAACAAAAAACTCCTATTTTCATATCCGCAAATTTATTAAAAAAATCTGTGAAAAAGCTTTCGTTTGTCCATAATTTTATTACTTTAGCATCGGCAAAAGGATTTCCTACGACCGCGACAAAACGCTTTTTCAACGTCGAACCACGTCCGAAGGACATCAAAAAGCCACGGAAAAACAATTTAAAACAATAGGCGCCATGAACAAGAAACTGATATTTTGCGCCGTATTTGCCCTACTCACCGGGGCAAGCGGCATGGCACAAGAGAAGCTTTTCAATGGGAGCAGCGTGCAATCGCCCGTGAAGAACGCCGACGGAACGGTCACTTTCAACCTCTATGCCCCGCAGGTAAGGCAGGTAAGTGTGAGCGGAGACTTCCTGCCGACAGTGAAAATGAAAACCCCGAAAGGCGAAATTGACGTACCGGGAAGTGCACAACTCACGAAAAACGCACAGGGCATGTGGAGCTATACGACTGCCGTGCTCTCGCCGGAACTCTATTCTTACGCGTTCAACGTGGACGGATTGAACATCAACGACCCTGCAAACATCTACATGAACCGCGACATCAGCACCTACAGCAACATTTTTATAATCACTAAAACAAAGGGAGATAAGGGCTATCTTTACAGCGTCAACGAGGTTCCTCACGGCAATTTGGCCAAGGTTTGGTATGAAAGTCCGACGCTAAAAATGCAACGTCGCATGACAATTTACACGCCGGCGGGCTACGATAAGGATAAGGCTTACCCCGTACTCTACCTCCTTCACGGTGCAGGAGGCGACGAAAACGCGTGGAGCGAGCTTGGACGTGCGTCCCAAATCATGGACAATCTGATTGCAACAAGCAAAGCCAAGCCGATGATCGTGGTGATGCCGAACGGTAATCCCGACTGTCAAGCGGCCCCGGGAGAGTGGTCGAAGGGCATGTATAAGCCTACTTTCATGGCCAGTATCAGTCCGAAAACGCCCAAAGCGACCATAGAAGAGAGCTTTATGGACATTGTTAACTACGTAGACAGCCACTATAAGACCGTCAAAAGCCGTGAGGGACGTGCCGTTTGCGGCCTTTCTATGGGCGGAGGTCACACATTTGGCATCGCTCGGTTATATCCTTTGACCTTCGATTATTACGGACTTTTCTCCGCAGGATTGCATCTTTCAAAACCCATAAACCTGAAAGATCCGTCGCTATATGACGAGATGAAGGCCGACAAAGCGTTCCAACAACAGATGAAAACGCTCTTCAACAGCAATCCAAAGCTGTATTGGATTGCCATTGGAAACACCGATTTCCTTTACAAATCCAATGCCGACCTGCGCCGGTTCCTTGACAATAACCACTATAAATACGAGTATGTGGAGACCGACGGCGGCCATATCTGGCGCAACTGGCGCATCTATCTGACGGCGTTTGTGCAGAAGCTGTTCAAAGCCTCGCCCACCTCGTCTCGCTAAAAGGAGAAGAAAAGTTTCTAACCCGGCTGCCCTTCCAAGGCAAAGGGGGCCGGTTTATTGTCCAATCATAACATTCTCATGTTCTGTTTTCAAAGCGTTCTGCTTCCCTCTCCTTGGGTATAGGGCTGGGAAGCGGTGCTATTTCTCTTCAAATCGGGGCCGATGGAGCGGCCTTATGCTGTTCATCACCGCCAATAAAGCCACACCGCTGTCGGCAAAGACAGCCTCCCAAAGGGTCGCCACGCCTAAGACTCCGAGCACCATCACCAACACTTTCACGCCAATGGCAAAGACAATGTTCTGCAAAACGATGCGACGTGTGCGCCTACCAATGGCAATTGCCTCGACAACCTTAGCCGGTTCGTCGGTCTGAATGATGACATCTGCGGTCTCAACTGCCATGTCTGCGCCCATGTTTCCCATGGCAAAACCCACGTCACTCAAGGCCAATACAGGCGCATCATTGATGCCGTCGCCCACGAAAGCAACCCGTTTTCCCTCTTTCTTCAATGCTTCAAGATGCGAAACCTTGTCTTCGGGAAGCAAATCTCCATAACCTTTCACGAAACCATGCCCATGAAAGCCCGCTATCAGCTTGTCGATGAGGGCCTGTTTGTCGCCACTAAGCACCTGCATCAACTTGATTCCCTGGGCTTTCAGGCGTTGAGGGAGCGTAAAAATGCCCGCTTTCGGCGTGTCGGCCAGCAGAATATAGCCCACGAAACGGCCGTCATGGGCCACGGCAACGATTGTTTCTGCCACCTCATTCAAGGCCTCATCGTAGGCAATTCCCTGTTTTTTCATCAGCCGAAGCGTCCCAATGGCCCACGTTCCGCAGGTCATTCCGTAGCCGGGAACGTTCACTATATGGGCCGAATCGACTGTTGCAAGCGGCTTTCCCTGCATGAATTCGACGACAGCACGGGCTATCGGGTGACTGCTTTTGGCCTCAACGGCGGCCACAAAAGCCAAGTCTTCGGGCGAAAGACCCACGGTTTGCTCCACCCGAAACGCCCCCGTTGTGAGCGTACCTGTCTTGTCGAACACCACCGTATCAAGCATTGTGACGGCATCAAGCCCATTACTTCCTTTGAAAAGAATGCCTTTTCGGCTTGCAACACCAATGCCCCCGAAGTAGCCCAAGGGCACACTGATGACCAAAGCACACGGACAACTGATGACCAAAAAGACCAAAGCGCGCTGCAACCACATGGAAAACGCATAGTCTGTTGCCGAAAACAGCGAGGCCAACCACGGCACAACGACCACTAACACGGCCAAGGTTATCACCACAGGCGTGTAGACATGGGCGAAACGGTGGATAAATGCCTCGGTAGATGACTTGCGCTCGGCCGCCTCTTCCACCATTTTCAGAATGCGACTGATGGCACTTTCGCTTGCTTCGCGCACCACTTCGAGTCGCACAATGCTGTCGGTTGCAATCATTCCTGCCATAACTTCGTGACCCGTTTCTATCATTCGGGGCACCGATTCGCCCGTCAAAGCGGCCGTATTAAAGGCGGCCGGAGCATCTAAAAGGCGGCCGTCGAGGGGCACACGCTCACCGGGTCGCACTTCGATAACGCTGCCAATGGCCACCGCTTCAGGCCGTTCTTCGCGCCCATCTGCCAGCCTTGCGAAGTCAGGACGAAAGGCTATGAGCCGCTTGATACTGTCGCGTGCACGGTCGACCGCCCTGTCTTGCAGGCCTTCGCCCACGCAATAGAGCAACATAACGGCTACGGCTTCGGGGTATTCTCCCAAGAAAAAGGCGCCAATGGCAGCCACCGACATGAGCATAAACTCGCTGAAGAAGTCGCGTTCGTGCTCGATTTGCTCCCAAGCTTCGCGCATCACGGGCAGTCCCACAGGCATAAAGGCCACTATATAGATAAGGAGAACGAGGTAAGGATTAATGAACCCGAACGTCTCAACATTGTCAAGAAGCAGTCCTATCACTAAGAATACTGCCGAAACGACGATAAGTTTCCAGTTCATTTCGCCTCCGCCATGTTCATGGCTATGTGCTTCGTGTGCCATATTTCTTTATTTTGATTTCTAAAGGCAAAGGTATAAGTTTTTTTTCGCAACCGAGTTGCAAAGGAGAACGGGCCACTTTGCAATCGAAAGAAAAGGAATAAGCATTATGTTCCAAAGATGGAAATGCGCAAAATGGTTGAGAGGAACATGCAGAGATACACGGCCCGTGCGTCCGTTCTGCGCGGAACAATCAACTCGCCAATTTGTTTACTCGTTCATTATCAACTAAAACATGGGCGGACGCACGAGCCGTGCGTCCCTACATGCATTCGAGCAGCTCGCCCTATCCATCATTTTACACATCAATATGGACAAGGTGGGTATGTAGGGACGCACGGTTCGTGCGTCCGTTTGGCGCGGAACAATCAACTTGTCAATTTGTTTACTCGTTCACTGTTAACTAAAACGTGGGCGGACGCACGAGCCGTGCGTCCCTACATGCATTCGAGCAGCTCGCCCTATCCATCATTTTACACATCAATATGGGCAATGTGGGTATGTAGAGATGCACGGCTCGTGCGTCCGTTCTGCGCGGAACAATCAACTTGCCAATTTGTTTACTCGTCCACTGTCAACTATGTTGCGTTTCAATCTCAGCCATTTTGCACGCTAATATGGGTCATTTTACCGCGCAATCTCAGCCATTTTACCACGCGATATGGCTGAGATTGAAACACAAGGTGTAAGCCATTGATTATCAGCCTGAACGTATGTAGGGACGTACGGAGCGTGCGTCCGCTCCATTAACCATACATATTTGTTTGCCATTCAAGGCAAATCGGTATATGATGGCAGGGAAGCAAGTAGCACATTTGCTGCATAAACAACGAAGCCACGATGCGGTTTATCTCTTACCTCCTTCTTGTTTGTCCTCATCATTTATCAAGTGGGCCAACATCAAACGTCAATTCCTCCTCATGAATGCTTGAATGGGCCATCAATATAGGCCAAACAGCGGGGGAAAACGAAAAGCGTCGGACGATTGAAAACTCAATCTTCCGACGCTTTTTGTTGTCCCAGGCGGACTCGAACCACCACTGACAGAACCAAAAACTGTAGTGCTACCATTACACCATAGGACAATCTGCGCGCAAAGGTAGTGGTTTTTTTGCCTATCACCAAATTTTCGGCCGACTTTTTGCGGCTCCTTGCCCGTTACTTTCCCTTGAAAAGCAACGTCAGAAGCTCCATCTCGCGCGTGATATCGAAGTGAATGGTGGACTTATCATAGCGTTCGCTCACCCCACCAAGCGTGAGAATGTCGCAATGTCCCACCAATGCTTGCCCCTTGACACGTTGTATTCCAAGGTATTCGCGCAGTAAATGATATTCATCGGGCACTGATGTGACCACGAAAGGATGCGCATGTGAGCCGTCACCCGTGGCGGCAATAGCCTCAAGAAGCCGCTGGAAAACGAGCAAAGCGCCGTAACCTGTGTTCTTGGGAACAGGCGTATCTGTTGCAAAAGGCCAGCCATCGCGGCACAATTGGGCTTTGACAAGCAGGGCAGAGAGGTTGAGCGGATTCACAGCAAGCACTTTATCAGCCAGCTGAATGGCTTTGGCTGTTTCTTTATTCTGCAGGGCTTTGTTCATTTCCTGCTCGTTGACGGTTTCCTTTCCAAGGCTGATATAGCTCTGACCGCAGTAGGCCAGCACGCATTCCGCCATGGTCGGGGGCTGCTCGGGCGTTGGGGTTGCGACCCTTTCTACCAGCAATCGTATGCTGTCGGGACGCGAAGTGCAAAGCTGTTCGATATGTTTCCAGTCGGGCGTGATATAGTTTTTGGACGCCTGCGCCATGCTTGTGAGGGCGAGAATGAGGAACAACGAAGTGATAAATGGCCGTTTCATGTCGTGAAATTCAGGTTTATGGGACAAAGATATAAAAAAATCTGCAAGGTAATGTGCCCTGCAGACTTTTTTATCGTCATACAAATGAAATCTTATTTGACCGTGATAAGATAGTAATTCTTCTTACCTCGCTGCACAAGGAGATATTTTTCGTCGATGAGGTCGGCAGCCGTTACGGGGCGATCGAAGGCATCGAGCTTCTCTTTATTGAGGCTCACGCCACCCCCTTTGACCAGTTTTCGCATCTCACTCTTGCTGGGGAAGATGTCCATTCCCTCCTGATTGAACACGTCTACAGCCGGTGAACCCAGCAAGGAGTGGTCAATGGTGTAGTGAGGTACGTCGTTGAAGACATCGTTGAGCGTTACTTCGTCGAGCCGTTCCAAGCTTTCTTTGGTGGCTTTCCCAAAGAGTATGTTGCTGGCGGCAATGGCCATGTCGAGGTCTTCCTTTGAATGAACCATCGTTGTGACCTCTTCTGCGAGTCGTTTTTGGAGTGTTCGGCGGCCCGGGTCCTGCAGATGATCGGCCACAAGCGCCTCAATGGTCTCCTTATCAAGGTCGGTAAAGATCTTGATATAGCGTTGGGCATCGTCGTCACTGACGTTGAGCCAGAACTGATAGAAGGCATATGGCGTCGTTCGATTGCGGTCGAGCCACACGTTTCCACTCTCCGTTTTGCCGAATTTCCGCCCATCTGCCTTCGTAATCAACGGACAGGTGAGACAGAAAGCCTCGGCTTCATTGCTCAAAGTGCGGCGAATCAGTTCGGTTCCCGTGGTCATATTGCCCCATTGGTCATTGCCTCCGAGCTGCAAACGCACGCCATGATGCTGATAGAGATAAAGGAAATCGTAGCCCTGAAGCAGCTGATAAGTGAACTCGGTGAACGAAAGTCCGTCGTGAGCCTCGCCGTTCAAGCGCTTTTGTACGCTGTCTTTGGCCATCATGTAGTTGACGGTGATGTGCTTGCCCACCTCTCTTGCAAAGTCAAGAAAGGTGAACTCCTTCATCCAATCGTAGTTATTGACCAGCTCGGCCTTGTTGGATTCGCTGCCATCGAAGTCAAGAAACTTTGCAACCTGCCTCTTGATGGCCTCTTGATTGTGGTATAATGTATCGGAATCCAGCAGGTTTCGCTCCTGACTTTTACCCGAAGGGTCGCCTATCATGCCTGTTGCACCACCCACAAGCAGGTAAGGTTTGTGTCCGCAACGCTGCAAATGGCGCAGCATCATGATGCCGCAAAGGTGGCCGATGTGCAGGGAATCGGCCGTTGGGTCGGTACCCAAGTAAGCCGAAACCATGTGGCTTTGCAGATACTCTTCCGTTCCCGGCATGATTTGTGCCAGCATACCACGCCATTTCAGCTCTTCAACGAAATTCTTTATCATGTTTTTTCCAATTAAAAACGCGGGAAGTTGCTTTCCAATCCCTCCCACATTGTTTATTTATATGCGTGTCGGGGGCCGCTCACAGTGCTTATGGCACGGGGTCATAACCGCTTCCGCCCCATGGATTGCACCTCAGAATGCGCCACACGGCCAATGCCAATCCCTTGAAAGGGCCGTGCTTCAGCAGTGCTTGTCGGGCGTATTCGGAGCACGTTGGCGTGAACCTGCACGACGGAGGTGTGAGGGGTGAGATAACATGTTGGTAGAACCAAACGGGCAACAGCAACATCCATACGAGGAGTTTCATTGCACCTTGCCATATCATTTTAGCTATGTTCATAGCTTTTCACCTATGCGTTGTAACAGATTGACAACCTTTCGGGTGACGATTTCCGACGATTGGAGCTTGTCATCAAGCCAGATGAAGGCCATTACCATGCTTTTTCCGTCTTCCATTTTGTCGGCCACGAACCGGCGATTTCGGCGATATGCCTCCCTTATCTGACGCTTTACGCGATTGCGTTTAACGGCTTGTTTGAAGCATTTCTTAGGCACACTGACCAGTAATTGCGTCTTGGGAAGCCGTTGTGGGCCATCTTCCGTCATTAGCATATAGACCACGCGTAACGGAAAGGCTGACATGGAGTGGCTTTTTCCACCATTAAAGAGCTTGTCAATGGTCTTTTTGCTACTGACGCGCTCCTCTTTGGGCAGTCTTTCCGAGTGAATCGTGACCATATCCCACCTGTTAGGCTTTTATTCTTGCGCTTCCAAATAAGCCTTCAAGGCCGCCGTCATCGAGGGATATTCCTTACTTGGCGCCACAAGGTCGATGTGCAAGCCTTGCGCTTCCACCTCTTTGGCCGTCGCAGGCCCGAATGCAGCAATCTTGATGTCGCCTTGTTCGAAATCAGGGAAGTTCTTTTTGAGTGCTTTAACGCCCGTCGGGCTGAAGAACACCATCATATCGTAGTCGAAAGCGGCCTTTTCTGCGGCCGAGAAGTCATTACTTACCGTGCTATACATCACACATTCGCTGTGTTTCAGCTTCTTATTGTCGAGCATGTTCTTGATGTCATCGTTGTGAACACTGCTCAATGGCACGAGATATTTCTCGTTCTTGTGCTTCAACATCAGGGGTATCAGCCCGTCAATCTTACCATTTGTGCCGAAAAAGACCTTGCGTTTGCGATACTGAACATACTTCTGTATGTAGAGAGCAACAGTCTCTATGAGGCAGAAATACTTCATATCTTCGGGTATAGTGATGCGTAATTCCTTGGCTAATTTGAAATAATTGTCGATAGCATGACGCGAAGTGAACACCACTGCCGTGTGATCAAGCAGGCTAATCTTCTGCTGTCTGAATTCTTTAGAGGAGATTCCTTCAACCTTAAAGAATGGTCTGAACACCATTTCCGTGCCATATTCCCGCGCAATGTCATAGTAAGGTGACTTGTCACTGGCTGGTTTTGGTTGAGAAATCAAAATCTTCTTTATCATTATATCCTAAAAATTGATTTTCAAATATGCGTTAATTGTTGCCAAGGTTCCCCATAAAGCGAGCACAGGCATGACTTCAAGGGTGCAAAAGTACAAAATATTCTGCACATAACTTCCGTTTTGTTTGAAAAAGATAAGATAGCTCTTGCAGAACAACATGATTTTAAGTAGGACGATAACCACAAAGGTATAAACCATAGCATGGTCTACTTGGAGACCGAAATAGGCCACCAATGTGCTCGCAGGGAATAGCAACAAGCCCTCTATCGACACGATAAAGAGAATCGACTTGAGCCATTGTTCGTTCCGCTTACGGTCGAAAAAGGTCAGATTGGTCACCGTGTAAATCACTATCTTCAATAGGAAATAAATCAGAAACGCACCAGAAAACCACCCGATTACTTGGTATTGATCGACAATAAACGTGTCGCTAAGGGTGGCACGTGTGTGAAAAAAGAACAGCAACGCTAGCTGAAGACACGTCTGAAGCATCAAGAAAAACTGGAAACGAAGCTCGCTTGCCGTCTCAGTAACGGCCGTTGTCTCGCCGTGTTGCACGTAGAAGAAGTGCTTTGCCTGCCGTCCGATGAAGCCACGCGACTTTCTGAAGGCCACTATACCAATGACAAAGCAAGCCAAAAGAAGCCCCGTTATCACATTGTCCGCTGCAACGGAATACGGAATGGGGTCTCCTGCAACGCCCATTCGCCCACCCGGTAGCTCAGGATGGAACAAAGGAGAACGCGAAAAGAATGATTCTTTGTAGTATTTCGGGAGACTCACGTCCCGCCAGCTCTTCCCTACGGGCTGACCCGGCAGATGTAGCGTGTCGGGACGGCTGCTCCAATGAATCTCGCTCGGCTTGATATGGGCCTGAATGGCCGAATCTTGTTGGGCCGGCGTGGCGTTCTTGGGCAGCCAACTCAGCACTTCGGCCGGCGTAGGTTGCCGATGTACGAGTGCTTCGGCCTCGGGAACACCTTCCGACAGTGCTGCTTGTGCGATGGAATCTCCTTGTTGTATCATTCTATTATGATGAAAAAGGGACGGAAACACGTGCTTTCCGTCTCTTTCGGTACATGAATTTACAGATTAAATGCCTGTTTAATGTCGGCCACACGGTCGAGTTTCTCCCACGTGAACAGCTCCACGTCGATGGTTTTCGGCTCATGATACCTGCTGGTAAAGGTCTTTTTCACCACTTCATTACGTCTTCCCATGTGTCCATAGGCTGCCGTTTCCAAATACATCGGCTGTCTCAGCTTCAACATACGCTCAATAGCGTGCGGACGGAGGTCGAACAGTCGTTCAATTTGCCTTGCAATCTCGCCATCGCTCATCTTTACGTTGCTCCGACCATAGGTATCGACATACACACTGACCGGTTTAGCCACGCCAATAGCGTAAGCCAACTGCACAAGCATCTCGTCTGCGACGCCTGCCGCTACCATATTCTTGGCGATATAGCGTGCAGCATAGGCCGCAGAGCGGTCAACCTTCGACGGATCTTTACCTGAAAAGGCTCCTCCACCGTGTGCTCCTTTGCCGCCATATGTGTCAACTATAATCTTACGGCCTGTAAGTCCGGTGTCACCATGCGGACCTCCGATGACAAACTTGCCCGTCGGGTTGACGAGATACTTGATATTGTCATTGAACAAGGCTAATACTTTCTCGCCTAAACGGCTTTTCACGCGCGGAATAAGAATGTTGATGACGTCTTCTTTGATTTTATTGAGCATAGCTTCATCGTCATTGAGGAACGCATCATGCTGTGTACTCACGACAATCGTGTCGATTCGTTGCGGAATACCAGCGTCGTTATATTCAATCGTCACTTGACTCTTGGCGTCGGGGCGTAGATAAGGCATCAATTTGCCCTCGTGACGGATTTCGGCCAGCGTACGCATCAGCAAATGTGACAGATAAAGCGACACAGGCATGTAGTCCTCGGTCTCGATAGTGGCATAACCAAACATCATTCCTTGGTCTCCTGCTCCTTGTTCGTCTTCATTTTGTCGGCTCACACCACGATTAATGTCATCGCTCTGCTCATGAATGGCCGTCAAAATGCCACATGAATTGCCGTCAAACTGATACTCTGCCTTGGTATAACCAATCTTTTTGATGGTGTTTCGGGCGATGGTTTGCAAGTCGATATACTCTTTTGAGCGCACTTCGCCCATGATAACCACTTGTCCCGTGGTGCAAAACGTCTCGATGGCGCAGTGAGATTGCGCGTCATAAGCCAGAAACTGGTCGAGCAATGCGTCCGAAATTTGGTCGGAAACCTTGTCAGGATGTCCCTCGGACACTGACTCTGAAGAGAATAAATAACTCATTTTTCTATTACTTTTTAGCGTGGAACAACACCAAGTAACCGTAAAATCAGAGAGGATTTTGCAGTTTTAGCATTTTTTTATGTGGTTGCAAGCAGCCAAATTTTTCCACAATTGTTATACATAATCTATTAACTTGCCGCAAAGTTACAAACTATTTTCCATATTGCAAAATAATAATACGAAAGTTAATAGCTTAATTTCGGTTCCCGTTTGCATGTAACTGTTCCTCCCGCTCCCTTTCCTTCATAATCATCTCGGCCCTATTGCATCGCAATAGGGCCGAGAAGGAGATGTAGGGACGCACGGTTCGTGCGTCCGTTTAGGGTGAATTGCAGGTGTATATGTATGATTGTTTGAGTGGACGCACGAGCCGTGCGTCCCTACATGCGGTCAAACGATTTATCACATTGGCCTGATTATGGCCTGATTTCGGCACTCCTTGCTCCTCGTGGCCTTACGGTTGCTTGCCGATGTAGGCCAAGATGCCGCCGTCCACATAGAGAATGTGACCATTCACAAAGTCGCTGGCGTCAGAAGCCAAGAAAACGGCCGGTCCCATCAGGTCTTCAGGCGTTCCCCAACGTGCAGCCGGGGTCTTACTGATGATGAATCGGTCGAAAGGATGGCGGCTTCCGTCGGGTTGTTTCTCGCGAAGTGGAGCGGTTTGTGGCGTAGCTATGTAGCCCGGACCAATGCCGTTGCACTGTATATTGTGCTCGCCGAACTCCGAACATATATTGCGTGTGAGCATTTTCAGGCCGCCTTTGGCTGCCGCATACGCGCTGACTGTCTCACGACCCAGCTCACTCATCATCGAACAAATGTTGATAATCTTTCCGTGTCCCTTTCGTTTCATACCCGGAATGACGGCTTTTGAGACGATAAAAGGAGCGTTGAGGTCGATGTCAATCACCTGTCTGAAGTCCTCCACACTCATCTCTTCCATCGGAATACGCTTGATGATTCCGGCGTTGTTGACGAGAATATCAATCGTTCCGAGCTCCTTTTCAATCGTATTGACGAGCGTTTTAACCTGCGATTCGTCGGTGACATCGGCAATATATCCGCGGGCATCGATGCCTTTGGCCTTGTAGTCGGCCAACGCTTGCGCAAGATGTTGCTCACTACGACAGTTGAATGCCACCTTAGCCCCAGCCTTTGCGTAGGCCTCAGCAATGGCAAATCCGATGCCATAAGCACCACCTGTGACCAAAGCTACCTTACCTTCTAAAGAGAATTTTTTTGAAAATGTGTCCATGATTTGTTTTTGTTTCGAGTTATTCGTAATATTTCTGCAAATATATATCATTTATTTTAAAATCCTGCCATAAATGAATGGAAATTTGTTTTGTAAAAAAATGTACGCTAATTTTAACACTTCGGAGTACCATGAAATAGAAATAAAAAGTAAGGATAATCGACCTCCGGACTCTATCTTCCGTTTTTTACAAGCCATTTTCCATCGTTTTACTTTTCCGTTTTCCTCATCGCAGTTGACAATATCAGCCATATCGTCGCGCAATATCACCCACTTTACCGCGCAATATGGCTGACATTGTGCGATAATATGGCTGATATTGGTTTTCAATATGATGCATGTAGGGACGCACGGCCCGTGCGTCTGCTCCCCGCTTCAGTTAACAATAGACAAGTAAACGGGTGAGCAAGTTAAATGCTCGTATGCATGTAGGGACGCACGGGCCGTGCGTCCGCTCATTAAACCACGTGGATATACCTTTCAATATTGATGGAACGGACGCACGAGCCGTGCGTCCCTACATGCCTATCATGGCATGTTATGCAGGAAAATGATTGAAATAACTACACAAAACGAGTGATTTCAGCTTGCAAAGTCCATACAATCGATCTGCAAAACAGCGAGTTTTGCCTCGCAGATTGCATTGTTTTATTTAATCATTTGATTTTTAATGGTTTATAAAAGCGTAAAATACGGTTTCTATTCCTATCATCTGTGCTTCCATTTCAAATACGCAAGTTATGCGAAAGCGTTTGTAAAAGAAAATCATAAAATCAAGATTATGGTTCCATATACTCATTTTTGATTTCCACCCCACCCCATTTTAATGGGAAAATAAACTGATTTACACCTTATTTTACCTTCATTTTCTTCACAAAAAAAAATAGAAAAAGCCATAAAATACGGCTATATTTTATGGCTTCTTCTATTGGTATCGCTATTTTATTTCATTCGGAAACGGAATAAAACAGCCCGTTTGAATATGCTTATTCTTTGAAAGCGGCAGCTTCGGCAGCAGCAATGATTTCTTCATCGCTCTGCTTTCGCGCACTGATATCGCTCAAATCGAACTCGTCTTTATCCTTTTCGGGTTTTTGTTCTGCCGATTCTTTCTCGGTTTTATACATGGGTGAACGACGACGGTTGCGACTTGGCCTGTCCTCATAAACGGTTTCACGGAACACGTTTTCGTGTTTTTCCTCCGGAAGTTTGTCATCTTTGCTTTGAGGAATGATGAAATTGTCGGCCTCATCCGTGCTCGGCACGTTCTCAACCGGCTCTTCTTCCATCTTTGTACGGTCGGCTTTGGCAGCGAATACGGCGTCGATAAACTTCGGTTCTTTGCGCAATCGCTCTAAAGTAAGCTTGCTGGCGAGTTGCTGGCTCTCCTTTTTACTGTAGCCAACACCGCTACATCCGTCTACACCTTCAATGACAACACGATAGTTGAACATCGGACTTCCGTTCTTGTCTTTGCCTTGTTCAAGGATATTAAAGTCGAGACGGACGCGGTTTTTCTGACTCCATTCGATGAGTTTGCTCTTGAAATTCACCTCTTTATAGGCCACTTTGTCGATGTTGATCATCTGTGCAAGGATTCGGTTCTTCATAAAACGCATGCAAGCATCATAGCCCTTGTCGAGATAAATGGCCCCAACAAGTGCCTCAAAAGCATTGCCTCCTATGTAATTATTATGTGAAGAGCTACGCCCATTGCTAAGGATTAATCGGCTAATTCCAAGCTCTTTGGCCAGCTTATTCAGCGTTTCTCGCTGCACAAGTTTGGAGCGTGTGTTGGTAAGAAAGCCCTCTCTCTTACCCGGAAAGTGCTGGTAAACGATGTCACCTACAATGGCATCAAGGATAGCATCACCCAAAAACTCAAGTCGTTCGTTGTTAACTGGCTTCCCTTTTGCATTGCGTCGCATCACACTTTTATGCATTAATGCCAACTTATAGTAGCTGATATCGTGTGGAAAAAAGCCGAGAATGGAACGTAAAGACGAATAAAGCTCCTTCTCTTTTCGGAAAGGAAGCTTTATTCTATCAATGATATTATTCAGCATATTTCTTGAAAACAACGCAGCAGTTATGTCCTCCAAAGCCGAAAGTGTTGCTCAATGCCGCACGCACTTCACGCTTTTGAGCCTTGTTGAAAGTGAAGTTTAATTTGTAATCCAGTTGTTCATCGTCGTCACCTTCTGCGTGATTGATGGTCGGAGGCACTATATTATGCTTCACACTCAGCACACAAACCATCGCTTCAACAGCTCCTGCAGCACCCAAAAGGTGGCCGGTCATGCTCTTTGTTGAGCTGATATTGAGTTCATAGGCATGGGCTCCAAAGACGTCTTTTATGGCTTTTGCCTCTGAAATATCACCCACTGGAGTAGACGTTCCATGCACGTTGATGTAGTCAATGTCCTCAGGTTGCAAGCCAGCATCCTTGAGTGCGTTCATCATAACAAGCTTTGCACCGAGGCCTTCCGGGTGAGAAGCGGTGATATGATGGGCGTCGGCACTTGCTCCTTCGCCTACCATTTCGGCGTAAATCCTTGCACCTCGTGCCTTTGCATGGTCCATTTCTTCGAGTATTAAACAGCCCGCTCCCTCTCCCATCACGAAACCATCGCGGCTTGCACTAAAGGGACGGCTCGCATGTTCGGGGTCTTCATTGCGCGTAGATAGGGCATGCATGGCATTAAAACCGCCCACTCCGCATTCGCAGATGGCTGCTTCTGCACCGCCACTTACAATAATATCGGCCTTTCCCAAGCGGATAAGGTTGAACGCATCAGCTAAAGCATTGCTCGAAGATGCGCAAGCACTGGTCGTAGTATAGTTGGGACCGTGGAACCCATACTGTATACTTATCTGCCCAGCAGCTATATCTGCAATCATTTTCGGTATGAAAAAGGGATTGAATTTAGGTCCATCAGTAACGTGTTGTCCGTAATATGTCACCTCATCTTGGAAAGTTTGAATGCCACCGATGCCCACTCCGTAGACCACACCGATACGGTTCAGGTCTTCTTTCTCCAAATCGAGACCGGCATCTTTGATGCCTTGAGCGGCACTTACCATTGCCAATTGGCAATAACGGTCCATCTTTCGGGCCTCTTTACGGTCGATATAGTCATTCAAATTCAAGTCTTTTACCTCGCAGGCAAACTTGGTTTTGAACAATGTTGTATCGAAATGGGTGATTGGTGCAGCTCCACTCTTGCCTTCAAGCAGGTTTTTCCAAGTCTCTTCTGGCGTGTTACCAACCGGTGTAACAGCTCCCAAACCTGTTACTACTACTCTTTTTAATTCCATATATATAAAAAATTGATTAGGGATTAGGGATTAGTGACCGGGCACAACAGGTTGTAACCCAATCCTTAATCACTAATCCCTAATCTTATGATTTGCAAAATAATCTAAGCTATGCTATTACTTTGCGTTCTCTTCGATGTACTTAATAGCATCACCTACAGTCTGAATGGTCTCTGCTTTGTCGTCAGGAATAGAGATACCAAACTCTTTTTCGAACTCCATAATCAGCTCTACGGTATCCAAAGAGTCTGCACCAAGATCGTTTGTGAAGCTTGCTTCGGGCTTAACTTCAGCCTCGTCAACACCGAGTTTGTCTACGATAATAGCTTTAACCTTGCTTTCAATTTCTGCCATAATAGTTAATTTTAAAATGATTATAAATTAATTTCTTAATGAAAAACTGCGTGCAAAGGAACAAATTTATTTTCAATTCCGCAAATATTTTATACAAAAAAGCACCTTACCTTGCACAAATACCCCCACATTGTGCAATAAATCACGCGTTTTTTCCATTTTTATTCCGTTATAACAGCCATGATTTTCCAATGCATGTCGCCAATAATAGATGTCTTTTTAATTGAAAATACGTTGCACATGTGCCACAATTTGTTCGTAATCGATATCGTTCATGCAAGCATAATCGCCTCGGAAACAAGGCTTATTGCCATAAACGGAACAGGGACGGCAGGGCATATCCAACTGAACGGCATCTGTTTTGCGTTGGTTCCAGCCCATGAAGCCGGCGAAAGGATGCGTGGCTCCCCAGACACTTACCACTCTTGTACCTACCAACGAGGCCAAGTGCATGTTGCCACTATCCATGCTTAACATCACATCTAAATGGCTCATGAGTATCAATTCGTCGCCTATTCCGTTCAAAAGTGCCGAAGCATTCATGCAATTGGCATAATTCTTGGCCCACGCATCAAGCACTTCTCGCTCTTTCCCGCCACCACCAAAAAGGAAAATACGACAGGAAGGGTAAAGCTGAATGAACTTTTCAACAACCTTTTCCATCTTTTCCAAGGGATAAATCTTACCCTTATGGGCAGCAAACGGGGCAATACCTATCCACCGCTGGAACTCCTTTTTCTCGCCTATTACAGTCGGAAGCCGACGCAGATTTCCCCCTTCGGTAGGGAAAACCGACTGAAAATCCAACTTTACGGGATAGCCCAAACGGGCCAATACTGCTGCATAGTTTTCAAAAGATGTGGGCTGCTGTACTTTTACTTTATCCTTTTTCCGACACAACAGTCGCTTTCCTTTGCGGTGTTTATCTATATGTGCCACGCGAAAACCACCGAGGAAGAAACGCAACCGCAGGTATTTCGTGCGCAACACATCATGAAAATCGGCTATATCGGTGAAGTTTTTTGCCAACAATCTGCGATAAAGTGCATTCAAACCATTAAAACCTTGATATTCGTTTTTAATGTCGGCAGCCATGAAACGAACGTTATCGAGTCCTTCAAAGAATGGACGAGCAAACGGTTTGCTCAACACTGTAACACGAAGATCGGGATATTGGCGTGCCAACGAAGCCACAACGGGAAGCATCATGGCTACATCGCCCATGGCAGAAAAGCGGATAATGAGAAGATGTTTCATCGTATCAGACCCCTACTTCCTACATGTTGCAGGGTGATTGGATTAACATATCAATGTTTCGGCTATGTTTCTACCTCCTATTTCTTATATAACACAGGGTTCGTATCGGCATCGTTATACATCTTCATCTGTCGATATACCTTCATATATTTCCTGCCTGCCGCAATATCCTCAAGCAGTTGGTCGATGGCCGTACTTAAATCAACCTGCTGCTCCATGAGAACAGCCAGCTTAGCCTTGCACTTTTCAATGTGTTCGGCTGTGGCATCAGTACGATCAGCCTGCTCTTTCATGTGATAAATCTTCAAGGCAAGAATGCTCAAACGGTCCACTGCCCAAGCCGGACTCTCCGTATTGATGCGTGCATTTGGCTGAACTTTCACCTCTTTATATAAGTCTCTGAAATACGAATCAATCTGTTCTACCAAGTCAGTTCGGTCTTGATTGCTCTTATCGATGCGTCTTTTGAGAGTCAAAGCCTCTGCAGGAACAATCCCGGGATCGCGGATTATGTCTTCAAAATGCCACTGAACGGTATCTATCCAACACTTCAGATAGAGGCGATTTTCAATGGTTCCCTCTTTAAAAGGGTTACAAATAGGGGCATTGATGTCGTCTTTTACGTGATAATCACCAATGGCTTGATTGAATATCTTGTTGCAATGTTGTGTGAAAGACATATAATTACTATCTATTTTACACTTAGGTTAATACTGCAAAAATATATATTTATTTTCATAATCACAAATATTTATCCACAATAAGTGTTGATAAGCCTGCTGAAAAAGCATAGATAATCTTGTTTATAACTTGATTGTTATTCACAACCTTCCCCCCTACCCCATAAATCTCGTGGATATCAACTCTCTTATACAGCAGTTTCCTTTTGCTTTTCCACGTTTTCAGCATTGAAATATTTATCAACTTATCAAATCATACCTATTCCGTCGTTTAAGTGGAAAAGCTATATATGCCATTGATATTCATTGAAAAATTATCAATAATAGCGTTGATAACCGCTTATTTGATGTTGATAATGAAACAAGCAAATTATTCCTTGACTTTTTATCGACATATCCACACTCATTATTCTTACTCTTTTATTTTCTTTCTTTTAAAATATTAAAGTATAAAAAGAATAAAGCGTCGGGCGTATCTTTCTAAAAATACATATAAAGCTATAGTTAATGCTTTATAATTCCTATATCGTTTTGATTAAGTTTCCGTAACTTTGTAATCTCACATCCTGTTGTCTAATTTTAAATGATAAACAAATAAAAGAATAGTATAATTATGGAATAAATATATTCCATATTGTTTTGAGATATAAAATGAATTATTTACTTTTGCAATGGAACAATTAAGGGAAATATTCTACTCTGAATCGTACGAAACTTACTATAAGAAGTTGGATAAAAAGCTTCAAGAAAAGTTTGATTATGTGTCACATATAATAAGAACACAGCCTGTTGTAAATAGTAAGTTCGTTAAGAAGCTGGAAGGAAGTGACTTCTATGAGGCACGAATATCAATGGGAAGTAATGAATATCGTACTATTCTCTTTGCAATAGATGCTGAAAGTTTTAATCAATGTTCATGTGTTTTGTATTTGAATTCTTTTCAAAAGAAAGATAAAAAGCAATATAAAAGCGAAATAAAGAAAGCTGAAAAAATAATTAAAAACTATATGGAGGAATGATAATGATAACATTAAATAGAGACAAATTGGCTAAGTTGCGAACTTCAAGTGCGCATTTTAATAAGAAATATGGCGTGGAAGGAACACCTAAACGAAAGGATTTTGAAGCGCGTGCCAATACTTATTACTATGCCGAACTGCTGAGAGAGCAACGTAAAGCACAAAAACTTACACAGCAACAATTGGCAGAAAAGATAGGAAAAAAACGGGAATATATCTCGCAAATCGAGCGAGGTAACAGCGATATGCAACTATCTACCTTCCTACAAATAGCCAATGCGTTAGGTTTAAGGTTTGCAATGGTCGTTGGTTGAATGACTTCAATCTTCAAAAGACCATCAATCGTTAACGCTTCCTAAATTATATTCCCTTTCAATTGAATTTCAGTAATTTTGTACATTCAATGGAATTCAATCATTACGCGATAGATTATGGCAGCAAACGATAAGGGCCTGACGCCCATGATGAAGCAGTTTTTCTCGATGAAAGCCAAGCATCCCGGTGCATTGATGCTGTTTCGTTGTGGCGATTTCTATGAAACTTATGGTGAAGATGCCGTAGTTTCGGCGGGCATCTTGGGCATCACGCTGACCAAACGTAATAATTCTGCTGAGAATTCAGTGGAGATGGCGGGATTTCCTCACCATGCCTTGGACACTTATCTGCCTAAACTGATTCGTGCCGGCAAGCGTGTTGCCATCTGTGATCAGCTGGAAGACCCGAAAAAAAAGCGTGAACAAATCAAGGGAAAGAAGGGTCTTACGGAGATGGATAAGATGGTTAAGCGTGGCATTACAGAGCTTGTGACGCCCGGAGTAGCCATGACTGACACCGTATTGAACTACAAAGAGAACAATTTTCTGGCTGCCGTGCACTTCGGAAAGGCTTCTTGCGGCGTGAGTTTCTTGGACATTTCGACGGGAGAATTCCTCACCGGAGAAGGCTCATACGACTATGTTGAGAAGATGTTGGGCAACTTTCAGCCCAAAGAAGTGCTCTACAACCGCGAGCATAAAAAGGATTTTGAACGCTTTTTTGGTACAAAATACTGCGTGTTTGAGATGGATGACTGGGTTTTTTCCGACCAAAGTGCACGCCAAAAACTGCTGAAACATTTCGGAACAAAGTCGCTCAAAGGCTTTGGTGTAGACCATTTGAAGAACGGAATCATTGCAAGTGGAGCCGTATTGCAGTATCTTGAACTGACCCAACACACACATATTAACCACATCACTTCGCTATCTCGCATCGAAGAAGAGAAGTATGTGCGCCTCGATCGCTTTACAATTCGTTCGTTAGAACTGGTATCTCCGATGCAAGAAGAAGGCAGTTCACTGCTCAATGTCATTGATAAAACGGTCACAGCTATGGGCGGTCGAATGCTCAGGCGCTGGCTTGTTTTCCCCTTAAAAGACGTATTTCCCATCACAGAACGGCTGGATATCGTCGACTATTTCTTCCAAAAACCGGAGTTCAGGCAGCTTATTAACGAGCAACTTCACCGTGTGGGAGACCTCGAACGCATTATATCTAAGGTGGCAGTTGGACGTGTTTCGCCGCGCGAAGTGGTTCAGTTAAGGAATGCACTTGACGCTGTTAGGCCCATCAAAGAGGCTTGTCTTTATGCCGAAAATGAGGCTTTGAAGCGCATAGGAGAGCAGCTGAACCTCTGCGAAAGCATCAAGAATCGCATCGAAAAAGAGATACAACCCGACCCTCCACAGCTGATTGCGAAGGGCGATGTCATAGCCGATGGCTGTAATGAAGAGCTGGATGAGCTGCGTGCTTTAAGCAAAAACAGTAAGGATTACGTGCTGAATATTCAGGAAAGAGAGGCAGAAAAGACGGGAATAACAAGCTTAAAAGTGGGTTATAACAATGTTTTCGGCTATTATCTTGAGGTACGTAACACCTTTAAAAGCAAGGTTCCCAACACATGGGTACGTAAACAGACGCTGGCGCAGGCCGAACGGTACATCACACAAGAGCTTAAAGAATACGAAGACAAGATACTTGGCGCCGACGAGAAGATTCTTGCGTTAGAAGCACGCCTGTTCAGTGAGCTGATATTGGCCATGCAAGACTTCATTCCGCAGATTCAAATCAATGCAAACCTGTTGGCACGCATCGATTGTCTGCTGAGTTTCGCCAAAACGTCTGAAGATAACGGTTATATCCGACCTGTCATAGACGACAGCGAGGTGATAGATATCCGTCAAGGTCGCCATCCTGTGATTGAAACCCAGCTGCCTTTGGGCGAGCGTTATGTGCCCAATGACGTCTATCTTGACACGGAAAAGCAGCAAGTGATGATGATAACAGGGCCTAATATGGCTGGAAAATCGGCGTTACTTCGCCAAACAGCCCTTATTGTTTTGCTGGCCCAAGTGGGTTGTTTCGTCCCTGCTGAGCGGGCAAACATCGGACTTGTGGACAAAATATTCACGCGCGTAGGAGCCAGCGACAACATTTCGTTGGGCGAATCCACGTTTATGGTCGAGATGACTGAGGCTTCTAACATTCTTAACAACGTGTCTTCAAAGAGTCTTGTGCTGTTCGATGAGTTGGGAAGAGGCACAAGTACCTACGATGGTATCAGCATTGCGTGGGCTATTGTGGAGTATCTTCACGAACAACCTAAGGCACGTGCACGCACACTTTTTGCCACACACTATCACGAACTCAATGAGATGGAAAAGAATTTCCATCGCATTAAAAATTACAACGTGAGCGTGAAAGAGGTAGATGGCAAGATTATCTTCCTGCGCAAGCTGATGAAAGGTGGCAGCGAACATAGTTTCGGCATTCATGTGGCTGAGATTGCGGGCATGCCACGCTCGATAGTGAAGCGAGCCAACGTGATATTGAAGGAATTGGAGGCCGATAATGCCGGCGTAGGACGTGCAGGAAAGCCTAATACAGCCAAGATAGCAGAACACAGAGAGGGCATGGAACTGAGCTTTTTCCGTCTTGATGACCCTGTATTGGAGCAGATTCGCGACGAAATCCTCGGCCTCGATGTGAACAATCTCACGCCCGTTGAGGCCCTTAACAAGCTCAACGACATCAAAAAAATATTGAACGGGAAAGCCTGAACACCCGTTTTTTCCATTCTAATGAATGGAGATGGAGTGGTTTATGGGTTCCTATTGGATTGTAACCAAATTTATCCCGCTTTTTTGTTTCATTCATCTTGTGATTTAATCTCAGCCATTTTGCCGTGTAATTTCAGCCATATTACACGCTAATATGACCCATTTTAGCGCGCAAAATGGGTAATATTAAAAAGTAAGATGCAAGTCGTTGATTTCCAATTGACTGCATGTAGGGACGCACGAGCCGCGCGTCCGTTCTATTAATCTTATGTATTTATTTATTATTCCCCTTGAGCGGACGCACGAACCGTGCGTCCCTACATACCGAGTAACAATCATTGAAACGCAAACTAATCCTTATTTTGACGGTTATAAGCTGCTTTCATATTCTTTTCAAGCTGTTCTACCGAACTGGCACCTACGATGACGCTTGTCACTCCTTCTTGTTCAAGCACCCAATCAAGGGCTCTTTCGGCCAAGGAAAGTCCGTTTTCAGTGGCTTCCTTGTTCCATTCGTGCAATTGATGCAGCAATTCTGGTGTCAATGCGTCGTGCTTTAAGAACTTTTCCTTGGCCATTCTGCTGTCAGTAGGTATGTTTCCATGCAGGTAACGGTCAGTGAGTAGACCTTGAGCCAATGGAGAAAAGCCGATAAAACCAATGTTTTTATGTTTGCAATAGTCGAGAATACCGTTGTCGATGACCTCCTTGTCAAGCATATTGAGCCTTCCTTGATAGATCAGCAGGGGTACATCGCGTTGCGACAAGAATTGGTTTGCAAATTCAAACGCTTTCAATGGCCAACGACTGATGCCTAAATAACGCGCTTTTCCCTGTTTAACGATGTCTACCATGGCCTGCAACGTCTCTTCCATGGGCGTGTTCGGGTCGAAACGGTGGCTGTAAAAGAGGTCTACATAGTCGAGATGCATTCGCTGAAGACTTTGTTCAAGGCTCGCCATGAGGTGCTTTCGCGAGCCCCAATTACCGTATGGACCGGGCCACATGTCGTATCCTGCCTTCGTAGCGATGAAGAGTTCGTCGCGATAAGGCCTGAAACTGTCGTCCATCAAACGTCCCATTGTCTCTTCGGCTGAGCCATTTGGAGGTCCATAGTTGTTGGCCAAATCGAAATGAATGATGCCATGATCGAAGGCATAATGGGCAATTTGGCGGCTTCTTTCATAGGAATCAATGGCTCCGAAGTTGTGCCAAAAGCCCAAAGAAAGCTTCGGTAGCAAGATACCACTCGTGCCGCAACGACGGTAAATGTCGTGTGTATAGCGAGAAACGTCAGCTGTGTACATGTTTGTTTCGTTTTGATGAACAATAAAAATGATGGGTTTAGGCCTTTTATTCGGCAGGCGTTCCTTGTTTATTTTGGGCTCTGTCTTTCCGAATGAGGGCCAACAAGTGCTCTACGGCCACTTCTTGTGGAATGTTTTTCTCCACACAAACCTGTTTTCTGTATAGACTTACGCGGTTGATTCCTGCGCCTACGTAACCATAATCGGCGTCGGCCATCTCGCCGGGGCCGTTGACTATACAGCCCATAATACCTATTTTGAGTCCTTTCATGTCCTTGGTAGCTTCGCGAATGCGGGCAATTGTCTCGCGAAGTTCATAGAGCGTGCGCCCGCAACCGGGGCAACTGATGTATTCGGTCTTGCTGGTTCGGAGGCGAGCTGCCTGCAAAATGCCGAACGAAGTGTCGGTGATGACGCTTTGAGAGAGGTCGCCATCGTTCATCAACCACAGTCCGTCGGTGAGTCCATCAATCATTAATGCGCCCATGTCTGCTGCCGCTTCGAGTTGGAAATCGCTCTTTTCGGCCGCTGTGTGCCGATACATTTGGGCGAAGATGACGGGATTATGAACACCGTTCTCCCACATTTCGTGCACCAAGGCCCGCTGTTCTGCCGTTTTGTTTTGATGATTACTCGTGCAAACGACCACGATTTCGGGGTGCAGTTTAAGGCAGGTAAGATATTCATCTGTTGGTGCTCCGAATTGCAAAACAAGGAATTTTAGGTCGGCTTTCACCATACCTATGAACGGAATTGCGGTCACTGGGAAGATAGGATAGACGTTTGTTGTGTCGTTAAGTGCCATATATTGGTCGTAATCGAGAATGTATTTGCATCCTTTCTTACGTTCTTTCAGCTCCTGACCTACGTAGATATAGTCTGCTTCCTGCTTGTTTCCGCTCGGCGAAGAAGCGATGACAACGGGCACATTGCTGCCACCTATGCCACAAACGGCACGGGTGAAGCGGCGTTCGGGCTGCAACCAATTGAAGTCTTTTGCCTGCGTTCCGGGCACAAGAAGGTGGCCTTCGCGTCGCCCGATGTACTCAACAAGATGACGGGCAACAGGGATTTCGGCTGCAGGTTCCTCGCTTAGGCTCACCCGAATGGTGTCTCCAATGCCGTCAGCCAGCAGCGCTCCGATGCCAACAGCACTCTTTATGCGTCCATCTTCTCCCTCTCCTGCCTCGGTAACGCCCAGATGTAGCGGGTACTTTATGCCCTCTTTTGCCATGCGATCTACCAGCAATCGCACTGCAAGAACCATGATAACGGTGTTCGATGACTTGATAGATATGACCACATTATCAAAGGATTCGCGTTTGCAAATGCGTAAGAATTCCATGCAACTCTCCACGATTCCCGCGGGTGTATCGCCGTAACGGTTGCGTATTCTGTCGCTTAAACTGCCGTGATTTACGCCAATTCGCACCGCAGTATGGTTGGCTTTACAGATGTTAAGGAATGGAACAAAGCGGTCATTTATCTTGTTTAACTCCGCAGCATAGGCCTCATCGGTGTACTCATGCACGATGAATTTGCGGGCAGGATCAACGTAATTGCCCGGATTAATACGTACTTTCTCGGCGTAAAGTGCAGCAACATCGGCCACATTCGGGTTGAAATGAACGTCGGCAACCAATGGTGTTTGATAGCCATCAGCACGCAGTTGCGCATTGATATGCTTCAGATTTTCGGCTTCGCGCGTGCCTTGTGTAGTCAAACGCACCAGTTCTCCGCCCGCTTCGATAATCTCTTCGGCTTGTCGGACGCATGCTTCCGTGTCGTTGGTGTTGGTGGTTGTCATGCTTTGCACGCGTATGGGGAACTCACTCCCCATATCAATGGCACCCACATGCACGGTGATTGTTTCCCGTCGTTTGTATTGAAATAAGTCGATATTCATAAGATTGGTAGCTTGCTACGGCCGCTCTAATTACACTTATACTCGTATTTCACTGCCTTCAGCTTCTCATTTGCCTGTTCAATCTTATCACCTAAGACTGCTTTCCAAGCGTCGATCTTGGCTGCAATGGCCTCATCTGTGAGAGCAATCATCTGAGTTGCGAGGATAGCAGCATTCTGTGCGGCGTTCACTCCCACTGTTGCAACGGGGATACCCGGCGGCATTTGAATGATAGAAAGCATGGCATCGAGTCCGTCGAGCATGCCTTTGATGGGCACACCGATGACAGGAAGCGGCGTAGAAGCAGCGATAACGCCGGGCAAGGCAGCCGACATTCCGGCCGCAGCAATAATGACTTTAATGCCTCTTTGCTTGGCATTGCGGGCGAAAGTCTCTACGGCTTCGGGCGTACGGTGGGCAGAAAGTGCGTTCACTTCAAACGGAATAGCATTATCGTTGAGCCATTTACAGGCCTTTTCCATAACAGGCATGTCGCTTGTGCTGCCCATAATGATACTGATGATAGGTGTCATAATTGTATTGTTTTGATGAGTTTATTGTTTACTTTTATTGATTTTCTATACCATGGCGATTGTCAGAAAGGCGAGAACGCAGCCGATGAACCACCCGATCACTATCTGTGAGAGCGAGTGTTGACGTAACATCATGCGACTGGTGCCCACAATTCCCGAGAGAAAAAGGGTCAGACAGAACCACCAAATGGGGTCGAAGGTGAAGATAATGGCAAAGGCAAGCAGCGCACCTGTCACACCTCCGATGGCAGCTTCATGCACTGAGACCTTCCACCACGTGTTGATGAGGGCACAAACTACCTGTATCAACACGGCAGCCACAAGGATACTGCCCATGAAATGAGGGATATGAGCCATGCTCATAAGGTAGTAGCACACTGAATAGCACACGATAGAGATGACATAAGGCACCATTCTTCGCTCCCGAACAATAAGGTCGAACGGCTTCCATCCTTGATAATGGCGGTAAAGACGTATTAAAAAAGTGGGCAAAAGTATGGTGAACAGATAGACAAGACCCAGCACCGTGAGTTTGTATCCCCATGGCATGAGACCCAAATAGCTGAAGAGAAACAACGCAGCAAGGCCCACTATGGGCAGGTAGAACGGTGTGAATACCATGCTGATGACGCGTGCTGCCAATATAATGTCTTTTTCTTTCATAGACTAAACCTACCCCCAACCCCTCCCCAAGGGAGGGGAGTACAAACTCATGAAAGGTTTTCTACTCTTTAGAATGGAGGAAAATGAATCTTTATATATTTGTTTATGAATTACTTCATCTGCTTTATCATGTCTTAAACATGTGTCGTTGTGCTATGTCTGCTATAAAATAGCCTGCAAATTTGGTCTCCCCTCCCTTGGGGAGGGGCTGGGGGTGGGTGTTAGGAGCAATGGGTGAGTGGGGGAGGCTCACCCTCTTCTCAACCTTGCCACGGGTATATTGAGTTGCTCCCTGTACTTTGCTATCGTGCGACGGGCTATCGGGAACCCTTTTTCTTTCATCAGTTTGGTCAGTGCTTCGTCGCTTAACGGCTTGCTTTTGTCCTCTTTTTCGATGACGGCTTTCAGGGCCATTTTTATCTTTCGCGTTGACATTTCCTCACCTTCTCCCGTGGTATAGGAGTCAGTAAAGAAGAAACGGAGGGGGAAAGTGCCCCATTTTGTCTGCGCATATTTGACGTTACTCACCCTACTTACGGTCGAAATATCGAGTCCGGTCTTGTCGGCAATGTCCTTAAGTATCATAGGTCGCAGCTCGCTCTCGTCACCTTCTTGGAAGAAGCGCCTTTGCCAGTCGATGATGGCCTGCATGGTGAGCGTCAAAGTGCGGCGGCGTTGCTTTATGGCCTCAATGAAACCCTGTGCCTTGGCCACCTTTTCTTTGGCGTAGAGTAGGGCCTCTTTGGTTTGTCGGCTCATGCTTTTCTTGTTGCCGCGATAGGCTTTTACCATCTCGTTGAACGCAGGTGAGACTTTTAGTTCGGGGATATTGCCTTGGTTGAGCGTGAAGGTCACCGTGCCGTCGTCGTCGGTATCGATGATAAAATCGGGCGTTATCTGTTGCATGTTGCGTCCTTCGGTCTCGCCAAGTGAGGCTCCCGGCTTCGGATTCAGCTTGTGAATTTCGCGTTGAAGTGTCTCTGTTTGCGTGTCGTTCAGCCCAAGTTGTAACTTGATTTTATCCCAATGCTTCTTCTTGAAGGCCTCGAAACACTCTTTGAAAACGCGCTCCATGGCATCTAACAAGCGGTCGTTACGGCCATCTTCGCGCATTCGCTCCACTTGAAGCAGCAAACATTCTTGCAACGAGCGTGCTCCGATGCCCGCAGGGTCCATGCTTTGGAGTAGTTTTAACAGCTTTTCGAGTTCTGGTTCGCTGATGTCGATGTTGTGATAGATGGCAAGTTCGTCGCCAATCGTACCCAAATCCTTGCGCAGAAGTCCGTCGTCATCAAGGCTACCGATAAGATATTCCATCACGGCATGCTCTTTTTCGGTAAGCATGAGCATGTCCATTTGCTCCTTCAGTTTGTCATAGAACGACGTTGTATCGCCGTAAACGGTCTCCTCATAGTCGGCATTATCGTGGTTGTTGGCGTAGGGTAGGGGCATGGCATCATCACCTTCGATGCCTTCCAAGACCGAATCGAGGGCGTCCTGCCGCTCTTCTTTCTCGTTGAGGCTGTCGAAATCGTCGGCTTCATTACCGTTTTCAAGTTCGTTTTCTCCCTCGTTTTCGGTCTGCCCCAAGTCGTTTTCCGCCTTTTCCAAGGCCGGATTGTCATCGAGTTCAGCGTTGATATTCTCCTCAAGTTCGGTCAACGGCATCTCCAGCAGGTGCACTTGCAGCATCTGTTGCTGCGAGAGTCGCATCTGTTGTACCAGCTTTTGTTCCTGCGTTTGTATGAGTTTTTGAGCCATGATGTATGGAGATAGCCTTCAACACTTGCAAAGATAGAGATTATCATAGACAAATCAAAGCAAAAAGAGAAATAATTAAAAGTCTGTTTCCATCTTCTTTTCGATACATACGTGCTTGTTTGCCGATGCAATGTGACGGTGTACAAGGCGCGAAAGAGGGGAGGAAGAAGGTCTTTTTGTAAATATTCTCTCCCTGTTTTTAACACTTCGGAGACTGCTGAAATAGAAACGGAAAAGCAAAAAACCGGGTATTTCGTTGCAAGAAAGTGCAGGCTGTTTTCTTGTTTCGCGCTCTTTGGAATACCATTTCCACCGTTTTGCATTGCCATTTCACCTATTTTGCATCGCTATCTCAGTTGTTTTGCATCGCTATCTCAGTCATTTTACCTTGTTATTTCAGCCATTTCACCTTGCAAACCCACCCATATTGCTTCGCTTTTTGTCTGTGATTGCAGTTCGTTTCTTTTCGAATTGTGCAATTATTTGATGGTCAATAATTTGCAACTTGGCGAATATGGCGCGTATTTGTAGCCGCGGAGTCGTCGGTTTTAAATGCGCGAGCGATGCGAAAGCATTTGTAAAGGAATTTAAAACCCACCTCTATCCCTCAAAAACCCACCCCCAACCCCTCCCAAAGGGAGGGGAGAGTGAGCTTGGATGGCTTCGGCATGTAGGGACGCACGGCTCGTGCGTCCGCTCAAGATGATGTAATAGGAATGTGAACTACTTGGTTTTATGAGATTGTTTAAGCGGACGCACGAGCCGTGCGTCCCTACATTCGAAGCCTTTTTCCTTTATATGCAAGCCTATTTGTCCGCAAGTTTGGGCTCCCTCCCTTTGGGAGGGCTGGGGTGGGTTTTTGTTTTTCTTTGTTATTTTTATTTTATGGTGGCAAAAATTGCTTATCTTTGTAAGCGTATGAAAAGGAAAATCGTTATTATTTCGCTGATGGCGCTCTGCCTCGGCAGCTTTGCACAACAGGCAAAGCAGGACTTCAAGGCCGACAGGCTGCTGTCGGCGAGTAATTATCTGGCCTATCCCGGTCCGCTTCAAAAGACACTTACGCCCGCACCAAAGGGCTATGTGCCGTTCTATTTGAGCCATTACGGACGGCATGGCAGCCGTTGGCTCATCGGTAACCGCGATTATCAACGACCCGTTCGCTGGCTTGAAAGGGCCGACTCGCTTGGAAAACTCACGCCGAAAGGGCAGGAGGTGCTCGCCAAACTGCGCCGTATCAGTGAGGCTGCTCGCGGTCGTGACGGCGAACTGACGCAGCTCGGGGCCGAGCAACACCGTGGAATTGCCGAGCGAATGATGCGGAATTTCCCCGAGATTTTCAAGGGAAAGACCCATGTTGACGCCAAGAGTACGACGGTGATTCGTTGCATTCTGAGCATGGAAAACGCGTTGCAGCAACTCGCGCGCATGAATCCTGCGTTGGAAATCAGCCACGATGCCAGCCATCACGACATGTATTACATGAATTACGCGGACACTGCTCTCTTCAAAACACGCATGCCCAAGGAGGTGAAAGCCACATTCGAGGCTTTCAGAAACCGCCATTTCCATCCCGAACGTGTGATGCGTTTGCTCTTCAACGACGATGATTACTGGCAGAAACAAGTGGATTTTGGGAAGCTGTATGAGCTGCTTTTCAAACAAGCGGCCAATCTTCAGAGCACCGAACTGCGCCATTCAATGTCGCTTTATGACCTTTTTAACGATGACGAAATCTATGATATTTGGCAGATAGGTAACGCATGGTGGTACATAAACTTTGGGCCTTCGCCACTCAACGGCGGCCGCCAACCGACTTCACAGCGCTATCTTTTGCGGAAGATTGTCAGTGAGGCTGACAGCTGTTTGCGCCTGAATCACCCCGGAGCAACGCTGCGTTACGGTCACGATACGATGGTGATGCCGCTGACATGTCTGCTGGGTTTGGACGGAACAGGGGTGCAAGTGGCCGACTTGGAGCAGCTTCCTGCAATCGGATGGAGCGACTATCGCATCTTTCCCATGGCCTGCAACCTGCAGTTTGTGTTCTATCGGAAGGCGGGAAGTGACGACATTTTGGTGAAAATATTGCGCAATGAGAACGAAGCAAAGCTGCCCATTAAGACCGATCTTTACCCATATTATCATTGGAAAGACGTGAGGGCGTATTGCGAAAGAGTGAGTCAGTAGACAAAAGGGCCACCCTTGGCCTCCAAAGACCCACCCCCAGCCCCTCCCGAGGGGAGGGGAGAGCGAGCTTGAAAGGCCTTTTTGCGATGTAGGGACGCACGGTTCGTGTGTCCGCTCCATGGGAATAGCCCCCTTGAATGGCCTGTTTGGTGAATGTAGCGTGTTGAGCGGACGCACGAGCCGTGCGTCCCTACACGCAAACGGAGGCTTCAATGATGTTGCTTTCTGCTGGAGTTAAAGATTTAGAGGGCTGTAATCGGTATGTAGGAACGCACGGCTCGTGCGTCCGCTCCATGGGGATAACCCCCTTGAATGGCCTGTTTGGTGAATGTAGCGTGTTGAGTGGACGCACGAGTCGTGCGTCCCTACACGCAAACGGAGGCTTCAATGATGTTGCTTCCTGCTGGAGTTAAAGGTTTAGAGGGTTGCAATCGGTATGTAGGGACGCACGGCTCGTGCGTCCGCTCCGGTGGAACAATCTTCTTGAATGGCCTGCTTTGTGAATGTAGTGTGTTGAGTGGACGCACGAGCCGTGTGTCCCTACATGCAAACGGAGGCTAAGGCCAATTATAGAAAATACTAAAATCAATAAAAACAATGAAGAAATCACTTCTTATTTTGCTGCTGATGGTCTGTCCGTTTTTGGGCCATGCGCAGGTGATCCGGCCCAAATTGGTAGTCGGAATCGTGGTCGACCAAATGCGGTGGGACTATTTTTACTATTACAACCGAGAGTTTTGTGCGGGCGGTTTCAAGCGTCTTTTGAGCGAAGGTTACCGCTGTCAGAACACAATGGTACCTTATATTCCCACCGTTACGGCCATTGGTCACTCGAGTATCTACACAGGTAGCGTTCCGGCTTTGACGGGAATACTCGGCAACAGCTTCTTTATCAATGGCAAAAAAGCCTATTGTTGCGGTGACGACAGCGTAGAAACGGTGGGCAGTAAAAGCAAGGAAGGGAAGATGTCTCCACGCAGATTGTTGGCTTCAACGATAGGCGATGAGTTGAAACTTGCCACGGATTTCAAGTCGAAAGTGGTGGGGGTGGCTCTCAAAGACCGTGCCGCAATCTTGCCGGCAGGCCATTGTGCCGACGCAGCCTACTGGTGGGACTCGAGTGAAGGCCGCTTCATCACGAGCACATACTACATGAACAAGCTGCCTGCGTGGGTGGAACAATTCAACAAGGCGCACCAACAAAAGAAAGGATTTGACGTGAAAAGTACGCCGAAGGGTATCACGTTGACCTTCGATATGGCCGAGGCTGCCCTGAAGAATGAGCGGCTGGGGCTGGGAACGGAGACCGATATGCTGACCGTGAGCATCTCTTCTACCGACATTATCGGCCACATTTACAGTACACGCGGCTCTGAAATCCACGATGCCTACATTCAGTTGGACCGCGAACTTGACCGTTTTTTCAACACACTTGATGCGCAGTTGGGACGTGGGAACTATCTTGTTTTCCTCACAGCTGACCATGGTGGTGCGCATAATCCTAATTTTATGCGAGCCAATAAGCTGCCTGCGGGAGGCTTTGAAGGCTGGACTTTGGTCAAAAAACTGAACAAGGAACTGCAGCAGGCAATGGGGACAACGGCAAATCTTGTGCTGGGTGAGAACGTATTGCGCGTTTATCTTGACCACAAAAGTATTGCCGAAGCAGGTCTTGATTTGCAGAAAGTGAAGGCCGAGGCCAAGCGGTTATTAGAACAAAAGCCTCATATTGCCTTTGTTGCCGACTATGAAAGTGTAGCTACACAACCTATTCCGCAACCCATTCGCGACCGGATCATCAACGGATATAGTCGTGAACGTGGGGGAGATCTGCTCATCGTGACTCAGCCGGGCTGGATAAACAGCGTGTCGGACAGCAACTATAAGGGGACGAACCACGGCTTGTGGAACCCCGACGACAGTCATATCCCACTCGTGTTCATGGGGTGGGGCATCACGAAAGGGGAGACATTCCGTCCCACAAGTATGGCGGACATTGCCCCGACCATTTGTGGTTTGCTTCATATTCAGATGCCCAATGCCTGTGTGGGCAATGCCATTCTGCCGTGAGAGTTCATTATTTCAACAAGATATAATTAGAATAAGAAATGAGTTTACAAGAGATTTTGAATCATAGGCGGGCCGTTCGGCATTTCGACCCGGCCAAACCGATCGATGAAACGACGGTGAAAAAGTGTATAGAATTGGCAAGTTTGGCTCCGACAAGCTCCAATCTGCAGCTTTGGGAAGCCTATCATGTGACCGATAAGCAGGTGTTAGAGCAATTGGTACCAGCTTGTTTGGACCAGAAAACGGCCCATTCGGCACAGCAAATCGTAGTGTTTGTGACTCGTCAAGACCGGTATAAGCAGCACGCAAAAGCTGTGCTTGCCTTTGAAGAAGGCAATGTCAGGCGCAATAGTCCGGCCGAAAGACAGGACAAACGCATCAAGGATAAGGCCATGTATTATGGGAAATTGATACCGTTTACCTATTCCCGGTGCCTCGGTTTGTGGGGACTTGTGCGCAAAGGGCTGGCACAATGCATCGGACTTTTCCGACCGATGACGCGCCAAATGAGCGAAGGCGACGTGCGGGTCAGTGTGCATAAGAGTTGTGCCTTGGTGGCCCAGACGTTTATGTTGGCCATGAGTGAAGCCGGATATGACACATGTCCGCTCGAAGGATTCGACAGTTGGCGTGTGAAAAAGGCTTTAAAACTGCCCTATAACACGGAGATAAACATGGTGATTACCTGCGGAATACGCGTTCCGAGCGGCGTTTGGGGCGAACGTTTCCGCCTGCCTTTGGAAGAAACCTACCACAAAGTGTAATGTATCGTTCAGTCTCTTTCTACATGACTCACTTTACATTACACATTCATCAGTGGGCTTCGAGCCAGTTCTTTCCCCAACCTGCATCGACGGTCAGGGGTACTTTGAGTGTGTAGGCACCTTGCATTTCTTCCAAAACAATCTGCTCTACGCGTTCCTTTTCATCGGGATAGACAGAGAAGTTGAGTTCGTCGTGCACCTGAAGAATCATCTTTGACCGAATATTTTCAGCCTTGAAGCGACGCCAAATGCGTATCATGGCAAGCTTGATGATGTCGGCTTCGGAGCCTTGGATAGGTGCATTGATGGCATTCCGCTCTGCAAATCCGCGCACGGTGCCGTTCTTTGACAGGATATCGGGCAGGTAACGGCGACGTCCGAACAGCGTTTCTGCGTAGCCTTTTCGGCGAGCTTGCTCCTTAGCTTGCTCCATAAAAGCACGCACTTTGGGGAAGGTCGCGAAGTAATCCTCTATGAGTTTGCGGGCTTCTTTGTTGTCAATTCCCATGCGTTGTGCCAGCCCATAGGTGGTAATTCCATAGATAATACCGAAGTTAGCTTGCTTGGCTTGCTTCCTTTCCGCAGCCGAAACGTCTTCCATTTTCTTGTGTTTTATCTTCGCAGCTGTGGCAGCATGGATGTCAAAACCCTCGCGGAAGGCTTCTATCATGTTGGCATCTTCGCTAAGATGTGCCATGATTCTGAGTTCTATTTGTGAGTAGTCTGCGGAGAAAAATAGGCAATCTTGCTCTGCAATAAAGCACTTCCTGATTTCCTTTCCGTCCTCACTTCGCACCGGAATATTCTGTAAATTGGGGTCGCTGGACGACAATCTTCCCGTGGCAGTGAGGGCTTGATTGAATGAAGTATGAATGTGTCCGGTGCGCTTATTGATGAGTTTTGGGAGCGCATCGACGTAAGTTCCGAGCAGTTTTTTCAGGCCCCTGTAGTCCAATATGTCTGCAACAATGGGGTGTTTTGTGCGAAGTGACTGCAGAACTTCCTCGTTTGTGACATACTGTCCCGTCTTTGTTCGCTTCGGTTTCTCCATGATATTGAGCTTCCCGAAGAGGACTTCTCCCACCTGTTTTGGGCTGGATATGTTGAAAGTCTCACCCGCTTTGGCATAGATATGTTGCTCAAGAAGGTTCATTCTTTCAGTGAAAATGATCGACGTTTCGCGCAAGGCTGCAGTGTCGATGCGCACACCTTGGCTTTCCATATCGGCCAAAACGGGAACAAGGGGCATCTCTATATTCCAGAACAAGTCCTCGGTTCCGGTCTCTTTCAGCTTGGGTTCGAGTACGTTTTTCAGCTGAAGTGTGATGTCGGCGTCCTCAGCTCCGTAGGCATAAACGTCTTTCGGGTCGAGTTCGCGCATTGACTTTTGATGCTTTCCGTGCGGACCTATGAGTTCATCAATATGGATGGTCTTGTAGTGAAGCAGCGTCTCGGCAAGGTAATCCATGTTGTGATGCAACTCGGGTTGCACGACATAGTGAGCCAACATCGTGTCGAACATCTTGCCTTGCAGCGTGACCCCGTAGTTCATCAACACCATATAGTCGTACTTAATGTTCTGTCCTATCTTCAAAATCGATGGGTCTTCGTAGATTGGTTTGAAGATATTAACATATTGCAACGCCTCTTCACGGTCGTTAGGAATGGCAACATAAAACGCTTGATGCGCTTCTACGGCGAAGCATAAGCCTACCAATTCGGCATCGATTGGGCTGAGTGAAGTCGTTTCCGTGTCTAAACTAAGGATCTGTTTTGTCCTGAAAAAGTCACAAAGTTTGCGTGCTTCATCTTGATTATCAATGAGTTTATAATCGTGCTTTACGGTTTTAATGCTCTCAAAACTTGCATTTTCAGAGCTAACTTGCCCATCGGTCGGATTTACGGCAAACAAATCGAGTTGTGTATTAATAGATTTTGGCTTTTGTTCAGCTTTGTTTAAGATTTTGTTCGCAAGCGTTTTGAATTCCAATTCAGCAAAGATTTCACCCAGTTTCTCCTCATCGGGCGATTGAAGTTTCAGTTCATCGAGATGGAGTTCCATAGGAACATCGGTCCGAATTGTGGCAAGGAACTTCGACATCTTAATGTCTTCGACTGCATTTTCCACCTTTTCACGCATCTTACCCTTCAGTTGATCGACATGCAAAATGAGTGATTCTGTCGAGCCAAACTCATTGATCAGCTTCACAGCTGTCTTCTCTCCGACCCCCGGACAACCAGGGAAATTGTCGGCAGAATCACCCATTAAGGCCAGCAAATCAATGACTTGTGCAGGCGTAGAGATGCCATATTTCTCTGCAATCTCATGTTCACCAATCACGTCATATCCGCCACCATGACGCGGACGATACATGAAAACGTTCTTCCGGATAAGTTGTCCGTAGTCCTTATCCGGCGTGAGCATGTAGGTTTCCACATTCTTTTCGGCGGCCTTGATGGCTAAGGTTCCGATTACATCATCGGCTTCGAAGCCGTCAGCTTGCAGGATAGGGATATGGAACGCCCGCAGGATTTCCTTGATAATCGGCACACTTTGTGTGATATCTTCAGGCGTTTCCTGTCGCTGGGCCTTATAAGCAGGGAAGGCTTCATGGCGGAAGGTCTTTCCGTGGTCGAATGCTACACCGAGGTAATCCGGCCGTTCTTTCGTGATGATTTCATGCAGCGTGTTGACGAAACCGAGTATGGCCGAGGTGTTGAGTCCCTTGGAATTGATGCGCGGCGCACGGATTAAAGCATAATAAGACCTGAATATCAACGCATAAGCGTCCAATAAGAATAGTTTGCTCATAGGTGTTTTGTTTGGTGTAAAATTACAAAAAAATTGGCATTAATCCTTGGTTTTGGCATCAATCCCGTAAAAAATGAGTATTTTTGTATCAAATTTAAGGAAGCATGGACCATTTATCTCTTATCAAACAGCCTATTTTTGGAGAGCTCGATGATTTTGTTTCGCTCTTCAATCAGTCGCTTTCGCACGACGATGGCATGTTGGCTCAGGTGTTGACTCACATTCGACAGCGGGGCGGGAAGCGTATGCGGCCTATGCTTATCCTGTTGATGGCCAAGAATTTTGGTCGAGTTTCCGGCACAACCTTGCATGCAGCGGTGGGCTTAGAGCTGCTCCATACGGCGAGTCTTGTGCATGATGACGTCGTTGATGAGAGTAGTGAGCGACGCGGTCAAGCCAGTGTTAACGCGTTATATGATAACAAAGTGAGTGTCTTAGTGGGTGATTTTATTCTTTCAACCGCCCTACTTTACGTCTCAAAAACACATTCCGAGGCTATCGTCAGACGCCTTTCCGAACTCGGACGTACGCTGTCTGACGGTGAAATCTTGCAATTAACGAACATTCAAAGCAAGGAGATTACCGAAGAGGCTTACTACGAAATCATTCGCAGAAAGACTGCCGCTTTGTTCGAAGCCTGCGCAGCCATTGGTGCAGAGAGTGCCGGAGCGTGTCGCGAAGACGTGGAGGCTGCAAAGCAATTCGGGCAAAATCTCGGTATTATCTTCCAGATAAGAGATGACATTTTCGACTATTACGACTCGAAGGAGATAGGAAAACCGACGGGAAACGACATGCTCGAAGGGAAGTTGACCCTGCCCGTTATCCACGCATTAAACGCAACTTGCGATGCCGAGATGCTGGCTATTGCGCGCAAAGTAAAGGTGCGCGAGGTGTCGCAGGCTGAGATTGGCCGCCTTGTTGCGTTCACCAAGGCCAACGGGGGTATTGAATATGCCGACCAACAGATGTGGAGTTTCCATGCCGATTGCATGAGATTCATTGACGAAAGGGTGGAGGATAGCGCCATAAAAATGGCTTTAAAAGCCTATCTTGACTTTGTAATTGAGCGGAAGAGCTGAGGAAGCCTCTCTCCCGACCCCTCCCCGAAGCGGGAGAGAAGTAGAATGCCTTACCGATGGAGTGGGTTTTGCGTGGTAAGGTTAGTGTTGCTTCTTGGTAGTTTGAATTAGATTGATAATCAACGATTTATATTTCCATTCCAATCTCAGCCATTTTAGCGTGTAAAATGGGTGAGATTGGCGTGCAAAGTGGGTGAGATTGTGCGGTGAAGTGGCTGATATTGGAAAGCAGAAACATTCATATTGAAGTATGACGTGCATGTAATTTGCATGTAGGGACGCACGGCTCGTGCGTCCGCTCCATTAGAAATGAAAGTGAATGATATGTTTGTTTGGACGGACGCACGAGCCGTGCGTCCCTACATGCGGTGTAGCAATCAATTTGTTCACCCGTTTACTCGTCAAAAGTTAACTGAAATGAGGGTGGACGCACGGGCCGTGCGTCCCTACATACGATGTAACAATCAATTTGTTCACCCGTTTACTCGTCAAAAGTCAACTGAAATGAGGGTGGACGCACGGGCCGTGCGTCCCTACATGCCTCTTGCCTGCAAATCATCTTCATAATAGGGCTAATCTTAAAGGTCAAAGTTCAATGGTCAAAGTTCAAAGTCAAGGTCCCTACATGCGCATGGACAATCAATTTGTCCACTTATTTATGCGTTAACTGTCAACTGAATTATTTGATTTCTCGCAGCTGATAATCGAGTTTCTTAATGGTTTCACCCGTCGTTGGATCGGATATATCAATGTAATCTTCGAGGGCTTCGATGCGGTTGGAGGTCATTCCATAGCGCAATTTGTTCTGGAGGTCGACGATGCCGTATTGATCTTGTTTCTTGACGATGAAGAGATTGGGGCTTTCTGTAGTAGTGATTTTGTCGTAACCATAGGGGATAACCTGTTTATCCTCACGGTTGATGAGGGCCGTTTGTAGGTCTTTGAAGACGATGAAGTGTTCATCGTCGTTGAGTCCTACCACAGAATTATATTTGAAAGGCAGGAGGATTTGCATGGAATTGAAGTCGACAACCGTTTCAAAAACGTCTTTATAGAGGTAGAGATAATGGTCGGTGAGCTCGCTTTCGTCATAGGATAGGTTGAGTGCAAGGCACTTTTTGTCCATGTCGTAGAGCTGTTTTCCACCCTCGGATGACAGTTCTATGATGTTGAAAAGATAGGTAGGCTTGATGTTTTCGTATCGAAATGGGATGATCGTTTTGTTGTTCAGGTCGATGATGCCATAGCGATTGTCTTTGCAGGCAATGAGATATGTGATGCTATCCGGGAGAATAAACGCCAATTTTTCCAGTGGATTATCGTATTGAGGCATGATGATAGAACGTCCGTTTCTATTGAGTAGTCCCCACAAATCACCCCTTCTGTAGTTGTAGTATAGGATTGTTGCAAGACCTTCTTGGATTTCTATGGGTTCACGGTCATCGATAGTGACGCCTTTAATGATGTTTTCGGTGTTGAAAAGATATTCAGGTGCGTTGTCTTTCATCATGACGAAGTAGTCATTGGAATTGTATGTGATGTCGTCATATCGGGGTTCTATGATGAAATCTCCATCGCTGTTGCAGATGCCATACTTGTTGTTTTTCACGATAAAGTAGCGCTTTTCGTCCTCAGAATACTTGTCTGTCGGTTTGATTCTTTGGTAGATTGGTGCCAAGATTTGCTTGCCCTCGTCGGTGTACAGGCCCAGTTTGTTGTCCTTGGTGACGAGGCAAAAGCCGTAATCAACAAGGGAAATGTTGCTGAATTCAAGTGGAAGTAGTTGTTTGGTGTTGTCACATGTTCCCTTTTTCCCGTCTTTTTTAACGATGAAATAGTCTAAATTGCGTCTCATAATCGTATCGGCATTGGTGATGATTGGTTTATTATGGGTGCCGATCAGTTTGTATTTACCGTTGGATTGGCGTACGATTACAGCGTCTTCTTTATATTTCTTAATGACTATCCGGGCTTGTGACAGTGTTGACAAGAGGGCTGCAAGGGTAAGAGTGAGGGCGACTTTCTTTTTCATCATCGGGATATTGCGAGGTCAGGGTAGGGAGGTTGCGTTTGAAGAAGGCAGAAACGCCTTCCTTTCTACTGCAGAAAGGAAGGCGTTTCGAGCCGTTTTTCAGAAGAATTTGGTCTCTTTCCCGAGGATTTCGCTGAGCAGGAGGTTGGTCAAGCGGCTGGTTCCCATGCGGAACCACTTGTTGGTGAGCCATTGTTTGCCAAGGACTTGCTGCACGATGGTGTAGTAGATGACGGCATCCATGACCGTGTTGATGCCGCCGGCAGGCTTGAATCCGATTTGAATGCCGGTCTTTTCGTGATATGCTTTGATGGCCTGACACATCACATATGCGGCTTCGGGCGTCGCACTTACCTTCTCCTTGCCAGTTGAAGTCTTGATGTAATCGGCCCCGGCATACATGGATAGCAAGGCCGCCTTCTTGATATTGCTGGCCGTTTCGAGGTCGCCGGTTTCGAGAATCACCTTCATCGGGGCGGCTCCGCAGGCTTGTTTCATCTCCGAAATGTCGTCGCAAACGCCCTCATAGTCGCCACTTAGGAACTTGCCTACGGGCAGAACGATGTCTATTTCGGTGGCCCCGTCGGCCACAGCCAGCTGGGTTTCGGCCACTTTCACCTCCATTCGGGCCTGTGAGGAGGGGAAGTTGCCGCAAACGTTGGTGATTTCTACGCCGTCGACCTCAAGGCTTTTGGACACCAATTCGGTGAAAACGGGATAGACGCAAACGGCTGCAACGTGGGGAATGTCGGGATATTCACGGTCGAAACGGTTGACCTTTTCCACCATGCGAAGTACTTTCTCCTCGGTGTCTGTGGTGTTGAGCGTGGTGAGTTCAATGCTTCCGAAGAGGAACTTCTTTACATCGAGGGTGTCGTTCTGCGGCACTTTCTCCTCAATAATCTGCTTTACGGCAGCCTGAACTTCGGCATCATTGAGGTTGGTTTCGTACAGTTCAAGGGCTTTTTCATATTTGCTCTTGTCGTTGTTTTGCGTGTTTTCGCCTTCGTTTTGCGGCAAAATGGTCTTTGTGTATGTCATATTGTGTGTTGATTGATTGTTATTTCAGCTTATTGTTGTTCAGATGGCGGTCGTGATCGCGCAAGGTTTTCTTGTCAAAACTCTTTTGTAGTTCGGTCGTGAGGTCCACTCCGGTTTGGTTGGCAAGGCAGATGAGCACCCAAAGTACGTCGGCCATTTCTTCACCAAGGTTGGCTTTCTCACCCGTTTTGAAGCTTTGTTCGCCGTATTTTCGGGCGATGACGCGTGCCAGTTCGCCCACTTCTTCGGTGAGGCACGCCATGTTTGTGAGCTCATTGAAGTAGCGTACGCCATAAGTTTTAATCCATTCGTCGACGGATTGCTGTGCTTCTTTAAGGGTCATAGTGGTGTAATATAAAATACCTCGCCTTAAATAGCTTCACTCTCAGCCCCTTTCTGGAGAGAAAAGGGAGTGATATGCTTGCTAACTTGAGGTTATTTTATGGTTTTATACTCGTTTATTGTGACTTTTATAAGTTTGATATCGTTTCCAAATAAATGGGATATCCGTTCGCTTCTTTTATTATTTATCTTTCATTTCCATTGGAAAAATCATATTATTCTCCTCCCTTTTCGGGGCGAGATAGGGGGAGAAGCCTACTCTCTCGCCTTACTGTCCATGCAAATCGTGACGGGACCGTCGTTGATGAGTGTCACTTTCATGTCGGCTCCAAAGCTTCCTGTGGCGACGTTTCGGCCGAGTTGGGCAGACAGTTCGGTACAGAAAAAGTTGTAGAGTGGCACGGATATGTCGTGTGTTGCGGCCCGAATCCATGACGGTCTGTTGCCTTTTTTGTAGCTTGCAAGCAGGGTGAACTGCGAAACGACAAGGATTTCGCCTTGTATATCCATGATGGATAGGTTCATAACACCTTGTTCATCGTCGAAGATCCTAAGGCCTATTATTTTGTGAATCAGCCAGTTGGCGTCGTCTTTTGTGTCGTTTTGCTCGATACCGACCAAGATAACGTAGCCCTTACCGATAGCTGCCGTGACCTGATTGTCGATGGTTACGGAGGCGTTGGTGGTACGTTGAATGACGATTCTCATAGGGCAAATATACTAAAAATTATTTTGTTTCGGCTGTTTCCGGGTGAAAATGTTGATAAACGAGGCTGCCTTTGACCTTTCCTAATATAGATATAATGCTTTGATTATCAGCTGCTTGTATCTGTTTTACGCTCTTTAGTTGCTTTAACAAAGCCTCTTTGCCTTTCGGACCGAGTCCTTTGATGTCGTCAAGTTCGCTATGTAGTGCGTGTTTTGAGCGTTTGTTGCGATGGAAAGTGATGGCGTAGCGGTGCACTTCGTCTTGTATTTGGGTGAGCACCTTAAAGAGTTCGCTCTTTATATCGAGTCCGATGGTCTGCGGAGGTTGGCCGTAAAGCAGTTCGTTCGTGCGGTGGCGATTGTCTTTAGCGAGTCCGGCAATGGGGATATCAAGGTGGAGTTCGCCTTCAATAACAGCTCTGACGACGTCCATTTGTCCTTTTCCTCCGTCGGTAATGATGAGGTCGGGCAGGGGTTGCTGCTCTTTTAACATGCGACTATAGCGGCGACGGACGACTTCTTGCATGGAGGCATAGTCATCAGGTCCCGTAACTGTCTTGATATTATACTTGCGATAGTCCTTGCGAGAGGGCTTCATTTTCTTGTAAACAATGCAGCCTGCCACGGCATCTGTGCCCGAAATGTTGCTGTTGTCGAAGCATTCTATGTGATAAGGTAGCTTGGGAAGTTTAAGTTTGTTTTGCAGTTCCTTCATCAATCGGGTCTGTCTTTGCTCGGGATTGAGCTTCTCTGCCTGTTTCAAACGGTCGAACTTGTATTGCTTCCCGTTCATTTCTGAGAGTTCAAGAAGGTGTTTTTTGTCACCTTTCTTAGGGATAATGAAGTCTGCATCTTTCATTCTCCACTCCATATCAAACGGTACAATGATTTCTTTGGCACGGCTGTTGAAGCGCTCTCTTATATCGGGTATGGCCGTAATCAAGAGTTCTTCGTCACTCTCTTCCAGCTTTCTTTTATACTCGAATGTGAAGCTTTGGTTGATGGTTCCCTTGCGAACGTGTATATAATTAATGTAGGCATTCCGCCTATTGTCGTCATCTACGATGGTGAATACGTCCACATCGTCAATCGTGTGACTGACGACTTCGCTCTTAGAAACAAAGTCATTGAGTAGTGATATCTTTCTTTTTAGATCTTGTGCAACCTCAAATTTCAGGCATTCGGCATTCTTTATCATTAGCTCATAAAGTCGTTTTCCGACCTCACGTGTGTTTCCTTTGAGGATTTCGCGAGCTTGATTCATGTTCTCCTGATAGTCTTCATAACTCTGTTTGCTGATACATGGAGCATCACAATTGTGGATATGGTATTCTAAACACGGCTTGTATTTACCTTGTTGTATGCCTTCTTTTGTAATAGGTTGGTGGCAGGTACGTGGCTTGTAAAGCTGTTTGATGATGTCAAGAATGGCATTCATGCTTCCGATATGTGGGAAGGGGCCATAGTAAGTTCCATAATTTTTGTTGATAGTTCGGGTCTTAAATATCCGCGGAAAGTATTCGTTGGTGATGCAAATACTTGGATATGTCTTTCCATCCTTAAGTAAAACGTTGTACCGTGGATTGTATTTTTTGATCAAACTGTTCTCAAGTAGGAGTGCATCTTCCTCTGTATTGACGACCGTATAGCTGATGTCTCGGATTTTAGATACCAGCACTTTTGTCTTAAATCGGTCCACTTCTTTATGGAAGTAAGAAGAGACTCGCTGTTTAAGTCGCTTGGCCTTGCCCACATATATAATAATGTGTTCCTCATCATAAAACTGATAACTGCCCGGTTTGTCAGGCATATTGAGTACGATGTTCTTCAAATAGGCCAGCCTTTTTTCGTTTTCTTCGTATGTCATACCTGTGCATTTCCTTTATATAAAAGGGAAGATTAAAATCTTGTTTCACGTGAAACGGGAGTGATTTGTGCTTCCTAGAACTTCAACAATGATGTTATTTCTACATCTTTGTCAAAGAGCTCTCGGCTATTCGGGAATTCTGAAGAAAGTTCTATAATGAAATTGCAATAGATTTTCTTTGGGTGGAACTTCTTAACAAGGTTACATGCGGCCTTCATCGTGCCTCCTGTTGCAAGTAAATCGTCGTGGAGAAGAATGGTGTCTTTCTCACTTATGGCATCTTTATGAATTTCGATAGTGTCTATTCCGTACTCTTTAGCATAACTTTCTTGAACGGTTTCACAAGGTAACTTACCGGGTTTTCTACACAATACAATGCCTGCACCTAATTTAACTGCAACAGCTGAGGACATGACAAAGCCTCGGCTTTCTATCCCAACGATTTTTGTTATCTTTTTGTCTTTATAAAGTTCAAACATCTCGTTAGTGATTTCGTTTAAGGCTTCCGGGCTTTTAAATAAGGTGGTAACGTCTCTAAAGTTGACACCTTTAATTGGCCAATCCGGAATGCAACGCAGATGGTCTAATAATAATTGATTGTTCATGTTCTATTTTTATTATTTTTTTTGTTTTGTCTTCTGTTAGTTCTGCTGCTTTAAGCATTTTGTGAATGTCTAATTTTCATTATATCAGAGTTTTATTTGTTGTTCGGTTTCACGTGAAACGCAATTATTGCATATCAATCTTACTTTTATTCTTGTTGAAAATGTTTAGCGTCCTAATAGTATTAAGAGTACATTAATGTCACTTGGAGATACTCCGGGAATTCTGCTTGCTTGTGCTAATGTCTCTGGATTAATCTTTTCAAGTTTCTGTCTTCCCTCTGTTGAAATCTCATGTAGCTCTTTGTATCTGAAACGTCCCTTGATTTTGATGTTCTCTAATCTGTGCATCTTGTCGGCGATAGCTTTTTCTCGTTCGATATATCCTTTGTATTTTATCCGAATCTCTGCTGCTTCTGCAATTTCTTCTTTTCTGTTTTCTGGTAGATTCATAGCTCTTTTAAGTGCAGGAATACTGTCAGATAGATTTTGAAGTGATAGCTGAGGACGTGCGATTAGGTCCGAAAGTTTACACCCGGCACGGAGAGGTGTTGTTCCTAATGCTTCTAATCTGGGATTGATTTCTTTTGGTTTGATAGGATATTCCATACAAAAACAAATCAAACGCTTAATGGTCTCTTCCTTTTGTAGCCACCAATCATAACGGTCACGTTTGGCTATTCCTATGTTATATGCCATTTCTGTGAGACGTGTATCTGCATCGTCCTGACGCAAAAGAATACGGTATTCCGCCCGAGAGGTAAACATTCGATAGGGCTCGTCTACACCTTTGGTGGTTAAATCGTCAATAAGAACCCCAATATAGCTTTGATCTCTTTGCATAATGAAGGGTTTCCCACCGCTACAATGTATAGCTGCATTGATACCGGCAGCGATTCCTTGGCCGCCAGCCTCTTCATATCCAGTGGTTCCATTTACTTGGCCAGCAAAAAACAATCCGTTTAGAACCTTAGATTCCAACGAATGTTTTAATTGTGTGGGGTCGAAGTAATCATATTCAATGGCATAGCCGGGACGATATATTTTGGCTTCGCGCAATGCTGGTATCTGATGAATAGCATTTAATTGAATTTCCATCGGCATACTCGATGAAAAGCCGTTCAAATACATTTCATTGGTGTTTTCTCCTTCCGGTTCAAGGAACAAAGGATGTTGTTCTTTCTCAGGGAATGTTATCAGTTTTGTTTCGATTGATGGACAATAACGTGGACCCGTGCTTTGAATTTGTCCGTTGAAAAGGGGAGAATATAGGAGTCCTTTCTGTAAAACATCGTGTACATTACTATTAGTATAGGTTGTCCAACAGGGTAATTGGCGGAGTTTTCTCTGTTCACTCGTCATATAGCTGAACTGATGGAAGTCGGAATCCCCTTGTTGTTCTTCCATATCTTCAAAATGTACACTTCGTTTATCAATTCTTACCGGGGTCCCTGTCTTCATTCGGGCGGCCCGAATGCCCCAACGTGTAATGCTTTCTGTGAAGTGATGGACCGCAGGTTCTGCACAGCGCCCGCCTTCAATCATTTTCTTTCCTATATGCATCAGTCCGTTAAGAAACGTTCCTGCGGTAATAACGATGCTTTTTGCGTGGAATTCGGCACCCCAGATGGTTTTTATGCCTATAGCTTCGTTGTTTTTAACAATAAGTTCGTTAGCTTGGTCTTGCCAAATGTCGAGATTTTCGGTACAATCAAGTGTGGAACGCCATTCCCAAATATACTTTTCTCTATCACATTGTGCTCGTGGACTCCATACGGCAGGGCCTTTTCCGATGTTCAGCATTCGGAATTGAATTGCTGTTCTGTCTGTTATTATTCCCATTTGACCGCCTAAAGCATCTATCTCTCTAACGATTTGGCCCTTTGCAATCCCACCTATTGCCGGATTACAGCTCATTTGACCTATCTTATTCATGTCCATTGTTATCAAACATGTATGAGCTCCCATTTTCGCAGAAGCTGTCGCAGCTTCACATCCGGCATGACCGCCCCCGATAACAATTACATCATAATTAAAAAGCATGTGAATTCTGTATGTATATTTTTCGCAAAAGTAAGAAATTAAATTGGATTTTTTATGAAATCGCTTTGAATTATCACTAAAATATAGTATTTTTGCACTGTATTTTAGGGGATAATTTACCCTTCATAAAGGTATGTCCTACCTAATATAAGGTATTAAGGAAGATGATTTTTCTATTTGTGCGCTCAAGATTATAAAATAATCCGATTATATTTTAAGTAGTTAAATAATTAAAAATCAATCATTTATGTGGTTAATCAATTCATCTATTGGTAGAAAAGTAGTGATGTCCGTGACCGGAATAGCACTGATTCTATTCATGACATTCCACTGTTGCATGAACATTGTTGCGCTTTTCTCCGGAGAGGCTTACAACATGATCTGCAAATTACTGGGCGCCAATTGGTATGCTGTTGTGGCTACGGCTGGCTTGGGTGCACTGGCGGTTTGTCACATTGTTTATGCATTCTTGTTAACGGCACAGAACCGGCGTGCTCGTGGCGCAGAGCGTTATGCTGTCACTGAAAGACCGGATAAAGTAGAGTGGGCCAGTCAGAACATGCTTGTTCTTGGCATCATTGTTTTATTAGGGCTTGCACTTCATCTTTTCAATTTTTGGTACAACATGATGTTTGCAGAGCTTGTTGGTATGCACACTGCACTTGAACCTACCGATGGTTTTGGTCTGATAGTGGAAACTTTCAAGAACAAACTCTATGTCGTTCTTTACATTATTTGGATTGTAGCACTGTGGTTCCATCTCTCTCACGGTTTTTGGAGTGCCATGCAGACCATTGGTATCAATGGTAAGGTGTGGTTTGAGCGTTGGAAGATCATCGGAATTGTTTATGTAACATTGTTGATGCTCGCTTTTCTTGTTGTAGTTCTTGCATTTGCTTTTGGTCGTGCACCAAGCTTATGTTGTGCTGCATAATAGCAATCTAATTATGAAAAAATTAATTCGGAACAATCATGACTAAGACATTAAATTCCAGAATACCCGAAGGACCGGTAGCAGAGAAATGGACTAACTATAAAGCTCATCAGCGGTTGGTTAATCCAAAGAATAAATTGAAGTTGGATGTTATCGTTGTTGGAACGGGACTTGCCGGTGCAAGTGCTGCAGCTTCTCTTGGTGAGATGGGCTTCAACGTGTTGAACTTCTGCATACAAGACTCTCCTCGTCGCGCACACTCTATCGCTGCGCAGGGCGGTATCAATGCCGCCAAGAACTATCAGAATGACGGCGACTCGATTTATCGCCTATTCTATGATACAGTTAAAGGCGGAGACTATCGTGCACGCGAGGCTAACGTATATCGTTTGGCCGAGGTTTCAAACGACATCATCGACCAATGCGTTGCACAAGGCGTACCTTTCGCGCGTGAATACGGTGGTATGCTGGCCAACCGTTCGTTCGGTGGAGCACAAGTAAGCCGTACTTTCTATGCCAAAGGGCAGACAGGCCAACAATTGCTGCTGGGTGCTTACTCTTCATTGAGTGCACAGATTCAAGCAGGAAAGGTGAAACTCTTCGCCCGTTACGAAATGGAAGATGTCGTTATCGTTGATGGTCACGCGCGTGGTATCATAGCTAAGAACCTTGTTACGGGCGAACTCGAACGCTTTACGGCCAATGCTGTGGTCATTGCTACAGGCGGTTACGGTAATGCCTATTTCCTTTCGACCAATGCCATGGGCTGTAACTGTACGGCGGCTATCCAATGCTATCGCAAGGGAGCCTATATGGCCAATCCATCTTATGTCCAAATCCACCCGACCTGCATTCCTGTGCATGGCGATAAGCAGTCCAAGCTGACCTTGATGTCAGAGTCGCTGCGTAATGATGGGCGTATTTGGGTTCCAAAGAAACTTGAAGATGCGAAAGCTTTGCAGGCCGGCACGAAGAAAGGCTCGGATATACCTGAGGAAGATCGCGACTATTACTTGGAACGTCGCTATCCTGCATTTGGTAATCTCGTTCCCCGTGATGTGGCTTCTCGTGCAGCTAAGGAGCGTTGCGACCATGGTTTCGGTGTCAATAACACCGGTTTGGCCGTGTTCCTCGATTTCTCTGAGTCTATCAACCGGCTTGGTATTGATGTTATTCTCCAGCGTTATGGCAACCTCTTCGATATGTATGAGGAAATCACCGACGTTAATCCGGGCGAACTTGCCAACGAAATCAATGGCGTGAAATACTATAACCCAATGATGATCTTCCCTGCCATTCACTATACGATGGGTGGTATTTGGGTCGATTATGAGTTGATGACCACCGTTCCGGGCCTGTTCTCCATCGGCGAGTGCAACTTCTCTGACCACGGAGCCAACCGTTTAGGTGCATCAGCTTTGATGCAAGGATTGGCCGACGGCTACTTCGTTCTGCCTTACACCATTCAGAACTATCTCGCCGATCAGGCACTTTGGGGCAAAATTCCAACGGATCGTCCCGAGTTTGATGAGGCAGAGAAAGCCGTTCGTGCTGAAATCGAACGTTTGATGAGCATTCAAGGCAAGCGTTCTGTTGATTCTATTCACAAAGAACTTGGGCATATCATGTGGGAACACGTAGGCATGGGACGCACTAAGGAGGGACTTGAAGAAGGATTAAAGCTATTGAAAGCACTTCGTGAAGAGTTCAATACCAACCTTTTTATACCCGGTAAGAAAGAAGGACTCAATATCGAGCTTGACAAGGCTATCCATCTTCGCGACTTTATTCTTATGGGTGAGCTTGTTGCCTACGATGCACTGCATCGTGAAGAAAGCTGCGGCGGACACTTCCGTGAGGAGCATCAGACCGAAGAAGGAGAGGCTAAGCGCGACGACGAACACTTCTTCTATGTCGGTTGTTGGGAATATCAAGGTGATGACACCAAGGCTCCGGAGCTCATCAAGGAGCCTCTCGAGTATGAGGCAATTAAGGTACAAACACGTAACTATAAGAATTAAACGATTATGGCAAAGAACATATCATTCACAATCAAGTATTGGAAACAGAACGGTCCTAAGGAACAGGGACATTTCGATACACGCGAGATGAAGAATATCCCGGATGACACCTCATTCCTTGAGATGCTCGACATCTTGAACGAAGAACTTATCGCCGAAGGACAAGAACCTTTCGTCTTCGACCACGACTGTCGCGAGGGCATTTGCGGTATGTGCTCGCTTTACATCAACGGAACTCCGCACGGAAAGACTGAGCGTGGCGCCACAACCTGCCAGCTCTACATGCGTCGTTTCAATGATGGCGATGTCATTACCGTAGAACCTTGGCGCTCGGCAGGCTTCCCTGTCATCAAAGACTGCATGGTTGACCGGTCTGCTTTCGACAAGATCATTCAGGCCGGAGGCTACACTTCCATTCGAACGGGGCAGGCTCAAGATGCCAATGCCATTCTTATTGCCAAGGAAAATGCTGACGAAGCCATGGATTGCGCCACGTGTATCGGCTGCGCAGCCTGTGTTGCTGCCTGCAAAAACGGCTCAGCTATGCTCTTTGTAAGCTCCAAAGTAAGCCAGTTGGCCCTCCTTCCTCAAGGCAAACCCGAGGCTGCAAGGCGTGCAAAGTCAATGGTAGCCAGAATGGACGAGCTGGGGTTCGGCAACTGTACCAATACGCGTGCCTGCGAAGCTGTTTGTCCTAAGAACGAAAGGATAGCCAACATCGCTCGCTTGAACCGCGAGTTCATCAAGGCAAAGTTCAACGATTAGGCCTCGTTTCGCCTCGCTTTCCGAAGCGTCTGCGGGCTTATGATAAAAGAGGATGTGCCATTTTTCCGGCCATCCTCTTTCTTTTTTCCAACCGTTTGAATGCTTTCTCCGCTCCCGTGTTTCCATCTTGCATTTCAGGGGCTCCCATTCTGCTTTCCAATATCAGCCATTTCATCGTGTAATATCAGCCATATTGTGCGGTAAAATGGCCCATATTGTACGGTAAAGTGGCTGATATTGAAACGTAAGACATAAGTTGTTGATTATCAACGAAGCTGGCATCACAATCTGTTTATGCATATGTAGGGACGCACGGTTCGTGTGTTCGTTCAACACGGCCTGTTTATAGCCCGATTACTGTCCACTTGTTAACCCGTTTATTCGTCCATTTGTTCACTCACTTCGTTTGAGCGGACGCACGAACCGTGCGTCCCTACATGCCGAATAACAATCAAATTATTCACCCGTTTACGCATCAACTGTCAACTGAAACAATGGGTTTCACGTGTTCCTTGGCTGTCTATGGCTCCGGCGCAACGAATTTTATGGGGCGAATAAGCTTACGTAACGGCTTGATATTGAGTTTGAAGAGGTCGAAAGCAAAGTGGGCTTGGTCTTGTTTGTGCTCAACCATGATGCGAACCACGTTTTTCTCTTCGAGAACACCAGTGTTGGGAACAAGCTGTTGATAGACTTTCTTGTAGTATTCTTGTTGATTGCAGGCGTCCATACGCAAGCAAACGAAGACGATTTTGCCATCAATCAGGAAGTAATGATTAGGATATATGTCATCAATCGACCATTCTCCACCCTCGAAAGCCTCGCGATAAGCGGGGTGAAAATAGAACACATCGTTGTTAATGCTCACGCCGTTTGTCAGCGTTCCCCGGTCTTCATACAAGTAAGAACAACTCAATATGAATGCCTTTTGCTTGGGAAAGAAACCTACAGCTTGATGAATGAGTTTCAGAAAAGCAGGCTTCATGTGCGTGGTGTCCACGCGTTCCAAGCTGTCCAACAAGCTCTTTTGCTGGGTTTCTTGCGTGTCAGCCTTACAAGTCACCCACAATAGAATGGAAAAAAGACCGATAAAAAGGGCAAAAATGGCAGTTTTTTGTCGTTTCATAGGCATGACGGTTTAGTGATGTAACAAAGATAAGTCTTCTTTCTGACAAATCCAAATCGGTCGTATGGTTTGTTTTGTGGCAGAAGGCTCGCTTTCTTCTTGCATCATCGGGCGCATCCTGCACGCAACTTTCGTTCATTCTCTTTCCCCCGATGATGTTACAAACAAAAAAGAATGTGCTACATCAGGGCTTGACAGATTGGAAAATAAAATCTATTTTTGCAAAATGAAGGTTTAATAATCATCCTAATATGAAAAGAAAAGCATTCTCTTTACGGCGCATGTTGGTTTGCGTTTTGTTGTCAATCACCGCTTTGACCGCACGTGCGGCAGCCGACCCCGACTTCTACATCTTCCTTTGTTTCGGACAATCCAACATGGAAGGCGCGGCAAAAATCGAGCCGCAAGACCTTGTGGGCATCGACAGTCGCTTTCAAATGATGGCGGCAGTGGACAACAATCGGTTGGGTAGGAAAATGGGTCAGTGGTATACGGCCGTTCCACCGCTTTGTCGGGAAAACACGGGACTGACTCCGATAGACTATTTCGGCCGGACGATGGTGGAACATCTGCCAAAAAATATCCGAATAGGCGTTATCAACGTAGCAATCGGCGGATGTCATATCGAAACATTCATGCGCGACTCCGTTGCCAACTATGTTCGAACCCGTGCACCGCAATGGATGAAGGGCATGCTCAAGGCTTATGGCGACAATCCATACGACAGGTTGATCGAACTTGCACGTAAAGCACAGCAAGTTGGCGTCATTAAAGGGATTCTTTTGCATCAGGGAGAGTCGAACACAGGCGATAAAACGTGGCCCGGAAAGGTGGCTTTCGTCTATCATCAGCTCATTGCCGACCTGCAACTCAAGGCGGAAGACGTGCCATTGTTGGCCGGAGAAGTGGTCAGAGCCGATGGTCGGGGCAAGTGTATTGCCATGAATCCCATCATTGATGCGCTGCCCCAGACCATTCATACGGCCCATGTCATCTCTTCCGAAGGCTGCACCAGCGGCCCCGATGACTTGCATTTCGATGCCGAAGGCTATCGGGAACTGGGCAGACGCTATGCTTCGAAGATGCTTTCGCTCTTGGGTTATCCGATATATAAGGCTGTCGACATCCCGAAAGATGCCGTTGTGGCTGCTACGGCCGTGCCGGGAAACGACTTTCCGAAGCTGGATACGGCACGACGTGGCTATTTTCGGCTGAATGCCCCATCGGCAAAAAGCGTGAAAGTGGACATCTGCGGCAAGAAATATGACCTGCAACGCGATGAAAAGGGTGTCTGGACAGGGGTTACCGAACCGCTTGTCGTGGGCTTCCATTACTATTTCTTCTGGGTAGATGGCGTGCAAGTGACCGATCCGGCAAGTGAAACTTTCTTCGGATGTTGCCGCCAGTCGAGTGGAATAGAGGTTCCCGAAGGCCGTGAAGGCGACTATTATCGTCCGCAACAAGGCGTTGCCAAGGGGCAAGTTCGGTCGGTGCAATATTTTGCTACGTCCACTCAAGCGTGGCGAAGGGCGATGGTTTACACGCCGGCCGACTATGAAAAAGGCAAAAAGCGTTATCCTGTTCTTTATCTGCAGCATGGAATGGGTGAAGATGAGACAGGTTGGAGTCGTCAAGGGCTGATGCAAAACATCATGGACAACATGATCGCAAAAGGAGAAGCCGTTCCGATGATTGTTGTCATGGAAAGTGGCGACCTGAAAGCGCCTTTCCGCGGCGGAAGCAGGGATGTGGAACACAGTACTTACGGCGCATCGTTCTATAAAGTGCTGCTTTCCGACCTCATTCCCATGATAGATAACACGTTCCGCACCCAATCCGACCGCGAACATCGAGCCATGGCAGGACTTTCGTGGGGTGGACATCAGACCTTTGATGTGGTTTTCACCAACCTTGACAAGTTCGCTTATGCCGGCAGTTTCAGCGGCGCCATCTTCGGATTGGACGTCAACAAGACCTATAATGGCATTTTTTCACGGCCGAATGAGGTGGACAGCAAGCTGCACTGCCTTTTCTTGGGCTGCGGAACAGATGAAAACATGGGTACGGCCAAACTGATTGACGACTTGGGGGCGGCCGGAATAAAGGTCGACAGCTATGTTTCCAAGGGTACCGGCCACGAATGGTTGACATGGAGAAGGTGCTTGAAAGCATTTGCAGGCAAGCTATTTAAATAGGGAAAAAAACCGATTTCATCGTAAATATTTGCAGAAAAATCTGCAGCATGAGGCGTTTTGAATAGCAATGGCTATTAAATAAAAACATATGAAGCAACTTAAACAACAATATTTCAGGCCAGTTCTCCCTCTTTTTCGGGAGCATCGGGCCGGACTTCTGGCTTGTCTTGGCTGCCTGTGCCTTCTTTTTTCAGCGCTTCCGCTTGCTGCTGCCGACCGCTTTGTCAGCTTTTTAAATGGTGACTTCCTGTTGAACGAAGGCGGGAAAGTGGGCATTTTTGTCGATGAAACCGATCAAAAAGGCATTTCTTTGGCGGCATATAACCTCGCAGAAGACCTGAAAAAGGTGTGTGGAGCACAGGTTGTTTTCACCGAAGCAGCGGCTGCCCGCATCGTCATCGGCTCCATCGGACACTCCAAAGCCATCGATAAACTCATCAAAGAAAAGCGACTGAATGGGGCTTTATTGCGTGGAAAACGGGAGAAATTTATACTGCAACGCATCGGAAAACAACTGATCATAGCCGGTAGCGACCGTCGTGGAACGATCTATGGTATCTATGAATTGTCGCAACAAATGGGTGTTTCTCCGTGGTATGATTGGGCAGATGTGCCCATAGAAAGGCATGATAAAATATATATTTCGGCCGGGATTTATACGGACGGAGAGCCTGCCGTGCGCTATCGCGGCCTCTTTTTAAATGACGAAGCGCCCTGTCTGACCTCGTGGGTGAAGCATACTTACGGCACCGACTATGGCGATCATCGCTTCTATGCACGCGTGTTTGAGCTCCTGCTGCGGTTGAAAGGCAACATGCTTTGGCCTGCCATGTGGGGTTGGGCATTCTATGCCGACGACCCGGAAAACAGCAAAACGGCCGATGAAATGGGCATTATCATCGGTACATCGCACCATGAACCGATGGCACGCAACCATCAGGAATGGGCTAGAAAACGCAAAGAATACGGTGCATGGAATTACCAAACGAATCAAAACGTGCTGGATCAGTTTTTCCGCGAAGGCATCCGGCGCAAGGGAAAAGAGGATATCGTGACGATAGGCATGCGGGGTGACGGCGACGAAGCGATGAGTGCAGCGGCCGATACAAGGCTTCTTGAACGCATCGTCAGTAATCAACGCCGCATCATCAGGGAGGTTTCGGGGCGTCCGGCCGGTGAAACACCGCAGGTGTGGGCCTTATATAAAGAGGTATTGGAGTATTATGATAAGGGCATGCGCGTGCCGGATGACGTCACCATCATGCTGTGTGACGACAATTGGGGCAACGTGCGCAGGGTGCCAAATGAACGGGAACGCAAGCACAAAGGAGGCTGGGGACTCTATTATCACGTTGATTATGTGGGTGCACCCCGCAATACCAAGTGGCTCAATGTGACCCCGACACAGCACATGTTTGAGCAACTTCAGCTCGCTTATCAGTACGGATTGGACCGCATTTGGATATTGAATGTGGGCGACTTGAAGCCTATGGAGTATCCCATTTCACTATTCATGGACATGGCATGGAACCCAAATGAATTTGCCATTTCGGCCATTACCGACCACACTTTGCGCTTTTGTGCAGAGCAATTCGGCGACAGTCAGGCCCCTGAAGCGGCCCGCATTCTGAACCTGTTGAACAAATATAACGGGCGCATCACGGCCGAAATGCTCGATAAAGACACTTATAATCTGGCCACGGGTGAGTGGAAAACGGTCGTCGGTCAGTACGAACAATTGGAGATGGAAGCCCTGCGTCAGTTCATCACTTTGCCTCCCGAGCAGCGAGATGCCTATCAACAATTGATTTTGTTTCCGCTGCAAGCGATGGGAAACCTCTATAACATGTACTATGCACAAGCCATGAATCATCGGCTTTATGCACGTAACGACCCCGACGCAAACCTTTGGGCCGACCGTTGCGAGGCTGCTTTCAAGCGTGATTCCATGCTTTGCCGGGCTTACAATCGGGATATTTCGGGCGGCAAATGGAACGGAATGATGACGCAGAAACATATCGGTTACACGAGTTGGAACGATGATTTCGCCCACGACATGCAGCCGAAACTCTACCGCATCAGCGACACTTCGGCCGGTGGTTTCAGCTTTGTCGGCCGGCAAGGTGTCGTTTCGATGGAGGCCGAACACTATCATACTGCCACCGATGCAGCACGGGCCAAATGGACAATCATTCCCTTTATGGGGCGCACTTGCAGTGGAATTACGCTCACGCCTTACACGGAAAGCGTTGCCGGTGCACGGCTTTCTTATCGTTTCTCGATGCCTGATTGCACCACCGACAGCGTGAAGATACACGTCGTTGTGAAGTCTACTTTGGACTATCTGAACAAAGGCAGCCTCACGTATACCGTGAAATTAGACGATGAAATGGGCGAAAACGTGCGGTTCAATGCCCGCCTGAACGAGAAGCCGGAGAATATCTACAGCATCTATTATCCCACGGTTGCCCGTCGGGTTATCGAACATGTCGTGACACTTCCCGTCAAAAAGGCCGATTGGCACACGCTGACGCTTGAGCCGTCAGATCCAGCCATCGTGTTTGAAAAGGTGATCGTAGACTACGGAGGCTATCAGACTTCCTATCTCTTCATGGAAGAAAGTGACCACAGACGCTGAAAATGCTTGACGGAACAGAATGCGAGAACGCACAAAATCCATGGGGCGCAGCATCCGGTTCAAGTCGTATGAGCGCCGTCAGGGAGCCGGTTTGTATCGTTTCGGGCTTTCTTTTCAATGATAACTTTGATGAAATACCAATGGTTTATGACGCATCGTAGATTTCTGATGGCGGTGGTTTTTATCGGTTTCACCGCTTTTCCATCGGTTGCACAAATGCCTCGACCGCTGCCTTCGCTCCATGTTGAGGGCCGAAACATGGTCGACAGACATGGCAACAAAGTGTTGCTTCATGGCGTGATGGATACACCTCATCCCTATTTCAATGGCGGAAGATGGGGTTGGAATATTGATGACAGCAGCGTTCCGGCCTGTCTGAACTATTTTGAAAAGCTCTTTCGGGGCCTGACCGATGCTTCGCAGGGCGCTTATTGCAATGTGTTCCGCCTGCATCTCGACCCTTGTTGGACCAATGATCCGGCCAAACCGCTTGTCGGAAAAAAGGGCGAAGAGAACATTTCGCAGTTCAGTGCCGACCGACTCCGGCGCTATTTGCAATCGCTTTATATCCCCTTGATGCAGAAAGCCATGGCGCATGGGCTCTATGTCGTGGTGCGTCCGCCGGGCGTCTGCCCTCATGAAATCCGTGTAGGCGATGCTTATCAGCAATATCTAACGACGGTTTGGGACATCGTTTCGCGTGAAGCTGTCGTTCAGCAATATGCCGGTCAGATTTCATTAGAGCTGGCCAATGAGCCCGTAGTCGTTAAGGATGCGACGGGAAATGCGTCGGATCATGCGCTGCGCGACTTCTTTCAACCCATCGTTGACAAGATTCGCGGCAACGGATTTAAGGGTATTCTTTGGATTCCCGGCAGCAGTTGGCAGGGCAATTACGTGGGTTATGCCCGCCATCCCATCACGGATGACAACTTTGGCTATGCCGTTCACGACTATCCCCGCTGGTATGGTATGAGCGACGAACGGCCAAATGCCGAAGAAGGTATACGCCGGTTTAAAGGTCTTGTGCCCGTTGTCGAGCCCCGACCTGTCATGATTACAGAGGTGGATTGGAGCCCCGAAAAGGCGGGAGAAGGCCATTATGACGAGCATGGAAAATGGGTGAAGGCCAATTACGGCACGTGGGCTACGGCCTCAACAAGCAAATGGGGCGTTGCCTATAAGCGCATGATCGACCATTATGGCAACATATCCATGACGCTTTCGGGCACGGGTTGCTATCTCGATATTGATGAATTGGTTGGCAAAGGACGTGTGGTTGCAGCCTTTGGCGAACTGAAAGAAGCCTGCGGTGCGGCTTGCATGGGGTGGTATAAAGCCTACAACACCACCGCAAAACCCTATCCCGACGACTATGTGTTCAGTGCTGCCGAACGCCGAATCGACAGTATATGCTGGGCATTGAAAGACACCTTGCTCATGCCGGGCGATTCCTATCATGCACCACTTACGCTTTTCTTCCCCGGCGGAAGAAGCGTGGAAGTATTGCCGAAAGCCATTCAATATACCGTTTCGGCACCCGATGTCGTGGGGATAACGGATGGGGTAATCCATGCAAAAAGCGATGGAACCGCACAAATCACGGCCGTTTATACGACCGAAACCGGTGAGACGTTATCGCGAAAGATAACCGTTCGGGTGCAGATGTTCTCGTTTGAAGCCTCGGCCATAAGGACGGATATTTTCGATCATGGCACGTATGACGAGACCAAACGAGTCTTCCAGCCCGGCAAATGGGGGCAGATGGGGTGGCAGTTCGATGGCGGCATCGGGCTTTCGAAGCATTATCTGGTGTTGAAACTCGACAAACCGCAGACCTGCGGCGCCAAATTGATGCTGTTCCCTCAACAAAGTATTTGGGGAGACAACTATGAGATTGCGTTGGAAAATAAGACGACTATCGTTGTAGACCTGACCAAGGAAAAGACCAAACAGGGCAAGGTGCTTGGCCACACACCTATTTATATCGTGAGCTTATGGGGCAACGGAGCAGGAGAAATAGACGTAAACAACCTCTATCTGACCGATAATGCCGACGATATGCCCACGGCTATCACCCCCATTGTCAATCCAAATCCCGACTTCACCGACGTTTATAACCTTTATGGAATACGTGTGCGTTCGCACGTTTCCACCGAGATTGCCACTGCGGGGCTTCCTCCCGGCATCTATATTGCAGGCGGGAAGAAAGTGGTGGTGAGGTAAATCAGGGTGCAGTTGCCTTCCCTTTCGTTCGTTCGATTATGCAAACAAGGTGCGACAAAGGGTGATGGCGACACGAAGGAAAATTCAACTTTTCGTATTCAATCATTATTTTCATAGCAACCATGAACAAAATCAAGACCATTCTTTTGTCGTTCGTGACCGTGATGACGGCATCATCGGCATTGGCGCAGCCGTCGCTAACCGGCATGGCGTATCCGTATCAGAATCCAAACCTTAGCGCCTTGACACGCGCACAGGATTTGTTGAGTCGCTTAACCCTTGAAGAAAAAGCCCTGTTGATGCTTGATGAGTCGCCGGCCATACCGCGGTTGGGCATCAAGAAATTCTTTTGGTGGAGCGAAGCCTTGCATGGTGCGGCCAACATGGGCAACGTGACCGTGTTTCCCGAGCCCATTGCGATGGCGGCTTCGTTCAATGATGCACTGTTATATAAGGTGTTTAGCGCAGCAAGTGATGAGATGCGGGCTCAGTATCATCATCGAATAAGGAACGGAGGCGAGGATGAAAAGTTCCATAGTCTGTCGGTTTGGACACCCAATGTGAATATTTTTCGCGACCCACGATGGGGACGTGGACAGGAAACCTACGGTGAAGATCCCTATCTGACGGCTGTTATGGGAACGGCGGTTGTGCGTGGTTTGCAAGGACCTGAAGACAGTAAGTATCGCAAACTGTGGGCTTGTGCAAAGCATTATGCCGTGCACAGCGGGCCCGAATATACGCGTCACACGGCCAATCTGAACAATGTGTCGCCGCGTGATCTGTGGGAAACCTATCTTTCCGCATTCAAAACGCTCGTTGAGGAAGCCAAGGTGCGCGAGGTGATGTGTGCTTATCAGGCGCTCGATGACGAACCTTGTTGCGGAAACAGCCGACTGCTGCAGCAAATTCTGCGCGACGAGTGGGGCTTTCAGTACTTGGTAGTGAGCGATTGCGGTGCCGTGAGTGACATTTGGCAGAACCACAAGACCTCAAGTGATGCTGTTCATGCCACAGCCAAGGCCGCGCCGGCCGGAACCGACGTGGAATGCGGTTTCAACTACACCTATAAGTGTATTCCCGAAGCTGTGCAGCGCGGCCTGATCAGCGAGAAGGAGGTCGACAAACATGTGCTTCGTCTGCTTGAAGGACGTTTCGACCTTGGCGAAATGGACGACCCGGCGCTTGTTCCATGGTCGAAAATCCCTTGTTCTGTAATGGATAGCAAGGCTCACCGCCAACTTTCGCTCGATATGGCACGCCAATCTATCGTGCTGTTGCAGAACAAGCGAAACATGCTTCCACTGAAGAAAAACAACGAACGCATCGCTGTGATCGGCCCGAATGCCGATAATGTGCCGATGATGTGGGGCAATTACAACGGTACCCCCAACCGTACGGTGACCATCCTTGACGGTATACGGGCCAAGCATAAGAACGTGAAATACATCAAAGGCTGCGATCTTACCGACACAATGGTGGTCGATCCGTTGTTTGAAGCATGCATGATAGCCGGCAAACGCGGGCTACGTGGTACCTTTTGGAACAATACAACGATGACCGGGAAACCTGTTACGACACAATATTATCATGGTGAAGTGGCTGCAACGACAGCCGGTATGCACAGCTTTGCGCCCGGTGTAAAAGTAGAAGGCTTCTCGGCCAAATATGAAACCGTGCTGCGATCAAAGCGTGATGGCGAGGCCGTTTTGAAAGTAGAAGGGTGTGGCGACTTTGAAGTATGGGTCAATGGCAAGCAGATGCAGCACCAACACACATGGCGAACAACACCGACTCGTACACCTATTCGGCTTGAGGCCGGCAAAGACTATCGCATAGAAGTGCGCTTTACCTATGTGAATACATGGGGTGCAAACATTCGAATCAATATCGGAACCGAGCGACCTATTGACTACCAGGAAGTCATTCGGGCATTGAAGGGCATTGAAAAAGTGGTCTTTGTAGGTGGTATCTCACCTGCTTTGGAAGGCGAAGAAATGCCTGTGGACATACCGGGGTTCAAGGGAGGAGACCGAACAGACATCGAACTTCCACGTGTTCAGCGGGATTTCATCAAGGCCCTTCACGCTGCAGGCAAGCAGCTTGTCTATGTGAACTGTTCGGGGTCGGCTATTGCTCTGGAGCCGGAAACCACAGCCTGCGACGCCATTGTACAGGCATGGTATGCTGGGCAAGAGGGCGGAACGGCCGTTGCCGATGTGCTCTTCGGCGATTATAATCCTTCGGGAAAACTGCCCGTCACCTTCTATAAGAACAGTAATCAGCTGCCCGATTACGAGAATTACAGCATGAAAGGGCGCACTTATCGTTATTTCTCCGACCCGCTCTTTGCTTTTGGTCATGGCCTTAGCTATACAACGTTCAATATGGGAACGGCTGAAATCATCAAAAAGGCTGATTCCATCGTGGTGCGTATTCCCGTAGAAAACGTTGGCAGTAAGGACGGAACAGAGACCGTTTTACTGTATATCAAGAACCATCAGGACCCGAACGGGCCGATAAAATCACTGCGCGGCTTCAGTCGTGTCTTTGTGAAAGCCGGACATAAGGCCGTAGCAGAGCTTGTATTGACACGTAAGTCGTTTGAGTTCTTTGACGAAAACACAAATACCGTGCATTTCAAGGAAGGAAATTACGATTTGCTATATGGTGACAAACGCGTCGAAATAAGAATGTAGTGACCCTAAACCCTTGCATAACATTCACTTTGTTACATGGCGCAAAATGAATGTTACAATACCATGTATGCTGTTAAAAAGGTATTGAATATCTTTGCAAATGTGAAATCTAATTCTAACCTAATAATTAAAAAATGAGACAAGTACACAGACTTTTTCAACGCTTTTCGCTGATCGTGGCCATGCTGTTCGCGTCGATTGTGGCGGCTTTGGCGCAAAACACCATTCGCGGAACGATCTTAGACGCCGGAGGTGAGCCGTTGATCGGGGCCACTGTCGTCATGAAAGGAAAGCCTTCTGTTGCCGCTGTCACCGATTTTGACGGTAATTTCGAACTGAAGACGCCGGCTAAAAAGGTCACACTCGTTGTTTCTTACGTGGGAATGGTCACCAAGGAGGTTGTCGTTGTCGAGGGACATGCGGCAAAAATCGTCCTGAAAGACGACGATCACACCCTTCAAGAGACCGTTATCGTGGGCTACGGCCAGCAGAAGAAGGCCAGTGTCGTGGGTTCTATCACTCAAACAACGGGGGCTGTGTTGGAACGTGCGGCAGGTGTGAGCGACATCGGAGCCGCTTTGACGGGCAATCTTCCCGGCGTTGTCACCATACAAGGCAACGGTATGCCCGGAGAAGAGGAGCCCCAGATCATCATTCGCGGCTCCAGCACATGGAACGGTAGCGACCCTTTGGTGCTGGTTGACGGTATCGAACGCCCAATGAGCAGTGTCGACATCGCTTCGGTGGCCAATATCTCTGTGTTGAAAGATGCATCTGCGACGGCCGTTTACGGTGTAAAGGGAGCCAACGGCGTTATTCTTATCACGACAAAGCGTGGCACGGAGGGCAAAGCAAAGATAGATGTGGGCTTCAATGCTACGTTGAAAGCCCCCTCGAAGCTACCGAACAAATACGATTCATACGATGCTTTGATGCTTCGCAACCGGGCCGTGGAGCACGAACTGGGTGTTTCTCCCGAGTCATGGTCGTATGTTCGTCCGCAATCCTTTATCGATAATTACCGAAATCAATCAACCTTGGAACAACGTGAGCGTTATGCGAACGTAGATTGGCAGGACGCGCTGTTCAAAAAGTCCACGATGTCTTACAATACGAATGTGAACATCAGTGGGGGCACCAAGTTTGTGAAGTATTTTGCGTCAGCCGACTTCGTACATGAGGGAGATTTGTTCCGAGAATACGACAACGGACGCAACTATAAGGCGGGTTACGGTTACAACCGCATCAATGTTCGCAGCAATCTTGACTTTCAAATCACGAATACCACAACGCTTCGGGCCAACATTTCGGGCTCCAATGGCGTAAAGAAGTCGCCATGGAGCAACTCCGTGGACAGTGAATGGCAGATAGGACAGCAGTGGGCGGGTGCCTATAACATTGCGCCAGACGTGTTCCTGCCCAAGTATGCCGACGGGTCTTGGGGCTTTTACCCCAATGCCTCTAACGTTTCGAACTCCGCGCAAAGCCTTTCCATCGGCGGTGTACGCCAAATGACGACGACACGCATCAACACTGACTTCACACTTGAGCAGAAATTGGACTTCATTACCAAGGGTCTGAATGCCCGAGGAACGGTTTCTTGGGACAATATCTTCGTGGAGACAGGTCGCGGCATCAACGATCTTTACAACACGTCTCCCACAAAATACATCGATCCGGAGACCGGAAAGGTAACCATCGGCAAGGAACTTGAAGGCAATAATAAGTTTGATTGGCAGCAAGGAGTCAACTGGTCGACCGAAGGAGGCACTGTAGATAACAACGCAACTGTGCGTAATCTCTACTATCAGCTGCAATTAAACTGGGCAAGAAGGTTCAGATTGCACGACATTTCGGCCATGGGACTGTTCTCGCGTCAGGAGAATGCGCGTGGAAGCGTGATGCCAACCTACCGAGAAGACTGGGCTTTCCGTGCCACCTACAACTATGCGGGTCGTTATTTCATCGAGTATAACGGCGCATACAACGGTTCTGAGAAGTTCGGTAAGGACAATCGCTTCGCATTCTTCAGCTCCGGGGCTCTCGGTTGGACGGTTACGGAAGAGAAGTTCATGGAACGGCTCCGCGAAAAAGGCCTCATTGACTTACTGAAGTTGCGTGCTTCGTACGGCGAAATCGGCGACGATAACATCGGAGATCCATTCGATTCTTCGCGACGGTGGCTTTATATGAGCCAATGGGCCTATGGTGGGCATACAACAATGGACCTTGACCACACCGAAAGCATCTATACTTGGTATCGACAGAGCGCACTTGGCAACGAGAAAGTGAGGTGGGAAACCGTTCGAAAGACCAACTTTGGCTTGGATTATGGCTTCTTGGGCGGTCTGATTGCAGGCTCCATAGACTTCTTCTGCGACCGTCGTAACGACATTCTCATTTTTGGTAGCGGCCGTTCTGTGCCAGATTATTTCGGAACCACGGCTCCGACTATCAACAAGGGCAAGGTGCGAACGACGGGTTATGAGCTTGAGATAAGGCTCAACAAGAAGTGGACAAACGGCTTGCGCCTGTGGGGAAACTTCAATATGACCCATGCCAAGAACAAGGTGCTGCTCAAAGACGACCCAATTTTGCGGCCGGCCTATCAGAAAGACGCCGGGTTTGCCATGGGACAGTACCGCTCTTACCTCGATAGAGGCTTCATTAACAACATCGACGACCTTATCGGTTCGCCCGCACATGAGTCGAATGACAACCATAGGCTCGTGGGTGACTACTACATTGCCGACTTCAACGGCGACGGAATCATTGACAATAAGGACGCGGCGCCTGTGGGTTACAGTGCTTCTCCAATGAACACCTACAACGCAACGATAGGTTTTGAGTGGAAAGGACTGTCGGCCATGGCACAGTTCTATGGTGTTACCGACGTCACCCGCGACGTTACGCTGACCAGTTTCGGCAATAAGCTGAACAATGTCTATGACACTGGCACTTGGTGGAGCAAGGATTCGCCCGATGCCGACGTCATTGTGCCGCGATGGGGAGCCAATGAGTCGAGCTATAGCAATGGAACACAGTTCCTTTATGACGGCTCTTATGTTCGTTTGAAGAACGTTGAAGTGGCTTATACATGGACCAATGGCTGGATAAAGCACTTGGGTATCAACTATCTCAAGCTCTATTTGAACGGTAATAACCTTTGGCTTTGGACGCGAATGCCTGACGATCGCGAGGCAAACCTCGGGGGCGGAGGCAATCTCGGCGCCTATCCTACCGTCAGACGCTTCAATGTCGGCGTTAAATTCTCATTGTAGTATTAAACAAAACAGACAAATGAAAACGAACATAAAAACCATTTTGATGTTGATATGCGCCTTGTTTGCACTCAACACGGCGTTGGTTTCTTGCGAAGACTACTTGGATAAGGAGCCCGACTCAACCGTTTCGCCCGACGATGCCTTTGTCAACTTCCGCAATTTCCAGGGTTTCGTGGAAGAAATCTACAATTGTATCCCCGATAAAGAGAAATGTAACTGGTGTCCGTCGTGGAATTGGGGCGATGATGAGGTCTTTAATCCCGAGGCCGACAACCGAATGACGCATCAAGTTGACCTTGGTAACTTCCGTGCATGGGAGACTACGGGTAACTGGCTCTATAAGACAGGGAGCAATCCCACCTCAACCAACAAGTTTGAACACTCGCTTTGGCCACACGCATGGTACTGTATTAGAAAGGCAAACCTTGGCCTGAAGAAGCTCGACAAGCTGGTTGCGGCTTCCAAAGAAGAGAAAGATATGATCGCAGGTCAGCTTTATTTCTTCCGTGCTTGGTGGCATACGGAGCTCATGCAGTACTTCGGAGGCCTCCCTTACGTTGACGTTTACTTGGATGCCAATGCAGAACTCAACCTTCCGAGGCTTTCTTACCAAGCTTGTGCCGACAAGGCTGCGGCCGATTTCCGCCGAGCTGCCGACCTGCTTCCCGTCAATTGGGACCACACGAGTGCAGGGGCTGCGACGCAAGGAAAGAACGATTTGCGCATCAATAAGGTCATGGCCCTTGGCTATCTGGGTAAGACTTACTTGTGGGCGGCAAGCCCTTTGATGAAGAACGGGGCGCAATTGGGGGCCTCGAAGAACGGGAAAACCTACGACTATGACCAAGCTTATGCCGCGAAAGCGGCCGAAGCCTTCGGTGAATTGCTGAACCTGACGGAGTCGGGGCAGGCACCTTACGCGCTGGCCCAGTTCAAATATAAGGACATTTACAACCATGAGAGGGCCTCAGGTGCCACAAGTTGTTTCTCAGACATCTTCTATACGACCAAACAGAACTGGAAAATGCCCGGCTCAGTCGAGGCTATTTTCCGCGGACCTTCAGCAGATTATAACGGATCGAACTGGAATACGTCCAAAGTATTCGGGCCGAAGGTCGATAAAGTCGTTGCCCACGACAACGTAATCCATCAACCTACGGCCAATCTTGTAGAGATGTACGGCATGGCTAACGGCCTTCCGATCACCGATCCCGCCTCGGGTTTCGATCCAAACCACCCATTTAAGGACCGAGATCCACGCTTTTACCACGACATTGTCTTTGATGGTTTCAAGTATCTCAATGGAACGCCCGGCCAATATGCCCGATTACAGTATTGCGAACTCTTCACCGGAGGCAGCATGCGCCCTGTGGCAAACGCCAGCCGGACAGGATATTTCATTCAGAAATTGGTGCCCCACACTTGCAATGAGGTTGACAGAACCTATGATTGGGGCGGAAATCTGCACTGTTATCTGCCTTATATGCGACTCGCCGACATCTATTTGATGTACGCAGAAGCCTGCGCTGCCGTGGGAGGTGCCACGGGTAAGGCCTCTAATTTCAATAAGACGGCCGCCGATGCCATCAATACACTGCGCGATCGTGTAGGGGCTGGCCATGTAGGGAGCGCATACTTGGCCGACAAAAACAGGTTTATGGACGAAGTCCGCCGTGAACGTGCCGTCGAACTCTCCTTTGAAGGCTTCCGATTCAACGACTTACAGCGATGGTTACTCCTTACGGAAGCTCCCTATAATGAGAAGTATTCGCAGGAATTCGACCGTGTTGAGGCCTCTGATTTCTACAAGACACACGACCCAAAGGACGCACGTGTGGCCAATTACCGCAAGGAATTGATTCTCACCCGCGACTTCGATACGAAGCATTATTGGTTCCCTTTGCCCATCAAAGAGGGCTATTATTATCCCGAACTCTATCAGAATCCGGGTTGGTGACACCATCGTTTTACGTTTATTTCCATCTACCGACCGACAAAAAGAAATGAGACCGAAAACCAATGAAAAGACCCTTCGCAGCCACCTGTGCCCGAACCGCGAAACAAGTTGGGCCACACTGCGTTGCAAAATGGGCCATATTGCGCGCCAATATCAGCCATTTTACACGGTGAAATGGGCCATATTGCACGGTAAAATGACCCATATTGCAAGCCGATGTGCAAGGCATTGGTTATCAAGCTGCTGCACATCGAAAGACAAGGGCTGCAGCGTTGGTTCCGTTTCTTGCTCGTCCGCGGGACGTTTCTCTCCAAACAGGCCGTCTCCGTCTGCCGGAAATCTATTTTAAGTAGCACAAAACAGAAGAAAAGACCCTATGAATCTGAAAATCAAATCATGTAAATCGAAGTTCCTGCTGGCAGGTCTTGTTGCGTTGGTTCCTGTCAGCATCGACGCCAAGGCAGCCACAACGCCTGCGAACGACACGGCCGATGCCAATAAGGAAATGGTGCAGGTGACCTATCGCAAGGTAGGCAGGCGGGATATCCTTGGCGGTGTGGCCGTTGTTGACGTGGCCCAACTGTTGAAAAAGAACTACATCACCTACAGTCTTGACAACATGCAGGGCTATATCGGCGGTTTCAACGGTAATTCCCTTTGGGGAATGGACAGCAACAACGCCGGTTATCTGGTGTTGGTTGACGGTGTTCCCCGCGATGCCACCAACGTTATGCCGAGCGAAATCAGCCAGATCACCTTCCTGAAAGGCGCACAGGCGGTCGTACTCTATGGCAGTAAGGCGGCCAAGGGTGCCGTGCTTATCACGACAAAGCGCGGGAATAACGACGGACTGAAGGTAGAAGTGCAGGCCAACACGGGCCTGAACGTGGCGAAATCTTTCCCCGAATACCTCGGTTCGGCAGAGTATATGACGCTCTATAACGAGGCGCGCGCCAACGACGGCCTGGCTCCTCTCTATTCATCGACCGACATTTATCATCATGCTTCGGGCCTTAACCCCTATCGTTACCCTAATATCGATTATTATTCTTCGGATTATATCCGCAAGATGTACGCCCGTCACGAGGCAATTGCAGAGATTAGCGGTGGCGGAAAGCTTGCCCGCTTCTACAGTAACATTAATTACTATCGCAGCGGCGACTATTTTAAGTTCGGAGAAGCCCGTAATAACCATGTTTCTCGGTTCAGTGTGCGTGGCAATGTCGATGTAAACATCAGCGACGACATCAAGGCTTGGGTCAATTCCAATGCAACTTTCTACGATTCCAGCACGGCTAAGGGCGATTATTGGGGCGTTGCGTCGACGATGCGGCCCAACTTCCCACAGAACGCCTATCCTTTGATACCGAAAGACATGGTAGATCCGCATGCAAAGGCCGCATGGGACTTGCTGGGCGTAGCCAAATTGATTGACGATAAGTATTTCCTTGCGGGTTCACAGGCCAATGCTTCGTCGCTGTTCGGCGATATTTATGCCGCAGGAAAGCGCAAATGGACAAGTCGTCAGTTCCAGTTTGACACGGGACTTAACATCGGTTTGGGGAAAGTATTGCCGGGATTGTCTTTCGAAACACGCTTCGCCGTGGACTATGCCACCGCTTATACGACATCGTTCGACAACAGTTATGCCGTTTATATCCCCACATGGTCGCATCATAACGGCAAGGACGTCATCGTCGGACTGAAGAAAGAGGGCGAAGACAAGCGTTCGGGCAATCAGAACATCAGCGGCAGCACCGATAACCAGACGATGTTGTTCGCAGCGCAGCTCAACTACGCCAATACCTTCAGCAACGTGCACAATGTTTCAGCCATGTTGATTGCCTCAGGCTACCAACAAGCGAAGTCAGGTCAGTATCATAAGACCTCAAGTGCCAACATGGCGTTCGATGCTTCCTATAACTTCATGCAGAAGTATTACGCAGATTGGGGCCTGGCGGCCATACATTCGGCGCAATTAGCACCCGGTCATCGCGAGGCTTTCTCCCCTTCTCTGACGTTAGGTTGGCGACTTAAGCGTGAAAGTTTCCTGAAAACGGTCGATGCCATTGATGATATGATGCTGAGTTTTTCGGGAAGTATCATCAATGAAGACATTGATTTGGCCCGCGGAGACGTGCGTTACTATCTCTATAAAGGCATTTGGACATCGGACGATGGCTACAATTGGTATGATGGTTCGCAAGACAAGTACACCTATTCCAAGCGAGGTGAGAACGAAGACCTTGGCTTTATCAAGCGCAAAGAGCTTTCTTTGAGTCTTAAAACCTCGTTGTGGGGGCACTTTGTTACGCTTGATGCCAACTTCTTCATCAATTCCATGGAGGGCTATCTCATTGATTCGCCCACCTTCTTCCCCTCACATTTGAACACAGGTTACCCCAAAGGGTCTTTCATGCCCGTGCTGAACTACAACAACAACCGCCGCATTGGCTTTGATTTCGCCCTGAACTTCAACCGGAAGTTCGGCGAAACGGATCTCTCACTCGGCCTTACTGGCACCTATTATGACACGAAAGCCACGAAGGTTGATGAGAATAACGTTGAAACCTATCAGAACCGGCAGGGCAAACCGATAGACGGTATTTGGGGATATCGGTGCGCCGGCTTCTTCCAAAGCGAAGCTGAGATCGCAACATCGCCCGACCAAAGCAAGCTCGGCAGCACCGTCAGGCCCGGCGACCTGAAGTATGTAGACGTAAACCATGATGGTAAAATCGATAACTACGACCAAGTGTATCTTGGTAAAGGGGGATGGTATGGTGCTCCTTTCACTTTGGGCGTGAACTTCACGGCCAAGTGGCGCGGTTTCACGTTCTTTGCGCTCGGTGTGGGCAACTTCGGCGCGCATGGTGTGAAGAACTCCTCCTATTATTGGGTGCGTGAGGCCGGCAAGTACTCTGCCGTCGTTCGCAACCGTTGGACTCCTGCCACCGCAGCTACGGCAACTTACCCCCGACTATCGACACTTTCGGGCAGCAATAACTTTGTAACTTCCGACTTTTGGCTGTATAAAACCGATGCATTCCGCTTGGCGAAGGTTCAAATCACCTATGATTTGCCACGCCGTTTGTTTGGTTCGACATGGGTGAAAGGCTTGTCTGCATTCGTCAGTGGGGCCAATCTGCTCACCATTTCGGGCGAGCGTGAGGTGCTGGAGCTGAATGTTGGCAGCGCACCACAGACACGTTACTACAATATCGGGGTGAAAGCGACTTTCTGATGAAATGAAATTAAAAACAAAAGCTATGAAAATAAAGAAGCTATTCCTATTGACGGCATTGGCATTCAGCTTGGTTTCGTGTTCCGATTTGTTTGAGCCTGCACAGGAAAACAACCGGGGTTTGGACGAAATCTACAACGAACCGACTTATGCCCAAGGGCTGTTGGGCTATGGATACGCCATGTTGCCCTACAATACCAAGAGCGTGACGGACGTTGCCACTGATGATGCGGTGAGTAATGACCTGTCTAACGGTTATTTGAAGATGGCCACGGGTGCTTGGGCAGCCAATAACGACCCGATGTCTCAATGGACCAATCGCCGGGCCTGCATACAATACCTGAATATTTTCTTGGAACAGGCAGACAAAGTGAACTGGGCTAAAGACGAAAAAGCCCGAAAGATGTACTGTGATAGCCGTAAAGGCGAGGCTTATGCCTTGAGAGCGCTCAACATGTACTTCTTGTTAATGAACCATGGTGGCTGGGATGCCGATGGGAAACTGCTCGGTGTGCCGAACTTAACGGCCTCAGAGAAACCCTCGGATGACTTCAATAAGGCGCGTAACACGTTCCAAGAGTGTCTCAATCAGATTTATAACGACTTGGAAGAAGCCGGGAAATTGCTCCCACTCGACTATAACGACCTGACGAACGACGCCGATGTTCCGGCCAAATATAAGGCCATCGGCGTTCAGACGGCAGGCGAATACAATCGCGTTTTCGGCGCAATCATGCGCGGACGTATCAGTGGTCGCATTGCAGAAGCCATTTGTTCGCAGGCCTCTTTGCTTGCTGCCAGTCCGGCATTTGCTGCAGGTACGACCGTCAACTACGCCAAAGCGGCCGACGATGCAGCCAAAGTGCTCGACCGTATAGGCGGCGTGAGCGGCATATCGCCCACGGGTAACAAATGGTTTGCACAGACTTCGGAGATTGATAACCTTGGATCGGGTGCCGTTCCACAGGAGATTCTTTGGCGAGGAAGCCGTACAAACGGTGATGAAGACTGGAACCTTGGTCTGAATCAAGAGGCCGATAACTTTCCACCAAGCCTTTATGGCAAGGGAAGAATCAATCCGACGCAGAACTTGGTCGATGCTTTTCCGACCGTTACGGGCTATCCCATCGCCGATAGTCGTGGAGGCTATGATGCCGGTAAGCCTTATGAGAACCGCGATCCACGCCTCGATATGTACGTTATCCATGATGGCAGCAAGTATAAAGGAAAGGAAATCAAAACCGATATCACGACCACTGGCAACGATGATGGCTTGAACAAGGTGAGTAATTCCACGCGAACGGGTTACTATATGAAGAAACTTCTGCGCGAAGATTGCGACCCTAACCCGAATTCCAAGAACGCTAAGTATCACTATCCCGTGTATATTCGCTACACAGAGCTGTTCCTTAACTATGCCGAAGCAGCCAATGAGGCGTGGGGTCCCAAGGGTTCGGGGTCGCATGGTTATTCTGCTTACGATGTCATCAAGGCCATTCGCGACCGTGCAGGGATTACCGATGTGGCCTATCTCAATGAGTGTGCGTCCGATAAAGGCAAGATGCGCGAACTGATTCGCAATGAACGACGCCTCGAACTCTGCTTTGAAAACAAGCGATTTGCCGACCTTCGCCGTTGGAAAGCACCCATCGACGTGGCTGCCGGTGGCGTGCAAATCAAGAAAGATGGCGGAACAACGACGTATAAAGCCTTCAAAGTGGAAGACAGAAACTATAAGGAGTATATGTATTATGGGCCGATTCCGCAGACAGAAATACAAAAATGGACGAACCTCCACCAGAATAAAGGCTGGGAACTGAACAACAAATAACGCTTAAACTTCAAGAAAATGAAAGTAAACAACTATATCTCAATCACCTTGATGGCTGCTTTCGCCTTGGTTCTTGGCGCTTGTAAGAACGGAGAACCGGAGTTCCCAGACTACGAAGGCGGCACTTCTGTGTACTTTGCACGCCAAAATGTCGTGCGTAATATCGTGCTGGGGAACGATGAAACCAGGGATAATACCGACGATAATAACCATGTTTTCTATATTGTTTCAACGATGGGAGGGGCCTATCACGGCCGGAATATCACGTTGGAGACAGCAGTTGACAACTCACTTTGCGACCATCTCTATTTCGAAGATGGAGTTACGCCCGTTAAACCCATGCCCGAGAGCTATTATACCATTCCTTCAACCACCGTATCTTACAACGGAAGTTTCCAAGGACGCTTGCAGGTGAAGCTGACGGACGCGTTTTTCAACGACCCAGACGCTGTAAAAGAGACCTATGTTATCCCGATCCTTATCAAGAATCAGGTGGGAGCAGACCGCATTCTTGCCGGAACGCCAACGATAAAAGGCGCAACTCCCCCAAGAACAAAGGCGAGTTCGTGGAACATTAAGCCCAAGGATTACGTGCTTTATTGCGTGAAATACATGAATAAATGGGCCGGATTCTATCTCCGTCGCGGCGAAGATAAAATCACTGTCAATGGAAATACGACGACAAAAGTAAGGAAAGGCGCCTCAATAGAGAAGGATGAGGTGTGTCAACTCACGACAATGGCTTTGAAAACGTGCCTGTTTCCGGTCTCTGTCAACAAGACTGTAAAGGACATTCACGGCCATGATGTCGTTCAAGCTGCGACATGTAGGCTGAAACTCACGTTCGATGAGAACGGAAATTGCACGGTTTCTTCCGCAACGTCGGGCATGACAGCCACCGGAACGGGTAAGTTCGTCGTGAAGGGTGCGAAGATGGCTTGGGGAAACAAGGATCGTGACCAGCTTACACTCGCCTATAAGGTCGACTTCGGCGATAATGTCACGATGGAAAGCAAGGACACTTTCGTTGCTCAGACGCGGGGTAATACGAACGGTGTGATTACCTTTGCCCCGCAGTATAAGTAACTTCCTTTCGGGAAATAATAAGAACAAGATGATGAAACTAAGGAAATTGAATATCGGTTTGGGAATAATCGCACTCGCAGTCTTGGCTTCTTGCGCCGAAGATAAGTTCTCTACATACACAACCGACATGCCCCAGGACTTGGCCGACTATCAGTATCTGAACGATTATGAGCCTTTGAAGAACTATATCGAGCAGGCTAAGGCGGCAGGGAAGTGTAATCCAGACTTCAAATTGGGCGTGGCATTGGAGGCAACTGACTTCAATAAGCGCGAATTAAGCTATAGTTTGGCGGCAAGTAACTTCATGGAGCTGACCACTGGCAATGCAATGAAGTACGCTTCTTGCGTGAAAGAAGACGGAAGCATGGACTTCTCAACGGTAAAGGAGTTCGTTTCCAACGCAAAGGAGGCCGGACTGACCGTCTATGGTCATACGCTTGCGTGGCATGCCCAGCAAAACAACAAGTATCTCAACAAACTGATTGCCGACAAAGAGCTTCCTCCGGCTTCAGACAACCCGGGATTGGTCATCAAGGCAGGTGCACCCAAGGCCAATGTCTGGGATGCTGAGATCTATTATGACTTAGATGCACCGCTGAAAGCCGGGAAAACCTACAAACTCTCATTGAATGTAAGAGCAACGAACGCAGGAAAGATAGACTTTTGGCCGGGAAAGAAGAACGGAACCGACACACAATACGGGGCAGGTTCCATCATGTTGACCAACGATGCGGCTGACCATACACTCTCTTTCACGCCAAATGCCGACATCGAACGGCTGAGGTTCTGTTTCGGAAAGGTGGGCGGCACGATTTATTTCGACAATGTTGTGTTGAAAGCACAGGGCGACAGCAAGAACCTTATTGTAAATTCGACGTTTGATGGGGAAGATTTGTCGCATTGGACAAAGGCTTCGTGGCAGGATTTCACTTATGCGAGAGGCAATGTGGCGGCCGCCGCATCTGTCGACATTGAAACCGAGGTCTATAAGCAGACATATACGGACGGACCTTTCCCCTTTTACAATATGGGTTGCACGCCTCCTGTCGTCAATGGGAGCATTCATTTCGTCCCAACGGGGGCTTGGTCGCAGTTCTTTGTGGCTACGGGTATTGCGCTGACCGAGGGGAATTACATGCTTCATCTTGACCTTACGGCTTCCAAAGCGGCCTCCGGTGTGCAGCTGACCATTCAAAATGGCTGGGGAGCGAGCGCACAATCGATTACCCTTAGCGTTCCCGTTGAGGCGGGACATCACGATGTGAAGCTGTCGGTTCCGGGCATCGTGGGTGGTAATTACGATGTAATTCTCAAGCCACAGACGGCAGATGCCACGCTTGACTTAAAGACAGTAAAAGTTTGTTCGGTGAAGAAAGCCAACGCTGTTCCGCTTACTGACAACGAGAAAAAGGTCATTCTGACGACAGCCATGGGCACATGGATTGACAAAATGATGGAAGCTGTCGACGGTTACGTGACGGCATGGGACGTTGTCAATGAACCTATCTCCGGAAAAGACAAGGATGGCGACGGATGGTACGACCTTCAGTCGGCTACGCGCGGCACTGTGTCGCCTGATGACGCCAAGAACAACTTCTATTGGCAGGACTATTTGGGCGATATCGACTATGTCCGGACGGCCGTTGCTGCTGCCCGTAGGTGCTTTGCTGCCCATAATGGTGATGCCGCTAAGCTGAAACTCTTCATCAACGACTATAACCTTGAGTCGGATTGGGACGACAACAAGAAGCTCAAAAGCCTGATTCATTGGATTGAAGAATGGGAGAAAGACGGCAAAACGAGGATAGATGGCATCGGAAGTCAGATGCATGTGTCGTTCTCGGCCGACCCTAATACGCAGAAGAAAAAGGAAGAACATGTGGTGAAAATGCTGCAACTGATGGCCAAATCGGGTAAGCTCGTCAAGATTTCCGAGCTGGATATGGGCTATAATGACGCTGCGGGACAGCCTATTATGACTGAAAATCTGACGGAAGAGCAGCATAAACAGATGCGTGACTACTATAAATTCATCGTCGGACAGTACTTCAAAATCGTCCCATTAGCCCAACAATACGGCATTACACAGTGGTGTATCACGGACGCTCCCAAGGGTTCAAGCTGGCGAGGTGGCGAACCTACGGGCCTATGGAACGCCAACTTCCTCCGCAAACATACCTATGCCGGCTTCGCAGACGGCTTGCGTGGGGAGTGAAAAGCCCACCCCCAGCCCCTCCCAAGGGAGGGGAGTGCGGGCTTGCGGAGGCTTCCAAACAACATAACCTATGTCATTCTATGCAGGAAAGTGATGTCCGTGACTGCCAAACGCACAATGCGCAGGGCCTCGGTCACCCATAACAACAAAATCTTTTTAAGGCATACCGACGTCAGTTTCCTGCTTCCAATCCCGTTTTTTCTTTGATTGAGTCCTGTTGTTCTTCAAATAAAAGTCGTAATTTTGCAGTCATAAACATCGTAACCTATGTACGACGAATGGAATAAAATGTTGTGCGGAGCACCTTATAATGCCACCGATTCGTATTTTTATGAGCGACTTCTCAAGACAAAAGAGTTGATTCTGCACTACAATCAGCTGCCTCCCAGCGATTCAAAAGGTCGTGAAAAGGCCCTTAAAGACCTTTTCGGGCACTGCGGAGTAAGGCCCGTTGTCAACTCACCTTTCTGTTGTGACTTTGGTTGCAACATCAGTATAGGCGACTATTTCTTTGCCAATTTCTACCTTACCATACTTGATGAGGCGAAAGTCTCCATCGGAAATCATGTCTATATAGGCCCCAACGTGAGCCTATATACCGCTTGTCACCCCACAGATCCAGTGGAACGGCGTAACGGAATAGAGTGGGCTTGCCCCATAACCATTGGGAATGATGTATGGATAGGGGGCAGTGTGACCGTCCTTCCGGGCGTAACCATCGGTCATGGCAGCACGATTGGGGCCGGTTCGGTGGTCATTCAGGACATTCCCGACGGCTCGGTTGCCGTGGGAAATCCCTGCCGTGTGGTCAAAACGGTGGCTTATTCGTCGGCCGATGCCCTGCAAAACGCCTCGCAGGAATAAAGTAATGGGACGAAACTTAGCGGCATCAACGGGCAGACACGTTGAAGTTAACGTCGCAAGCATAGAATAATGAAACGAAATACAGGCAATATAAATGATAAAAAGTAAGGAAAAATGAACCCGATAAAAGCTTTTCTTTGCGCCGTTTGCTGCCTTTCGGCCTCCAACGGTATGGCTTCAGGCAACCCAAATGGCGCACCCAAGCACAGGGCTTTGCAGGCGAGCTTCGGTGGAACGACCCTCGCTGACGACACATCCGACGGACAAGACTTCTATATGGGCGACGAAGAAGGCAACTATTTCGCCCTTTCGGCCGACTATTATCTCAATCCTCACCTCGCTTTGACAGGTAACCTCTACTACGAACAGGACGGTATTGCCACGCAATATGCCGCAGGTATCGGGCTAAAAAAGGTGAATATGCTCGGTCTGGAGGGCGGCATCAAGTGGTATTTCTGCCCACAAAAATGGGTTGTTCAGCCTCATATCGGTGGCTTAATACAGACAAATTTCCTCAATTTGAAGCGTATGCAAGGCAGTGAAACCCATGTGTTGCGACAGGCATATCCCGGCAGTCACGTCCAAATGAACTACGATGTGCAGTGTCCAGCCATTGGCCTGAAACCTAAAATCGGCGTGGATATCCGTATCATCAGTTCCGTTTCGCTCTGCTTCGCCTACGACATCGGCTTCGGATTGGGCGGACATCACCGTGCCAACATGCGGTTTCTAGACCTTCCGTTCACGGGGCAAACATGCCAATATCAGGCAGACAACATTCGGACAACTGTCAGTTTGGGACTCAAAATTGACTTCCCGATGAGGCCAGTCTCCGGAAAAACGGTCAACAACCTATTCATGATTCTAAGCGCATGGCTTGAATCCAAGTCGCAGAACCGCTCAACTTTCTCCCATGGCTCATTTTGATTTCGAACTATTCCGGCAGGAAGTGGCGAATATCGTCAGCCAAATTCCGCGCGGATATGTGCTCACCTACGGTCGGATAGCGCGTCTCTCGGGCTATCCTTTGCATGCCCGTCAGGTGGGACGTGCGCTACACGGCATGACCGATAAGGCCATTCCGTGCCACAGGGTGGTGGACAGTGTGGGTCGAACTGCCCCTAACTGGCCCGCTCAACGGACACTGCTCGCTGCTGAAAACGTGTGCTTCAAGGCCAATGGTAACGTCGACCTGCGCCGTTCGCAATGGGATTACGAGGCCGAGGAAGTCTGATTCGGAACCGATCGCCGCAAAATTAAAATTCAACACGCCTTCTCCTCGTTTTTTATTTCAGCTATATTGCGCGCTAATCTCAGCTATTTTAGCGTGTAATATAGGTGATATTGCACGGTAAAATGGGTGAGATTGGAATGTAGGAAGTAAGTAATTGGTTTTCAATATAGCCGACATCTTTTCTTTGATGAGCTTATGCAATAAGTTTTCCCACTCGTTATGGATTTTCAATTGAATTGAAACGATTTCCATCTTTGTTTATTTTGTTCCGCCAACTCGTCCGAAAAGCCGGCCGAAACGCAAAAAAAGACCTTGCAACGGTTGCCCATTGCAAGGTCTGATAACTGTGGTCTCCGTGCTTCCCTCCATTGAAAAGGGGTGGAGGAGACCTCGAATTGAATGCTTAGAGCTGCGGACCTGCGGCTACGAGTGCCTTACCTGCAGCGTTGCTCTCATACTTTTTGAAGTTCTTAATGAAGCGAGCAGCCAAGTCTTTAGCCTTTTCTTCCCACTGAGCAGCGTCAGTATAGGTGTCACGTGGGTCAAGAATGTTTGTTGCAACGCCTTCGAGCTTCGTAGGAACAACGAAATTGAAGTATGGAATGGTCTTTGTTGGAGCGCTATCGATAGAATGATTCAAGATAGCATCAATGATTCCGCGCGTGTCGCGAATGGAAATGCGCTTTCCAGTGCCGTTCCAACCGGTGTTGACCAAGTAAGCCTTGGCGCCGCTCTTATTCATCTTCTTCACCAATTCCTCTGCATATTTCGTCGGATGAAGCTCAAGGAAGGCTTGACCGAAGCAGGCAGAGAAGGTCGGTGTGGGCTCTGTGATGCCGCGTTCTGTACCAGCCAACTTGGCAGTGAAGCCTGAAAGGAAGTAGTATTTGGTCTGTTCTGCGCTCAAAATCGATACAGGAGGCAACACACCGAAAGCGTCTGCAGAAAGGAAGATCACCTGCTTTGCAGCCGGACCCTGCGACAATGGACGCTGAATGTTCTTGATGTGGTAGATAGGATAAGAAACACGGGTGTTCTCGGTCACGCTCTTGTCGGTGAAATCAATCTTTCCTTCCTTGCTAACCGTTACGTTTTCAAGCAGAGCATCGCGGGTAATGGCACCGTAGATGTCTGGTTCTGACTCCTTATCAAGGTTGATTACCTTTGCATAGCAGCCACCTTCGTAGTTGAAGACGCCCTTGTCGTCCCAGCCATGTTCGTCGTCTCCGATGAGTTTACGCTTGGGATCGGTAGACAAAGTGGTCTTTCCTGTACCCGACAGACCGAAGAATATAGCGGTGTTCTCGCCATTCATGTCGGTGTTTGCAGAGCAGTGCATCGACGCCATGCCCTTCAATGGCAAGAAATAGTTCATCATTGAGAACATACCTTTCTTCATTTCGCCACCGTACCATGTGTTGATAATCACCTGTTCCTTGGAAGTTACGTTGAAAACAACAGCTGTCTCGGAGTGCAATCCCAGCTCTTTCCAATTCTCAACCTTGGCCTTTGATGCGTTGTAAACAATGAAATCGGGCTCTTGTTCGAAGTCGGCTTCGCTCTGAGGACGGATAAACATGTTGGTTACAAAGTGAGCCTGCCATGCCACCTCAACGATAAAGCGCACCTTCATGCGTGTATCTTTGTGGGTACCGCAGAAACCATCTACGACAAAAAGACGCTTATTGGACAGCTCTTTCTTTGCAATCTCTTTCACAGCAGCCCATGCTTCCTTGCTTGCACGGTGATTATCGTTGTGATATTCCTCAGAATCCCACCAAACGGTATCGTGTGAAGTCTCGTCATCCACGATAAACTTGTCCTTAGGTGAGCGACCTGTGTAGATACCTGTCATGACATTGATGGCGCCGAGCTCTGTTTCGTGGCCAACCTCAAAACCTTCGAGACCTTCTTTCGTCTCTTCATTGAACAAAACTTCGTAAGAAGGATTGTAAAGTACCTCTTTGGTACCTGTAATACCATACTTTTCGAGTACGGATTTGTCAAACTTTGCCATTTTTCAAATGTATTTAAGTTGTGAAATATAAGTTTGTATACGCTTCAATTTTAGCTTTTCCGACGGCAAAGATAAAGAAAAAAAATATAGCTTCCAACTTTAGGTGCGTAAAAATATGGGCTCTTCAATCCTTTTAGGTTAAAGATATTAAAAAACAACGGCATGGAAACGGATTTGCAAAACTCACTTTACAAAAGATAAATAGAATTCCATAACTTTGCAAAAATCATTCAAAACGACCTATGAAAATTGTAAATTTCTCCGAGAAAAACAGCATCATCAACCAGTATATGGCTGAAATCAGAGACGTGAATTATCAGAAAAACCGACTCCTTTTCCGCAATAATATCATGCGAATCGGCGAGTTCGAGGCTTTTGAACTATCGAAAACACTTGACTATGAGGCCCAAGATATCACTACACCTTTGGGCATTTCCAAGGTGAACGTGCCCACAGACAAGATTGTTTTGGCTACGATTTTCCGCGCCGGACTGCCTTTTCACAACGGATTCCTCAACGTTTTCGACCACGCCGGCAATGCTTTCGTGAGCGCCTATCGCGAATATAAGGATGCCGAACACCACGAAGTGGGTATCCACATCGAATATCTTGCCACGCCGAACATCGACGGTAAGAACCTCATCATAGCCGATCCGATGCTCGCAACGGGTGGAAGCATGGAGCTGGGTTACAAGGCTTTCCTCACAAAAGGAACGCCGAAGCAAATCCATGTGTGCTGTATCATCGCCTCTCCTGAGGGTATTGCGCACATAAAAAAGACATTTCCCGAAGATAAGACAACCATTTGGTGCGCCGCTATCGACCCCGGAATGAACGAACACAAGTATATCGTGCCCGGATTTGGCGACGCCGGCGACCTGTGTTACGGGGATAAGCTGTAGGGGGGAGCCTCCCCCGGCCCCTCCAAAGGAGGGGAGGGCGAGCTTGCGACAAGGTTATGAGAAACAAGAAAAATACGATTGATAATCAATAACTTACATTCTGTGTTCCAATCTCAGCCATTTTACTGTGCAATGTCAGCCATATTAGACGCTAAAATGGGTGAGATTGGCGCGTAATATAGCTGAAGTTGTATTGCTATATAGCTGAGGTGGCTTTCAACGCAAGTGGGTTCGATTTACTGGCCTGCCCATTCGCTCTCCCTTTTGCAAGGAGCAGGGTGGCTTTTTGCCGCTTTTTGGCATTGCTTTCTTGCGTATTACACGATAAATCCATACCTTTGCGGGCAAGAAAACCACGACACACATGAACACCATTGCACCTTTCGGACGACCCATGTACATGATGCTCAAGCCCGCAGGTTCGCTTTGTAACCTGCGATGCAAGTATTGTTACTATCTGGAAAAGGGCAAACTCTACGCCGACCGACGCAATCATGTCATCACAGATGAGCTTTTGGAGAAGTTCATCAAGGAATATATCGAGGCCCAAACCACCCCTCAAGTGCTCTTCACATGGCACGGCGGCGAAACATTGATGCGGCCCTTGGCCTTCTATCAGCGTGCCATCAAACTGCAACAAGCTTATGCCGGGGGTCGACAAATAGCCAATTGCATTCAAACCAACGCCACTTTACTCAACGATGCGTGGTGCCGTTTCTTCAAAGAAAACAATTTCTTGGTGGGTGTTTCCATTGACGGACCACAGGAGTTTCACGACGAATACCGGAAAACGGCCACGGGAAAGCCTTCCTTCCGACAGGTGATGAGGGGCATAGACCTGCTCAACAAGCACGGCGTTGAATGGAATGCGCTGGCCGTTGTCAATGATTTCAATGCCGATTATCCGCTCGATTGCTATCGCTTTTTCAAAGAGATTGACTGCCATTATATCCAATTTACGCCCGTTGTGGAGCGCATTATAGCGCGCAACGACGGCCTGAAACTGGCCCCGGGCATGCAGGAAGGTGGTACGATTGCACCCTTTTCGGTCACGCCGGAACAGTGGGGCAGCTTCCTATGTGCCGTCTTTGACGAGTGGGTGAGGCATGATGTGGGCGACTATTTCGTGCAACTTTTCGACGCAACGCTGGCAAATTGGGTCGGAGTTCCACCCGGAGTATGCACCATAGCCAAGGAATGTGGCCACGCAGGTGTGATGGAATACAACGGAGATGTGTTCTCTTGCGACCACTTTGTCTATCCCGAACATCGGTTGGGTAACCTCAATCAGCAGACAATCTTCGAGATGATGAACAGCGAAAAGCAGCAGACTTTCGCGCAGATGAAGCGTCGTTTGCTACCAAGACAGTGCAAGGAGTGTCGTTTTCTCTTTGCCTGCAATGGCGAATGTCCCAAGAATCGCTTCACGCGCGACCGCTTCGGAGACCCCGGTCTCAACTATCTCTGTGCGGGCTATCACCGCTTTTTCGCGCATGTGGCGCCCTATATGGACTTTATGAAGAACGAACTTGACAACCAACGCTCTCCGGCCAACGTGATGAACCAAGTGTTTACGGAGAGTGGCACGCCCTGAATAGAATTTTTTTCAGCCATTTTGCGACGTAATATGGACGTATTACGAACGGGTTGCACGCATGTAGGGACGCACGGTTCGTGCGTCCACTCTAACAATCGTGTATTTGTGTTTCATTCTCCTTGAGCGGACGCACGAGCCGTGCGTCCCTACATGCCTCTTATCAGCAATTCATCTTATCGTTCCAGCTAATCATAAAGTTCAAAGTCCAAAGTTCAAACTTCAAAGTCAAAAACCTCAAAGTTCAATGTTCAAGGTTCAAACTCCAAAGCCAGCAAATCATAAAGTTCAAAGTTCAATGGTCAAACTTCAAAGTCAAATTCCCTACATCTCAATCTTACTGCGCCGATGAGACGACTGTGGCGTTCGTGCCCACCGTTAAGCGCAGGGATTGCAGGTCTTCTTTCCTTGATGAGCTGCCCACCATAAGGGTAAAGGTGCCCGGTTCCACGCCGTATTTCATGGCAGCATCGTAATAAGAGAGCGATTCGGGCGTGATGAAGAACGTAACCGTCTTGGTTTCGCCGGCTTTCAAGGCTATTCTTTCAAATCCTTTCAGCTCTTTCACGGGTCGCGTGGCCGAACTATAGTCGTCGCGGATATAAAGTTGCACCACTTCTTCGGCATCAATCGTTCCTGTATTGGTGACATCGACGCTGATGCGGGCACTGTCGCCCACGGAGATGGCCGAGGTTGACAGGCGAGGACGTGAATAGCGGAAAGTGGTGTAGCTCAGTCCGTATCCGAAAGCATAGAGTGGGGCCGTTGTTCCGGTTGCATATGGGAAGCGATAGGCGCTTTTCTTGTGGTTGTAATAGCAGCCGATCTGTCCCGCATTGCGCGGTATCGTGATGGGAAGTTTCGCCGATGGCGACACTTTCCCATAGAGAATCTCTGCCAAGGCCTGCCCTCCGAGCAGTCCGGGTTCCCATGCTTCAACGATTGCTGGGACGTTATCGGCTATCCATTCGGTGGAAAGCGGACGCCCGTTGACCAATATCACGATGGTAGGCACGCCTGTTGCCACGACAGCCTCAACGAGTTGCTGCTGCATTCCGGGCAACGATAATTCATATCTGTCGCTGTTTTCACCGCAAGTTTTCTCTTTCCAGTGGTACCGCATGGAGTTTTCTCCCACCACAAGTATGGCTAATTCTGATGCTTTTGCACGCTTCACGGCCTCTTCGATCTGCGGTTTTGTGAGCGAACGCACGTTGCGTCCGACATCAAGATAGTCGATTTGGGCATCCGGTTCTTGCGCTTTGATGCCTTCCAATACCGTGATGACGTTCTCTTCGGGCTGTTCAAAGCTCCAGTCTCCCAGCGTAGATTGATTGTCAGCATTGTGTCCTGTGATGAAAATCCTGCTGAAACGGCCTCGCCGAAGCGGCAACATCTGGTTCTCATTCTTCAACAACACGATGCTTCGGCGGGCCATGTCGAGTGCCGTCTGCCGGTGTTCGGCGGTCAATACGGCCTTCGGAATGGCCTTGATATTTACGAATGGCTGCTCGAAAAGACCCAGATCGAACTTCAATTTCAGGATTTCGGCTACCCTGTCGTCTATGTTCTTCGGATTGATTTTCCCCTCCTCGACGGCCTTGATGACGCATTCTCCAAAGCCGGGGCCATGCATGTGGACATCTATCCCTGCCGCTTGCCCCATGAGATAAGCCTCTTCCTTGGTGGGAACGACCGTATGTAGCGTGCTCATGCGCTCAACATCCAGCCAATCGCTGACGATAATGCCCTTGAACCCCAGCTCTTTTCGAAGCAAATCGTTCAAAAGCCAGCGGTTGCCATGGCAGGGAATGCCGCTCAAATCGTTGTGTGAAGGCATGAGCGACATGACACCGGCGTCAATACACTTGATAAACGAGGGCAAAAACACCTCGCGCAGCATGCGTTCCGACATGTCTGCCGGCGAACCATTGATGCCGTTGGTCGTCAAACTGCCGCCAACGAAATGCTTCATGCATGCCAATACCTTGTCTTGTCCTTGCAATTTGGAGGTTTGCAAGCCGCGAACGGTAGCGCTTCCCATGCAGCCTGACAGATAAGGGTCCTCGCCGAACGTCTCACCCACGCGTCCCCAACGCGGGTCGCGGGCTATTTCTACGTTCGGAGCAAAGGCCCATTGCACGCCACATGCGCGAAGTTCAACGGCCGTTTGGCGTGACATGCGCTCTATCAGACTTGGAGAAAAGGTCGCAGCCTGCCCGATTGGCGTGGGATAAACCGTGGCTCCGCGATACAATCCATTGCCATGCATGGCGTCGATGGCGATGAACAGTGGGATTTTCAGCCTGCTTTGCCGGGCTAACTGCTGCAGATAATTGGCCTCTTCGGCTGTAACAACGTGGAGAAAAGAGCCTATCAAGCCCTTTCTTGTCATCTCGCGGATACGTTCAACCGTGTAACCGGGATAGAAACCTGAGGCATCACTCGTCTCCAATTCCTGCAAAGTGAGTGCCTGTTGTGCGCCTATCATGTGGCTGATGCCCACATATTGGCACATTTGTGCAACCTTTTCTTCGAGCGTCATGCGGCTCATCAGGTCCTTGACGCGCTGTTCTGTCGGAAGTTTCGCATTGGTATAGTCGGGCTTTTTCGCTGCTGAAGCATTGCCGGCAAAGCCCAATGACAAGAATATCAATATCAGTTTATACATAAATTTGGTGTTGTTTATCGAACGACATATTTCTTTCCGCCTTGGATATAAATGGTTCCGGCGAGCTGTTTGCGGGGGACTCTGATGCCCTGAAGCGTATAAATGGCATTTTTATCGGCCGAACGGGCCGTTTGATGGCAGCCAGTTCGTTGGCCAATATGCGTGGTCGGACCGTCGGGCGTGCCGAGAACGTGCATCTCCCACAGGCTTGCTCCCCAAGAAGAAGAGCCGCTTTTCAGTTGTTTCAGCTTGATATACCGTGCCTTAACGGGGGCGTCCAAGACATGAGGGTCGGGGAAATAACTGCCAGCGGCAATGTCGTTGGAGACATAAGTGCGCCGGTATTCGCCGAGATGTTTCTTTTGTGAGATGACAGGTGCCGTGCTCCATTGCGGCGTTCCGTCAGGGTTCGCCTCTGTTGCCACGTATATTTCATACTGTTTCGCGTAGTTTTCCCACAGTGGACAAATCATATTGACGGCATAGATGCGTCCTAAATCGACCCACCAGTCGCATTCTCCGACATTCTTTCCAGCTCCCCAGCGCGTATTATACGTGCCATCGATGGCCTTATCCGCCCCATAAGTCCCGCTGTTGTTGTCGGTTGCGTAGGCTTTGACGGCGGGATTGTTCTTCAAAGAAGCGATGTTCAGGCGTTCCCAGTCTGTCTGTGCATTCACGATATAGGCATCATTGATTTTCGATACCTCGGGGGTAACAAAGCCAAAGCCGCCTTGAAAGTTCCAAAGGCAATGGCCGATGCCGTATTCCCGACAGATTTGAGCGACGTCTTCCAGCCATTTTAGTCTGCTTTGTCGGGGCGTTCGGTTATAGCATCCAAACTCTCCGCACCACACTTGCAGCCCTAATGCCTGGGCTTTGTCAATGGCTTGCTTCATCAAAGTCTTCAATATTGCTTTGTCAAATGTGCGTCCTTCGCTGGCAACGGCAGCCTGATCGGCAGGGCTTAATGCATTGAAATCGTCGTCAGTTACAGCCAATCCGGGGTATTGTATGGGCACCGTGAGATGGGCAAATGCGCTCAACCATGAGGCTTGATAGTGGGTAATCAAATGAGGATTGTAGAAATGGAACGTCAGAATGATGTTCTTATCGCCCGAAGGTACTTCTAAATGGGAGAATTCCTTGACGTTGTTCCATAGGTTACTCCCGATAACAACCTTGCGAAGTGGCTCTTCTTTGCGTATTTCGGCCAGCGTTTTGGCGGCCAAACGGTTCCAGTCTGCAGCCGTGGGAGCTGTAGGTTCGTTGAGAAGTTCATAGGCCAACAGGTCTTCGGGATAGTGTTTCAGTTCACTTTGCAGCTGCTTCCACAGACCGATGAAGTGCTGTTGGGCCTCAACGCTGCTCCACAAGTTTTGCTTAACGGCCGTCTGATAGCTGCTATGACTGCTGCTGAAGGCCACATCGTCAATCCATAGCTCAGCCATTTCATTGTCGGGGCGTATCGTTATGCGTGTGATTTTCTTCCCTTCTAACTTATGATAGGGCGAAACATCGGCCTCTATCCAATGGTCTTTCACCTTTACGTCATAGCCGAGATAGGCGGTTGTGCCGTCTTCTGCCTCAAACTTGAACGTGATATAGCCCGTCTTGCTCTTGCGAACCTTGAAACGGAGATACTTGAACTGTGAAGAACCGACGCTGATATTCACTTCTTTCCGCTCTGTTCCTTTCCAGTTGCTGTTCTCCGTCAGGCTGACATGAAGCACTTTCCGGCTCTTATTGATGCCCGTGGCATCGGGGTTGTCGACGACTTCCACCTTGATACCGCTGCTGCTGTTAGATTTCCACTTGCCGACAAGGCCGTCTTCAAAGTCGTCGATGAAGCTTTCTGCACCTCCACCGAAGTCGTGTTCCTTAATAATATGAAGGTCGACGACGGCTTTCATGTGGTGTTTCTCAATCCAACCGAGAGCTGTATGGAGACGGGCAAAGCTTTCAGCGTTCTTACTTCCGTCCGTTTTGAACAGTTGGCACTCGTCAACGGGAAGCCGAACATGGTCGAATTGCAAGGCAGACAGCATCTCTACATCTTTCTCTTTGAACGAGACATTCGCCTTTTGTGACAGCCAATCGCCGATATTCACACCTTGTTTCAGACGGAAGACATCGGCTTTCTGGGCCAAACCTTTCGAAGAATAACTGCACATCAGCCCCAAAAAGTACATGCCCACTGCATATTTCAGCAGGCAATGTGATACATGTTTTCGATTCATACGCATTATTTCAACAAGTAAAGTTTAAGAAGTCGGTTCCACAACACTGATAATAGCTTCGCGAACCGTTTCATATTTGGGTGTTTTCACAACCAATTTGATATTGAATTTTCCCTGTGTCGTGGGCACATACGTGTAACCTATGCCCCGATGCACCTCCACTCCGTCGACATACCATATCCCTTCACAACAACGTGAAGGCGTATATTGAACTCTTATCTCCAAGGGTTTGTCTTGTGGCGTGCTGAATTCGCCGAGCGTTCCGTCAGCTTTCTTCTCGGGCCATTGGCCGAATATGCGTGGATATTCATCTTCCGTGAGTTCCGGAGTGTCTGTTTCATCGTTGCTACAACCAGCAAACAAACCGCCTATCATCATTAGGCTGAACACAATATATATAAAATGTCTCATCATTATTTGTTTTTAAGGGTTATTCTATCTTTCGTTTCATCATGCCATTTGGTCTATCTTTGGTCATTGGTCCCACCATACAGGTTTGTTCCAATCGTCGGTTCCGCCCATTCGGTCTATGGCTTCGTTATAATGAACCTTGTTGTAGGAACTCTCAAAGATAGGATAACAGAGGCGCAATGGGGTGGTTTGCGAGTCAATGCACTTGGCTCCGTAGTCTGGCGACGGCTTCAATATGGGGTAACCGCTCCTGCGCCAGTTGGCATATCCCTCCCATGGATTGTTGAAATGCAGGATCCACAGTTGCGTATTGATTTTTTCTAACTGGTCATCCAAGTCGGTTGACACGTTATTATGCCTGATATAGTGGTCTATATCCCTGTCTTTAAAGGCATCAGCCCCATAGTTTTCCAAGAAATGGAACGCTGCTTTCACACCTTGAGCATAAAGCTTTTCGACCGTTTCGCTGCTCATTTCGCTTCCCCAACGCGCCACGGCTTCGGCCTCCAACAGCTTGGTTTCGGCGGCAGTCATAATGACTCCGGGCGACGTTAGCTTCAAGAATATGTTGTTGATTTGCGGCCGACACTCTTTCATCAAGTACTTCTTGACCTGTTTACTCCAATATCCACTGGGCCATTTCTCATAATGAAAGTAGCCTGGGTCAACAGGTTGGAACTTGGCTTTCGGTGTATTGATCATCTCATCGGTGATGTCTGCACGCCCAAATGGCTTATTAGGCGAGCTTTGATCGTAGTTACGGCAGTAAACGAACTGCCGGGGGTCCTTCGTTTTACCTAAATAATTGAAGAAAGTGGAGCAGATATACATCGTAGGATGGTCCTCACGACCTCTCATTAACTGTGATAAACCGTTGCGACGATACTCATCATTGGTCCAATCAAAGCTGTCATAGACATACCTGACGAGTGCTTCTTCCTTGTCAGATGCAATCAATCCGCCGCTATTGTGCAGGGCTTTGCTCGCTTCTTCCTTGGCCAAGTCGGGCGCAACGTTTACCATTCGCATGGCATAACGCAGATGTAGCGCGTTGGCCAGCTTCTTCCATAGGCCGACATCGCCGTTATAGATGAGGTCGCCCGTCACTTTTAATGGCTGATTTTCGTCAAGAGAGTCGTTGGCTACCTGCAATTCGTTCATGAAATCCTTGTAGATATCTTCCTGACGGTCGAACTTTGGCTGCACGATACCATTGATATAGCCACGCCCGGCCTCTGTGTAAGGCACGTCACCATATAGGTCTGTGATGATACCGGAGACGAAAACCTTAAACACCCGCGCCATATAATAGAGGTTACGTTGGTCGCTTTCGCGCGTATGGTCAATGATGTCAACCAGATTCTTCACCGTCATGGGATACATTTGCTCGTAGATATAGCCCATATATTTGTCATCTTTCAGGTAATGACCACCATAATTGGTCACTCCCCAGTCTCCCATTAGGTACTGACAAAAGGGCATTGCGTACTTCAAAGCCGTCTCCTGCCATATCCAATAGCCCCAAACTTGGGCCTCACATTGCGAGAGTTGATAATTAGGGTCTGTATCCGGCGACTTCGCAGGGTTGGTATTCAATTCGTCGAAAGCGCTGTCGCTGCATGATCCCAGCGTCATAGCCAGCATACAAAGCAAAGATACGGAGATTCGATATATTGTTTTCATAATCATTTCAATTGGTTAGAATTTGAGATTTACGTTCAATCCGAAACTTCTTCTTGAAGGAAGCGAACCGAATTCAAGGCCCATGCCGGTCCCGTTGTTGTAGTTGGAGTCGGGATCGATGTTGGGAACGTTCTTATAAATATTGAAAAGGTTACGCGCAACGAATGAAATCGAGAGCGAATTGACCACCTTTCCCAACATTTGCTTGGGGAAAGCGTACGACAAGGTCAGCTCCCTCAGCTTGACATATGAGTTATCATAGATGAATGGACGGGCCGTTTGCGTGGTCACATACGACCAATATTCCTGCGGATTGACGTAGATGTCATTCGGTTTATAGGTGCCATCGGCCTGCTTGATCACGCCCTTGGCGATGTATCCTCCTGTTGGTTTCCACTTCTTGGGGGCCACTCCGGCAGCCAATCGCTTCTCTTCCGATCGATACCAGCCCTCTCTTCCCTCGAGTGTTTCCTTGTGTTTACCTGTGCTGTAGGCCGAACGGGCCGACATGGAATAGAGGTCTGCTCCCACTTTCACGTCAAAAATGGCCCCAAGAGAGATGTTCTTGTAACGGAAGTTGGTTGTCAATCCGCCCGTCCAGTCCCACGTTGCGTTGCCTAAGACCTTGAGGTCGTCGGTCATTTTGGGCAATCCCGTCGTCCCATCGATGATGATATCGCCGTTTTCATTGCGTAGGAAGTCCTTTCCCATGATGCAACCGTAGTTCTCGCCCACCTTTGCAACGACCTTCACACCAAGCCATCGGGCCGAAGCCAGCTCGAATTCATCAATCCCATTGGCCAATCTTTTCACCTTATTTGCGTTCTTTGCGAAGTTAATATTCAGGTCCCAACTGAAGTCTTTCAGCACTATTGGCCGCGTATTCAGCACAAGTTCGATGCCTCGGTTCTCAATATCTCCGGCATTGATCAGCTGGTATCGGTAGCCTGAACCATACGAAGTGTTCATTCGAAGGATTTGATCTCGGCTGTGTTGGTTGTAATATGTGAAGTCAATTCCTATTCGGTTGTTGAGGAACTTCAGTTCAAATCCCAGCTCCATAGAGTTGGTCATGGTTGGTTTCAGGTCTCTATTGGGTATCACATCACCCGAGATGGAAGCCATAGGAAAGCTTCCGAAGCTGTTAGGAGCCATCTCATAGATGTTCTTCAGCATGTAAGGATTGGTGTCATTTCCCACTTTTGCCCACGAAGCTCTTACCTTTCCGTAGGGCAATATGGCCTTGTTTATGTGGAAAAACTCCGAGAATAAGAAGCTTCCCGAGGCCGAAGGATACCAATAAACATTGTTATTTACCGGAAGCGTTGACGAACAATCGCCCCGCAATGTCATGTCTAAGAACGCGAAATTATCGTAAGCCAGATTGACACTTCCATAGAGAGAGTTGATTTGTTTGCGGTAAGTATCCTCCTTATTTACCTTTTCTGTGAAGCTTTGAAGGGCCTTTGTGCTACGCATAATCATGTTTTGTGCGGTCACGATATGGGTCTCATTGTCCACCTTATAGATGTTTCCTCCGAGCGTAGCACCATAATCCCACTTCTTATATTTGTCTTTATAGATGGCCAAAAGCTCTGCCGTATGCATCCGGTTCTGATAATTCTTGCGCTCGAACCAGCCGCGTTCACGCCCTGGAGACGTGGGATAAGCAAACTCTTCAAAGGTGAAATAGTTGATATCCGTGCCGAGCGTGGCCTGCAAGGTCAGCTGTTTCAGGGGGCGATACCTGAGGATTGCCGACCCTTTATAGTTGTCTTTCTTCGACTCGTTCGTCATCTTATGGAGCACCCAATAGGGATTGATGTTGTAAACATCGCCGTTGTTCCAATTGTAATACTCCCCTTTGGCGTCCTCATAGTTATGTTTGAGCCACGCTTGGTCAAAGGTCGTGGAGAGCGTCATCAGGTTCTTTGCCACATTGGCACGGTGATCGGCCACCGCAGGACGGTTCGTTACACGCTCTCGAGTGTAAGTAACTTTGAAGTCTAAGTCGACATATTTCGTGATATTTGTATTGGTTCTGAGGTTCAATGTGTTGCGTGCCATGTGCGTTTTGGGCAGAAGATCCCGGTCTCTCATGTCGGTATAGGTCACACGCAAGCCCGTTTTGCCCGTCTTCTTGTTGACGATGAGCGAGTTGGACGTGTTGATTCCCGTACGGAAAAAGCCGTCGATGTTGTTCTTGACAGCGACATACGGACGCGCCACACCGTCAAAATAGGTCAGATAAAGGCCCGGATCAAGGCGCGGTCCCCAGTTCCTGTTAGACGAGAAACGGTCGTCTGTCATCGTGATGCGGCCGTCGGAACCTTGTCCGAACTTGTATTGTACGTCGTTCCATTTCGTGAGTTGCGTCTCAAAAGTGGTCGTACTGTTCAGTTCAACCGAGAAGTCTTTCTTCGTATCTGCCCGCTTTGTCGTGATGAGAATAACGCCGTGAGAAGCCCTACTGCCGTATAAAGCCGAGGCAGCCGGCCCTTTCAGCACCGAAATGTTCTCAATATCGTCGGGGTTGATACTTGAGATTCCGTCGCCAAGGTCGTAACCTCCCCACTGATCGGAGCTGTCGAAGTTGGTGTTATCCATGGGAACACCGTCGATGACATATAGTGGTTGGTTGTTACCCGTAAGCTCCGTGCTGCCTCGAAGGATTACTCTTGTAGAACCAGATGGCCCGGTTGCCGTCTGACTGACGGTGAGTCCGGCCACTTTTCCGGCCAACGAGTTGATGACATTCGGCTCTTTTGCCTTCTGAAGTTCGCGTCCGTTGATTTCGCCTAACGAATATCCCAACGCTTTACGGTCGCGCTTGATGCCTAAAGCAGTAACGACAACCTCGCCCAACCGCTTGGTATCTTCCGTCAACGTAATCTTTAACGGCTTGTTTCCAGCTGTTTTCACTTCCTGTGTGACGTATCCGATGTAGCTCACTACAAGCACTGCGCCCGGAGCTGCATTGATACTGAAACGTCCTTCCGCATTGGTTATCGTCCCGTTGTTGGCACCTTTGACCATGATGCTGGCCCCGATGATCGGCTCATTGCCAGCATCTGTCACCTGACCTTTGATGGATTGCGTCGGCGTCTGGGCCTGTACGCCATTCCCGAATAGCGAGAATAGAGTCAGAAACATGAGAAAAAGGAAAAAATGTTTTTTCATAAGCAGATATTATTTTTTAAGTATGGTCTTGTCATTCCGCGTATATTTAACGCCGATGTTTGCCACAAAGTTCTGAAAAACCAATGACACAGACCTTGAAAATCTATCGGAAAATCTTTAAAATATATCGGAAAAAGATGCAGAAATCATTTAACAAGTGACTCAAAATGCTTGAAGTATTCGCGAACGCTTTTCCATTTGCCGACAAATAAGCGTATTTCATTGCACAATAAAACTGATTGGAAGATGTAGGGACGCACGGTCTGTGCGTCCGCTCAAGGAGAATGAAACACAAATGCACGATTGTTAGAGCGGACGCACGGGCCGTGCGTCCCTACATGCCTCTTGTCAACAGTTCATCTTATCATTTTGCTAATCATAAAGTTCAAAGTTCAAAGTTCAATATTCAAAGTCAAGGTCCCTGCATGCATTCGAACGGTTTGCAATCTCAGCCATATTGCGCGGTAATCTCAGCCCTTTTAGCGCGTAATATGGCTGACATTGCGCGGTAAAATGGCTGGAATTGGAACGCAGGATATAAGTTGTTGATTTCCAATGTCAAAGACCTTGGATTTTGTTCTCCTAACCGCAAGCGGTATATTGATGAAAATCGTAGAATACCAAAAATGTTTTATAAATCAATAGGGTTCACTTTCTTTTATATATTCTCTGGTGTTTTTTATATACCGCTTGCGGTTAGGCGATAAAAAACCTTTCATCTCCATTCCATCTGATTTGAATAAAATGGAAGATGCTTGCGGTTAGGCGATAAGAAACCTTTCATTGGGAATTAGGAAAACCTTTCATTGGAAGAAAACGCAACGCCCTTGGCATTAGCTTCTTGCTCGTTGCTCGGTGACAGGGTTGACGTGCAACGTCAACCCTGCCCTATAAACAACGAAACCGCGATGCGTTTTGCTATATACGTATTGGGAATGCAGAACATAAAGAGAGGATAAACAACGAAATTCCGATGGGGTTTGCTCCTCAAAACGCTCTTGTTCGCCCTTATGGTTTATCGAGTAAGTCAAAAAAAACAACAGGCAAGTAGTTCTTATTAGCGCATGTTGGTCTTTACCTCCCTTGTCTTTCGTCAAAAACCAACAGCAAGTATCTCTCATTGACATTCCTTTGGCCCCTTTCCTGCCCCATCTTTTCCATCATAACCCCACTTTTAGTCCTCCTTTTTGCCTGCAGTTGCGAAAAAAAGCGTAATTTTGTGACAACCAGTTTCAATACAATGAAAAAATACTTGCTGTGTTTTCTCTTGTCATGTTCACTCGTTTCGGGGGCCCGACCCACGCTCCGGAGCGACATGTTCCGCTGCTATCAGCTCTCTTCCGACCGCGGATTGAGCAGCGACAGAGTGTTTTCACTGTGCCGTGATAGCTGGGGACGCATGTGGATAGCTACCAAATCGGGTGTCGATTGCTACGATGGAACGCGCATACGCAACTACCGCTTGTTCGGAACCGGGGTGATTGAAGACGACATGGGCCATAAGATCAGGCTCTGTAAACCGGCAGAAAGCGGCGTGACGGCCTATACCAATGCCGGGAAAATCTTCCGTTTCGACCCCTATGCCGACCGTTTTCGCCTGCTGGCCGACTTGGGAAAGCGGCTGCGGCGGCCCATCTATCTCTACAGTTTGACTGTGGACGGGACGCAGGCTTACGCTTGTACGTTGGAAGGTGTCTATAAAATCGGTGCCGGTTGGAAGCATATCAGCCGCATACATCATGCAAAAACCGCCGACATTGCCCTTGATTCTGCCTTCATCTACATGGCCACGGACGAGGGATTGTACCGTTTGCCCAAGACAGGAAAGCGTGGCGGAGGGTGGATTTTCAGCGGCGTCAACGTGCAAACGGTCTTTCTCGACCGACAGACGGGGCTGCTCTGGGCCGGCACAAAGCATCAAGGTGTGTTGCTTTATGACCGTCGGAAAGGGCGACGCGTTGCTGCATTGAGTCTCGAAACCCTGCCCGATAAGACCTGCAGAAGCATATCGGGCTATGACAAACAAACGTTGTTGCTCGGCATAGACGGCGAAGGTGTCTATGCGGCACGGCGAAACGGCACCGCAGCATGGAAGCTGTTGAGCACGGAAGGCAGTGCCGACACGCGCTTGATGTCGAATGATATCTACGATGTGCTGGGCGATGGCAACGGAAATATATGGATTGGGAAATACACAGAGGGCGTAACGGTGTGCAATCTCCTGCGGGCACGCTATCAAACCGTGCAGCATGAGTCGGGCAACGGGCAGAGTCTTGTCAACAATCATGTGAATGCCGTACTCGAAGATGGGCGGGGTAACCTTTGGTTTGCTACCGACGACGGCATCAGTATCCGTTCCGTTGCAGGCACATGGCAGCATCTTTATCCCGGGAAAGTGTTCCTGACGCTGTGCAGGGGAACCCAAAATGACGTGTGGGCCGGCAGCTATGGCTTCGGATTATGGCAGATAGATGGCGGTGGAAACCTGCTGAAAAGGCTCACAACTGCCAACTCTCGGCTCACAACGAACAGGATATACGCTGTTTATAGAGACCGTTTGGGCAACCTATGGATAGGCGGTCACAAGGGCGCCTTGGTCAGATTGTCGCGCGACAAAGCCGTGCGTAGCTATCCGGTAGACTTCGTTCACCATATCACGGAGGCGGATAAGCACACCTTGGCCTTTGCCACTGCCAATGGATTCTACACGATTGACGTGCAAGGAAACGGACTTCAAAGGCACTTCGACTATCCCAAACGCTACGGAGTGAGGAGCAATAGCTACATCAACTTCATTTTTCCGATGGGCAAAAGCTTGTGGTTGGCCACGGATGGTGGCGGACTTGTGTGTCTGAACCTGCAGACGAAGCATGCCAAGGTCTATACGACGGCCGACGGACTGCCCTCGAACGATGTCTACACCGTGGCCGTTGACAAGCGAAACAGGGTGTGGGTGAGCACCGATCACGGCCTTGCCTACATGCCATACGGCAGAAATGCCGCTACAAAGTTCGCTTCATTGAGTACGCTCAATGAGCAGGTGGCCAACTATAAGCCTGCTGCTTTTGCGCAATTAGCCGACGGTAGGTTCCTCTACGGAAGCAACAACGGGGCTATTGCCTTCAATCCTGTCGACTTCGGTAACTATCATTACCGCGCACCCTTGCGGATTTACGGGTTCAGCGTTACCCATCCTTCGGGCAGGAACGACCGCCGACGTGACGCAGAAGTGAACCGAATGCTCCTCAGGGATAGGGATATCCGATTGGCATACGATGAAAACATTTTTACAATCTCGTTCACCTCGGTTTCCTTTCAATATCAGAACGATATGCTTTATACCTACCGTATGGAGCATTTCGACCGCAACTGGTCTCCTCCTTCGCGTGCAACCGACGTGCGATATACCAACCTTCCGCCCGGAAACTACGTCTTCCACGTGCGCAGCATCAGCCGGAATACCGGCAAACAGATAGGCGAAGCGCGGCTGATGATACACATTTCGCGCCCTTGGTGGACCACGCTTTGGGCATGGCTGGCCTATCTTCTGTTCGCGTCATTGGTCTTCTACAGCCTTTGGCGCAACTATATGGGACGGCTCGAAAGGGAGAATTTCAAGAACAAATTGCAGTTCTTTGTCAACACCGCCCATGACATACGAACGCCGGTGACGCTGATTATCAACCCGCTAAGGGACTTATACAAACGCCAAAGCCTTGCCCTTGAAGACCAAAAGCTGCTGTCTTTGGCCCTAAACAGCGCACGGGACCTTCATCATTTCACCACCGAACTGCTCGATTTTCAGAAGATGGACCTCCATACATCGGGAAGAAAGCAGATGAAAGTGGCCCTCTGCGACCTGAAATCCTGCCTGAAAGAGATTGCAGGAAGCTGTGCCTCGCTGTTCGAAGAAAAGGAAATACGCATGCGACTGATAGTTCCTGAAGAGGAAGTTTGGGTATGGATGAACCGCGAAAAAACAAACCATGTATTATATAATGTGGTGGTCAATGCCGTAAAATATAACCGTCGCGGTGGGAAAATCATCATCAGGCTCTCCAAAAGCAAGCATCAGGCCGTCATTGCCGTGCGCGATACGGGCATAGGTATACCACAACGGTCGCAGAAAAAGCTCTTTTCGCTGTTCTATAGAGCCGACAACGTGGCCGAAACGGGTCAAAGTGGCAATGGGATAGGACTGGCCTTTGCCCGCGAAATCATGCGAATGCACAAGGGAGACATCACATTTAGCAGTACAGAAGGGAAGGGAACGACTTTCTTTATCGTCTTTCCAAGGAAGAACAAGCACCGGGAGTCGCTTCGATTGTTGCCGCCACTGACCGCTGAAACGGCTACCCTTCACCCTCAAAAAGATGAAGACAGCGCCTCGGAAACGGCCTTTTCCGTGCATCAACCGGCCACAATTGAAGGCGAGTGCGACCATGAAAGCAACCCGAACCGAAAGCGGTTGATGATCATTGAGGATAATGATGCGCTGCGTTTCTACCTGCATCGTATCTTCGAAGCCGACTATCAGGTCATTGACATGCCTGAAGGAGACAGCGCCCTCGCTTATTTGGAACAGCACATGGTTGACTTTATCATCAGTGATGTGATGATGCCGGGGATACAAGGCGACATATTATGTCGCAAAATCAAGACTTCTGTGGCGACATCGCATATTCCTGTCGTCCTGCTTACGGCCAAAGCAGGGCGCGAAGACGCCATGAAAGGACTCGACAGCGGGGCCGATGACTACATTCCGAAGCCGTTTGACTCGGAAATGCTCAAAGCCAAGGTGCGCAACAGAATGAACAGTCAGCGGCAACTGCGCGAGCATATCGTGCAACAGTACCGATTGGAGCATGGAACGGCTACCGCCTCACGGACTGAAAACGTGGAAAGCTACCCCGAACTGAACGAAATCGACCGCCAATTCCTTGACCGTTGCATGGCATACATCATGGAAAACATGCACGAAACCGACTTCAATATCACCTCCCTTTGCCGGGAAATCGCCGTGAGCCGCACCGTGTTGTATGAGAAACTCAAGGCCCTGACCGGGAAATCACCCGGAGACTTCATCACGATTCTGCGCATGCAAAAGGCCGCCGAACTGCTGCAAAGGGGCGAGACGATACAAGATGTGGCCGTAAAAATAGGACTTTCAGATGCCAACTACTTCAGTACGGCTTTCAAAAAACATTATGGTGTACCGCCAAGTAAATACAAAAAGGAGCCGACGACGGCGGATGGTACGTACAAAACGCCATAGATAGGTTCAAATCCACTTGGGTGTTCGCATGCGTTTTAGTTGACGGTAAGCGCGTAAACAGGCGAACAAGTTGATTGTTGCACGGCATGTAGGGACGCACGGGTCTGTGCGTCCGCTCTAACAATCGTGCATTTGTGTTTCATTCTCCTTGGGCGGACGCACGAGCCGTGCGTCCCTACATACCTCAAAGCATGCAAATCATTTTTTAACATAACGTGAGTTCGATGAATTATAAGTGTCTGTAAATTTGGTGATTAGCGAAATTTGTTGTAACTTTATAGTACTGATTTACAAAGAAATACAAACAAAAATCGCTATGATCACCGAGGACAAAGTTACGGAAATATTTTGTATGGCAGACGACTTCTGCAAGTTTTATGACGCAATGATGGCAAAATACACGCTAAAACCAACCAATAAGAGCCCATATCACCGTGATTCCACGATGTCAAAGGCTGAAATCATGCTCATCATGATTCTCTTTC
>NZ_KB908325.1 GCF_000382385.1 Segatella maculosa DSM 19339 = JCM 15638 | reverse complement strand
TCATGAAATCCCCCACCCAAACCAATGGGGAAGTATGAAAAGCCACAAAGAAATGATGTAAATTCCACCGAAAGAAGTGATATTCTCGTTTTTAATTGCTACCTTTGTCATGTCAGATTTTTGCTTACTTGTTATGTTTGCAGCACCAAGATAGGTGAAATTTCTGACATATCCGAGTGTTTTGAGAACTTTGTTTCCCAGGCACTTGGAGTTCTCACAAGAATTTATGCTGCGGAATTAAGGTTTTTAAGAAAAAGAAAACATTTTCTTAAAACTTGACAATAGTTTCGAAAGATAATTACTATCTTTGTCCATAGGTCTGTTATATTAAGGTCCTTGTTAATTTTAATAATATCGCTTATGGATAACACCGATGTAATTATCATAGGTAACGATTTCACAAAAACAGGAGTTGCTGAGACAAAGGATTATGTTGTGCATGCACTCTGTACGCGGGGGGCGTGCAGTTTCGTTTATAATGACAGGAAATATGATTTCCGGAAAGACAACTTGCTGATTATCCGTGAACATCAGTTAATGCGATATATTATGCCACGCCATGATTTCGAAGTGATGGTGCTGTATATCCATCTTCCTTTTATAGAGAATATTACTCCCGACATTAACTTTGGCATTCGAAGTACGCTTCTCCTTTTGGAAAATCCTATTCTTCGGCTCACAAAAAAAGAAGTCGCTTGCAGTTTGGACGATATGAATGCCATTGTCGGACGAGTGGAAGACAAGCGTCATGCTTTCCGTTCACAAGCGATAGGCTTCAGTTGCCTACAGTTCTTTTTGGATATATTCAATTTCGAACATCGCATCTATGGGCCATCTCATGTCTCCCGGCATTCATCGCGACTCATCAGGGATTTCATTGAATTACTTCGCAACGGAGATTATAAAGCACACCGAGATGTGACCTACTATGCCGATAAGCTCTTCATTACGGCAAAGTATCTTTCAGATGTTTGTCGAGTCGTAACGGGACACCCTGCCAACTATTGGATCAATCATTTTGCAAAGGTTGATATCCGGTTGCAGCTTCGTAGCCAGCGAATGACAGTGCTTGAAATCAGCGAGATGTTTCATTTCTCATCGCCGGCCCATTTCACACGTTATGTCTTGTCACAATTTGGCAAGACCCCCACAGCCATCCGTGAACATTGATGGGAAACGGTAAAAAACATGAGCAGCCCTTCGTTATTTCAGAATATTATTGTACCTTTGCAACCACAATGCGCTTGTGGCGAAATTGGTAGACGCGCCAGACTTAGGATCTGGTGGTTTAGGCCGTGTAGGTTCGAGTCCTATCAGGCGCACGCTTAAAAATAACATTAATGAACTATTAGGTTGACTTACAATCTTTTAGTTCATTTCTTATTTTTCTCCTTTCTATATTTCCTATGACTTGAATATGTCGATACGTAATCCGAGCGAACTGATAAGGCGGAAAAACAGGCCCACACCGGGTTCTATCATCCCATTCTCTATTTTTGAGATATACGACTTTGTCGTTCCTGTCCGCTCGGCCAGCTCACTCTGCGTCATTTTTGCTTCCTTACGTGCCTGCAGAAGGATTTGCGAGGCATAGAAAGCCTTTGCCTCTTCCTCAAACAGCCGACGTTGCGGCGTTCCCTCCTTGCCGTACTTAGCGTCCAGCACGAGATCATAATCTTCTATCTTGTGATTGTTTGCGGGCATAGTCGGTAGTCAAGAATTAGGGGAAACAGAGGGAAACGCAGGAAATGTAACTATTTGAAATAGCATTATTTAGCATTTCTCTGCTATTATAAGGGTAAGCGAAAAAGAGCATCAAATAGCAGGAGTTCCGTTACCAAATCGTAACCCATTAGGGAAAAAGAAAAAAGGGTTACGGATTGAAGGTAAATTATTGTCGTTTAGGTGTTTATTCCTCATCTTTCATTTTTCCGCATCGCTCAGGAACACGAGAGTGTAAAGTAAACTGTGTCATGCTACAATAAGAAATAGTTTTATACAGTTTATTTATTATGGACAACCACGAAATTGATTACAAGAGAGCTGCGTAGCAGCTTCGTAATGGAGAACCGTCATTTGGTAAGGAAGGTGCTTTGGCACCAATGTTGGAGCGCATTTTGAATGCTGCCCTTGAAGGTGAGATGGATGCTCATCTCTCTATTGATGAACGCTCAAAAGGCAACCGCCGTAATGGTAAGATACCTAAGCAAGTGCAGACACGCTATGGTGAGGTCACTGTAGAAACTCCTCGTGACCGTGACGGTTCCTTTGAGCCTCAGACCGTCAGAAAGCGCGAAACGATCCTTGCAGAAGGTATGGCAGATCAGATTATAAACATGTATACTTTTGGTACAAGTACTCGCGATATCAGCAAGTATTTTGAGCGTGAGTTTGATACCAAACTATCTGCAGAAACCATCAGTTCCATCACAGACAGAGTACTGCCTGAAATCAAGTTATGGCGTTCACGAATGCTTGATCCTGTATATGCAATATGCTGGCTGGATGCCATCCATTATAAGGTGAAGGACGAAACTGGACGTGCGGTCTCACGTGCCATTTACAACGTCTTAGGCATCAACAAGGAAGGCCACAAGGAACTTCTTGGTATGTATGTCTCCAAGAGTGAAGGCGCTAACTTCTGGTTAGAGGTTCTGAGCGATCTTCAGAACAGAGGTGTCCGGGATATACTGATATGCTGCATTGACGGTCTGAAAGACTTTCCTGATGCTATACAGAGCGTATTCCCCAATACAAGTGTCCAACTCTGCGTTGTCCATCAAATACGCAACTCTATAAAACACGTTGGCAGTAAGCATCAAAAGGAGTTCCTCCGTGACCTTAAAACGGTATATGGTGCTGTTAGCAAAGAGACAGCAGAAACACAGTTAGACGCACTCTCAGGCAAGTGGGGAGAAACGTATCCCATCGTCATAAAATCATGGCGTGACAACTGGGAACGCCTCACGGAACACTTCCGGTATACACCTGCGATACGCAAGCTGATATACACCACCAACACCGTTGAAGGCTACCACAGACAAGTACGCAGGGTAACGAAGAACAAAGGCGTCTTCCCGTCCGATACATCTCTCGAAAAGCTTGTGTATCTGGCATACCGGAACATACGTGAGAAGTGGACTATGCCACTTGCAAACTAGTCTCAGATATCACAACAATTAGCAATAAAATTTGGAGAACGTTTTGAAATTATGTAACTTTGCCTCGGAAGAAAGGTTCCTCATCTGGCCGGCACGATTAAAAATCGTGTCAGTCAGATGAGGGAATTTAAAGGATTAGAACCTTGACACAGTTGAAATTACACAACCGTTTTACTGCCCCTATAAGTCTTAGATTTCGTGGTATTGGATTGTACTTGCCAAGAATTTCTCTTGCAAAAATACGACTTTCTGTTGCTCCGCGACTAAATCCAAACACATCAAATGTTATACTCTTGATATTCTTCCCTTGTGCTTTTTGAGATATGGATACAATCTTATTATCTATAAGACTAATCGCTCTTTTTATTTTTGCACTAACGCCCGTATTAAGGATTCCCATACCTTCTCCCCAAAAGACAGCATCATCCTCTCCTGAAGACGCAAGTCCCTCTTCATCAGCGAAGTAGTGACTACCCCTCTACGGGAGCCTTCGTACCTGGGCCTTCTATATAAACCTTATCTTGATAGGGGACACTCGTATCATACATCTCCCACAATATAGCAACATTAGAAAATCCGCTTTTATAGCTATCATAACCTTTAGATGGTTTATATTTCTTCTGTCCATTCTTATCTGTATATGCTTCATAACCCTTTTTGAACTCTTCCTTTGCTCTTTGGTTGAAGTACACATTATATTTATTGTTACCTGTTCCATCAAAAAACACACCGATGGTAATATCTATGGAATCATTGGGCCTTTTATTAGGATTCTTATCGGGAAGTTCAATGCCACACTTCCTATTTGTATATATTTCTTTCATACTATGCTCCTATATATTTCCGAACCTCTTCGCCTTCATAATTCCAATAGAATAAGTGGTCGTCATCTTTTTCATTCTCAGGTGTAACCTTAAAAACATCTATTTGACTATTCTTTAAATAATACTTATTGTCTCCCACTTGCAAATAAATATCAAACCGATTATTATACTTGCTTACTTTTACCATAAAAGTTCCTCTTGCATTCGCTGCTTTGTTCTTAAAGCCTTTGGAAAACGCATCCAGCATTTCTTGCTCGTCAAAGAAAAACTCGCCCGTATAAGTTGTATCTGCAACATTCCATTTCAAATAAAGTTGCTTGGGGCGAGATCGGTCTTCAACTTTTACACCATCGCAAGCATAGTTGAACTCTCCATTTATATATTCATAAACTATAGTATTACTATCCAACTTGCTATTCTTGTCTTCGAATTCGAACTTGCTATCATAATTAAAGCGTTCCTGATATTTGCTCCAAAGTTCATAAGGAACACCATTTTTCTTGAGGTTGACAGCCTGTTCCTCATTCAAATTTCCTTTGCAATAGTCTTCAACAGTGCTATCAACGAGAAGTGCATCTTTGTCAAAATCGCCAAGCTCCATATTTATAGTATCTGCCTGCAAAGTATCACACACCAAACTGTATCTTGCGGTGCCATTCAAATATAACCATATTTTCCCTCCCGGGAGCAAAGTGACAAGGAAACAAGAGTATGCCTCCTGTTTCTTTGTAAATTTATTATAATACCCTTCTCTGAACGAGTTGAGGATTTTTGTTTGAAGTCTTTCTGAAAAGGCTATATCTGCCTTGTAAAATTTGCGTTCGGTATATGATAGCCACAAAACTTCTAAATGATTAGGCATATCAAGCCCCTCACCATCCAAGTCTGCAAAACTTACTTCACCTTTACTTATTCCTATCCCTGCATTGGCAAAAGAACTCATAATAGGATACTTCTGCCCTTGGCCAAACCCCACAAAGCCATATTTAACTTCTACCGGGTAATTACGGGGCGCTGTAACATTGGCAACCCATGGAAATTTTGTTCTTGTGCTCATATCTTGTTTGTTATTACAGGCTATAACTATCACACACCCTGTAATAGCTAAAAGTCCTACTAATAAATGTTTTTTCATTCTATCCTTTTGCTATATCTACTTTATCACTGCTCTTGATGTACATTTTATCTTGTGCAGCGATGATCATTCGCTTATCTGACTCTATATTGGTTTCACCTAAAGAATGAATATCCACATTCTTCTCAGAAGTAACCTGTAGACTTCCTTTTGTTTCATACCTTTCATCACCACCAATATCTACTATGCTATTTTTAGAGATAGAGACTGTCGAGTCTTGGTTTACCATTAAACTACTATTACCTTCAACATTAACACTTGCTTCTTCTCCTATTTGCATATTAAAGTTTTTCCCCACGTTTACATTCAAATTCTTGTCAAACTCATCAATAATACAGAAAATTTCTGTAACTTTGTCCTTGGTAATCATCGCTTAGATATTTTGTAAGTTTTTGATTTTCAACTGTAAAGTTACAAAAAACTAACGAGATTACCAACTTTTACAAGGACTTTCTTAACCCGAACTCGCGTATAAATTGGAAGAGGTTAAAATGTCTTATAACTTCAAATTTGCCAGAAAGCGTAACGCTATAATTTATTTTTATAAAGTATTGATATTCTCATATTTCATTTATCGTTTTCTTGTATTTCATCTTCATAATATTGTGAATAAATTTTCAGGTTCTCATATCCATAATAATTCTTCTTTTTGAATCTATTGAGCAATTCCGGATGCTTTGAATACGTATCACTTATGATACCGATCACACCGGGAGTCTGTTCCTTTTCTAATTCTTTCTTTGATATAAGTTCTAAGATATAGGCCACATCTTCGTCAAGATTACCCTCGTATTTTGTTTTATAAGGTTCATTTAGAATCTCTTCAAGAAAAGGCATAAACATCGTTTGACAGTTTTCTGCCTCTGTACAGTATTGTCTGAATATATTTCTTCTTAGCTTCCATTTTCCGTTTATCCCAATTCTCCCAAAGAATATAGAAAACCAAGCACGATTATCCTCATCGGCTTTCATCTTTTTAAAGATAAAGGTTTTGAGATGATTATCCCAATATCCAAAATCTTGTACTAATTCATATATGTGGTATAAATCTTTTTGCATGTATGCAAAATCTGATTTCTTTCCATAGAATAGATAATTATTGAAAGCCAGTAGATATAATTTATCATCATATACCTCTGAATGAATATTCAAATCAACAAATCTATCTTTCTTATATATTATAAGATTATTGGGTTCGTCCTCAATTAAAGGATTTAATTCCACTTCAATGATATCACTTGTGTTTTCTTTAACATCATATCCAAATACTTGTTTTATTTTAGACTCGAACTCTTGTGCACTTGGAAATTTAAAGCCACTTTTAGCCAAAAGCACCTTCCTCTCATTTCCTATGTTTTTCATATTATCTGTTACTTTCTTTGTAGCTATGTTTTTACTGGATATTTGACTCTTTGGCTGATTTCTCATACATCCATAGCTACAGCTAAGCATCATGCATTCAAGCAAAATCAGTACTATTCTATGATTCCAAACCATAATTTTTTTTTTAATAATATTTCTTTCTAATAATACTAAAATAACATCTTTTGAAAACTCCTCAAGATCAGGGATGTTATCAATTATTTGGGTAACTTTTTTGAAGCATAATATGCCTTCTTTATTTTTAATGCTTTTTCTATTTCTTGCTTGGGCGTCTTCCGCGACTTCTTTTGAAATCCATTGAATAGTACTACCACCTGACCATTGTCGAAGATGAAGAACACGCGATAGATATTACTCTCGTATTCAATTCTCAATTCAAATAGGCCGTCCCTGATGACTTTGACGAATTTTACCGAAAGTCTTTCTTGTGTCTTCAATAGTTGCAGGGCATAATCTATCTTTCGCTGCACATTCTCATCCAATGCCTGCATGAATGTCTGGGAATAGCCACCGTATGTCCTTATCTTCTCATATAACAAAGGTAAATAAAGTTTCTTTATCTGACAACTTTTGCATTTCATATAAGCTGTTAAAATCTTTTAGTTTTTCCGCGAAAAGAGAAAAGTCAAACAGAAGTTTAAATAAATTAACAAATGAAAAGCTTGATAATCAATCAGTTAATTTTCCTAAGAACAAAGAACAAGAACAAGAGAAAAAGAAAGACGACGGAAGAAAGAAAGAGATAAAGTCGCCGCCGTCGCCGATTATTTTGTTTGGGAGGTTATGCAGTTTCGTCGCCGTCGCCGTTGTTTTCTTTCGGGTATTGCCCGTTCACGTCGTCGTCGCCGGTTTGTTTTCTGTTTCAGGCCTCTTGACTGCCCCGAAAAGATTTGCAAAAATAAATCCGAAAAAGTCTTGCATTCGCCTGCATAATTTTGTATATTTGCATCAGGCGGAACAGGAAAAACACATACGAAAATTTACTTCAGGCCATATTGCCGAACAATTTCAGCCATATTGGGGGCTAAAACGGCTGAGATTGCGTTGCAAAACGGTTGAGATTGGACTGCAAAATCATTGAGACAACGAGCAGGCCCATTTGCATGGCGGCGTGAGGTCGTTTGCGTGGCGGCATGAGACGTGGGCAGTCTCCACTTAGAAGCAAAATGCAGCGTGAAGACTCCCTCCCTTCGGTATGCCCATGATATACCGACGGACTGTCAGGCAAGCAATTGCAGGGTGTAGAGATACACGACTGCAGCGGGAATGGCCATGAGTGAAGAGTCGAAGCGGTCGAGCATTCCGCCATGTCCCGGTAGGATTTTTCCACTGTCCTTGATGCCCAAAGTGCGTTTGAAAAGGCTTTCGACAAGGTCGCCCCACGTTCCGAAGACCACAACGACAAGGCCCAAACCAGCCCAACCGGCCACGGACAGTTGCGAAGGTTGCAGCCCAGCATTGGCATGATAGCCGATGATGCCAGCCACGATTACCACAAGTATGCCGCCACCGATGCTTCCTTCCCAACTCTTTCCGGGACTGATGCGAGGGAACAGCTTGTGTTTTCCGAACAAAGAGCCGCTGCAATAAGCACCCGTATCGTTAATCCAAAGGAACACGAACACGCACAGCGGCAACAACATGTCGTAATGGACGACCGCACCCGTTGACGGACGGTCGAAAGCCAGCACATTGAGCATCGAGAACGGGACTGCAATATACAACTGCGAGAGCATCGTATAGGCCCAATCGTTGATGGGGTCCTCTTGTTTCAAATAGAGTTCGCTGATGAATAGATAGACGATGGTCAGCAGATAAGGGACAAAGATAACGAAGTTTGACGTTATGCCCATTCGGATGGCTGCAACAGTCAGGAAAAAGTAGACACCCGCCACCGTAGTGATAAATCGGTTGACGGCAACTCCACCCCTTTGGTTCACAAGCCCCGTGAATTCCCATATCGTAAGCCCCGTGATCAAGGCAAACAAGGCCACCATGGCATGCGGACTGAGGAAGCCGGCCACCATGACAACGACAAAGAGCGCACCGACGATGGCTCTTACAATCAGGTTTTTCTGTTTGTCACTCATTATTCTCTTTGTTTTCTAATGATGCTTGATGTTCTGCCTCGGCCTGTTTCACGGCGTCGGGCATGTCATCCAACGTAGGAACGTTGGCTTCGTTCTCATTGATGATTTCTTGTGCACGGCTCACCCACGGCCGTTTGCCGAATATCTTTTCCACGTCTTCGGCATAAATGACCTCACGGGCAATGAGCAATTCGGCCAATTCATTGTGGCCTCGCTGCTGTTCTTTCAAAATCTGCTTGGCGCGCGCATATTGTTCGTTGATCATTTTCAGCACCTCGTCGTCAATCACCTTGGCCGTGGTCTCGGAATAGGGGCGTTGGAACTGATATTCCTGATTGTTGTAGTAACAGATATTGGGCAGACGGTCGCTCATGCCGGCGTAGGCAATCATGCCATAGGCACTCTTTGTGGCCCGTTCGAGGTCGTTCATCGCGCCGGTGGAGATGTGTCCGGTGAACAACTCCTCTGCCGCACGCCCTCCGAGCAGGGCACACATCTCGTCAAGCATCTGTTCTTTGGTCGTAATCTGGCGTTCCTCGGGCAGATACCAAGCCGCTCCGAGGGCCTGTCCGCGGGGCACGATGCTCACTTTGACGAGCGGATCGGCATGCTCGCAGAACCAACTGATGGTGGCGTGACCAGCTTCATGCAAGGCAATAGAGCGCTTTTCGGCAGCTGTCATGACCTTCGTTTTCTTTTCCAATCCCCCGATAATGCGGTCAACGGCATCAAGGAAGTCTTGCTTGCTAACCGTTTTACTGTTGTGCCGTGCCGCAATCAATGCCGCTTCATTGCAAACGTTGGCGATGTCGGCACCCGAAAAGCCCGGTGTCTGTCGTGCCAGAAAATCGATGTCGAGGCTGTTGTCAATCTTCAATGGCCGCAGGTGTACTTGGAATATGGCCTTGCGCTCGGCCAAGTCAGGCAGGTCAACATTGATTTGGCGGTCGAAGCGACCGGCACGCAACAACGCTTTATCGAGCATATCAGCACGGTTCGTGGCCGCAAGTACGATGACTCCACTGTTGGTTCCAAAACCATCCATCTCGGTCAGCAGTGCGTTCAGTGTATTCTCGCGTTCGTCGTTGCCACCCATGGAGGGGTTCTTGCTGCGGGCACGGCCCACGGCATCGATTTCATCGATAAAGATGATGCAAGGCGACTTCTGTTTGGCTTGGGCGAAGACATCACGCACGCGACTCGCACCAACACCGACGAACATTTCAACGAAGTCTGAACCGCTCATCGAGAAAAACGGGACCCCGGCTTCGCCTGCAACTGCTTTGGCCAGCAGGGTCTTGCCCGTTCCCGGAGGCCCCACGAGCAGTGCGCCCTTGGGGATTTTACCACCAAGTTCGGTATATTTCTGTGGATTTTTCAGGAATTCAACGATTTCCTGCACTTCCTGCTTGGCTCCTTCCTGTCCGGCCACATCCTTAAACGTTATCCCGAGGTCGTTGGCCTTCTCATATAGCTTGGCTTTGCTCTTGCCTACACTGAAAATCCCACCGCCACCGGCGGCACCTCCTCCTCCAGCCATGCGCCTTGTAATCCAAATCCAAAAGATGACAAGGAGAACCAGCGGCCCGAACGAGAAGAGCAGGTTGTTGAGAATGCCGTTCCCAGAGTCGTTGTCATAGCTGAAGTCAATGATTTTTCCGCTCTTTTGTTCATAAGTCAGGAACTTTTCGAGTTCATCTACAGAACCGAAGACCACGTTCACGTAGGGTTGCTTCCCCACCTGCCGACTGTTCATGTGGAACACGTCTTGAATGTGCTTCGGATGGACGAACATCTTCAGCGTACTCTTTTCCTTGTTCACGACAACACTGGTTGCATAGCCCTTGGTCACGTATTGTTTGAACTTAGGATAGGAGACTTCGCGGCTCGTTCCTTCTCCGGCGAGCATATTTCCGCCTCCCGAAAAGAGCAGAATGCCTGCAACGATGGCCACCAACAGGTAAATCCAGTTCATATTGAAGCGTGGCATCTTCGGTTCGTGGCCACCATTCCTATTTAAAAAGTTGTTATTGTCCATATTGCGATGAAAGTTTCTGGTTTATATGGGGAATGTGGTATCAAATAACATGCCAAATGCCTAATCAAGGTTCGGAATATTTGTTAATTCAGCATCTTCCCATAGCATCTCTATATTGTAATAGGCACGCATTTCGGGCAGGAAAACATGCACGAGCACGTCGGAATAGTCGATGGCCACCCACTGATTGTTGCCCAATCCAGCCACGTTGACGGGTTTTTCTTTCATTTCCTCGCGCACGGTGTCACCGATCGAACCTGCAATAGCCTCGACCTGCATCGGTGAATTGCCTTGACAGATGATGAAATATTTGGCAATTGCCCCGTCGATATGCTCCAGATTGATGACGGTGATGTCTTGTCCTTTCTTCTCTTGAATACCTTTTGTGATTGTCTCAACCAGCTTTTCAGTTACTCCCATGAATAGTTTTTCTTTTTGTGAACATACGGTTTTGATCTCGAAGAGCAAAGGTACATAATTTATGGTTATGTCTTCTATAATTCTATTTCTATTTTCTTGATTTTTATATTTTTTGAAAAAAAGGACAGAAAAGTTTTGGCAGTCCCCGAAAATGTGCTACCTTTGCAGACGCAAAAGGTCAAAGCTCCCAATGAAATGAGCCACTATCTTGGGATATGGTGTAATGGTAACACTACAGATTCTGGTCCTGTCATTCCTGGTTCGAGTCCGGGTATCCCAACAAAAAGCAAAAGCTGAATGATTTTCACCATTCAGCTTTTTTTGTTTTTTGAACTTTTAGACTTCAAAGGTTGTGCGTTGGATTATTCTGAGACTAGCAGACAGCAAAAACCTGTGCACGGAAATGGAATGGTTCTCCAAAATGTTCCCATAAGATAGAAGCTCCCAAGTGGTTAAATGCCATTGGAATCACTCTTTTTCTATACGCAAGGAATTACAGTTTCATAGCTTGAAACACACAGTTCCATAGCTTGAAACTCACAGTTTCATTGCTTGGAACGCTGGTTAGAGGTGTTGGTGGAGCGATGGAAGGTATGAGAAAAAGGGCGCAACATCAAGTGGATTTATGTCATACCCCTCCTTTTGAGGGGTGAAGACGCAGCAATCATTCCGCTTTCGCTTTCTTCTCCCGTGTTAATTAATGCTTATCACGCTCGTTTTGGGCACACGTCAGCTCCTTTTTTATTACCTTTGCAGCGGCATTCGCTTCGAATGATCTTCTCGGATGGCGACCGGCGGGATTGCGGTCAACAAAAATGCTTTGCTTATGAACTTCAGACACGCGGTTTTATTCACCATGCTATTGCTTCAGGTTTCCTTTCTCACCGAGGAAGGCGGCTTCCCGCACTCTGCCGAAGACGTTGAAATCGGCGACTCGTTGCATGCTGAATTGCTGCCGCAACATGCATTCAAGGCACTTCCTCCGGGCAACTACAGTGGCATTTCCTATTTGGGAAACGATGATTATGCCGTGGTTTCCGACAAAGGAAGCCAAGCGGGCTTTTACGTTTTCCATATTTCACTGACGCCGAATGGCGAGATTCGACAGGTTGAAAACAAGGGGTTCACGGTGATTCCGGGCGCAAATCGCGACGAAGAAGCCGTTGCCTACGACCCTCGAACGCGTCATCTTTACATCGGAAACGAGGCATCTTCTGAGATTATCGACTATGACATGCGGGCCGGAAAGGTTGTCCGTACGACGGTCATTGAAGACTATCGCCGACTGAGCCAAGCAAACCGCAGCATTGAAAGTCTTACGTATGACCGGCAACGTGACTGCTTGTTCACCGTCAATGAGTCGCCCCTCATTGGCGACACTGGCCTTTCGCTGCGCCTGAAACAGTTTACGACCGATTTGAAAGCGGAAAAGGAATATGCTTATCGGGCCGACGAACCACTTGAGCCGACCGATAAGCCCGACAACCGACACGCATATGGCGTCGCTGAGTTGCTGGCACTCGAAGACGGAACACTCCTTGTTTTGGAGCGTGAGCTGTATATTCGTCCGCTGAGACTCAACAGTTGGGTAATGAACAAGGTGTTCCGTATCAGGCCGGGCAGCCCGAAAAAGCAGTTCGTGACGGGCTGGCGCACGTGGCTCCGCCTTGTGGACAACGACTTTGCCAACTACGAAGGCATGTGCGAAGGGCCGAGGTTGAGCGATGGGCGCCATGTTGTCGTGCTCTGTGCCGACAGCCAAGACCGTTACAAAGGAGTATTAAAAGATTATTTCCGCACGATTGTCTTTTAATTGTTTGTAAACAACGAGCATTCTACCGTTTTTCTTTGAAAAACTCCTGCATGAGTTTTCTGCATTCCGGTTCCAAAACGCCTTGGGTCACCGTGGCCTTGGCATGCAAGGCACGTGGGGCATAAAGGCGATAGCCGCGCTTTTCGTCGGCTGCCCCATAGACAATGCGCCCGATTTGAGCCCAACCTATGGCCCCGGCGCACATGGTGCAAGGTTCTACAGTCACGTAAAGTGTGCAGTCATTCAGGTATTTTCCGCCCAGTAAATCGGCTGCGGCAGTAATAGCTTGCATCTCGGCATGCGCCGTCACGTCATGCAGTTTCTCGGTCAAATTATGTGCTCTGCTGATGATTCTGTCCTTACATACGATGACAGCCCCAATGGGAACTTCGCCCGCTTCGGCTGCCTTTTCTGCCTCATAGAGGGCCCTTCGCATGTAAAGTTCGTCCTTGTTCTCGGCCTGTTCCATGTCGGTTTATTTCAAGATTGCGTTTTCTTGGATATTGTTCAGCGTGATGCTCAAAGGCATTGTATTTATCTTTTCCACTTTGATATGGCCGTATGCGGTGTGGTTGAGTATGATGTCGCTAGCAGCTTTCAGTACGAGATGGTTCACATAGGTTCCCTCTTGCTCGTCTATCGAGGTCGAAATGCTGCTGTAAGCTTTCGTGTAGAGTGTAAGGTTGTTTATCCGCGTCTTATAAGTCGTCAAGAGTTGAGGGCCGATGTTGATAGTGGCGTTTTTAATCGTGCATCGCCTCAGAGAAAGGCTGATGTTCTTCTGAATATCGAGGGTTTCTAAGTCCAAATCCCGCAAGTCCAAAGTGCCGAAGGCCATGTAGAAAGCCTTTTGGTTGGCTAATAATGTTTTGATGGTTTTTGTCGGTGCTTTGATATAGACGGTGACATTTGCCGGAACGTCTTCTGTGGAATCCTCTTCATTCGGGTCTTTTTGGGAATCTATCTCAGTGATATAGTAAGAAATAGAGTTCCTCTCCAGTTCTGCAATCCTTTTGGTCTTGTTAATTTGGAGCACGCCTTTGGACAGACTCACCTCAACGAGTTCTGCCGGATAGTCTACCACAATGCCCCCTACTTTGTCGTCGGGAATAAGCATGACGCGGTATTGGTCGGTGTTCAATTGGTCGCTATAAACGGCATACGACGCTATCGCCTTCGCCTCTTTTGCCTTGAACGCTGCCCTGACCGACGTATCTAAGAACACTTTTTCGGTTGTTCTTTCAATCTCAAAGCCTATAAAAGGAAGCAGATAAGAGACTGTAATGAGCCCTATGATGATTTTCGTTGTTGTCTTCATTGTCGTTCCTCCTCGTGTTTACATGCGGTCAATCACTTCCAATTCACACATTCTACGATACGAAAGCCATAGGTTTGCCATGCTTAGGAAGGCTGCCCAAAGGGTCAAGGTGTCTATCAATATTTCGCTGAAAGAGCTGAAGAACGCCAAAATGAACACGGCAATCAACCCCAAGATGAATACACTGATGGTCGTTCCCAGCAGCGGTTTGCGTGGGAAAACCATGCTTCCAAGCACGAAAAGCGATATGGGATAGATATACCATACGAGGGTATAGAGGGCATTCATCAGGGGGGCGTGTTGAAAAGATGTTATCGAAGACAAGCTTTGTACGGCCAAGTCTACGTTTGGATAAATGGAGGTGAGTAGCACGACCCGGCAGACTTCCAATGCATAAAAGACGATATGGAATACAAGAACGTAGCCGCCAACGAAGAGAACGATGCGGGCAAGCCAGTTCTCAAACATGCTCACGGGCATTGTCAGCACTTGAATGCGCCCTGCTTTCTGTTGTCCGTCGGTGAAAAGTCGGCTTGCCGCAATGCAGCTGCTTGCCACAAAGAGCAGCGAACAGCTGAAGGATATGCTGGTTCGTGCAGGGTCTGCTGTCCTTACACAATCTCCATAACCATAGGGATCGTTGTAGGCTGTGAGGCAAATCCACACTTCTATGATAAACATAATACCCAAGAGAATGGCTGCCGAAAGAAACATTGTGCGGCGTTGTTCGGTCCATAGCTTGCCTAAATAGCGCATGAAGCGCTTACAGTCAAAGAAATCAATCATGGTGTACCTCCTTTCCTTGCATAGCCTCCTCGAAATAGGCTTCAAGATCGGTTTCTGCTTTCAGTTCTTCATTGCGGATCACTTCGCTACGGTCAATGAGCAGCACATGGTTGAGCACGCTTTCTATGTCCTTCACCTGATGGGTTGAAATGACGAAAATGCTGTCTTCGCCAATACCTTGCGTCACAAACGTGCGGAATTGTCGCTTACCCGGAATGTCAAGCCCATTGGTTGGCTCGTCCATAAGCAGTATTTTTGTGTGCGTAGCCATGGCAAAACTCATAAAAATCTTCTTGCGTTGGCCAAGCGAAAGGTCGCCCAATTGCACATCGGTTGTCATGCCGAAAGTCTGTAAATAGGTGTTCATGTCGTCTTGAGAGAAACGAGGATAGAACACCGAGTTGGTCTTGATATATTGTTGCAGCGTCACTTTGGGTAGTTCAAATTCGTCGGGTACGAGGAAAATCTCACGCATCGTGGAAGGCCGGCGCTTGCGAACATTGGTACCATTGAGGCTCACTTGTCCCTTATCGGGCGTCAACAAACCGGACATTATATATAATAAGGTAGACTTACCTGCCCCATTTGGCCCCAAAAGACCATAGATGCGGCCGGGAGTTAGCTGCAGGCTAAAGTTGCTGAACACAGGGTGTTTGTGCCGTGGATAGCAGAAACTGAGGTTCTTTATTTCCATATTGATAGTTTAAAATGGTATCAGATAGCTGAATGCTAACCGACGGTTGCAAAGTTATAAAATAATCCTTAAAGTTCAATGCCTATGTCTCTTTTTTTATATTGTGGGTACATGGTTTTTAAAAGTATGTGATATGAAGTTCTGATGTGGGCTGTATTGCAAGCTAAAATAACACGTTCTGTAGGTTTTCTGCTCCTATTCTATCCAAAATATAGGCTGAAAGACTTGATGAAACAGAATAAAAATCGTATTTTTGTAACCGAAATCATCGACTATGGCAAGGCATAACGAACTTGGAAAAGCAGGAGAAGACTTCGCTGCCTCCTATTTGGAACATGCGGGCTACGGCATTATTGAGCGCGATTGGCGGCAAGGTAGTCGCGATATAGACATCGTTGCACGCACCGAAGACGGCACAACGGTGGTCTTTGTTGAAGTGAAAACGCGAAGTTCAGACGCCATTGTCCGTCCCGAAGACGCTGTTGATGCACGCAAGATACGCAACCTTGGCCGTGCTGCCGATGCCTATGTGAAAGAGCGGGCTATCTGGGATGAACTGCGTTTCGACCTGATTAACATCGTCGGAACCGCTCCTGAGAACTTCAAACTCGAACATATCATCGATGCTTTCAACCCGTTGTTGGTGTGAAAGTGGCCGATGTCGCAAGCAAAAGCAAGTATGTGGTTTTTCAAGAAAACGAAGAAGAAAGAACAACCTGCGGTGGTGTGGCTCGAAGAAGTAGAGTCCACCAATGATGAAATGCGCAGACTGCCGACCGAAAACGGGCAGCGTATCAGCGTCGTCGTGGCGGATTTCCAATGCAAGGGCCGTGGACAAGGCACGAATACATGGGAAAGTGAGCGTGGAAAAAACTTGCTTTTCAGCATCAAGGTACGTCCCGTGATGGTTCCGGTGCGCTGTCAATTCCTGTTATCCATGGCCGGTGGACTGGCAATAAAAGACGCACTCGATGCTTATATGGCCGGCATTACGCTGAAATGGCCCAATGATGTCTATTGGAACGACCGCAAAATCTGCGGCACTTTGATTGAAATAACCTTGTCGGCAGGCCGCATCAAGGATTGTATCTTTGGCATCGGACTCAATGTAAATCAGCAAGTATTCACGAGTGATGCCCCGAATCCCGTGTCATTGGCGCAGATTTTGGACCATGAAACAGACCGAAAGAAGTTGCTCAATGAGGTTTTGGAGGCCTTCGACAAGTACTATTCGTGGATTGAAAACGGCCGTTATGGCGACATTTCCGCCCTCTATCACGAGGCACTTTACCATCGTCACGGCTTCTATCCCTATCGGGATGTGGCCAAGAATGAGGTGTTCGAGGCTGCCATCGTTGAGGTTGAAGACGACGGAACGCTGGTGCTTAGAGACCGAAAAGGCGTGTTCAGGGAATATAGGTTCAAGGAAGTGGAGCGTCAAGGAGGCTAGGTTGGAGGACGAATAGATTTATTTATATGACGATGAGGTTCAAAAGAATTTTACTTAAACTGAGTGGCGAGAGCTTAATGGGCGAACAAGGCTTTGGAATCGACCCACAGCGACTGTCAGATTATGCACAGCAAATCAAGGAAGTCCATGAGATGGGTGTCCAAATCGGTATTGTTATCGGCGGAGGAAACATCTTTCGCGGGTTGAGCGGCAGCCAAAAAGGCTTCGATCGTGTAAAAGGTGACCAGATGGGAATGTGCGCTACGGTCATCAATTCCTTAGCCCTTAGCAGTGCATTAGGTGCAATTGGCGTCAAAACAAAAGTGCTCACGGCCATTCGTATGGAGCCGATTGGCGAGTTCTACAGCAAATGGAAAGCCATTGAAGCCATGGAATCGGGCCACGTTTGCATCTTTTCTGCGGGCACAGGCAGCCCATATTTCACCACCGACACGGGCAGTTCGCTGCGCGGAATAGAGATAGAAGCCGACGTTATGTTAAAGGGAACGCGCGTTGATGGCATCTATACTGCCGACCCGGAAAAGGACCCTAAGGCTACGAAATTCACCGACATCACCTACGATGAAATCTATACACGTGGGTTGAAAGTGATGGATCTCACGGCAACCACCATGTGCAAGGAAAACAATCTGCCCATCTATGTGTTCAACATGGACGTGTATGGCAACCTGAAACGGGTGATAGACGGAGAAGAAATCGGTACGCTGGTGCATAATTAAAGAGGGAACCCACCCCAACCCCCGAAGGCCAACCCTCAACCCCTCCCGGGGGGAGGGGAGAATGCGCTTGCATTGCAGTTCAATGTAGGGACGCACGGTTCGTGCGTCCATTCATGTTGTAGTTGACAGTTGGCAAGTGAACGGGTAGACAAGTTGAATGTGAGCAAGGATGTAGGGACGTACGGCTCGTGCGTCCATTCATGTTGTAGTTGACAGTTGACAAGTGGACGGGTAAACAAGTTGAATGTGAGCACGGATGTAGGGACGCACGGCTCGTGCGTCCATTCAAATCACGGCGATAAGCAGCAGGAAACGTCAGGGCATTCCGGCCTTTTGTTTGAGCGGACGCACGAACCGTGCGTCCCTACAGGACCGTTACAGGTTCAGAACTTCCAAGAGAAGAATAAGAGAAAAATGCTGATTGCTTTTGTAAAACCATTTCAATGGCGATTTGCAATCGGCTGAAATATGTTGTATCTTTGTGTCGGGGAAAGCACGTTGCGGCTTTTCTTTTTTGTTACTTGATTTGGACAAGCAGGCAATAGGAGACCCTTTGGGTTTTAATACCAGCTATATTGCACGCTAATCTTGGAGCGGACGCACGAGCCGTGCGTCCCTACATAGTTTTAATCCCAGCTATATTGCACGCTAATCTCAGCCGTTTTACCGCGCAATCTCAGTCGTTTTAGCGTGCAATATGGCTGGAATTACGCGGTAATAGGACTGATATTGAAACGTAAGGTATAAGCATTTGATAATCAACGGGATGAAGCTATAATCTGCTCGACTGCATGTAGGGACGTACAGCTCGTGCGTCCACTCAAACAACCACGTGTTTATCCATCTATTCTAATGGAGCGGACGCACGAAGCGTGCGTCCCTACATCTCCGGCTTGGCCATATTGTGCGATAAAAAATGGTTGAAACAATCAGAAATTATGGGCCGGATTGTTGCAAATGTTTGTTTTTATTCGTACTTTTGTGCTAATTATAACGTAGAATATATAAACGAACGATGTTATGAAAGAACAGGATTGGGCAAAATTGTCATTCGGTTATCTACCGACAGACTATAATGTTCGCTGCTATTATCGCAACGGGAAGTGGGGAGAAATAGAGGTTTGCTCCGATGAATACATCAAGCTTCACATGGCAGCGACGTGCCTTCACTACGGACAAGAGGCGTTCGAAGGACTAAAAGCCTATCGTTGTCCCGACGGAAAGGTGCGCGTTTTCCGCGTAGAAGAGAATGCTGCGCGCCTGCAAAGCACGTGTCGGGGCATCTTGATGCCCGAAGTTCCGACCGAAATGTTCACGGAAATGGTGAAGAAGGTGGTTCGTCTCAATCAGGAATATATCCCAACCTACGAGAGTGGGGCAACGCTTTATGTGCGTCCTTTGCTTATCGGAACGGGCGCACAAGTGGGCGTTCACCCGTCGAAAGAATATTTGTTCATGATCTTTGTCACGCCCGTCGGCCCTTATTTCAAAGGCGGTTTCTCGGCAAATCCCTATGTCATTATTCGCGATTACGACCGTTCGGCACCGCTGGGTACGGGTGTCTACAAGGTAGGAGGCAACTATGCGGCCAGCTTGAAGGCCAATTCCATTGCGCATGAAAAGGGATATGCCAGCGAGTTCTACCTCGATTCGAAGGAGAAGAAATACGTAGATGAGTGCGGAGCTGCCAACTTTTTCGGCATCAAGAACAACACTTATGTCACCCCGAAGAGCACTTCTATACTGCCATCCATCACAAACAAGAGTCTGATGCAGATTGCCGAAGACCTCGGAATGAAGGTGGAACGCCGCCCGGTTCCCGAAGAAGAGCTTGCAACCTTCGAGGAAGCGGGAGCCTGTGGCACTGCTGCTGTCATCTCGCCTATCTCACATCTCGACGATATGGACACGGGAAAGGTCTACAACTTCGGCGAGAAACCGGGGCCTTGGTCCACGAAACTCTACGAAACGTTGCGTGGAATACAGTACGGAACGGTGGAAGACAAGCACGGTTGGACCACGGTTGTGATTGACTGACGCCAAGAAAGCGACACCGACTATACATTATTATATACATACTTCATTAATTTTTAATTTTTATGGATACACTATCAAATTACAGAAAGAGAGCTTTGGCCTCTTTGGAACATGGTTGGGGAACATTCGTTTGCGCTACGCTTGTTTACCTTGTGATTTCCTCTATTTGTCAATCGTTCACACGAATCGACGAAGAATCGGCTTCATTGGCTGGTCTCAGTCTGGTGATGACCATTTTGCTGCTGCCTCTTATTTGGGGATTTTATACGATGTATCTCGACCATATTCGTGGTGAGAAAGTCGGATTGGGAAACCTTTTCCAAGGTTATTCGAAGGAATGGTTCTCAAAGAGCCTGCTCACCCTTCTGTTGATGTATGTTTACATCCTTCTTTGGACACTTCTGCTCATCATTCCCGGTATCATCAAGGCTCTTTCCTATGCCATGACGCCCTATGTGCTGAAAGATAATCCCAATATGAAGAGCAATGAGGCCATCGAAGAGAGCATGCGGCTCATGTCGGGCCACAAGGCAGAACTCTTCTTGCTCAGTTTGAGCTTCATCGGCTGGGCTTTGCTTTCGCTGTTGACGCTCGGTATAGGCTTTTTGTGGCTCATTCCCTACATGCAGACAGCATGTGCTTACTTCTATGAAGACTTGAAGAAGGAAGCTGGCGAGCGTCAATAAAGACCTTGCCGGAGCGACTTCGTTCCTATGTTCAGGCATTGCGACCCCGGAGAGAAGCCCGGTTGCAATGCCTGTTTTTTCATGCTGCCCTCGAAAGTGACGGTCTTTCCGGTCATGTTCTTTCCGGATAACGCCCGATATTTCGCTCTGAAAGTTGCGTATATCGTACTTTCCTTGTACCTTTGCAGCCAAGATTGCAGTGTTATGGGAAAAGGGAAATTGGCAAAGTTCGCAGAGATGGAGACGTTCAGTAATGTCTTCCAGTATCCGTATTCCGTCATCGACAATGTGCCCTTCGCCATGAAAGGGCATTGGCGCGACCGTTACTTCAACAACGGCAACCCCATTGTGCTGGAGTTGGGTTGCGGCAAGGGAGAATACACGGTAGAGCTGGCCCGATTGTTCCCCGATGTGAACTTCGTCGGTGTGGACATCAAGGGAGCCCGCATGTGGACGGGAGCGAAACAGGCCCTCGAAGATGGTCTGAAGAACGTAGCCTTCCTGCGCACGAATATTGAAATCATCGACCGTTTCTTCGCGAAAGATGAGGTGCAGGAACTTTGGCTGACTTTCAGCGACCCGCAGATGAAGAACGCCCGCAAGCGACTCACGAGCACATTCTTCTTGAATCGTTATCGGACATTCCTTGTTGACGGAGGCATCGTCCACCTGAAAACCGATTCGAACTTCCTTTACACCTACACCACATACATGGCAAAGGAAAACCGACTTCCTGTGCTTTTCGCCACCGACGACCTTTATCACACCGAAGGATTGGACGAAGCAACACGGAAAATCCTCTCCATACGCACCTATTATGAAAGTATGTGGATAGAAAGAGGACTGAACATCCGTTACATCAAGTTCCGTCTGCCGTATGAAGGCATGCTCGTTGAACCCGAAGTGGACATTCCCTTGGACGAGTATCGCAGCTATCACCGCCCAAAAAGAAGCAATCGGGAAACTGGAAGATAAATCTATAAATCGAAAAGAAATGACATTATATCCGAAACTGATTACTGACACATTGGCAACCGTCGTCTATCCCGGGACGAAAAAGAACCTTGTGGAGAGCGAAATGGTTGCGATGGACGACGTGCATATCAAAGGAATGCACGTGACCGTTACGTTGATATTCCCTCGCGAGACCGATCCTTTCCTTAAATCGACGCTCAAGGCGGCCGAGGCTGCCATACATTATCACGTCGGCAAGGACATTGAAGTGACGATAGAGACCGAATTCAAATCGGCACCACGCCCCGAACCGGACAAACTTCTGCCGCAAGTGAAGAACATTATCGCCGTCAGTTCGGGCAAAGGTGGAGTGGGCAAGAGCACTGTCTCGGCCAACTTAGCCATCGCTTTGGCCCGTCTGGGCTACAAAGTGGGCCTGCTCGACACCGACATCTTCGGTCCGTCGATGCCCAAGATGTTCGGTGTGGAAGACGAAAGGCCTTACGCCGTCGATAAAGACGGCCGTCGGCTCATCGCGCCCGTGGAGAAATATGGTGTGAAACTGCTGAGCATCGGTTTCTTTGTCGACCCCGAAACAGCCACTCTGTGGCGCGGAGGCATGGCGACGTCGGCCTTAAAGCAACTCATCGCCGATGCCGACTGGGGGGCACTCGACTATTTCATCCTCGACACGCCGCCCGGAACAAGCGACATCCACCTGACGCTGCTTCAAACACTGTCCATCACGGGAGCCGTCATCGTGAGTACGCCGCAAAAGGTGGCCTTGGCCGATGCGCGAAAAGGCATCGACATGTACAGAAACGACAAGGTGAACGTGCCGATTCTCGGTCTGATAGAAAACATGGCCTACTTTACGCCGGCCGAACTGCCCGATAACAAGTATTATATCTTCGGAAAAGACGGAGCAAAGGACCTCGCCCGCGAGATGAACGTCCCCTTGCTGGCCCAACTTCCCATTGTGCAGAGCATCTGTGAAAGCGGAGACAATGGCGAACCGGCGGCCACGAAGGCCGACACCATCACGGGGCAAGCGTTCCTCGCGCTCGCACAGGCCGTGGTAACGGTGGTCAACCGCCGCAATAGGGAACAGGCACCAACGAAGATTGTTGAAGTGGATAACGGATAATCTGCCCCTCGCTCTGCCCACTTCGATGAAGTCGCACAGCGCTTCCGGCTAGGATTCCGACGAGCAAACCAATAAAAAACGTCAGGAGTGCGGCACTCTGGGAATTAAAAGTTAAAAGAAGTATAGGAGTGCGGCACTCTGGTAGTTAAACGTTAAGAAAAGTGTAGGATTGCTGCACTCTGACAGTTAAATATTAAGAAAAGTATAAGAGTGCGGCACGCTAAGCTTTGAAGGAGAGATGGACCACAGGCAGGGGTTCTGTTGCGCTCCCTCTCCGCCAGTGTTTTACCGTCTCTTCGAGGCTATTCTTATTCCGAACGGACACAAGTCTTGCCTCCGAAATTCCGGGCTGTCCGTCCTTTTTCAACAGCACGGAGAAGTCTCGAAGACTAGTCCGAGGTAAACTTGTAAACAAATTTTTTGCTCCAGCTCTTGTATATTCCGAAAAAAAGATTTATATTTGCCGGCATATAATCAAAGCAAAGGAAGCCTTTGTCCCCTGACTATGATAAAACCATTGGAGAAATACCACATGAAGCACGCCCGTGCCATTTTTGAAAATGCTTGTATAGACGTCTTTGCATGTCTTTCTTCATCGGAAAGGCAGGAAGATTTCCACACGTAAGACGAAACCTTTTATATTTATCCTTAAAAATAAAAAACATCATGAACAGAAAAACATTTCTTTTAACTCTCCTCGCCCTTGCAGGCGTGATGTGGACAACTGACGCACAGGCGCAGAAATTACGGGTGTTCGATAAAGAATACACCGCCGACACCTCTGTCGATATCGGCGGAGGAACGATAACATGGGACAAGGCCAGCGCGACACTCACCCTTGATGAGGTCGAAGCATACAACATGTACAGCACCTTCATCAGTTGTGAGAACTTTCCGCTGCTGAAGATTGTTCTTGTGGGCGAGAATACCGTGGAAACCGAGTGGCAGATACTCTATATCAAAGACTGCAACGTGGAGATTTCGGGCGGAGGATCGTTCAAGGGACGTAGTAGTGAGGTTGCCGAGGCCATACAACAAAACCTGTCGAAACCCCATACGCTGACCATCAAGAATTGTAAGTTCGACGTGCAAGGAAAAGAGCGGAGCATCATCGGCTTCAGCAAAGGAGCGGGCGCGGAGATGCTGAACCTCGTGATAGACAATGCTAAGGTCAAGGTGAAAGGGTCTGCCACCCGTAAGGGTGAGAAGCGGGCGGGCATCAGTCGTCTCAAAAGCTGTGAGTTGAAGAACTGTCACATCAACACTTCGGGAGTGAAATTCGGAAAGAAACCCGACCTTACCTATTATGAACTTATCGACGAAGAAAACAATAGCTATCCCGGCGAAGTAACTATTGTTCCCGGCGACTAACCGACATTGGGAATGCCGCACGGGCGTGCTTCGCGTATTTTTCTCCCATCAGGAAAGTGGTGTGGCTTCCATAATATAAGACGAAACCTTTTATTTATTCATCCTTAAAAATAAAAAAATCATGAACAAAAAAACAATTCTTACAACTTTTCTCGCCCTTGCAGGCGTAATGTGGACAACCGGTATGCAGGCGCAGACCTTATCGCTCTTCGGAACGGACTACACCGATGACACTAGCATTCATCTCGGTGGTGGTACGGCGACGTGGAACAAGGAAGAGGCTACGCTCACCCTCGATTATGTTAAGGTAGAAGAAGCAAACAGTACTTTCATTCGTTGCGAAAACATTCCGCTGTTGAAGATTGTCCTTGTGGGCGAGAATCTCGTGAACTCGAAGTGGCACACACTTTATATAAAAGACAGCAATGTCGAAATTACGGGTGCAGGCTCGCTCACGGCACGCAGCGAAGTAAATGATGCTATACAGCAGGACTTGTCGGCTCCTCACACGCTGACCATCAAGGATTGCAAGCTCGACGTGCAGGGCAAGCAGCGGAGTATCCTCGGCTACAGCAAAGGACAGGGAACAGAGAGGTTGACGCTCGTCATTGATAATGCCACAGTGAAGGTGAAAGGCTACACTGCTGAAAACGGCGCAACGATGTCAGGCATAGCCAATCTCAAAGACTGTAAGTTGATGAACTGCCATGTCAGCACGGCAGGTGTAAAGTTTGGCAAGAGGCCTTATCTCACCTACGTCGAACTCATCGACACCAACAATAAAAGCTATCCCGGAGAAGTGACCATTGTTCCCTGACGATAGCAGGGCTTCACGAGTCTTCCCCCGCGTCGGAAAGGCGGGGTAGACTCCCGGTATTATTCATCCTAAAAAATCAGTACATTATGAAAAAGAATACGCTTTTTACTGTCCTCCTTGCCCTTGCAGGCATGATGTGGACAACCAGTGTGCAGGCACAAAAAGTGATAGTGAAAGGTGACGAAATTACTGAAGACGGCTCCTTCACGCCCCACGGGGGTACGGGCACAGTAACGTGGAACAAGGCCACCGCTACGCTCACGCTCGACAACGTTAATCTGCCAAACACAAACAGTACTTTTCTCCGTTTCGAAGATATGCCATTGGTAAAGATCGTCCTTGTGGGAAATAACCTTGTGAACTGTCGATGGCAAGCACTTTACATGAAAGACTGCGATGTTGAGTTTTCGGGTAGCGGCTCGCTCACGGTACGTAGTAAACTTGAAACTGCCATGCAGCAGAACCTCTCAGCTCCCCACACATTGACCATCAAGGATTGCAAGTTCGATGTGCAGGGCGAGAAGCGGAGTCTCCTCGGTGCTGAAAAAGGGGGAAATAAATGTCTGACACTCGTCATCGACAATGCCACGGTAAAAGCGAAAGGTTTCACGAATGGCGGTTCTGCGATGTCGGGTATAGCCAATCTCAAAGCCTATCAGTTGAAGAACTGCCACATCGCAACACCCGGTGTGAAGTTCGGTATGAGACCCTATCTTACTTATTATGAACTCATCGACGACAATGACCAGGTCTATCCCGGTGAAGTAACCATCGTTCCCGACAATACTACCGGCATATCGGAAGTCGTAACATCGGGCGACGCTACCGTCAAGGCTATTTACACGCCCGACGGCCGTCAACTGCAAAAGATGCAGCGCGGACTGAATATCGTCAAGATGAGTGACGGTACAACGAGGAAGGTCGTCCAGCAGTAAGTCTGCCCGCCATTCTTAGGGAAGCTCCGCCTTCTGATAAAACAAAGGAAATCCGGGATAAGTCCATATTCCCCGCGATTTCCTTTTTTATATGTTTTGATTTAATGTGAATCCGATGTAAGTTAGGAAGAAAACCAAAAATACGCGAGTTCGGAATAAATCCCAATGGGGGAAAAATTCAAAAAGAGTCTCGGTGCCTCCGCCGAGACTTTGAGAAATAAAAAATACGTAGCGGGACCTCCGCCGGAAGCCAAGAGGTAAAATATCGGCGGAAGTTCCGCCGAGGGTCAAAGATTAAAAAATGTGTTAGCGGAAGTTCCGTTATGAGTTAAACATTAAAAAATGTGTCGGCGGGAATCCCGAGGGGGGGGTGACGGACCAGCGGAAACAACTCCTGCTTCGTTCCGTCACCTCTTCAAGGTTCCTGCCGCTTCCGTCACGACAGCGGGGGCTACGCACATCACTCGCTCCGTCTTTGTTCTGCTACCTCTTCGAGGTTTCCGTCTAAATATTCTTATCCCGAACTGACGTAAAAACGGTTGTCCGACGCGTCGGATAATAATAAAACAAAAAAGGAAAGTTCTTCCTCCATGGAGGAAGAACAAAAAAGGGACTATCTCAATGTCTCAACCGATAATAATATGTCCAATAGGTGTTCCCATATGTGTCGCGCAGGGCCGAGAGACGTTGGCGAGGGCGCCCATACTGCCGAGCAAGCGACTGAAAATCGGTGAAATCGGCATCCATCACGCTGTCGTGATAGACGACGTAGGGGTTCGACCGCAGGTGATTATAAAGCACGAGAGCTTCACGATAGTGCTTGGGAAGTGGCCGCTTCAGGTCATAATACTTGCCGATGGTGCGGACGAAGGCTTCCAAGTTGCCGTCTAACAAATAGGCACAGAGTAGATAGTCGTGGGCGGCGGGCGTGGCCAAGCCGTGCCGATGAATGAAACGAAGATAGTGCATCGTGTGCATCGGTTGGCGGAACCATGCACCTAAATGCTGATAAAACTTATCCTTTCCACACATCAGGAAGTTTACGCCCGGATTATCGGGCAACATGGCCGCCGAATTGCCTACCAACGGATATTCAAACAGCCGTTCGGGGAGTAGCCCGGCCAATGACAGGGAGTATATGCGCAGGCAAGTTAGTGTGGAATCTGTGTGTAAGGAATGCGCTCCCACCTTTAGTGTCTGCCGATATGTGCCATCCATGACATGCTGTTCGATTTCCAATTGCGTGTGGAGCACTTGGTTGTGATTGGAACAAAGTGCAACGAAGAAGAACTGCACCAAAAGACCGCCGTAGTTGACCCATGCCCAACGGCCCAAAAGCCCTTGCCAGCTGTGCTCAAGCGGTTCGTAGGTCTGCGACCGGCGGGCATAGCACATCGCGACAAGGGCGATGGTTATCAGAAACGGAGCGACTATCCACCACCAACCGAGCGTCACGCCCTGCACGATGTCGCTGCCGATGGAGGTGATCGCCGTCAGACAGACGACCGAAGGCACGTAGGTCAGCGCATGGGAACGACCTTTCAACCGGAATAAGAGGTAGCAACCGATTTGCAATAGCCACAAGACAAGCGTGAGGAGCACTGCACCGACCATGTGATCGTAGTGTGTTCGCCCTTTTGAAAGCACGTGCTGACCCATGGCCAACAGGTTATCCTGATAGAAATAAAGATAACAGAACGTGAAAACAAGAAACAACACGGCACATGCCACTTGATAAGGGCGTGTGCCGTGCCTTTTTAAAGTATCCTCAGACATTGGGTTTGAAATCATTTTTTCTTTAACACCAAAGCCGTGCGTGCCGGCAAATAAAGCTTCAGCCACGCTTTGTGCGCATCGGCATAGAGTGGATCGTGGTTCGTGAGGTGCGTCATGGTGTCGTCATTCAGTCCATTTCCGCCGAAAGCCTTGTTGTCGCTGTCGAGCACCACGTCGTAGCTGCCCACAGGCACAAGGAAACCGTAGTCGGTGAACGACCTCACGGGTGAGAAGTTGAACACGAAGAGCAACTCGCCTCGCATGTATGCCAGCACTTGGTCGCCATCGTTGTGCCATATTTCCTGCACCGGCGTGCCGTTGAAGTTACGCTCGCTCTTGATGACCTTCAGCATTTCGCGGTCGAAGTCGGCCAGATAATGGTAATCAAGCTCCTTGTTATCGACAAGATTCCACTGCCGTCGCGCATATTTATAGCTCCAACCGTTGCCTTCGCGTGGGAAATCTATCCATTCGGGATGCCCGAATTCATTGCCCATGAAGTTCAGATAGCCGCCATTGATGGTCGATGCCGTCACGAGGCGTATCATCTTGTGGAGCGCAATACCGCGGAAGGCCATATCGTTCTCGTCGCCTTTCTTGAAATGCCAGTACATATCGGCGTCTATCAACCTGAAGATAATGGTCTTATCTCCCACGAGTGCTTGGTCATGACTCTCGCAATAGGAAATCGTTTTCTCGTCAGTTCGCCGGTTCTTTACCTCCCAAAAGATAGAACTCGGCTTCCAATTCTCGTCTTTTTGCTCCTTGATGATTTTGATCCAGAAGTCGGGTATGTTCATTGCCATGCGGTAATCGAAGCCGAATCCGCCGTCTTCAAACTTGGCAGCAAGGCCGGGCATGCCGCTCACCTCCTCGGCAATGGTGATCGCTTTCGGGTTCACTTCATGGATAAGCAGGTTGGCTAAGGTCAGATAACAGATGGCATTGTCGTCCTCGTGCCCGTTGAAATAGTCGCCATAGTTGCAGAATGCCTCACCCAATCCATGGCTGTAGTAGAGCATAGAGGTGACACCGTCGAAACGGAAGCCGTCGAAATGGAACTCTTCGAGCCAATACTTGCAGTTCGAAAGCAGGAAATGAACAACGTCGTCCTTGCCATAATCAAAGCAAAGACTGTCCCATGCGGGATGCTCATGACGGTCGCCGGGATAGAAATATTGGTTGGGGTCGCCGGCAAGATTGCCCAAACCCTCGACTTCGTTCTTCACGGCATGCGAGTGAACGATGTCCATGATGACGGCAACGCCTTGGGAATGGGCCGCATCGATGAGGGCCTTCAGTTCCTCGGGTGTGCCGAAACGGCTCGAAGGGGCAAAGAAAGAACTCACGTGGTAGCCGAAGGAGCCGTAGTAAGGGTGCTCTTGTATGGCCATAATCTGAATGCAGTTGTAGCCCGCTTTGACCACGCGCGGCAGCACGTTATCCTTGAATTCCGTGTAAGTGCCCACCTTTTCGGCATCTTGTCCCATGCCGATGTGGCACTCATAAATCAGCAATGGTGAAGTATGGGGCTTGAAACTGTTTTTCTTCCATTGATAGGTTTCCTTGGGATTCCACACTTGTGCCGAGAAAATCTTGGTCACTTCGTCCTGCACAACGCGTGTGGCCCAAGCCGGAATACGCTCACCTTCGCCTCCGTTCCACTTGACATGCATCTTGAACAAATCGCCATGCTGCATGGCTTTTTCGGGCAGTCGGAGTTCCCAATTCCCTGTTCCTTCCACGCGTTTTGCCCGATATGCCTCGTCTTCCGACCAGTTGTTGAAGTCGCCTACGAGGTAAATGGCCGTAGCATTCGGGGCCCATTCGCGGAAAACCCAACCGCGCGAGAGCTTGTGAAGCCCGTAGTAAGCGTGCCCGTTTGCAAAATCCGACAAGGTTTTCTTGCCGCCGTCGGTCAACTGCGACAGCTTCCACAGCGCATGTTCGTGGCGCCCGCGAATGGCATCTTCGTAGGGTTCCAAGTAGGGGTCGTTCTTTACAAGACCGATATGCTTGAGGCACTGTGGCTTAACGGCTTTTGTCGTTACCTTTTTCACGGTGTTTTTCTTTGTTGTCATATCATCAATATTTTATGTTCTGACCTTGGGAAGCGGTCGAAAGGCCTCATCTTACCCAAGAATATCTATCTTATAGCCTGTCATTTCCACACGAATCGGGAGGTCCGCATCAATCTTCAAACCTCCTGCCAAGCTCATATCTCCCTGTTCGGGTGATGTTTCCGTTACGGTCTTTCTCCACGAAACGGCCGTCACGGCGGTCGTCCACGTAGCTGCCTTCAAAGCGGTTGCCGTTCTTATCCTCCTCAATTGCCGCGCCATTGCGCTGTCCTTTGCGGTATGTTCCCTTGAAACGGCTACCGTTGGTATAGCGGATAATCAACTCACCGTCAAACTTTCCGTTCTTGAAATCGCCCTCAAAGGTATCGCCAGACTTCTTGATCAGTTTGCCATGACCGTTCTGTAAGTCGTTCTTCCACTGCCCTATATAGACGTCGCCCGACCGCCATTCAAACGTTCCCTGCCCGCTTTTGGCTCCTTCTTCAAAGTGTCCTGTGTAGCGATCTCCGTTGACATATTTGAAAATTCCTTCGCCCGTACGTTCTCCCTGCACGTAGTCTCCTTCGTAAACATCGCCGTTTTGGAACTTATAAATGCCTCTTCCGTTCTGTATATCATCAGCCCAATTGCCGATATATACGTCACCATCAGCATATTTATTGGTGCCTTTGCCCGATCGTTGATTGTTGGCCCACATGCCATCGTAGGTGGTTCCGTCGCCCCAATCAAAGAAACCGCGACCGCTTTTCCGGTCATCTTTCCACTGACCGTCATAATATGCACCGCTCGAATAGGTGTAACGACCTTTGCCTTCGCGCTTGTCTCGCACCCACGAGCCTACGTATTTGTCGCCGTTATAGTAGAACATTGTTCCCTGTCCCTGCTGATAATCGCGGAACCAGAGGCCTACATACTTGTTGTTATTGGCAAAATAATAGGTCCCGTGCCCGTGTTGTTGGTCCTGAAACCACTGCCCCTCGTAGCGTTCGCCGTCAGAGAACGAATAAATACCATAGCCCTCGCGCCACCCCTTGATGTATTCTCCTTCGTAGGTGTCTCCGTTCTTGAAGACCGTGTTGCCCTTTCCGTTGGGCTTACCGTTCATCATCTGCCCCTTATACTGCCCACCGTCGTGCGTCACACACGAGCCTAAGACGATTTTCTGCGCATGAACCGGCAACCACAACGCCAAGGATATGATGAATAGTGTAAGTTTTTTCACTGTATTTTGAATGATAGTTCAGCCCAAAGATAACAAAATAATGGAATACGGCAAAATAAGTTAGCGTTTTTTATCATATCTTCTGACTGTTGTCCGCCATCATTTGTGCAACGGCTTTCCACGGTATTTCATCTCAAACTGGAAGCAATTAATGCATGATTTGCCAAACAATGGTCAACAAACTACTATTCAATGCTTTACATGTAATATGATAACATGTGTCAATATATGTATAGAAAATATCTATTGGACGGTGTTTTTTTATTGTTTATCTTTGCTTTCAACAAATAAGACAGAACAGGATAAACAAATAAATCGTTAATTTTTAAAACCAAAGAAAATGAAAAAGTTAGATTACACCGGCTTAGATGCCAAGAAAGTAGCACATGTAGTAAAAGAATTAGCACAGTTGTTAGCAGACTTCCAAGTGTATTATGCTAACCTTCGTGGCTTCCATTGGAACGTAAAGGGCGATAAGTTCTATCAACTCCACGAGTTCTACGAGAGCCAATACAACGATGCTGCTACCAAGGTTGATGAAATTGCAGAGCGTTTATTGCAATTGGACGCCCGTCCGGAGAACCGTTACAGCGAGTATCTGAAGCAAACTCAGTTGAAAGAGGCCGGACATGAGCCCGAGAAGATGGAGGGTTTGCAGTATGTCTTAGACACGTTGAAAGTGCTTATTGCACAAGAACGCCGTGTACTGGCTGCTGCACAAGAGGCCGAAGACGAAGTAACCGTGGCCATGATCGATGACTATTTGACCGGTCAAGAGAAGAATGTGTGGATGTTAGTGGCTACATTGAGTTAAGCATCTCTACCAAAATGCGAAAGGCTTTTGCATGGGTGAAACATGCAAAAGCCTTTTTTTACATACAATCTCAGCTATATTGCCGCGCAAAATGGCTGAGATTGCACGGTGAAATGACTGAGATTGCGCCGCAAAATGAGTGAGATTGAAAAGCAAGGTGTAAGTCGTTGGTTTTCAAGATGAATGCATGTAGGAATGCACGGCTCTTACGTCCGCTCCAACGGGCGGCATACGGAAAAACAGAATAACGGCCGTCAACTTCCAATGTCAAAGTTATTGACTTTTTGCATTCATTTTTTTATCGCCAGCCTTGCTGTTCCTATCTTGTTTTTTATTAACTTTGCGATATAAACAAAACTAAAGAAGCATGAAATTCATTGGATTAATTCCTGCCCGATACGCCTCTACGCGCTTTCCGGGCAAGCCTTTGGCCCTGCTGAATGGCAAGCCTGTCATTCAACATGTGTACGAACAAGCGGCCAAAGTGCTGGATGCCGTCTACGTAGCTACCGACGATGAGCGTATATATAATAAGGTGTTGGCGTTCGGAGGCAAGGCCGTGATGACCTCAACCGAGCACCATAGCGGCACGGATCGCATTGAAGAAGCCCTCGAAAAGGTAGGGGGAGACTTCGATGTTGTGGTGAATATCCAAGGCGATGAGCCTTTTATAGCACAAAGTCAGATTGAAACGCTGTGCCAATGTTTCGTGGACAAGGCTACCCAAATAGCCACTTTGGGCAAGCCATTCGAGTGCATTGAGGCCGCAGAAAACCCCAATTCGCCCAAGATTGTCGTTGACAATAGGGGCTATGCCCTCTACTTTAGCCGAAGCATCATACCCTTTGTGCGAGGCACGGAGCGGCAGGATTGGCTCTCAAAATACCCTTTTTTGAAGCATTTGGGTATCTATGCTTATCGCACAAACGTGCTGAAAGAAATCACAAAACTACCGCAATCGTCGCTCGAACTGGCCGAGAGTCTCGAACAACTGCGCTGGCTTCAGAATGGTTACCGTATCAAAGTGGGGCTCACCGACGTTGAAACCGTGGGCATAGACACGCCCGATGATTTGCAACGGGCTGAGGAATTCATTCGTAATCGTCGATGACGCTGTTCATAAAGTCCATCATCGGCTTGGCGGTTTTGAAGATATCGGCCGCTTTTTCGAGCCACGTCGTTCCCTCAAAGAAGTCGTCGGGCACCGCATGCCAGCCGCAATAGTCTTTCATGCGTAGGTATTCCACGAATTCATAATCACGCGGAAAGCCTTTCGGTGCCGTTTTTAAGCAGGCTAATCCGAAGCCCTTGCCGCCCGGTTCGTCCCATTTTCCCTCGTTCGGACGGCCGAAAAGCTCGACGAACTTCTGGTTTTCGACGCATGCTCTCCATGCCTCTATATTGCCCATAAGCTCGTTTCGGCAGGCCGTAAGAATGTTTGTGGGCAGCCAATAACAGCCTATACCCAGTATGCATTGGCCGGGTTGCAGGTGAAGATAGTAGCCGCCGCGCAGCGAATTCTTGCCGTGTGTGCAGATGTATGCCCCGAAATGGTTCTTATAGGGGCTTTTGTCTTCGCTGAAACGCGTGTCGCGATTGAAGCGATAGCAGGCATCCTTGGGCGTGATATGCGCCACGGAGGCATCGAACCGCGCGATGGTTGCCACGGCTTGTGCCACACCTTCCTCGAAATCTTTCCTGCATACGTCATACTCTTTCTTGTGTTCGTGGAACCAATCCCGGTTGTTGTTGGCCGCGAGTTCATGCAAATAGCCTAATATTCTCTTCGTATTCATAGCTTTTTATCCGTTATGTTTGCAAAGATAATGCTTTTTTTATACTTTTGCCGCATGACAAGAAAAGAAAGATTTGCGTTCATTTTAGATTACTTCCGCAAGGAACAAGGACCCGTGACCACCGAACTTGACTTTGCAAGTGCATTCCAATTGATTGTCGCCACCCTGCTCAGTGCGCAGTGTACCGACAAGCGCATCAACATGATCACGCCCGAATTGTTCCGCCATTACCCTACGGCCGAGGCCATGGCCAAGGCAGATTGGGAGGAAATATTCCAACTGATAAAGAGCGTGAGCTATCCCAATGCCAAGGCACATCACCTGAGTGAGATGGCAAAGATGCTGGTAGCACAGTTCAATGGCGAGGTCCCTGACAACACGGATGACCTGACTCGGTTGCCCGGCGTGGGCAGAAAGACGGCCAATGTGGTGCAGGCTGTGTGGTTCGGCAAGCCGACTTTGGCCGTTGATACGCACGTTTTCCGTGTCAGTCATCGCTTGGGACTCGTTCCCGAAACGGCAAACACGCCCCTGAAAGTGGAGCTTGAACTGATGAAATACATTCCCGAAGCCGACGTAAGTGATGCTCATCACTGGCTATTATTGCATGGTCGGTATGTCTGCAAGAGCCAAAAACCGCAGTGTGAAAGCTGTCCTTTCAATGCGTTTTGCCCTGCAGGACTAAAGATTTTGAAGGAAAGAGCGGCCAAATCCTCAACGGTTTCCAAGCGAAAAGCATAGTTCTCCCGCTCCGAAACAGCAACGCTTCCATATCATTATCATGTGGGTTACCATGCATTGTAATGTGGGTTACGAAAGGAAAAGGAGCCGATTACACGTGAATACGAGCCTTATCGCGAGTTTGGGTCTCCTGATTGCTGGCGGTATATCAAGCATATTAAAAACAGCTTAGCATAAAATGAATAGCAACATGGCTGATATTATACGATAGAGTGGGGCATGTTGTGTGGAAAAGTGGGGCGTTTTGCGTTTTTAGTCCCATGAAACGGGATTGAATAATGCCGGATTTCGGGTTTCAGTTTCTATTTGGTGGTGTCGCAATGTGTTAAAAAACGAGAGGAAATATTGACAAGGTTTGGGTATAAAGAGGCTTATGGATTGATTTTTGCACGCCGATTTTACCTACCATTAGGTATTGTTCAGTTTCGCGTTTTTAGCTACCTTTGCATCTGCTAAAATCTGAAAAGAGATGAATCATCGGTTATGAAACGAAGAAGAAAAGGCCATATAGCGATACAGTCGCAACTGAAAAGTGCGCTACCCAAGTTGAGGGTGGCGCACTTTTCTTTTGTGAACGATTTTGAATATTATTCATTTTTTAATTTGTTTATTACAAATATGATAAGGAGAATGCCCGGAACCGTGCGGCCAAAGCACGTGGAAAGCCGGGAGACACGAACGCGCTTGAGATGCAGTTTGGCCATGCTGGCGATGCTGTTCTGCGTGCTTTCGGTTGTTGCTCAGGAGAGAGTGGTCTATGGAAAAGTCACAGACAGGAGGACGGGTGAGCCACTTGTGGGGGCCACGGTGACGGTATCGAAAGGGCAGGGGGGCACGACTGCCGATGCCAATGGCCGCTATCGGCTCGTCGTTCAGGGATCGCAGCGCGTGCAACTCGACTATCATTACATGGGATATAGGCCTGAAAGGCGCGAACTCTTGGTGCGTGACAGTCTGAAATGCGACGTGCTGATGGAGTCAACTGCCAAAGAATTGCACGGAATTACAGTGATAGCACGGAGCGAAATCCGCAAGTTGAGGGAGTCGGCCATGCCGGTTTCGGTCATTGGTGAGCACCAATTGCAGGGCACGGCCTCCAACATCAACGACGTATTGGCGCGAACTGTGGGCGTCACCGTGCGCAATACGGGCGGCATGGGCAGTGCTTCGCGCATCTCGGTGCGTGGACTTGAAGGCAAACGCATGGGCATGTACGTAGATGAAGCACCCATGTCGCAGTTGAGTAACTTTGTGGCACTGAACGATATTCCCACGAATATGATCGAACGCATCGAGGTTTATAAAGGCATTGTGCCCTATAAGTTCGGCGGTTCGGCCTTGGGTGGGGCTGTCAACGTGGTGACGAAAGAGTATCCTCCGGTTTATTTGGACGCATCTTACGAAGTAGGGTCGTTCAATACCCATCAGTTTTCGACCGTTTTGAAGCGCACCGATCGCAAAAGTGGCCTGCAATTCGGTATCGGAGGCGTGTTTTCGTTTGCGAAGAACAACTATAAGATGACCTTGGACAACCTTGATGGCCGCACTGTTGAGCGCGATCACGACCGCTTCAGCAAGCTCATGGGCGGTATGTCGCTGAAGGCTACCAAGTGGTGGTTTGATGAAATGAAGTGGGAACTCATCGGAATGCGAACCCGACAAGAGATACAAGGCATCGACCTTGACGTGCGTGAGGCCTATAATCATTCGGTAAGCTACGTCACGTCACTGAAACTGAAGCGTAACAACTTCTTCCTTGACGGCTTAGACTTCGACTTTGATGCGGGCTATATCATCGGGATATACGGCTTGAGCGACAAGGCTATGCACCGTTATGACTGGGACGGGACGCAATTGCCGCCCGTATCGCCGTTCGGAGGCGAGCAGAACAACTTTCCGTCTGACGGCAGCAACCGTTCAAACGAACTGACATCGAGGCTCAACATGGGCTACACCATCGACATGCACCATGCCGTCAACCTGAATATCTATGCCGACCGAACTTCGCTTCACCCGAAAGACGACCTGATGGACAAGGCATTGGGCTTCAAGGCCAACTTCCCGAGCAAGATGAACACCGTGACCGTGGGCTTTTCCTATGATCTGACGCTCTTCGACGGGCGTTTTCAGAACGCTTTCACGCTGAAAGACTTCTTTTTCTCATCGCATTCACGTAGCATCAACACCTATTCCGTTTCGGAACCCGAGCCGGTTGACGTCTCCAAAACCTATCTCGGCTTCAGCGATGCCATGCGTTATAAGTTCACAAACGACTTGATGCTCAAGGCCTCTTTCAACTCCGAGGTGCGCATTCCCACGAGCGAAGAGCTCATCGGAAACGGCTATTCCATTCTTGCCTCGCCCGCATTGAAGCCCGAACGCACCACGGGAGCGAACCTCGGTCTGCTCTATCGCCACGTGAAAGACTACGGCGGGCTCTTGGAAGTGGAGCTGAATGGCTTCTATAATCAACTGGAAGACATGATACGCTTCACGCCCGACATGATACCCACCATGGCCCGCTACCGAAACTTCGGCAGTGTGCGCACCAAAGGCGTGGAACTTGAGATGAAAGGTGACGTCTGTCGGCTGCTTTACCTCTATGCCAACGGCACATATCAAGACCTTCGCGACGTGCGCAAGACCGTTCCGGGGACTGAAGTGGAGAACCCGACGCGCAACATGCGCATTCCGAACGTGCCTTATCTGCTGGCCAACTTCGGCGCGGAGCTGCACAAGGAGAACCTTTTCGGCGGAAGTGGACAGAACACGCGCCTGCTTTTCGATGCCTCCTACGTGCATCAATACTTCTACGACTTTGAGATGAGCAAGTATCAAGAGCGCAAAATCCCCACGGCAATGACCATGGACGCCGCAATCGAGCACAGCTTCGGCGACGACCGCTGGACGCTCACCCTCAAAGTGAAGAACCTTGCCGACCGCCACGTGGTCTCCGAGTTCAATCGTCCGCTTCCCGGCCGCTATATCGGCTTCAAACTGCGCTACCTGTTCAAGTAATTTTATTCATTCATTCAATCATATAAACAAATGAAAAACTTCAAATCAATTCTTACAGCCGTTGCAATGACGGCTCTTGTCTGCGCTTGCGGCAGCAGTAACGACGACCCGACACCGGCTCCGCAGCCAAATCCGAACCCCGGCACGGGGACTTTCAAGGGCGTAATCTTCGCCACAAGTGTCACCAATCCTGAAGGAAACAGCGGAGCTTCCTACATGCAGGCACTGACCGACCTGCTGCCCGGCACCTATGACAATAGCAATGCTCTTCCCGTAGGCTTCGGAACGAAACCCATTGCCACGGCTTCGGGCAACGTTTATGTGCTTCCCGACTACATGGGAAACACCAAACCCGAGCTCAACCGTTATCAGATAGATGCCGCAGGGAAGTGGATAAAGAAAGGAACACTGCTGCTTCCGGCCAATGCCGCAGCCTGCAACATCGTCGAACTGAACAATGAAAAGGCCTACGTCAGCCTGCAAGGTTTGGGCATCGTCATGGCATTCAACCCCACGACGATGAAGAAGCTGGCCGACATCGACCTCAACGACCTCAAGCAAACAGAAACCAAAGTGTCGCCGGCAGCAATGATCGTGCGCGACGGCAAGCTCTTCGTCGGTCTTAACCAGATGAATGCCCAGTACATGCCGGCACGCAACAACATTGAACTGGCCATGATAGACACGAAGACCGACAAGGTGGAGAAGCATATCGTCAATACCACGCTCGGTATGTGCTTCGCCACGCGTCCCATCGACCCACAGTCCATCTTCATGGACGAGCAGAAGGACATCTACCTGAACTGTATCGGCTCGTTCGGCTTTATTCTGGGACTGAACGGAGGTGTCGTTCGCATCAAGAACGGCGCTACGGATATCGACCCCGACTACAGCATCCGACTCGATAAGACCGAGATTGCAGGCCTTTCCACCAAGCATGCCGAATTCCTCGGCGAGGTTTGCTATGCCGGCGACGGCAAGCTCTATGCTTATGCCAACTCCTACGGCCTCGATCCCAATGCAAAGACCAATCCATACCTCAGTATCACCAACGTTCCCATCGTCATCGACCTGAAGGAAAAGACGATGAGCGTCATCAAAGGCATGGAGATTTCCAATCCGCACGGCATCGCCATCGGTCGTCACAAAGGCCTTATCGTCTTCGGAAGTGCCAACAAGAAGGCCAATGGTTTCTATACCTACGACCCGGCAACAAAGCAGGTGGCAGGCCCTGTCATGCGCGTTACCGGCAATCCCTGCTATTTCCACAGCTTCGCAAAGTAGAAGCGGGAGGCCTTTAAGCTTATGCAGACGCAGAAAGACGAGATACGCAGGCAGATTCTCCGCGTGGCACGCGACGAGTTCCTCAAGCACGGCGTGAAGCACACGTCGATGAAGACCATCGCCACTCGGGCGGGCGTGGCCGTGGGCAACATCTACAACTACTATGCAGGCAAGGACGAGCTTCTCAAGGCCGTCCTTGCCCCGCTCTTCAATGCCATTGAGGACTATCGTGCGCAGAACCTCGACGTCACCTACACCTCGCTCGACATCTATCGCTACGAGGTCTACTACGAGATGATGCGCCGGCAGGTGGTCTCGCTCATCATTCCCTACCGCAAGGAGTTCCGGCTGCTGCTCTTTGAAACTGCAGGAACCTCGCTCGAGAACTATTTCGACCGGCTCTCGGAGATGAATTGCGACGACGGTCGTACCTACATCGAACACGTGAAAGCGCGCTATCCGCACATCACAGCCGACGTATCGACACACTTCATCCGCATTCTCTGTGAACTCTGGGCCGGGCTCATCAAGCATATCGTCGTCAACGACGGACTCAACGAAGCCGAACTCGACCGCATCATTTCCAACTACGTGCGCTTCGGCATCGGCGGCTGGAAGAACCTGCTGGGCATCGATGCCGATGAATGAACCCTGTGAGAAAATTAAAAAAACGACTTTCCGACGTGTCGGATGAACAGAAAACAGAAAAAAATGTTCTTCCGCCATGGCGGAAAATAGTAAAATAAGAAAAGAACGTTCTTCCGCCGTGGCGGAAGATAAAAAATGTGAAAGAAATGTTCTTCCGCCATGGTGGAATGTAAAAAATGTAAAGAGAACGTTCTTCCGCCGTGGCGGAAGATAAAAAATGTAAAGGAAATGTTCGTCCGCCATGGCGGAAGATAAAAAATGTGAAAAGAAACTACCTTCCGACGCGTCGGATGACCATAGAAACATGGCCAAACCTTTTTATCTGTCGAACTTATGAACGATGGTTCAATGTGTCCTGAAAGCGAAACGTCTGATGCGTTTCATCTCGGTTTCGAGTTCTTTTTTAATCCTGCTGTAAGAGGCTTCGCTCGCGCGGTTGTGGTTCTCCGGTGCATCCGACAGATGGTCGAACAGCATTTCATGACCCGAGTCGGGCCAGCGGGCATAGTTGTAACGCCGGGTGAGGATATTGTCTCCGCCTTGCCATTGTATGTAGGCCAGACGCTTCGTAGTGGTCTTTCCCCCTTTCTTCAAGATGGGGAAGAGACTTTTCCCGTCGAGTTGTCCGGTAGGGCAGGGGACCCGGCAGATGTCGCATATCGTCGGGTATACATCTACCAGTTCGGCAATAGAGGTTGTGTAGCCGCCGCGTAGGCCCGGCACCCGAATGAGCAATGGCACTCTGGTTGTGATGTCCATAAGGTTGTGTTTGCCTACAAACCCATGTTCGCCTAAGTCCCACCCGTGGTCGCCCAGCAGGATGACCGCCGTGTTGTCTTTCAGTCCGAGCGTTTCCAAAGCTGTCATAAGTTCGCCGAAAAGGGCATCGACATAGCTGACGCAGGCGTAGTAGCCCGTTTTTACCAGTCGGAGGAAGGCCTTGTCGTCGGGGGCGGTGGCAAGGGCGTAGGCATTGATTTCCTTTGAGTTTTGCACTTCCTCGGGTAGGCCGTCGGGCCGGAACAGATTGTCGGCTATCGGAAGGGCAGGATAGAGATCCCAATACTTCTTCGGTGCACAGAACGGAAGGTGAGGTTTCCAGAAACCACAGGCGAGAAAGAAGGGCTTTCCATTGTCGCGCAGTCTCCGCAGGTCTTCTATGGTCTTCCCGAGCACCCGCCCGTCGTCGTAGGCACTGTCGGGGACATCAGCCCATTCATAAAAGGGCCCCCGCATAGTTTTCGGGTTGATGTGGCGGCCCGACTCCGAGTTCAGCCACAGTTCCCATTTGTTGTATTCGGCCCAGTAGACATCGTAACCGTCGGGATGACTGCGCCAAGGCTTCTCGCTCCACGATGCGGCGTGGTCTTCGATGTGGTGCATGATTTTTCCGTTCGACACCGTGTAATAGTCATGCCGCTTCAACCAAGCAGAAAGTGGGACTGCCTCCGGAGCATCCACCGAGGCCTTGCAGGTGTAGTTGGTGAAGCGTTTCGGATAGTTAGGGTACATGCCCGTGAGCAGACTCGCACGTGAAGCTCCGCTGACGGGAGCGTTGCAATAGGCGTTTCTGAACACCATTGCCTCAGACGCAAATTTGTCGATATAAGGCGTGTGTATGTCTTTTACACCGTAGCAACCGAGTTCCGGTCGAAGGTCGTCGGCCATGACAAACAATATATTCAGCGGCTTGCGGGGCCGCTCGGCTTGCGCCGTCGTGAGGCCGAAAGGCTCGATGACGGCACCAAGCAAGGAAAGGCAAACAATTCGGTTCATCTTCGTGACTTATTTCCAACCGGGATTCTGCTTGAGATTCTTGTTCAAGGCCAACTGCTTCAGCGGCAGAGGATATAGATAGTAGTGTTGTTGCCAACCTGTCGGTTGATTGAAGTAGAAGGCGTAGCCCTCGTTGTCGCTGTGTCCTCCCGTAACTTTAACCTTGTTTGCCGCTGCGTCGGCAACGTAAACACCCAAAGGTTGTTTGTCCACATAGCTTCCTTTGGCCCAGCGGCGCAGGTCGTCAAGACGGCGACCTTCGCCCATGAACTCTACGCGGCGCTCTCTTCGTATCTCCCATAAGACCGGATCCACGGAAGCGTCTCTGTGGCTGTCGAAAGCGGGAGTGATTTCCGTGAGTTTCATAGCAGCCACACCGGCCCGCTTACGCAAGATGTTGATAGTCTTGTCGGCAACTGATTGGTCGAACTTACCCAACTCGAACATTGCTTCGGCATAGTCGAGCATGGTCTCTTCAATGCGGAAGAGGGGTGCGTCGGTCGTGCATACACCCGTTGCATTGATGGCGTTTGTGTGGGTGTTATAATATTTCCACACCCAAAAGCCCATCTGCGTGGCGTTCCATGCCTGTCCTTTATTGTTGTTCTTAAAGTGAGGCTGCCTACTGCAGACAAAGCCTTTGAAGTTTGTCGTTGGCAAGCGATGGAAAGTCTCGCCCGAAATCTCGGCCATAAGGTCTATGAATTCTCGGTCTTCTGGCTTCCCCGTGTGGCTCCAGTTGGTTTTGTTTGAAACGTTGACCATGTAGGGTGGGCAAATGGTGAGGTAGAGCCTGTGGTCGCGGTTGCGGAATTGTTCGTGAACGTCCTTGTCGTTTCCCTTGAAAGGCCGGCCGTCGCTGCATAAGTAGGCGTCTACAGCATCCTTTGTGGCCTCGATGTTCGACTCGGCTGTTCTGACCATTCGTGTAAGACCGTGGCAAAGGCGGTTAGCAGCGTAGGCCTTGAAGAGAATAATTCCGGGCTGGCCCGCGAGGTCTTCTGAGTTGAACACCTCGTCGTAGTGGGGCATGATGGTTGGGAAAGCTTTCATCAAGAGTGGTCCCACTCGCTCGCATTCCTTCAGATAAGTTTCGGCGTTGACCAAGTTATGGTACTTCCGCCATGTTCCTTCAAAGAGACAGAATCTGGAAATCAAGGCCCTCACGACATTCGTGTTAATTGTGTTGTTGCCGTCGCCTGTGGGCTTGATGTTCTCTTCGGCCCACTTTAAGTCGGAAAGGAGGTTGCCTGCAACCAAATCGCGAGTTCTTCGGGAAGCATAAAGTTCGGGCGAAGCTTCCGTTATGACGTGTTCTACCCATGGCAAATCGCCGAACTTAGAGAGCATTTGGAAGTATTTGTAAGCACGGAAGAACAGGCCTACACTCCTCCAATGCTTCTTGTCGGCTTCGGACATTGACGATTGATCTATGTTGTCGAGCATGAGGTTCACGTTACGGATATAGACATAGTCCCAGTCGGGTGACTCTGCCTCGGCCTTAGCTTTGCCATAAGCCCACTTGCTTTCATTGCCATAGGGGCCTTTGATCATGTTGTCGGCCTCATAATCTCCGATGAAGATGGAGTCGGTTTGGCGGGTATCACTCGCATACCCGAAGAAAACATTGTACAATCCCCATGAATAGGTTTTGAAGTTATCATAGGATTTGAAAGCTGTCTTCTCCGTCTGTTGGTCTTTTGGATAAACGTCCATGAAGGCATCGTTCATACATGAACTGACAAGTATGGCAAGGCAAAAATATATCAGACTTCTTTTCATAGTGCTTGTGTTTATAAGTTATAGTGTTATGTTCACGCCAAAAGAGAATTGACGCATATAAGGATAGGTAAACCCTCTTGCCCCCATATCCTCGGTAACGACTCTTTCGGCATCGATACCATTGGGTAGATGGTCGAAAGTAAAGAGATTCTCGCCGCTAAAGAAGATACTCGCCCGATAGAGTCCCACCTTTGCGACCCATTGTTTCGGAAAGGCATACGTAAGGGTGATGTTTCTGATAGAGAGATAAGCTCCGTTCTTCAGGAAACGGCTTTGAACGAGTGTGTTTGCTTTGGTGTTTCCCTCGGAGTTCTGGTAGATTCTTGGGAAGAAACTGCTTGTGCGGGTCGGTGTCCAATAGTCGAGTTGGTTGCTGTAAAGCGTTGACCAACGGTCGTAGATAGGATAAGTAAGTTCGTTCATGAGCCATAAGTCGCGCTTGCCGACCCCTTGGAGAATGAAAGACAGTGCCCAGTTCTTCCATTCCACGCCTCCGTTGATGCCGAACTGGTATCGGCGAGTATTATTACCAATGATGGTTCTGTCTCCGGGATTGTCTGTTGTCAGCTTTCCGTGGTTGATAACATGGTTTCCGTCCAAATCCTTGTAAAGGATATCGCCGGGATTGGGGTTATACCCCTCTACTTTTGCGATACCTTCTTTGAGTGTTCCGTCCGGTTTGAAGTCGTCGGTCGTGTACAAACGGTCGGTCAGGTAGCCCCATATTTCACCGAGATACATGCCTTTTCTATAGACCTTGTCGCCGATAAGCCCTATCTCGTTGTTGTATTTGGTAATTTTCGTTCGGGAATCATAAAGATTGAAGCCGATATGATAGGTCAGGTTCCCAATCTTATCCATCCATGAAGCACTGAGTTCCCAGCCATTCGAACTCAGGTCGGCTGTGTTCTGCAGTGGAGCTTCTGCTCCCAGCACGGAGGGAAGTTCCATTCCGGGAGCCAACATGCCCTTAGTCTTTCGGTTGTAGAGGTCGAATGTTAGGTTGAAACGGTTTCGGAACAATCCTACGTCCACACCGAAGTCTATGGTTGAGACCTTTTCCCATGTGAACGAAGTGCTGATGAGTTTCGGAGCACGCAAGGTGGTGGCTGTTTCTTCGCCCACAATCCAGTTTGCTCGTTCAGATAGCATGCCGGGAATATAAGCGTAGGGTTGAATACTTTGGTTACCGATATTTCCCCACGAGACTCTTAGTTTGAGATTGGAAAGAAATGCGTTGCTCCATGCCATAAAACGCTCTTCACCGAGCCTCCAACCAGCAGAGACTGACGGAAAGAAACCGAACCGATGCCTTGAGGGGAACTTGGAAGACCCGTCGTAGCGGCCGTTAGCCTCGATGAGATATTTGTCGCGATAACTGTAGTTCAGCCGGTAGAACAGTCCTCTGACGGTGTATCGACTGAAGCGGTCGGTTGCATAATAAGGACCTGTGGCCTGCGAAAGCGACGGGAGATCTTCGTTAATCATGTTTGTTCGATAAGCCATGTTGTAAGTATCGTCGTTGCTCTCCTGATTGAAGCCTGCCGTGGCACTCAGATTGTGTGCTCCGAGTGCCTTTGCATACGTGGCATAAAGGTTCAATGCGGTGTAATCGATATTGTCTTGTACATGCTGATACTTGGAGTCGGACACGGATTGCTCCTTGCGGAACTGTGCACCGTGTGCATATTCGAACTTCTTGTCAAACAACTGCGTCTCAATCGATTTGTAGTTGTATGTGAATTCTCCGATGATGTGCAAGTCTTTGACTGGCGTTAGCGTGACTTTTCCAAAGATTCTTGCATCGTTCTTCTTCTTTTGAAGCGGTGCAGCCAATGAAATGAAGTTACGCGGCGTGTTGATGGGAAGGGTTTCTCCGCCAAGGTCGAGTGTTCCTGTGGGGAAGTAAGAAGGGAAAGCGACCGCCGCTCCCCAAATACCGTAGGCTGCCGTCGTGTAGGGCATGCTTGAAATGGAGCGAGCATACTTGATATCCAGTTCGGTTTTAAGCCATGTGGTCATCTCTGCACTCAGATAAGAGGAGACATTATAGCGTTTGAAAGCGTCTTTGTTGCTATAAAGAATGCCGTCTTGGTTGACATAACCGAGGCCGATACGATAGGCTATCTGTTTGCTTCCTCCGTTCATTGACAGGTTATGCGACTGTTTGAAGCCCGTTTCCATCATGTCTTTAAAGAGGTCGGTTGGGGCTAGACTGTAACGAAGTCCGCCCACTTCGGCATAACCGTCGGGATAGGAAGCCGGATTTGCCTCGTATTCCCGAAGCAATTTCAGCCATGTATCGACGTCTTGTCCAGTCGTATAGGCCGTGAATCCTTGGTCTTTATAAGCCTGAACGGTTTGTAAAGGAGTTGCTTTCTTGGGAATATTGATTGCATTGCTAAAGGCAAAGTTGTCGGTATAGTTGATGTGGAAGGCCGACTTGTTGCTTTTCTTTGTCGTGACAAGAATAACTCCGAAGGCAGCTCGGGCACCGTAGATGGCCGACGAAGCCGCATCTTTCAGCACTGTCACCGATTCTATGTCATTGGGGTCGAGCATATTGATGTCCATTTCCACGTTGTCCACCAGCACTAACGGGCTTCCTTCGTTAATACTGTTCACACCACGGATGTTAAACGACATTCCTTCGCCCGGTGCTCCTGAGGTACTTGTCACTTGCAAGCCAGGGAGCGCGCCTTGCAAAGCCTCGCTGACGGTCGAAACCGGGCGGTTTCCGAGCACGTCTTCCAGCTTTACGCTACTCACAGCCCCTGTAAGATTTACCTTCTTTTGCACCCCATAGCCCACGACGACCACTTCTTTCAGTGACTTTGTGTCTTCCGTCATGGTGATCAGCCTGCCTTTTGAGGCCTCGACTTCCTTGTTCTTGAAGCCGATATAGGAAACAACAAGCGTTCCGGTGGGGCTTATGCGGAGCGTGTAGTTGCCATCTGCGTCGGTGATGGTGCCGTTCTGAGTGCCTTTCTCCAACACGTTTGCACCGATAATGGGATCTCCTGCGTTGTCAACCACCCGACCTTTTATCACATTTTCCTTGATTTGCTTAGGTTGAGGAACTGTGATTTCGGTTGGTTTGTCTTTCAAAACAACATGCCGGTTGGCTATGGAATAGGTCACTCCAGCCTTTTCTGCCAGTTGTTGCAGCGCATCTTTCACGGGTAGCTTGGTGCAATCAAGACTGATGGTCATAGAGGGCTTCACCGAATTTGTGGCAAGGAGAAACGTAAGGTCCGATTGTTTCTCGATTTGGTTCATGGCTTGTTCAAGCGTGTTGCACTTCACGGTCACCCTTGCATTGAGGTTTTGTCCCATGGCATTCAGCGAACCCAGGGCCAATATCATTCCGGCGAGCAGCTTCAGGCCGAGATCTCGGAACACATTTTCTTGGGGGCAAGATGCCATTTTGTTTGTTCTTCTTTTCATGTCTTAGGACTTAAGTAAATTAAAAATAGGTTTATTGAAGGTTGTTTTCTTTCATTTCAGTCGATGTAAAGGTCGATAATCCTGCGATTGTCGCCCGACATATCGGGGCTGTCCTGCCATTTTATCGGGATAATACTGCGCAAACTTTGCAGCATATCATGTAAATCTTCGTTCTCGAACGTGGCACGGACATGGTAATCTGCGCGTCGGCGATCGTGAAGCCTGAACTTAACGTTGAAGCGATGCGACAATTGGCTCAGAACCACGTTGAGCGGAGTGTCGTGAAACACGAGCTTGCCGTCTTTCCATGAGGCATAGTCTGTCGGATTCACGGCCGAATTGGTGAACATTCCGCTTGCCCTGTCGTATTTACATTGCTCGTTCGGCATCAGAGCCGACTGTATCTTGGCCCCGTTATAAACGTCGATGGCCCCCGAAACCAATGTCATCAGGATGGTATTCTCATGCTTGTAGTTCGAGATATTGAACTGCGTTCCATGCGCCATGACCTTGATTTTGTCGGAAAGGTTCACATAAAAAGGATGTTTCATGTCGGATTTGACTTTAAAGAATGCCTCTCCTTCCAAGGCTACTTCGCGGCTGTCGCCTTCAAACCTATTGGGATAGCTGATGCGGCTGCCGGAGTTCAGCCATACAATCGAACCGTCTGGCAATACAATCCGAGAGCGACAGCCGGCCGGAGTGACGGTCTCGATGACCGAAGTTGCAAAAGTGGGCTTGCTGTTGCGCAGAGAGAGGTAGGCCAGAGCAATGGTCGAGCATAGCAACGGCACAAGCAAAACGGCCGCGACCTTGCGGAACACGTTCATGAAAACGGTCTTTCGCTCCCGCTTGCGAATGCGGTCGAGCGTTTCTTCCAAGGCCGATTTTGTGTCAATCTGCTTGATGCGGTCTATCATTCTCTGATATTCGATGGCTTTAAGCAAATTAGCTTTGTGGTCGATGCTATCGTTTTTCATTCTCATGTGTCTTTTATTCATAAGACAATCTGAAAGAAGAAATCCGACAACTTTAACTGACTTTTTTTTCGATACCGTGCAATTATGCCGTCTTTTCCACGATATTGAACAGCCCTTTTGTGGACTTTTAACTCAACAACGATAAGGTTCTCGGACAATAGCAGTCTTATTGCACGCTAATCTCAGTCCTATTGCGCGGTAAAATGGCTGAGGTTAGCGTGTAAAATGGCTGATATTGAAACGTAAGGTATAAGTCATTGATTATCAACATGAATGAATGTAGGAACGTACGGTCTGTGCGTCCGCTCAAACAGTTATATGTATTCGTTCAAGAACCATCCAATTGTATTTTATTCCCCTTGAGCGGACGCACGAGCGGTGCGTCCCTACATGTCCCTTGCCCATAAATCATCTTATAATATGGCTAATCATAAAGTTGAATGTTCAAAATTCAATGTTCAAAGTCAAAGTCCCTACATCTCCGGCTTGGCCGTATTGCATGGGAATAGGGTTGATGTAACGACACGATACGCCAACGGCTTCAGACAGATTGATGGGAAAGGGGATTGATGTGTAGTGAATAGCGGCCGTTCTTGTATGTTATCTGCATGGAACGCCGTGGATGTTGCTTTGCAGAAAGGCTCAAAGCAACATGTCCCATCGTGCGGCGCAGGTTCAGTTCTACGCAAGGATGTATCTTTCCTTCGCCGACTATCATCATATCGATGCCGAAAGGACCGGCATATATGCCTTGAAGCTGCGCCGGCATGAAGTGTTTGACCGCGTCGCACAGGGTTTTTAAAACGGAAGATGAGACATATCGTGACACAAGCTCTTGTTTGTCGGCTTCGTTGGCAAGGAGATTGCCGGCATAAGCCCCGTTAACGGTGTGGAAAACGGAGAGTCCCAGATAGTCTATCGAGCCGTTTTTGTGCGCATGGAACTCCATTCCGAAGTCGAACACCTTATTATAATAAGGCTCGGCCATGATATATCCCTGCTTTGCAATCACGTTTGCAACCCAACCTTGCAGGTGGGGCGTGATGCCTTCACGTTGCATGTCGACATATCGCAGCCCTCTGCCGCTGCTACTCCACGGTGCTTTCAACACATATTGACGGAACGGGACGTTGTCTATGGCTTTCAGATGAGCGAAAAGCGCGGCATTGGAGCTGAAAGCATGGGCAATGCCCACCGCATCGGCGAGGTTTGCAACCAAATGGGGCAAAAGATGCGTGGCACACCAGCCCCGACTACAAAGCGTTCTGTAGGCTTCTAATTGCGTTTGTGAGGGAAGCAGCCGGGAAAGTCGGTCCCGTGACCGTTCCAAGAGCCGGTTTTGCAACGCAAGATTCCAGCCCCAAGGCATGATTTCTGTGTTCTCGAGGTCAAGATACGGCAAGTCTTCGTCGTCAATAAGACTGACCTTGGCTGCATATTTCTTCAGATAGGAAGGGATATCCTGATGCGCTTTGCTTTCCACGAGGACGAAATCGCCGTCGTCGGCCCACAAAGCAGGCAGGAAAGAGAGGTCATGTTGCAGCTGGCGGGCGGCATGTGGCAGCGTCACATACTTGCGGTGCTCGGCCAAAGCAATCTCATGTCCGGGGTTGAATATGTGTAGTTTCATCTTCTCGGTTGCGACTTAGAAACCTTCGGGCAGCTTGATGACGACCTTATCATCTGTCCATGTGCCGTTCTTCTTGGCCGATGCGATGGCCTCATACCTTTCCTTGTGGCGTGCGGCCTTGGTTTCGGCCATTGTGACAGCCTCGTTGTTCTCAAATGCTTCGGGAAGTATGCGCATGGTGTTTGCCTTTCTGATGAGGTCTTTCACCACTTCGCCGCCGATAATCAGCCCGGCCGCGGCCGGGACCCACGCATTGCTTGCCGGAATATCCCTGCGGTCGGTGCATTTCCGCATGTCTTTATCGGGGCAAATGCAGTGAAAACGGCAGCTGATGTTCGGGTCGTCAATCGGCTTGAGCGGTTCTTCTTCGCTGTAAACCACCTTGAGTCGGGGGATATTCAACTTGCGGAGCTTCTTTCGGATGACCTTTGCAAGGGGGTCCATCTTGGTGTTATTGATGTCGGTTACGCGGAAAGCGGTCGCATCGAGCTTGTTGGCTGCACCCATGGAAGAGATGATTGGGACCTGAAGATGATAGCAACGCCTGATGAGTTCCAGCTTTGCACTGACGGTATCGATGCAATCCACCACGTAATCAAACAGTGACAAGTCGACCGCATCGGCGTTCTCGGGCAAGTAAAACATTTGATATTTGTGGACAATGCACTGGCGGTTGATATCGTGAATGCGTGCTTCGGCCACGTCAACCTTGTGCTTTCCGATCGTTGAAAGCAGGGCATAGAGTTGTCGGTTGACGTTGGTCAGGCAGACACGGTCGTCATCAAAGATGTCCAACTCGCCTACACCGCTCCGCGCCAATACCTCTGTTACATAACTACCCACGCCACCCATGCCGAAGACGGCCACGCGTGCGCCGGTCAAAGTGTCCATGGCCGGCTTTCCCATCAGCAGTTGTGTGCGTGAAAATTGATTTTGCATAAAAACGATTTGTCTCTTTTTTCGCCTGCAAAGGTAATACTTGCCATTGTAATTTCAAAACAAAAGCAGGGCTTTATGGAAGCAATTGCATGCTTCGCATTTGTTGGTTATGGCTGAAACAAGGCCAAATCAAGGGTAGTTATTGTTTCAGTAAATCGGCTAAGGAAAGGTCCTTATGTGCCTTCATGTATTGCTCTACTTGGGCAACATATGGAGTTGAAAAGGCTTTATAGCCCACGAATGTGTTTGCTGCATACATGATGCGTGCCATATGCATGTCTTTTTCTTGCTGACTTCGTTGATCGGCATCGTGAAGTGGGTATAAACTCAACAAATAAAAATTGAGACAATCGGGGACAATGTATGTGCGCATCATCGTGGCACGCTGGTCTTTGGCGTAATATTTCACATATAGCGGATAGTCTTCGCCCAAATACTTGTCGAGTGACACGCCGATGATGTTCTCTCCCACGATGATGCTTTGGTCAAGTGCCCCGATTTGGGTGTAGACTTTGGGAATAACAAACTCCGGGAGTGCTTCTTTTGCCCTTCCGAAAGCCTGTGTAAGCGCCTTGTTGACGTCATCCATGTCGGCATATTGCGTTTCCACATCGGCAATAATGGTCTGCAGGACGGTGTCTTGGTAGAAGTTTAAGAACTTACTGTTGATATCCGGTTCGTAAACGGCGCCTAATTTGAGAACGTTTTCTATCAGTGTCCGCGTCTCAATGGCATATTCCGTGTTCATTTCTTGAAGCGCAGAGAAGTCGCCGGTGGTCAGATAACGACTCTCCAAGCGGTCATAGCGCAGAACTTCTATCTTGTTCTGCGCCTCATCGTTGGGCCTTAACTTGATTTCGCAAGCCACACAAAGCACCATCACTGCGAGAAATATGTAGTATATCTTCTTCAATCGACGGGGTTATTCATCAAGAACTTCGGCAAAAGTACTAAAATATCTGTTAATAAACAAGCATTTTACTAAAAAACTTAAAAATAATGCGACGCAATATCCCTTTTAACTCAAAAAAAACAAAATAGAATTCCGTAATCAAAAAAATTATTTATTTTCGCAAATCCGTACTCTTACATTGACATGACCAATGAAAACAAAGACCATTTTATGCTTTTTTCTCTTCTTTGTGCTCTCTTTAAAGGCCTTCGGAGAGGCTGAAGCCGACACGATTATTGTGAACATCGATTATTCGTATGATAGGCCATGGTTGAACTATCCCGTAGTAGTGTCGTTGAAGGACTATCCTTTTACAACCAGCTCCACGGTTTATTTCGAGGGAAAAGAGTTGCCTTCACAGCTTGATGATTTGGAAGGCGACGGCATAAACGACGAGATGTGCTTCCTTGTTGACCTGAAACGCAGTGGAACTTATACATGCAAGGTCGTCTTGAGCAAGGTGGGAACACAAAAAGATTACCCACTACGCACCTATGCTGAGCTGCTATTGACGAATCCGAAGGTTAAAGATAAGACCAAACAGAATTTATATATCCGCCAACTCGTTGTCACAAAGGAACTCGAAGACAGTTATCACTTGGTCCATCATCACGGGATAGCTTTTGAAAACGAGTTGATTGCATTGCGCATCTACTTTGATAAGCGGCAAACGCTCGACTTATATGGAAAGAAACGAATGGGCTTGGAGCTACACGACACGCAGTTTTACACGACGCAAGAACAAAGATTGCAAGGGTATGGAGAAGATATTCTGTGGACAGGAAACAGCATGGGCTTGGGTGCACTCCGTGGTTGGAGCAACAGAAAAGCGCAAATGCTCGACGATGTGGCCCATCGTGGACAGCGAATTGTCTGTCATGGCCCTGTACGCACGATTGTCGAGATGAGCGACGGCGGTTGGCTTTGGAAGCAAGGACAGCGTGTCAACCTCACGGAACGATATACTTTGTATGCCGGGCACAGGGATATCTGCGTGGAAGCATGGGTCGTTCCCGTAGCCGAGGGCCTAAGATTTGCAACGGGACTCATGCACATGGCCGGTGCAAGCAAGCTTTCCGACCATAAAGGATTGCGGGGGCTTTGGGGAACAAATTGGCCGGTAAAGGACACAACCACCTGCACACAAGAGACTTTGGGAATGGGAATCTATGTCCCGGCAGCCTATTTGCAAAAGGAACTTACCTGCGATGGTTTGGACGATGCCTATGTCTTGGCCCCCGTAAACGGACATTTAAAGTATTATCTTACGTATTCCGCCGACAAAGAGACCTACGGCTATCATCAAGCATGCGACTGGTTTGCCTATTTAAAGCAGTGGAAAGCACTGTTACTTGGCCAACCTCGGGTTAAGATTTCACGCAGGCATTCAAAATAGCAGTGAATGTTTTCCTGCCGTGTCCGTAGAATTGCCAGAGCAAAGAGAAGTCCTTGCGTTCGTCCACCCGCTTGTTGGTGCGCCGAGACTGCAAGCGTTTCCGGTCGTCTTCAAAGTCGTGACGCCACGCTTTGAATGCCCGTCGGGCCTTATAGATGGCTTTGAAGTCGGCGAGGTTACGATTCACAAGCAGCGTTTCCCATGCCGCGAGATAATCGAGCATGTATCTCACGCGCATGGTGTGCCTCAATTCGTCGTCGGGCAGGTTCTTATAAAGCATCGTCAGGTTGTTGCGGAAGTTCAAGAACGTTTTCATCGGATTGCTCTTGGGCAGCGTTCCGCCCCCCACATGATAGACCTTGCTGCTTGGGATACACACGATTCTTCGGTTCATCAGGCGAAGTCGCCAGCACAAATCGATTTCCTCGTTGTGCGCAAAGAACCTTCCATCCAAGGCACCTGCGTCCCAATAGTCTTTCGAACGTATCATCAGGCAGGCCCCCGTTGCCCACATCACGTCGGCAATACTGTCGTATTGTCCGTGATCTTCTTCGACAACATCGAATATTCTACCTCGGCAGAAGGGGTAACCATACCGGTCTATGAACCCGCCTGCGGCACCGGCATACTCGAACTTATTGCGATTGGCAACAGACAATAGCTTGGGTTGGCATGCCGCCGTGTCGGGATTGTGCTCCATATAGGCCAACAACGGGGTCAACCAGCCTTCGGTCACTTCCACATCGGAGTTCAACAGCAGATAATATTCGCTGTCTACCTGTTTCAACGCCCGATTATACCCTTCGGCAAAGCCGTAGTTCTTGCTTAACGGTATGGTCTCGACTTCGGGGAAATCCTCTTTCAGCATTGAAAGCGAGCCGTCCGACGACGCATTGTCGGCAACGATGATCCGTGCCTGATGCGAAGAATGTCGTATAACCGTGGGAAGATAGCGCCGCATCATCTCGCTACCGTTCCAATTCAAGATAACAATTGCAAGTTTCATACGCTTTGATGTCAAGTCAATTCGGCTTTCAACGCCGTTCCGTCATAGTTGAAGCCGCCCAGCCTGACGCTCATGATCTCGTTGTCATAAGCATCACGAGCCAGTGAAGGCGGCAGTTCAACGCGGATATAATTATCGGTAAACCCGTGCATGGCCTTTCCCCGATGTGCTTTCTCAAACAAAACGGGGCGCTCGGTACCGATATATTGTTCATAGAATGCATGCGTCTTCTCTTCGCTCATGGCCAGCAAGCGTTTCGAACGCAGCTTCTTCTCTTTCTCATCGACCACATAGGGAATGGCCAAAGCACTCGTTCCGGGGCGTTCGCTGTAGGGGAAGACGTGTAACTGCGTGACGGGAAGCCCATCAAGAAACCGATAACACGCCTCGAAGAACTCCGGTCGTTCACCACGGCTGCCCACCATGACGTCTACACCGATGAAAGCATCGGGCATCAACCTTTTTATCAACGCTATCTTACGCGCAAACAACGCACTGTCATACCGGCGGTGCATCAGTTTCAAGACCATGTCGCTCCCGCTTTGCAGCGGAATATGGAAGTGGGGCATGAAGGCTCTGCTGCCGGCACAATATTCGATGAGCTCGTCGTCAATCAAATCGGGTTCCAGACTGCTGATGCGGAACCGCTTGATGCCCTCGACCCCGTCTAAAGCCTTGACCAGATCGATGAAGCGTTCGTGGGTGGTTGTGCCGAAGTCTCCGATGTTCACGCCTGTCAGCACGATTTCCTTACCTCCTTCAGCGGCCGCTTCTTCTGCCTGAGCCACCAATGAAGCGATGGAAGGACTGCGGGAGAGGCCCCGTGCATAGGGAATCGTGCAATACGTGCAGAAGTAATTGCAGCCGTCTTGCACCTTCAAGAAGTATCTTGTCCGGTTTCCTTTCGAGCATGAAGGCTGGAAACGCTTGATGTCCTTGGTCTTCACGGCATGGAACGCATGGAGCGTCGTTCCTTCGGCCCTATGGATAAAAGCGTCGTTCAGGTATTGTATGAGGTCGGCTTTCTCATTGGAGCCGAGCACAAGGTCCACCCCTGCAATCTTGCTCACCTTCTCCGTTTCCAATTGTGCATAACAGCCCGTCACGATGACAAAGGCCCCGGGGTGTTCGCGCGCCATCTTATGAATGGCTTGGCGGCATTTGTGGTCGGCAACTTCGGTCACACTGCACGTGTTAATCAGGCAGATGTCGGCCCGCTCTCCCTTTTCGGCCGTAACCACCCCCATGTCGGCCAGCATTTTGCCGAAGGTAGACGTCTCCGAGAAGTTTAGCTTGCAACCAAGCGTATAGTATATGGCTTTCTTACCCTGAAAGGCGGAACTGTCAATCATATTGTTCGGTCATTTATCCCAATCAAGTCGCAAAGTTAGAAAAAACTTTTGATAATGTTTGCATATCTCATTAGAAAAGATTATTTTTGCACCTGCTTCACCATAGGGGTTCCGTAGCTCAGTTGGATTAGAGCAACAGCCTTCTAAGCTGTGGGTCTTGGGTTCGAATCCCAACGGAATCACTTCTCCTGTCAGCAATCCACAACCATTCATGCTTCCCTTTTTCGAGTATGCGTCCTTAAGGACTTATACTTAGAGTCGTCGAGGACTTATACTTAAAGTCCTTGAGGAGTTATACTTAAAGGTGTCGAGGACTTATACTTAGACTCCTTGAGGACTTATACTTAGTGTCCTTTAGGACAGATAGTATGTGTAGGGTTGGATAGATAGTATCTATACAAGAGGACAGATACTATATATAGGAGAGGACAGATACTATCTATACGATTGGACTCCTATTGAAGGTCCAAGAGGACTTCCTGTGGAGGTACGATTGGACTCCTATTGGAAGTCGGAGAGGACTTCCAATGGAGGTACGATTGGACTTCTATTGGAGGTGCAAGAGGATTACTATTGGTAGTCCTCCACCTTTCCTATAAGGAACTGTCGAGGCTTCCTTATAGGAAAGGTCGAGGGTTTATATAAGGAAAGGTCAAGGCTTTCTTATATGAAAGGTAAGGCCTTTGTTATAGGGTTGTGATGTAAGTGTCCTCCTATTTCATTCTGAATATCTTCTTGAAGAACTTCTTGATGCTGCTTTCCTGCTTGGCCGGTTGTGTCGTGAGGGGTTTGGACGGCCGGTTCTGTGCCCGCTTCTCGCCCTGCGGGTGATTACGTTTCTTGTAGTTGCCTTCTACGTTTCCGCGCCGCTTGTTGCGAGTAGGAGATGCCGTGCGTGGGTCGTTGTTCTTCTCGCTCGGTCGGTTGCTGCTGCGCTTCTCGTTGCGTGGCCTGTTGTTATTGTTGCGACGGTTGCCGGTGCGTTGCTCCTTAGTCGCTTCTTCGCCGCGAGACGGGGCCTCGGCATTGTTGCGTTGGCGGCGGTTCTGCTGTTTCTTGTCCTTGTGGGCAGTGTGGTCACGGTCGTTGCGGCGGCGAGCCTTGGCCGAGGTGCCACGCTTGGGCTTTCCTGCCGACTTGTATTCGGGTGCTTCGCCCAGTCCTGCAGGCAGCGGGGTCTTCTCTACTTCCTTGCCGAGGAACTTCTCTATCTGCTGGAAGTAGTAGATGTCTTCTTCCGAGACGAAGGTGATGGCTGCGCCGGTGCGGGCTGCACGGGCCGTACGTCCGATGCGGTGCACGTAGTCTTCGGCATCGTGGGGCACATCGTAGTTGATGACCATGGCAATGTCGTCGATGTCGATGCCGCGGGCCACGATGTCGGTGGCCACGAGTACATCGAGTTGGCCGCTCTTGAACTTGAACATCACGTCGTCGCGCATGGCTTGGTCGAGGTCGGAGTGCATCTCTCCGCAGTTGATGTGCTTGCGTTGCAGGGCTCCGGCCACTTGTTTCACCTTCATCTTGCTGCCGCAGAAGATGATGACGCGCTTGAGGTCGCCGTTCTTGAAGATGTCTTTGATGATGCCCATCTTCTGGGTCTCGTGGCAGACGTAGGCGCTTTGCCGTATCTTCTCGGCCGGTTTGCTCACGGCCAGCTTGATGACTTTCGGGTTCTTGAGCAGCGTCTTTGCCAGTTCTTCAATCTTGTCGGGCATCGTGGCCGAGAACATGATGGTCTGACAAGTCTTCGGTAGTTCCTTGGCTATCTTGAGAATGTCGTCCGAGAAGCCCATGTCGAGCATGCGGTCAGCTTCGTCTAAGATGAAGAACGAGACCTTGCTGAGGTCTACGTTGCCCAGACTGATGTGCGAGATGAGGCGTCCCGGTGTGGCAATCACCACGTCGGCACCGAGCTGCAGGCTTTTGAGTTCTTGGTCATAGCGGTTGCCGTCGTTGCCGCCATACACGGCAACGCTGCTCACTCCGTTGAGGTAATAGCCGAAGCCTTGCATGGCTTGGTCGATTTGTTGGGCCAGTTCGCGGGTCGGACTCATGATGAGGCAGTTGATGGCCTTGTCGGGGAAGCCTCCGTCGTCGAGCTTGCTCAATACGGGCAGCAGGTAGGCGGCAGTCTTTCCCGTTCCGGTCTGTGCCACGCCGAGCACGTCGTTACCTTTCAGGATTTCGGGGATACAGTTCTCTTGTACAGGAGTACACTTGTCGAAGTGCATGTCGTAGAGTGCGTCGAGCACGTTGTTGTTCAGTTCTAATTCGTCAAAATACATAATGATAGTTAGTTTGGTGCCTGTCGGTAGCAGAAGTATGCCACGACGGCGAAGATGAGGTTTGGAATCCATGCCGCGATGATGGGTGGAAGGTTGGCATTGATGGCAAACGTTGATGAAACGGTCTGCAGCATGATGTAGATGAAGCTTAGGGCCAGACCGATGCCCAGATACATGCCCATTCCGCCTTTTCGCTTCTTGGCGGAGAGGGAAAGCCCGATGATGGTCAGGATAAACGAGGCGAAGCTGGCCGATATCCGCTTGTGGTATTCCACCTGATACTGCACCACATTGCTTGAACCGCGGTCAATCTGCTTTGAGATATAGTCGCTGAGTTCAGGATTCGTGAACGTCTCTTGCTGGCCTCTGGAGTAGACGAGGTCGGTAGGTTCCATCATGATCAGTGTGTCCTTCTTCGCTCCGCTTTCGATTTGTTCACGATAACCGTTGAACTTTCTGATCTTATAACTCGTCGTTGTCCAATGATACTTCGAGTCGCTCACCGTGTCGTATTGTATCTCCATGGCCGTCATGTGGCTGACGAGCTTCTTCTCTTGGAACTTGTCCAACGAGAAGCCATAACCTTTCTTGGCATTATTGTCATAGTGCTGGATATAGGCGATGGTTCCTTTGCCCACTTGCAGCATGACATTGTCGGCTGCAGTACTCTTCTTCTTGTTTTTATACAGCGATTCGAAGTTCTGACGTATGACATTACCGTGGGGAATGACATAGCCGCTGAGATAGAACGACGTTGCGGATATCAGAATACATGAGATCATATAGGGACGCATCAACCGCTTGAAAGAGACTCCGGCGGCCAACATGGAGATGATTTCACTGTTTCCGGCAAGCTTTGAAGTAAAGAAAATGACGGCGATGAAGACGAAGAGCGGACTGAAAAGGTTGGCAAAATAGGGAATGAAGTTCAGGTAATAGTCAAACACGATGGCTTTCAATGGTGCGTGATATTCGCTGAATTTCGCCAAGTTCTCATTGACATCGATAACGATTGAAATGCTGATGATCAGTGCAATGGAATAGATATAGGTGCCGATGAACTTCTTGATGATATACCAATCCAGCCGTTTGATGTAGCGGAAAGGATTGACAATCCGAAGCCAACTCATTCGCTCTGCCGTCCATTTCGCTGCCCGTTGCAACCATAGTGTGTGGCACATGAGCCAATGAAACAGCCGATGCAGCCACGCCGGATGAGTGCTCAACCAACGCAGCATGCGATACCATCTGGTATGTTTCCTTATCTTACTGAATGCTGTCATTGTTGTCATAATCGTTGACCGAGCCTTTCGATGACCGACTTCTTCCATGTCACGAAGTCACCCTGCTCGATATGTTGCCGGGCATCGGTCACCAAACGCAGGTAAAAGGCCAAGTTATGGATGCTGCCAATCTGCATGGCCAACAGTTCTTTGGCCTTAAAGAGATGATGAAGATAGGCCTTTGAATAGACTTTATCCACATCGCAGCCCTCGGAATCGATGGGCGTGAAGTCGTTCTCCCATTTCTTATTGCGCATATTCATCGTACCATTATAGGTGAAGAGCAATGCATTGCGCCCGTTTCGGGTCGGCATCACGCAGTCGAACATGTCCACTCCGCGCTCAATGGCTTCCAGAATGTTCTGTGGGGTGCCCACACCCATGAGGTAGCGGGGCTTGTCTTTTGGTAGAATCTCATTCACAACCTCAATCATTTCATACATCACCTCGGTCGGTTCTCCCACAGCCAAGCCACCGATAGCGTTCCCGTCAGCTCCCTTGTCAGCAACGAACTTGGCAGCTTCCTGCCGTAAATCCTTGTAAGTGCAGCCTTGTACGATGGGGAAAAGGCTCTGATGATGGCCGTAAAGAGGTTCGGTTTCGTTGAAACGTTTGATGCAACGGTCGAGCCAACGCTGCGTCAAGGCGAGGCTTTTCTGGGCATATTGGTAGTCGCTTTGCCCTGGAGGACACTCGTCAAGGGCCATCATGATGTCTGCACCGATGACTCTTTCCGTGTCCATCACGTTCTCCGGCGTGAAGATATGTCTGCTTCCGTCGATGTGGGATTGGAAAGTGCACCCCTCTTCTGTCAGCTTTCGGATGCCTGTAAGCGAGAAAACCTGAAACCCACCGCTGTCTGTCAGGATAGGACGTTCCCAACCATTGAAGCCATGAAGGCCGCCGGCGCGTCGCAAGATGTCAAGTCCGGGACGCAGATATAGGTGATAGGTGTTGCCAAGAATGATTTGAGCATTTACTTGTTCGCGCAGTTCGCTGAAGTGAACTCCCTTTACCGTTCCGGCAGTTCCCACGGGCATGAAGATCGGAGTCTTGATTTTTCCGTGGTCGGTCGTGATGAGTCCGGTCCTTGCATCGCTGGCGTTGTCGGTGTGTTGAACCTCAAATGTCATTTCCCTTCTCCTTTTTCTTCGGGAATAGTGAACGTGATGGCGTTCTCCACACGCTCATCAGTGAGGGCAAAATCCCATACCTGACGGATATTTTCAACATAGTGGAACTCGACACCCGTGCGATATTTCTCGGGAATCTCCTCGATATCTTTCATATTTTCCTTGCACATCACGATGTCGGTGATGCCGGCTCGCTTGGCAGCCAATATCTTTTCTTTGATGCCACCGACGGGAAGTACCTTGCCACGCAGCGTGATTTCGCCTGTCATGGCAGTGTTCTTGCGCACTTTTCGTTGCGTGATAGCCGAGGCAATTGACGTGGCTATCGTGATACCGGCCGATGGACCGTCTTTCGGTGTGGCTCCTTCGGGCACGTGGATATGAATGTTCCAGTTGTCGAAAATACGATAATCAACACCCAATTCGCTCACGTGGGCCTTGACATATTGCAGGGCTATCATGGCCGACTCTTTCATCACGTCGCCCAAATTGCCCGTCAATGTGAGCTTGCCTCCCTTAGCTTGGTTGAGAGAAGTCTCGATAAAGAGAATCTCACCGCCCACACTGGTCCACGCCAAGCCTGTGACAACGCCGGCATAACCGTTACCTTGATAGATATCACGATAGAAAGGAGGCTTCCCGAGCAGCCCTTCTATCTTGTCAGGTGTAATGTCCGGGCTTTCAATCTCACCCTTTACGGCCTTCTGATAGGCCAGCTTTCGCAGGGCTTTGTTGATTTGTTTCTCCAGCTGTCTGACGCCACTTTCACGGGTATATTGCTCAATGATCTTCTCTAAAGCAGCCTTATTGAACTTCACTTTTGGTTCAATTGTGTTCAATCCATTGTTTTCAAGCTCCTTCGGAATAAGATGTCGTTTGGCAATCTCAATCTTTTCCTCGGTGATATAGCCGCTTACTTCGATAATTTCCATACGGTCGAGCAACGGACGCGGTATGGTATTGAGGTCATTGGCCGTAGCAATGAACAATACTTTCGACAAGTCGTAGTCCACATCAAGGTAATTATCGTGGAAGGCTTTGTTCTGTTCGGGGTCCAACACCTCAAGCAATGCTGATGAAGGGTCACCGTTGATGGTATTCTGTGTGATCTTATCTATCTCGTCAAGGATAAATACCGGATTACTTGAGCCTGCTTTCTGAATGTTCTTGATGATGCGGCCCGGCATGGCACCGATATAGGTCCTGCGATGCCCGCGAATTTCCGACTCATCATGCAGACCTCCCAATGAGACACGCACATATTTGCGGTGCATTGCCTCGGCGATACTCTTGCCCAATGAGGTTTTTCCCACGCCGGGAGGGCCATAAAGACAGATAATCGGCGACTTAAGGTCGCCCCGCAGCTTCAATACTGAGATGTATTCCAAGATTCTTTCTTTCACTTTCTCCATGCCATAATGGTCGCGATCGAGCGTCTTTTCGGCCTTCTTCAGGTTAAGGTCGTCTTTTGTATAGATGCCCCAAGGCAGGTTGACCATGTTTTGAAGATAGTTAAGCTGCACACTATACTCCGGACTTTGCGGATTATAGAGTTCCAACTTATCGAGTTCTTTATAGAAAGTCGCTGCAACTTCCTCGTCCCATTTCTTTCCTTTGGCCTTTTCCTGCAGTTCGCGGTGTTCAGGAGAGCCGTCTCCGTGGCCCAACTCTTCTTTGATGTTCTTGATTTGCTGTTGCAAGAAATACTCCCGCTGCTGTTCGTCGAGGTCCATACGCGTCTTTTGGCGTATATCTTGCTTGAGTTTCAGGAGTTGGGTCTCGCGGTCGAGTGTTTTCAGCAGGCTGTAAGCCCGCTTTTTCGTGTCATCTATCTCCAACAGTTTGACTTTATCCTTGATACTGAAAGGCAGATTGCTGCACACATAGTTGATGGTGACCACCTTGTTCTGTACGCTTGCCAAGGCATATTGGGCCTCGTCGGGCATATCTTCATTGAGCGAGATATATTCTTTTGCGCTTTTCAGCACCGTTTCGCATACGGTTGTAAACTCCTTGTCCGTTTCTTTGGGGAGCGATTCGGCATTTGGCGAGACAATACCAGCGAAATAGGGCTTTGTTTTGGTCAGATTGTCCAGCATACAACGGCCGAGTCCCTGCACAATAGCAGTGATATTATTACCCGGACCGGGCATTTCGATGACTTTCACCATTCTTGCATAAACTCCCGTGGCGTAAAGGTCTTTGAACGACGGGTTGTCTACGTTGGAATCTCGCTGACAGAAGATGCCAAACATGGCTTCGGGATGTTTCTCGAGATAGGAAATCAGCTTTATGCTGGGCTCCCTTCCTATCAGAATAGGGGAAACCACGCCCGGAAAAATCACCAGATTGCGGGTCGTAAGAATGGGAATCTCGCCCTTGATGTCGGTGTTGAGCAGACTCGAAATGTCACCGTCATAGTCGGCAATCATCTGTATTGATGTATTCTTGTTGTTCATTTGTATGCTATTTGAAACCTATTGGACTGCAAAGATACGCTTTTTAAATCAGAAATCCGGCATGCGGCGGCACATTTTCCAATAAATGATGTGTAAATCCGCAAAATGTATAAAATAAACCGCCATTCCCGACGTTAATGAAGAGGACAGAATGATGGGCAACAGTGTTTTCATATTCAAGGAATTTGCTGTCAAACAGGACGCATGTGCCATGAAAGTGGGCACCGACGGCGTCTTGTTGGGGGCGTGGGCACGTGGTGGAAGCCGCGTACTTGACATCGGAACGGGCACGGGATTGATTGCGTTGATGATGGCGCAACGCTTTCCCAAGGCCGAAATCGAGGCCATAGACATAGCCGAAGCGGCCTGTCTGCAGGCAAAAGAGAATGTTGCGAACAGCGTTTTTGCCCGTCGAGTGCGCGTCGTTCAGACTGCATTGCAGCAGTATGTCGGCCCCAAAAGCTTCGATTGTATCGTCAGTAATCCTCCTTTTTTCGTCGATTCACTGCACAATCCTGATGCCCTGCGTAGCATGGCTCGCCATACTTCCACCTTATCCTATCGCGAATTGTTTGCCGGAGTGGGGCGTCTGCTGGTGCCGGAAGGTCGCTTTTCGGCCATTATTCCAGCCGATTGCCGGTCGCGTTTCATGGCCGAAGCAACGCTCTTCGGCTTTTCTTTGTCGCGTATCTGCGGTGTCAGAACGGTAGAACGCAAACCCGTGAAGCGTTATTTGCTGGAGTTCCGCCTCGAATTTTGCCCAGAACCCGAAGCAGAAACCGTGGATTTGATGACTAATGGTGAACGTTCGGCGTGGTATCAGGGCCTGACAGCTGATTTTTATTTATGAGGTTCGGTTGCCAAATGGCGTTGCGGTTGGTTTGCGGAGGCAATCTTCCTTTTTGATGGAGACTTTTTTAACAGCTACATGTATTCGTTTTGTAATTTATTTGACAAAACCTTTCATGAGATTTCCATATTTCCGACCGAATGTTTTCAGCTTCCGAATACGCGAGTTTTGCGCATGTTTGTGAGCCATTGTTTTGAATTGAGTTTGGCATATCGTTCAAATTGAAACGGAAACACGTGCGAATCGGAGGGTAATTACGTGTAGAACGTGCTGAACGGACACATGAATGGAGGTGCAATCATGCATGGAACGTGCTGAGCGGACGCACGGACCGTGCGTCCCTACATGCTTTCAGCTCGTTATAGGCACAATCCTATAAGGCATCGTGGGGGCAAACGGTCTGTTATAAGTGCAATTCGGCAAGGTGTTGTAGGGACGCACGGCTCGTGCGTCCGCTTAAATGGGGCACAATCACGTGCATCTTTCAGCATGATTTGGCGGAGTGGACGCGTGAATCGTGCGTCCGCAGCAGCTCACATCACCCATTTTGCCGTGCAATATGGCTGATATGAGCGCGCAAAATGAGTGAAACTGCTGTGTAAAATAGCTGAAATCACCATGCAACATGGCTGCGATTGATGGGCTTCTGAAGCCAAGAAGAGAAAAACCGATAGGAAAAATGTCGAAAAGCCTCACTCATATTTCTATTTTATCACATTCATCAAGCGGTTTTTTCGACTAAAAATCTTTACAATATATAGCTGAAAATCCATGCTGTCTGCAATGCGATGATGCCGTTCCGACCAGCAAACAACTTTCGGTCTGTATCGTTCCTGGGCGCACGGTCGGCCATTTTGACCGGCTTTCTCGCTGCGGGAACGGCACAAGGGTAGGGAGACTACAGGTTCAATCTTCGCAGAATAGTTTTGTTAATGGCCTGAATATGTCGGCTTTGGCGGTGAATGTCGTGGCGCAGGTCGTTGAACTGGTTGAAAAGGTCGGCTGCAGCATTCTGCACGGCATTGGGTTTTCGCTGTCGTTTGTCGCCGTTCGGGTTGACAATGATGTTGATTCCCTTTGCTTTCAACTCGATGTTGATGTCTTCACCGGTCATAACGGGGTCGCCATCATAGTGGATATAGCCCGGTTTGTCACGGTGGATATGCAGTTGCTTGCACTTGAACGTCTTGATTTTCGAGTTCTTGTCGAGCGTTTTGTTGAACATTTCGATGCTGATTTGCGGTGCGTCGAGCACGCCGAAAGGCTGCATAACGATGATGTCCATCAGTCCGTCGCTCATGGAAGCCTGTGGGGCAATATAGGCATTGTTACCATATTGCGAGGCGTTGGCGCACGAAATGAGGAATGCTTTGAGGCGTGTCGTTCCGTTCTCGTCGCGTATCTCGTAGGTCTCGGGCTTGTAACTCAGTCCTCCTCTCAGCACGTTTTCCACATAGGTGATGGGCCCACGCTTACCGGCTTCAGCAAATTTGTGACTGATAAAAGCGTCGAATCCCATGCCACATGTGCAGAAAAACGGATGACCATTGATGATGCCATAGTCGAGTTGATGGATTTTGCAGGCGTTGATGATTTGAATGGCCTTCGTGATGTTGAGGGGAAGCAACAGATGGCGGGCCAAACCGTTGCCCGATCCGCAGGGAATGATACCCAAGGCCGTCGGCGAATGGACGATGGCGCGGGCCACCTCGTTGACGGTTCCGTCGCCACCAACGGCAACGACAATGGGCACGTGGTGCTCTTTGGCTTCGGTGGCGAGTTCGGTTGCGTGTCCGGCATAAGCCGTCAGCTTGATTTCGTAATCGAATGCATTGTGATCGAGATAGCGTTCGATGAGTTTTGGGATTCCGGCCTTACTGATTGTCCCCGAAATGGGGTTCATGATGAAAACGATTTTCTTTTTCTCCATCTGCTGTTTTGTCTGTTTTGCATAGATATCTGTGCGTGCAAGGCAAACAAGTTCGTGTGTTTTGCCGGGTGCAGCCGTTTATTTTTGCAAAGATAATCATTTGAGTTGTATGATGTTTTTTTCTTTATGATATTTTGACGAAATAGTATATTTCTTATGAAAATGTTCATCATGTGTGTAATTTTTTGTATCTTTGCAGCCTAAAAGTATTAAAAGTAGTTTTCTACACCTATTTGAAATGGGACAATTACAAGAAAGATACAAGAATTATCGCGAGCCTCAGAAGTTCATAGAGGCTGGTGTGTATCCTTATTTTCGCGCGATTACGAGCAAACAGGGTACAGAAGTTGAAATGGCAGGCCATAAAGTCTTGATGTTTGGCTCGAATGCCTACACAGGATTGACGGGTGACGAACGCGTGATAGCTGCAGCGAAGCGCGCTTTGGACAAATATGGCTCGGGTTGTGCAGGAAGTAGGTTCTTGAATGGCACACTCGACATACACGTTCAGCTGGAAAAGGAGCTTGCTGCCTTTATGCAGAAAGATGATACGCTGTGTTTCTCTACCGGTTTCTCTGTAAATCAGGGCGTTTTGGCCCAAGTGGTGGGCAAGGGCGACTATATCATTTGCGACGACCGCGACCATGCAAGCATTGTTGATGGCCGTCGCTTGTCTTTTGCACGTCAGTTGCATTATAAGCACAACGACATGGAAGACTTGGAACGCGTGTTGAAAGGCATTCCAAAGGAGGCTATCAAGCTGATTGTGGTCGATGGCGTGTTCTCCATGGAGGGCGATTTGGCCAAATTGCCCGAGATAGTCGAGCTGAAGCATAAGTATAACTGTTCCATCATGGTCGATGAGGCACATGGTTTGGGTGTTTTCGGCAGACAAGGTCGTGGTGTTTGCGACCATTTCGGGCTCATCGACGAGGTCGATCTGATTATGGGAACCTTCTCAAAGAGCTTGGCTTCCATTGGTGGTTTCATAGCTTCGGACAAAGATACGATTAATTTTCTGCGGCATACCTGCCGCACTTATATCTTCAGTGCGTCCAACACGCCGGCTGCAACGGCTGCAGCAATGGAGGCACTTCACATTATTCAGAACGAACCGGAGCGCATTGAACATCTTTGGGAAGTGACGAATTATGCCTTGAAACGCTTCCGTGAGGAGGGATTTGAGATTGGTGAGACCGAGAGTCCCATCATTCCTTTGTATGTACATGATGTAGACAAGACGTTCCTTGTGACCAAATTGGCCTTTGATGCTGGCGTCTTTATCAATCCGGTTATCCCACCTGCGTGTGCACCTCAGGATACTTTGGTGCGCTTTGCCCTGATGGCCAGCCACACGAAAGAAGAAGTTGAGCGTGGTGTTCAGGCTTTGAAAAAGATATTCGTGGAGCAGGGGATCATCAAATAAGCCGTTTCACGATATAAAATAAAAGAGGTTGCAAGTTGATTGCAGCCTCTTTGTTCATTACGGACGGTCTTTTCGTTAAAAAAGTAATGGTTTTATTTGGCGAACTTAAATAAAAGCACTACCTTTGCACATGCAAACAAATAGATGATTTGCAGCGGGGTGTAGCGCAGCCCGGTAGCGCTCCTGGTTTGGGACCAGGCGGCCGCAGGTTCGAATCCTGTCGCCCCGACGCGAAGACAATCTCTTTTCGAGATTGTCTTTTTTTGTTTACTCCTTGTTTCTGCCTTGTTTGCGTTCCATATACCATTTGAACAGGAAATACAGACAGACAATGGCTACCGCTGCAACGAGGAAAAGCTTGATATATTCGCCATACTCCATGATTTTATCATTCAGTTGGTCTTCGGGAACGGCTGAATGTAGATACCAACCTAAGGCAGCAAGAATGAAATTCCATGCGCCGGCACCGATGGTTGTGTAGAGAAGAAACTTCCAATATCCCATCTTTGACAGGCCGGCCGGTATGGAAATGAGGTGTCGGATGCCCGGAAGTAGACGGCCGGTGATAGTGGCTACCATGCCATGATCATAGAAATATTTCTCGCTTTTCTCTACTTTCTGTTGGTTAAGTAGGCACATCTTGCCCCATTTGCTGTTGGCAAAGCGATAGATAATGGGGCGTCCTAAATAGTAACCTGCAAGATAATTGATTGTAGCACCGAAGTCGGCACCGAGCGTAGCGAACAAGATTACCAGCCAAATGTCTAAGTTTCCGCCTGCAGCATGATAGGCGGCAGGTGAGACAACCAGCTCGGAAGGCACGGGAATGACAGTGCTTTCGAGCAGCATTAAAAAGAAAACAGTACCGTAATTGAGATTTCCTAACAGTGTTGATAGCCAGTTCATGTGTTATTTTTGTGGTTGATGAGATATTTATAATAGTCTTCGGGTTCCATTTCTTCAGGGAAATAGGGCCCTAAGACAATCTTTGCATCTAAAGGAGTGTAGTGTATGGCCTTCTTAACTGCCTCTTCATACTCTCTCTGATAGCCTAAATTCTTACAGCAGACAGCAAGATAAGGATACACGGGCACTTGAGGTTCCACCAAAACCTTGGCTATGTGATTGAGGATTCCATAGGCAGAATCGGGGAAACCGTTGTCAAGAAACGACACACCTATCTTGAGATAGATCTCCGGATCGTTCTTACTTTCGGCCAAAGTGTCATGGAATATCTTGGTAGCCTTGTCTATTTCTTTGTGTTCAAGATAGAGATGTCCGCGGGTTAATGCCAACTCCAATGGGTCGCTTTGCTTCATTTCTCCGCATCGATCGATATAGGATAAGGCCTCATCGAGCCTATCTTGTTTTGAAAGAACAGCGGCAATCTGTAGATAAACCTGTAGGCGAAATTGATTGTTGCCATGACATAGCAACGCTGCCTTATAGAGATGAGCGAGAGATTCGTCATATTTCTGCATGTCAGTCAGCACCACTCCCTCGAGCATTTCACCGTTGGCTTCGTTTGGACTCAGCGTAGTGAACCGTCTGAAATACTTCAATGCTTCTTCATGATTGCCCAAAGCAAACAGGGCATTGCCTTTGTTGAGTACGGCTTCTGGGTCGTTTGGATTGATGGCAATGGAGTATTCACTACTCGAAATGCTCTCTGTAAGCTTGTTTCTCAGTAGCTGCGTGGCCGCTAAATGGTTCCAATTGTTTGACGAGAAAGGGTCTTTATCTATCAAGTCTGTAAAAATCTGCTCGCTTTCTTCCAAGTGGCCGAGTCCCATTTCTATTCTTCCCATGGTCTCCCAGTAGTCAGGGTCCTCGGTATCTTCACAGCGGTCGATCCATTCCTTGGCCAATTCAAACGCTTCGTAATCGGCAAAGAGAATGGCTACTTCCATGCAGTAACTGTCGAGTTCATCGTCTTCAACATTGTTCATATGGCTTTTAAGATACCGATTAGCCGCTTCCTGATTGCCTTCGGCGATTTTAACTTCGGCCGAAGTGTAGCAATATTCCAGACTGTCTTTGTCTGTAATCAATGACAAAAAGTGCTTGGCTCCGTCGATACTGTCCTCGAGCATCAGGGCCATTCGGGCTCTGAAGGCAAGTGGAAGCACGGAGTCGGGGAACAAACGAATGGCATAATCAATCGTTTCGATAGCTTCGTCGGTTCTGTTGTTCCGGTCGTAATAGTCGGCAATGGACGTAAGTACATCGGAGTCAAGATATATTTCTTGTCCCATCCGGCGTGCTTTTTCGTATTGTTGCAAAGCTTCTCGGAATTCCTCGCTGTCGAAATGATTTTGATTATTCAATGTATTGAGGTGCTATTCTGTGTGAATTACTGTCTGTTGCTTTGTTTTGCCCAAGTATCTTTCAGCCCCACAGTCTTATTAAATACGGGATGTTCGGGTGTAGAATCCAAGTCGGCCATGAAATATCCCGTGCGTTGGAACTGCAGATATTCGCCAGGTTGCCGACTTGCTGCATAGTCTTCAACATAGCAATTGGTGTGAACTTTCAAACTTTCCGGGTTCAGTAGTTCGCGGAAATCGCGCTCGTCGGCCGACGGATTCTCTGTGTTGAAGAGTCGATCGTACTCACGTACCTCTGCTTTCCGACAGTGATCGACCGACAACCAATGGAGTGTTCCCTTCACTTTTCGGTTGGATCCCTCCATTCCGCTCTTGCTTTCAGGGTCGTATTCGGCCTGAATTTCTATGATATTTCCTGCTGAATCTTTCGTGCATCCCGTGCATTTTACGATGTAAGCACTCTTCAATCGAACCTCTTTTCCGGGCGTCATGCGAAAGAACTTCTTGGGAGCTTCTTCCATAAAATCGGCCCGTTCAATCCATAACGTCTTTGAGAAAGTAATCGTATGGCTGCCACTTTGGTCGTCTTCTGGATTGTTGATAGACTCCATTTCCTCTGTTTTTCCGTCGGGATAATTGGTGATAACGAGCTTCACAGGGTCGAGAACAGCACTCAAACGCGTGGCTTTCTTGTTCAAATCTTCGCGCACACTGGCTTCAAGGAGAGCCATATCATTGAGGGCATCAAACTTGGTATAGCCGATGGAATCAATGAAATTGCGAATGCTTTCGGGGCTGTAACCGCGCCGACGCATGCCACATAGCGTCGGCATACGGGGGTCATCCCAGCCTTTAACGAGGTGTTCGTCGACCAAGGTGTGGAGCTTTCGCTTGCTCATTACGGTGTAAGTGAGATTCAATCGATTGAACTCAATCTGTCGGGGACGGTTGTCTTGCAACTTGTCTGCCGTGCCATCCATTTCTTTCAGATAGTCGATGAACTTGTCATATAGCGGACGATGAGGCACGAACTCCAAGGTACAGATGGAATGGGTGACTCCTTCAAAGTAGTCACTCTGCCCATGTGCGAAGTCATACATCGGATAGCAATGCCACTTGGTGCCTGTTCGGTGATGCGGAGTCTGTATGATTCGGTATATGATAGGGTCACGAAAGTGCATATTAGGATTGGCCATGTCGAGCTTGGCACGCAATACCATGCTGCCTTCCACAGCTTCTGGCGTGTTCATCTGGGCGAACAAGGTGAGGCTTTCCGCTATCGGTCGGTCGCGATAAGGGCTGGCTGTGCCCGGTGTTGTAGGCGTTCCTTTTTGTGAGGCAATCTCTTCACTGGTCTGTTGGTCGATATATGCGTATCTGTTCTTAATCATCCAAACGGCAAATTCCCACAGCTTTTCGAAGTAATCCGAGGCATAATAAATGTTGCCCCACTTGAAACCGAGCCACTTGATGTCGTTGAGAATGTTCTCAACATACTCATTATTCTCTTTACTTGGGTTCGTATCGTCGAAGCGAAGATTGCATATTCCGTTGTATTTCTCTGCAACTCCGAAGTCCATGCAGATGGCTTTGGCATGCCCGATGTGAAGATAACCATTGGGTTCCGGCGGGAAACGCGTCTGAATTCGGCCTCCGTTCTTACCTTGGGCGAGGTCTTCTTCGACAAATTGCTCCACGAAACTGATGCTTTTCTTCTCTTCGCTGTTCTCTTCTTTTATTGCCATGATGTATGTTCTTTATTTATATTATGTTGCAAAGATACTGCAATCGGTCGGAAAAGCAAAGGAAAATCTTTATTTTTCTTGCCTATACATGGTCTGTATTCGGCTATCCTGAGCTTGAAAGGCATTTGATTCAGGGACAGACAAGACCACTTTAAACTGAAAAATATGTTTATAAACATAAAAAAAGATTTGCACATCAAATGAAAACGCCTTACCTTTGCAATCGTTATCCTGAATACAATCTTTTTACCTTAAAAAAGCTAGTACCTATTGAGAATGATGTCGCTCTCTGTGAAGAGAGCGGCATTTTTTTATTTCATTTTAATTGTGATTTTTGTTGAGTTATTTTATACCTCTTTCGTTCAGCGCTTTTGAATATTTTTCAGCATTTTGCATGTGTTCCTGATAGGTATGCGCGAAATTATGCGTGCCACTGAAATCCTCTTTGGCGCACATATAGAGATAATCATGGTGCACATGGTTCAAAACGGCATCGATACCGGCTACGGAAGGAATGCGAATTGGCCCAGGAGGAAGCCCCGGATTCTTGTAAGTGTTGTAGGGACTCTTGATGTGCAGCAGGTTGTTATAGATGCGTTTCAGGCCGAATTTCTTCCATGCGAACTTGATGGTAGGGTCTGCCTGTAGTGGCATTCCTTTCGGATATTCGGCATTTCGCAGCATCAAACGGTTGTAATACATGCCGGCAATCATGGGTTTCTCTGCATTATTGGCGGTTTCTTCGTCTATAATGCTTGCCAACGTGACGACTTGATTGGGAGTCAGGTTCATTTGCCGCGCTTTCTGTGTGCGTTGGAAGTTCCAAAACTTCTTATTCTCCCTTTGCATGCGTTCCATAAACTTGTCAATGGAAACATTCCAATAGATATCATACGTATTGGGAATGAACATACAGGCGATGGTGGCCGTGTCATATCCGTATTTCCTGCAAGTTGCTTCGTCGGTGAGGGCCTTATAGAGTTCAACACTGTCGATCAAGAGCTTCTTAGACACTTCGGCAGCCAACTTATCCAAGGTTCTTACGCTCGGAATCGTCAGGTTTATCGGTGTCTGAAGCCCGTTCTTCATATGGCGAAACACCGTCAATGCGCCATCATTACTGTTGATGGCATAGCGTCCGGTCTTCACTTTATGCTTGTAATCAAAGTGCCGTGCCAATGTTTTGAAAGCGCACATGCCATGCTTTGATGCAAAGGGTTCCAGCTTGTTGTACACGGAATCGATGTTATCGTCCTTGTCGATATAGACGTATTCCGTCTCATTCATGGAAGAGAAGCCTGAGAAGAAGTAATAGTAGACAACGCCCATGATGACTGCAATGCAGGCAATGGCGGGGAGGATATACCTTTTCTTAAAGTCTTTTTTCATAATCTCAATATTGAAAATCGTGCACAAAGGTACACCATTTTTTTTATCTAAGTGAGAAGAATGGCTTTTTTTTATTACCTTTGTATGGCATTATCAAATACTTTCTTGCGATGATGAGTTATCAAACCTATATTTTCGATTTGGACGGTACGTTGCTTGACTCGCTGACCGACCTTGCTAACGGCTGCAACCATGCGCTTCGGTGCAATGGTATGGCCGAACGGAGCATCGAAGAGGTGAGAATGTTTGTCGGAAACGGGGTGAAGAAGTTGATGGAACGGGCTGTTCCCGGCGGTTCCGACAATCCTTTGTTTGCCAAAACCTATCAAGATTTCCGTGAATATTACCTTGTTCACAGTCTCGATCACACGTGTCCGTATGCGGGAATAGAGGGAATGCTGTGCGATTTGACCGCTGCCGGGAAGCAGATTGCCGTGGTCAGCAATAAGTTTTATGCTGCAACGCAAGCCCTTGTGGCCCATTTCTTCGGCGATAAGATAAGGGTTGCCATCGGTGAACGAGAGAATATCCGAAAGAAACCAGCCCCCGATACGGTGAATGAAGCCTTGAAACAGCTCGGAGCAGTACGCGAAACGGCAGTCTATATCGGTGACAGTGATGTCGATATACAGACGGCTTGCAACAGTGGAATGCCGTGCATCAGCGTGTTGTGGGGCTTCAGAAGCAAGCAGTTTCTCCTTGATCACGGAGCAACGACGTTCATTGAAAGCCCTTCAGCACTGTTGGATATTTAGCGATACGCCTATTTCAACACGCCGTTTTGATAGAATTTGAGCAGGTTGATGTTCAATATGGCGAGGTATTTACTTTGCAATTCGTTTTGCCGGGCCTTGAGAAGGTTGTCCTTTCCCGTCATTAATTCAACGATATTCTTCAGCCCCAATCTGAATTGTTCGCTCAGAAGCGTGTAACTTTCCTTTGCACTCAGACTGCTTACTTGTGCACTTCGGAACATTCTTTGGTTGTTGTTGGCTTGCAGCCAATAGTTTTCTATGGTGGAGTAGAGGGTGGTCTGCTTGTCTTGCAAGTCGAGAAGATAGCCGGCACGCTGGATTCGGGCCTTGTTGATGCTTGTTTTTGCCTGCCGATTATCGAAAAGTGGGACGCTAATAGTGACTCCCCCGCCCAGCACAAGATTGTTTCTCATCTGACTGTTCCATGCATTTTTGTTCATAGAAGTGGTGTTTGTGCTGAACCCGGCCGACAATCCTACCGTCGGCATACGCAGAGCTTGGGCCATTTTTATGCTCAATTCGCTGCTCTCGATGGCTAATTTTGCGTTCTTGATTTCAGGCCGGTTGGCCACCGCTTGCTCGTAAACGGCGTTGAGATTCGGTATGAGTTCCATCGCCATTTCATCGGTTGTCTCGGGCACAATCACGTCGAATGCCTCGTCAGTCAGCTGAAGCAATTGTTTCAACTGCCTTTTGTAGTCTTTCAAATGGCTTTCTGCTTGTACGATGGCATACTCATCCTGTGCACGTTGCGCCGTTAACTGGGCCAAATCTGCCTTGCTCATCTTGCCTATAGCGAGCATTTCCTTTCCCCGTTCCTCGTTTTTCGTGCTCGTAGAAAGGCTCTCTTGGTTCACTCTAATAGCCTCGTCGGAGTATAATATCTGCACGAAGAGTTGGGCAATCTGCTCGGTAAGCGTGTTAGCCGTGATTGCCGAGTCCAGTTCGGCCTGCTTTGCTGCATACGAATTCAGCTTTACTTGGTTGCGGTTTCGGTTGCCATTCCACACCGTCCAATTGGCATTCAGCGCGTAACTTCCGTTATAATAGACCTTGTCTACGCTGGTTTGCACCTTCGTTCCAGCCACAACTGCGCTTCCCGTTTCGGGCCATGGCGTGTAAGAAACGTTCTGCGAAGTGCTCAAAGAGAGCGAGGGAAGCAGTGCGGCTTGACTTTCTTTGAGGTCTTCCCAAGCCGTTTTCTTTGCCAATAGGTTCTTTTTCAGAGCGATGTTGTGCTGTAATGCATAGTCGATACACGCTTTCAAGGTCCAGTTTTTGGCCCGAAGTTGCATCGGAAGTGCCGTCAATACAATCCCTAAAAGCAGGATTTTCCGGTTTGTTTTCATTTCAAGTTCGGTTTATTCCGGGTTTCGTTTTACAATTATCAATTAGATGTTGCTCATCGCTAAATCGTTTACATCGCCCAATTTTATTAACATTATTTGTAGAAAAGTGTCATAGCGGGAGCCCCACCCCAGCCCCTCCCGAGGGAGGGGAGCCCGAGCTTGCGGGCAATAGTAATCAATTGAGAGGCCCACCCCCGGCCCCTCCCAAGGGAGGGGAGACCGAGCTTGTGGGCAATAGCGTTTGTTTTGATAATCAATAATTTACACCTTGCGTTTCAATTTCAGCTATATTATCGTGCAATCTCACCCATTTTACATGGTAATATGGCCCATATTAGCGCGCAATATGGCTGATATTGCGATGAAGTCTTCCCTACCTCGCTCGCAAGTTCGCATTCCCCTCCCTTGGGAGGGGTTAGGGGTGGGCTTCCCATCTCCCCTGTTTTGCCCGCAAGTTCGCATTCCCCTCCCTTGGGAGGGGTTAGGGGTGGGCTCCCCATTTCTTCCTTTTGAGGGACTTGAAGAGGCTTTATAGCTGCTGCAACCGCGCGATATACTTCCCGAGAATGTCGAATTCGAGGTTGACAATGCTACCCGGTTGTATGTCGCGGAAGTTGGTATTGGCACGCGTGTAAGGGATAATTGCAACGGTAAACGTGTTATCTGTCGGTTCACAAACAGTCAGTGAAACCCCGTTAACGGTCACCGATCCCTTGTCAACCGTGAAGTATCCCTTCTTGACCATGGCCTTATCGAAGGGGTATTCAAACGTGAAATAGGTGCTTCCACCAGCATCTCGCATGGCAATACACGTGGCCGTGCGGTCCACATGCCCTTGAACAATGTGGCCGTCCAAGCGGCCGTTCATCAGCATCGAACGCTCAATGTTGACGCAATCTCCCGCTTTCAGCAGGCCGAGATTGGAGCGATCGAGCGTTTCTTTCATTGCCGTTACCGTGTAGGTGTCGCCATCAAGGCTCACAACCGTAAGGCAAACGCCGTTGTGGGCGATGCTTTGGTCGATTTGAAGTTCGTCGGTAAACGAGCATTTCAGCGTAAAGTCGATGTTTTCTTTATCTTTCCGGATGGCTACAAGTGTAGCCATTTCTTCTACAATACCACTAAACATGAGGTTGTTTCTTGTTTTTTATTGATGAAAAAGAAGAAAGGGGTTGCCCGATGATGTGATGAAACTCCGAGCATTTCAATAGTTGAGCGCTCTCCGTCTTTGTAATCCACCGGCCCGAAAGCTTGGCTTCGTCGAAGTTTATGTGGCCCGCCATTGACAAGAGAAGCCTTCTCGGTTTTCGATATTATTTGATGAGTATCCCGATCGAACCGGAACAACCCCCGATAGCTTTCCTCTTTGTGTTTATAATGAGCTGTAACTCTGTTATTGCAAAGATAGGTTGTTTTTGCAGATTAACCAAATCTTTCGGCTAAAATCTTTTTATCATAAGGTAGCCTAAGCAGTGGCTGATGCCTGTTCGGTTGAGGCTACGCAGCTGATAGAAGCCATTGGGAACGGATTTGATGTCGACGGAGTCTCCTTTCTGCTGTAGTTTTCGGAGAAGATTGCCCGTTATGCCAGCCAGCATGATGATGCCGTCGTTCCGGAGCACCCATTCGGGCAGTCTGGCCTGCGTTCCATCGTTGGGAATGAGTTTGCTTTCGGTGGTTTTCTCCTTGTTTTGGCTTTGTGTAGGACTGCTTTCATTGCCAAATCTGTCCATGGCCGTAACGGCATAATAGCGCGAATCATCGTCGGGAACAGCCAAACTGCCGATTTCCTGACGTGAAAGCATCAGGTTTTCCGACCGGGATATGTCGACAGGCCACGTCTTGCTGCTGTATATATTATAGGTGAGGCCTTGCCGGGTCAGCCATTCAAGCCTGCCGTTCAGTGCAGACAAAAGGGTAGGGGCCTGCGGTTTGTCGGTTTCGGCCCATGTCATGGCCGGCACCAAAGCTGGATTTTTGTCGATATCTTCGGCTGCAATGTCATAGATGCCCTTGAGATTATCAGTGAAAAACCGGCTGCGAAAGTAGGCATGTCCCATACCGTATTGGCGCGCAACATGTATTTCGCGTGTAATATCGCCCAAATCCCAGTTCTTTTCGCGTGGCGACATGAAGTAAATGCCCAGCCCCGGCACGACAATCTTGCCCTCGGACTGCTCTTTCCAATCGATAGCAAACGGATAGAAATTGTTATCTTTGAAATACATCATGGGGAAAAGGGCGTCCATCAGGCCGTCTTTGAGCCATTGTTGGGCGTCTTGCAGTACGGTTTTACGCGCATTCCAGCCGTGACTCCAATAACGTGTGAGGTCGTCGGCCTTTCCAATGGGCGAGCAACTCATCTTTATCCAAGGCTTGACGGGCTTGACCGCGTCGTGAATTTTGGCGACAATGCTCGTGATGTTGGCCCGTCCTTGGTCGGAACTGACCTTGATTTTCCACGTTTCGGGATAGCGAATGTAGTCCAAATGAATGCCGTCAATATCGTAACGCTCGGTGATTTCCCGGCAGATTTCAGCCAGATAATCGGCCGTTTGTGGCTTTTCGGGGTTCATATACCCGTCTTCTCCGATCTTTACAATCAGGTGGGGAAAGCGTTGTCTGAGCCGTTTGCAGCCCAAACCATTCCATTTTCCGACAGGAATAGTGACTACCCATGCATGCAGTTCCATGCCCCTTTTGTGGCATTCTTCGATGGCAAAGCCGAGCGCATCATAGCCCGGAGCGGTTCCGGGAAGCCCACTTAGGCAACCATCCCAAGGCTCTTTGTCCGATGGATAGATGACGGTTCCGCGTATACGTGCCTGAAGTAGCACCGTATTTACACCCGCTTTTTGCAGCTTGTCAAGTATGGTTCGGAGCTCTTGTTGCTGCTTTTCGATGGCCAAACCCTGCCGGGCATAGTTGTGAGGCCAGTCAAGTCCGCCGATAGTTGTAAGCCAAACGGCCCTCATTTCGCGTTTGGGTTGGGCCGAAAGTGATAGGAATGAAGTTACAAGTAAGAGTAGGGAGAGAATGAATTTCTTTGTCATTATCTTGTTTTATGAACGGGAATGTAGGCCGTTTCCTATCGTTTTTGAATATAGGAAAGGGCTGCTCCGATGGCTGTACAGAACTCGCTGTACTTCGGAATGCGGAAATGTACGCCGTAAAGTTTCTCCATAGCGGGATAAACCTCCTTGCATTGGGGCAACAGGGTGAGGTTCCCAATGAGGACAAAGTCTTTGATTCCGCTTTCCAAACTGCTGAGGATAGTTGCAGACCCCACAGCCTGAAGCACCATATAAATGAGTCCGATGGCGATGTCCTCGCGCGTGGCATTGGTTTTGGCGTTACTGAACAGGCTGGCAGTTGCCGTCATGGGCAAACCCGGAAGAGGTTTGGCGCTGATGTCACCGATAAGCAGATTAATCTTCGAGATATCGCCATCCATGGCCAAGGTTGCTACTTGCCTAATGTCGTCGGTTTTAAGCATGATACGGCTGAGGCCTTGAAGTGTTCCACCACCAATACCGATGCCGCCGATGTGTCTGATGTCGCTTCCGTCGCATTTCACGAGGCTTGTTCCTGTGCCCATACTGACGACAATCATTCGTTCGAGGTTGCTTTCATAGCGTGCTCCCAAGCCGTCGGCAATGAATTCCTGCGCTTTTCCGGTGGGTCTACCATAGATGTTTTCGTCGATATAGGCCGCTCCTACGCCCGTCAACATGATTTGTTCGACCTCTTCGAGTTTGATTTTGTTGTCATGAAGGTACTTTCCAAAGGCTCCGTAGAGAGAAGTAATGGGGTCGGTTGCCTTTATTCTGAACGGGCTCATGACGATACCCTGCTCATCAATGCCTACAATTTTAGTCGTACTGATGCCTACGTCTATTCCAATGACAATGCTCATGTGGGAGGATATTTAGTGATGTTCGGGAACAATGGCCAAGTATTCAACGTCTTCGGCAGTGAGATTCTCAAAATAATGGCGGTGTGTCGTGGGGCAATAGTGTACTTGTCCGGCCCGTGCCACTTCCGTTTTTCCGTCGTAATGATAGGTGAGTTCGCCTTTGAGGATATACATTATTTCGCAATTTCCCTCATGTGTGTGCGGCCCGCTGCTTGCTCCTGGCCTCAAAATGCTTTTCATTATCCTCACTTTTTCGTCGGCATAGTTGCGGGTCAGGAGTTCTCCTTGCCCGCCTTTGAAGCCCTTGATCCTTGTTTCTTCAATGTCATTGAAATCTATGATCATAATCGTATGGTGTTCGTTTGGTGGGCAAAGTTAATAAAAAAAAGGTAATCTTCGCAGAGATTACCTTTTTTTATATGTGAATCAACGTGTTATTCGGGCTTTAGAACGTCGCGCGTAGACCTATCTGCATGTGCCAACGGCTGAAGATGTCACTCTTTCTTGGGCCATAGCCGAGATAAGTATAGGTTGGAACGTAGTTTGTTCCGCTTGCAGTCATTTTCGTAACTTTGAGAATAGTCTCGTTATATGCGAGTTCATAACTGGTTCCCCAGTTGTGGTTCAGCAGGTTTGCAAAGTTTTCGATATCGAAAGTCAATTCAATCTTGCTGCCACGTTCTTTCAAATAGAAGAAACTTTGGGCAAAATGAACGTCAAAGCGGTTTTCCCAAGGTGCCGTTGCAGCGTTCCGCTTTGAATATTTCCCTCTATTGTTTTTTGCAAAGTCATGTCTGTTGATCCATTCTCCAAAGGCTTTTCGGTCGGCTTCTGTAGCAAATTTCATCTTAGCAAGCTCAGCTTCGGTCGGAATATAAAGCAGAGTGTTGCCAAATTGCGAGTCTCCATTGAAGTCGGCCTTCTCATCCATGGTCAGACTATAGTGCTGTCCCGAGTTACCATTGTAGGTAATGGAGACGTTTGTGGCGAAACGACCATTGCAATATTTCGGAGATGTGTAGGAAGCTACGGCCAAAACGCGGTGAGGAACGTCAAACATTGACTTTGCCAATTCGTTTCTGTCGGTAGGATCTACACAGTAATTGTATTTCCAATTGGAGTATGCAACAGAAGAAGTTCCGTCATTTACAGAATAAGAATGCCCGAATGTATAGCTTGCCATCAGGTCAAGACCCCATGCAAAACTCTTTTCGAGCTTGGCACTTGCACTATAACTGTAGCCCTTATTGGTGTTTCTTAGGTTGATGATAGCATAATAATCTCCTGCATTTGTCTTGAAATGGCGGGTTGCCGAAGCCGGAGTGGTTGCATCAACAGCATAAGAAGTGCCGTCAGCTTTCAGTGCAAGGTTGTCAAACCAAACGTTATTGAGCGTCTTTGAATAGAGTCCTTCAAGTGTCATCTTGATATCGCCGGGCAGAATGGTCTCCATAGCCAAGTTTGCACGAAGCACTTGCGGATATTTGAACTTCTTACTGATGGTATTGATGGTTGGTTTTGATGCGCTACCCGGTGGTGCTGACATCGCTGCACCATAGGCGTTTGTGCCATAGTGTTGCAAGGAAGGAATGTGACCTGCCGTCCGTAGCGTGGTACCTTTCATCTCCATACCGGTATTGTTCCATGCATTTGACAACCAAACGAAAGGAACTCTACCCGTGAAAAGGCCGACACCGCCACGAAGCAACATGTTATGGCTGTCATTTGTGTACCAACGGAAGCCAACACGGGGAGACCACATGAACTTTGTTGATGGAATTTCGCCTACCCGAACGTCATTTTCAATGGCATAAGCACTTCTGTTGAATTCAGGATTAGAGGTCGGGGAGTTCAATCCGGTCGGGATATCAAGACGTAAACCATAGGTAAGATTCAGATTATTATTGAGATCCCATTTATCTTGAACATAGAATGCGAATTGAGCAGCCTCTACTGTGCCGGCCCAGTCAGTTTTTCCTGTCAAAGCTACATCGGAATAGTTATATGTATACTTCCAAGCTCTGTCGTTAACAAAGTCAGCAAGCGTCTTATAATAGTAGGCACCGGTGTTAGCTTGAATGAACAAATTCTGCATATTGTAGAATTCATTGTGCGTTCCAAAGGTGATATTGTGGTTACCCAGCGACCAGTTCAGGTTATCCTCTATGGTATAAATGTCTTGATAGAGGTGGTTTGCACCCGAAGAAAAGTCAGTTCCGATATAAGCCTTCATGCCGCCTTTGTGTCCAAGACCCTCGATTGTGACATTGGGTCCGGCATATTTGACACCACGATGGTCGCGAATGAACGATGCACCTATGCGAGCTTCGTTGAAAAGGACATCGTTGAGTCTTGAATTCAACTCTGCTACAAAAGAGTTCGTGCGGTTGTTCATTCGGTAACCGCTGTTATTGAACGTATAGGTCTTGGAGTTTACGCCATAAACGTCCTTGTATGAACTGTTCAATTGATAGCGGAAGGTGAACTTGTTATTGTTGTCAATGTTCCAATCCAAGCGCGACAAGGCCGATATTGAGCGTGAATCGATGTCTCTCGCTCCATAGCTGTCTCTTATTTTCGTATATCTATAATAGGTATCTGCAATCAATTTGGCGTCAGCGTCTGTGATGTACTCGGGAATATAGCCCGGATAGATAGAGGTTGGATAGGTGTTTTTCTTCAATTCTATGTTCGTGAAGAAGAATACCTTGTCTTTCACAAATGCGCCTGACAAAGAAGCACCATAGGTCTTGGTGGATTGCTTGCCAAGTTTAGCTTCTTTGTCCAGCACCTGACTCCATTTCGAATAAAGATTCTCGTTGGTATAGTAGGTATAGGCTGAAGCATGGAACGTATTGGTACCTGATTTCGTAATGGCATTGATGCCTCCGCCTGTAAAACCGCCCTGCCTTACATCAAAAGGTGATGCAACAACTTGGATTTGTTCTATGGCATCCATTGCAATAGGATTGGTTCCGGTTTGTCCTCCATTGGTTCCTGAGCTGGCAAGTCCGAACACATCGTTGCTAACCATACCATCTATCTGGAATGAATTGTAGCGGTTGTTTGAGCCCGCTATGGAAATGCCTCCCAACTTAGATGTGTTCACAAGCGGTGACAGCTTAGCTACGTCGTATACATTGCGGTTGATGGTCGGTGTATTGTCAATCTGCTTTTGTGAGAAGTTTGATGCAGCACCCATACCTCCTTTACCTGCGATGCCTGTCACGGTGACTTCGCCCAGCATTTTGGCATCTTCTTTCAAATCGGTATTGATGACTGTTGGCTCACCCAATGTAAGATAGAGGTCAGAACGCGTCTCATCCTTGAAGCCGATGTAGGAGATGGTCACCTTGTAAGGGCCGCCTACGCGCATACCTTGAATGGTATAGCGACCGTCGGTATTGGTAACGGCGGTGTAAGTCGTCCCTGATGGCGTGTGAACGGCAGTGACTGTGGCTCCGATGACGTGCTCACCTGCAGCGACAACTTTGCCATTAATGCTCGATGTTGTAACTTGTGCCATCAGTGATGTCGTGAAGAACAACAGCAAAACTAGTAAAAAATGCAATCTTTTTTGCATGGCTTTTAACTGAAGATTAATGAATAATTTGAGGGGAAATAGCCCCAGTTAACACTTTGATGCTGTAAAATTAACTAATTTTTCTCAATGTTGTGTTATAATTATGTTAAATGTTATATCTTTTCATCAATATTCTTGGTTTCATCTATGGTTACGATGGTCTTTTCTTTCTACTATTCTCCCGACGTTCTGTGTTCTTCTATCCTTAATTCCATGTCATATCGGTCGATTTGTTTCTGTATAATCTGTGCAAAGTTCTTGAGATGAAAATACTTATGTTGCTTGATGAACGACACAAAATCATGGTCGCTGTACAGTACTTCCCCGAATGTTATTCGCTCACCGGGGAAGATTGTGCAGATATCCTGCATCAATCCGTAGTAATATCCGACGTATGCACCGATCTCATACCGCTCTTTTTTCGTGAAACCTTCAAACTCCGGGGTTGCTTTCACATGAAGAACGTAATCCATATAGTCGTCCAACATGCTGTAATACAGGTTATTTTCATTTACATGCTTCGTCATATACTGCAACAACCCTTGATGGATGACGAGTCTGCCTGCCTTGTTTTTTGTGGCAAATAGCCCTTTATAGGAGTTCATATCAGGAAGCGAGCCGTCTTTTGGGAGGATATTGTCAAGCTTTATCTTGTTGATGACATCGGATTTATCGTAACCATATTTGTCAAACAAGTTAATGAGGAAGCCTGTATAGTTCTTTTTCAACCACGCGAGCGCCTTTTTGCTGTCATGGAAGATGAATTCATTTTCGTAAAAGACCGATGTATCGTACAAATCATAATAAAGTTTCCCTTTGTTCAACGTTTTCTGATCCAAAGCTTCTTGATATATATCCGGTAATCCTTTTATCCGAACAACACCATAGATGGTAGGCAAACATACGATGTAATTATAGTTGGGGACATAAATCAGCTTATCCCAAAAACAAGTTGGGTCTTCGTATGAATCGGCAGCCATGGCCTTTTTCTGATTGTCTCGTTCGTCTACGTCTCCATTCTTGAAGATATATCGGCGAATACCGCTGCGATAGAGGAGCCTATTGCTTGCCGTGATATCCAAACCAAAGTACTTTTTGATGGCATTTCGGGCAGTTTCGTTGTCAACAGGCTTATATCCCATTCTGCGTAGGGCTTCATTAGTCAGTTCAATAGCAATGTCTGTGTATTCCACTTGCTTAGCATTCGACATTGCAGCAACACCATCCATGCCCACATCGGCTGCATCATCATAAAACTGCCTGATTTTCTTATCATATAATTGCAGCAAATCTTTCTTTTCTGTTGCGATTGTATCGGCCTTGTTGCCCGAGACTGAAGGCTTTTCCCGCTGTTTACAGCAGCTTACCAACACGGTCAGCAACAGCATCATCAGTAAAACACTCGTTAGTTTCGCTTTTCCTGTCACGCTTATTCGCCAGTTTTCGTGTCTCATATCTTTTCCGTAAGGGTTTGTTTGATGGTATTTCTTTTGCAAATATAGTCATCGTTTTGCTATTCTGCAAGTTTTTCGCCCGTTATTTCAGTTCATTTTAGTACGCAAGAGCAAGGAGCCTGTACAGCTGTTTCAATCCTATCAACTATCAATTTGGCGGAAGTAGTCAATCCATTGCTTTTGAATGGCTTTGAAAGGTGAATGCAGGTGCATGGCAGTTTGAGTGGACGCACGAGCCGTGCGTCCCTACATTCCCCGCACACTCCGCCTGCGTTTGTCAGGAAAACGCTATAAGTTTGTAGGGACACACGGCCCGTGCGTCCGCTCAAAGCATAATATACACATACAAGAATTAAGGCATTTGCACGCCCGCCAGCCCGGTTTGAGAACCCAGCACATGCACATTGAAAATCAACTACTTACATCCTGCGTTCCAATCTCACCCATATCACTGCGCAATCTCACCCATTTTGCACGGTAATATGGCTGAGATTAGCGTGCAAAATGGGTGAGATTGCAAAGTGTGATAGCCACTTGGCTTCGGAGGCTTATTCTTTTCGTTTCCAAATCCTCACAATCTTGTTTCGGATGATGACAAGATTAGAGAGGCTGACAAGGAAAAACAAGGCAATGCCTACGGCCAAGGCAGGGAGCATCGATCCGTCTTCGATGTCGGGAAAGAGGGTCTCTATGATGTCCATGTAGGCTTGGCGGACAAAGAAAAGGATTGTAAGTGCCATGAGAAAAACGGCAAAGTTGAGGCCGATGGTCAGCAGTTGATAGGGCCGGGCCACCTCTGTGGGCTTGTAACCGATGAGCAGCAGATTTTCAAGTTTGCCCGAATTTTTCTGCACGAGCAGGTAGATGCTCAGCATAAGCATGTAGAAACTCAACGCAGAAATGACCAAACCGACAAGCATCACCATTGTTATCATCATGCGAAGAAAGTAGGTTGTCTTCTCAGCATTCAGCTTGTCGTTCTCTATTTCATATCCTTTTCGGTCGAGATATGTGGTGAATCGCCTGTCGCCGGGGTTGTTTATTTGCATGATAAGGCGTGTGGGTTCGTGTGTTTCTCCTTGAGAATAGGTCGCATTGCTCCAATCCATGAAGGCCTGAGGCACGAGAATTGAACTCAAACGGTTGGAGAATCCGATGACTTTCCCGTTGAAACGGCCTTCCTTGTTGTGCCCGTGAACGAATATACGAAAGTCGATCATGCCCACAAGTCCCTCGCTTATCTTCGGCAACGAATGGCTTTGTGCAAACCCGAAGTTGTACATTGTCAAGTAGATACGCGGCAGAATGATAGGCACTGTAGTGTCGCCGGGCCGGTATTTCCAGTTACTTTTCTTCGCATCGACAAAGACATCGGGAATGCTTTCGAAGTTGATTTCACCATTGTTCAGCACGCTTGTCCCGTTCACGCTCATGTTGGCGTCGGCCTTATAGGCTGTTGCTGTGAACCAACCGATGCGACCTACGAACGGTTGACGGCCGAAATCGTCGATCTCGGCATTGGAAAACGTGTTGCTGCGGCCGCTGATAGTGCTCGCAGTTCCTATCTTTTTGTTGACAATAAGGAAGTCGTTCTTCATGAAACTGTCTTCGGCGGTGAACATGGGAACGACATCTTGGTAGAACTGAAAGCCCAAAAGGACGATCAACATGCCGAAGAGATTGGCAAAAAAGAAGCCTGCAAACTGCGGAATACTGATGTGTTGGCGTAGTAATTTCCAAACCAAAGTCATAGTTTCAAAGTCTTATCGTATTCAAGTTTCATGTGTTTTCCGATGCTGGTCACGATGACTCCGGCCCCTTGGGCCTTGGCTTCGGCCAGCATAATGTCGGCCATGGCGGCCGAGTTGGTGTCGTCAAGGTGGCTGATGGGCTCGTCGGCAAGGATAAAATCGAAGGGTTGCACGAGCGCACGCAGCATGGCTACGCGCTGTTGTTGGCCGAAAGACATGCGGCCGACCTTGGATTGAAGCTTGTCGGCAATGCCCAACCTATCGAACCATTCGATGATTTGCGCGCGACTTTTGAAGCCTGTGAGCTTGTTTTTGATTTCTACGTTTTCCAAAGCCGTGAGTTCGGGAAAGAGCCGAAGCTCCTGAAAGAGGTAACTGACGTGCTGTCGGCGCACGTCTATCCAATCTTTGACTTTATAGTGCATCGTATCGTTCGCGTCGAATAGCACGGTTCCGCTGTAATCACGGCGATAACCGACGACATAGCTGCAAAAGGTGCTTTTACCTTTACCTGAATCGGCCTCAATAAGATAGAGCTGGCCTTTCCGGAAAGTGACTTCCGTGTTCCAAATCTCCGATTTGAGTTGCTGAACTGTGGAAGAAAAGACCTGAGGAACGACCGAATTGAATGTTATGGTTTCCAATTTCGTTATTTTAATGTATAGACAATTGTGTCGATGTTGCCGAATATCGGACGCAACATTTGCATCACGGCCCCCGCTTTTTCGCCTTGCATGGCCCGGAGGTTGACCACTAATGCCAGTTTCTTCCCTTTGATTAAGTCGGCAACTTCGGTGGACAAAGGGTCTTTCACGGGCATAAGCATCGTGCTTTCCTCGTCTTGTTTGCTACTACAGAAGAACTGAAGGTTGGCCGTTACGCCGAAATAGAAATTCGTTTTGTCGCTTGTATAATGCCAAATGTCCGGCCCCCAATCCTCTATCCTGCCGCCTTTGGGACAACTTTCCTTCCAATAGGCAACGTCTTTCGTCCATCTTTTATGGATTAGTTCGGCGGTCATGCCCATGGAAAGCCTGTCGGTGGCATCGGAAAGCGTGGCAATCACCAGCTCACCATGCACACTTCGCAGGATATTGTCCATGTCGATGGCCGTATTGATGCCTGTGAGCAGGGCTTGCAAATTCTTGTTGGCTTGCATGATGGGCAGGAACTGGCGGCCGTCAACGTTCATGAACATACCAAGCACAGCGTCTTTGGGATAGCACGCGATGTGTTTTCCGCTTATCGGACGGAACACTTGACGGGCATCTTGCAGTGCCTTGTTTATGCGTTTGTTGAAAGAGAATGTTGTTCCATTGACCTGCATCAGTTGTTTCTTTGTGGTTATCTCTGCAGCAACCATCACTTGCGAGGCATCTGCATCTTTCGGGGCTCCCAAAGTGAAAGGCACGACAAACTGTTCGGGCAAGGCTGCGGCTTGCGCCACCATGGCCATGGGCGCATCTATGGAGTCGAGCTTGGCATAAAGCCTGCTGTTTGTGACCCCGTCTGCCTCGTCTTGTTTCAGATATTGGGAGATTTGCTGTTGAAGGGCAGCTTGGGCATCGGGCGTGACAGGCCCCATCACGAGAATGGCTTGCTCGTTCCAACCGGCTACCCACACGTCTTTCAATACAGCAAAACGGAAACCACGTCGCTTGATGGGTGCAGTGGACAAGCCTTTGCCTGAAAGTTGCTTGAAAGTCTCGTTGAGGTCGTCGGCATCTTTCACCTTGGCACATAGTCCTAAGTTACCATCGGGCGCGGTAAAAAGGAATATCTTGTGGCTGGCATCGATGCCGCTCTTGTCCATATTGGTGACATGGAGCAGCGTTTTGAGCACCGCCACGTTGTTGATACCGCTCATCTTGACCGGATCTATCGAAATGAGTGCCGTACTTTCAGCAGGAATGGCGTTTAGATAGGTGTTGTCGGAACATGAAGCCATATAGAATAGCATGAAACCGACAAATATGTAACTTAGTTTTTTCATCATCTTAGGGATATTTGTGCCATGGTGACAGCTATCAAACCAGCTGTTTCTGTGCGCAGACGACTTCGTCCGAGTGAGACACTCTCATAACCTTGCGCCATGGCAGACTTGACTTCATCAACGGAAAAGTCGCCTTCGGGCCCAACGAGCACTGTTATCCTCTCATTAGGGCCGTTCATAAGGTCATCGAAAAAGTCTTTCTTTTCGATTTCTTCATAGCAATGAGCGATGAACTTGCGTCCTTCGCGTGGTTGTTGAATGAAGGTTTTGAAGCTTTCGAGTTCATTGACCACGGGAATCCAAGGCTTTCGGCTTTGCTTGGCAGCCGATATGACAATCTTTTCTATGCGGTCTGTACGCAGCGCCTTACGTTCGGAAAATGCACAATGCAGGAAAGTTATCTCGTCAAAGCCCACTTCTGTGGCTTTCTCGGCCAGCCATTCTATGCGGTCTATGTGCTTGGTAGGCGCGATGACAAGGTGAATATGGCCCCGCCAAGTCTTCTGTTGTGGCAGTGTTTCCTTGATATGATAGAGGCATTTCTTATGGGTTGCCAAGCTGACTTCGGCGTGATAGAAGTTCCCCCGACCGTCCATCAGGAACATATCGTCGCCGCTTTGCAATCGAAGCACACGCAATGCGTGGGCCGTTTCTTCCGGCGGGAGTTCGTTGTTTCGGTCGGCATTAGGCACATAGAAATATCTCTCCTCTTTCATTCCGTTTTGTTTTTACGCCGTTTTAGTTCTTCGTTCAGATACTCAGCCATCTTGTAATCCTCGATATTGATGCTTTTTTCGAGGGCCATCTTTAGCATCTTGTTGCTCAAAGCATTGATAGGAAGCGAGAGTCTGTTGGGTTGTTCGGCATCGAAAGGCGTGCTTTGATTGCTCATTAACTCCTCTTCGATATAGATAGGGAAGTCATTTGTCTGCGCAAAGAGCACGGCATCGCTGACGCGGATATCAACGGTTTCGAGTGTATCTGTATCTATCAGTAGGGTTTTATAGATACCGTCTACAATGCTATGAATGTGGATTTCAAAGCGATGTCCCTCTTGTCTCAGCAGTCTTCCCAATGCTTCAGGAAGCAATCTTTCTACTCCCGGCGCGTGATTCATGCGAAGACTGAACGCTTTGACCATATTCTTGTCGCAAGTGATAGAGAGTTGGCGCGTCATGGCTTCATCGGTCAGCACGAGAAGCCCGATGTCCATGCCACCGACAATCTCTGAAACGTTATAGAATTTCAGTCTTGTTTTAATCATAATTCTTCTGTTGTTTAGTGCCGGGTCGGAACATCAGCGCGAAACTAACGCCCACAAGGAGCGCATAGCCGGCAAAGGTGAACCAGCAAGCAGCCCAGTTTGTCGTCTGCCCTACGGTATGACTGGTGACAACAGCCTGTGCGGCAAACGCTCCTACCGTTGCTCCGATACCGTTTGTCATTAGCATGAACAGTCCCTGTGCACTTGATCGGATAGCAGGGTCTGTAGATTGGTCGACGAAGAGCGAACCAGAGATATTGAAAAAGTCGAAGGCTACGCCATAAATAACCATCGAAGCGATAAACATCCACACACCGCTACCGGGATTACCCGTTCCAAGCAGTACGAAACGCATCACCCAAGCAAACATCGCAATGAGCATGACGTTCTTGATGCCGTAACGCTTCATGAAGAATGGTATCATCAAGATGCAAAGTGTCTCGCTGATTTGCGAAATAGAGTAGAGAATGACAGGATATTTCACGCCGAGCGTGTCTGCATATTCGGGTATGTCTTTGAAACTTTCGATGAACGGGGTGGCAAAGCCGTTGGTGATTTGCAGACTCACGCCGAGCAACATCGAGAAGATGAAGAAGATGGCCATCTTCTTTTGCTTGAACAGTGCGAAGGCCTTTAACCCAAAGGCATCGGCAAGACTGGTTTTCTTTCCCTTGCCATTGGTTTTGCAGTTGGGCAGGCTGAAAGTATAAAGAAATAGCAGCAGACTCAAGACACTGCTCACAACGAATTGCATATGATTGCTCTTATACCCCATGATATCGACGAACCACATGGTGCAGATGAAACCTATCGTTCCGAAGACACGGATAGGCGGAAAGTCTTTCACGGTGTCCATGCCTGCCTGACTGAGTGCCGAATAAGCTACGGAGTTGCTCAAAGCCAGGGTTGGCATATAGAAAGCAACGCTCAATGAATAGAGCAGGAACAGAATGCCGAACTCAGCTTCTGCGCCTGTTTGCTGGCCATACCAAGCTGCACCAAACATGAATAGACCCGCGAATAAATGGCAGAAACCCAACAGACGTTGTGCCGGAATCCACCGGTCGGCAATGATACCCATGATGGCAGGCATGAAGATAGAGACGATACCTTGCATGGCGAAGAACGCTCCGATGTGTTGGCCCATGCCCATGTTTCCCAAGTAAATGCCCATACAGGTGAGGTAAGCTCCCCAGACAGCAAACTCAAGGAAGTTCATCACGGATAGTCTGATTTTAAGATTCATCTTTTTCGGTTTTGTATTTCATTGCAAAGATACGGTAAACGCTCGGAACGGCAAAGCAAAACGATGTTTTTCTTTCCTCAGCATGATGGCATGACACATCGGGAAGCTCCGTAGCGGTTCCTTTGATGTTCGGAAGCTACTGCCTTAATGCTCTGAATGTCTGGTGTACTGGAAGGTGAGGAGGACTTATACTTAAAGTCCTTGAGGACCTATACTTAAAGGTGTCGAGGACTTATACTTAGACTCCTTGAGGACTTATACTTAGTGTCCTTTAGGATAGATAGTATGTGTAGAGTTGGATAGATAGTATCTATACAAGAGGATAGATACTATCTGTAGGAAAGGACAGATACTATCTATACAATTGGACTCCTATTGAAGGTCGGAGAGGACTTCCAATGGAGGTACGATTGGACTTCTATTGGAGGTCGGAAAGGACTTCCAATGGAGGTGCGATAGGACTACTATTGGAAGTACAAAAGGATTACTATCAGTAGTACGATAGGACTTCTATTGGAAGTACAAGAGGATTACTATCAGTAGTGCGATAGGACTACTATCGGAAGTACAAGAGGATTACTATTGGTAGTCCTCCACCTTTCATATAAGGAAAGGTCAAGGCTTCCTTATAGGAAAGGTAAGGTCTTCCTTATAGGAAAGGTCAAGGATTCCTTATATGAAAGGTGAGGCCTTCCTTATAGGGGTGCCGTTCTTAAGCTGCGAGGCATGTAGGGACGCACGGCTCGTGCGTCCGCTCCAATGTTTTGTTAACTGCCAACTCGTTCACTTGTTCATGGCATTGGGCGAATGCACGAGCCGTGCGTCTCTACATCAGTGCTTGCGTTTCTCACTCCATACTGTACGTATGCACGCTCACACCTTGTGCCGAAGGCAGATAGTTGATGCCCCACCAGCACATTTGCAACAGGCAGAAGCACGCGATGAGCATGGCGAGAGCGGGCTTAGGATGGGTGGGCTTATAGCGGCGATAGTGAATATAGGCCAGATAAGAAAGCCATGTGATGGCAGCCCAAGTCTCTTTCGGGTCCCAAGCCCAGTAGTGTCCCCAAGCCTCCTTGGCCCACAGTGCACCCATGAGCATGCCGAGCGTGACGAACGACAGGCCTACATAGACGAGGTTGTCGGTGATATCAAGTTCCTCTTCGTTGATACTTGTTTTCTTGATGAACAGCAGATAAACGGCCATTACCATGGCTGCCCCGAGCAGGGCATAGGACATCATGTAGACAATGACGTGGGGCGCGAACCAAGGACTCTGCAGTGCGGGCATTAAGGTCTTGGAATGGATTTCGGGTTTGAAGAGGTTGATGCACACAAAGACGGTGGCCAGCAGTGTGCTGAACGAGAGTATCCATTTATAATGCCAGCGACTGTAGACAATGAGACCTGCCAATGGTAGGAAAAAGCTATACCACAGCCGTGTTTCGCCCATTGTGCGGAGTGGCGGACGCTCCAGACTTATCCACATGAATAATATGTATGCAAAGAAAACGGTTAGTCCGATGCCCGTCAGTGCATAGGCCATGGCCTTCTTTTCTTTCCAAGCAGCGGTGGCTCCGACAGCCCAACAGATAACCGATATAATCGCAAAGATGATAAAATAACTCCAAGTCATGGTTTAGTTTTCCTTTCTCTTGCCGGCAGTGAAGAACATTCCTACTGCGCCGATTAATAATAGATAGATGCCTACATAGACGACATTGAGCCATGGGTCGCTCACCAACTCAAACACGCTGACATTGCTCCATTTGCCCATCTGCTCGTTGTAGCTGAGCTGATAAATCTTCCAACCGTTAACAGCGTAGGGCTTGTTGACCTCAATCTCGGTCAATATGTTCTTTCCGTCTTGGGTATAGATATTCACATTCGAGGCATAACGCTTCGGTTCGCGGCTTGCCATGACAAGTGATTTGCCATTGTCGAGCTTCAAGGTCTCTAACGGGAATAGATAACTTCCACAGGTTATCCAACCCTTTTTTACGGCTCCGGCTTTTCTTGCTGTGACGGAAAGGGCGCAAGCTGCACCTGCTTGACGGCTCTTGATATAGCCTCCTCTCTTGATGGCCATGCCAAGTGAGTCCATGCGAACCATGCCTCGCATCTGCATGGGCATGTTCTTTATCATATTGGCAAGGTCAGTCGGGACGGCATCTTCTATCTTTTTATCAATCTGTATGGTCCACCCTGCTATTATTCCTTGCTTAAACGAGTCGTCGATGAGCAGCACTTCGGGTTTGTTATAGGGCATCGGTTTCCCTGTTTTGTCAATCACCATGAGCTTGGGTGGGTATTCATCAATCGTGAAGCGGTTGAGTTGAATGGCAACAGGTAGTTCATGTACGTTGTTGTAGGCATCAAGTCCTCGCCATTCGGGCTGCCCTTTCTCACAATACATCTTGAGTCTCTGCATGTCGGCATTGCCTAATGTTGCACACGTAAGGGCGATGAAAAGCCCTAAATGACTTGTGAGGACGGGTAGTCTGCGCCATGCAAAGTGGGCTGTCTGCTTGATGGTGACTTCTCCTACAATCATTGTCATCCAGAAATAAACAAGGATGAACGGCCAGAAATTCAGCATCTTGCTCAGTCCTATGAGGTCTCCTGCAGGCTTGTCTGAGGCAACTTGCCGGGTCAGCCCCATAATGAGTGTCAGCAATGCCGCAGCGATGATAGACGGAATGGCTGCCTGCATCGTTGCCATGAAACTGAAGAAGTAGACACGTTTGCGAAGAAGATAAAAGAGAAGAAGTGCAATGATAAGGACGATGAGCGTTATTCCATTAGCCGGCCAAAGGAATAAAGCCCAGTCTAAAGGCCCTATCGTGAGTTGAAGAAGCAGACCAACCAAAGCCAGTCCGATGACAATGGCCGTCCCTTCTTTCATGGTCCAAGGTTTTTTCCACATAATTTTTCATTATAAAAGAGGCATCGAAGCAAATATCTTCAATGCCCCTTTGGAGTTATTTCTGTTGTTGTCCTTACATGGGTTGTGTGATGAAGCGCTTGTTCTTGCGTGCCGTTTCAATCCATTTCGGAACGACAGTGTTGAGGAAATCCTGCTTCTGCGCATGCAGAGTCTTCATGTCAAGCCCTACATATTTAGCTGCTTTCTCGCGAGTTGAGATGTCGGGGAGAGGTATCTGGCCTGTGAAGCCATGCTTTGCAGCAACACGTGTAGCCTGCAATTGGGCATCTTTGGCATACATTATTGAATTGGCGAGGAGCCGCATCACCTCTTGTGGCGCATGGAAAGCTGCACCGTGGCTTGCCAACGCATAGTCCCAACGCCACTGGCTCTTGCGAATGTCACTCAAGCATTGCTTCATTTCGGCCTCTGTAGCACCCTTGTCCCAAGCAAACTTGGCATAGATGTGCGCGTTAGCCAATTCTTTGTTGACTTTAACGGCAAAGTCATAGACTTTCTGCTGACGCTCATATACGTTCTGGCGGAGGGTCTCTGCGTCTTGTCGATGGCAAGTTTGACAAGTGCGGTTGATATGAGCTAATGGACTCATGATATGGTGATCGGTATATTTAACGCCACCTTCAGAAATATAAGGCATGTGGCAATCAGCACAAGAAAGGCCGCGTTGGCCATGGATTCCCTGTTTGAACATTTCGTAACCCGGGTGTTGGGCCTTCAAAATCTTAGCATGAGAGAGCGGGTGGATATAGTCGTAGAAACCGATACTGTCATAGTATTCTTCGGCCGCCTCACATGTGAGTCCTTTCTCTTGTGGGAAATGCAGATAGTTACCATTCTCTTTTTCAAAGTAGTATTCGGTGTGGCATTGTGCACAGACCAAGCTTCTCATTTCTTGATGTCCGGCCTTCTTGACATCCTTGCCTACGCGTGCCCATGCCTCATACAAAGCTGGTCGGGCTGGCCGAAGATCCATCGTTCGGGCATCATGGCAGTCGGAACAGCCCACGGAGTTCATCACTTCACCGCCCCAATCACTCCATTTTGCAGCATAGAAAGCATTGGTTCCTTTCTCGCGCATTAGTCGAGGAACATCAGGCCCCTTACAGGTCCAGCACGTTCCGGGCTGGAGATCCTTCTGACCATCAACGCCCGGAGAGCCTGTACGCAGTATCTTGCGCAGGTCTTCAATGCAATGACGGTGCCCGCGTGGGGTGTTGTAGTCCCTTGAGAAAGCATAACCGTCCCATATAACAACGATTTCGGGAAATCTCTCCAGAATGCTTTTCTCCTGTGAGCCATTGTATTTGCTCTCGAAAGTGGTGTCTTCCGTCATGGCCCATGATTGGTATTCACGTGGAAAATCCGCTGCGAATTTCTCATTTTGGGCTACGATAGAGTCTGTCATTGGCGTGCGGCGATTGTTGAATATACTGGCAACTTCGGCTCTTCTTTCCAAGAGTGAAGAGCAGATGAGGCCGAGAATGAACACAACAACCATGGCTCCTCCGAAGAGTAGCCAGCCTTGCCATTTCTTTAGTTGTTTTGCCATAGCTATTAAGTTTGATTATTTATTTCGTTAGATGGAGTGAGATGATACGATTAGACCGTTATATTCCCTATTTTGAACCTTCATAAGGCGTGTGTCCCAAGGCCTTTTGCAGCCATGCCGGAACGGGGTCAGGTGGCATCGGCTCTACAAATTCGGCTCCCGGAGTGGAAGAAAGCGAGTTCATTCCCATGTGAGGCACGTCGCGGTGACAGTCCCAACAGACTTTCCCTTCGCCGCGCTTGGCCATCATGTAGTCAATGCGTCCGGTTTTGACGAACTCTTGATTGAGTTGCTTGTGGCAACGAATGCAATTGTCCATGATTACTTCCGCCGATGCATCTTCAGCCTCAATGGCCTGCCGTTCGCTGTGGGTAACGAAGTAAGCAACATGCTTCATTCCGTCCTTGCCTTTGAAGAAGTAATGCGAAACTATATTATTATTGGGCACATGACAATCATTACAAGTCACATCACGACCGTGAGATGAGTGCGACCATGTGGCATAATAGGGTGACATAATGTGGCAGTTGATGCAGGCAGCCGGGTCATCTCCCACGATATATGTATGCATACGGAGCAGATACATGAATAGAATTACCAATCCGAAAGCAACCCCGCAAAGCGTTGTTATCGTTACCTTTTGTCGAAAAGAAAGCCTATCGACAAATGATTTCCATGCGTTTTTCAGCTTTGTATAGGTTGGTCGCTTCATAGATTGTTCATTTGTTTATGCTGCAAATATAGAAGTCGTCTAGACTTTTTAAATCTCTACAAATTGAGAGGAGTTTATTATCTTTGTGCTGTGAAGACCAAGATAAACAATCCTCTCATGTACGAAGTACTGGACAAAGATACAATAAAATCTGAGATCTTGCCATATTTGTCGGTGGCAAAACGCGGTTATGTTACAAAAAGTCACCTGGTGGAGGTCATTCAGTGCATTCTCTACAAGTTGAAAACGGGCTGTCAGTGGCACATGCTTCCCGTTTCAGCCATCTTCACGGGGAGGGTTTTGAGCTACAAGAGCGTGTATGCCCATTTCCGCAAGTGGTCGAGGAACGGCGAATGGAAAAAGGTTTGGGGCATGATATTAAGCCGTCACAGGTCTTTCTTGGACATGTCCAGTGTGGATTTGGACGGCAGCCACACCACCACGCTTCGCGGTGGGGAGTGCTGTGGATACCAAGGACGCAAGAAAAGAACGACCACCAATGCCATCTATGTCACAGACCGGCAAGGCATACCGCTTGCCATGTCCACGCCTGTTTCGGGTTCCCACAACGACCTTCACTGCATCTCCGAGGTACTTCAGGGCTTGTTCGCAGGTATTGAGGACTCAGGCTTGTCCATATCGGGGCTCTTTCTCAATGCAGACGCCGGTTTTGACTCTGCACAATTCAGGCGGGATTGCCTTCGGCAGGAGGTGTTCCCAAACGTCGCCTTCAATAAGCGGAGAGGAATGCGCAGAGATGACGAGTTACTTGATGAACTGCTTTATAAGGAGAGATACAGCATTGAAAGGACCAATGCGTGGATGGACTCGTACAGGAGCGTGCTCAACAGGTTCGATACCACACAAACCAGTTGGGAGGGATGGAACTATATCGCATTTATACTGATTTTTCTGAAAAAGATAAGAAAGAGGGAAAAGTCTAGATGACTTCATAGTAAATAATATTAAAATAGTTGTCAAATTAGGAGAAAAATATCCTCATTAATGGGGAAAAATATAGCCGACAGTGAAAACTGGCGGCTATTTACATGAAGATTTCTTATTTCCGGGGCTATTATACGCGCTGTTGAACCTGTTTCAGCTTTAGCATATCAGCGGGAACGGCCTTTTGAATCTCTTCGATAAGCAGTCGGCGGACAGTCGCACGCACGAAATCTTTGTTATTGATGACCACGATATCACGCGTTGGGATGGGTATGGCAAACGGCCTGACAAGTTCTTTCTGGCTGTCGGCCAACTGGAAAATAGCTAGTTCGGGAATGAAGGTCATGCCCTTTCCGCTCTCAACCATGCGCATGAAAGTCTCGATACTGCCCAATGAATAAGCCTTTTGACTCTGCTTGGCCCCTTGAAGTTGACAGAATTTCACCAATTGGTCTCTGAAACAATGGCCCTCATCAAGCATCCAAAGATATTCTCCTTTCAGGTCGCTTGTGTGTATCACCTTATTTATATATAGGGGGTCACCTTTCGCTACATAGCCGAAGAACTGTTCGAAAAACAAATGTGAGGTCTCAAAGTCGTCCATTCCGTCGAGCTTAGCCAGTATACCTACGTCGATATCTCCATGCAGAAGCGCTTGCTTTATTTCGTGAGTTTGCATCTCACGGATACGGATATCCAACTCAGGATGGCGTTGCATGAGTTGTGGAAAGAAACGCGGTATGAGATAAGGTGCTATCGTTGGCAGAATACCTACATGGAAAGTGCCGCGCAAGGAATGCTTTTCTTCTTCCACAGACTCCTTGAGTTGCTTGGCATGTTGCAGGATTTCCCATCCTTGGTCGATGACGTTTTGCCCGATAGGTGTGGGTAGAACGGGTTGGCGTTTACGGTCGAAGATCTTTACGCCCAGCTCTTCCTCAAGCTTTTGTATCATCGAACTGAGCGTAGGTTGGGTCACATTGCAGGCCTCGGCCGCCTTGGCAAAGTGCTTGTGGCGGTAAACGGCCATGATATATTCCAATTGTTGCAGGGTCATAATTCCTCCTGTGGTATAAGATTTTATTGCAAAGATACGCTTTTTTTGATGTTTTCGGGCAGAAGAAGACATGGAATATCAAATAATCCTCATTTTTTTGTTTCTCAAAAAGCCTCGGACGCCGATGGATAAAGGTTCAGAATGGATATTATAGATTTCTTCTATCGGAATATAGGTTCCATCTTTTGCAAATCTGAAAAGAAAGAACTAACTTTGCATCAACAAAAACAAAAACATTAATACAAGAACATTATGAAAAAGAAATTCATCTGTACCGTTTGTGGGTACATTCATGAGGGAACGGAAGCACCCGAATCGTGCCCCGTATGCCATGCCAAAGCTGAAAAGTTTAAGGCATTCGACCCCAAAGCATTGAAGGGAACGAAGACTGAACAGAACTTAATGACGGCCTTTGCAGGCGAGAGTCAGGCGCATACCAAGTATCTTTATTATGCCTCAAAGGCCAAGAAAGACGGCTATGAGCAGATTGCAGAGCTCTTCACAGAGACTGCTCTTAACGAGAAAGAGCATGCAAAACTGTGGTTCAAGTTCTTGCACGAGGGAGACATTCCCACGACAACTACGAACCTTGCCGACGCAGCTGCGGGCGAAAACTACGAGTGGACCGACATGTATGATGCCATGGCTAAGCAGGCAATCGAGGACGGTTTCCCCGAACTTGCTGTTAAATTCCGTGGCGTTGGGGCCATTGAGAAGCGTCACGAAGAGCGTTATCGCAAACTGTTGCAGAACATTGAAGAAGGTATTGTGTTCTCCAAGGACGGCGACCGCATTTGGCAATGCCGCAATTGTGGCCACATTCATATCGGAAAATCAGCCCCTGAGGTTTGTCCGGTCTGCAACCATCCGAAGAGTTTCTTCCAAGTTGCAGCTGAGAACTTCTAAATGAAGGTTCATCATTTTAGATATAAACAGGCCGGGCAGTGATGTCCGGCTTTTCTTTTCAGCCATCTTGTTTTCTGACTTCACCTATTTTACCGCGCGATCTCAGCCATTTTAGCGTGCAATATGGTTGAGATTGTGTGGTAAAATGGGTGGAATTGAAATGCAAGGTGTAAGTCGTTGAATATCAGTTCGAATAATGTAGGGACGCATGGCCCGTGCATCCGCTCAAATAACCCTATGTCTATGTTTCCATTCCGATGGGGCGGACGCACGACTCGTGCGTCCGCCCCATCGCCATTATGGCTGTTAGGCTTCTGTAAGCCTACTATTTCAGCAGGTCGGGACGCAGTCGCTTGGTGCGTTCCATGGCTTGTTCGAACTCCCACTGGCGCACTTTTGCCTCGTTTCCGCTTAGCAGAATGTCGGGAACTTTCCAGCCCTTGTAGTCGGCAGGGCGCGTATAGATGGGCTCAGCCAGCATATCGTCTTGGAAACAGTCGCTTAGTGCACTCTGTTCGTCGCTGATTGTGCCGGGAATAAGGCGAACGATGGCATCTGTCATCACTGCTGCTGCCAGTTCTCCGCCCGTGAGTACGTAGTCTCCGATACTGATTTCGCGCGTAATCAAGTGGTCGCGCACGCGTTGGTCGATGCCTTTATAGTGACCACAAAGGATAATCAGATTGCCCTTCAGCGAGAGATCGTTGGCTATGTGCTGGTTGAATGGCTCGCCATCGGGGCTGGTATAGATTACTTCATCATAGTCGTGCTCGGCTTTCAGGGCCGAGATACAGCGGTCAATCGGCTCACACTGCATCACCATGCCCGCGCTTCCGCCGTAAGGATAGTCGTCAACGCGACGCCATTTGTCGCGTGAGTAGTCGCGAAGATTGTGAAGTTTGATTTCTACCAAGCCTTTTTTCTGTGCCCGTGCCAATATGGATTCGTCTACAAATCCCTCAATCATCTCCGGGAGGACGCTTATAATGTCTATTCTCATGCCTGCAAAAGTAATGCTTTTTCTGCGATTGGGCAAGCCAGATGGGGCATTCTTGCTATTCGTTTCCGAAACGTTCGATGAATTCCGACTCGGAGATGATGGGAATACCCAACTGCCGTGCCTTTTGGTTTTTGGTGCTTACGGAGGCCACATCGTTATTGATAAGGTAGTTGGTCGACTTGCTTACGCTACCCGTCACCTTGCCCCCTTGGCCCTCGATATAGGCTTTCAGTTCGTTGCGGTTTTTATATCGCGTCACGTCGCCGGTCACAACGAAAGTCAATCCCTTGCACTTCTCGCCGCTCGGCTCATTACTTTCTTGGCTCACGCGCACCTGCCCGAGCAGCTTTTCAACCATCATCAGGTTCTCTTCGTCATGAAACCATTCCACAATGCGGTTACTCTTTTCCGGTCCGATGCCCGCAATGAGTGCGAAAGGAGTATCACCTCCGGGTACTATTTTGTCACTTTTACCGCTGGCAATGTTGATGATTTCGCGCAGAGGATAGGCGCCCAACAAGCGTTTGCACACGTCTTGACCGCACAACGGAATGCTCAAAGCATAGAGAAAACGCCGTGCTTCCACATCGCGGGCCTTCTCAATGGAACGCAATAAATTGCGCGCACTCTTCTCGCCGAAGCCTTCCATCGCTGCAATCTCCATGGCATGGTCTTTCAATCTGTACAAGTCGGCATATTCTTTCACCCAACCCAAGTTGATGAACTTGGCCACTGTCTGTTCTGAAATGCCGTCGATATTGACGCCTTCCTTGCTCACGAAGCGCGCAAACTTGCGCAGTTGCTTGGCCGGACACTTGGCGTTGGTGCAATGAAGCGTCTTGGTTGCGCTGGCAGGACTGATGGAAATGCGTGTCTGTGCACCGCAAACAGGGCAGCAATCCGGTATCTCCAATTCGCCGATTTTCTCGTCGACGCGGATTACTTTCGGTATGATTTTGTTGGCTTTGATGACGCTCAGTCGTGTTCCCCGGCTGCCGATGCCGAGCCGTTCGCACTCGCTGATGTTGCAGAGTGAGGCGCGTTTCACAGTCGTTCCCTCCAGTTCGACAGGCGAAAAGACTGCCACGGGCGAGATGGTGCTGGCCGCACAACTCCATTCGATGTGATCTAACGTTGTGTCGGCATGCTCGTCCTGCCACTTAAAAGCGTAACCTGCACGCGTGGCATGATGACCTGTGACGCTTCCCGTCTGTGCAAAGGCCGTGTCGTCATAGGTGATAACGAGCCCATCTACAGGATATGGGTTTTCTTTATCGGTCACTTTCTCTGTCCATCGGGCTATCACCCGCTCGATGTTCTGTAGCGTTGGCTGTGCGATTTGCTCACGCTCCACAGCCTTCATGCCGTTCATTTCGAGCCAATCCATGCGTGCTCCCCATGAGTCGATGGCCTCTTCGGTATAGACTAACGTAAAGGGAATCCACCGAAGATGGCGCTGTCGCACTTCGTCCACGTCTTTCAAGGTGAGCGAACCCGATGCCAAATTGCGCGGATTTGCGTATTCTTCGTCGCTTTCCATGTTGAATTGTTCAAAGTCTTCATAGCTGATGACACACTCACCACGCACGACTACGTGGCCTACTGCCTTGATTTCGTACGGTATTCCCGCTATGGCCGGGGCCAGATGTGTAATGTTTGTGCCCACGTGTCCATTGCCCCTTGTCACCACTTTCGTCAGTTTCCCGTTGTCAAATGTGACGACAAGGGTCAGTCCATCCAGCTTCCAACTGAGCCAAATTGGGCGACCTTCCGCCCATTTCGCCAGCTCTTCGGGTTGCTTGGTCTTGGCCAATGAGAGCGCAGGGAACTCATGTTCCTCCTTTTGTCCCGTGATATTGTCTTCCGACACGCGGTTGGTGGGCGAGTCAGGCAGCTGCTGTCCGGTCTCGATTTCCAGTTGTTTCAGTTGGTCGAACATGGCATCCCACTCATAATCCGACATGCGTTCGCCTTGTCCGTTATAGTATGCGTCGGCTGCTTCGTTGAGTGTATCAACCAGTTCGCGCATCTTTCTCAGTTTATCTTCTGCCATAATGAATAGTTCTTTAGCGACAAAAATACGATTTTTCTATTGAATAAGCCCGAAATTCGGCTAAAGTTTTTTCACGGTACAGTTTGTCTGAATTGATTGGGCGTAAGGTTTGTGAGCCTTTTGAAGTATTTACAAAAGAAGCTAACGGTAGGAAAATTGAGCTCATCTGCTATTTGTACCACGGTGCGGTCACTGTGTTTGAGCATCACTTTGGCCGAGGTAATCAGCGCACGGTCTATCCATTCCTTGCCCGTCTGCCCGCTTACGGCTTTTACAACCGTACCGAGATAGCGGTCGGTAAGGCACATTTTCTCGGCATAGAAAGCCATTCGGTGCTCTTGTTTGCAGTGATTGTTCACCAAATAAATGAAGCGTTCGAAGATATTTCGATTGTTGGAATGTTCCGTAGTAGTCTCTTTGACAACCGAAAAATGAAAATCATATTGATAGATAATCGTGCGAATGATGCTTTTAACGACTTGTTGGCTATGTTCCGGTTGCGAAACCGTTTCATGGAGAAGTCCGAAAAGGCGCTGAATGAAGCTGCTTTCGGTGGACGAAAGTAGTTTTTGTGCGTCGGTCATCGGCCTATTGAATGTCGCAGGAAAGTCGTTGTTTAAGGCTAAATGCAGGAAATCCGGCGAGCAAGCCATGCCCGTTAAGTTGAAGTCTTTTGATGCTTTGAGGGGCTGAACAATCGTACCCGGTGTGAGAAAAACAAGGGTTCCGGAGGTCAATTCCTTATCAAGAAGATTGAAACGAACCGTAGCTTTGCCCGAACGTATCAGGCCACAGCGATAGTCTTGCAGCTGAAATATCGAGCCAACTTGTAGTACTGCTTGGAGAACATACCTCAAATCGGTGACCACAGAGAAGTCTTTTGTGATGACAATATTGCTGGGTGTGTTGCTTTTGTAGGTTTCGACGAGTGCCTTGAAACGGTCGAAAGTGAGTGAAACGGGCTTGTCTTGCATCTCTTTTTGGGTTGAAATATGATGCAAAGATAATGATTTTTGCTTTTTAGAGCGCTTTTTTGCCTCGAATCTTACGAAAAGAACATTATTCACTATAAAAGGATAATACATCATGATGTATTTTGTCCTATCTTTGCAGCAACTAAATGACAGAACAATGAAAAAGAAATTATTGATATGCTGTTGCGTTCTTCCCTTGCAGTTGTGGGCACAATCGCTCACGTTGGAGGCTTGTAAACAGCGGGCTGAAGCCAATTATCCCGCCGTGAGCCAGTATCGTTTAATCGAACTCACACGTGATTTTACGCTTGAGAATGCTGCGAAGTCGTGGCTTCCTCAAGTTGCTGTGTCGGTCAGTGGCATTGCATTTACAGATTTGTTGGACGTAAGCGGGCCGATGAAACAGCTGGGAATAGACACCAAGAATACGATGGCTTCGGGCATGGTGATGCTCAATCAGAACCTCTATGACGGTGGTCAGACCCGTACACAGCGCCAGATGGTGCGGGCACAGGCCGAAGTTCAGCATCGACAGTTAGCCGTTTCGCTCTATGATTTGAACCGCCGGGTGGAACAACTCTACTTCGGTATCTTGTTATTGGATGCGCAAATCAAGCACACACGCTTGTTGCAAGAGGACTTAACTCTAAGCCGTAAGACCGTAGAAGCTATGCTAAAAGCGGGTGTTGCCAACCAAAGTGATGTCGATGTCGTGGCAGTTGAGCAGGAGAATGCCTTACAGTTGCTCGACACGCAGCAGGCTTCAAGACTTTCATATCTGAAGATGTTGGGGCTGTTCGTTGGTCAATCGTTAGGTAATGACACCCGGTTGGAGATGCCCACTGCCTTGGAAACGTCGTCAAGGGAGGTGCTTCGGCCAGAGCTTTCCTATTATCAAGCGCGTGAAGGGCTATTGAATGCGCAACGCAAACAGCTCGATTCACGTCTCATGCCCACGCTGAAAGCTTTTGGAATGGGCGCATATCACACGAAAGTAACCGATTTGATGAAGAATGGAATGCTGGCCGGTGGTATCACATTCAGTTGGAATATCGGCGCACTCTACACGCGGAAGAACGACCTTCGCAGGCTTGATGTAGAGCGACAGCAGGTGGAATCCGAGCGTGCCACCTTTCTTTTCAATAACGGTTTAGAGGTGGAAAGCACCGAAGGCAACATCGCCATGCTGAAGAAACAGCTTGTCCACGACGATGAAATCGTCAGACTTCGTGAGCAAATCCGCGACAAAAGCGAGAAGAAAGTACGTCTGGGCACGGAGAGCGTCAATGAAATGCTACGCGATATCAATGCGGTTTCAAAGGCACGCCAGCAGCGTTCAATGCACGAAATCCGGTTAATAGAGGCACTGTATGCCCTCCGAACGAACATCAATCAATAATCATAAAATACAATCTGTTATGAAAAAGAACATTTTGTTTGCAGCCTTGCTCTTGGTGGCATGTGGCGATAAAGATAACACATTCGACGCAACGGGCACATTCGAGGCTACTGAGGTGACCGTTTCGGCCGAACAGACAGGTAAATTGTTACGCTTTGACGTACAGGAAGGCGGAAAAGTCATGGCAGGAGCAGAGGTTGGGTGCATCGATACCGTGCCGCTCTACCTGAAAGCCCGACAAATCGGTGCCGTCAGAATGGTCTATCAGGCACAGAAACCGAATACAGCTACACAGATTGCAGCCTTACGTCAGCAGGTTGCCAAGGCACAACAAGAGGTCGACCGCTATACCCAACTCGTGAAAGATGGGGCAGCTAACCGCAAAATCTTAGACGATTCGCGTAGCCAACTGCTTGTGTTGCAGCGCCAATTAGCGGCACAAAGTGCGACATTGGGAACCTCTACGCGTAGCTTGACAGCCCAAATGGGGACGGCAGATGTAGAGAAATTGCAAGTCGTAGACCAGCTGCGTAAGTGCCATATCGTCTCACCTATCAGTGGCTTTGTATTGGAGAAGTATGCTGAACCCGGTGAGTTCGCTGTTATAGGAAAACCGCTTTTCAAGGTGGCCGACACAGAACGGCTCTTCTTGCGTGCCTATATCACGAGCCGACAATTGCAACAAGTGCGTTTAGGACAGCGAGTAACGGTCTTTGCAGACTATGGCAATGAGAAGCGAAGCTACCCGGGTATAATCGCATGGATAGCCTCCAAGAGTGAGTTTACGCCCAAGACAATTCTCACGGATGATGAGCGTGCCGACTTGGTTTATGCCATGAAGGTAGCTGTAAAGAATGACGGGAAGATTAAAATCGGTATGTATGGAGAAGTCAATTTCCGTTAGTCACCTGTCTAAACGCTATGAAGTGCAGGCTTTACAAGACGTTTCATTCGATGTAAATCGTGGAGAAATCTTCGGACTCATCGGACCTGACGGAGCAGGGAAGACTACACTGTTCCGCATTCTGACCACTTTGCTGTTGGCGGATGAAGGAAGTGCCACCGTTGATGGCTTTGATGTGGTGACGGGAATGAAGGCTATTCGCCGGCGAGTTGGCTATATGCCCGGTCGGTTCTCACTTTATCAGGATCTCACAGTAGAAGAAAATCTGCAGTTTTTTGCCACACTTTTCTCTACAACCGTGGCAGAAGGATATGCCTTGATAGCCCCTATCTATTCGCAGATCGAACGGTTTAAAACACGAAAGGCAGGCGCTTTGTCGGGCGGAATGAAGCAAAAGCTGGCGTTATGTTGCGCTTTGGTGCATCGTCCTTCCGTCCTTTTTCTTGACGAACCTACCACAGGTGTAGATCCTGTAAGCCGTAAAGAGTTTTGGGATATGCTTGAAACTTTGCGTCAAAGTATCACTATCCTTGCCGCAACACCCTATATGGAAGAGGTGAAGCGCTGTAATCGTGTTGCATTCCTCCATGAAGGAAGGTTGAAAGGAGTGGGGAGTCCTGATGAGATATTAGAGAAGTTCAAAGATGTTTTCAATCCTCCTGCACTTCAACATCATGAAGAAAGTACATCGGAAAAGACCGAAGAAAATGTTATTCAAGTGCAGCATTTAGTGAAAGCCTTTGGGGATTTCCATGCCGTTGATGACATTTCGTTCAGTGTTCACCGTGGAGAAATCTTCGGATTCTTGGGAGCCAATGGAGCAGGAAAGACCACAGCGATGCACATTCTGACAGGACTTAGTCAGCCCACCGGTGGACATGCGACTGTAGCAGGCTTTAGTGTGTCGACGGAATACGAGCAAATCAAGCGACATATCGGCTATATGAGCCAAAAGTTCTCACTCTATGAAGACCTCACGGTGGCAGAGAATATCCGTCTGTTCGGCCATATTTACGGAATGGCATCGGCAGAGATAGAGTCTAAACTCAACCGAATGCTACAACGCTTGCAGTTTACCGACCATGCCAATGACATTGTTTCGTCGCTCCCTTTAGGCTGGAAACAGAAACTTGCTTTCTCGGTAAGCATCTTCTACGAGCCCGATATTGTCTTCTTGGATGAGCCAACTGGTGGTGTAGATCCAGCCACTCGGCGACAGTTTTGGGAGCTGATTTACGAGGCGGCTCAACGAGGTATAACGATTTTTGTAACCACGCATTATATGGATGAAGCCGAATATTGCGACCGTATCTCCATCATGGTAGATGGTAAAATCAGTGCAATTGGCACGCCCAATGAATTGAAAACGCGCTTCAATCAGCCCGATATGAACAGTGTGTTCACGCTTTTAGCACGCCAATCTACTCGGCAAAGTGATTAGACATGAAAGAGTTTTGGTCATTTATCATCAAGGAAACTAAGCATATCACACGTGATGTGCGTACGATGTTGATACTCTTTGGCATGCCTGTCGTGCAGATGTTGCTCTTCGGTTTCGCCATTTCTACCGATGTACGCAATGTGCGTACGGTGGTCGTTGCCTCACAACTCGATCACCAGACGCAGCGTATTGTCGAGGCAATCGACCAGTCTGAATACTTCAATGTGACGGTTTGGGTTCACACACCCGCTGAAGCTGAACGTCTCATTCGCAATCAAAAGGCCGATATGGCTGTGGTTTTCAGCCCCGATTTTGCCACTAAACATGGTGGAGTGCAGCTCATTATAGATGGTGCCGACCCCAATATGGCACAGCAATACAGCAATTATGCTTCGCAAATCATGGGTACTCAGCTGATGAATATCATGCGGATTGAAGTACCAAATAGTGTCTCCTTAAAAATGCTTTACAATCCCCAAATGAGGAGTTCCTACAACTTTGTGCCCGGAATCATGGGCATGTTGCTCATGTTAATCTGTGCAATGATGACGAGTATCAGCATTGTTCGTGAGAAAGAACGGGGTACAATGGAAGTCTTGTTGGTGTCTCCTGTGCGCCCATTACTTATCATTTTGTCGAAAGCAGTGCCCTATCTTGTATTAGCATTTGCCGTGCTGTTGAGTATCCTTCTCATGTCGCGTTATGTGTTGAACGTGCCGATTGCTGGCAGTGTTTGGCTCATTTTATTGGTCTCAGCCATTTATATTCTCTTGGGATTATCGTTGGGTTTACTCATCAGTACGGTAGCAAAGACGCAGATGGTTGCCCTTTTAGCATCAGCAATCATGCTGCTTATGCCGACCAGTTTGCTAAGCGGTATGATGTTCCCTATCGAAAGCATGCCTTCTGTTTTGCAGTGGGTCTCGGCCTTGATGCCCCCTCGTTATTTCATTTCCGCCATGCGCAAGCTACTCATTATGGGCGTAGGTTTCCGTCATATTGCGCAAGAAGTTATCATACTTTCAGCCATGACGGTAGTCTTCTTGACAGCGGCTCTGTTGAAGTTTAACAAAAGATTGGAATAAAATGCGCTTACATTATCTCATATATAAGGAGTTGTTGCAGATGAAGCGCAATCCTTTTCTCAAGGTGTTGGTACTGATTTACCCCGTTTTCATCATGTGTGTGATGCCTTGGGTGATGAATATGGAGGTGAAGAATATCGCGGTTGTGGTTGTCGATAACGACCGTTCTACACTTTCACAGCAATTGGTTCATCGCATTGAAGCAAGTCATTACTTCGTTTTCAAGGGTGAGAAAGCATCATATAGTGACGCTTTGAACGACATCGAACAGTCTGAAGCAGATGTCATTGTCGAGCTTCCTGACCATTTTGAACGCGACAGAATGCAAGGCAAACAGCCTCAAATTCTCGTGGCTGTGAATGCAGTCAACGGGACGAAAGGGGCTATGGGGGCCGCTTATATGAACCGTATTGTGACCGAGCATTTATCGGCTGACGCTCTGTTTTCTACGTTGACCGACCGCGTTTCCACCTTGTATCTCTACAACAAGCACCTTGACAGCAAACTGTTCATGGTGCCTGCGCTTATGGGCATCTTGTTGATGATGGTTTGTGGTGCCCTACCTGCACTCAATATCGTGGCCGAAAAGGAGACCGGAACCATTGAGGCCATCAACGTAACACCTGTGGGTAAGTTCTCGTTTATCATGGCTAAACTCATTCCTTATTGGTTTCTTGGATTGATAGTGATGACGATTTGCTTCGTGCTTGCATGGCTTGTGTATGGCATTACATGTGTGGGAAGCCTTGGATGGGTCTATCTTTTGGCACTGCTTTTGGCCTTTTGTTTCAGTGGTTTCGGCTTAGTTATCTCCAATTACAACCAAACCATGCAGCAAGCTATGTTCGTTTTGTGGTTTTTCTTGGTAGTGTTGATGCTTATGAGCGGCCTGTTCACGCCCGTACGTTCTATGCCCTGGTGGGCCTATCTGACCACTTTCGTCAACCCTGTTTCCTATTTCATTGAAGGCATTCGCACGGTCTTCGTGCGTGGGGGCGATTTCCAAAGCATTCTTCCCCAACTGCTTGGTCTTTCGGTCTTTGCCCTGTTCTTCGACACTTGGGCTATTTTGAGTTACAGGAAGAATGAGTAGGACGCTCAACCCGACCCTTCCAAAGGGAGTGAGTGACTACTTGTATGGGCTTATTTGGACGCTGTGGGAAGCTTATTGAGTTGTTCGACAAAGGCATCAATGCCTATTACGTCTACTTGTGGAAAGTCTATTTCTTTCAAAACCTCAAAATGTTTGTCTTCTGTTACGATGAAATGGGCGTTCGCAGCAATGGCACAGTCTACGAACTTATTGTCGTCAGGATCAGTTGTAATGAGGCCGAACTTGAAATAAGGCGTAAAGAAATGTGTATTGCTGCTTCCGATAATGACTTTCATTACATAATCAGCAATGTCCTTACCCCAAAACCTGCCGACGATTTCGGCATACTCCTCCATAATCTCATTGGATACGCATAACTTATACGTTCCTTTCAGGAAAGATAGCCACACCTTATGGTAGGCACTCTTCTCTGGAAGACAGAGTATAAGGCAATTTGTGTCAAGAACAATATGTTCCATCAATTGCTGGTATGAGTCCTGAGATGCATGTGTTTGATTTCTTCCAACTTCTCAGGAGTTATTACTCCGTCATTCCAAAGGTCATTAAGTTTCTTGTTTAATTTCTTTTGGTAGTATTCCACCAGCACTTTTTTCAGTTCATTCAGGCTTTTTTCTGATCCATTTTGGGCAAACAGCTTCAGCAGATACAACTGTGTGGGGTTTAATCCGATTTGTTTCTCCATCATCGTTTTTATTTGTTTCCAAGGCAAAGATAGTGCATTTTTGCCGACAAAGCAAATATTTAGCAATAGTTTTTGTCAGCTTATTCTTCCCCATTAAATTTTTATTGACTCACGGTTCGGGCTCTCCGATTTTCTTTTACAAATGCCTTTGCGTGCTTGCGTTATTCAAAATTCAAAATCTTTTGGGGGAAATACGTGTGTTTTGAGCGTAGTTTGTAAATTATTGTTTGCCAAATAGTTATGAAAGATAGATGAAGATAGGTGCCTTTTTGCGGCATTCTGTGTTGAAAGATGATAGGTTTTTGAGTGAAAAGTGGGTGGCTTATGGTCATCACATGGCTTATTTTGATGTGCGATAAGGCTCATTTTGCATGCAAATATGGGGCATGTTGCGTCGGAAAGTGATGGAAAACGACCCTCAATAGCATAAAACCATTGCAGGAAAGTCCGTTTTAGGGTCTCCTTATTTCTATTTCATCACCTCTCGAAGTGTTAAAAATAGGGAGTAAAAATTGACAAAAGAGAGGCCCTGTTTCAGGCTCTAAAAACCGAAAGAGCACTAAGTTTGCACTTTTATACGCCATAGGAAGTCTGCAAGTTTAGGCTTCCCCTTTCTTTTTAAAATCAGAGATGAGTTTCAAATTTAGGGCATCATTTGAACCAATCTGCACAAAAAAGCTTTATCTTTGCAAAGAAGAACATGATTAAGACAACGACAGTTTTTACATTTTTCAAATAAAAATCTTATCGACGCATGATGAAAACAAAGTGGTATATAGGGTCTTTGGCTGTGCTTTTTGTGGCATGTAAGGCACCGACATTGCAGGAAGAGGCAGCCGGGAAGTATGGTTTGTTCAAGGCAAACGGCACGGAATGCACCCAAATTGACAGTATGGTGAATGGTGTGGCCTTTCAATTGCTCCACGAAATGCACCGTAATCAAGAGAACTTCTTGGTTTCTCCGCTCGGTCTTTGCTATGCTTTGAATATGCTGAATGCAGGTGCCGAGGGCATGACACAACAGCAAATCAGTCGTGTTTTGGGCCGAGAAGGACTGGCAGACAGTCTATGCCGTAAGATGTTGTTGGCCGATGCAGCTACGGTGAAAAGCCATTCTGAAAGCCCTGATGACGAGGTTGCCACGCTGACAAGCGCCAACAAGCTCGTGGTCGGGGCCGATGTTGCGTTGCTGTCTGCCTTTGAAGAGCGCATGATACAAAGTTATTTTGCAACGATTGAAGCGGGAAAAGAGACTCAAAAGCTCATTCTTAGCAATATATTGACATTTGATGGGGCTTGGAAAGAGGAGTTCGAACCAATGGAAACGCAGCCTCATACGTTCACGACCGAACAGGGAAAGGCAACCAAAGTGCCGCTGATGAAGGGCCAATTCGACCTCAATTATATGGAAACAGAAGATTATCAGTTGGTTAAGATTCCGTATAAAGGCAACTTCAATCTCTATGTATTGCTGCCTAAGATGGGGAAGAAATTGGGGCAGATTGTGCCGAATTTGAATGCTACGGCATGGCGACAGGCTGCGAAACAAATGGAGTTGGCCGACGTGAGCCTATGGTTTCCGAAGTTCAGTGCAGCCAAAGAAAATGACATGAAAGGCGTTCTGAGGCAGTTAGGCGTGCAAGATGCTTTTGATATGAAGCTTGCCAACCTCTCCAATATGGTGGCAGAACGGGCCTATGTTGATGGTGTCAAGCAGGAAGTTCGGATTGATTTCAATGAGCAGCGCACCCATGCTGAGGCCCAAACTACGGTGGAAGTCGCTGTGCTTAGTGCCACTGAACAACCTAAGAAGAAGGAATTGAAGAAACGTTTTGTGCTTTGCAACCATCCGTTTCTCTATGTAGTGACCAATCGTTTTGGTGCCATTTGTTTCATGGGTGCGTATCAACGGCCTTGAATTTTAAGTTTATGAGGCGACGTTTGCTTTTGATTTTATGGCTTACGGCATTAACCTTGCGGGGCTTTGCGACAGCACAAGAGGCGGATGTTGTTTATGTTGACGGCATCGCCTATGCGTTGTTGGCACGACCGATAGTGCAGAATGAAACGTTGTTTCAATCGTTACAGGGCCTTGTTGACAAGGAAAAAGGTTCCAGGACCTCTAATTGGGACGGTTTCAAAGGTTATTGGACGATAGCAAACGGGCAATTGTTGTTAGACAGTGTGGGCTATGTTTCGAAGAAAGGTGATGGTTATGCGATGCTTGACAAATGCAGTTTCAATCGCATTTTCAAGGCCTATCTCAAGCATGGGCACGTGGTTGCCAAGTGGGTTTCGGGCACCTTGCGCTACGGAAGAGGCGATCTTGTGCGCTATGTGCACGATGGTTTCGACCGCAATTACGTGCAGGAAACGATGGCAGATGTGCTGAATGGGAATGTTACAAAGCAGAGAACGTTTCGCAATGAGAAGCTTGTGGGGCTGTCACCCATGCAGCTTTTCCACCCCGATTCCATCGAAAATCATATTCCTTTGGCCGATATTCCCGAGTTGGAAGGCCATTCGATAGTGCTGCAAGCACGGTTGTTCCCTTCGCGTTGGGGCCAAATGGCCGACTCATGCAGGGTAGAAATCATGCGCATGTGGCCCGATTCACTATCCCTATCTGCCCAAAAACGATTGAAAGAAATCGTTGTTTCGTCGTTGGTTTCGGTCTATCCTTGGGAGCAATATCACATAGATGGCGAGTGTAGAATGGCTGTCCCTTCCTTCTTTTTCAAGCTGAATGGCTGGCGAGAAACACGTGGACGGATTTACGAAGTCTGCGATACAATGCCCGAATTTCCGGGTGGTCAGCAGGCAATGTTCAAGTTCTTAATCGATCATTTGCTGTGGCCGGCCGTAGCTCAGGAGTCATGTGGGCAATGGAAAGTGGTCATTCAGTTTGTCGTTGAGGCCGATGGCACGCTCTCATGTCCCCAATTGGTTCATAGAACCGATGTGCCTTTTGAAATCGAAGCCTTGAAAGTGTGGCGACAGCTTCCGCGTTTCAAGCCTGCCATCAAGGACGGACGACCCGTTCGTTGCAGGTTTGCTGTGCCCATAAAGTTTTTGCTGTGCCCATAAAGTTTAGGACATAATAGGGCACTTGATTTGTTTTGTGAAATGAAAGCCTATGTTTCTTGATTTTTTTGCCTACATTTGTAGTCGTTATGGAAATCATTGTAAGCAAAGAAATAGCGAAGGTTTGCCCCGAATTTGTTGGGGCTTGTGTGGAAGCAAAGGTCGTCAACTCGCCCTATAACGGTAGTTTGTGGGACGAAATCCACGCTTTTGGCAAGCGAATTCGGACGGAACTCACCACCGAAACGTTGAAGAATATTAGCGGAATTGCGGCAACCCGTCGTGTATATCGGGCTTCAGGGAAAGACCCATCACGCTATCGTCCGGCCTCAGAAGCCTTGATTCGAAGGCTGTTACAGGGCAAAGCGCTCTATCAAATCGACACTTTGGTGGACTTGATTAACCTTGCTTCGATGGCCTATGGCTATAGTATCGGTGGCTTTGATGCCGATAAAATCGTGGGAGAAAGGCTGACCTTGGGCATCGGAAAAGCCGGTGAACCCTACGAAGGAATAGGGCGTGGACTGCTCAATATAGAGGGATTGCCCGTCTATCGCGATGAAATCGGGGGCGTAGGAACGCCGACCAGTGACCATGAACGCACGAAGATAACGGACAAAACAACGCATCTTTTGGTGCTCATCAATGGCTATGACGGCGATGAAAAGCGGGTAAAGGCCAACGCGGGATATATTCTTGATTTGTTGAAAAAGTATGCCGGCACCGATGGAGGAACTTTCTTTGTGTATAAATAAAGCCATTCAAAATTTTGCGGGCTGTGATAAAATCACTAAATTTGCAGCATTACTTCTGTTGAAAGAATTCATATAATTAGCGTTTTATAAGAGAAAAAGAACGATGAAAAAGAAAATTATCTTGTTTGTGGCAGCCTTGTTGATGGCCATCACCGCCCATGCGCAGTTTGAAGAAGGTAAGTTTTATGCCGGAGCTTCACTGACCGGCTTGAACATGAGCTATAGTGGAGCCGACAATTTGAACCTCGGTGTGCAGGGAAAGTTGGGCTACTTCTTCACCGATGACCTGATGTTGCTGGGGTTGATAGACTTTCAAATGAACTCGAATGCCTTGACACCAAATCGTTTTATGACTGGTGTCGGCGCACGATATTATATTGAACAGAATGGTATTTTCCTTGGTGCAAATACTAAATTCGTGCACATTAAGAACTATAATGACTTCATGCCGGGAGTTGAAGTGGGCTATGCTTTCTTCGTCAGCGGCACGGTTACCATCGAACCGGCTATTTATTACGACCAAAGTTTCAAGGACCACAGCCAATATTCCACGATAGGTTTGAAGGTAGGAATAGGCGTTTATCTCTGAATCTATGACGGACAAGTACCCCTCGGCATTGTTGGAGAAAGCCGTAAGCGAGTTTTCCAAGTTGCCGGGTATAGGGCGTAAGTCGGCTTTGCGGTTGGTGTTGTATATGCTCCGACGTGAAGATGAAGAGGTGGATGCGTTCGGTCGGGCCATCACGACACTGAAACATGAGGTGAAATACTGCCGAGTGTGTCACAATATCAGTGATACGGAGGTGTGTCCCATCTGTTCTGACGTTCGAAGAGACGACACAACGATTTGTGTGGTGGAGAACATTCAGGACGTGATGGCTGTAGAAAAAACCCAACAATACAATGGATTGTACCATGTTTTGGGTGGAATTATCTCGCCGATGGACGGCATTGGCCCCAATGACATCGCGGTAGAGTCGCTTGTGGAGCGCGTGAAAAGCGGGAAAATCAAGGAAGTTATCCTTGCATTGAGCTCTACGATGGAGGGCGATACGACCAATTTCTATATCTCACGTAAGCTCGCTGGTTTTGATGTTGCGGTCAGTGTGATAGCCCGGGGCATCTCCGTAGGTGACGAATTGGAGTATACCGACGAGGTGACGCTCGGTCGTTCAATCATTAACCGAACCCCTTTTAAGCAATGAAACGCATTTTTTAAGCAATGAAACGCATACAGAAGATTCTTCTCGTTGGCTATCTTGTGCCGTTGATGATGGCATTATCGTGGGTTGTCATCAATGAGAACGATGTGTTTGAAATCTTAGGAACAGGACATGCCGATGCCAATCAGGAGTTCATCTTTGCTTCGTTGATGGAGATTCTGACCATCTGTGTCATTCCGGTTGCCCTGCGTTTATTCAAGTTCCGATGTATTCGGAATGCCGTCAAGAACGATAACGACCCTCATCTTCGCATGTTTCTCATTTGTTCGCTCGTGCGTTTGGAGATGATTTTGCTGCCGATGCTGGCCAATGTCGTTTTTTATTATTTGTTTATGAATGTGGCTTTTGGCTACATGGGTATCATTCTCTTTCTGTCTGCATGCTTTATTCTTCCCACGAAAGCGCGTTGTGAAGATGAGTACGCTGCGATTGCGAACGGTTGAAACACTTTCTCTTGGAACGGACTATGCAACTCTCGGTCGTTATTGTCAACTACAACGTGAAATTTTATCTGGAGCAGTGTCTGTGCTCCTTATGTCGTGCCGTGGAAGGGATTGAGGCCGAGGTCATTGTTGTAGACAATCATTCGAAAGATGGTAGTGTAGCTTATTTAAAGCCACTGTTTCCCAGTGTCAGGTTTGTTCAAAGCAGTCATAATCTGGGTTTTGCCCGTGCCAACAACATGGCCGTTAGGCAAAGCAGGGGCGACTATGTGTTGCTGTTGAACCCTGATACTATTGTTGGCGAGCAGGTGTTAAGGGAGGCTTTGGCTTTCATGGAAAACCATTCCAAGGCTGGGGCCGTAGGTGTTAGCATGCTTAAGGCTGGTGGAAAGCGAGCAATGGAAAGCAGACGCGGTATTCCGACACCCATGACGGCTTTTTATAAGATGGTGGGACTATGCAAGCGTTTTCCGGAAAGCAGTCGTTTCGCACATTATTACATGGGTGGCCTGCTGTGGGACAGTCCGCAGCAGATCGAAGTGGTCAGCGGTGCTTTCTGTTTGCTGCGCCGTGAGGCCTTGTTTCAGGCGGGGTTATTGGACGAGGACTATTTCATGTATGGGGAAGACATTGAGTTGAGTTATCAACTGCTTCAAAAGGGATGGCAGAATTGGTATTTACCGCTTGATATCCTCCATTATAAGGGCGAGAGTACCGAGAAGTCGTCGTTTCGTTATGTGCATGTGTTCTATAAGGCCATGCTCGTTTTCATGTGTAAGCACTACACCGCCGCCTCTTTGATTAGCATTCCCGTGAAGGTGGCCATCTTTTTAAAAGCTTTTACGGCCTTGGTCGGGCAGATGATAAGTGGTGTTTTGCATGCTTTTGGATTGTCTTCACATAAGAAAAACGAGGCCAGCTATGTTTTTATCGGTAGGAAAAAAATGTTGGATGAGTGTCGTCAGTTGGCAGAAAACAATGATTTGAGAGCTCGGTTCGTAGCAGGAAGTCCCTCGGATATGCCAGATTTCTTGCCCGATGCAGGTAGCGGAGTCGCCTATATTGTTTATGACACAGAGACTTTCGACTATGCTTTCATTCTAAAAGACATGGTTTTGCGTTTCGACGGCCACTGTTCGTTGGGCACTTATCGCCATGGAACGCTGATTACGGCAAAAGAAGTGATACGTTATGAAGGGTAGAATACGACTAAGGGCTATGGAGCCAGAGGATCTCGATGTGCTTTATCAGATTGAGAACGACCCGGGAACGTGGTGCGTGGGTGTTGTCAATGTGCCATATTCCCGCTATCTTTTGCATGATTATATCGCCAATGCTACGGGTGATATTTATGCGGATAAACAGGTGAGACTGATGATAGAGAATGTCGAAGGAGCTTGCGTCGGAATGGTGGATTTGGTGAATTTCGACCCACGGCACAGTAGGGCAGAAGTGGGTGTAGTCATTCAAGAGCGTTACCGTCGCCGGGGGTATGCTACCGAAGCCTTGCGGCTTGCGTTGGATTATGCCCGCGAGGTGGTCCATCTGCATCAAGTCTATGGCGTTATTTCCGTGGAGAACGAAGTCTCCCTAAAACTTTTCAAGTCCTTGGGGTTCGAAGATGGTGCCGTATTGAAAGATTGGCTGCATGCCAATGATACGTATCGGGAAGCCTATTTGCTGCAATATTTTTTCCAAAAAAGGGCATAAAAAGTTTTGCGGAATAAAATATTATCATTACTTTTGCACTCGCAATTTAGCGCAAGGCCATTTGGTGCGTTAGTTCAGTTGGTTAGAATGCCTGCCTGTCACGCAGGAGGTCACGAGTTCGAATCTCGTACGCACCGCCTTTATTTTGCCGCAATCAGCACCTTGGTGCGTTAGTTCAGTTGGTTAGAATGCCTGCCTGTCACGCAGGAGGTCACGAGTTCGAATCTCGTACGCACCGCTTTAAGTACTCTGAAAATAATAGCAGAGATTTCTAAAGAAAACAATAAATGTCATAACTTCAAGGAGTTATGATATTTTTGTTTTGTATTATTTCCTTCTTTTGGAGTAGTGTAGATACACAAAATCCATACTATGGCTACAATTAAAAACAAATATTTATAAAGTAAACTTTTAAGTCAACCTTATATCTTAGAAGTAATTATGTGAACAAAGAAGGGAAGAAACCTATGATGTTGAGAATTTATCTCAACAATGAGCGTCTCTCGATCGGATCAACGGGTATCTCTGTTTTGAAGTCTCTTTGGGATATTGACAAAGAACGCCTTAAAGGTCGAACAACTGAAGTCTTGAGGACGAATTGGCAACTCGATAATATCAGTAATAAGCTGCTCAATATCTTCCGCCGTTTGGATTTTTCAGATGATTTATGTTTGGAACGAACCAAAGAAGAGTTTTTAGGAAAGAGTGGAATCAAACAACAACCGACTTAAAGTGCACCTTGCCACCACGGAGTGAGTGGCGCATACCACCACGGACAGTCTTTCCCTTCTTCGATATTTAAAAATTCTATTTCGGTCTTTGTACCTACTTTCAGTAGGTAAGAAACAAAGCTGATGAAAAGCAATGCACCTGTCATCATGAAATTTTCAAACGTTAAGTCCATACGGGTAAGCAAGATGGCTGCAATAAAGCAGAACTAAGAAATGAACCGTAAGGTCTTGACAGCTTTCTTCAGAGTCCTGCGACTTAATTTAGGTGCCTTTTTCTTCATAAACCAGCTATTTTGTATATGTTGCAAATATAGTCATTATTTCGTAAAATGATAATTAAGAAGCTGACATATATGTATATCGGAGAGATAAATATGCCTTAATTTAACTCAACCAAATAGTTATTTCATTCTTTCATTATGTCTATTGTATTATCACTAAAAATGCAATTCAGCATAATAAAACTTTTATCTTGGACCTTTTCAACTGTAAAACTTTTACTTCTTCCAGCTATTGTAAAATAGATAACTAATGGTAAATCTTTTTTCTTAACGACCATTTTAAATAGTCCATTAGAATCTATATTTATTTTGTTGGTACCGTTTATCGTTATTGAAATATTGTTAACATCAGAGTCGAAAAAATGATTTTCGATAAGCCCTATAATAGCAAACTGCTTTCTATCAATACAAATCTTATCCTTTAAATTTGCCTTATACTCTGAGGGGATAAGATTATTTTCACAATATTCTAACCCCATTTTTTCCCATCGCTTTTTATAACCTTTTAAAAGCGGATACTGTGTCACTGCACCGTTAGTAAAACGATGGAATTGGTAACCATAAAGTTGAGGTCTTGAACTTTCAACTTCAACTCGGTCAATATAAGCCATATATGAACTCCTTGGTATCAAACCTTTTTTAAGCAAATTATTGACAAAATCATAATATTTTGATAAAACCTCATTTGGTGAATGTTGAATTATTTCCCAGCAAGTATTATAGGCAGTAGAATCAAGATCATAAATCTGCAACTCATATATTGAATCTATTAAAGGTAAAATAGTTTTTTGATTAAGGCTATCATTATGATTCATCTTTAATATTGCTTCATAATACTTATTACCATCATTTTCTCCAGCACGCATCAAACTATCTATAATATATCGTGGTGCTTGATCCATTTGGTGCGCCTCATTCAATATAGAAACTATACGCTCCTTATTTAGCATTTGGCTATATACATTGTTAAAATTCAATAACATAACCATCAGAATTATGATTTTCGGTATATATATCATCATCCATTAAATTTAAGTGTGCCTTGAGTCGTATTCAAGATTACTTATAAAAATCAATATTTTAACTTTCATCTGTCACAGTATCAGATATTTCAATTGACTGATCCTGCGCCATCACCACTTGACTATTTTTCTGTTTTCTAATCATATGAAATTTTATATCTTTTATAGTGATTCCCATACCACTATCTCAAATACCAAATATCTGCTGAAAATTCATTGAACTTACTTTATTTTTTTTCATAATCGATATTAGTTATATTACGTTTGTTTACAACGATTAAGCCAAAATGTACAAAAAGTTTTGTTTTTCTTTATCGAAAGTTATTGTGCCATCAATTTTAACTTGTATAGAATCATTATCTGCTACTGCACTAAGTTGTTCTTGTCTTGTCTTACGACTCCGAAGATTCTTTGTGTGGTGATTAAATCCTCCACATGTATGTGCCATTTCTCTTATGTTTAATACTTTTGCATTAGATTTCTTCATATAATAGATAGATTTCTCTAATTATGTACATCAATGTGAAATTTAACATAAGGCTGAACGCTGATGCAAAGAACGGTTTGTTGTAACGACAATCAGAGCCATCAGATTGAAAAGACTATACGGTAACTTGAGTCGCAACATACACTCGTACTTGAATTCATCACTGCTAGTGTAGGCTATATCGCCTTGCAAAGTGGCTGAGATTGACACGTAGAATGGTTGAGATTGCATGGCAAAGTGGCTGGGATTGCAAGGCGATGCCCAGCCCTGTCCTCCAAAAACCTACCCCGACCCTCCCAAAGGGAGGGAGACCGACCTTGTGGGCATGGCGGACGTAATACAGCGTCTGCTCTCGCCGTGAATACAGTGAGAGGTATTGAGCAAGCAAGCCGCTTTTGTGCCCGTATTTGAGGGCTCGTTTGTAGCAATATCTGGGGAGGAATATCAGGTTTGCAAGCAATTTGCGCTCCCTTCCTTCGGAGTGGTTGGGGGAGGTATCTGAGTGGTTGGGGGAGGTATTCCTTTTCTTCGAGAACAACGTCGTCGACGTCGTTGACTTTTTCTACTCTTTTCGTCGTCTTTTTTTTGTTCTTGTTCTTGTTCATTGTTCTTAGGAACGTTAACAGGTTGATTATCAATGGCCTAATTTGTTAATTTATTTAAATTTCTATTTGAGTTTTCTTTTTTCGCAGAATTTTTAATATATTTTTGCTGAATGCAAAGATACAAAATTCTGCACTCGATTTGCAAGTTTTTAACTGTTTTTTTTTCTCTCACATAACATTGCTCGTTCTACATGAAATACAAGCATGAGTAAACTTTTCTTGCATTTGCGCTAATGTGCAAGCTTTGAATGATTTTTAGTCCACTCAGGCCCATCTTTTACAATCTGTTTCATCTCTGTCTTGATACAGTTGTTGTTCTCCTATATTTCTTCTTACATAAGGTCGTTGCTGCTGGTATCGGTGAAGTCAGTTCTTATTCGGAATAAGCTTATACATTGTGCTTTTTAGAATATAAAAATCATTAATTGGGGACATATAGCACCATGATGATTTGATGTTTGGCGGAAATGTTGTTATATTTGTATGTAGATGAAAGTAATGCCAAAAGTATCTTACGTCCAATAACTATAATATACTGATGAAAAGAATTCTAATTGCTATGATATTTTTCTTGTTCTCATTGCCAATGCAATGTGAAGAGCATAATTTACAATCATTGTTGTATAAACTTGATGAGGCCATAGCATTATCAAGTGATATAGACCGCAAACAGAGGAAATCAATAGAAAAGTCGCTCAAGATGTTTGATGAAGCAGTGAATGACAAGAATCGGTATGAGATTTGCGTGGACCTTTTCAGCCAATACAAGAAGTATAATCTTGATTCGATGTTTATCTATGCGAAAGAAGGTTGGTTGTTAGCAAAGAAGATGGGCGATTATGAGAAGATACAGAGTTCCATGCTGAATATTGCCGATGCATATAAGAAGCTTGCAAGATATGACGAGGCGCTGAATGTTCTGCGGAATATGGATAGAAGCTATATCCGTATACATGGCAAACAATATTACAATATGCTTCATGGAATTTATTTTTCTTTGCTGAAAGAGGAGAGGAGTAGCGAAGAACAAAGGTTTTATCGCCTTATGCAACGTCGGTATAGGGATTCAATGGCTGTCTATGAGATTCCAAATACGATGATGTCTGTATGCAATCAGAGTATGATTCTGCGTTTAGATGGGCGGTATAATCAAGCGATAAACTTGTTTCGCAGTTATGAAAAGAAATATCCTGATAGTGTTTGGAATGATGCTTCAGCGTGTGCAGTGGCTTCAGAGTTATATGCTGCTGCGGGATATAAAAATAATAGTATGTGTTTTCTTGCTAAGGCTGCAATTTTGGATAAATTGGTGGGAAACAAGAGTTATACTGCTCTCCAGGACCTTTCCCGAATGCTTTATGAGAGAGGGGATATAGACCGTGCTTACCGGTATATGACGGTTTGCATGAATGATATTATGCAAAGTAAGGCTAAGAGTAGGTTAACCAATGTGGCAGGCCTTCTCCCAATCATTACAGCTGCTCATGATAAGGTGGTGGAAGAGAAACGTACGACATTCATCATTTATATTGTAACGCTTGGCTTTTTACTTTTGGTGTTAGTAACCATGGTTATCCTTGTTTTAAAACGAAACCGAAGCTTGTCTATTTTGCGAAATGAACTTGAAGTAAAGAATATTAAATTGCAAGAGAATGATGTCTTTATTGAGGCTAAGAACAAAGAACTTGCTTTGTTAAATGAACAGCTTCAAGAAGATAATAACCTCAAAGAAGAATATATTGCTCAGCTTTTTAATATTTGTTCTATATATATTAATGAGTTGGAGGCTTATCGTCTTAGTTTGCTTACAAAAATGAAAACGCGTAAAACTCATGAACTGCTGGCAACTCTTGAATCACCTGTAGCATTGAAGTATAAGAAGGAACTTTATCGTCTTTTCGATACAATCTTCCTAAAGTTGTTTCCCGATTTTATTACTGATTTCAATAGACTCATCACTGATGGAACGACGTTCCTGCCCAAGGAAGGTGAAATCCTTTCGCCTGAGTTGAGGATTTATGCATTGGTTCGTTTGGGGATTACCGATAGTATTCGGATAGCTTCATTTCTTGGTTACTCGAAGCAAACGGTATATAACTATCGACAGAAAGTGCGTTCACATATTGGTGCTTCTCGTGAAGAATTGATTGAAAAGGTAAGACTTTTATGAAAAGTAAGACTTACTTTAAAGTTACTATTTTGTTTATAGCCTGAATATATAAGTTATTGATATTTAGTAAAGGAACATTCTTTATATACTTACTTTTTATCAAATACCACTTGACAACGATTCATATTTGATGTATTTTTGTTTCGGCTAATTTATTTGAAAAAAGCTGAAACCTAAATACAATTGAATATACTATTAATATTTTATATCTTAAATTTATGACGATGAAAAAATCGGATTCTATTTGGCAAAATGTGCATGTCTTCCATTTGCTATGTATGGCAGGATTGCTTATTATTCCTGTAGGTACTTTTGCCTCAAGCCATACACATGGCGGCATAACCTCAATGGTTGCAGCTGTACAAGATGGAAAGAAGATTAGTGGAAATGTCACCGACGCCAGCGGTGAACCTCTCATTGGTGCTACGGTAATGGTTAAAGGCAGTACTATTGCTACCGTTACAGACATGGATGGTAATTTCCAATTGGACGTTCCTAATGGTGTAACACTCGTAATCTCTTATGTAGGTTATAATCAACAGGAGTTCAAGGTAGGTAATCAGCGTAGTTATAACTTTAAACTAAATGAAGACAGTAATACGCTGAACGAACTCGTAGTGATTGGTTATGGTCAGGTGAAAAAGAAGGACCTTACGGGTTCTGTAACGGCAATCAATCGCGATGATCTTAATAAAGGTGTTCAGAACACTGCTCAGGAAGCTCTTGTGGGGAAGATTGCTGGTGTGAATGTTATCACAAATTCAGGTGCTCCCGGAACAGGTTCTACAATCAGAATACGTAGTGGTGCTTCGCTTTCTGCAAGCAACGACCCATTGATTGTTATTGATGGCGTTCCTGTCGACAATTCGACGATTGAGGGTGGAGGTAATGTTTTGGGCGGTATCAACCCTAATGATATAGAGACATTCACTGTATTGAAAGATGCTTCGGCTACAGCTATCTATGGTTCACGAGCTTCGAATGGTGTAATTGTGATTACCACCAAGAAGGGAAGTGAAGGCGGTATAAAGGTGAATTATAATGGAAATGTTTCAGTGGGCGTTATTGCCAAGCGTCTTACTCCACTGACAGCTGACGAGTTTCGTCGCTTTGTGCCAACAGTAACTGGTGTCCCTTCCGGTGTTTCGTTTGGTACTGCAAATACTGATTGGCAAGATGAAATCTTCCGTACGGCTATTGGTACAGAGCACAATGTTTCGCTTTCAGGCAATGCGATGAAAAAGGCTCCGTATCGTGTTTCTGTAGGTTATACAAACCAAAGTGGTATCATCAGAACCAATCACTATAGCCGTTATACGTTTGATGGTGGTATAAATCCTACATTCTTTGATAATCATCTCACTGTTGGTTTGAAGTTGAAGGCTTCGTATGAAGATAATGCAATGGTAAGTGGCGATGTTGTAAATAATGCGTTGCGGTATGACCCAACGCGTCCGGTTATGACTGGAGCAAGAGGCAGCAACACTCCTGGATTGGGATATTTTATTTGGATGAATGGCGGTTCCCCAATGGCTATTCAGACTGATAATCCTGTGGCACAACTTGAACTTCAGAAGTTCAACAATAAGCTATCCCGTGCGATTGGTAATGCCACCGTAAACTATAAAATGCATGGTTTTGAAGACTTGCAGTTGAATGCAAATCTTGGTTTTGATATTCTCAAAAGCATTTATACCAAGGATGTCCCAGATAAGGCAGGACCAATGTACACTTCAAACATGAAGGATGGGACAGGATTGGATTATGATGGTACGCAGAATAAGCGCAACACGCTTTTAGACCTCTATGCCAACTATCGGCATGTGTTTGATAAGAAGCATGATTTCAGTGCCATGGTAGGTTATGGATGGCAGCATTTTTGGAAAAAATACGATGACACTACACTTTCACCTACAGGTAAGGAACTGTTCTCTCCATCGCATTATGAGTCTGAATATTACTTGCTTTCTTTATATGGCCGTGTCAACTACACCTATGATGAAAAGTATATGCTGACAGCCACCTTGCGTTCTGATGCATCATCACGTTTCGCTAAGGACAATCGTTGGGGTTACTTTCCTTCTGTTGCATTGGCATGGCGTGTAAGCAGCGAGGATTTCCTCAAGGACAACCGTGTTTTGAGCAATTTGAAACTGCGTCTGAGTTATGGTGAAACCGGTCAACAGGATATCCTTAACGACTATCCTTACATGACTACTTTTACAATTTCTTATCCTGAAGCAAGCTATCGTTTTGGAGATAAATGGTATCGCACTTATCGTCCGAATGCTTACGATACGGATATCAAGTGGGAAACAACTGCAACCTGGAACGTAGGTTTCGATTATGGTTTCCTGGATAACCGCATCTATGGAACTGTTGATTTGTATAAGCGCCATACAACAGACCTCTTGAATACTATCAATGTGATTTCAGGAACTAATTTCTCTTCTATTCTCACTACGAATATTGGTGAGATGAACAATAAAGGTATAGAGTTTTCTATCAATACACAACCTATCCGCACGAAAAATCTTACTTGGGATTTAGGGCTGAACTACACATGGAATACTTCTAAGATTACGAAACTGAACACCATCGACTCTGAGTCTAACTTTGTTCAAACGGGTGCAATCTCAGGTACAGGAAAATATGTTCAAGTATTCATGGTAGACAAGCGTCCATATACCTTCTATCTTGCCAAGCAGGCATACGATAATAACGGTAAGCCTTTAGAGGGGAAATATGTGCAGCCTGATGGCTCAATATCCTCTACGGAAACCCGCTATGCTACTGACAAGAGTGCACTTCCCAAGGCATATTTAGGCTTTAATACTCATGTGAACTATAAGAATTGGTATTTGGGATTGAATGCTCATGGTGCTTTCGGAGCCTATGTTTATAACTATATTCGTGCTGACCAATATTTGCAGCAGGTGTATAGTGATCAAGGAAGCTTCTCTAACATTCTTCCTTCTACTCGGGATTTGGGCTTTGATGTACAGCAGCTCTATTCAGATTACTTCCTTGAAAAAGGTGATTTCTTCCGTTTAGACAACATTACGTTGGGATATACCTTTAAGAAACTATGGAACGATAAGTCTGATCTCCGTTTGGCTTTTGCCATACAGAATGTCTGTACGCTTACAGGCTATAAGGGTATTGACCCCGAGTTGGCGAATGGTATCGACCGTGATGTCTACCCGCGTCCACGCACATTCTCTTTATCAGTGAATCTGAATTTCTAATTACCCAAGAATATACAACTATGAATAAGAATAAAATCATCGCAGTCATATCAATCCTATTTTGTTTAGGATTTACATCATGTTTCAATGATCTTGATACCATGCCACTTGATGATAACCAGATTGTTAGCGAAGAAGTCTACAGCACAACAGACGGATATGCCGGTATGCTTGCAAAGTGTTACAGCTCAATGATTCTAACTGGTCAGAAAGGTGGCGATGGAGGAGATGGCGATTTGCAAGGTGCAAATGAAGGCTATTCAGGGTATGTACGTCTGTTGTTCTATCTTCAGGAACTGAACACCGACAATTTCCTCATGCCTTCTTCTTCCAATGGTCTTCGCAAAATGCTCAATCTGTCATGGGATGCTTCTAATGCTCCTGTAGTCACCTGGACCTATCAGCGCCTATACATGAGTATTGCCTATTGCAATGAGGTGTTGCGTGAATGCACGGAGGATAAGCTGAAAAAGCGTGGACTCTGGGATAAAATGTCAGGTGAATATGCAAGCTATCGTGCTGAGGCTCGTTTCATTCGGGCTTACTGCTATGCAACCTTGTGCGACCTTTTTGGTAATGTTCCTTATATCGACGAGAATACGGGTGTAAAGGAAATCCCTGTACAGTGGCAGAGAAAACAAATCTTTGAATTTGCTGAAAGTGAACTAAAAGCCATTGATGCTGATTTGAAAGCACCACGCAGCAACGAATATGGCAGAATAGACAGGGTTGCAGCATGGTTTCTGCTGTCAAGAATGTATCTTAATGCACAGACATGGATAGGCGAAAACCGTTATACTGATGCTCTTGCTTATGCCAAGAAAGTCATCAATGAAGGTGGTTACCCATTGGCTTCAGACTATCGTCACATCTTCCTTGCTGATAATGACCAGTGTTCTGAAATCATCTGGCCTCTTTGTCAGGATGGACAGAAAGCGCAGAGCTCGGCAGGAACAAACTTTTATGTTAAGGCTTTTGTAAATGGTCCAATGAATGAACTCTATAAGACGGGTGTTGGTTCACGTGGTTGGGGTAATGTGCGTGCCAAGGCAACCCTTGTAGATGCGTTTGATACTGATGATGTTTTGTTTGACAAGACCGATGTGTGGGGTAATCAGAAAAAGGACAAGCGTGCGCAGTTCATGACCGCACTCCCTAATCAAAAGAAGGAAACTTATGATGATAAGGGTGCAATGACAAGCACATTCACCTGTGGTTATGGCTATATCAAATGGCGCAATGTTACTAAGGAAAATCAGATTCCGGCGCAAGGTGAAGCCTATACCTCTATCAACTTCCCAATGTTCCGTACCGGTGAGGCTTACCTCATTGCTGCAGAAGCTATCCTGCGTGGGGCACAAGGCGGTTCAATGACAGATGCCCTTAACTATGTGAACGAGATTCGTGAGCGTGCCTATATGAGCGGTCGATATGCTAAATCAGGTGTTCGTTCTGATGTGAGTGGTGCTATTACTGCCTCACAGCTTACGCTTGATTTCATTCTTGCAGAGCGTCAGCGCGAATTGGCGTCAGAACTTGTGCGTCGTACGGATCTCATTCGATTCGGAAAGTTTACAAAAGGAAAGAACTGGGATTGGAAAGCTGCTCAGCAGCAAGGTGCAGATGTTGATGATAAATACATTTTATTCCCAATACCAGAAACCGAACTCACCAACAATCCAACTTTGAAACAGAATGAAAACTATTAAAATATACCTGCTTATCATGCTTCTCCTGCCCCTTGGTGGGGCTTGGGCTCAGACTTCTTTCGAAGAGATTGATGCCAACCCTGCCAAGGCGGGAGGAGTTTACCTGGCTTATCCTGTAGAGGAACATTTGCAGACTCCTGCTCCCAAAGGCTATCAGCCATTCTATATCAGCCACTATGGCCGACATGGTTCTCGTTTTCTCTTGGGCGACAGGGACTATAAATGGATTATAGACTTGCTCAAGGATGCACAGGTGCAGCAGGCATTGACCGACTTGGGACGCGACTTGCTTACTAAACTCGAAGAACTGTGGCCCGTGGTAGAGGGCAGAGGCGGTGACCTAACTTCGGTAGGCGAGCGTCAGCATCGTGGAATTGCACATCGCATGTATGCCCATTACCCTGAAGTTTTTCGAAAGGCAAAGAAGGTTTCTGCAAGATCTACCATGTCCTTGCGGTGTGCAATGAGCATGGCAGCCTTCTGCGATGAGCTCAAAGGATTGTCACCAGGACTTGACATGCACCTTGAAGCCAGTGAAAAATATGTGAGATATTTGAACTGGCAGTCGAAAGCTTCCAATGCATTTGCCGATGGCAAGCATGGTCCCTGGGTGGAGGAATATCGCAAGTTCTCACTCGCTCAGACACGCCCCGAACGTATGTGTCAGTCTATTTTTAGCGATAGCATCTACGTGTTGAAGAAAGTAAATCCAAGCGAACTCATGTGGGGACTCTATTGGATAGTTGTTGACATGCAGGACATTGATACCGCTATTCAGTTGCCTCAAGTGCTGACCAATCGTGAGTTGTTCGACCTGTGGCAGGTCATCAACTATAAGTTTTATGTTGATGGTGCCAACCATGCAGATGGAAAAGGTGCTTGTCCGGGTAAAGCTGCGCCGTTGGTAAAGAATATCATAGAAAGTGCCGATGAGGCAATTGCCAATAAGAACATCGCAGCCACCTTGAGATTCGGTCATGATGGAAATATCATTCCATTGCTGGCATTCATCAAGCTTGAGCACTTTGATGTCAGTGTTAGTAATCCTTATGAAGTCTATAAGGTGTGGAGTGATTTCAAGGCTGTACCCATGGCAGGCAACGTTCAGTTTGTTTTCTATAAGAATAAAAAGAATGATATCTTGGTGAAGATCCTCCATAACGAAAAAGAGGCACATCTTGCATTACGCACAGATGTCTTCCCCTATTATCACTGGAAAGATCTTCGTGCTTATTTTCAATCGCTTTTATAATCATTCTCAGTTACTTATTGTCAAACGACTTAGTTGTTTAAACTTTATCTTAAATTGGTCATTAGAATATTTGAATATGAGTATTTATAATGACCAATTAGGAATGTTTCCTTTGCGTGGGTATTATATCTGTCAAAGTCATCTTCTTGCCTTGAAAGAGTTGTTCTGCAAAGATACAAAATCCGTCACCCCCCCCCTTTTGCACGTTTTTCGGGAAGAAAATGAGCAAAGCGAGACCTCTGCAAAACCTACCACCCTCTCAATTTTCACCCATACACTCTTAGAAGAATGAATATTTTTGATCAAAAGATGCCGTTGGAGGTTATTTTTGAGTAGATAACAATTTTTTATCGGTGTATTTTCCCCTTATCTGATACAATTTGACACCATAATCTCTGGTGTTCAGTATAAGTTGTAGGCAATGGACTCCATTATATGCTGCGCATGTGTTTTTGAAAGTCCAACGTATCTTGCTATTCCAGCACCAAACCATCTATGCATAGAACCAAAGGTACGTTCTACTTTGTAGCGTATCTTACTTATAGCAACGTTGATACGCTGCTGCCTTTCTGTAATTTCATGTCCTCTTGTTCCCTTATGCATGATACGACTTTTAAGTTTCATACGTTTGAGGGTTTCTTTGTTCTCCATCGAGTCATATCCTTTATCGGCATAGACAAGTGCTTTCCGTGGCAATTTAGCTTTCTTCAGGGGTGTTTCTAAGTGTTTCATATCACTTTCATTGGCAGC
>NZ_KB908324.1 GCF_000382385.1 Segatella maculosa DSM 19339 = JCM 15638 | reverse complement strand
CGATAGCCAGAGTCGTGAAAGAGAATCATGATGAGCATGATTTCAGCCTTTGACATCGTGGAATCACGGTGATATGGGCTCTTATTGGTTGGTTTTAGCGTGTATTTTGCCATCATTGCGTCATAAAACTTGCAGAAGTCGTCTGCCATACAAAATATTTCCGTAACTTTGTCCTCGGTGATCATAGCGATTTTTGTTTGTATTTCTTTGTAAATCAGTACTATAAAGTTACAACAAATTTCGCTAATCACCAAATTTACAGACACTTATAATTCATCGAACTCACGTTAAAGTAGGAGTAGATGTCATCTAAAGTAGGAGTAGACGCCGTCTGCTTCCAAGCCGGATGCACAGCACTCGTGGCAAAGCCCCATGAAAAGAGGCGGAAGCATGCCTGGCACGGGGCAACGATCATTCATCTTCGATAACCAACTTTTCCTAATTTTATAGGCATAGGATTGGCCAATACCCATTTGACGGCCAGTTCCTGCAGGCGATTGAAGTCGTCTTCCGTACTTCCGGCATGGATGCCTTTTGCCAAATCCGTAAGTTCTTCGTTCTCATCCTGCTGCTGTGAAGATGTCGGTGATGGTGAAAAATCAGTCGCAGGAATAGGATTTCCCATGGCAAAATAGGCGGGAAGTGCTTGGGGGAGTTTCCGATAATCGCGGCTCCAGTTGCATGCCCCGTTGTCAATAATCTCATGGGCTACCTTTCCGCAGATGCGAATAACCTCACCCTGCACGGTCTTGGCATGACCTTCAGAAGGCACAAGAAAGTCCCATAGTTCATTGAAACGAGCGCCCCAATCGGTCGCAAGGACGGTAATCGGTTCCTTTCCATTGTGTTTCCGACAGGCAGGAACAGGCTCGACATCGAACAAGGTGTAGAGCTCTTTCATGCCTTCTTCACATTTCTGCAGCGTTTCGGGTGGCAAATCAGCGCGTGAACTTTCAAATTCGTGGCCGATGGCACGCACTCGTTCGCGCATTTCCTCGTTCACTTCGTCGCCGGCTCCGATGAACAATTTGGCCACTTTTGCCATTCGTACGATATCAAAGGTCCGGCATTCCATGAGCCGTTGCATGAGTGGCGTCTCGTTCATATCGTTCTTTGCACGGGGATCGGCACCATTCTTCAATAAGATTTCAATGGTTTCGGGAGCCTCAGCATAGTGCAAAGCCGTTCGTTGGTAGCGATTTTTGGCGTGAATATCGGCTCCGAGTTGCAGCAGTAACCTGACCTTTTCTGTTTGGTTGATACTTGCCTGCCGCATCAACGGTGTGTCGCCGTAAACGTTTTTAATATTGATGTCGGCCCCATGTGCCACCAGCCAGTCGATAAACTCCTTTGAAATGCCATACATACACAAGGCGGGTGTCTTCATCCAATCACGTTCGTAGGCATTGATGTCGCAGGTTTCATACACCTTTGCAAGTTCGCTGATGTCGTTGCGCTCCATGATTTCCTCGAAATCCTTGGGCAGAGTGATTCGCTTTTTCGCCATATCTCAGTCTGAATAAATCGGTTTCATTTTCACAAAGATAGGGAAAAATATCAGGGTGACAAGGAAGCTTTGAGAAAAAAGACGGGAAAAAGGACGCAATTATGAAGAAAATATATAATTTTGTAACAGACTTTGAGGACAGAAAACATATCTTTTGTATGTGGCGTCTCATAAAATAAACACTATGAACATCAGAAACCTTTTCAGAAAACAGTTGCGTTCGGTCATTGAATGGAAAGAACAAGACTCGCACATCCTGTTTCATCGCATGGCAACATCGACCGATGAAATCAAGAATTCAAGTAAATTGATTGTGGCCCCGGGACAAGGGTGTCTTCTCGTCTATGATGGGAAAGTGAAAGCCACGCTGACGGAACCCGATACGTATGAATTGGAAACGGATAACCACCCGTTTATCACGACAATGCTCAATCTGGCGCAAAGCATGGAGAGCGAGCACAAGATGCGTTTCTATTTCTTCCGCACGGCCGAACTGGTGAATGTGCTTTGGGGTACAGCCACTCCCGTGAAATACATGGAACCCAACTATAAGTTCCCTGTTGCTTTGGGAGCCTGTGGCAATTTTTCGCTAAAGATTGACGACGCAGCTACAATGTTCAGCACCCTTTTAGGCACGGTGAACGACTATACTTCCGGCGATGTGCGCGAGCTGGTCGTATCGCGTATCGTGGCCCCCTTGACGGCTTTCCTCGCCGAAAAGGCCTATCCCTACACCGAAGTAGACAAGCATTTGCTGGAACTGTCGACCGACCTGAAGGCACGCACGACGGAAGAGCTGCAACGCCTCGGGCTCATTCTGACCGACTTCCGTATCGATTCCGTCACTTTCGACGACGATACCCTGTTGCGCATCGGTAAGATTGCCGACATGACGGCCGAAAAACAAGCCGCGGCTGAGGTCGATCTTGACTATGTCGGCGTGCAAAAGTTAGGTGCATTGCGCGACGCGGCACGTAACGAGGGCGGCCTTGCAGGCGCAGGACTACAATTGGGTGCCGGTGTTCAATTGGCAAAAGACATTTTTAAGACGCAGGAAACTTCTGAGACTTCTACCGGAACGACACCTGCTGATGTTGCCGTGCGCCTGAAGCAATTGAAAGGACTGCTGGACGAACAGCTCATCACCGAAGAAGAATACAACAAGAAAAAGGACGAAATACTCGAGAAACTATGAAAAGAATCATCATCATTGCCCTCGTCGTACTCATTGCCAATCTCCTCGTCGGCCTGCTGATAACGGCCTATTCGCCACTCAACCTGTTCTTCACGAGCATGGCCATCGTGGTCAACACGTTGCTGACAGTCCTGCTTTTCATGGGCCATGCTGAAAGCACACATCGCTTGAGTCTGGGCTTTGTCTTCGCAGGAGTGGGCATGTTGGAGTTCCTTACGGGCTTTTTCGCACCGCAACATTGGGCCGATAACTGGTGGCTGCTCGGCATGATAATCCTCACGGCCCTGCAATCCATACTGCTGTTCCTTGCTGTTTATTATTCAAAAGAGGCTTAGTCGCACATGGCAACGAAAATCAAAGCAGTGAAATGCCCGCAATGCGGCAGCGAGAAGCACGAGCAGATAGACGAGAAGCGGTTCAGATGCAAGAGTTGTGGCACGGAGTTCTTCTTCGATGATGACGACATCAACATCAATGTCAACCATCACTATGAGTTTCAGCCAAGCCACACTTCCAATACCTCCTTGGACAACAGAGTCAAAATCATTTTTGCGGCCATCTTAGCTCCGTTGTTATTCCTTTTCTGGTTTGTGTTTCCAATGTTCCGGTCGAACGATGGCAGCGGCTCTGACAGCGGAAGAAAAGATTCTATCCACGTGAGAGACAGTTACGAAGAGCTCGTGCCGATGCTGCACAACGGCAAACCTTGCTTCTTCTATCTGACCGACCGCGACTACAGAGTAGGCTATGGGGAAGACAATCCCAAGTACGTCAGCGGCTATTACTTCGGCTTTCGCGATGCAGCAACGGGGCAGGTGCTGAAAGAACAGCTGTTCATCTCGGAGAAAGATGCGAGCGACAACTTTTCTCTTTCGTTCTCCACGACCACAGTCTCCTATCTGCAGCAGGCCCATCGGTGGTTCATTGTGATAGGAAAGCATTATGTTTATGAAATCAATCCCAATACGCTGACCGTCACGGACGTTTCTCAGTCGCTTTTCAAGGGGAAACAGGCCATGAGCACAGGTATCTCTTCCATTGAATTCATCAGTGAAGACTACGGTGAAGGCTTCGAGGTGCACAACAACTTGGCCGAAACCTACTATTACTTCCCTGCCACCAAGCGGCTCTATACCGAAGAAGCATTCAAATTTGCCCGCGACCTTCCGCCCTCGGAACTCAACGGCGAGGTGCGTGACACGACCTATTTCGACCTGCAACAGGTGAATATCAGCGAGGAGACCCGTGCCGGTGGCCGGTTACGCCTTTGGAAACTTCGTGCAAAATACCACTTGGGCGACCCGCAGCAGGCAGGTTTTTATAACTGGATCAGCAAGTCTTACTCCTTCGATCCTGCCAATCGGCTCGTCAGTGCAGCCCCCCTCACCGATTGGTTCATTGGTTTCAACGGCAATGTGCTTTATCAGAATGCGCAGTATATTCTGATAACCTACAACCCAACCCTGTCGGCCGATGCAAGTTCGGTCTTCCAACTGCGCAGCACTGACGGGCGCAGGCTTTGGACACAGGCATTGAACCGATTTTCACGCGTCAGCAATGCCACGCGCAGTGGCGACAGCCTGTGGATATGGGGACGCAGAGACCATCGTAGCGGTGATGACGACCTCCATGCCTACAGTTTCAACATCAAGACAGGGATGTGGCAGCAAAGGGCCGCCGTTCCTATCACATACAACATCAAACCTGAATAGCTGATGAAACAAGTTCTCCTCCTCGTTCTGCTTCTCCTTTCGCCAGCCGCATCGTATGCGCAAGAGAAATACATGGAGCACGACGCCGATGGCAAGTTGCGCGTCTTGGGATATATCAACAAGGAAACCGGAAAGAAAGAAGGTCATTGGATAGCCTACGGGAGCAACGGACGGAAAATACGTGAGACCGACTACAAGAACGGCGAGAAAGAAGGCCGTGAATACGACTATGACGATGCAGAGCGCGTCTATATCATGCGCACTTTCCGCAATGGTCTGCTCGACGGTCCCTACTTGCAATACCATGACGAGCCTTTTCGGAAAGGTCGGTTGCCCCTCTACGTGCATTCCGTTTATCGGGATGGACAGCAAGAAGGCATGGCATATGTCTACGAATGCGACGGAACAATCCTCCACCGCAGGCGTTATGAGCAAGGAATGATGGTAACCGACACGAGCTATGCACACAACGGCATCTACATCACGTCATGGCGTCGCGTCACCGATCCAACGGCATTCAATGGTTATCGCTATAAAGAGGTGACGGAATTCACGCCTTACAAGCACCGGTCCGCTGCTACACGGCAAAATAAAACGGCCCCACAAAGAAGACATGCGCAGCCTAAGCGCGACAAACAGCAAGCCACACCGAAGAAGAACAAACTGCGAGTGGGCAAAAACGGTACCATAGAAGTGGGCTGAAGGCTTGGTATAGTTGACCGTTGACGAATGAACGGGTTAACGAATTGCATGCTTTGAGGCATGTAGGGACACACGGTTCGTGCGTACGCGCAGCGCGGTTGACAAGTAAACAAGTTAACAAGTGGACGAGTTGCATGAACACTCAATTTGTTCACCCGTTTGCTCGTCGACGGTCAACTGAAAAACGGTAGGGACGCACAGACCGTGCGTCCCTACATTCATTCATAGCGGTTTACCACGGCGGCCATATAAGAAAACAATCGCAGCCATTTCGTGCCGTAATATGGGCCATATTAGCGCGCAATCTTAGCCATTTTACCGCGTAATCTCAGCCTTATTGCGAACCGAGATGATTGACATCAGAAAGCTGTTGCAAGGCCTGCGGCTCACAGCTTCACAATCGCCTGAAGCTGAATGTCGGTCCGAGAGGAATGATTGATTTGCTGATTGCCGCTTCCGATGACGCTGCGGTCGAAATAATCGGTCGTGCCGACCTTGCCAATGAGGGTGAAGTGGCTGCCAAGATCGGCCCTCATGTTGCAACTGTATCTGATGCCATGGCCGAAGAAGCAAGGGAAACTGAAGTCATACAGGGTTCCGCGCTCGTAGACATAGACGCGGCTGTCGTAGCCCTGCGTATGGAAATAGTCAAAAGAGGCCGAGGCCGTGAGCCATTTGTAATGCCTGAGCAGGCTCTGCGCGATGAGATAGCCGACACTACTCACCTGCTGACGCGCATAGGAAAGGTCGGCTTGCGTGCGCAACTGCCACGCTCCTAAGTGATAAGCGGCCTTGATGCGCCCGCGTTGCTCGTTGCGTTCCATCAAAGCCGACTTGTCCTTATTGTCGCGTTGCCTGCGCCGAAGTCGATATTGAGCCGTCAGTAGGAAATCCTTGTGCTGATAGTCGAGTTGTAAGAAGCCGTCCCATGCGTGGGTTCCCGCAAAACTCTGCCTGTATTTCGGCCATGCGAAATAGGCATAGTCGGCATAGACAAACGCTGAAAGTCGCCTGCCGAGCTTCCAGTTCATGCCCAGATAGAGGCCGCTTTCATCTTGGACAGCCCCCGCTTCAGAGAAACTTCGGGCGAACAGACCGTTGTATTTGTAGGCATAATAACGCTGAATGGCCATCACACTGACCGCCGAAGTAAGACGCAAATCCAAGCGATTGATGGTCGAAAGGGCTTGTCGGTTGTCTGTTGCCGCCTCGCCGCTGAAGCTATATCGGCCACGCATGTAGCCATAGTTCAGGCCAATGTTGTAGAAGTGCGTGCCCTCGGCCGCCCAACGCTTGTAAATCCGGTCCGTATCGGGGCGCAGTTCGCGACTTAATGCCGTGTAAAGTACCGTTCCGCCGACATGAAATCCGTTTTTGAAGTAGCGCAGGTTGCCGCCCGCGGCCGATTGGAATGTGTTGTGCTTGTGCTGCATCTCCGTCTCCGTACGATGATATCCGCTACCGCCGATGGCCGAAACCGCGCCCGAGCCGTCTGTCCGCAGCGTTCCGTCCACACTGCGATAAGACATGAAAAGCGTGGTCTCTATCGCCTTGTTCAGCTTGAACGTGGCCGCGGCTCCTTGTAGATAGTTACTCTCCGAACGCGAAGAATGGGGCCTGACTGCAGCCGACGAACGCCCCAACGACTGCAGGAGCATCTGTTTGCCGAAGCCAAAGTCACAGTTCATCACCAGCCCCATGCCAAAGCGCAACCGATATCTCCCCACGACGAGGGCTTTCAGGCTACCTCGTCCGCGCAACATCAGATAGAACGACGCGTAATCATACCCGCGGTTCCGACCGCTGAAGAAAGGCTCTCCGGCGTCCTGTGCAGCCACAAGTCCCAGCTCAAACCGGTCGGTATAGTCGAACGTGTAGCGCAACCAATGCTTCAATGGACCGCCAAGATACTTCCCTTCGCTGAAACCCTTGCTGCGATAGGTCGGTATGCCCACCGTTCCAACAACCTTGTGTTTGCCATATCGCAACAAGTTTCGCCATGAGAGGCGATTGTGTTCTTCCGGTTCTCCGATGACAATGAAATAGGAAAGCAGTCGGGCACAGGCGTTTCCGAGCGACGGAATCATGTAGAGTTCGCCCACGGATTGCAGGGCGCGGTATTTATAAACGTATTCCATGATGTCTGCAATCTGCTGATCATTGAGGAAAGGCAACTGCTCCAAGTCCTCTTTCGTGGCCGTATTGATGTTGAAAGGGTGGCTTGCCAAGCGGCTCAACAACTCATAATCCATCGGATCCGACGCCTCGCTCCCTTCGGTAGACATGAGTTCCTCGTAGCAATCTTCCCAGCGTTGCTCCTGCTGTGCGCCGGCGTCGGTCGCAATCAACAGCCCTATCACAATGGCAATACTGCCTATGCTCCTTTTCATGGCATACATCTTTGTGTTCATCGGTATTGTTTCTGCCGACAAACTTACGAAAAATCAAGAGAAGTTCCTAATAAAGCAGTAGAAAAATTAAGGCTTTCAATAGTAAATAGCCTGAGGAAGCCCATTCCCAAGAGCCTCCCCCCAACCCCCTCCGAAGGAGGGGGAGAAGCCCACCCCTAACCCCTCCCGAGGGAGGAGAGAGCCTCCCCCGACCCCTCCAAAGGAGGGGAGGCCGAGCTTGCGGGCTAATGATGAACAATACATAATAAACAAAATAGACCTTGCGAACTCTTTAGTTCTCAAGGTCTATTTGCATATTACTCCCCTCCCTCTTCGGGGAGGGGTTGGGGGAGAGGCTTCTTCTCCCCTCCCTTTGGGAGGGGCCGGGGGTAGGTTTTGGGAGAGGGGTTGGGGTGAGGCTCCCGGGTGTGTATTAAAACGGGGAGGGCACACAGACAAGCAAGTTAATCATAAAATGGATTTTGATTTTGAGTTTGATTAAATGCTGTTAAGTCGTGCGCCCTCCCCAAGAGAGGCTTCCCGCTGGAAGGCCTCCTAAAATCCGGGAGCCCGGGAGCCTCCCCCAACCCCCGGAAACCTCCCCCAACCCCTCCGAAGGAGGGGAGCACAAACAGCGTGCAAACTAATTCCTCGCAAGCTCGCAGCTCCCCCTCCTTCGGAGGGGGGTGGGGGGAGGCTCTCCTCCCCTCCCTTCGGGAGGGGCCGGGGGTGGGTGTCAGGGGGTGGGTGTTAGGGGTCAGGCTCCTAATTCCCGTGCTGCCCAATTCCCCCTTCCTCTTTTTTCTTCTTCTTTTTCTCCTCGCCTTTCCATTCCTCCCACTCAATCGGCGTATCGGTCAGGCCACGGGTGGCGTGCTTGCCGGTGCCCGAACCGTTCTTGGTGAAGCGCGTCTCGGGATTGAAGCGCACACGTACGCCAACGATTTGATTGGCCGACACTTTCTCGGCCGCGTCCACACCGCCCTTGGCCGACACGGCCGTGAAGTAGAACGAGCCAATACCGTCGAGCTTCACCGAGCGACCCTGCGACATGTAATCGGCCATGATTGGGGCCAATGCGGTGAACACGGCACGCACGTCGGCCGGACTGACCGTCGACTCAGCGCCGATGCGCTTACACAGTTGTTCGGTACTCACGGGGGTTCCCACCAGCACAGATTTGGGATACCACTTCTTGTTGATTTTCATCTGGATTTTCTTCCAAAAAGCCATAATTAGAATTGTTTTGTGCTTACGTCTGAAACCGAGGCGCCGACAGAGGGATATAGCGTCTGCCGAGTGGCGAATCCCCTCCCTCGGGAGGGGTTGGGGTGGGCTTTCGTGACGAGGCTTTGTCTAAAGTAGGACTACACCTGATGTAAAGTAGGACTACATGCCATCTAAAGTAGGACTACATCTCGTCTAAAGTAGGAGTAGACAAAACCTGTCCTCGGAGTTGGCATCGCCAGCCTTACGATCGCCTGTCCACTTTCCTCTCTACGCCCTCCGTCTTTGCCTCTTTTTCATTCATAAGCGAGTGAATATATATGTTAACTAAAAATAATTCTTTCTTTATCTTATTCGGCTATCCTTCATAGAAAGATATCCTTTGTTTATCCTTCGCAACATATTTTTATTGCGCCTGCCAATATGCCAATACGTTAGTACTGTAGCCACAACCAACGCCTATGGTTGCCGATGGTACGGCAGGTGGTATATCTACTGCAAACACATTTCCTTGAACCATATGCCCATAGAAACGGGTTCCTACCCAATAGCGAATCATACCGTCACCACTCTTAATGCTAACTCCATCTACTACATTATAACCAAATACCGAAGGAATAAAATAATAATCACTAATATTGGTAGGTATCCCTATTGTAAGAGAACCAAGATTACCGTTGTTCATGTTAGATAGATAGCCACTATAACCATCTACACGATAGGTTTCCCAATAATATATCTGATTTACCCCAAAGGGATCATTAGAACCAGTGAAGCCAGGAATCTTTGCCGCTTTCTTGACCCATATACCGCCCAAGCAAATGTTGGCAGGCGATGTGGCTGAACGTTTGGCTGCAAAAATGGTAGTTTGATCCAAATGTGGGTCTCCTCTATATATATACCACAGTGCTTGGTTCGTATTTGGCCCGACAAACTCTCTCCAATATCCCATCGGTGTAATATAACTTCTCATTTGCAGATTGGTAGATATCTTTTTATTTTTACCGGGGACAAAGGTAAGCGTAGCATATTCCTTCTTTATAGTCTCGGTCTTCGTTGTGAACTGGTCGTATAGAGTGTATTCGATAGACACATTATTGTAAGTTCCGGGAGGTAATACCATGATGGGCGAATTGGTTTCTTTAGCCGCTGCAACAGGGATAACGAAGCCATTGGTGCCCCCGCCAGAGAGTGTGAGCGTAATACTGCGGTTAGCAGGCGTGGGAGCGGGCCGTGAGCCAAGGTCGATGCCGCTGTCGTCGAAATTGAATTGCCCCGAAAGAGCTTCGTCGGCGGTTATCTTTACTTGCGTCAGCTTCACGGCAGTAGAGAAGTTGATGGTTGAATAGGGCAACAGGGTGAGATAAGAGGCCTTGTGATCAAGGGTGAAGTTATAGCCTCCTCCCGAATTGATAGCTGTTCCCGTGCCGCAATCACCGTCCTCACCGATGTGTGCGGCATCATTGGGCAGAGCCTGCGTCTGCTGGTCCTTGATAATTACTTTGTCGCCCACGGTGCTATTCTTACCCGTGTAGCGTACGGGATAGGAGGGAGCAGTATAGGTGCCCGAGAAATAGAACCTTGCTGTAGCGGCCCGTTTTACAGCGTCAGACCTTTTGGGGTTAGGGGTGAGTAGGTCGGTGATGTTGTTACTGTTGTCTTGTATCAACGTTCCATTGTTCACCCACAGGCGGTCGCCCTCCGTCCAATAAAAGTTCAGTCCCGAGCCGTCGTAATCGGCCGTGGTTCTCGTGGCTCCGTTGTTTACGACAAAAGCCGTGAGGCCTTTGGTGTCGGGTTTCTGTGCTTGCTCTTGCTTGCTGTTTGTTTCTTCGTTTGCACAGGCTGTCATCAGGAACAATGCGCCTGTAAGTGCGAGCAGGGATAATGCGTTTGTTTTCATCTTCTGTTCTTTTTTAGTCATTGAAACGTTTTGTTACTGCAGGCCCCATGGCTGCGGAGTTTCTTCCTCTTCATCTTCGAAATCATCGTAGTAGCCTCCTCGCTTTGCATCATTGATGTCGTTTCCGTCATCGCCGGCTTTGTTGTGCCCGCCAAGGTTGGAGAACGCAGTCAGCAGCGACTGACCATCGAACTGGGTAGCGACGACCTCAATTGAAGGACTCACATACCGTTTCTTTTTGAATTGTTTTCTGTTCATAATCTCTAATTTATAGGGTGAATATATTTGTTGTCTGCATGTAGGGACGCACGGCTCGTGCGTCCGCTCCAATACCCCGTTAACTGCCAACTCGTCAACTCGTGGTGAGCGGACGCACGAGCCGTGCGTCCCTACATGCTCTTGCGTCTTTTCGTTTGCTTCCTTTTGCGTCTTTTTGTTTGCGAATGCATGTAGGGACGCACGGCTCGTGCGTCCGCTCCAATGGCTTGTTAACTGACAACTCGACAACCGTGGTGAGCGGACGCACGAGCCGTGCGTCCCTACATTTTGCTCCCTTATTTCGTTCATTTTTTGCTCGTAAAGGGACACGAATATGCGAACAAAGGGAGCTCCGAAAAGCCCTTTGTTTATTGAGGTTACACGCGCTTCGCGCGCGCGTACGTGAAGACGTTTAAACGCCAGGTGCGCTAAGTGTGTGTGTGTGTGTGTGTGTGTGTGTTAGCAAATTATTTGAACCAGCCAAATAAAAAGCGTTAAAAGATGCAGAGAAGTTGAAGTTTCTCTGCATCGGCGTTATACCTTTTATATATATGCGATATGTCAAATGGTTTTGCTTCACGGCAGCAAAGGTAAGACTATTTTTCTTAACCTCCAAACCTTTTACGAAGTTTTATAACATCATCGCTGTAAATAAAAACAACAGAAAGCTTGCACAATTGAAAACGAATGATTAACTTTGCCAGCGTTTCCGATCAAGAAGATTGGAACGCAAGATACGGGGTGCTACCGCGTTTGCGGATGCTGAGAACAGACCCATGGAACCTGAAACGGGTAATGCCGACGAAGGGATTGACAATTTCCACGAGTTCATTTTTAAGATGCAATGGTGTATGATGCGATGCGTTGCCCCGTGTTCTGCGAAGAGCATACAAAAGATTTATCACTAACAACACTTCGAAATGAACAAAACACAAATCATGCTGACTGCCCTTGTGCTTGTTGCAAGCCGGGCGTATGCAACGGGAGAAAGGATTGACACGATGAAAACGTATGAATTGCAGGACGTGCAAGTAGTCTCCACCCGTGCCAATCAAAAGACACCGATGGCTTTTTCGACCCTCGACAAAGAACAAATCAGAAAGCTCAATCACGGACGTGACATTCCCTTCCTGCTATCGTTGACACCGAGTGTCACGATGACCAGCGACGCAGGAAACGGCATCGGATATACGTCGATAAAAGTGCGTGGCACCGACCCAAGTCGCATCAACATCAGTGCCAACGGCATTCCGGTGAACGATGCCGAGAGTTCTCTGGTATTCTTTGTCAATATGGGCGACTTCATGTCGAGCGTAAAGGACGTTCAGATACAGCGTGGTGTGGGCACATCTACCAATGGTAGTGCAGCATTCGGAGCCACCATCAACATGCAGACCGATGCTCCTTCGCTCCTACCCTACCTTAATCTCAATACTTCGGCAGGCAGTTACGGCACCCACAAGGAGAGTCTACGCTTTGGTTCGGGTCTCTTGGCCGATCATTGGAGCTTCGACGGCCGTCTTTCAAACATCGGAAGCAACGGCTATATCGAGCGAGCAACGAGCCAACTGAATTCTTATTTCCTGCAAGGTGCCTACACCGGGGAGAACACGCTTGTGAAGTTGCTCACTTTCAACGGCACGGAAAAGACTTACATGGCGTGGGATTATGCCTCGAAAAAGCAGATGGAGAAGTACGGACGACGCTATAATCCGTGCGGAAAATATACCGATGCCGACGGCAAGACGCGCTTCTATGACAACCAAACCGACAATTATCATCAGCAAAACTACCAGCTTATCTGGACACAACTGCTTGGCAAAGGATTCAATTTCAACGTCGGACTGCACTATACCGCTGGCTTCGGCTATTATGAACAGTACAAGTCCCATCAGGCATTGGCCGCTTATGGGTTCAAGGGCAGTACACTCACGTCGGACCTTATTCGGCGGAAGTACCTACGGAACGACTTCTTCGGCGGTGTGTATGCCCTGAATTATAAGCAAGGACGCTGGGAAGCATCGCTCGGAGGAGCCATGAACCATTACAACGGGCGCCACTTCGGCACGCTCGTGAGCGTTATCAACCCCACGGTTACCAACTATCCCGATACCGAATACTATCGAAACAAGGCCGAGAAAGACGAAAACAGCTTTTATGGGAAGCTGAACTATGAAGTCGGCAAGGGCCTCAATGCCTACGTAGACCTACAATATCGTCACATCAACTACCGCATTCAGAATCCCGACGACAAGTATTCTACAGCTCAAACGGAAGGCTGGCGCTATGATGAACACTACAACTTCTTCAACCCGAAGGCCGGATTATTCTGGCAAATCAACCCTAATCACGCACTCTATGGCTCATGGGCTATCTCTCATCGCGAGCCCGTTCGCAACGATTTCGAGGGAAATCCAGATCCAAAGCCAAGGGCCGAGCGCATGAACGACTGGGAATTGGGCTACAAATATCAAAGCGAGACGTTCAGCGGAGGCGTTAACTTCTATCACATGACCTATAAAGACCAGTTTGTCCTGACCGGAGAAATCAGCGCCACCGGTGAGATGATTCATCAAAACGTGGGAAATTCATATCGTCAAGGCATTGAATTGCAGGGCGCATGGAAGCCAATTGACTGGTTCCGTTGGGATGCTAACGCCACATTCAGCCGCAATCGTGCGAAAGATTGGACCGTGAAGAGCGACAACAAGAAGCCTTTGAACTTCGGAACCACGCATCTCAGCTTCTCGCCCGACGTGATTTTCAACAACATTTTCACTTTCGATTACCATGGCTTCGCGGCAGCTTTGCAGAGCCAATACATCGGTGAGCAATACATGACGAACGATAATAATCGCAATTTGATGCTCAATGGTTACTTTGTTTCCAATCTCGACCTCAGCTATTCGTTCAAACTTAAATCGATAAAACAGGTATCTGTAGGGGCAACCATCTACAATTTATTCTCCAAGAAGTATTTTTCTAACGGCCATGCCAGTGCAACTTACGACGACAACGGCCGCGAAACATCGAACGAGACCGTTTATTCTCCGCAAGCACCCATCAACTTTTTGGCACATTTAAGCCTCACATTCTGATATGACAGCATTCCTATCACTCCATTGGCTCGACATACTGACCACGCTGTTAGGCCTGATTTACATTGTATTGGAATATCGGGCGAGCATCTTGCTGTGGCTTGTCGGTATCCTGATGCCCCTACTCGACATCTGGCTTTACTACAGTCACGGGCTTTATGGTGATGCCGCTATGGCCGTATATTACACAGGTGCCGCACTATATGGCTACATGGTGTGGCGCTTTGGCAAGAAACATGGACAGCAAGAAGGCGAAGATTTGCCCATCACCCACATGCGCAAGCAACTCTATCTGCCTGCCATGCTGTTCTTCTTTACCGCATGGGGCTTCACTTATTGGGTGCTCCGGACATACACCAACTCCACCGTTCCACTGCTTGATGCTTTCACCAATGCGCTGAGCTTTGTCGGATTGTGGGCCTTGGCACGCAAATATGTGGAGCAATGGGGCTTCTGGATTGTCGTAGACCTCATCAGTTGCTACCTTTATATCATTAAAGGAATTCCTTTCAAAGCCGGGCTATATGGGCTATATGTAGTGATTGCCGTGGCAGGATACAGGAAATGGACACAAATGATGAACCACAGATGAACTGCTATCCACTCATTCGCCAGGGCACTCACTTTGACACCGTCATCGTGGCCAATGGAGCCTTCCCCGAAGGAGCAGTGGCTTTGGATGTCATTCATCATGCCCAACGTATCATAGCCTGCGACGGTGGGGCCGAAATGCTTATCGCCCGAGGTATAGAGCCCCGGAAAATCACGGTGGTGGGCGACGGAGACAGCATCACCCCCGCACTGAAAGAAAGGTTGCATTTCATTCAAGTAGACGAACAAAACGACAACGACTTGACCAAAGCTACACGCTACGTAGCCGGTCTGCCACGCATGAAAGGTGCTACCGTAGCTTATCTGGCGGCAACGGGCAAGCGTGAAGACCACACGATGGCCAACATCTCGCTCTTGATGCGCTATTATCAGGAGTTCGATTTACACCCCGTGATGCTCACGGATTATGGTTATTTCATTCCCACATGCATGGAAAGCCGCTTCGAAACCTTTGCCCGTCAACAGGTAAGCATCTTCAATTTCGGTTGCAAGCGACTCGAAAGCGAAGGCTTGGTATGGAATACTCGCGCGTTTGATAGCCTATGGCAGGGCACACTCAACGAGGCCCAAGGAAACCATGTTTGCCTTCATGGCGACTCGTTCTATCTTGTTTATCTGACATTAGAGGAAAAAATAAAACGCTAAGATGTGCATATCTATCATCAAGAGCAAAGAATTATCTCGATGATTTGGCGGTTTGGAAAATAATATGTATATTCGTAGCGTCAAACATCTAAAGGCATTTTCTCTTTGGAGATGTGACTATAGATTTTGTTTCATATTTACAAACAAGTTGGCTTCAACTCGTGAGAGACGGACCAACAATAATTGTTTGTTAATATACGTACTTGATCATCACTGCCGCAGTCGTGAGATTGCGGTATTTTTTTTGTGTCAAGATGTTGGAAATGGGAACCCATGAGTGAATCTTTCAAAGATGACGGGAATTACTTTTCGGTTTTGGTTCAGGAACAAGACTTCTCGACGGAGAAACCCCGAACTTCTTCTTGAAACATCGTGTAAAGTATTTGGGGTCATTGAAACCCACTTTATAAGCAATTTCGGTGATATTCCGGTCGTGGGGGTTCTTCATGAGAATGTCTTTGGCCACATCAAGGCGGTAATTGCGTAGGAACTGACTTGTTGGAAGACCCGTTTCCATCCCCAACCTACGGCTCAATATGCTGCGATTGAGGCCCAGCGCGTCGGCCAACTCGGCCACTCCGAAATCCGAATCCATGTAATGCTGTTCCACAACGGCCATCACTTGGTCCATGAAAGGCTTCTCATTACGGTCCATTTCGGTTTGGTCGGTCAAGAAACTACGCTGTTTGCTCCGCTTCATTTTCTGTTGTACGTGCAGAATTTCTTCTATACGGTGTTGCAATTCCGATGGTTCTTCGCTCTCACGCAAGGCTTCTTCAATCGGTTGCATCAAGCGTTCAGCCTCTCTTCGACGCAATTCTTTCACCCTGCGCTGATAAACAAAACGTGCCAAAAGGCCCACAACAATGAACAACAACAGCTCAAACCACCACGTCTTCCAGAAATAGGGCGACACGCTGACAGCCACTGAAGCCATCATATCATTGCTTTGGCCCGATGCTGAGACGAACTTCACTTGGAATTCATAGTCGCCTGGTGGAAGATTGGTATAGCGCATGCCATGCTCTCCGGGCCTTAACTGAATCCAATCGTCTTCAAATCCTTTCATTCGACAGCTGTAAACACTCTGCTGTTCGTTGCCATAACTAAGCGAAGAAAACTCAAACACGATAGATTTATCACCCTCGCTGACGTTTATCTGCGTGGCTTGTGAGATGTCTTTGTCTAAAACAGAAGAGCCAACCGCTGGCTCTTCGTTGTTCACCAGCAGTCGTGTGAAGCGCAGCCGACCATGATAAAGCGAGGCCGAATTGTCACCATGAAGCACCGTTACACCCTTGTCACTGCCGAAATACAAGGTTCCACCGGATGCAAAGGCCGAATTCCAATAGAATTGTGATGAAAGCAGTCCGTCACCGACAGTGTAATTGGTGAAAGCTTCCGTGTGAGGATTAAACCGAGAGAGGCCGTTATCGGTTGTTATCCATAGTATTCCACGGGCATCTTCCGCGATGCCTTTCACGACATTATTGGCTAAACCGTCGCGTTGGGTATAGGCCTTAAAGACGGTTTTCCCACCTCTATCCACCATTCTTTTATAGAGACCGTAGCCGTTACTGCCCAACCACAGCGTACCGTCACGCCCTAAACAGAGAGCACAAATCTTGTCAATGATGCCGCTTTTGGGGTCATCAAGTTTCGTAGAGAAGTGGATATAGGAAAAAAGGCGTGGATTTTTGCGGTTGGATTTCAGGTCGATCTTCACAACACCTGCCCCACAACCCATCCAAAGACAGCCATCCCTGTCAATGACGCTGCCGATGGCTCCACGGATATTCTCGCAACCCTTGAAAGGGGAAAACAGTTCCTTGCGCTGCAAGTCATAAGCACTGATGCCGTCGTTGCTGCCGATCCACATCAGCCTATTGTGTGCATCATAGCACAAGGCACCCACAAACTGGGTTAGCCAAGCATAATGTTGGGGCAAAGATAGGGGTACGATGCCGGTATGCCTGCGCAGGTCTATCATGTTGAGTCCACCACCCCACGTTCCTATCCACAGCCTTTCGTTCCCGTCTGGGACTAAGGCCGATACGGCATTCTGTGTCAATGCCGAGTTGTCTGCCGTGAAATGCGTGAACGAATTGCTCCCCCTTGCCTTGCGGTTCAGGCCTCCTTCTATCGTTCCCACCCACAAAGTACCGTTCGGTTCAGCATACATTGCATTCACGGCATTGGGCGAAAGACTTGTAGTATTATCGGTATGATAGAAATTCTCTATTTGCAGCGGACGCGGATTCAGTTTGGTGATGCCCCCTGAATCCGTTCCTACCCACGTAAAACCATGGAAGACAAAGAGACAATTTACAAAGTTGCTGCACAGTGGATTGGTCTTACTGCCCGTATCCCAATGCAGAAAATCATCAGTTTCAGGCTGATAGAAATCTACTCCACCCAAGGTTCCCACGAGCAACCGGCCTTCAGACACGGCAAGCGACGACACATAGTCATGCGAAAGCGAACTTCCGCCCCTATTTTTTTCGTACACTTTCAATGTCTTTGCAGTCGAATTATAGCGTAAGAGCCCCTTTGAAGTTCCGATCCATACATCTTTTTGGAACATTTTCAAGCAGGTAAAGAAGGTGTCGCCCATATAAGATAAGGTGGGAGTTATCATACGCTTGACGAGCTTTCCATGCACAATAGCGAGCTTATACAGCCCACCATCGATAGCCATCCATACCGAACCATCTCGGTCGATATCCTCCATGGCGATATCGGGTGTGTTGACTTGACAACCCATTTGTAATATCCTGAGAACATTACCCACGTCATCAAAAGTTACATGATAGATGGTTGAACGGGTCACCAACCACAAAGCATCCTTGCTATCGCGGTAGACTTTCACGGAAAGCTCGCCGAGAATACGCCGCAAAATATCATTCCTGCTCGCAGGAACCACCGGAAGCATGGTCTTCAGATCGAGTACTTTGGTATGTTCTTCAAAACTGATCCACAATCGATGAAACCTGTCTTCCACCATATTATGACAAGTGTTGCTGCGCAATGCCATACCTCTCGGGCCCTCATTGAAGTAACGATAGGCGTAACCGTCATAGCGGACGAGTCCTCCACCGTGCGTGGCTATCCAGATAAACCCGTAACTGTCGGCATAGATATCATCAATGAAATTGCTCGGAAGCCCGTTCGTCATGTTCAGATATGAGGTATTGCACCGCGTGACGTAGGTCGGTTGCGCCCATGAACACAAGCCAAACAGCGACGAAAGAAACAGTAGTAGAAGACGCTTCATGCCATTGAATAAAGGTCGTTATGATTTGTTTGATGATGCAAAGATAGCAAAAAAAAACGTAAGAACCGCCAAATCGATTTGCAATATCATTCGTTGTGGCACCCGATGACAAATAAAATTGCCGAAAGGAACGCGTATATCAGATTTTATGCTTAACTTTGCCGGCCCATTAAGGTAAAGAGAAAAAGAGAGAACAGCAATGGACCAGTCTGTGAGGACTTTTACTTTAGCAGGATTGACGGTGGCCTTTTTGCTGTCGATGCATGGATTGCCCACGCTCGACATCGGTGGAACGGAACTGCGACACGTCAACATGCTCAGTCAGATACAGCCCGAAATCGAGGCGAACGAGACCGAGGTGGTGCCCACACCCAAGGCACCCACGCCCGTCGTAGCCGTCGTACGCCATGGCCGAAAGGTGAATTTCAAGGAGCGATGGCCGAAAGGTGTGGAGCCCATTGCCGACTTTTCGGGTGGCAAGGCGGGCGGCATGGACGCGTTCTATGCGCAGTTGAGTCGCGTCACGACGCTCGGTCGCCCGATACGTATCGCCTATTTCGGCGACTCGTTCATTGAGGGCGACATCTTGACAGACTATCTCCGCGCGCTGTTCCAAAGTCGGTTCGGCGGTTCGGGCGTGGGTTGGGTCGATTGCGGCACGCCGTTGGTGGCCTTCCGTCGCACTGTCAACCAGCACTACAGCGGGATTGCGGAGTTTGCCGTGGTGAAAAAGCCTTTCGACAAGCTGCGTCAAGGCATCGCCCAACGTTATTATGTGCCGCGGGAAGGGGCATCGGTCACGACGCGCGGCTCGAAACGGCAGCCTCATGTGGCCGACTGGCAGAGCGCGAAGCTCTTCTTTCGCAGTCCGCAGTCTGTCAATATAAGGATCGCAATAAGCGATGGGCAGCCCTATATGTGCCGCACCCGCGCCTCGGACGAAGTGCAGATGATCGAAACCAAGGGCAACATGAATGCCGTGAGCTATCGGTTCACGCGTGTAACGCCCCGCACCACACTCTTCGGCATGGCCCTCGAGTCGGACAACGGCGTCATTCTCGACAACTTTTCCATGCGCGGCTCGTCGGGTGCACAGTTGGGACGCATTCCCTCTTCTACCCTTTCAGACTTCGCACGGCTGCGGCCTTACGACCTGATTGTCGTTCATTACGGGCTCAATGAAGCTGTAAAAGGAAACACGCTTCCACTGCTCAAGGTTTATATAAAGCGCATGAAGCGGTCGATAGAGAACCTTCGTGCGGCCTATCCCTCAGCAGGTATTCTCGTCGTAAGCGTACCCGACCGCGACCAACGCTCGGCCGAGGGCATCACAACCCTGAAGGAAGTGAAGGAACTGGTGGCCTTGCAAGCGCAATTGGCAGCCGACTGCGGGGTGGGTTTCTTCAATCTTTATCAGGCCATGGGCGGTGAAAGCAGCATGAAAAGGCTCGTAGACAGCCACCGGGCCAATAAGGACTACACGCACTTGAGCTTCGGCGGTGGTAAAGTGGTGGCCGGAAAGGTGTTCCCTTCTTTTATTGCCGGACTGGAAAACTATAAACGCCGCAAGGCTTTGGAACAACAATGATACAGCGACTCATCAGCCTTCTCTCATATAATCCACAAGAACCGCTCCTCTTTTCGAGCGGTCTCTTCTTGTTTCTCTTTCTGGGCTTTTCGTTCGTCTACATGCTGCTGCGTCGGCATTTGCAGCCCCGGTTGCTCTTTGTGACGCTTTTCTCCTATTATTTCTATTACAAGAGCAGCGGCCTCTACTTCTTTCTGCTGGCCATCGTCACAGTGAGCGATTACCTCATCGCGCGACGTATCCAAACATTGGCCGACCGTTCGTTGACCGAAAAGGGAAAGGAACGGTGCTTGCGTCGCCGCCGCAAGTGGCTGGTGGCATTGAGCCTGATGATCGATCTCGGCCTATTGGGCTATTTCAAATACACGAACTTCTTTGCAGGAATGGTCAGTCGGATGCTCGATTTCAACTTCCAACCGTGGGACATCTTCCTCCCCGTGGGCATCAGCTTCTTCACTTTCCAAAGCCTGAGCTACACCATTGACGTCTATCGCGGCAACCTGAAGCCCTTACCTCGCCTCCTTGACTATGCGTTCTACGTGTCATTCTTCCCGCAACTGGTAGCAGGTCCCATCGTGCGTGCCTCGGATTTTGCGCCACAAATTCGCAAGCCGGTCGTCATTACGCCCGACATGTTCGCCCGCGGCGTCTACTTCATCATTATCGGACTATTCAAAAAGGCGGTCATCAGCGATTATATCAGCCTCAACTTTGTAGACCGCATCTTCGATAACCCCACGCTTTACAGCGGCATGGAGAACCTTCTCGGCATCTATGGCTATGCATTGCAAATCTATTGTGACTTCAGTGGCTACAGCGACATGGCTATTGGCATCGCATTGCTGCTGGGGTTCCGCTTCCCGCTCAACTTCAATGCGCCTTATCGCGCCACAAGCATCACCGATTTCTGGCGACGCTGGCACATCTCGCTGTCCACTTGGATACGCGATTACATCTATATCTCTCTCGGCGGCAACCGGAAAGGCAAGCTGCGGCAGTATGTCAACCTCATTCTGACCATGCTTTTGGGCGGACTTTGGCACGGCGCCAGCCTCAATTTCATTGTTTGGGGTGGCATGCACGGCGTCGCCTTGGCCGCACACAAGCTGTTCAGCCAAGAGATTTTGCACCATGCGCGCAGCTATTGTCCGCGCGGTATCCGCAAATGGGCGGCCATATTGCTGACCTTTCACTTTGTTTGCTTCACGTGGATTTTCTTCCGTCAGACTTCATTCTCTGCAGGACAAACGATGCTTCTACGCATTTTCAGCGATTTCCACGCCGAACTTTGGTTACAGATTGCAAGCGGATATAAATATGTATTGGCTTTCATGGCCTTCGGATTCCTCACGCATTTCCTGCCCGATGCATGGCAAGAGCGAATCATCGCCGCGCTTCGCCGTTGCAACGTGGTGGTCTGCGCGCTCCTGCTGACGGCCGTCATCTACATCGTCATTCAGATAAAAAGCTCCACGATACAACCATTCATCTATTTTCAGTTCTGATAACGATGTCGTTCGGCCGCTTCCATTCCCCAAACAATACGCTTGAAAAGCGGCATTCACAGGTTTACGTCCGCCGTTAACACAATATTTAATATCATAAATATGGTTAAAACAAGGCAAAATAACTTGTTTTGTTATATAATAATGTGTACCTTTGCACGTCTTTTATATAGAGGTAAATACACACGAAGTTGATTTTCAAGAAGTTAAGAATAGGATAGAAGAGGTAAAAAGATGAGACAGCTAAAGATCCAGAAGAGTATTACGAACCGTTCGAGTGAGGCTTTGGATAAATACCTCGTAGAGATTGGACGTGCCCCGTTGATTTCAATTGACGAAGAAATCGAATTGGCACAGAAAATCAAGAAAGGCGGTCGTGACGGCGAGCGTGCAAAGGAGAAATTAGTCACCGCCAATCTTCGTTTCGTGGTGTCGGTTGCCAAGCAATATCAGCACCAAGGCCTCTCATTGACCGACCTTATCGACGAGGGAAACATCGGTCTTGTGAAAGCAGCCGAGAAGTTTGACGAGACTCGCGGCTTCAAATTCATTTCCTATGCCGTGTGGTGGATACGCCAAAGCATTCTGCAAGCCATCGCCGAACAAAGCCGTATCGTGCGTCTTCCGCTCAATCAGGTGGGCTCACTCAATAAAATCAATCGTGAAATCAATAAGTTCGAGCAGGAGAATCAGCGTAAACCGTCGCTGACAGAGCTGGCGAATGCAACGCAGATTGAGGAAGAAAAGATTGATCAAAGCCTGATGGCCGACAGTCATCACGTCAGTATTGACGCGCCGTTCCAAGAAGGTGAGGACAACAGCATGGTCGATATCATGGCCGGCGGAGACGATAGTCGCACCGACAAGCAGGTGGACCACGAGTCAATGGCACTTGAATTGGAAAACGTTTTGCGCAAGGTTTTGAAAGACAGAGAGATAACTATCATTCGCGAATGCTATGGCATCGGTTGCCACGAGAAGGGGCTTGAAGAGATAGGTGACCAATTGGGCCTCACTCGCGAGCGTGTCCGGCAAATCAGAGAAAAGAGCATTGCCAAGCTGCGCGACAGCGGTTATGCCAAGATTTTGATGAAATATTTGGGATAAAACCGTCGTTTTACCGCGTGAAATAAGAAAAGAGAGGCCTCCTGTCTCTCTTTTTTGTTGAGTAAAATCTGCGAACTCAGAACGCACATAGTGATACTTCCCGAAAGTCTTTCCTTTTTGATGCTTCCACTATCGCAGTAGGTTGATTACCAATGCGTTCGTATCGCTTTTCAATATCAGCCATTTTAGCGCGCAATATGGCTGATTTCACGCGCTAAAGTGAGCCATATTGCACGGCAAAATGGCTGAAGTTGCGGACCGTCTTGATGCACCTTGAAAAACAAGATGGGAACTGCGGCGGTTTGACGGCAGTGTTATCGGCAACAAATTCCGCCGCAATTAATTAATGTTAATATTCTTTTATACACCCTACATTCACGCTTGTTCTATGATTAAATGCTTAATTTTGCCACTTCAAGATAGCAAAACAGATACGTAACGAACAAGATAAAAACGATGAATACAGAGGAAACAAATTCATTTCAGGCCGTTGACGAAGGCTTTACTATGATTGAGGCCATCGCCGAGGCCAAGAAATGCCTGCAATGTAAGGTTCCGCAATGCCGGAAAGGTTGTCCGATAGAAAACGATATTCCCGATTTTATCCACGCACTGAGCATGGGAAACATGGGCGACGCCATGCGTATCATCAACGAAAAGAGCAATCTGCCGGCCATTTGTGGGCGAGTTTGCCCGCACGAAAAGCAGTGTCAAGGTCATTGCGTGATGAATAAGAAAGGCACACCTATACAGATTGGGAAGATTGAACAGTTCATTGCAGACTTCGATACCGCAATGAATCTCACCCGAGAAAAGCTGCCACAGAAGGACAGAGGCAAGATTGCAGTCATCGGATCCGGCCCTGCCGGGCTGACGGTTGCAGGCGATTTGGCACGCCAAGGCTTTAATGTGACCATCTTCGAAGGGCAGGATGAGCCGGGAGGCGTACTGATGTATGGCATTCCGGAATACCGTCTGCCGAAGAAAGTGGTGCGTGCCGAGATACAAAAAATAGAGGCTTTGGGTGTCAATTTCGAGTGCAACGTGCTCGTCGGAGAGAATAGTGTAAACGTAGACAGCTTGTTTCATCAGGGATACGATGCCATTTTCATGGGCACGGGCACTTCCGTTCCGCAGAACATGGACAGTACACCGGGCGCAAAGCTGCGGGGTGTCAGTCAGAGTACCTACTTCTTGCACAACGTAAACAGCTATAATGAAGGGGCCATCGGGCGAGATATGGTGCCATTGCGCGACGGTGAGAAGGTAGGCGTCATCGGTGGAGGAAACGTTGCCATGGATGCTGCCCGCACGGCCATTCGTTTGGGGGCGGATGTGACGGTGCTTTACCGCCGCACCCAAGAGGAAATGCCAGCCATCAAGGCCGAATATGAGCAGGCTGTCAGCGAAGGTGTGAAGTTCAAATGGAACACTTCGGTGACCGAGTTCATTGCCGGAGAAAACAGAAGGCTGGCAGCATGCCGGCTAAGCACGCCCGAAGGAGAACTCGTCGAGCGCTTCGACCGCGTCTTTCTGGCCATCGGCAGCCGACCGGCCAACCGCATTGTGAGCACGACGGAGGGCATTGAAGTAGACGAGAAAGGCTACGTGAAGGTCGTAGAACGGCCTTATGGCATGACTACACGCCGCGGTGTCTTTGCGGGAGGTGACGTAGTTCACCGGCCACAAACGGTGGTATTGGCCATGAAAGCGGCTAAGGACGTGGCACAAGGTATGGCACAATACGTCGATGCCATCAAGCTGTTGGAAGCAGCAAAGAAAGTGGAAGAGCAACATATCACTGATAAATAATATATATTTTTTGTTTTTTTAGCGGTTTCTATCAGCATATTTTAGTAACTTTGCGGGCAAATAGTTCATATTTTTCAAAATCATCATGGCTGAAATAAAAAAAATCAAGACTGCTCTCGTCTCCGTCTTCCACAAAGATGGCTTGGAGGAGTTGCTTGCCAAGCTGCATGAAGAAGGTGTGAAGTTCGTTTCTACGGGCGGAACACAAAGCTTTATCGAGTCATTGGGCTATGAATGCCAGACCGTTGAGAGCATCACTACCTACCCGTCTATCTTGGGTGGCCGCGTAAAAACGCTGCATCCGAAAGTCTTCGGAGGTATTTTGGCACGGCGTGAAAATGAAAATGACTTAGCACAGATGGCACAATACGAGATTCCGTCTATAGACCTTGTCGTTGTCGACCTCTATCCTTTCGAGCAGACTGTGGCAAGTGGCGCGTCGGAGGCAGACATCATCGAGAAGATTGACATTGGCGGTATCTCTCTGATACGTGCCGGCGCGAAGAACTTCAAGGATGTCGTCATCATTCCGAGCAAGGCCGAATACGGCATATTGCTCGATATACTCAAGAAGAAGGGTGCCCAGACCGACTTGACTGAACGCAAACTGTTCGCAGAACGCGCTTTCGGAGTCAGCAGCCATTACGACACCGCAATTCACAATTGGTTTGTAAATAATATATAACATATGGGATTTTTTTCTTTTGTCCAAGAAATAGCAATGGACCTCGGCACAGCCAACACCATCATCATCAGCGATGACAAAATCGTTGTTGACGAACCTTCCGTCGTGGCTCTTGACCGCAACACCGATAAAATGATTGCCGTGGGCGCCAAGGCAAAGATGATGTATGAGAAGACACACGACAATATTCGCACCGTACGCCCACTACGAGATGGTGTCATTGCCGACTTCACGGCCTGCGAGCAAATGATGCGTGGCCTAATCAAAATGGTTCATTCGGGAAGCAGGCTCTGGTCGCCATCGTTGCGCATGGTCATCGGCGTGCCATCAGGCTCGACCGAGGTTGAACTGCGTGCCGTCCGCGACAGTGCCGAGCATGCCGACGGCCGCGATGTCTACTTAATTTTCGAGCCGATGGCTGCCGCGATTGGCATCGGCATCGATGTCGAGGCTCCTGAGGGGAACATGATCGTTGATATCGGCGGTGGCAGCACGGAGATTGCCGTTATTTCACTGGGTGGTATCGTCAGCAATAACTCCATACGTACAGCCGGAGACGATTTGACGGCCGATATTCAAGAATACATGAGCCGCCAGCACAATGTTAAAGTCAGCGAACGTATGGCTGAGCGAATCAAGATACACGTGGGGTCAGCACTGACCGAGTTGGGCGAAGAGGGCCCTGAAGACTTCACTGTCCACGGACCTAACCGCATCACGGCCTTGCCCATGGAAGTCCCGGTATGCTATCAGGAAATAGCACATTGCCTCGACAAGACGGTTGCCAAGATTGAGAATGCCGTTCTTTCCGCACTGGAGAACACGCCACCCGAGCTCTATGCCGACATCGTAAAGAACGGAATATATCTCAGTGGCGGCGGAGCTTTGCTGCGTGGTTTGGATAAACGCCTGACCGAAAAGATAAACATTCCGTTCCATATCGCCGAAGACCCGTTGCACAGCGTGGCAAGAGGCGCAGGCATTGCACTTAAGAACGTAGACCGTTTTTCTTTCTTGATGCGATAAATCTGATGTTAGGTGTTGACGATTATCAGTTAATTTGCCAACACCTAATATTTCATGATCAATTCAGGTATGCGTAATCTCTTAGACTTTCTGGCCAAATACAGTTATTGGTTGCTGTTTGTTCTATTGGAGGCTATCAGCTTTGTACTCCTGTTCCGGTTCAACAGTTATCAAGGAAGTGTATGGTTTTCATCAGCCAATATCGTGGCCGGGAAGATATACGACACAAGTTCGAAAATAGAATCCTATTTCCAATTGTCGAAGATAAACGAGCAGCTCACTCAACGTAACCTGTATTTGGAACAACGACTCGCCAAACTTGAAAGGGATTTGGGCGATTCTGCTGCCGATACTGCCATGAACAGGAGCCTTTTGCTACAAAGTCTTCACCCTTACCGGCTCATTCCGGCCAAGGTGGTAGGCATGTCTTGGAACAGACGGGACAATTTACTGACCATCAACAAGGGGGAGGCCGACGGAGTGAAGAAAGATATGGGCGTAGTCTGCGGAACGGGGGTCGTTGGCATCGTCTATCTTACTTCAGCCCACTATGCCATTGTCATTCCTGTGCTCAATTCGCAATCGAATATCAGCTGCATTATCCAAGGACGCGGTTATTTCGGATACCTGCATTGGACAGGCGGCAACACGTCTGAAGCCTATGTTGACGATGTACCGCGCCATGCCCACTTCAAACTCTATGAGAACGTTGTCACAAGCGGCTATTCCTCCGTATTTCCAGCGGGTGTGATGGTTGGCAAAATATTGCACGTCTACAATTCTACAGACCAGATGTCCTATCGCCTGAAAGTCGAACTGGCAACAGACTTCGGTAAGCTACGTGACGTCTGTGTGATTGATAACACAGCACTGTCAGAACAAGCAGATATCATGCGGGCTGCAGAAGACTCTATCCGCACGAGGGAGAGTGGCAAAGCAAACTAAAATCAAGGGAGGATGTAAGAAAATGAACACACAGTTACTAAGAGGAGTCGCCATCTTTGTGGCTTTATTGTTAGTGCAGATCTTGGTCTTCAACCATATCCATCTGTTCAACTGTGCCACTCCCTTACTCTATATCTATGTCGTATTGCTATTTCCACGCAATATTCCACGCTGGATGGCACTGCTGTCCGGCTTCATCATGGGCTTCTTCATAGACATTTTTTCCAACACGCCGGGCGTCTCCATGGCTTCGACTACTTTCATGGGACTTATTCAGCCTTATATGCTCGTCCTCTTCCTGCAACGCGACAGTGCAGATGACCTTTGCCCTTCGATCCGCTCATTGGGAGCAACCCGTTTCATCTGCTACACCTTTCTGATGGTACTCATCTATTGCACGCTTTTCTTCACGCTTGAGACGTTCAACTTCTTCAACTGGCTGCAATGGCTTGAGTGCATTGCCGGCAGTACAACCATCACTGTGGTTCTTGCTATCACGCTGGAGAATTTCCGTTCAAAATGAAATCGGTCCTATTTATTCGTCCCATAACAAAAGTATTACTTGACAGGTGAAAGACTATAATCTCGAAAACAGACGTTTTGTGATAGGCGGCGTGGCAGTGGCCATCGTGCTTGTCTACATCGTCCGCCTGTTCACGATACAGCTACTCAGCGACGACTTCAAGAAGAACGCCGACAGTAACGCCTTTCTCAAGAAGATTGACTACCCCTCACGCGGTTCCATCTACGATCGTAACGGCAAGCTCATGGTCTACAACCAGCCTGCCTACGACATCATGGTCGTGATGAACGAAACCAAGAACCACATAGATACCCTTGAACTATGCAATGCGCTCGGCATAACTAAGAGCTACTTCATCAAGCGAATGGACGATATTAAAGACCGCAACAAGAACCCCGGATACAGCCGCTTCACCGAACAACTCTTCTTGAGCCTACTGTCTGACCAAGAGTTCAGTATATTCCGCGAGAAGATGTTCCGCTTCCCCGGCTTCTACATACAGAAACGTAGTATTCGACAATACACCTACCCCTATGCAGCTCACGTCTTAGGCGACATCGGCGAAGTATCACCGGCCAACATCGAAGACGACGACTACTATCAGCCCGGAGACTATATCGGGAAACTCGGTGTCGAGAAGTACTACGAGAAAGAACTACGTGGTGAAAAAGGCATACGTATCATGTTGCGTGATGCCCACGGCAGGATACAAGGTAGCTACCGTAATGGGGAACTTGATCATCGCCCCGTAGCTGGCAGAGATCTCACCCTGAGCCTCGACTTGAAACTGCAGGCTCTCGCCGAACGAATGCTACAAGGTAAGATAGGAAGTATTGTCGCCATTGAGCCGGCTACGGGTGAAGTGCTCGCCATGGCATCTTCGCCCACCTATGACCCGCGCTACCTCATTGGCCGCAAACGCAGCAAAGCCCACAAGGCGCTCTCCAAGGACGTATGGAAGCCGCTGCTCAACCGCTCCATCATGGGACTATACCCCCCGGGCTCAACTTTCAAGACCACTCAGGCACTCACCTATCTCACCGAGGGTATCATCACGCCCAACACCATGTTCACCTGCCATCACGGCTTCTTCTACCGCGGACTACACGTAGGTTGCCACGGCCACGTCTCGCCCCTCAATCTCGTCGAGGCCATCAGCACCTCATGCAATGCCTATTTCTGTTGGGGGCTCTACTATATGCTCGGCAACCGACGCAAATACGGCTCCGTACAGAACGCCATGAACCGCTGGCGCGACTACATGGTCAGCATGGGGCTCGGCTACAAACTCGGCATCGACCTCCCCGGTGAGAAGCGCGGACTTATACCCAATGCCTCGTTCTACGACCATGCTTACCGTAATGCATGGAATGGCCTGACCGTCATCAGCATATCCATCGGACAGGGTGAGATTAATCTCACGCCCCTGCAGATAGCCAATCTCGGTGCCACCATCGCCAACCGAGGCTACTTCTACACACCACATGTCGTCCGCAAAGTGCAGGGCCTACCCCTCGACACTGCCTACACCCGACGCCACCGCACCATGGCCTCCGAGCGTGCCTACCGTACCGTCATCGCCGGCATGCGCTCGTCGGTGCTCAAAGGCACCTGCCGCGACCTCGGTCGACTCCCATACGCCATCTGCGGAAAGACCGGCACCGCGCAGAACCACGGCCGCGACCATTCCGTCTTCATGGGGTTCGCACCAATGGACCGTCCCAAGGTGGCTATCGCCGTTTACGTGGAGAACGGAGGCTTCGGCGCCGACTTCGCCGTACCCATTGCAGGTGTACTCTTCGAGCAATACATGACGGGCCGACTCTCACCATCTGCCGAGCATATGGCCGAAACACTACAACATAAAAGGATTGCTTATGGCACCCATGACAGGTAAACAACACAACATATTCAGATCGCTAGACTGGTGGACAGTTGCCATCTACGTCGCCCTACTCGCTTTCGGGTGGGTAAGTGTATGCGGTGCAGGCTACACCTACGGCGACACCGACATTCTCAGTCTCTCCACCCGTTCAGGCATGCAAATCGTCTGGATAGCGACCTCGCTCTTCCTCGGCCTCGTCATTCTCCTGCTCGACGACAGGTTCTACGACACCTTTGCCTACGTCATCTATGCCCTCCTATTATTATTGCTATTCCTCACTATCTTCAACCCTCACCAGATAAAAGGTTCACGTTCGTGGCTCGTATTTGGGCCCCTACGCCTCCAGCCCGCCGAGTTCGCAAAATTCGCCACAGCACTCGCAGCCGCCAAACTCATGGGGTCATATGGCTTCGACATCCGACGCTGGAAGCACTTCGCCATGGCTTGCACTATCATCCTCCTCCCCATGCTCTTCATTGTCGCACAACGTGAAACCGGTTCGGCCCTCGTCTACATCGCCTTCTTCCTCATGTTCTACCGAGAAGGAATGCCCGGCAGTATCCTCTTCACCGGCATCGCAATGGTCGTCTACTTCGTCGTCGGCATCAAATACGAAGATACCCCGCTCCTTCACACGCCCACCTCGGTCGGCGTGTCCGTCGTCATGCTCCTCATACAGGTGTTCACCGCCGCCATGGTAGGCATATACAGCCGCGACCGCCGCCTCATGTGGTATCTCCTCGGAGCGACAGCCGGCCTCACCCTTGCCGCATGGCTCTTCTCCGCCTACGTCATACCCTTCGACACCGTACCCCTGCAGTTCGCTGTCAGCATCGCCGTCATCGTCATCCTCCTCCTGCGATGGCTACGCACCCGCATCACCACCTACGCCCTCATCAGCCTCTTCACCATCGGCTCCATAGCCTTTTTTCACTCCGCCGACTACGTGCTCAACAAAGTGCTCGAGCCCCATCAGCGCGTCCGTATCAACGTGCTCCTTGGCCTCGAAGACGACCTCAACGGCGCCGGTTACAACGTACATCAAAGCGAAATAGCCATAGGCTCGGGCGGACTCCGCGGCAAGGGCTTCCTCAACGGCACACAAACCAAACTTAAGTTCGTGCCCGAGCAAGACACCGATTTCATCTTCTGTACCGTCGGCGAGGAAGAAGGGTTCCTTGGCTCGGCCACCGTTCTCGTCCTGTTCCTCCTCCTCATTCTCCGCCTCATACGTCTTGCCGAACGGCAGCCCATGTCTTTCGGGCGTATCTACGGCTACGGCGTATTGAGCATCTTCCTGTTCCACGTCTTCATCAACGTGGGCATGGTGCTCGGCCTCACACCCGTGATAGGAATTCCGCTCCCCTTTTTCAGCTACGGCGGCTCATCACTATGGGGCTTCACCCTCCTACTGTTCATCTTCCTGCGCATCGATGCCGGAAGAAACCTCACACGTATGCGCTGACTCCGGCCAGAATACTCGTCGCCCATGGTGGATAATAGTAAAATAAAAAAGAATGCTCTTCCGCCATGGCGGAAAATAGTAAAATAAGAAAGGAACGTTCTTCCGCCGTGGCGGAAGATAAAAAACGTAAAAGAATTGTTCTTCCGCCACGGCGGAAGATAAAAAATGTGAAAGAAATATTCTTCCGCCATGGCGGAATGTAAAAAATGTAAAAAGAAAGTTCTTCCGCCGTGGCGGAAGATAAAAAAAGTAAAGAAAATATTCTTCCGCCACGGCGGAAGATAAAAAATGTAAAAAGGAACTGTCATCCGACGCCGTAGCGCTATCGGGTAGATTCTTTTACCCCAAGCTGGCGTATACTGATAACGATGTTTACGCGCATCGGTAATGGCGTAATAGGTAAAAGGGGGTGGGACTACTTATACTTCGGTCTGTCTGCTGCTTCGGTCAGCATCAGCCCCACGTCGCTGATACCCGGCAGTATCTCACGCTTCATATTGTGCCTGATGCTGACGACGATACTGTCGCCGGCCGAAACTTGTATAGGGTTAAGCCCGAAGCGATATTGGTAATAACCCACACCCCCTACGCCCCGGCTGTTTCCGTTGTGGTCGATAAGCGAGCAGTCGATGGTATCGCTCTCAACGGTATGTCGAGGGTAGAAGTGTTTATCGACGATGAGCGTGAGGCCCATGAACGGGTAGGCGCCCGAGATGCGTAGACCGAGTTCGGCCGTATAGACAGCGCTGCGCGAGAAGCGGGCTATGTCGGCGAACATCAAAGTATCGTTGCGCTCCCAGCCTCCGACAGGCGTGTGCTGGTAGCAATCATATACCTTTCCGCCCGTGCACGATGTGAGGGCCAAGGCAAAGAGTAGCGGTATGATGGCGTTGCGCGTCTTCATGGTTTCGGGGCGGCGTCGGGCTGCGTGCGCGTGTCAGCCGGCTTTTCGGGGCGGCCATGATTACCTGCGTCGCGGGCGGGGGCGCGCTTTTTCTTCTTTCGCTTAGTCTTGTCGAAGCGGTTAATGTCGTCGACCAGCAGGTCTTTGGGCCTCTCGGGCATCTTGGCCTTATCGTTCTCGAGGAGCGAGAGGGGCTTCTCCCCGCGCCGGTTCATGGCGATGATATCGTTGGCCCGGCGTGCTGTGATGGTTTCGAGATTGACGGCCATATGCTTGTCGGTAGAATAGGCTACGCGGCCTGCCAGTATGTCGGCTTTGAACTGATGGTAGTCGGTATCCTTCGTCTGCAATACCGCGTCGCGCGGCGGCATACGTCGTCCGGCTTCCATATAATCGTCCACTTCATAGTTCAGGCAACACTTGAGCTTGGCGCACATGCCGGCGAGCTTCTGGGGATTGAGCGACACGTCTTGGAAGCGGGCAGCGTTGGTGCTCACGCTGACGAAGTTCTTCATCCATGTGGCACAGCACAGTTCGCGGCCGCAGGGGCCTGTTCCGCCGATGCGCCCAGCCTCCTGCCGCGCACCTATCTGCTTCATTTCGATGCGCACATGGAAGGCAGCGGCGAGGTCTTTGATGAGCTGTCGGAAGTCTACACGTTCGTCGGCGATGTAGTAGAAGATGGCCTTATTGCCGTCTCCCTGATATTCCACGTCACCAATCTTCATCTTCAGGCCAAGGCGCCGGGCTATCTCTCTGCTCTCGATCATCGTGTCGTGTTCGCGCGCCTTTGCCTCACGGAATTTCTCCATGTCTACCGGCTTGGCGATGCGATAGATGCGCTTGATGTCATCGGTCGACCTAAGGTTTATCCGCTTCAACTGCAGCTTCACGAGGCGGCCCGTCAGCGTGACCGTACCGATATCATGCCCCGGACTGGCCTCAACGGCCACCACATCGCCTTTCGCGAGACTGAGTTTGTTGACGTTATGATAATATCCCTTGCGCGTGTTCTTAAACTGTACCTCCACGAGGTCGGTGCTTTCGGCGTTTCCGGGCACGTCGGCCAGCCAGTCATACGTGTTGAGTTGCCGGTTTTGCCGCCCGCATCCTTTATGGCAGAGGCCGCGGTCGCAGCCTGTTGCCATCTTGAATTTCATATTCTTGAAGTCCATACGAAGTCTTTACTTTCTTATTAATAAAACAATCATTTGCAGTGCCAAGTCGAAGAAGACGATCTTCGCGTTGGCGTTCTGCCCTATGTCGCGGTGGGCCTTCTGTAGAAGCTCATTGATGTCTACCACATTGGCCTCGTTGATGAACCGTGCGAATTTACAAGAGAAGTTCTCTTCCTCCTGCGTCAGGTAGCACAGCTCGGGTTGTCCGAAGTTATACATGAAGTTTTCCCTCACCATGCGCATCATATAGCGCAGAAGTCGGCGCTGCTTTTCGCGTCCGTAGCCGGCCACGGCCTCGCTCCACTGCTTCAGCTCCTTGATATTGCGCTGATAAGCCAGCCGCATGAGCATGATGAACATGTCGAGAAACAGTCGGTTTTCGTTGCCAGCCTCAAGGTTTTCGAGTGCGCGCAACCAGTTTCCACCTGCGATGCGTGCGATGCGGTGAGCGGTATCGACGTCAATGGCTCGCCTTTCTATGAGTGCCTGCTCCAGCGATGCGTCGTCAATACGCTTGATGTCGATGCGTTGCGTGCGACTCTTGATGGTGTCAAGCAGCGCATCGGGCTCTTCGCACACCATGATGAACACCGTTTGGCGCGGCGGTTCCTCCAAGAGTTTCAGCAGTTTGTTGGCGCATTCCACGTTCATTCGTTCAGGCAACCAAATGATGCTCACCTTGTAGCCGCCTTGACTCGATTTCAGGCTGAGCTTGCGCGTGAGCTCATCGCTCTCACCTGCGCCGATGATGGCCTGCTGATTGGCCGCGTCCATGCAGGCGAGCCACGCGTCCATACTGAAATAAGGCGACTTGCAGAGCAGTTCGTGCCACTCGCGCGTGAAGTCGTCGCTCGTCATCTTGTGCTCGGCCGAAGTGCCCACAGGCTTAATGACGGGATAGGTGAAGTGCAAATCGGGGTGCTCCCAGCGGGCCAGCATCGCTTCGGCGTTGACAATGGCCTGCGAATCGGCAAGCAACGACGCTTCGCCATCGCGCTCGCCCAGCAGATAAGAGGCAAAGGCGAGGGCAAGGGCCATCTTTCCACTCCCCCCCGGCCCGCAGAACATCAGCGTATTGGGCACACGTCGCTCGCGAACCAGCTCGCGGAGCCGGTCCTTGACGTCTTCCTGTCCGATAACCTCACTGAACTTCATGCCTTACAGAATTTCTTTTGCGATCTCTTTGACACTGTCCACGGCCGAGACGGTATAGAAATGGATGGTGTGGAAGCCCGAAGCATAGAGCTCGCGACACTGGTCGATGCCCCACGCTATGCCCAACCGGCAGGCATCTTCGTCGCTCTTGCACTTCACGACCTCGTTGGCAAGTGCCTCGGGCAGGTCGCAACGGAACGTGCGCGGCACAACCGTCAACTGCGACAGCCGTGCCAGCGGTTTGATGCCGGGAATAATAGGAATCGTAATGCCTGCCTGACGGGCTCGACTGACGAAATCGAAGAACTTGCCGTTGTCATAGAACAGCTGCGTCACGGCATATTGCGCGCCCATCTCCTGCTTCATCTTCAGATACTGCATGTCCATCTCCAAGTTGGGTGCCTCCTCATGCTTCTCGGGATAGGCCGCCACGCCATAGGCAAACGGCGTTCCGGGATGCTTGATAGGCGTGTCGTCGTTGAAGAAACCCTCATTAAAGCGATTCACTTGGTGCATCAGCTCCGTCGTGTGGGCATATCCGCCCGGCGTCGGCGTGAACACACGGTCGTCCTTGGCTTTGTCGCCCCGCAGCAGCAGCAAGTTCTCAATACCCAGAAACTGCAGATCGAGCAGTTCATATTCGATATCCTCTGCCGTTGCACCGCTGCATATCACATGAGGCACCACGGGCAGCCGGTATCTGTTCTGCAGAGCAGCGGCAATGGCCACCGTTCCCGGGCGGCGCCTCACGCGATTGCGCTCGAACTGTCCGTTGGGCAGCTCCTTATAGACGTATTCGCTGTGGTGCGTCGTGATGTTGATGAAAAGCGGTTCAAGTTCTCTTAGCTTGTCAATCGTGGCAAACAAGCCATCGGTGCCGTTCCCTTTCAAGGGTGGCAGCACCTCGAACGAGAGCCCTCTCCTATCTTTATGTTGTTGAATAATGTCTATTACCTTCATACGCTCCTGCAAAGATAATAAAAAAAATAGAAACGGCATCAAACTGAAAATAAAAGCACGCGCGCCCATCGTATGATGCCAGCGAACTAACTTGCACAACCTGCTAATTTGTCTCGGCCATTATGCCTTTTCAATCTCAGCCATTTTACACGCTAATCTCAGCCATTTTGCCTCATAATATGACTGAGATTACAAGGTAAAATGACTGAGATAAATAGTCTATTGCAGCAATCTCCCCAAAAGCTATTCAGTAGTTCATAAAGGAAGACTATTATCACAATAGCCTCTGCTGTCAACTATAGCTGCATTTGAAGTCACTTTGAAAACATAAGTTCGGGGCACGGCACCAGGAACCAATGATTTTACACTGTAAACCAAAGCTCTGCCCGCCGCTATAAACTGATTGATACTCCGTATTATCTTGTTTATTGATTGATTAGATACTTGCCACTATCCGTATCGACATAAAGTGTGGCATAATCATGCTGTCGAAGGATAGAGGCCGGACACTGCGTTGAGATATCACCATATACGGTAGCCTTGACAGCATTGGCTTTTGTTGAAGCCGGAACAATGCAAAAGATTCGGTCGGCAGAAAGAAGTGTGGGGATAGTTAATGTCAATGCGCATCGAGGCACTTCGTCCAAAGCAGCAAAACAGCCGTCGTTTACTTGTTGTTTGCGGCAAGTCAAGTCCAGTTCTACCTTCTTGATAGGTTCGGGGTCATTGAAATCGGCTACATGCGGGTCGTTGAAAGCAATGTGTCCATTCTCGCCAATCCCCATGAACACAATATCAATAGGGTGCGCACGCAGCAACTTATCGTATTCGGCACATGCCTGTTCTGCTGTCTTTTCCGTTCCAATATAGTGGACAGAGGCAAAAGGGACCTTATCAAAGATACTTCGTTTTAAGAAATTACCAAAGCCTTGCGGTGCATCGGCAGGAAGTCCGATGTATTCGTCCATGTGCAAAGCATGTATGCGCTGCCAAGCAATGTCGGGTGCAGCCGCTAATTCCGCAAGAAACTCATTTTGAGAAGGCGCTGCAGCGAATACAATATATGCCTCTTCTTTCTTTGCAAGGAGATGCCTCAGGTATGCTGCGGCTTCTGCTGCTGCTCCTTTACCCATTTCGGTTCTCGAATCGTATATATTGACGATTAATTTGTCTGTCTTAAAAGTTCTTGTTAACATGGTTATCTCGTATAAACTGTTGTTCCGTTAATGATGGTTTGTAATATGGTGATGTTATTGTCGAAGACGACGATATCGGCATCCATCCCTTTCCTGATTTTTCCTTTCCGGTCATCGACGTGCATGATTCGTGCAGGTGTTTCGCTCATCATGCGGACGGCATCATGCAATGTAACGTTTCCTTCACGAATGACGGTACGTACCAACCGGTCGGCAGTAGCCACACTCCCTGCAAAAGCACTCCGATCGGGCAACTTGGCCACGCCCTCTTCTACAATCACTTCCTGTCCGTTGGTCAGGCTTCCCAATATGCTTTTCCCTTCAGGCATGCCGGCTGCACGCATGGAATCAGTTATCAAGGCAATACGTTCAACTCCTTTGATCTTGGTCACCAACTTCAACAGCGAGGAGGGCACGTGAATGCCGTCGGCTATGATTTCTACGGTGATATCATCTTCATAATAACCGAATTCCAGTACGCCGGCATAGCGATAGGCATTTCGCCGGGTGATGCTACTCATGCACGAATAGAAATGCGTCAAGTGGGTAAGTCCGTTTTGATAAGCCTCTTGCATCTCCTCGAATGTGGCGTTGGTATGTCCTGCCGCAGCCAAAATTCCGCGCTCGTGCAGAACATTAATAAACGCATTAGCACCCGGTAATTCCGGTGCAAGACTCCAGCGGGCTATGTCGTCTGTGCGATTTAATATCTCCATATACTCTTCCGGCTGCGGATTACGCAGGTAACACTTATCCTGCGCGCCGCTTTGGAATGGAGAAAAATAAGGCCCCTCAAGATGCAGGCCGCCAAACTGCGCACCGTCTTTGTTATTTCGAACCGCATCTTGATAGGTTTCGAATGTCTCATAAAGCAATTCATTGCTGCTGGTCAGTGTCGTCGGGTATAACAGTGTCGTACCGTGCGAAGCATGCATACGGGCTACTGTAAGATAAGCCGCCGTATTGCCGTCCATAAAATCGGCACCGCCTGCGCCATGCGTATGCAAATCAATGAAGCCGGGGGCCACATAGTTTCCTTTGGCATCAATAATGTCCACCGTTTCGCCCAATCTCGGAATCGTATCCAACACATCTACGATTTTACCATCTGCAATAAGCACACAACCTTGCTCGATGATGCGTGACGGGGTAATGACATTTCCGTGAATAATGGCACAATCTATGTTCATAAGCTATTATAATTATAGAGGTTTATGTTTTTCAATATCGTGATTTATAGGGCGTGTCAAGACGTACTTGCATCCGCTTCTCAATCAGATGGGGATCTTTTTTAAATTAGATCTATATCTTTTTGAAATTAGATGGGGCTCTTTTTTCATTTACATCCCCCTCTCACTTCAGTGAGACCCCCCTCTCAGTGAATTTACCTCCCCCTCTCCGTAAATTCCGTGCCGCGTCGGAATTCATTGCGAGGCGGCTCTCACTTCATTCCGTGCCGCGTCGGAATTCATTGCGAGGTGGCTCTCGCTTCGTTTCGTGCCGTGTCGGAATTAAATCAGAGGCGGTTCGAAATTAAAAGAGAGCCGCCTCTATTTTCAATCAGACGCGGCTCTCTTTTTGAACAGAGGGGGAATGGCTGTTTTTATCCTCCCCCACGCTTACAGATAAAGCGTGTCAATTATTGCTGCGGAGCGGCTTCAGCATCCAAGCCAAGAGCGGCACGCGCATTCTTGTCATCGGGATCGAGCTTGATAAGCTGCTCATAATAAGGTTTGGCCGCTTCAAGATCATTCTTGGTCACCCAATAATAATAGCCGAGATTGGCCAAGGCTGACTTTAGAGTCGTTATTTCATCATCTTGCCGGTCCGCCTTGTTGGCCAACAAGTCTACTGCCTTTTGGAAGAACTCGGCCCCCTTTTCGTCTTGCCCGGCCTTTGAAGCCTGCATACCGGCCATGTTATTGACCCAAGCAGCAATGGTCGGCCACTTCTCGGCCATTTGTCCATAGATGCCATAAGCCTTGTCTAAATTGGCTTGTTTGCCGTCTCCCCCCTTTTCTGCCTTTTGAACATAGATGTTGGCCAGCTTGGCATAGTCGGAAGGAGTGGCATTCTGGTTGTGAGCCATGTAGACTTCGTTACATTCCAAAGCCTTGTCTTCCTGTCCCATTTCAGCATAGGTGTCGGCCATATACTGATAGGGTTTGTAGTCTTCCTTGTTCAAGTCGAAAGCCTTCTGATACTGTGCGATGGCCTCATCATATGCTTTGTTGCCTCGAAGTGCAAGTCCGTAGTAGATATAGTCGCGAGCACTTTTCTCAACCGAATCCGTGTTGAGGACTATCTTGGCATAGTTGATAGCCTCGTCATACTTCTGCAAATCAACAGCACTCCAAAGCGCCACACGGTCGAAAGTGATGTTCTTAGCAAACTTCTGAATTCCTAACTTTGAGATATCAAGACTTTCCTCCTTCTTATTGGCCATATAGGCAGAGACTGCATACCCAACAAGATAATATTCTGCAAGGTCTTCCTTGTTCGACTTAGAGAAATACTCGAAAGCCTTAGCATAGTTGCCGGCCAAATAGAAGTTGTTTCCAGCTTCAGCCTCAATGGGGAAATCAGGGCAATTCTGCTTCAATAGGTTCAACGCCCGCTCGCTCTCTTCGGGACTCCGCTTTCTATAGACATTAGCATAGCGCATATAGCCCTGCGGATTCTTCGGGTCCATCGTCATGCTCTGCTCATACCACATAGCAGCATTACCACCGTCATCTTTCATTGCAGCAATGTCGCCTAAAAGAATATAAGCATCGCCAAAGTCCTTATATTTGGCTATCACAGCATTGCCGATGTTTGAAGCCTCATCATATTGTTTGTTAATCAATAAAGCTTCACCAAGAGCCACCAAAGCTTTTGGATCTTTCTTAAACTCTTTCTGATAATCCTTGGTCAGATTCTTCAGCGTCTTGGCATCCATATTGGGATTGTCTTTCAAAGATTGCTCTATCGGCTTCAGCATCACACTGTAATTAGCATTCTGTGCCACAGCCGGAAGCGATAATCCCATCATCAGAAATCCAGCTACTACATATTTCATTCTTTTCATATTTTCCATTCTTTACAGATTAACAATAATCGATGTGCCTGCTAAAAGTGTTGATAAGCAGGTTGTCTCCTATCAATTACCTTTTGACATGAACTGTTTTTATTGAGATGTCACCTCTGTAAGGCAGTAGTCCCGTCTTAAACAAAATCAACTGCCCCTTTGGTCCGGTCACGTAATTGGCAAAACTCCAAGGGAGCGCCTTATAGGGATCAATCACAATTGCATAAAGCGTACGCGCAAAGGGATAACGACCGTCCAAAAGATATGCCTGATAAGGCTTCCAACTGTTCATTGGTGTGGCCTTTTCTTTAATAGATACAGACATGACATGAATATTCTTCTTAAAAGTGGTATTCGTCGAATCGCGCTTATCATTCAGCCAATTCGATCCAATAATACCGATTGCATTGATATTCTTGTTGACATATTCAATAACGGCCTTACTACTTTTGGCTGCGACAATGTTATCGGCCGTAAGGTTCTTGCCACCCATGATAGAGTCAATGACATAATGCAAAGTTGCAGAAGCCGGATTATCAAACACGACTTCAATGTCTCCACGTTTAGATTTCGGATATAGCTCGCTCCATTTCTTGACTTCACCGCTCAATACTCGTTTAATATCATTAACCGTGATACAAGTATCCGTATTGTTTCGATTGACGATAAAAGCCAAGCCGTCATATCCGATAGGAAATACAGAGGGGATAAGATTCTTGGATTTGAAATAAGCCACCTCACCGGCTTTCAAAGCACGAGACGTAAAGAACAAGCAAGTCTTCAAATCCTGAAGTTTCTTGAACCCCGTTATATCATCGGCATAGCGTGCTATCAGATGTGCTTTCGGGTATTCAAACTCAAACTGTTGTCTCTCCTCTTCGATAAAAGGACTGAAACTCTCGTCAGCGACAAACTCGATTGTACCCGACGTAGGCGTATCAGTTCTACTGCCCTTGGTCTTTTTCCCATCACAAGATGAGAAAAAGACCAAAGTCAGGAATAGTCCAATAAATATATAAGATAATTTCTTATTCATTTATTTTAATTACTGTAACTTAAATTGTACAGGCACATTAAACTTCACACGAACGGCAGCACCATTCTGCTTACCGGGAGTCCATCTTGGCATGCTACTTACAACACGCGCAGCCTCACGGTCGAGTGATGGGTCTACAGGACGTGCTACACGAACATCCGTAATGGAGCCGTCACGCTCGACAACGAATGAAATCGTCACACGACCCTGAATACCATTCTCTTGAGCTACGACAGGATATTTCACATGCGAATTGAGATACTGCAACAAAGCAGCCTGCCCACCGGGGAACGATGGCATAACCTCAACCACTTCAAACACTTTCTGCGTAACCTCTTCCTTAGGAGCAGGAGGAGGAGTATTGACGGCAATATCATTACGAACAGCCTCGATGGTACGATCTTTAGTACCTTCATGGGTTTCCGTTCCGACAGCCACCTTGTCGTCCAACTGATCCATTTGCTTAAGTGTGTTAGACTCCTTTACAAGTTCATCTTTCTTGATAACAGGTGCAACGAACTTCTGTGTCTCACGAGCGACGGGAATTTCCTTCTTTGGTTGTACTTTAGGCTGTACAACCTCCTTCTTCTCGTGTTTCTTAGCCTCTTGCTGAAGCTTTGCAAGTTGCATTGCCTCCATATAAGCCTGCTGAGCCTCTGCGTTCTTCTGAGAAATCACTTTCCAAGCAAGAAAACCACCAACGAGAGCTGCAGCAATGACCAAAATCAAGAGCGACTTGATATTACGCCCTGTGGTCCCCTTACGAAGCTTATATGCTCCGTAAGCTTGGTTCCTATGGGCGAACACCATATCGACCCATTTGGGATCGTATAAATCTACTTTTGCCATTTGTTTCTGTTTTAAATAGTTTCGTTACTTCACCAATCAGAGTTTCACTCCTCTGAGCTTCAACAAGTGAAGATCATCAGGATTGAGTTTATCAATGACGTAAGTACCAATACTTAGAATCTGCATCTCGTCAAGTGCATCGACCATATTCTTATAAGAAGCATTGTCTGAAGGCTTGATGATAACAGTCAAGGTAGGAATCTTGCCATCCTTAAGTTCTCCGGCCTTTAGCTTGCTAAGCTTCTTCATATAAATACTGTCAGGATACATCTTGGGATTATTAGCCTTCTCTGCGTTTAACTCTTTCACAGCAAGTTCTATACGGGTTACCGGTTTGGTTCCGTTTGCCGTAGCATGATTTCTCAATACTTTGCGGATACCGTCGTTGCCCCATGTCGTTTCTTTAATCCATGTTGGATTGTTATACTGAGGCTCACCTTCACCATAATATATCTTGTTGTCTGCTGTCACATAGATCGTAATTGCTTCAGAAGCCTTGGCTTCCGTCTTCTGATCATTTGTGACATTCTCATCATTACTCGGCATCGTCAACTCCATGGTCTGAGGCTTACTGAGCGATGTACACAACATGAAGAACGTGATCAGCAACATGAGCATATCCACCATAGGCGTAAAGTCTACGCGGACAGTCATCTTTTTCTGTTTGCTTTCTTTTTTTGCCATTGATTAGTCCTCCTGTTTTTTAAGCTGTGTAATCATATAGTAATGGCTCTCATCCATATCTTGGAGTTCACTCATCACCTTCTTAACAGTCTTATAAGGTGTCGCAGCATCGGCTTTCAAAGCAATCTTGATATCCTCATTGACATGACGAGCAGCGTCTACCCATTGCTGGAACTCACTCATACCGCCCTTGATACTGTCCATCGGAATACCTTTTGTCGGCAAGGTCTTCTGGCGCATCGAAGGCGAGGAAGCCAAGTAGCTACTGAGTTCATTCATCGGAACACCGAATGTAGATTCCGTCTTGAAAGTCTTACTCTGCGCAGCAGTCAAAGAAACACCGAACTTATCGGCCATGTTATCTAAAACCTGACCTAATTGGTCAGTATTATCCAAACTCATGAATACCTGACCTTCGCCTGTCGGCTTGCCGGTCGCATCCTTTTCAGGATTGACCAGAATGGTCAGGACGCCGTTCTCAGGCACCTTGATTTCAGACACAGAACCCGGAGTGTTTACCTTTACCGGCTCATTCTTGACGAATGTAGAAGTCAGCATGAAGAAGGTAAGCAACAGGGTCATAACGTCTGACATAGGCGTCATATCGATCCAAACGTCACTTTTCTTAATTTTTACTTTACCCATAGCGATAAATTTTTAAAGGGTTAGCAAAAATTAAGCCTCTTCTACGTGGTTAGCTTCGTATGTCTGAGCAATTGAGTAACCTACCTCGTCGAGTGCGTATGTCAACTTATCAACCTTGTTGGTGAAATAGTTGTAAGATACTACGGCACACCATGATGTCAAAATACCGAATGCGGTGTTGATCAAGGCCTCAGAAATACCGGCAGAAAGAGCGGCAGAGTCAGCGCCACCACCTGCAGACAGTGCAGAGAACGACTTAATCATACCGGTTACAGTACCAAGAAGACCAGTCAATGTACCCAATGTTACGATTGTAGCAATGATAGGAAGGTTCATTGTCAGTGTAGGCATCTCAAGCTGAGTAGCCTCTTCGTGAGCCAACTGTATCTTGGAAACCTTCTGAGACTTTTTCAAGGCTGCATTTGCTCCACTCTCCATATTCTTATAAGCATCAAGAGAAGCATAAACAACATTCGCAACTGAACCTCTCTGCTTATCGCAGAGCTGACGAGCTTTAGCAAAGTCATTTGCATTCAGCGCTTCCTTGATGTTAACAACGAACTTAGGCAGAGAACCTGTACCGAAAGCCGTCTTCATTGCGAGAATGCGCTCGATAGACATTGCCAATACGGTGAGCAACAGAGCGTGGATAACTGGCACGATGAAACCGCCTTTGAAGATTGTACCCCATACGTCTGCAGGAGAACCATTGGAGTCACCACCTTGGAAGTGGCTTGCATGACCAAACCATGTGTAGAACAAAGTAAAAGCGATAACTAAGCAAACGGCGATAATCCAGAATGCACTTCTTACTCCCTGAAAGCCCTGAGACTTCTTAGGGCCGGCTGTTTTTTGTGTTGTTGCCATAATTTTAAAATAAAATTTAGTTATTATAATATGTTGATATTTAATCCTCTTGTTTTATCATATCCAAAAGTCTTGCCTACTACTTTAATGAATAATATACTTGGCAAAGATAGCAATTTATGAACAACTACATCTCTAATTAAGAAGTTTTAACGAGAGATTTTCTTTGCCTATCTCTCCCATTCGCTGCTTCTCATTTCAATTTTGCCAGAGCCTCTTTGATACGGCACATGGCCTCCTTGATATTTTCATCGCTCGTGGCATAGCTCATACGGAAACATTCCGGAGCACCGAACGCATCTCCGCTAACAGTTGCAACGTGTGCCTTATCCAACAAATAGAGTGCAAAGTCAGTCGCATTGTGAATGGTTGTCATGCCGTCACTCTTACCAAAGAAACTACTGCACTTCGGGAACAAATAGAAAGCGCCCTGCGGCTCATTGACCTCCAAGCCCGGGATATCCTTGGCCAGCCGCACTATCAAATTCCGACGGCGTTCGAATGCCTTCCTCATTTCTTCTACGCAGACTTGTCCCAATGTATAGGCGGCCTCGGCAGCCTTCTGGCTCACCGAGCACGGGCCACTGGTATATTGTCCTTGAAGTTTATTGCACCCTTTGACGATCCACTCCGGCGCAGCGATATAGCCGATGCGCCAGCCCGTCATGGCATAGGCTTTGGAAACTCCGTTCACAACAATCGTGCGTTCTTTCATACCATCGACCTTGGCGATGCTGGCATGTCTACCGATATAATTAATGTGTTCGTAAATCTCATCGGCCAAGACGTAGAGCCCATCGTGTTGCTTGACAACATCAGCCAATGCAGCCAACTCCTCCTGTGAATAAACGCTACCCGTTGGGTTACTCGGCGAACATAGAATCAGTAGCTTTGTCTTGGGCGTAATCGCCGACTCCAACTGCCTGGGCGTCATTTTGAAGTTCTGCTCGAAACCGGCACTCACGAACACAGGATTGCCACCGGCCAACTTGACCATCTGCGGATAGCTCACCCAATAAGGTGCAGGGATAATAACTTCGTCACCGTCGTTGATTAGTGCCATAATCGTATTGCAAACGCTCTGCTTGGCACCATTGCTGACCAAAACCTCATTGACCGTATAATCCAACCCGTTCTCCCGCTTCAGTTTTTCGACAATCGCTTTTCTTAAGTCGGGATAGCCCGGCACCGGAGAATATTTTGAATAGTTCTCGTCCACGGCTTTCTTGGCAGCAGCTTTGATGTGCTCCGGCGTGTTGAAGTCGGGCTCTCCCACGCTCATGTTGATAACATCGATTCCCTGTGCCTTCATCTCGCTACTCTTCTGCGACATCGCAAGTGTTGCCGATGGCGCGAGCCGGTTCAAACGGTCTGATAATTGTCCCATAGTTTCACAGTCTCTGGTTTTAATCTGATACAAAAGTAATCAATTTATTCGTTACAGCGACGATTTGTCGATGTTTTTTTTGCAAAACATTCCTTTCGTGCACATTCTGAACAAAATCTCTATGCAGACCGTCAAGAAAGCATACATAAAAATTCTTTACATTATTAAGGCGAATTCAAATTTGCTACGCATTCTTTTCAAATTCTCTTATAAGACAATTTAAATTCCCTTATAAGACAATTTAAATTCTCCTATAAGGGAATTTTTACTCTCTTCAAACCGTTGATTATCAGTGAGTTACGGAAGTGATTTTTTGGTTCCAAAAAAGTGCGAAAATATTTTACTTTTCCGGATTTTTCAATGATTTCTTTCCCTCGGCCTCGCGCTTCCTGCACGCCCACACCCTAAGGCGCTCACCGCCGCGTCATTTCAGACGGAGCGTATGTCCCATGCGGTCGCGCTTGGTCTGAAGATATTTCTTGTCGTATTCGTTCGGCTTGACTTCTATCGGAACATTCTCCACGATTTCCAGTCCGTAGGCCTCCAACCCGACGCGCTTGGTGGGGTTGTTGGTCATCAGTCGCATTTTATGAATGCCGAGATGTCGTAACATCTGTGCACCGCAGCCATAGTCGCGCTCGTCGGGCTTGAAGCCTAGATGTACGTTCGCGTCCACCGTGTCGTAGCCCTGTTCCTGCAACTTATAGGCGGCCATCTTGTTCATCAGACCGATGCCACGGCCCTCCTGCTGCATATAAATGACGGCACCTTTGCCTTCTTTCTCTATCATTTCCATGGCCTTGTGCAGCTGCTCGCCACAATCGCAACGCAGGCTGCCGAGGATATCTCCCGTGGCGCAAGAAGAATGCACGCGCACCAAGACGGGTTCTTCCTCCGTCCACTGACCCTTGACGACGGCCATGTGCTCCTGTCCATTGCTGGTCTGGCGGAATGGTATCAGGCGGAAATGGCCGTAGACGGTGGGCAAATCGACTTCTACGCCCACTTCAATCGTCGTTTCCGTCTTCAGCCGATAAGCAATCAGGTCCTTGATGGTGATAATCTTCAGGTCCCACTCGCGGGCACGGGCCATCAGCTGCGGCATGCGCGCCATCGTACCGTCTTCGTTCATAATTTCCATCAACGCGCCCACCGGATAAAGTCCAGCCAACTTGCAAAGGTCTACGGCAGCCTCGGTGTGGCCACTGCGCCGCAGCACACCGTTGTCCTGCGCATACAGCGGATTGATATGCCCCGGCCGCCCGAAAGTCTGCGGGACAGAATTCGGATCGGCCAATGCCCTGATGGTTTCTGCACGGTCGTGTGTAGAGACGCCCGTTGTGCAGCCATCAAGTTTGTCTACGGTTATCGTGAACGGTGTCCCGAGCATCGACGTGTTGTCCGCCACCTGATGCGGCAAGTCAAGCTCCTCTGCCCTCGACAGCGTTAACGGAGCACAAAGCACACCACGGGCGTTCTTGAGCATGAAATTCACTTTTTCCGGGGTAATCTTTTCCGCGGCGATGATCAGGTCGCCCTCGTTCTCGCGGTCTTCATCGTCAACGACGATGACAAACTTCCCTTCTCTGAAATCTTTTATGGCATCTTCGATGCTGCTTAATCTGAAATCTTCCATAATTATTCTTAATCTGATGTTTCGGTCTTTCAACCTCTCCTATAATATAAGGTAGAAGAAAATTATTTCAAACTACCTGCTTCAATTCTGTTTATGATTTTACTGTTTGTCAGTCCGATGGTCTTCAGGTCGTGAAGTAACCGCAGGCGGAAACGCCACATTCTACAATAGAAGAAGATACCCAAGGGCAACACGAGGGCCGACAGCATGTTCAGCCATCGCCGCTCAAATGGACGCGTGTGTGCCTTGACAGACAAGACCGGATAATTGTTCAACTCGTTCAGTATATAGACATCTCGCGTGTTCGACAAATCGGCAATGACTGCTTCCAACTCCTCGCTGATGCGCTCTACCTCATGGTCGGGCCGATATATGAAGAATACTTTTATCGGGTCGGGCGGACGTTTCAGCCGATGATATGCGGAATAGTCGGCAATCTCCTTGCTAACTGTACACAACCGCTTGGCATCTTCTTCGTATGTAGGCTCGTCAATGATGACTTCTTTCCCGAAGACATGCCGTTTGAGTCGCAATCCCAATAGCTTGAAAAGCCTGTCACGATACAAATCGAGGTTGAAGACGGCCGAATCGTTCGAAGCCTTATAGGTGAAGAACACGGCAAGCGGTGCCAACACCGCGGGAGCCAGTCCCTTACCGAACCATACGGTCCAGATACCACTTCGTGCCATCTTAGATCCCGAATTATCGAGAATGTAATAGACAATGAACACCAGCACGGAGATGATGACAGGTATACCCAGTCCGCCTTTCCTGATAATGACCCCCAATGGCGCACCGATGAAAAAGAATATCAAACACGATAAAGCCACGCTGAATTTGCTGATGGCTTCCATCTCGTGGAGACGGATAAGGCGGTCGCCGTCTTCGGTGAACATGCTTTTGAAGTCCAAATCGCTCACTGCGCCTTGCACCTTGCTCATAGCCTCGCTCAACACCTGTTGCTTCTGCTGCACCGTTAACTTGCTGAATACCGAGTCTATACTGAAATCTTTTGCCTGTCCGGCTTTCACGGCCAGCATGGAGTCCCGTCGGTTAATGTGTGGTATGAAATACAAACTCAGCCGAGCATCGGCATAATACTGCCGTCCCACGCTATCGTAGCTCTGTTCCAACGAATCTTTGTCCCTATAAATCCGGGCAAGACTCTTTCCGCGTGCATCGTTCGACAAAGCCGAAGCATCAGCCAAGTTAAACCCCCCGTCAAAGTCGAGCACAATCTTTTTACCCGTGAATGTCTCCCGTCGATAAGGAACAGCGGCACTGTTCCCGAAAGCATCGTTCTGCATGTTCTCAAACCATTCTCCACTCCACAGCGTTAATATCAGATGCTTCTTCTCTGCCGTCGCCTGTAGCATCCCCGAGTCGGCCAATATGATAGCTTGGTCTTCATAGCTACCCGTCATTCGATAAATCATGATGCCATAAAGCTTGCCCGTCTTCAAGTCCTTATGCTGAACATACAGGTTACAGTTCGGTATACCGTCGTAGAAGATTCCCTCTGGAATTTCAAGTTCTGGACTCTTTTGTTTCATCGAAAGCAGCAGTTGTCCAATCCTATTGTTGGCTTCGGGCCCAATATTGTTCTGAAACACAAACGAAATGCCACAAATTATCAACGTAATCACAATGAGCGATCTGAAAGCCTGCATTAACGAAATCCCCGCGGCTTTGATGGCTGTCAGCTCACTACTCTCACCCAAATTACCGAATGTTATCAACGACGAAAGCAAAATGGCCAGCGGCAACGCCTGAGGCACCAGCATCAACGCCATATACCAAAAGAATTTAGCCATGATTTCCATGGAGAGCCCCTTGCCTATCAACTCTTCGACGTATCTCCAAAGGAATTGCATCATCAGCACAAACTGACAAATGAAGAATGTGCCCACAAAGAGTAAACCAAACTGTTTGGCGATGAATATATCTAATTTCTTGATTCGAATCATTTGAAACTACTTTCCTTTCGTTTCGCGACAACGTGCCGACTTCGCTGCAAAAGTAGCATAAAATTATCAGATTGCCTTTCTTTTTTGTGTTTTTTATCAATATCACCCCTAAAACATCACACAATTTTCTGATATTTTTTTGCGGTTTCAAAACTTTGTACTATCTTTGCACCCGCAATCGACAATCAAGTCGAATGTGATGGCGGGATAGCTCAGCTGGTTAGAGCGTCGGATTCATAATCCGGAGGTCGTGGGTTCGGGTCCCACCCCCGCTACATTCTTTCTCCCTGTAACCTATTGGCTATAGGGATTTTGTCTTTATAGGGCATGAAACTGGCTTATTTGAGGTGCTTATAACCCTCGTCTGTGAGAGTTATTTGAAGTTTCTTACTCGGTTCTGCTTCCAAATCCTCACAAAACTTCATTGATAATAACAGAAAATCTCTGTAACTTTATCTGTGGTAATCATCGCTTCTATATATTTTGTAATTAATTGATTTACAACTATACTACTTAAAAAAACAATAAAAGCGGCGCATATTCGGAATAATTTATTAATTTTGCAATTGGAAAATAATGAATATTCGACTATAGACATGAACGTTTTAGAATTAAGTGAACAGGAGATTATCCGCAGACAGTGCCTCCAAGAATTACGAGATATGGGCATCGATCCCTATCCTGCGGCCGAATTTCCTACGAATGCATTCTCAACCGATATCAAAAAAGAATTCAAAGACGACGCCGAACCGCGCGAAGTAGTGATTGCGGGCCGCATGATGAGCCGACGAATCATGGGAAAAGCCAGTTTCGCGGAGCTGCAGGACAGCAAAGGGCGTATACAAGTTTACATCTCACGTGACGACATCTGCCCCACAGACGACAAGGACCTATATAACAAGGTATTCAAAAAGCTACTCGACATCGGTGATATCATCGGCGTGAAAGGCTTCGTTTTCCGCACTCAAACGGGTGAAATCAGCGTGCATGCACGTGAGATCAAGCTTCTCAGCAAGAGCCTTAAACCATTGCCAATCGTTAAATATAAGGACGGAATTGCCTACGACAAGTTCGATGACCCGGAGCTTCGGGCACGCCAACGCTATGTAGATTTGATTGTAAACGATGGTGTTAAGGACACCTTTCTCAAGCGTGCTACCATCTTACGCACCATGCGTAACTTCTTTGATGCGCACGGATATACCGAAGTAGAGACCCCTACACTGCAGAGTATTGCAGGAGGTGCGAGTGCACGACCGTTCATCACACACTTCAATGCGCTTAACATCGATATGTATATGCGCATTGCAACCGAGCTTTATCTGAAGAGATTGATTGTCGGTGGCTTTGAAGGTGTATATGAAATCGGCAAAAACTTCCGTAACGAAGGCATGGACAAGTTTCATAATCCGGAGTTCACTTGCATGGAACTCTATGTGCAATACAAGGATTACAATTGGATGATGCGCTTCACGGAACAGTTGCTTGAAACCATTTGTAAGGCTGTCAACAACGGAAGTACGGAAGTCCAGAACAGTGAAAACACGATTTCTTTCAAGGCACCATTCCGCCGTTTACCCATTCTTGAGGCCATTAAGGAGAAGACTGGCTTTGACCTTGCAGACAAAGATGAGGAAGAAATACGCCGGATTGCCACCGTAGAGCTGAAGATGGAGGGCATAGATGAGAGCTTTGGTAAGGGAAAACTCATCGATGAAATCTTCGGTGAATTCTGCGAAGGCAGCTTTATTCAGCCTACATTTATCACGGATTACCCCGTAGAAATGAGCCCGCTGACCAAGATGCACCGCTCGAAAGCGGGGCTTACAGAGCGTTTTGAGCTTATGGTGAACGGCAAAGAGCTTGCCAATGCCTACTCCGAATTGAACGATCCTTTGGATCAAGAAGAACGCTTTAAGGAGCAAATGAAGTTGGCAGACAAGGGAGATGACGAGGCAATGGTCATCGATCAAGACTTCCTTCGCGCCCTCCAATACGGCATGCCTCCTACATCCGGCATCGGAATAGGCATCGATCGACTCTGCATGTTGATGACGGGTAAAGAGTTCATTCAGGAGGTCTTGCTTTTTCCACAGATGAAACCCGAGGCCAAAATGCCACAGAGCAGTGTCAAGGAGTGGGCTGAATTGGGTGTTGAAGAGGCTTGGGTCTACGTGTTGCGCAAGGCCGGTTTCAACCTCATCAGCGACATCAAGGATGAAAAGGCACAAGGATTGCAACAGAAACTCGGCGAAATCAACAAGAAATACAAGCTGAATTACGAGAAGCCCACAGTTGAACAAATCCAGAACTGGATAGACATAGCGAATGCATAACTGCGGAAACATAGCCATCATCGGCGGCGGTTCGTGGGCTACGGCCATAGCCAAAGTCGTCGTAAAGCACACCCGACACATCGGATGGTACATGCGTCGGGACGACCGTATAGCCGATTTCAAGCGTTTAGGCCATAATCCTGCCTACCTGACGACGGCACTTTTCAATGTCGATGAGATTGATTTTTCGAGCGACATCAACAGGATTGCGCATGACTATGATACACTTGTGTTCGTCACTCCATCACCTTATTTGAAAAATCACCTGAAAAAACTCAATACGCCGTTGCATGATAAGTTCATCGTCACAGCCATAAAAGGTATCGTTCCCGATGAAAATCTCGTGGTATCAGAGTATTTCCATCGAGTGTGGGAGGTTCCTTATGCGCACTTGGCATGCATCGGCGGACCGTCACATTCCGAGGAAATCGTGCTCGAACGCCTCACCTATCTGACCATTGCCTGCGCTGATGCGGAAAAGGCTCAGGCATTTGCCGACGTTGTTGCAGGCGAATACATCAAGACAAAGACCTCGACTGACATTGTGGGCATCGAATATGCAGCGGTGCTGAAGAATGTCTATGCCATTGCGGCAGGCATTTGCAATGGCTTGAAATATGGCGACAATTTCCAAGCCGTCCTGCTTTCTAATGCCATTCAGGAGATGAACCGCTTCTTGACGGCCGTTTATCCTGCCCAACGTAGCATCGACGACAGCGTCTACTTGGGTGATTTGCTTGTCACGGGCTATAGCAAGTTCAGTCGAAACCGCACGTTCGGCAAGATGATTGGCAAGGGATATTCCGTGAAGAGTGCACAAATTGAAATGGAGATGATAGCAGAAGGCTACTTCGGAACCAAGTGTATGAAGGAAATCAACAGCCAAATACATGTGGAGATGCCCATTCTTGATGCAGTCTACAATATCTTGTATGCCCGCAGCAATCCACAGATTGAAATCAAATTATTGACAGAAAGTTTCAGATAATCAATGACCTTGTATGCGTATAAGGTCAGGATAATAACAAAAAAACAATGAAAAATATTAATTTAGACATCACGAAGGCAGCACAGTTCCTCAAAGGCGGAACCGTAGAAGCCTATGAAAGTCGAGTCAAGGCCGCTCAAGAAGCACTTGAAAACGGTACTTGTCCGGGTAATGATTTCCTTGGTTGGCTTCACTTGCCGTCAAGTATTACGCCTGCATTCCTTGATGAAATACAGGCTACGGCCGACATTTTGCGCGCGAAGTGCGAGGTTATTGTCGTTGCGGGCATCGGTGGTTCCTATCTTGGTGCACGTGCCGTTATCGAGGCTTTGGGCAACAGTTTCGCTTGGTTGCTGCAGAATAAGAAGAATCCTACCATTCTTTTTGCCGGCAACAACATCGGAGAAGACTATCTCTTTGAGCTTACCGACTACTTAAAAGGCAAGAAGTTCGGGGTCATCAACATCAGTAAATCGGGCACAACTACTGAAACCGCACTTACTTTCCGCCTGCTGAAGAAGCTGTGCGAAGCCCAACGCGGCAAGGAAGATGCAAGGGATGTGATTGTTGCCGTAACTGATGCGAAGAAAGGAGCAGCCCGTATTTGTGCCGACAAAGAAGGTTATAAGAGCTTCATTATCCCCGACAATGTGGGCGGACGCTTCTCTGTTCTCACACCGGTCGGCCTGCTTCCGATTGCTTGTGCAGGCTTCGACGTGAAAGAATTGGTTGGCGGTGCACAAGAAATGGAACGCGCCTGTGGTATGAATGTGCCGTTTGCTGAGAATCCGGCAGCTCAGTATGCGGCTGTACGCAACGGACTTTACAACGCAGGAAAGAAGATAGAGATTGTCATTAACTATCAACCCAAACTGCATTTCTTTGCAGAATGGTGGAAACAACTCTACGGAGAGAGCGAAGGAAAAGACCATAAAGGCATCTTCCCTGCGGCATGTGATTTCACGACCGACCTGCATTCGATGGGTCAATGGATACAAGAAGGCGAGCGTTCTATCTTCGAAACCGTCATCAGTGTAGAAGAACCGGAGCGGAAACTGCTCTTTCCACACGACGAAGAGAACCTTGACGGACTCAACTTCCTCGAAGGAAAGCGCGTCGATGACGTGAATAAGATGGCCGAACTCGGTACACGTTTGGCACATGTCGATGGGGGTGTGCCCAATATTCGCATCAGTGTTCCACGCCTGAATGCCTACTACGTCGGGCAACTCATCTATTTCTTTGAGATCGCATGCGGCATCAGTGGCAACTTGCTTCAGGTGAATCCGTTCAATCAACCGGGGGTCGAGGCCTACAAGAAGAACATGTTTGCCCTGCTCAACAAGCCCGGTTACGAGGCAGAAAGCAAGGCCATCCGTGAAAGGCTCTGATGAATGACAGCATAAGACAATACTTAGAAAGACACGGCTTTGGGCATTTCAGCCCCAAAGCCGTGCTTTTTGATATGGACGGTGTGCTTTATGACAGCATGCCCCACCATGCCATTGCGTGGCAAGAAAGCATGAAAAGGTTCGGAATAGACATGACCGAAGCCGATGCCTACGCCACCGAGGGAGCAAGGGGTATTGACACCATCCGCCAAATTGCCACGCGTCAAGGCAAAGAGGTCTCTTTAGAGGAGGCACAACGCATGTATGACGAGAAAAGCCGCATCTTCCATGAGATGCCGGATGCCCCGATTTTCGACGGCGTCTTCGACATGATGGAGAAGATAAGGCGTGCAGGAATGACGGTAAACGTGGTCACCGGCAGCGGACAACGACCGCTTATTCGGCGTCTGCTCAACGATTTCGGCCGCTATCTTGACGAAAACCACATCACGACGGCCTATGATGTGAAACGCGGAAAGCCCTACCCCGACCCCTATCTCATGGGGCTTCAGAAAGCCGGAAACCTGAAACCATTCGAAGGAATCGTTGTCGAGAATGCTCCGCTCGGTGTCCGTTCCGGTGTTTCCGCAGGCATCTTCACCGTTGCCATCAACAGTGGTCCACTGCCCGACAAGGCACTTCTCGACGAAGGAGCCGACGTGTTATACGATAAAATGACACAGTTCCGTAACGAATGGGACAACTTTATTTAGATTTATGCACACTCTTTCGTGGCGTGCGCACTTTTAAGCAAAACTATTTTAATATAGCTTAAAAACTTACTTGATGTTTGTTGGATAGCCTTTGTAGGTAGTAAATTTGTTTTAACAAAGACATTAACGACATGACATCCGCAGATTATTACAGGCTCGGCAATGACTTTCGCCGGCAAGGTGACTTCAAACGTGCTATGGAAGCATATATGGAAGCCATCGCTCTTGACCCGGAAAGTCCCGCAGCTGAGGCTAAAAAGATGCTTGAAGACATCTATGTCTTCTATTGCAAGGACATGTATAATCCGTAAAAAGGTGTCGACAACAAACATATATCAAAAACATTATGGGAAAAATAGTTGGTGCCATCGTGGTAAATGAGGAACGATGCAAGGGCTGTTCGCTTTGCGTTGTAGCCTGCCCGAAAGACGTTATCGCCCTAACTGACAGAAAAGTCAACGTAAACGGCTATCCGTTTGCCATAGCCGCACGCCCCGATGAATGCATAGGTTGCACAGCTTGCGGCATTGTTTGCCCCGACGGGTGCATCACGGTCTATCGAAAGAAACTCGAATAAACAAGATTGAAGCTATGGAAGAGAAAGAAATAAAACTCATGAAGGGCAACGAAGCCATCGCTCATGCGGCCATACGATGCGGTGCCGACGGCTATTTCGGCTACCCCATCACGCCACAAAGCGAAATCATAGAGACGCTTGCGCTACTCAAACCGTGGGAAACAACGGGAATGGTCGTACTGCAAGCCGAGAGCGAAGTGGCCTCCATCAATATGCTGTATGGCGGAGCCGGAGCCGGAAAACGCGTGCTCACCTCCAGTTCAAGTCCCGGTATTGCCTTGATGCAAGAGGGCATTTCCTACATGGCGGGGGCCGAATTGCCGGGCGTAATCGTGAACGTTCAGCGCGGAGGACCGGGCCTTGGGACCATTCAACCCAGTCAAAGCGACTATAATCAAGCCACTCGTGGCGGTGGAAATGGCGACTATAACGTCATCGTTTTGGCTCCGAATTCCGTGCAAGAGATGGCAGATTTCGTTGATTTGGCATTCACATTGGCATTCAAATACCGCAATCCGGCGATGATACTTAGCGATGGAGTGATTGGCCAAATGATGGAAAAAGTGGTGCTACCTCCGCAGAAACCGCGCCGAACAGAAGCCGAAATCCTGCGTGAATGCCCTTGGGCAACGACCGGAAGAAGCAAACTTCGCGCGCCAAACATCATCACTTCGCTCGAATTGATGCCCGAAGTGATGGAGCAGAAAAACCTGCATTTGCAAGCGAAATACCGCCAGATAAAAGCCAACGAGACGCGATGTGAACTGACGAAATGCGACGATGCAGACTACTTGGTGGTTGCTTTCGGAAGCGCGGCCCGCATTGCAGAGAAGAGTATGGAGGTGGCCCGGGCCCACGATATCAGGCTCGGACTCTTCCGACCGATAACACTTTGGCCCTTTCCCGAAAAGGAATTGCAGAACGCCGCAGCTGGAAAGAAGGGCATACTTGTGGCAGAAATCAACGCCGGACAGATGGTCCAAGACGTCAGTTTGGCCGTGGGAGGCAAAATACCCGTGGCACATTTCGGCCGATTGGGAGGCATTGTGCCCGACCCGGAAGAGATTGTTAACGCATTAAAGACTAAACTTATCGACAATGAATAACGACATCATATCACCCGAAAACCTTGTTTATGCCAAGCCGGAACTGATGAACGACACGCCAATGCACTACTGTGCGGGTTGTTCCCACGGCGTTGTGCACAAGTTGGTGGCCGAAGTCATTGCCGAAATGGGCATGGAAGAGAAGGCCATCGGCGTCAGTCCGGTAGGTTGCGCCGTCTTTGCTTACCGCTATATCGACATCGATTGGCAGGAAGCCCCACACGGTAGGGCCCCTGCTTTGGCCACGGGCATCAAGCGACTTTGGCCCGATCGGCTCGTATTCACCTATCAGGGCGACGGCGATTTGGCCTGCATCGGAACGGCAGAGACCATACACTCGCTCAACCGCGGGGAGCATATCGCCATCATTTTCATTAATAATGCCATCTATGGTATGACGGGTGGACAGATGGCTCCAACCACTTTGCTGGGCCAAAAGACTGCAACTTGCCCCTTCGGTCGCGTGCCCGAGCTCCACGGCTACCCCTTGAACATCACCGAACTTGCTGCTCGTTTGGAGGGAACCTGCTATGTTTCGCGACAGAGTGTAGAGACAGTTGCAGCCATACATAAGGCAAAAAAGGCCATTAGAAAGGCATTTGAAGCCTCTATGAAAGGCCTCGGTTCGAGTCTTGTTGAGATTGTTTCCACCTGCAACAGCGGTTGGAAACTGACACCAGTCAAGGCCAACGAGTGGATGCAAGAGCACATGTTCGAGAAATATCCCAAGGGTGATCTCAAAGACACCACCTCACTTTAAACAACACAACGCATGAAAACAGAAATCATCATAGCCGGCTTCGGCGGTCAGGGCGTGCTCTCGATGGGCAAAATCCTCGCCTATTCGGGCCTGCTCGAAGGAAAAGAGGTCACATGGATGCCTGCCTACGGCCCCGAACAGCGCGGAGGAACGGCCAACGTGACCGTCATCGTCAGCGACGAACGCATCTCTTCGCCCATTCTCAGCACGTATGACGTAGCCATTGTGCTCAATCAACCCTCATTGGATAAGTTCATGCCCAAGCTCAAACCGAGCGGAACGCTCATCTACGACGGCTTCGGTATCGTCAATCCTCCCCAACGTAACGACATAACGACCTATCGCATCGACGCTATGGACAAGGCCGCCGAACTGAAAAATGCCAAGGTTTTCAACATGATCGTGCTCGGTGCGCTCCTCAAAGTGTACCCCATCGTCAGTACGGAAGGCCTGCAAAAGGCCCTCTACAAAACACTGCCGGAGCGCCACCACAAGCTGATTCCGCTCAACATGCAGGCCGTTGAAGAGGGAATGAAGCTGATTGAGTGAAGCGAGGGAGACCGAACTTGCAAAAAACATAAAAGAAAAGAAGCCAGCAAATGGCTTCTTTTCTATTTTTATAAGGTTCAAAATCTGTTTTCGTTTGTCTTATTCCTTTTTGTAATATACAAGAAGACAGTTCTATAAATTGGACTTTTCTCCTTTTAGATGAGCCAAGATTATCGTCTTATTTTGTCCGTTTTCTTTCCCTGTTTTTAACATTTCTTGACGCCATCAAATAGAAATGGAAAAATAGAAAACGGGAATTTCAAAACAATATGTCCATCACAAATCCGCTATTTCTGACATTTTGCAAAGCAATATTGCCCATTCTACTGCACTAAACAGCCCACTTTGTATGCTTAAATGACCCATTTGATACCATTAGATGGCCCATTTTGGTTTCTTATTCCAATGATTTTACCTGTCGCTCTGCCCTGAAATCCGTTTTCAAAACAAATGAATTCGATAACTGACCGTCTAACAATGAATTACAAAATAGGCGCGTAACTCGCGTATTTCCGCCACCGATGTTTCTCGATTCAAATACGTGAATAAGGCAAGACCTATTGTCAAAGTTTTTCATATAATGGGGCGAGATGCGCGTCTCTAACCATATACGTCCTTAACCATAATGTGGTCGGCTTATTATGCAGGCTATCCTTGGAGCACAGGAAATCATCTTGAACACCTGTTTATCATCGATTTCACATCAATTTGTCCCCAATGGTTTGCCATGGTACAGCAAGCAGTCTTTCTGATCAGCGGGAGTGGCATTGCATCATGCCTCATCAGGTGTGCCAATCCGGCCAAGTTCGTTTGTCAACACGGCCTCCACTTCCTCGATTTCTCCGCTGCCAACCGTGTCTAACTCCAGCAACCGAATGCCCTTTGCACTGAGAATTGAGCGCTTTATAGCATCACGTTCGGCCTGTGCCGTACCCTTATGGTGATAGGAAAAGCCATTGACTTCAATTGCAAGAACAGGCTGTTTGGTAACTCGGTTGCTAATAAGAAAATCCACATGAGCCATTGGGCTCGCCACAAAACGATGCTGTTTATCCGTCAAACCGGATAGGTCACGAATCAAATCATAGAGAGGATAATGCGGAAAAGCATGCAGGACATTCCACACTTTATGCGTTTTCAATATCGTTAAAAGCACATTATAGGCAATATTCTCCGAGTCATAATCTGACACTTTGGGCTTACCTGCCAGATAATGCATGCGCTGTTGGGCATAAGATGAGTACAACAAGTCGAAAATAGAATGGAGTTTGCTCTCTACTATCACGCCATGATACTGGATATAATTGATTAAATCGCCTATGACAGACGGTTTTGTCGTTTCATTTCCATTTGTTATCAAGACAAAACATCGCTTGGCACGCGACACAGCCACGTTGACAAGGTTCGGATTATCACAGAAATCGTCGTATTGACTCAAGACCGTACTAAAGACAATTGTATCCTTTTCACGGCCTTGATACTTATGAATAGTGTCTATTTCCACAAGTTTATTACTTATATTCCGCCGCAAAAGGTGCACTTGTCCACGGTAAGGAGTAATGACACCAAGGTCTTTTTCAAGCTCAGGTTCGGCCATTAAGAGATGTTGAAGCTCGTCGTTCTCACGCTGATTAAAGGTTTCCCATCGGCCGGATTGGCTATCATAAATCTTTCGATGCAGGTTTCCCGGCACCGTTTTTACCACCTTCATAGCCGTTTCACCACCTTTTGAGGTTGACATAATAATGAGATTTCCACCATAAAACTTCTGATTACAGAAGTCAATAATAACCGGTTCGCAACGGTAATGCTCCCGCAATAAAATCTGAGGTGCGTGGGGTAACACATGAAGAACAGAAGACAGAAAACTCTGTTCGAGACAATTATAGGCTTCGGGTATGCCAAACTCGTGGTTGATTTTAAGTAAGTTGGGCCTTTCCTCCTTGTCTACAATATGCGAAAGTTGCAAGACATCGCCCACAATGACGGCATTACGAGCAACCGATAAAGCCAAAACAGCCGAATCAACAGAGACCTGTGAGGCTTCATCCATGATGAGATAATCGAAGATATGACCGGGTAATGTGTTCCGGGCAGAGAATGTCGTACTCAAAACAACAGGATATTCCTTTGCTATTTCATCAGATTTACGATAGAGGTCATTGGATTCGAAGCGCGGCCTGATGTTTGTACCCTTATATTTCAAGGATAAGTGATGTTTCAACAAGGCCAAAGATGTCTTCGTCTGGGCTTCCAATAATTCGTCGGCCTTTGTTTCTTGCAAGAATGTTTCAGCCACTTCTATGTCACACTGCAGTTCTTTCAGTTTACAAACATAGTATAATGCTTTCATATCCGCCAACAAAACCTTTCTGTCTTGAACATGCTTGATGGAATAGATGATACGTAACAGAAATCTTCTTCTTATTTTATGGAGAAACCTAATGAGTCGCTTCAAAGGCGAATTCTCTGCCAACTCGCACGCTTCGGCTTCGCTTTCCAACTCCAACCACATCTTCATCAATCTATCTGATGGGCCTTTTTTATAGCTTTCCAGCCGCATCTCATCATAGTTATGCTCTGATAAGAAATGAGATCGTTCGGTTAACAAGCTTTCCATTAAAAGCCTGTTTTGAGCTAATTGCTCTTGTTTGAGAAAGACGTTTCCTACTTTTTCGTTCAAGCCATGAAGTACTTTTGTTTCTTCGTTGTAGTTTTCCAAACTCCAATCTCTCATGTCGGGATAGCCGACTTGTCCTTTTTCAATAAACAATTGCTGCTTTTCAGAGCGTCCCAAAGAGGCCACAAGAAAGCCAAAACCCACTTGTTCCAACTTCTCACGTACGTTTTCTACCGCCGCATTATTATTGCTAACAGCCAATACCGACTTACCCGTTGCGACAATATTCGCAATGATATTCAGAATAGTCTGCGTCTTTCCCGTTCCCGGAGGCCCTTGAATAACACTGATTTGGCTGCTGAAAGCAGACCGGACCGCTATCATCTGACTACGATTACTCCTGAAAGGAAACAGATAAATTCCTAAACCTTTATGCACTTTTAGCAGTGAAGGTTTAAGAAAAGTAGCCATTGTGCAGTCTTCTTCGATAAAGTTTAGCTGCTGATATTTTGTAAAAAGAGAAATCAAACCGGTCTCTGTTGGTATTGTATTTACGCTGGAGACCTCTTTAAGGTAAAGAAAAATGTGCAAAGCTTTCTTATCAGATAAGACTGATTTTTCTACTTTCAGATCACTATCTTTATATTCTCTTATGCCATTATCAAACTCAAGACGATAGAACTTCTTGAAACCATGCGTGAAGACCCATGCTCTTTTGGGACTTAAACGCCTATCTGCCCGAGTCAAATGGCTGTCTTCCACGTTTATTTCAACAGACGAAGAGAGAAAAACAATGTCTCTCTGACGATAAGGAAAGGTTCGTTTATCAGAAAAAGTCACCCAAAAGACATTTCTATTATCTTTCTTGACAGACTTGATTTGAAATGTCTTAGGCTCTCCTTTGAGCAATATCATGTTAGAAGTTTCCATTTGGCACATCACCGTTTCTGCAACAAGGCAACTCGTTTCTCTTTAATTCTACAATTTATTTGGCCGGAAGCGTCCGTACGAAGTACGCCAAACACATATTCTGACACAGAAATCACACAGGAAACTATACTACATGGGGTAAGAAAAGGAAACATATCACCTTGCAATCGACTTACCCAAAGCACCGTAGACCACCTTGGCGACAAGCGGTTTACTGGTTTCCTCGGTCAGACCGTGGCCCAGTCGGCCATAGATGAACGGCACTTCAAGTCCCTTGATACAGTAGTGGGTAATGTCGGCCACGAGGTCTACACTGTCGATATCAAACTCACCGTCAGCCTTTCCCTCGGCATATACCTTGCGAAACAGTTCGATTTCGTCCTCATCGAAGTTCTTTCTCACTTTCTCCACCATCCAAATATTACGGAAAAACTCAGCGCGAAGGTTACCATTCCTTACTACCGTTTCACGAATCATACTCAGGTGGGTGTAGATAAGTTCTATGATTTTATCCTGCGGACGCATCTTCATGCACGCCACTTCGTCCAACTTGTCGGACAAACGCTCTAATTCCGACTCAATGACCGCCGAATAAACGTCCTCTTTCCGATTGAAATAGGTATATAATGTTCGGCGTCCTTTGCCAGAAGCAACGGCAATATCGTTCATCGTCGTATTGGCAATACCGTTCTTGGCAAACAGTTGTCGCGCCACATCTACTAATCTTTGTCTTGTTTTTGATATTGACATATTAACTCACTTCAGCTTCTATTTGCACACAATAAACTATGTGTGCAAAAATAGAGCGTTTATTTTAAACGACCAAACAGATGGCATAAAAAATGAAGTCATACAAAAAATACACAGAAAAAATTTGGTTGTTACAGAAATATGCCGTACCTTTGCACTCGCAATCAAGAAAAAGGGATTGAAATCAACATCATATGCTCTTGATTTGCAACGTTTAACATCGCGGAGTGGAGCAGTTGGTAGCTCGCCAGGCTCATAACCTGGAGGTCGCATGTTCGAGTCTTGCCTCCGCAACTTCCCCTCACCCGAAAGCGCTCATACAGGCCTTTCGGGTGATTTAGTTCAAAAAACAAGGGACAAATTTAGTACAAAATATAAACTGCATTGGTTGTGAAAGCAAACAATGTAAAAAAATGTATTTTGAAAATTCAACATCAACTCGCTTCTTCGATAGTATTGTAGATTTCACCTACCCTCGCCTGCACAAGGGTAAAGATTGGTATGTAGATTTCACCGTTTTTAACCCAGCAACTAATAAGATGCAGCGAAAAAAGTACATGTTAAATCGTTATAAAAGTGCCCATGAGCGCGAGGACATGGCTGCAGAAATGATACATAATATCATGAAGCGCCTGAAAGCAGGCTGGAACCCTTTTGTTACAACTTATAACCCTCGCTATTATACTGATTTTAAAACCGTTCTTGAGCGTTATGAGAATTGCATAAACATTGAAGCAAACAAAGGCACATTGAAAGCAAAAACACAACGCGACTATCTAAGTAGATTAAATCAGCTGAAAATATACATGCATGAAAATGGCAGAGAGATACAGGTTGTTAATGAGTTCAACACTGCTTTTGCAATTGATTTTCTTGATTATCTGCTGTTCGATAAAGACGTATCAGCGAAGACACGCAATAACTATCGCACCTGGTTGTCAACATTCGCGACATGGCTCGTCAATCGCAAGTATCTTGAATTCAACCCTATTGAACAAATTCACATGATAAAGGAACAAGAGAAGTTCCGCGATGCGCTAACACCTGCAGCACTCTCTAAGTTAAAGACATACGTATCACGCGAAAATCCACCGTTCTATCTTGCCTGCATGATGGAATATTACACCTTTATACGCCCTGATGAGTTGCGACATATCACTATCGGTGACATCGATATTACAAATCAAACTGTATATATAGATGCAAAGGTTTCGAAAAATCGCAAAGGGCAATATGTAGCGTTAAATGATGCTGTGCTAAAAATCATGATCAAGCAAAACATCTTTAGCTATCCGTCACACTGTTATGTATTCGGACATGACATTATACCAGGAGAGCGACAAATCAATATCAATCAATTTCGGTTGGAATGGGGTAAGGTGCGCAAGGCCTTGAATTTTCCAGCAAGCTATCAGTTTTACAGTTTGAAAGATAGTGGAATACGTGACCTTGCAAATGCAGAAGGCATTGTCGTAGCACGTGACCAGGCCCGGCACAGCGATATTGCAGTGACAAACAAATATCTAAAAAGAGATAACGTTGTGAACGAGCAGACAAAGCACTTCGCCGGCAACTTATAGACAGCTATAAATACACACAAGACCCACAACTGCACACTCACTGAAAATCAGCAAGTTGCAGAAGTGGGCACTACACACAATTAACACACAAATCAGGCATAAGGCTTAAAGAAACTCATAGAAATATCCCGTCTTTTGTTTAGAAATTCCATTTGCGTCTATCTCTAACTCAACCTTTTCGCAAATAAAAAGCTTATTTCTAAAGTTGTAAATCTTTGAGGGGTCTGGAATTTCATCTGTATAAAATTTTATGCACAGCTTATTTTTGCTATCAACATTGATAGACTTATGGGGCAAAGCAGATAGTGACAATGGGCTGTCAGAAGATAAACCAAAACCGAACGGCCGCTTTTCAACAGCAAACACACCTGTCACAGGATAACGATTACCTTTTTTTTCTCGAAATTCTCTATCGCTATATTCGATGTACCCTCTACCTGTTAAATTTCTAACAACGGGGTATTGAAACATAACATCCATTTTTTCATCTTCTTCCTCTTCCTTTTCCTTTTTATTGTTGACACCATTCTTGATAGCATCTTCAACGGTGTAATAATAGGAATCGTCTTCTTCATCCTTGGTCATATCGTCAATGCCTGCCTCTTTATCATTGCTGATAGAAGGTAAAATAACAGGGTCATTAGGAATTTTATCAAACATCTTAATCCATTTATTTCCCTCACCGTCAAGCCACCTCTTACGTTGATACGTTGCAACAGGTATAATATTTAACTTTATTGAAGTATCATTATTTATGTCACGCACAAGAGGTGCAAATATTCCACACCTTGATAAAACATGAGATACATTAAGCTTTAATTCTTCACTTGCCTTTATATAAATATAGTACTCATATCCAACTTTAAAAATAGTAGTTCTTTTCTCTCTTGCCGACATTTTGTCTATCGCAGCATTACGCTCTTGCAATGATCTGAACTCTTTGACAGGATATTTATGTAGTATTTCTAAAGGGAGCAAATCTATTTCATCGCGATGAATAGAGTCATCAAATGAATATTCTATATTAGAAGTAGCAATATTTTCCAACCCGTCTTCATCGAATTCGCTTGAATATTCATCATCGCACTGGTATGATACAGCACTGTTCGAAATCAACTCATTCTGCGAAAGTACTTGCACCGTCTTCGTCTGATCATCAAAAATTATAGACGCATTAAACAGCTTGCGCACTTCGTCTAAAAATTTATAAACAGACCAATGAGGCAATGCATTTTGAATTTTCCCACCCAATCTTGCACTTGCTATCAACAGACGGTTCCAAGGTTCACAATCAAAATCATTACGCGTAAGCTTGTAACCCTCATATTCTAAAACTTTGCGTAGCACATACATAAGAAACGGCTGCACTGCAAGATTTGTCATATAGGGATAGGCCTTTGAAGGCTTATACTTGTGTCCTTGGAGATTAACCTTGTTAAATTCAATTCCCATAATTTGGTTTGCTGTACGCTCATTCGTTTCGTCATTGATAGGATTGAAAGCTGCGACATCAGGTTGTCCGACAAAGTAATAGTCTGTCAGATCAATAGCTAATATTTCAGAACCAAAGTTGTCACTTGCAATAACTTCGTTCATCCCAAACTCATTGTAGACTTCATGATTTATTCCCTTTGTTATCGCAACTTTAGGGTATTTTATTTCATCAATAAAATGCTTTTCGAACGCAGAATTATACTTAATGCGCGACTTTCCTCCTGCAATCTGCAGCTTTACTGCAGCAGCCGTGACACTTGTAATATGCCCTTTGCCTGAGATAATCAGACGATTGTCAACCAGCAGGGCACAATTCTCAAAGCTCTGTATCTTTTTCTTCACATCAAAACGATTGATGTTCTTGAAAAACTCCTTGTTTGCTTGAATAGACATCGGGAAAGATATCTCATAAGTGTATGATCCACTATCCTTGATAAATTGATTTTCATACGTGACTTTTATTTTATCCGTTGTGTTCGGAAATACCTTTTTGTTGTCAATATAACAGATAATCATTATACGTTCTTTTTAAGTTTCTTCAATTTTTCAAGACCTCTTGCAACCCCATTTTCCCCGTCGATAGAGTAGAATGCAGGAATACCGTCCTTCACCGACTCGTGCAACAAAGCAACAACCTGTACAACCTCCTGCAACGTTGATTTCAACTCCGCATTGTCATTCGCAACATTCACGACAGGTGCAACAACGGCAGTCCCTCCCTGCCCCAGCTGACGCGAAACATCAGCAGAAGAGAGTTGTCCTACAGTGTTATTACGCTGCGCAACATCTATCATCTGCAGAACTGGCCCCAAAGCAGTATTGTTAACCCCCGAATGATTAACAACAAATTCACCCTCATGCACAACGCCTGCTCGACGGCGGTAATTGCTACCGCCTGTAAAGCCACCCTCGTAATAGCCCGCTTCTTCAGCAGCATGTTGTTTCTTAATAGCAGCGATATTGAGTAAACCCGCAGCCATGGCTATACCGGCAGCAAGTGGGGCAAGAACCTGGTTAGCAGGATATGGAGCACCTTTCAAAGCAGAAGTATAAGCACTCATCGCACCAATCAGCATTGTCGCTGTCGCTTGTGCAATCTCCATTTTCATCTGCTTTTTATTATACTTCGTCTTGATTTTAGCAAGTTCTTTCTGCTTTTTCTCTTCGAGTTTCTTTTGTTTTGCAGAATTCTTGCCTGCTGCATTGATAAGCTTATCGTACTTCTTTTCTGTAACCCTCTGCTCATAGTCAGATTGCGCAGCCCAGTATGATGACATTGCGTTCATGATCGGCTGAATAGCGTTCATGGCAGCCTCCATTTTCTGTACTATTCCCTCACCAAGGTCACCGGTAGCTTTCAGCATCATTTGCATAGCTTCCTGATGCGAAATGACACCGTCTTTTTCAAGTTGCTTAATCGTTGCCCACGAGTTCGCAAAAAGATTAAGGTCTTTTGTCATGTAATCAACAACAGAAGTGCCATTGCCATGCTTATTTTCATAATCAGCTTCAGCATTATTTCTCACAGTGCGATATTTTGTATCAACATAGTCACGCTGCCTCTTGCCTTTAGAGTTCTTCAAGTTTACTTCAGAAGCCTCTTCTTCGTACTTTGCGATAATCATTTTACGCATTTCCTGATATTCTTTCTCCTTAATAAGCTTCTTCTCATAAAGCGTTTGTAAGCCCATGAGTTCAATTTGTTGCTGTTGCTTGACATCTTTGCGCCCCCATTGTTCGCGGTACCGTGACAACAGTTCCGCGAAATGGCGCTGTTGCTGAATGCTATGTTCAAGTTCAGCCCGTTCCATTTCGTCCTTTGCATCAAGCCACTCCTCCGAGCCCTCACGCAAAGCAGCGATGCGGTCGGCCATAGCCGACATGTCAATCTCATAGAGACGCTCATTCAGCGCCTCTTCATTCATATAGATTTCAGAGTTCACATTCAAGAAATCAGCATGTGCCTGCGCAACCTCTAACTGATTACGCTTGATAATATCTTTCAGCATAAATTTATTATGTGCACGTGACATCTCTTCTTCTTCACGCATGCGGTCATCAGTCAGCTGCCGATATTCCTCGTTATACTTCTTATAAATAGAAATCTGACTGTCAATGCCGGAAATGGTTATCAGATGTTGATCTTCAATAAACTTCCTATCCGTCTTCAAACCTGCAGCCTTAGCAGCAATATTCTGTGCATGTAATTCGTCAGTATGTGCCTTAGCAGCCTTTAATTCTTCAAGCATAGCGCGTTTTTGTTCAGCCTTTCGCCTACGTTCTTCAGCCTCACGCTTTTTCTTTGCCTTTGCCTTTTCATCTTCACCTCCGACAGTACCACCTCCGCCAGTATCAGGATCATCGCTATCTTTTCCAATCGAAGCAATAACACTCTTCTTAATATCATTACCCCATGTTTTCATAATAGCATCTTGTTTAGCCTTGACTTCAGCAGCTTTATTATTTGCTTTTTCGAGATCAACATTAACCTTTTGCATATAATCAACAGTAGTATTACCTACGCTACCCCAAGAAGTTGTATAAGATTGTCCTACACCGGATTTCTGCAGTTCTTTCGCCTCCCTTACTGCTTTTTTTGCATTATCTACGTCAATTCTTGCTTTTGCAGCCTGCTTACCTAAATCTGCCAACATTGCCTTTGCACCCTCGATTTCATATTTATGAACTAAAGATGACAGATATTCATCAAGAGCCTTTTTATTCTCCCTATATTTACCTGTCGTTTTATCAAGTTGTGCATTGTAGTTAGGAATAATTCTATTTAGCTCCTTTGTCGCTTTAATTCTATCATTCATAGAATTAGTGTCATCTCTTGCTACAGCAACAAGCGCTTCAATCTTTTGCTTCTCTTCTACGATATCCTCCTGTGCTTTCTCTCGTATATCATTTAGCGTTTTTTGTGCTGCAGCCTGTGTATTCGTCTTTCTTGTTAAATCTATCAATATAGCAACTAATGTAGCCACAGCTCCAGCCAGCGCAATATAAGGATTACTTATTAGTAACGTCCAAAGTTTTTTAGTGCCAGCAATAAGTACATCATTCCAAAATGCGACAGCTTTCTTCTTAAGAATATCAAGATTTTCAGCTACAATTAAAGCGCCTATCGTTGCCGTTAGGGTTATAATAGTAACAGCGTATTTACTTGCAAAGTCAATCAGCGTACTTAGTAACTCAATGAAAGTAGAACCCAGCTTCAAGCCATGCGACGCAATAGGTAAAAGTTTCTTACCCAATTCAATACGCATTTCCTTGAATTTCTTAGAAGCTATATCAAGCTTCGCTTGCTCTGAAGACATCTGCGTATTGAACTCGTTGAGCACACTTGTGCCACTTGCATAAGCCTGATTAGCAAGAACCTGCGCCTTTTTGACATCATCAAGTTTATCTGCCATGACCGAAAGCACGCCTACTGAACGCGTGCCGTCAAGCTTCATTTTCTCAAACATCGGAGCCAACTGTGCAAATCCACCTTTCGCTTTCATTGCAGCGAAGAAGCGTAACAACGCCTCATTTGCATCAGTCTTCAAAAGTTTTGAGAACTCCTTAACATTCTGTCCTGCAAGCTTCGCAAATTTAGCAGGATTTTGGAACATCTTACTAATCAACCCGCTCATGGCTGTAGCAGCCGTTTCGTCCTGCTGCATATTCTGATCAAGAACAGAAGCATAACTCATAATCTGCTGCTGCGACAATTTCGCTTGTTTACCTACACCGGCAAGGCGTGCGGTAAAGTCAACAAGATAGCTACCTGCTGCAGAAGAATTCTGTGCAAGTTCATTGACAACAGAACCGGTTGCCAACATTGCTCCACGCAAGCCCTTAGTCTTATCTTCGCCAAACATTTGTGCGAGCTTACCGATATTTTTAACAGCATCGTCACCAAGATCATCGCCTAACGCAACGTTAATTTTATCCGCTCCGTCGACAAATTCCTCAACCGCCTCTTTCGTGTGAATACCCAGTCGCCCAGCATCTTGTGCAAGCTGATTAAGCTTTTCGCGAGGAGTACGAGTATTCATATTCTTAAAGGTCTCGTTCATCTCCTCAACCTCCTGTTTCGTCTGCCCCGTATATTTCTGAACGTTAACAAGTTCCTCGTCCATTTTCGCAAATTCGCTGACACACTGACGCACTGTCAATGCGACACCCGACAAAGAAGCTACAGCAGCTATTGCCATGCCCTGCATTTTGTTGAACCAATCAGCGGTACGGTTAATCCAGGATTGTTGTGCCCTACCCTCAAAGTTCACCTTAGCGAGTTCAGTACGTAAGCGTTTCGCCTGCTCAGACATCTGCTTAAATTCCGCGGTACCACGATCCATGTGCCGCAAGTTCTCATTGATGATCTTGATAGAATACTGCAGTTTATCAACAGAAGCATGATCAAGTGTTCGCAAGGTATCATTAACAAGCTTCGTCTCTCGCTGCACAGTGCTCATATCCTTATGTGCCTGCTTAATCTCATCATCGTATTGATCAACAAGCTGATTAACGCGTTTCTGTTCAGTCTCAATTTTCAGAATTTGGGCCTGAACCTCTTTCAGTTGACTAACAGAAGTAGCATAAGAAGTTGAAGACGGATCCTGATTGCTAACTTGCTTCTTCAAATAACTTTCAGCCTCACGCAATTTATTCAAAGAAGCGTGACCGATATTTGACATTACATTACGCAAATTGAGCATGCCAGCCGAAAGCGCTTTCGCCTCTTCTGTAGCCCCACGTTCAGCCTGCTTGAATTCATCAATACGCTCCTTGCATCGTTGTATCTGTACAGCAATTTCAGCATAAAGATTTTCGTCATTCGTTTTCTTCTGCTGCCTTTTAAGCGAACGTACAGCCTTTTCAAGTTGCTCGACGCTGCTGCTATCGATGTGCTTCAACGTTTCAACGACGCTCATCGTTTGATTTTTGAAAAGCTTCAGTTCATGTTCCGCTTTCGATAAATCTTTTCCGAGCGAAGCAAAAAGTTGCATGTCATTTGCCTTAAAAGCCTCATTACGCTTCTGTTTAAGCGTATCAACTACTTTCTGCAATTCAAGGAGACGATTTTTCGCCTCCTCTGAATTCAGCTTGACGGTAGTTGTATAAACCTCATTGTAGCCAGCCATATCAATCTATATTAAGATAATTACTATAAGTTATTTTAGAGTGAGGGTTGTAATTCACAATCTTTATTCTATACCCCTTAGTGCCCCACTTCCAAAACAGGAATTTATGCTTGTATTCGCGTATCACAAAAGTAGAGAGAGAGTCACGCACATGATAGGAGAGTAAGCTATCACGTAGCGAAAAATGAAACTGTACCCACCTGTCGTTATAGGAAAACACACTATCACGCGGAGCAAGCTTCACAGAGTCGCTTGCATGAGTAGCAACATCCGACTGAGCAGCGACATCACGAGGTTTTACGTCTAATTCTTTCAGTAGCTTTCGATTTGCAAACTCACGCTTATAAGCATGCTTATCGATGTTCGAAGCTGGTTGTGTGACGGCGGTACTACTGTCATGCAAGACCTCACTAACAACAGGCTTATAAGTGCGAGCATGGGCCAGCTGCGTCTGCAATTCTTCAATCTCACTTTGTCCTTTCATCCATATGACATAGACTATAATTCCGCTCGCAGCAAGAAGTAGAATACACACCAAAAAAGACAGATATTTTCCTTTAAGATAATTCCAAATTTCCATACTTTAACCTCCTAAACGATTGATGCAACAATATCTATCATTCTACATAATGTGCGTGAATAAAGAGGGTCAGTAGCATACATTTCCCCTATCTTATCAGAAATACGCCTTGCAAATTCTTTCGGGTATAACCGATAAGGCCACGCATCCGCATAAATCTGCTTTTTGAAAAGCGCATTATGATCCTTCAAGCCCTCTTCAAGTGTCGCGTAATCACGAAACAAGCGCTTGCATCTGTATAAGTATCGTCCACTTTTCAGTGGAGTAATAGAAATAATGCATTCAGGCGCATTAAACTTTTTGTGAGGCGTTGAAAAGACCTCGCGAGTAGTGACCAATTGCCGTTTACCTGTCCAGGAACTCCCCACTGTCATGCCGAAAAGATTGTTACCGATAGCAGCCTTGCCCCAACCACTCTCCAGCATTGCCTGTGCGGTTGTGAATAAAGGAGAAACACAATTATCTTTATCTTTTAGGTAAAGTGCACAAGCAGCAGCATACACCGCCTTACAAAATACTTTCTGTTGATTTGTCATAATGATTTTGCTTTTGTTTTTGTTTGAATGTTAAGGAACTCGGATAAAAAAGGAATTTTCTCCACCCACTTTATCCGCAAAACATAGTAGATAAAAGCAACGATATACCATGCTGCAGTATCAGGCTTGAAAATCTTTTTCAGATTTTTCAAGACATTAAGCCCGTAAAAGTACATTGCAAGATAAGTTATCATGCTGACGCATTGCTGTGCCTGCACACACTGTTCTTTTAACTTTCCTATCTCAAAAATAGAGAGGCAAAGCACAAAGAAAACGGCAGCTTCAAGCCCACAACGGCCCGCTTTTTTCAAATCAAAATCTTCATGATTAGCTATCATTCCCGACAGATAGCCGAAAATGAAGTTAAGAAAAAAGATAAGCGAGAGCGTTTTAAGTTCAGGCTCAATGGGTTTCATAAATGCAAGCATGGCCAGCACAACACTTATGATAAATTCTTTTATTTTTTCAAACATCATAACAGTAATAATTTATAAAACAATTCAAAGATAAGCGCAAAAATGGCGGTGTAAAAATACGATATACCCCTGCACCAATTTCAAGCGAAATCAATACAGGGATATAACAAAGTTTATTCAACACTCTACTTCGTCAGCCACGACAGCTTTTCAACCTCTTCAAAAGTCTTATCAGAAGCCTTAAACGCTTTAAGCAATTCCTCTGCCTCAAATTCTACGACATCGACTTTCACTTCCTTTTCAGCTAACGATTTGAGATACTCCTCGCCTTTCTTGTTCCATGCAGCGAACCACGCGTTTATCTCTGCGATTTCCTGCTTTTCGGCCTCGGTTAACTCTCGTGCTTCTTCCTTGACTTTACGCTCTACCTCCTGTGCCTCTTTTACCCGCTGCTGCATCTTCTCAAACTCTTCGTCCTGAAGTGTTGCGCGCACCTCCTCGATGTCTTTGTCGTAAGTCTCCGAGACAGGGCGCAAGGCCTTGAGGTTCTTCCACACCGCGAGCATAGCTTCATCGCTCATGCTGCTTACTTTCAACGTCTTCAGCGCTCTGTAGGCTTCAACTGCTTTGATCGTTTTTACTTTCATATTTACTTTAATTCTTACTAAATTACTTTGTTATTTACTTTTCTTTTGCTTCTGCAGCACTGACTGTGCCGAGCTTCGCTGCGTTGGCCTTGCAGTACTTCACGAACTTTGCAACGTCAGTAACCACGCTGATGATCTCATCTTCATCGGTAGTCAGATAGCTGATGTTGATACCTCCGAAATGCGCAAATGTAGCGAGCATTTCCTTGTTACCCTCGTTGCTGCTGACACTTCCGTTTTCGATGTTTGCATACTTGTCGTTTTCAACTGAAACGATAGCCTTGATTGTTGTGCTTGCGCCTACTGCTTCAACGTTTGCCTTGAAGCCTGCGATTGCTTTTACTTTTACTTCCATGATTGTATATTTTATTGATTAATGAAAGGGTTTAATGCTAAAATATATGTTTCCTGCGTTATACCCATGAATGTGTATTCTATCTTGTAGTGCTGCCCTGCTGTAAAATCTTCAAAAATATGCGTGTATTTCTTCCCAGCTTCAAGGTCAGTAAAAGTATGTGCGTCCTCTCCGGCAAGCATTTGAGAACCGAGTTTGCTCGATATAAACCTCAATCGTATATCGAAGTCCTTATTGTTTGAAGTACGCACATAGTTATCCTTAATCTCTACCTCTACGACAATACGACCTCTAATGTCCTCACGTGCTTTAATCGAGAAGTAATCGTGCATCTGCTGTGCATCAGAAACGACTTCTACAGCAGATGATTTGAAGTCATGTATCGTGTAGTAGGTAGTAGCCTGCACTGGAGGTATGTTGAATGCAAGTGCCCTTGAAGATAGGAAAATATAGGCTTTATAGCTCCCGGTTGCGAAAATCATACCCTGCATTTCCACGCTTGTTCCACCGTCTTTCAGCGGTTTGTCAGAAGTTTTAAAATAAGCAATCTGTCCTGCAGCATTTTTCAGTGCAAGCCCGAAATAAGCCTCTGACAATTTACCGAATTCCTGCAGCGTCAGTTCGTTTTCCGTACCGAGACTTTTTATCATCATCGTTGCGAATACGCTGCCATTTTCATTTGTCTTACTTGTGACAAAAGGCCTTTTGAAAGGCGCAGTCGCAGCATGCTTGTAGCCTACAAAATCAGAAAGCCGGTAAGGACACGCAAAAGTAGAGCCTACTTTCACACGCTCCCAGTTGCTCTGTTCTTTATCGTATAATTCTGTAAGACTTTGTAGGCTACTACTATGTGCTATTTTTATACCGCATATCCCAACACCCTCAAAGTCTGCACCCTTGAACCACGTTGCATTGTCACGCCATTTTCTATTTTCAAAATCAAACTCGTCGGAGGTGAAAGGCTTGTTCAGTTCCACAGGCTTGTATTTTGCCCACATATTTATCTTATCGCTCCTACAAAGTGTTGCAAGGTCGTTGCTTGTTTCACCGAGTACAGTCTTTACATCTGCGATGCTGACGGGGGCCTGTATGATACCATTGATGACACTCATTTCTCACCTCCTTTCAATTTTTCAATTTCTGTTTCAAGCACTTTTATCCGCTTCTTCAACCGCTCTACTTTGTCATCCACCTGCACCGCTGCCCCGAGTGCAAGTGCAATAAGTCGTGTGTCGAGATAGTTCAGCTTCATGTAGCCGTCAGCATTTGTATAAATCATACTCCTGAGTGCACTTCCTTTCACGCTCTGCGCAATAAATCCTATACTGTGCTTGCCCGTGTCTTTGTAATCGAACTGCCAGGTACCGCCGAGCGAGCGAATTATCTGCATACTATCAACCTGCTTGATATTTTCTTTCAGTCTCCGGTCAGAAGTGGTATAAGCTGTTACGCCACCCTGCGCCAGCACATTACCTGTAAAAATTGCAGTTCTGTCCCTGCTGATAACGAGTGCATTCTGCCAGCCCTTGTTGTACACGTTAAATTGCAGTTCGTCACCCTCAAACAGCGTGTAAAGCGGACGGTCATTGCAACCGAAATAAACGGTATTGGAAGAGGATATGAATACTGCGCGCTGGTTACTACCCTCCTTATCTTTCAAGGTCAGTCCTACGTTATTCGCAAGACTTAAATATCCGTCAACGGTTAGGTTGCCATAGACTTCGCTGCCGCTTTCGTGGAAACGAGCAATGAGGGTGCTGCTGTCCTTCGTAATACCGAAGCCGAGGCTATTGTCAGCACCTCCGCGAATATTACCTATCTGATAGTGCGTGCCATACCAGCCGAAGTCGAGTGCGTGTCGGATTGCAGCAGCCGTAACCGCTGCATTCTTTATTGCACTATTAGCATTACGAATAGTCGTGATGTCACAGTACTCCGTTCCGGCAATCAGAAGACTATCACCTATGCGCATCGTCCCTTTTACATTCAGTTTGTAGGGCGAGTTTTTGTCGGTATCACCTATAACGACATTACCATTATTTAATATGCTGAAAACATGCTTCGCTGCATTATTCCACAGGAAGAATCTCGTCGGATAAGCACCGAACACCCACTCATTTCCACCCGCACACTGACACCTGTAAGAACTCTCGTCGCCTGCAGATATCAGTTTAACACCAGAATAGCCGGTGTGCTTGACAGTAAGCATCCCGTCGACATTCCCTGTACCGTCGAAATCCTGCCCCCAGATTTTTCGAGTTTGCTCAAGTTTTGTTGCACTGTTAACTTCACATTTAAGCAGCGTCCCGACATCAGAAGGCAATTGCGGATAATAGTTGTTGTCACCATTCAAGGTGATATTGCTCTCTTCTAATACTGTAATGAATTTTGTGTAATCAAAATCATTGAAAGGGGCCCAAATTGAAAAAATTCCCGTATTTGCATTGTAATAAAACTGCAAAGCATTTACTATGTCATTAAAGCTGCCCGTTGCACGTATATCAGCATCAAAGGATGATAAAGCATGATTTACACGAAAAAGAAGCGTTATAAATCCAACCCCTTTGTGACGTGATATCATTGCAAAAACAAGTTTATTGATTGACCACGGATATACTTTCTTTGATTTTGAAATACACCGATAGCCACCTCCTGCACCACCTTCTGTACTGACATTTAAACTTAGCTGTGTGACTTTCCCGTCCGAAGTCAGAATTTTTGAGTAATGCTTACCCCCTACAAATTCAGAATTTAGATTATGGATCATGCTCGTGTTCTGCATTGTTCCACCTGCAAGAGACAGATACTTCCCACTTACGACATCATCAGTGAGTTGTGAGAGTTTTATCAGGTTCTTTTCATCCCAAATCTTTATCCACTTCGCATCTTTGATTTGCTTGCCATCAGCTTCGTTCTTACGATAATATACGCTTTCATTTCGCTGCGTAGGGAGTGCGAGTTGACTAATCCAGTTCACGCTGTCATTTTTAGACCAGTCCATCGAAATGATATGTCTCCAATCATCGCCAATTCCGCTCTTTGTAGTCATCACAGCATAATAGCCAGCCTCGTCAGGTGCGAAATTGACTTCTCTGTGCGTCTTGAATGTATCGACGATACCATAGCCGTCAACGGTTGTGGGTTTGTTTGTCAATGCAGAAAAAGCGTGCGTGTGTGATATGCTTGCAGCATCTGTGATGCCGTACCCCTGCAAGGTGTTCGGCTTGCCTGTCAAGGAAGCAAAAGAGTGCGAATGTGCTGCAGGATTGAACTCATTCGGTTTGCCTGTGATTTCGTTCCAGGCATACGAGGGCTTCGTTGCAGCCTTGGCCCAGGCAGGCACATCGCTGGCAGGCATTGAGGTAGGCTTGTTCTTGATGATTGACCAGTCCACCGAGGTCAATGCACCTCCCTCAACTTTCTTTAGTCGCTCATTCAGATCATTGCCTAAAAATGCAGAAAGAACAGCAGTCGCCTTATCAACAGAATAGTCGGCCCAATTGTCCAGACGTTCATACGACATGCCACTACCCCCGCCACCTTGCATGGAACCTGCACCAAATGCAGAAATTCCACCTACAGCATAGAAGTTAGCTGCGCTTCCGTCTGCTTTTGAAACTTTTACGGCATTATTTTCCTTATCCCACGACAGGTAAATGTCACCAATCACAAGACGCTGTTCACCCTCTTTTTTCACGTAAGGGGTGTTTAGATACAACGACAGCAACGATAGCAGTGCTTCACCAATCCGCGTCGCTGTATTTGCATAAGGCATACGTTCGTCACGTATTGCCTCGAGCTGTTTAGTAATGCCTTTTATCGTTGCTGTCAGATCACTCATAAATACAATAAAAACGAAACAAAAAGTTTAACGAAAACAAAATTAAAGGTGTAGGTGTGAAAATAAAAATACGCTATAAATTTCTTCCGATGCCTACACCTGCGAAGATTTCCTGCAGTCCTGAAGAAAGAAGACCGTTGTAAGCCTCACCGTAAAACGACGCTTCAAATTCGTTTAACCGCATCACAGAAGAATAGTATTTCCTTGCGAACCAATCGCGCTTAACGCGAGGGTGACCACCTGCCATGCGACCTCCCCAGGCAGGGCCGACCCGCTTCTGTTTGTTTAGCCCATGTTCCTCGCGATACTCTTCACCGCCAGGCAGCAGGAAAGGAAGTGTGCCGTTAGTCTCTCGAAACTTCTCTCCAAACTCACGGCCAACTCCTGCAGCAACATAGATGCCATATAGAGCAAACTTGTGCTCAATTGTTGTCACAGCACCTACCCCAATGATAGCCGACATGCTATTGTAAAGATAGCCCGAGTCTTTGACTGCAAGCTTATCCATGCGCTCACGCCAGAATGTCAGCATTTCTTTAGCCCACCCCTCTTCATATCTTCGCAAATCATTCACATTGCGCGTATTCATCGTAGAGAAGCGAGTAAGCATTCCCGAAATGTGCTGACTCCTATCCATGTCTATTCCTCCCAATCTTTAGCCTGATACACGAGGTTAGTAGGCAGGTCATTATCTATCATGAAATAAAGGCCTGTCGTGCCATTGAAGCTATAACGCCCTAACTCCTTGTAATAGATGCGCTCAATGCCCAAGTAAGCCATTTCCCCACGATACGCGCCTGAGAATTTATCAGCAAGCGTCTTCGCAAGAAACTGCTTGAAAATAGTTCTGCAAAGTTCGAGAGCCTTTTTCCTACTCTCTGCGTCCCCCATTTTGTAGCCAGCGAGCACCCAAACCGTGTAGACAGATTTCGTGAAGAACCCAGATTTGTTACTGTGCACGTTGTTATCCGTCGTGTCATCAACAAGGACAAAGTTCTCCGTCTTGCGAAATTCGCCGATAAGCCCCTCGATAGACTCGGGGCCAGAGCACGGCATCACCTTGAAACCATGTTCACGACAGAGGCGGTTCTTTTCTGCAAGGGTCGTGAAGTAATCAATAGGATTAAAATTATTTTCCATATTTCGCCTCAAATTCGGCTGCCTCTCGTGCTTTCTCATTTAGTTCAGTAAGTGCACGCCAGCAGTCCATGTTCTTAATCATTTCCTCTTTTGTCACATCGCCTTGCGTGAGCGCACGCAACTGTACATTTGCCATTTTAAGCAAATCCCACTTTGTAGGCTCACCGCCTGCAGGACGAAAGAAAGAAGGGAATTGTCTTGCAAATTCAGCTTTGACATAGCAGTACCACGCAAACACACCTGTGCGTTCCGCGATATCAAGCTTCAGGCGCTTAGGGGCATCCCCATTGCGCTTGCGATAGAGAATGCGGGCAAGGGCATCAAGGTTTTCTGCTTTTTTAGAAGACAGATAAACCTGGAATGCTGTTTCCGCAGAAAGGTAGTCTATAAAAGATATGCCGTGCAAGTTCACATCGACAGCCCGGCAACCACGAATGCTATCCAACCGCACATTCATAGTGTCGAAGCTATCGATGAAGTCAAACTGATGAATAAGACTTTGAACTTGATTAGCCGTAATCGTGAAGAACTTCCTACGTCCAAGCCGACCGCGCATAAAGCAGAACACACCTTTTGAAGTCCACTTCTGCACGTGAATTCCACAAAAGCGCATAAACATAAAAGTCTTGATTTGTGTGAGGTCACTAAACGTGCCGAGTAATCCGAACACATAACGCAGCTGATCTTGTGACAGCTCACGCCATGCTCGAGGGGCGTGCAGTATCAACCCCTTTTCTTTAGAAAATGTACACCCCTGACTCCTTAGTGTTCTTGTAATTCTCATAATGATTAGCTTTGTATTCCTTACTGTTCTTATACTCGCTGAAAGCCTCGATGTTGTCCTCCATGATCGTTGAAAGCTGATTGTACGCAAAGCGTTCTGCAGCTTTATCCCCTTTCAGATGCAGCACTAACCAGAAGCGCACTTTATCAATAGCACGCTTGACAACATCCGTAGCCGAGTTGGTGGCCACGGCCTTGACGAACGCATCAAACTGCGCATCGCTAATTCGTGACCTCAATATCTGCTCGCCCTCTACAAGCAAAGGTTGTGCAGCTTTGAAATCCTCAATTGTGGAATGGTCATAGCCACAAATGTTGCTGTAATCAAAATAGGTATTGATGAGAGAGAGCTTCATGCGTGAAGCTTCAAACCACCCTTGCAGCTTGAATAAACGAGGGAGGATAAGTGAAAAGTCGGTCATATACAACCGCTCCACGTTTGCCAACATCGCATCGACGCGTACCTTTGAAGCAGGTGCAAGGTTAGTAGCAGACACTACCCCGAAACCTGATGCTGTCATCACGAGGTCAAGCTGACGCGCATTGTCATAGAAAGCACGCCTACACACGTAAGATTTCACGAGAGCAAGCAACTCGTTGTCTGTACCTTCTTCCACTGCCTTTCGTCCGACCTCGTTCAATACCAGCGCAGAAAAGGTTGAATACGTGTCAGAGATAGCGCTACAGAGCATATTAAAAACCTCACCATTCTTGCTCGTAGCCACCACAACGGCAGCCTCTAAGGTTTGCCGGGTAATTTCAATCCTCGTTACTGTTGTTTCCATTTGCGTCAGGATTAGGTTTTACTTTTTTCTTCTCTTCGTTCTCGTCAAGTGTCGTCAGTACAATAAACGGCACGTCAACGTCGTATTTCTCTTGCCAACCGTTGTAATACAGTATCACGCGGAAAGGTTCAAGCAGCACATCATGAAAGGCCGTCTCCGCAGCCTGCTTCAGCAAGAAAAGTTCGCGCTTATCGCTACCGCTGTTATTCATCGCCGACTTGCCGGGTGTAGCGCCTACGAGATTTGGATGAACGTTGTCACCGTAACAAAGTGAGTTACTTGCTTCCTGCACGTCATCGGCCCAGTCGCCACCCTCCTTGCGTCCTTGTTCAACATCGACAATATGCACCATGTGCACCTCCTTGCCCGATGCAGGGTCGATATAGAAGCCAGATATCCACGTTTTACCTATATTCTCATTACCACCGATAAAGTCGTTGATATTCTGCTTTTCCTGCTTGATACGCGCCTTGATTTTGTCAGGGTCGGTGATACCGTCTTCTTCGCAAATCTGCCTCCAGTAGTCTTTGTGCACTTCGACCTGAAAACGCGGAGGCGCAGAGTTGCGTATCTTAGCACGCTTGCCTTTACCTATCAGCTCATAGATGTCATACCATGAATCTTTGAACGTTGCGACATAAAAAGGAATAGGGTAATACTGATATCCTGGCGTCGGAAATCTTGTGAGAATTGCAAATTTACGTGTGCGTGTAGCACGCCCGAAAGCGTCGCCACGTGCAGCCCTACGACACTCGCCCGTAGCAGGGTCAGGGTCAAGCCCCATGCGCACGCGCAAATCTCCCCAGGGGTCGATTTCATCAAGCAACTCAATGACTTCCACATCACCGTCTTTCACTGTGTTTTTCCAGTTCGCATAAAAAACGTGATTGATGCGACCATTTTCATCTGCTTTTTCAAAACGACAATAACAACTCTCCTTGTGACGCACCTGTACAATGTGACAGCCCTCATTGTCGAGCACTACGACTGTAACCGTAAAAAAGAAGTATTTCATGTCAAGCACCTGCTCAATAAAGAAGCGGTTGAGCTGATTTCGAAAGTAGAAGTCGCATATCTCTCGATCGCGCGTCTTCTTTTCAGTAGCGATGTCATAGAAGCGTACACCCTGCCCATAGCACGTGAGCGCATTGAAGAGTTTGTTTTGCGCCATGACCATGTTTTCGCCCACCTTTTCAATGATGTGATAAGGCTGCATGTCATCGGCCCCGAACGGAACATACTTATAAGTTTTGCCCCCTTGCGTGAACGTTCTGGGCTGAATGATACCACTATCGTCAAAAACCACTGACGAATTTTCAGAATACTCTGCATTAGCCGAGGCACTGTGCCCATTCGTAAAGCCAGCAGCCGAAGCACCGTAGATTTCGTAATCTCCGCGCTTTTCGATAAAATTCAACGTTGAATTCTGTTCCATTTTTTACATATAGATTTCTGCGCCCATAAACTCAAAGATACACACATCGCGCACCTCGCGTATCTGCCGATTGTTAGGATTTATCAGCCGATGAGTACCACCGCGCCAATGCCCCGATTTTACCAACCAGCCTTTATACTCAATAATGTCACCGGTCTTAAGCTTCCAACATTTCAAGTTGACCAGTTGCTTGCGAATAGCAGCTATATCTAACTGCTTGCGCATTTCTGTGATGTGAATAGGCTTATTCATTAATCAAAAGTATTATCAAAAGTGTTATCGAAAATTCGGCCTGCACGTTGCAGGTCAATAACGTTGTGAATGCGCTGCGCATACTGATAAGAAAAAGTGAAGCGCGCTATCTCATCATCAAGGTTTGACACCTCTGATTTCGACTCTGTAAGTGTCACCTCCTTGCCGACAACAGGCTGTCCGTTGACGAAATTCACGACATGCACGCGCTCAGCGCGAAAGAGTTCGTCCACCCAATTTTGCTGTGCAACCGTGAGATAGCCAGTATCAGCCTTGAAGAGTCGGTTTTCAACAATCTCTATATTACGCGTCTTACCCAGCACATTAACCGTCGTGCGCTTGAACGAGGGGCTGACCTGATGTTTACCTACGCAATACATCAATTCATCACAGCCGAAAGAGTTCTCAAACATCAAGATAGGTGCGCAATCAGGATGAGTCCAGTCAATCATATATTTTTGTGTGCGTTCGCCAGCCTTGACAACAAAGAAGTCAAGTTCCTTGCCCGCTTTCGCAAAGCGTGAGGGAGAAACGTCAACAGTTGAATACTTATTGTTACCCTGCACTTTCGGAGCAGTAAAGTCAGCTGTTGAGCCGTCAACATAGGTCGCCTTGACAGCTGCCGAGTCGGTACCGATATAGTGCAGGAACTCCAAGCGCCCCAAGGCCGACACGCGGTCACCGCTGTAAATAGACAGAAAATGCGTGCGCAGAAAGTCTTCAGCCTTAGCCGTTACAGTGCCTTGTGTGAAGTCAGCAGCGCAATAGACTACCTTAGCATTCAGCACCTTTGTATCTATCACGGCATCATTGTCGCCGAGGTCGGTAATTGTAATAGCAATATCGACACTCAACCTTGCATGTGCATACGAGGTGAAGAGTGCGGAGAGGTCGGTGAGTTCAATGCTGCCGTCATACTGATAAAGATGCTCGTCATACATTTTCACACCGTCAACCGTCATGACAACGCCTGCTCGACTGCCCCCGATAGTGAAAGACAAATCGGGAATTGATGCACTGAAATAGGTACCCGAAAGAGATTTTAAGACAGTAATCATACAAATTCTATTTACAACACAAAGGTAACAGAGAATACAAGCTGACAAAAATACAAATGCAAAGTGCATCATCTGGCATGATTACCCGATGCAAAGCAGCGTGCAATATCATGCAGATTATCATGTGATTTGATATTGATTGCAGAACTATTTTATAGGAAATAACATCTTTTTCAACAAATGTTGAAAATAAATGCCTAAAAATTTGCATATTCAACAAATGTTGATTATCTTTGCAATGTGAATTAAAAGAAAGGACTACATGAAGAAAAGAAGAAAATCAAAGGAACTCAAAGAAAGCGAAGATGACTTGATGTTCTACTTAGAAAATTGGAAAAAGTTCCCCAATCACTTTCAGAACATCGCAAAAAAGGAAATCGAAGCGTTAGAAAACAAAATCAAGAACAATTAAGCCTGACCTCCTTCGGGAGGCAGGCAACAAAACAGAAAAGAGATGATGAAAAAAGAATTACAAGCACTTGCAGCAAGAAACAGAGCAGCAAAGACACAGAAAGAAAGAGACAAGGTTGCCATGGAAATGGAGAAACTGAAGAATAAGGATCCAAAGGCTTTTACAGAAGCATTGGAAAATCTCATCAAGACAACCGCAAGCAGAGTGGAAGAACTTACGATTGCAGACAGAATGGGCGAGATGACAAAGATGCTTTCAATGGCCTACATCGCACGCAACTACTTCGGCAAATCGCGTTCATGGCTGGCACACAAGATAAATGGTGATGTCATCAACGGCAAACCGGTTGCTTTCACAGAAGAAGAAAGACAGACGTTCAAGCATGCACTTGCCGACATGTCTGCACAATTAGGCTCGCTGGGCGTTTCCTTATAGCCCTTTCTTTTTAATCACACAGTAGCCCGAGGTTGAGCCACCTCGGGCTTTTTCGTACCCACAAAAAAACTGCAGACGTCCTCGCGACGCCTGCAGCCGAATTTTAACCAATTGTCTGTTTCCAGACGAATATGGTACAAAATTATGTAAAAAAATGTATTTCTACGTATTAAATAAAGAAAAATTTATTTCAGTCTCCATATTTTCCAAACAAGTCCGCCAGACTCATCCGGTTCAAGTAGGAAACCATTCTCCGACATGTAGCCAACAACATCTTGCTGTGTCAGCGGATAGGTGCTGTCTAAAGCTTCGATAATTTCAGAGGTTGTCTTGTTGTCCTCGACAAAAAGAGACATTTGCGAGGGAGGGATATTATTAGCACGTGTACTGAAATAAGCATCAAGCACGGTGCGTTCAATCTTGCTGTTCTCGTTCATTTTTTTTACCTTTTAGAATTATTTCAAATTGTTTTCTAAGCGCGTGAAAGCTGCGCACGTAATCAAGCAGTTCTGCGTCTGAGAAATCATCACCCGACAGAATTTTATCTGTAATGTCATTACAGAGGTCAATTCGCGCTTCGAGCGCTGATGTATCGAGCAGGTCTTGCAAAGCATTGCAAGCCTGCGCATTGTAATTATTCTCAATCATACCAAAAGTTTTCATTTTTCTGTTTTTATTTGTAAGGTTTTATAATGAAGTCGCTATTTCCCAGGTCCAGGCATACGACTTACTTTCATTAACTGTGCTATTCCTTACCTCCCTCCTTGCTGTTCAAACGGTAAACAAGCCAGCCTGCACAAGCTGCAGCAGGAATGGCCACAAGCGGATGAGAAACCACGGCAAATACGCTCACACCTAAGCAGATTGTACCTAAGTGCATGTAGAGCACCGTGCGGCGTGTCACGGAGAAGTCACACAACCGCGAATAGATCTCGCTACGTTGATTGAGATAGTTAGCCACTGAATTTACTGCATTCGCGATAGTTGTGCGAACATCGACACGCTGCTGAATTTGCACACCGTCGAACTGGATAGTTTGTTGCTGCATATTACATTATCTTTTAAGCTTTCCTGCAGTTCCGCTGCGTTGCCGGTAAAACGAGAAAGGCGGTCGCCAATCTCGCTGCTTAAAAGATAATGCTTCCACTCCGAAGAGCTTTGAAAAATCTACGAGAAGGCAACCGCCAAATATGTTAGTTGTGGGCATAAAAAAGGCCCGAGCAATTTTGCCGAGCAAGTAACCGCTGCTCGCCGGAATGGTCTACCATTATCTTTTAAGCAGTGGCAAAATTAAGAAATATCCCCGAAACCTGCAAGAGATTTCGGGGAAAAGTTAGAATTCAATATTAAATTCTTTCATTATGCTAAGCAATTCAGGTTCTTCTATAACTCTTAAATTGTGACCTTGTGCTTGCAAATCCTCTATTTTCTGCATTTTAGACGGGCCTGCCCCTTTACCAACTATAACAATATCTGTCCTTTTAGATATAGAGGTATTAATGTCAGCACCATACGCTTTGAGCACTTCTGCAATAGTTTCTCGAGCAGGGAACATTTCAAGGTTTCCTGTCAGCACTACTCTTTTCATGAAGAAAGGAGTTTCCTTATTCTCCACTTCTTCAGGGGATAAAGGTTGTTTCGTCTCTTTTTTCAATGTTTTTTCTTTAGGCTTGACAAAATGCGGGATGCTTTCCGTAGGCCTTGGTAATTCCACGCCCGACAACACAAGGATTATCTCTGCGCAAGCTGTAGCATCACAAAGGGCATCATGATGTTTCCCTAAATCAACATGTAACACTTTACAAGTTTCATCTAAAGAAAGATGCGTTAACGAAAAAGTGTCAACAACGCCTGTAATAGGAATAGTTATACCATAATGTGCCGACACCTTTTTCAATACATCAAGATCGAAAGAGGTGTTGTGAGCTGCCAACACTTGCCCTGATATATAATGCTCAATTGTCGGCCATAAATCTTGGAAAGTAGGGGCATTCTCAACCATTTCGGGAGTAATCCCATGAACATGGGTGTTAGTAACTGTTCTATCATCAGGGATAGGTTTGATGAGAGAATAAAACTTTTGAACGATGACATCGTTCTCTACACGAACAAGGCCCAAAGCACAGGCACTCGTTCTTTCAGGTGTCATTGTTTCGATATCAATGACAGTAAAGGTGTGCTTCTCCATTTTTTACTTTTACTACGTTATTTATTAAGAGTTATAATATTTCGTGATAAAAACGGCTTCCTACTTTCACAAGCAAAAAGCCTAAAATCGAAAAACCTTCAACTTCATGCAAAGTCTATATCTGCAAAAGTAAAGAAAAACTCTCTAACCTACAAGCGATTAGAGAGTTATTTCTATAAATATATGTTTTGCAACATATATCAAGCGTCTATGAATAAATCAGGAACATCGCAGCCAATAGCCTGCGCAATCTCACGAAGAAAGCTCAACCGCATATCTTGTGCCATGCGCCAGGATAGCGTGCGCTCTTTTAGTCCCAATTTCTCGGCTATCATCGGAATAGTAACTCCATGCCGATGTGCCACTTTCACTATTGCAAGTTTCTTCATCGTTTTACTCTTTTAGTTAAAAACTCTGCTGCTTTTCGTAAAGAGGCTGCAAGTTTGTCAGCATCAAATTCGTCTTTATTTAGAACCATGCGCCAGCGTGGTTTTTTTGTGCGCACAAGGAATATATATTGCTTATCCTCACTATACTCAATAAAATAAGTGCTTTTACACATAAAAATCTATTTCTTGAACAATAGACGGATGAATGCCGTCATCTTCATACAACATAAGAGAGGTGTGTTCTCCTGTTCCCTTATTACAGAACTCGGTTAATCTACACTCATCGGTGTAGAACTCGTAGGCTCTTTCTAAGTTTTCAAACTCTTTACTTTTAGAACCGTCATGCAAGAGTGGACATGTGCCGTTTTGCATTTTTAGATAAGAAATTATATACATAATACAATATATTTAGTTGTTAAACGTTATTCTTCATGTAATTTTAAATCTCGCGACAGTGGTTGCGATGAAGGTTTAAATTTTATTTAGTATTTTCATGCGCCAGGCTGTGAAGTCTGGCGCTTGTATTTATTTGAAATAGAATTTATACATTACATCATCTACCATTTTCTTGTAGACAAAATTCATACCGCAGAGGAACATTGTTAATTCTTCTTTGTCCTCACAATCAGAGTCCTGCACCGCCTCATTGATTAAATCAAAGTTCTCGCAGCTTGTGCAATCGAAGTCGCCGCCGTCCGAACTATCGAAGCCTTGATACTCTTCACCTTTATAAGTAAAGCTGTTATCACCGTCTTCAACAACGTCTGTATCGTTTAGCTCCTTTATTTCTACTTCTATCTTGTTGTTCTCGATATATTCAGCGATAGCCTCTTTTACTATTTCTTTATATTCCTCTTCATCGATATAGTTCATATCAATTACATCAGATTTATATTCGCTAAAATCATCGTAGTTATACAGATTTTGAACAAGCTCGCGGAATTCCTCTATATCTTTACCGCCGAATAAATCTTCAAATTGAAATTTAATACGTGCACGCTGCTCCTCCTCTTCGTCTTCGAGCATTTTGTACCAAATATCGTTAGCCTTGTTGAGCAAATCATCCCACTCTTCTCTATCTTCTTCAGATAAAACAGAGTCCCACTTCTGCTCGTAATCCTCATTATCGAAGAGTTCGTAAAAGAAGTTTGGGTCGTTCTCAGCCTCGTTTTCAAGGTACTCTTTGAAAGAAATCTCTTTCATGTTGTTGTTGAAATAGTAGTTTTCTTTAATTGCTGAAAGTGTATTTAAATTAATCATATAATTTGCCCGTCATGCCGATAGCGCAGCGTTAAGGTTTAATTTATAATTCTACAACTGAATTTCCATTCTCTACTTCCACGAAGTCTACATAATCATCAAATATTATTACGCGATATGTGTTATTTCTCAACTCCTCAATATGGGGAAACAAGCTTTATATTCTATATAGTAGTTAGCACCATTTTGGCAAATAAAGTGGCAAAAGGGTTTGTTTAAGAATTCACAACCTGTTGTGTCAACTTCAAAGCCTACAATTTCGCTGATTGTCTGTGCTTTTGAACTTGCTGTGTAATCTTTAACAGTCTTCATGATTTTGAACAGTTTTTACGGTGTGTCTCACCTTTTTAATTGTTGTTGTTATTTGTTTACATTGCAAAGATAGGAATAAAAATTAAATCCGCAATATATAATTGCGGATTTAACACTATTTTAACACAAATGTATGATTTTCGACCCTAAAAAGGCTTTGTAAGGAATATTTTAAGCAATTTATGCCCCCTTTAGACAAAGAAACGGCAACTATAAATTGCAAGGCAATTTCTAAAGAAATAGGTAAAATGTTAGTCAAAAAGGGCGTATTTGTTGGCGAGGCTCCGATTTTCGAGGAAATTGGAGCAACAAAACACGGCTTTTATTCCGATTTTGCACGGCCCTAAGCAGTTAAAACGTTGAATTACAGCGAGAAACGTTTTAACTGAAAGAAAAAAGCGAAGTTCGCTCTTTTTGTACCCCCCACCGCCCTACGCCCGACATGGCAATTGCCTCTTTGAGTTTAGCGGAATATGTAAAACAAAATTATCATGCAGGCAATTGCCTGCGGTCGCAAGTGAACACACGAAAAAGGCAGGCAACTCAAAAGCTGCCTGCCCTCTCTGAAGAAAGATATTTTACAATCTTCCACTATCTCGATACGAATAATAACGGCCGTCCGTTACAATAATATGGTCAAGGAAATAAATCCTAACTGCCTCGCATGCCTTTTGTACACGCTTCGTAATACTATCATCGGGCAAAGACGGGGTTATGCTTCCACTCGGGTGGTTGTGGGCAAGTGCAACTACAGTTGCATTGCATAACAAAGCCTCTTTCAGAATAACGCGGACATCGATAGCTGTTTCGGTCAACCCTCCCTCGCTTAGCTTTATAGATTTAATAAGCTTATAATGGTGATTAAGGAACAGCACGTGCGCCTGCTCTAAGGGTAAATCACGCATTTTGGGCAAAAGATAGTCATACATCGCGACAGAAGAAGAAAAGTCTATCGTGTCCTTTGCCTGCTCTATCTGTCTGCGCTTTCCTATCTCCAACGCTGCCCTGATGCTAAGTGCCTTGCTTCTCCCTATCCCCTCAAACTGCATGAGTTCATAGGTAGACATCCTTGCCAACCTTGCAAGACTGTGCCCGCAGGCATTCATCAGCTGCCTGCATAAATCAACCGCGTTGAGTTCAGCACTGCCACTTCCTATAATGATAGATAACAATTCTGCATTACTAACTACATCACACCCTACATTATCAAATTTGAAACGTGGCTGCTCTTCCTTGACCCAATTGCAAATATTAGAACTATTCATAACTTCTATATTATCTATGATTAAATTGCATGATATGTTTTGTTGTGTTCTCTGCGAAACGACCCCAATATGTTTTTTTAGATATGCCTTTCACCGACTTAGCAATGAACAAAGCGCCTTTAACCTCTGCCCCTGCTTCCTGCAAAAGTGCTGCAAAATGCTCGGCCGTTGTGCCTGTCGTTACAAGGTCATCGAATATAATAACCTTGCGCCCTGCAAAAAACTCTTTATCAAGTTCTATGCGATACGTTCCGCTATCCTGCACAACATGATTTGCGGTGCGATGCAAAGCATCACGTTTGCCTAAAATCGTAACATGCTGCATAGCGTTTACCTGCTGACAACGGCAAGCGACAACATGAGAAAAATAACTAAATCGGTGACGATATTCAGCATTAGAGGAAGCAGGCACGCACACAATAGTATATTCATTGCATTTGTGGCCATACCAATTCCACATCAAGCGCACAATTAAATCAGCTGCAAAATTGGCAGCCTCCTTGCGACCGCTTTTGAAATTGTAAATAAGGTTACGCACCTTAACAACTTGCTCACTTGTTGCTGCGTATCTTTGAGGAAGATACTCATAAAAATTAATCTTTTTCATATTCATATTGGTTAAAATTCTGGTAATGTTCAAGAGCCTTACTGGAGATTTCCACGTGAGGAGTGAACTTTTTTTTATTCCGTACAAAGCCCGGTCGCCTTCTTTCGATTTCCGATGCGAGGTTAAGAGGTGGCAGGGTGTCAGAACGCTGGGGTTCTGGCACCTTTTTGATGTTGGATGCCGTTATTTTTCAGCGCAGCGAAAAATGACGGAGGCTCCGACTGCAAAAAGTGACAGGTTCACAGGTTCAGACAACCGACGCCTCTACCTTTGCATCGAAATCTGAAAGTAGGAGATTGGGATTTGGAAGAAAAAAAAGGTTCGCTACGAACACAAAAACACCGCGTAGCGACCTACTCTCCCCTTTAGGGGCTGGGGGCCTAATGTCCGTTGAACGAAGATACGACAGCGCCTGACATGTTGATATCGAATGTAGGGAATTTCTCTACACCGATTGCAAAAGTGTCGAAAGCGTCGGAGCCGTCGGTACGATTTTCAAGCTTATCTTCTTCAGTCTCTGCAAGCTTCTCCCCTCGCTTATCTTTCTTACCCATGTACACACCCGCCGTTTGGATAGAGAGGAGAAGATCTGGGTTATTATCTCTATTGAAGAGTAACTGATGCTTCGCACGTCCTTGAAACATTCGATTGATGAGCAGCTGCTTCTCGATATGGTTCCATTGCTTGCCGATGCACACGTCATTAACGTACCAGCCGTGCGACTTCAAGACATTGCAAATCACAGCGTGAAAATCATCATTACCGACCGCATAGTTGTTACTGATAAAGGTTGTATCATAATAAAAAACGACATGACGATTAGGGAAATATTCGTAATATTTACAGAAATCTTCAACAAGTTGAGGAAGCTTCCGCTCATATTTTACATACAGCGAATTAACGACACGCGCCTTGCCGTCATTCCCCAGCTGCCCGACAACACACCAGTTGATGTTAAGGTTCGCATCAAAGGTGATGATGAGCGGTCTGTCAGGTTCAAGATCAGCATCCATCCTGCAATCTACATCTTGCAATCGTTTGAAATCATAATCAAGGCCGTCGAGATATGACGTTTTAGGCGCAGTGTAGAGATTAGACGGACGTAAACAGTTATAAAAACCGTCCATTTGCAGGCCGATGCGAAGCCCTAAAATTGAGGTTGCAAAGGTGAGTGCAGGCAAATTGCGTTTCTGATCATAAAAGAATTGTTCGCCCAAGATAGCAAGGTTTTCGAGGCTCGAATACTCTTTATATAAGGTAAGATGCCTGCGCAACTCATTAACGGTAGTCTGCAACTCATTGATTTTTTTTGCATAATACGCTTGCCTCTCCGGGTATTTAGCTGCAGCTTGCTTGACTTTCCAAATTTGAAAAACAAGCCCCTCGACCACTTCAACCAATTCCGGGTCCATTTGTTTCTCGAAATTGAGGAACCATGATCCAGCTTTCGTTACAGGCATATCAGAGGTTATTGTCAAGCCGTGATGCAGGAAGCAGTTACCGAAATACATCTCATTACCACGGTTTGCCTGAAAAGTCTCATTCTTAAGCTGCTCAAAATCTATAAACTTTGCCTCGTCGATAAGGAGTGCGTCAAGCGACATAGAGTTACTTGTACCGCTCCTATCCTGCGAGATAAGCGTCACGTAAGAGCCGTTATAGAACGACACAACATTATCATAACTTTCAGGTTCCCAAATCGGCTTAGCCCAATTCCACGCCTTAGCTGGGCGATGTCCGACACTATAAAATAAATCTTTCTTATACCCCCAATTGTTAAGGTGCATAAGGATAGAGGGCAAGATATTGGTTAGACCACGCTTGACGGAGGGAACGACAAAGCCTATCGAGCAGCGAGGCATGAACTGTACAAGGTCAAGCATGCGCTTTGCCTGAATAAGACCCTTGCCGATACCACGACCGCACACATCAATGAGATTGCGCGGAGACATCGCAAGAGAATAATATTGCGCATCATTGAGATAGATTTTCTTCCTGTCCTGTGTCGCCATTTCCTAAACTATTAATATCTTCTTTCACTTCAACAAAATCCGTATATTCCAAATCAGCGCCGAACCTCTTTTTAAGCTTAGCAATCTTATCACGAAGTCCTTTAACAGGCTTGATGCCAACAACAGAAGGGTCATCAGTAGGCTCAATAACGAGCGGTTTAATATCGCTGTAATCAACAGGTACAGCATCAATTTCACCAACACGATTATATTTTGCATAATCCGCATTTGCTTTTTCGGCGGACCGAAAATCTTGTGCAGCCATGGCCTTTTTATATACTTCTTCCGTGCGCTGATTGAACACATGCCGATGCCATTCTTTCGACTCCTTTTCGATATTTCCGATTAAGATTTTCAGCAAACGCACATCATCATACGCCTCACGCTGCTTGATATCAGCATTCATATCAAGATCATGCTTCAAGATTTCGCGAGAAGTTTTTTGAGGATAATTCAGCCAGAAAGTGTACAATGCCCGAAGCCGAAGTAAGCGTTTTACAACGTGTTCCGGCAACGATTTTTCTCGCATCTCATCAATCGAGGCGAAAAGATTAAGTTGATAGTCATCAATATTAGCAGGCAGGCTCATATTTTATTGCAAATCGATTAGCATTTTATTCAAGTCAGAGAAGCATTGTGTAATAGCAGAAGGAGCGCAAGCTTCAGCAAGTTCAAGGTTCTTGCAGCGCAAGTCATTAGCGGTAACCGACATTCCCCTCAAAAATGCGATACGCGCAGGATTACCTTTTGTCTGAATATCAAGCGAGAAAACGTCTTCGTCAATACCCAAAAGGCACCCAATCTGAGTCGCCGGAGTCAGCTGACGCGCTAACTTTTCTATCATTTTCAATTGCTCTTCTGTATATTCCATTCAGTTCACAACTATTGTCAATTATGTTCTTCAAACCCTCATATAGCGAAAGGAAAATTTCTTGTGATGTTGAGATAATAGTACACTCTGCACGCCCTCCATAGGTATTGTTTTGACTTGTAGCAACCGACACCGTCTGCCCTGCCTCTGTTTGTACAAGTACGATTTTAGAGTGGTTCATGCCCAAATATGCAGCATCAAAACAATACGACATCAGCTGATTGAGTTTTACTGTCTTTTTTGAAGCTTTCAAGTCAGCAACCATCACCGCACGACGAATAAGGCCCTTTTTACGAAGATTAAGAAAGCCATTCAAGAACTCTTCACTCGTTGAAAAAGTTGATACATAGACATCAGCACGCCCAGTCTGTTCGAGTATCCACCCGAGCAGACCGAGCGTGTGAATGCCAGTACCGAGATAGCACTGCAAAGCAGTACTATTCAGCGGTTTCAGGTTCTTCAGAATTCTTTTGCTTATCATCGAAAGAAAGACCTAAAGCGGTAAGACCTGTGCGCAAATCATCACCAACAACGGCACCAGCTGCGCAAATGGTATCAACACGCTGCTGCATCTTAGCAAGCAAATCTGTGAAAGCAGCTCGGTCACTGTCAGAAGCGCCCTCGCTTTCTGCAGCAAGCTTCAAGGTAGCAAGCTTCGATTGATTCTTACTCAAATAGCTACGTGCAGAATTTACGCTTTTTTCTGAACTATCCTCTGTGCTGTCAGCAGGGTTTTTGTCAGCAGGAGTGGCATCGTCATAAGCAGACATTTGCTTGAAATATTTAGCGTCCATCGACGCAAGTAGCTGCAGCTTATCATAACGCTGGCATGAAGGCAAGTCGTTCATCGCCTTTAACTCCTCAAACAAGGCCTTGATATCCTTATAGAGGTTACCATTGTCAACCCACAGCTGCTGTACCTCTTCAGGCAGTTTATCGTGGTCCTCACGACGGCCTAACTGACGAACAAAACAAGGTTTTTCGCTATCTTCAGAGATATTGACCTGCATAGGAATAACAGGCTTCTTTTCCTCATCGAGCATAAGCGCATCATCTTCAGCAGCAGGTTTACCGTGTTCGAGAAGTTTTTCAGCTTCAGGAACAACCTCTCTGTCGAGGATATTCACCTCGTCGAGTGTCAAGCCGTCAAGTCTATATTTAAGATGCTGCTTCAGTTCATAAGCAATTTTATCAAGAATTGCTTCCGGACGCTGCAGCGACATTGAAAGATAACGAGCATAAGCCTGATTACGAGGCGCTATACGCAAGAGCAAAGAAGCACCTGCAGAAGCAGAATTCACGGGGAGAGGTTCTTGATTTAACCAATCCTGAATTTCTTTTGTAAATTTTGGATCTACATTCATAATTTTAGATGTTTAATAAAGAAGGCACGACGGCAAACGCCGGCCGTGCCTTTGGACAAAAGAATTATAATTAAACAGAGAAGCTTTAATGCCCTGGCACAACAGCAGAAGCAGAAGCTAACTGCCCTGTAGCACCGCTGATTTCACCGTCATCAGTAACCAACTTGCCAGGATAGAAAGGCAGTGGAACAAGACTTTCGCAAGAGGCCTCGATGCTCGTTTGGTTAGCATCATTTGAACTCTTGCCCCACTTCTGTGCGGGCTTCACATTAGTGTGAAAGCCAGGATCTCCAATGATGCGCGCCTTGCCGTCACGCTGGAAGATAACAATGATGATATCATCATTATTCATCATTGCGATAGTACCTGTAGCTTTTTCAGCAGTGCCAGGAATAGGCAAGGTTGCCTTGTTGTTGAAGTGGTATGAGCCATACGCCCCAACCTGCTCACTTTCAGGCTCCATTTCGTTGGGCATGAGGTCAATGCGGTGAAACTTTGCATCAGCAGCAAGACCAAAATCACCGTCATAGACAGCAACCTTATCAATATCTGTTGCTTCAGCAAAAGGAAGTTTCGGCCACTTTGTGATCTTAGTCTTCTTGATGAAATAAGCCTTTTCGATTGCGCCAGGCATAGACACCTGACCTTGACAATGCTCGACATTCTTGTAGATGTCGGCCATATCTGTACAACTTTTAGCCATATTTTTTAGAATTTAGAGATTAAATATTAAGCCTTGTACTTAGCAACAAGCAAGCGCTCGGGGCTAATAGACTCGAACTGACAACCGAAGAACATCGTCATGATGAACTGCAGCACGAATGCCTTATGCTTTTCAACAGCAACAGTTTCATCCTCACCCATTTGATTGAGACCAACCAGCATGTTGTTCTTTGTAGTCAGATGAATGAAGTCAGAACCGCTCTTGTTAGCAAGCGCAACGATTTCGCAACGATTTTCAGAACCCTCGACGAAAGTCTGTTTATACTGCAAGTTGTAAGGGATAGCGCCCGTTACAGTCTTGTAGTCATCGTTGTAAGCGTCGAGCACTGAAGGCGGAACGAAAAGCTTACATTGCTGATCACGCAAATGGTCATCTGCAGCACGCCAAATCTTCTTCAAAATGTCGACCGCATTCGTCGCGTCAATCTTTGTGACATCAAGCTGCAGGAAATTACCCTTACCTGCTGCGATGTTACCAGCCGTGATTTCATCAGCGGTAATGGTATCAAAGCCGTTGAAAAGCTCTATCGTCTTAGTACCTGTATCTGAGCGCTTAGCCTTCCAAACACTCTTATACAAGTTTTGTCCGACCTTAGAGGAGAGATAGTTCAGCACAGTTCTTGTGATATCAGTTGTCTTCAACCCCTCACCCTTAGTGAGTGCAGAACCGTAGATTGACTGATATACAGAGTTGGGAGAGAAGTTCTTTACTACGCTACCGAAATAGGTGTAAAGCGTACGTGCAACGATGCTTACATCCTCGTTATCCTCTCTATTCTGGTCGTAAGGACCAATTTGCATGTCACCGGTCAATTCGCCAACGGTCTCCGAATAGCGAATACCCGTACGCACGGTAACATGCTTCAAGAATTCACCGAGTGAAAAGACTGGCATCATCAGAATTTCGCGACGGAAAGAAGCAGCACTCTTAGCAAGTGCTTCAGGAGTAATAGTTACTTTTGCCATGTTTAGAGATCTTTTACGGTGTTAAACATTTCACGAGCTTTGTTGACAAAACTCAGTTCATCTTCCTCTTCCTCAGTGTCAGAAGTTTTGTTCTTCGTTTCTTCACCAGGAGCTTTAGAAAGATTAGATAACTTTTCATTCGCTGCAGCGAGGTCGGCATTCGCCTTATCCAACTGCTTTTGCAAATCGTCCTTAGCTGTGTTGGCAGCATCAAGGTCTTTCTGCAAAGTTCCAAGACGGTCATCGACTGTCTTAATCTGGTCCTGCGTGAGATTGATAGAACCGTCTTCTGCAGGCGAGAAGCCGTCTTTCACATTCAGCAAGTCCATGACGTTTTTGAAAATTTTAATCATGTTTTTTACAGAATTAGCGGGATTGTTAGAGAACATAGCCTTAACCGCCTCCACCGACTTTTGGATAAACGATTTAGTTGGATTTCCTTTCTCATCAACGACCTCATCAGCAGTAGCTGTAGGGAAAGGAGGTAGACCAAATTCTTGAAATATATTGTTATTAAAATGGTTGCGGATAGAATTAGCTTTGCGTGCAGCATCGTCATCTTCACGAATTTTATCTATCAGACCGAATTCAAGTGCATCTGAAGGAGAAAGCCATGCCGCCTTTTGCATCTTAGCCATGCAGTCCTCGACCGACTTGCCGTTTTTCTTAGCATAGAGAGAAGCGATAACCTTATCTATCGTGTTCAAATCGTCACGCTCCTTTTGATATTTTGCTATCAGCGCATCAAGCTGCTCCTTATTCGCAGACTGCCATTCCCTCACAGCCGTCGAAGCATTATGAATGAGCATCAAAGAACCGTCGACCATATCAACAGATTTTGCGCCCATAGTCAAGAAAGTAGCTGCGCTTGCGGTCATACCAAGAATGTGAATATTCACTTTACCGTGATCCTTAATCATCTGATAGATTTCAAGACCAGCGTCTACATAACCGCCAGGTGAAGAAACTGCGATATCTACTTCTTCGTCTTGGTGTTCATTCAGGAAGTCACGTACCATTTTAGCGGTCGTGCCTCGCTGACCAGTCCACCAATCGAATGCTACACCTATCTGTCCAGAAATAATGAATTTATATTCCATATTCTAAATTATTTGACACAAAGGTATATTATAGGATATATGAATAAAAGTACCTAAATTTTAACGAAAGGCGGTTTGTTGACGGATGAGTACGTTAGAGTATAGGTGTTCAGTTGACTATCTGAGGGGCTATCAGGATGATTTTCGACACGAGTAATAACAGAATAAGGACGCGTATCTGTACCAACAGCAATACATTCACCTGCAGAAGTTTCGCACAAGGCAATATATCTCTGTGTGCAGTCAATATCACATAAGGTTGAAAAAACAAGCTTTGAAGCGAAAGTAACGCACCCCTCTTCAACTTTAGAAGATATAGATAAAAAGGAGGGAGTTTTGAGATGTGACAAAGGTTCAATATTTGTCTTAAGAGTTAAAGCAACATGATTGCTGTCAACCCGACGATACTCAGTTATATTTTTAACAGGTATCAACGTAATGCGAATAATTGTGTTTAATTTCATATCTGTTTGTGTTTGTTTGAAAAAGTACGTTCATGTATGCGTTCGTTGCAAACGTTCGCGCGCGAAAAAAAAGCAGTATAACGTAGATTTATTTTATTGTTAAAAAATTAAAAATTACTTTCATGTCTATTTTTTTCGGTCAGATCTATATTATTCTTGATATATGCATTTCGCAATCGATACCAGCGCTGACGAATTGTATCTGCATAATCAATAGAGATACCATGCTGCTCACACCACGCATAAATAGCCGTCATCATATTACACCCTATATCACTCATGTCTCCGAGTTCTTTCCACAACGCGCGTTTGAAAAGATACTCGCAGCATTCCGCAACAGCCTTTTTCCCGCGCGGAGTCAAAAAGTTGTAATAGCGTGCTGGCTTTGTGCAGGAGTCAGGAATAGAAATAGGTGTAAGTCCGTCCTCTTCAACATCAGGGGCCTTATCTTCAGGGCGACGCATGACAAAATGATGAATAGTAGAATTCTCAGGACCTTTGTCGGGGAAAACAGCAGGAGTACCAAAATCATGTTGAATGAACTGCTGAACAAAAGGTTTAAGTTTAATGTAAACGTTGAATTCGCTCATAATCAGAATATTTATTGTCGCAAAGATAGTAAAAAAAGCAGAGATTTACATACATACAAAGCCACTATTCCTTTAATAAAAGGAAAAATGACTTTGTGCACAAGGATATAGTTTTTTGCTACACACAGTACACACACCTACACACAATTTTATATATGATTGATATTCAATAAGTTACATTTTTGTTAATCATTGATAAATGTGTGTAATCTCTATTTTTGTGTGTAAAAGAAGTAAAATTGCTATAAAAACAGGGCTTGTGTGTGTAATTGTGTGTAAGATGTGTGTAATTGTGGGCTTTGTAACTCATTGATAATCAGCGTGTGTGTGAGTGTGTGTGACGTGTGTAATTCATTCTTTTTTCAGCGAGAAGATGAAATACACACACACGAAAAAAAGAGGACCGCGTTTCACAACGCAGCCCTCTCGATAATCTTAATTAATAACGTTTAAAAGTATGTAGAAAATTTAAGCTCTCTAATTTTTCTTGATAAGTCTTTGCTATGTATTCTTTATTTCAAATTCATGACAATCCTTTCTCCTACCTTATGCCGTAAATAGGTAAGACTATCAACTTTGAAATCTCTTACTCCGTATTTGTTTGCAACGTAAAAATGCCACTCTGACGGGATATATTCGGGCTCATGTCTTCTTGGGTGAATAATAGGAACGTACACATACGCCTCCTGCACTGATTGTACATGTTTATCATCCATGTGCCCAGGAATATATTCTTTGCACACTAAAAAACCTTTGAAAGGCTGATTTTTACAGCTTCCCAAAACAGCTAACAAGCTGATTAAAATAAAAAGTTTCTTTTTCATAATTTGTTACTTTAACTCATTTTCTTTTCTGTATAATGTAAAATCGCACACCGAGACTCAACCTTTCTTTGTATCGTATAGCAAATATACTAAACCGATAAAGAAGAGAGCATTCGCTGCCAAGTTCACCCAAGTTGGTGAGTATTTAATCAGCAATGACAACACTATACCTAAAACAAATATCATAGTTGCTATAACTATAGATACGAATAACCGAATGATTTTCTTTTTCATAATTCTTCTATTGTTTTTTTATACTTAATGCCCCATTCCATTCGCACAACCCGTGATACAAACTCATGCAGCCGTAACTTTACCTTTTCCGTAGTCATTGACAGCTTTAATGAGGCAGGCTTGGCTATCTTTACCTCCGCTGAATTGTACTAATATTTTCATCCTAATATCTGAATTTTGTAAAATGAATAATCGCTAAGGGATTTGTTATGTCGTAGGATCTAAACCATTCTTTCCAATCCTCCAATGATAACCCGTCATTCTTAGCTAACAGTGTGCGTTCCTCCTCTGATACAAAATAATGTTCGAAGTTTTCGCCGAAAATTATCTTCAAATATATTCCAGCTACTATACGAGCAGCCTGTACACCTATTTCATCTTCTGCCGTCAGCGTTGTAATTTCTACTTGCTTGCTTCTATATGGCTTACCTGTCCATTGTCGAACTGACAACACAGCGCGTCCCTCTTGTACTTCCTTGATGCGTTTCTCCCACAGAGGGTAATTCGCCCGTATGGTGTGTATCTTCTCGCCGTTTAGGAACTTTTCTTTGAAGTTTGTTTCTTCCCCTGCTCGCTTGTGCATTGCGAGGAAATATTTTGATAGTGTGATTACGTATGTTTTCATAACTTTACTTCTTTTTATCGTAATTTTCTATTGCCTTGAATATCTCGTATGCAACTTGTGGCACCCACGCATTTCCTAACGCTTCAATGCTTTTACTTCTCCACTTTGGGAAAGAAATGGTAAGGTCAGCCACTCTGAAGGGTAGCCCATCATTTCCTCGACAAACAGGGGATTGAGTTGGAAAGTTCCGCCACCAACCTTGTGGGCTATCTGTTCCGCTAAATTGCTCTGCTCGGCATTCTTTTTCTTGTGAGATTTCAGACTTTCCATACTCATTCCCGCCCTTAGCCCATCGCTCGCACTTGGTGTCAATAGTAACTCCAAGTTCAGAAATTCTGTCTTTCCGTCCTTGTTGCACACTTTCAGTCCTTGCGTTTGCGGGGTTGGCAGCATCTTGGCCGCCGCAAGGTCTTTCAATGTTGCGGAAAACACTTGCCCGTTTCGAAGTCTTTTCCCTCTTGTAAGTTTGACTGCCCCTCCCTGCGCATCGCTGGTAATCGGTGTCGGTATTAAGTCTTGCAACAATCCATACCCTGTCTCTTCTGTGTGGTGCTCCGACGGCACAAGCCGGAATAACAAACGGTTGGACTGAATATCCTGCACATTCAAGGTCTTCACAGATGGCGTCGATTGTGAATTGCTGCTCCGTTCGGTATATGAAATCTTCTTTGAACAAATCGTCTGTACGTCCCACTTTAACCTCCTTGCTGGGCTGAACCATTGAGAGGATACCAGCAACATTTTCACCAACGACCCAAGTGGGCTGTATTTGCCGTATTGCTCGTAGCATTTCCGTCCAGAGATAACGATTATCTTCTGCTCCTTTTCTCTTTCCGGCAACGCTGAACGGCTGGCATGGAAATCCTCCCGTGAGCACATCGATGCGTCCTCTCCACCTTGAAAAATCTGTCTTTGTGATGTCTTCATAACTGATGCTTTGTGGAAACCAATACTCTAATACTTTGCGCTGAAATTCTTGTATTTCGCAATGAAATACGTTTTTCCAACCAATCCATGAGGCGGCGAGTTCCGCTCCGCCGATACCCGAAAATAGACTTGCGTGAGTATATGCCATATCAGTACCTATTTTTTTCAAAATGAACCATTGAATTCAATATATTCACTTTAATTATTTCTTATCGGGTGGTGGAAAAGGTAGCGCTCCCTCATTCATATCTTCCTCGTCACTATCACCATTTGACAGCGAAGTTTCTAAGTTCAAATCAAACTTACTTTTCAGTAGTTCGTAATCGAAACACAAAGGATTGTCGAATTGCACAAGTTCACGACTTCCTCCATTCTCACCGCATGCATACTGCTTCTGTACCTCTCCGTCAATGATGACCTTAAAGCGTTCAGATCCTTTCTTCTTACCTAAATAGCCCGGAGATGTCTGCAGGTAGAACCTGATACTACGCTCATTCATCGCTTTTGAGTCTGTCATCTTAGCAGCCTTTTTGAACTGCAAAATAATGCGTTTTGGGCGAATGAGAAGTATAGCTGTTTTCTTGTTGAAAAGACGGTTGTCAAGAATATTTGTGGTAATAGCATCAAGATATTTAATCTTGTAATCGCCCTCGTCATATATCATACCGCTTTGGCTCATATATTGGAATATATCCCAGAAGTTACCCATTTCGTTTGACGATGCGCATTCTTGGTTCTGCAGGCGAATACCTTCAATTGTAATATTCTTCATTTCATCATAAGTCCAAGGCAGCGACATACAAGATTGAAGACACTTATAAGAAGTGAGCAATACAGCCCAATCTCGCCAAATACGGTCTTCGACTTCGTTACCTTGAATACCGAGCGAAAGGTCATCACAAACCAATTTGTAAGTATCATGAAAAGCGTTCTCGAACTCGGGACGATGAGAAAGAATTTCATTTGTAAGATGACTAACTCCCATTTTTCGAATAGCAGTCAGTTCGTTGAATTTCACCTTTGCATCTCGATCATGTACCGTCTGTGAGAAAGTAAGGTATATCGTACGACTGAACAAGGCAACGTCGACAGTAGGCATTTCCTGCCCTGAAAGGATAACAGCAGAGTCTACAGAAGTAATCTCACGCTTCTTATCGAGGTCCATGTTCATACGACTGCGCCCAGTACCGTCGTACAGACCTTTCAGAAATTCAATTTTGACAGGATCAATGCAATTCTTATACTCATCAATGTGCACGAGTGCATTGCTGCATTGTGCAATTGCATCTGCTAAAGCAGCTATCGTCGCATTCTGAATATTCAGCGGTGTATTGTCAGCAATGAAGAAACTCATTAATGTGTGCCCGAGTTCAGACTTTCCCGAGCCTTTTGGACCAAAAAGGTTCAAAATAGGAAAGTTCTTTGTGAAGCTTACAACAATATCCCTGAAGAGCGTTGCAAAAAGAAACATGATACCCACCTTTGCATTCGTACCGAAAACTTCAGCCATCATCTTACAGTAGTTCGGTAATGTCACGCTTGAATGATTTTCACGATTAGAAAAAAGCCTCTCAAATTTGAACATATCCTTTCTATCAGAATATATCTTTGACATTGCAGGAAGATAGTAATTCACTGTGCCGGCAAGCTGTCCCTCTTCATTGTATCTGTCAAGCCTGCAGATGCCATAATCATCTACAGCTACGAATGTACCCTCATTAAAAATGCCATTTCCCCATACGAAAAAGCCAGCTTTATTCCAACCTAACTGTTTGATTTCTTCTGCAGTTTCTGTGTTATCATAGAGGAAGTCACCGAGCGCATTAAGTTCTGCTGGCCCACTCTTCCACCTAAAATTTCCCATTGAGCCAACACGCTCACGGAAATTCTGCAAGGAGTACATTTCAGCTTCTTTCATTTCGATAAGAACCTCCTCTCTATTTACATTCGTAAGTTTATAAAGACGCTTTGAATTGTAAGGGTCTTTAATGTGAAAAAGTGGTTTCATGATAAAATTGCTCCACTGCACGCCATTATTAGAGAATATGCAGTTGTTTTCTTGATAAAAGCCATAGTTTTTCAGGATATCAAGTGCATCGCCACGCTTTGAAATTGCTTCAATCTTCGCACGCTCACGGTCTTTAATAGCCTGCTTTTGTGCGCTGCGCCAAAGGTTCTTGCCTCCGAATTTATTCGCTAACTTCTCAATGAAAGCATTCTGTGTATATTCGTCAGAAATTAGGATAACAATAGCACAAACCTCCTTGATTTTATCTGTTCTTTCAGAAGTATTGTCATCCTTTTTAAGCACCTTTTCTGCATACCAAATAGGGAAATCTTGCTCTTCTAAATCATCGAGCACAGCCTTAGAAGATATATAACTATCAGCATCAGCCTTCATGCCTACTTTTTCCTGCGGAATTTCCTTGACAGTGACGCGGAACCCCTCCTCCATAGCCAACTTGCCGTTTTTCATCACGGCCAGGAAGCCAGGCCCTAAACTCTGCCCTGCTTTCTGATCAGAGTCAGGTATCCAGCAAACCGTTGCATTTGAATTACTCTTACCGAAAAGTCTGCGAAGTACTTGAAAGTGCGCTTTAGTCCATGCTGTACCCAGGGCTGCAACAGTATTTTCAATACGTAGAGATTGCAGTTTCATTGCATCAGGTGCCCCCTCGACGCAATACACCTTGTTTTGTTGAATAGCCTCGTTACGAGCAATATCAAGTCCGAACAGTGTTGACCCTTTTGAATACATGAAAGAGTCTTTGTTATTGATGTACTTTGCAGTATCAGCATCATCCTGCATAGTGCGAGCGGTAAAGGCTATAACACGGCCATATTTGTCAGTAATAGGTATCATGATCCTATTACGATAGAAGTCGATAAGATTGCCCTTTGAGGAAACTTTAATCAATCCCGCTTCCTCCATAAGCTTGAGATCATAGCCTTTAGCACGTGCAAAATTTACAAGCGCATCCCACGCATCAGGTGCATATCCAATTTGCTTGATTTCAGAAAAGTCCCTGTCTTCATCATCAAAGGTCTTTTTCTTCTTTTTATCATCAACAACAACCCGAGAATTCCAACGACGCTCAACATACTCACGTGCAGCCTTAGCCTGTGCGGTATCTTTCTTGATTTGCTCACGATAGAATTGTGTAACAGCTTCGTAGATGATAAACATAGACTCGCGCTTTTGCATCACACGAAGTTCTTCATCTGACCTCTTTTCTGTGTCTTCTTCTACTTCGATATTATACTTCTTTGCAAGTTTGCAAATTGCCTCCGGAAAAGTATAACCCTCCTTTTGCATCACGAATTTGACGGCATTACCGCCACCCCCGCATACGAAACAATGTGCAATCCCTTTTGCAGGAGATACAACGAAGCTTGGCGTATGATCATGATGAAATGGGCATAATCCTTTGTAGTTAACACCAGACTTCTTCAAATCAACATAGTCTGATACGACATCAACGATATTGACTCGATTGAAAACTCTATCAATTGTCTGTTTACTTATCATAGTAAATATATTATAAGTGCAAAATTACTCGTTCGAACTAAACTTAAAAAATCAAATCAAGCTTTGCATCACGCATATACAGGAAGCCCCCAATGCGATAAAGCTGTAATGATTTAGTTTCCTTTTTCAAAGCTTTCAAGCTGTTTACTTGAATTTTCGTTGTCATGTTACGGCTGAAAGCTTCTCCTTTGTCATTCCAAAAAATTGAAATTTTTCCCACCTTTCCAGCCTTAAAGCTATAGCCTAAGGCGTAAAGTACATTGTGATTTTTCAGTCTGAAATTAGAAAAAACAACATTAGCCGGTTTTGCTATTTCGAAATCTTTAACTGTGTACATACTTTAAACTCTTTATATTCAACGTAAATTTTTAGTTTCATACAGAATAGGCCGTTTATACAATTTCTTGTATATTCACAACCCTCACACGCTTTCTTTAGCTGTGTCTTTGATGCAATTGTCATACAGAATTTTCATAAAGTGCTTCATATTTTTAGCTTTGCATTTCAGAGCACATGTGCATCTATTAGCTTTCATCTTAGATATTGTAAGAGAAAACGGCAGCATTTCTTCATCTAAAATCTTGAAGATATTTGTTATATTATCTTTTGTACAATTGCACTCTAACTGAATATTCAATTTCATAACGATTTTATTGCAAATTTTTACTCCTTATGACTTTAATAATTCCTCTGCAGTTCTTTACACCCAATTTGTTTTTGATATTCCAAAGTTGGGTTTTAACAGTGCTCGGGTTTTTCTTCAAGATAGCTGCAATTTCCTTAAAAGTGTACCCCTCGACATATAGTTTTGCTACATTCCTCTCAACTTGCGACAACTCAACCGAACCCTTAGGTTTACAAATAAGTCCCTCATCTTTGCAGAATTTACCTCGAAGAGGACACTTAACCTCCTCGAAGTTAAGGCAATCATCTATAATGTCAGAGGACAACCTATCGTCAGCACCGAAATTGCATCGTATAAAGCGGTCTGCAATGTTGAAATTGCGCTCGCTCGGATCACTGTCCTCATACAAACTCTGCAGACGCTTTAATGTTTTAGGAAAGCGAAGCCTAACAAGTTCAATTACATAGTTTACAATATCGCAAGAAAACTTCGTTAAACGTTTTTCTTGTGAATTTGCAAGCGAGTAATAAACACAACCATCTGCTGCAGTTCTGAATTCTAATCCTTCCATATCCCGCTCTCTATTGTAGCCACGATATTCTCATACTCATCCTTGCGCAATTCAGATATAGGATTTTCGCGCAACTTAGCTGAGATAGTCGAACTTGGATAGCTAAATCTCTGTGAGAGATACAGAAGAAACTTTCCCTTTTCTTTTCTGTTAAGCCCCCTGTAGAAATCCTGAGGGTTTAAGATGCCTTTTTTGCTCATAATTGCTTGTATTTATAAATTCTTTATATTAATTTTGTGTGCAAATCTATATTAATTAAATCATAATTCCAAGAGTTTGAGGATATTTTTCCTTGCATTCGAGGATATTTAACTAATATTAATGTTATGAAGTACAAACAGATCAGCTTAGAACTTATCAGAGAGGCGATTAAACTCTCAGGTATGTCAGAAAGACAGTTTATGCGTGAATATTACGGAGGAACTGGCACGCATGTTGACCTAAAAAGTTTCTTTTCTACAAAAATGGGTGCAGAAAAGATATGCAAGGTATGCAATATCTTGCAGGTACCTATTCAATCCCTATTTGAAATAGAAAATAAAGAACAAGACGACACTCCTCAAAGTCAAGGAAAAAATAATGATATAAAGAGTATAGTTGTTGAACAAGCAACACTTGAATTAAAGTCAGAAATTAAGGCTTTGAAGATGCTGATTGAAGAAAAAGACGAACGTATAAAGAACTTACAACAGATGAACGAAACGCTTGTAAGTATCGTTAAAGTCGGTAGCAATCAATAAATTAAGTAAAGATTAAATTTTAAGAAACTCGGACAAAGACGGGACACAAAAATTAAGCTTTCACTTCTGATGCGGTCATGCGGAGGTAATGTTTATAGCATGACAAAAAAAATGATATGCTCTTGCCTCCGCAACCAATATCATTCGGGAATGCTTATATAAGGCTTTCCCGAATGTTTTTTATCACATATCGGACAAGAGAGGGACACGATGAAAAGAGTCCAACCCCACCTCTACTCTTTCAACACGTTCCTTACCCTGAAAGCCCACAGCTTATAGCCGACAGGTGTCAGATGCAAACCGTCAGAAGTGAGCGAACGACGCATCTCATTTGTACCATGATACACAAAATCCTTGAAGAGATTAATATACGAAATATGGTTGCGCTCACAATAATGTCGCAGTTTCACATTCAGCATGGCTACGATATCGGTCTTGCCCTTCAAGGTTTCATAGCGATTGAAAGACTCATTGATGGGCAGCAGGCTTTGTACATAGAGTTTGATATCCGCGGCATGCGCCCATATCTTGTCTATCATTCGCTGATATTTCTCGAAAACCCGATCGGCAGAGAGACCCTGACTGAGGTCATTGATGCCTATCATTACGATGATGACCTTGGGCTTCCGGGCAAGAATGGCGTCCAAACGGTTCATCACGCCATCGATGTTGTCGCCCATGATACCCCGGTTGCGCACGTGTTTTCGACCAAGCAATTTGTTCCAATCGCCACCAAATTCCGTAAGACTGTTGCCCAACATAACGATATCTGTGCTATCGATGGCACGCTCCTTCGAGAATACTTCCATACGATTGCGATAATGTTCGGTATTCCAAGTGTCTTGTTGACCATGACTTTGCAATGGCGAACACAACATAGCAACAAGAAGGACGAAACATTTGGTGATTGACGAGTGCATACGCTTCAGAATTGTTCAAGAATGGCAATACGTTTTTCCGTATCCGGGTGCGTACTGAACAGCGAATTCATGAAACTCAACAGTCCTTGCTTCATCTCGTCGGGCTGAATGATAAAGAGTTGGGCCACATCTGCCCGCTTCACGTTGTCAAGTCCGGGATTACCCGATATCTTGCGCAATGCAGATGCCAACGCAAGTGGATTACCACAAAGCTCGGCTCCACCTGCATCGGCCATATACTCACGCTTGCGGGAGATTGCAAAACGGGTGAGCAAGGTGAAGATGTAGGCGATGGCACAACACACGACGCCAATCAGCAAGATAAGAACGATGGACAGACCGCCACCTTCCTTGTTGTTACCGCGTCTACGACCACCACTGTGCCACAACGACTGATACATCATCTGCACGGCAAGCGACATCACTGTCGAAACGATGCCGACGAACACGATACTCGTCACAAGTAGCTTCGTATCATGGTTGCGGATATGCGTTAACTCATGGCCCAAAACGCCAGCCAGCTCATCGTCATCAAGCAGGTTCATCAGTCCGGTTGTAACCGTCACGGTATAGCTCTTTGGATTGATACCGCTGGCAAAGGCATTCAGCTGCGGATCATCAACGACATTAATCTTCGGCATGTCCATATTGCAGGTCATGCAAAGATTTTCCACGATGTTATACAGACGTGGATTCTCTTTTCGGCTGACCGGACGGGCCCCTGTGGCCTGCTGAATCATGGACACATTGCTGAAATAGGCCACGGTAAACCAAACCGAAACGCCGACAATAATCCATGGAACCGTCGTGATGAATATTTGGTTCACCGTGTTGACATCCAACCGATACACCAATTCGTCATATTCATTATAAGATCCGCCACCGAAATAATTCAAAGCTGCAAGAAAGACCCAATCCATGACCAAGATGATGACCGGGAACATCAGCAACAACACGATGCTCAGCGTGTTGTTGCGCCTGATTTGGGTCTGCATTCCTACATATCTCATAGGTATCAGAACTTAACTTCGGGTGCTTTATCCATTTCCTCGCGCTGTTCTGTGGGTATTTCAAACATCGTTTCTTTCTTGAATCCAAACATACTTGCAAACAAGTTCGAGGGGAAAGTCTGCACGGCATTGTTCAACTCACGCGTGGTAGAATTAAAGAACCTGCGCACGGCAGCCAACTTATTCTCTATATCCGACAATTCGTTCTGCAACTGAAGGAAATTCTCATTGGCCTTCAGCTCTGGATAAGCCTCCAAAGAAACTTTCAATCCCGACAAAGCACTCGTCAACGCATTCTCTGCTGTGATTTTATCATCAATACTCGTGGCATTCATCGCTGCCGAGCGTGCAGCGGTCACACGCGTAAGAACCTCTTTCTCGTGATCGGCATATCCCTTCACCGTTGCAACCAACTGCGGCACCAAGTCGTGACGCTGTTTCAACTGCACATCAATGTTTGCAAACGCGTTCTCACGATTGTTCCTCAGCTTCACAAGATTATTGTAAATCGAAATTCCCCAAACAACAAGTAGTACAATGACTACCAAAACAATGATTCCTGTCATAATCTAAATCTTTTAATTGCACTTCTGACTACAAAAATAAGGCAAAAGTTGCTGAAACGGAAACTATATTAAGATTAATTAGCAAGAAAGAAGAGCACAAAAAATAAAGCCTGACTGTTATTGGCAGTCAGGCCTTATCAAAATATCAGGCTATTTCAAAAGATTCATAACCTTCTCAAAGTATCGTTGCGTCTTCTCCACGCTGAAATGAATGCCACCGTTCCACGATCGAATCGCTGTCTCGATGCTGTTGAGCGGATTGTGATACGATTGTATCAGCAAAAACATTTCCTTCGATTTCGCAATGCTGAAACGATCAGACAACTTATATCTTCTTTTACTTTTCCTTTTCTTAAGTATCTGATTACATTCAGCCACTAAAATCGGAGTAATCTGCATTGCACCAACAGAAGAACCACTCCTCGCACGTCTATTTCCGTTACTCTCAACTTGGATGATGGCATCCATAATCGGATTCCAATCAACCTTTTTCGCATTCTCCGCCGGTTCCGCTCCACAGCAGAACACAGGGAACAACATCATTACACTAAATATCAACAATACAATCTTGTTTTTTCTCTTCATACTTATTATTTTATGGAGCCTGAGTAATAAGGAAAGCAAAATACCCGCGATCAATGTCTGTGTGAGAAAAAGTTGAAACAATGACCTCAGCCCCGTTAGATACTAAGTATAGCACAATAAAAGATGTACTATTCTCTTTATTTATCGCCCGCAAAGATACGACTTTCCAGTCGAAAACAAGTAAGAATGCCACTAAAAAAACTAAAAACAAGTGAACACTCAAGTTAGAAGTGCAATTTCTTAATGGACGGTCGTAAGAGTTGTTCTCCCTGTTGGAAGCAGCCCCGGCGGGGCATTTAACTTTCCTTTTGGTTTAACGTTTGCCTCAGCCGAGCATTTAACTTTCCTTTTCGTTTGACGTTTGCCCCAGCCGAGCATTTAACTTTCCTTTTGGTTTAGCGTTTGCTCCAGCCTGGCATTTAACTTTCTTTTTGGTTTGACGTTTACCCCAGCCGAGCATTTAACTTTCCTTTCGGTTTAACGTTTGCCCCGGCGGGGCATTTAACTTTCCTTTTGGTTTGGCGTTTGCCCCAGCGGGGCATCTAACACCTGTTATGTTTTGACGTTTGCAAGAAAAACTTTCCCTTTACATTTTTTATCTTCTTCCATGGAAGACGAACTTTCTCTTTACATTTTACTATCTTCCGAGCCGTCGGACGGGCGTTCTTTTTTCATTTTCCGTTAATCCGATTGCTTTAGAGACGCAGTTTTTCCTATTTTTCTCCATAGGGCTTATATCGAACTTACATAGGGTAGAGCGCAGCACGAACTTCCTCATCATGGAAAAGCGCAAGTATGGGGTCATGCTTTCAACAATATCGGATGGAAAAGTTGGCTTCGTCAGAAAATAATCGTATATTTGCCATACCATCTGCCAATTCATGCAACGCGAGGATAATTTTACGTTCCTTACCGAGGAACCGATACCGAAAGTGATTGGGACAATGGCCGTCCCGACCATCATATCGATGCTCATTACCAATCTGTATAACATCGTTGACACTTACTTCGTGGGCCAAATCGATACGCAAGCCACGGCTGCTGTGGGCATTGTTTTCTCGTTGATGTTTTTCATTCAGGCCTTTTCTTTCTTCTTCGGCAACGGTTCCGGCAATTATATCTCGCGTCAGCTGGGGGCTCGGAACCGTGAAAGTGCGAAGCAAATGGCCAGTACCGCACTCGGCTATACTCTCATCTTCTCGATAGTTCTTGTGGTTCTTGGTCTGCTGTTTCTCGACAAAATCTCCGTCATCTTAGGCAGTACACCTACCATTCTGCCCTACACGCGTCAATATCTTGGTTTCTCTCTGCTTGGAACCCCATTCCTTATGTGCACGCTTTGCATGAATAATCAGATGCGATTTCAGGGCTATGCGCGTTATTCCATGTATGGAATTATTGTCGGCGCTCTGCTGAATTGCATGCTCGACCCACTCTTTATCTTCGGTTTGGGCATGGGAATAAGGGGTGCAGCCATAGCCACTGTGATTGGCCAGATAGTTGGTTTTGCGGTGATGTTTCGCATGAGTCTGCACAAGGATATCATTCATTATACGCCCCGAAACTTCTCACATCGTTGGCTGTTTGTCAAGGAAATCATCGCTGGCGGCACTCCTTCCATCTCGCGACAAGGCCTTGCAAGCATAGCCACTATCGCCTTGAATGTGAGTGCATCTCAGTTTGGTGATGCCGCAATTGCAGCCATGAGCATCGTCAATCGCATCGTGATGTTCATCTTTAGTGTCATCATTGGGCTTGGACAAGGCTATCAACCGATGTGCGGGTTCAGTTATGGCGCCCGGCATTATGAACGTGTGAAAGCCGGATTTTGGTTTTGTGTGAAGGTCGGAACGGCTTTTCTTCTCTTCTGGTCCGTGGTGCTTTTTGCCTTCAGCGACCGCGCTATCGGACTCTTCCGCAATGATGTTGACGTTATATCCATAGGTATTCCCGCCCTGAGATACCAGCTTTTGAGCTTTCCTTTCTGGTCTTTCATGATCATGGCCAACATGATGATGCAGACTTGTCGCAAGACATTACAGGCCAATATCCTTGCGGCTTCGCGCCAAGGGCTGTTTTTTATTCCCTTGATACTTGTGCTTCCGCATTGCTTCGGCCTGTTGGGTGTAGAGATATGTCAGGCTTGCAGCGATTTTGTTTCGCTACTCGTGACTATTCCCATTGTCTTTTCCGCCTTTCGGGAGATGCATGTTTAGCGGGATTTTTTTGTTCGATAGAAACAAATGAGGGAGGATTTACCTTTTTACTTTTACTTTTTCACCTTTAAATATTATCTTTGCAAGCATGGACAACACTTTTACGCCTGACCGTTCACAAGAGAAAGTCATCGAATTATCCGAGGGTTATCACCTTGTTTTAGCCGCTCCGGGTTGCGGAAAAACGCAGATACTGGCCGAACGTGTGGCACGTGCCCATGCCGCGGGGGTGACTTTCGCCGACATGTTGTGTCTTACGTTCACCAATCGGGCCGCACGTGGCATGCAAGAACGGGTGGGACAGCGGCTCGACGTGGCTGCCGACGATCTCTTCATCGGCAATGTTCACCGCTTTTGTTCACGCTTCTTGTTCGACAAAGGTCTTGTTCCGGCGTCCACATCTATCATTGATGACGACGACGTGTTGAGCATCCTGTGTGACTTTGCGGGTGATGACGAGGGGCAAGTCGGGGTAAACTATCGGCGCCGCGGCCGATATATGGAGGCCATGCAGCTTTCGCATCTCATGTTTCAGATTGAAAATGCGCACCCACGCGACCTGCGTATGCACCCCGATTGCTTGTCGTCGGACGATATTCAAGCCTTGCGGACCCTCTGTAAAGCGCAAGACAAGGATTTCACGGCAGCCATGATGAGCGACATTTATGCCCATGCCGATACCTATCGTGACGCTTGCAGCGACCTCGGAGCGCAACAGTTGGTATTCAATATGCTGCAAAAAATGCAGCTGGCCCGCCGATATGAACGCTACAAAGCAGCCAACCGTCTGCTTGATTTCGAGGATATCCTGTTGCTGGCTTATGAACATCGCGACCTGTTGCCACGTTATCGGTGGATTCAGGTGGACGAGGTTCAGGACTTGAATCCCTTGCAATTGGCCCTCATCGATGCCATGACGGCCGACAACAACGAGCAGAAAGTGTGCGTGATTTACCTTGGTGACCCGCAACAAAGCATCTTTTCGTTCATGGGGGCCAAGCTGTCAACACTCGATTTTCTGCGCAATCGCTGTGCAAACCAAATTCATTCGCTCGACCGAAACCATCGTTCGCCGAAGTATCTGCTCGACCTTTTCAACCTATATGCGGCCGAACAGCTTTGCATTCCGGCCGATTTACTACCCTCGACCGACTACGATCCGCCCGTGATAGGCAACGAATTGCAACTTTATCCCTCTGACACTATCGACACGGAGTATATGGATGCCGCCCAACAGGCAGCGCGTTTGCAGCGTGATTTCCCCGAAGATACTACGGCTATCATCGTCAATTCCAACCATGATGCCGACGGAGTGAGCTCCGGTTTGAAGCAGTTGGGCCTGCAACATTTCAAGGTTTCGGGCGATGATCTCTTTGCTTCGCCACAGATAAAACTGCTTTTTGCCCATCTTTCCGTGATGAACAACGCCCATAACTTTATTGCTTGGGCACGCATTCTTGAGGGCATGCAGGTGTTCCGCACACCGAATGCCGCGCGAAGGTTCGTGCGTTCGTGTGCTGACAGAGCTCTTCTGCCGAGCGACTTCCTGCGCGATGACGGGCAAACCTATATCGAAAGGTTCGTCAATGCCTATGAGAATGAGACGATAACCATCTTTGATACCGAGACAACAGGACTTGATGTGCATTGCGAAGACATCGTACAAATCGCTGCTGTTCAGCTGAAAAACGGAGCCATTGTGCCGGGTTCTGCGTTGTCATTTCACTTGGAAAGCGACCGCGAGATACCCGAAATGCTCGGCGATATCGTCAATCCTATCATCGAAGAACGCCGCCATCAACGGCTTCTTCCACGTAAAGAGGTCCTGCAACGCTTCGTGGATTACGCCCGTGGGACAGTGCTTTTGGGACACAATGCCGACTATGATATTCACATTTTACGCAACAATCTATTGCGCGAAATGCCCGAAACGGCCTTGCCAAAAGAGTTGGAGGACTATCTTGACAGCCTGGAACTGATTCGTTTGCTACGCCCCGGACTTCGACAATATAAACTGAAGTATTTGCTCGAAGTGTTGCATTTAGAGGGAGAAAATAGCCATCTGGCCGATGCCGACGTGGGGGCTACACGCTCATTGGTGACCTTTTGCCATGATAAGGCAAAGGAAATCGTGGCCGAACAGCAGCGGTTCTGCGAGCAAAAAAGCGTGCAGGAACGGATTAGCATCCTAAGAAACAACTATCTTCCCCACTATCGTCACACGCTTGCCGAACTGTGGCAGGAGTCGGGAAAGGCCGATATACTGGTCGAAGAGATGCGCTATCTCTATCGGACATGGGTCGAAGAACATCTCATTCAGCCCCTGCCAACGGTGGATTATATCTTCCGTTATGTGGCTTCCGACCTGCTTCGGCCCGACGAATCAACAGCTCTCGGTGAGCAGATAGGGCGTCATATCCTCGAAATGAACACGCTGAAAGAGGCCGATCTCTGCGGAAGCAAGACGATAGATGATAAGATTTTCGTCACAACAGTGCACAAAGCGAAAGGTTTGGAGTTTGATAATATCATCGTGTTTGATGTGATTGAAGGGCGTTATCCCAACTATTATGGCTTGCAAAACCCGGCACAAGTGGCCGAAGATGCACGCAAACTCTATGTTGCCATCACCCGAAGCAAGAAGCGATTGATGGTGATGCAAAGTTGTTTCCGTGTGGATTACCATGGTCAACGCAAGCCTGTTGCCCTGTCACGGTTTGTGGAATGCATCAGGAAAAGGCTGATACAGACACCTACAAACACCCACTCCGACCCTTCCAAAGGGAGGGAGTAGGAGCTTATTGGCTTACGTGAAAGGTATTAAATATGTTATACTGAATGGTTATTTCAGTGCATTTCTCCTATTATGAATGCGTCTGTACCTATAAAATACGTTATATCGAATAACAATTCCCAATTTTTTTTAGTCGTAGAGCGTGTAATATCGCTCATCAAATGATACATATTGCTTTCTTCAAACAGGCCTGCAAGTTAGCACTCCCTCCCTTTGGGAAGGCCGAGGTATGTATTTACAGCACGTATTTCTCGACTACTTGCGCCACACCGTCATTGTCGTTCGACAGCGTAACGACGTCGGCTATCTCTTGAATGTCGCGCGGTGCGTTGGCCATGGCCACGCCCAAGCCAGCAAACTTTATCATTCCAACGTCGTTATAGCTGTCACCACAGGCGATGATTTCCTCGCGATCGATGCCTAAAGTGGCTGCCAATCGCTTGAGAGAATGCCCTTTATCGATTCCCAAAGGGACGCATTCAAGAAAGTTATCCATCGAACGATAGGCGCTGATACGGCCCTCGAGCAGTTTTAATATGCGTTGTTCAAGTGCGCAAAGTGGGGCAGGCTCGCCCACAATCAGACACTTATTGATAGGATAAGTAATCTGGTTCAGAAAGTCATCACACTGTACAATGGACATCTTATTGATGCCTGCTTCCAACTTCACATAGCGGTCTTCGCTGCTTGTTGCTACGATTTCGGCTCCCTGATGCACGAGGATTTGCAGCCCGGCCCGCATGGTTTCATCGTAGAGTACGGGCACAACGTCCGGGTCAAGCTTGTGTTCAAACACTACTTTTCGCGTCTTGCAATCTACAATCTTGCCGCCATTGAATGCCAAGATGAACCCACCATGCCGCTCCAATTCCAGTTCTTCGGCCACCGGCATGATGCCATACGTGGGCCTACCCGATGCCAATACAATCCTCACGCCGCGCTCTTGTGCCTCCATCAAAGCATCCTTGGTCTTTGGCGTAATCTTTTTCTCGCTGTTGGTCAGCGTGCCATCGAGGTCAAGTGCGATTAAGAGTCTCCCTCGTCCCCTCTGAATGGAGGGGAAACCTAAAGCATCCGATGTCTTTATTTCCATATAAATATCGTTTAAAATAATAGTGTAAGTCTGTTCTCCCCTCCTTTAGCGGAGGCGGGGAGGGCTTACAATGGTTCCAATCCCACGTCTTTTGACATCAGCGTCACGCTGCCATCTTCGCGCACATAGCATGGAATGCAGACGTCGCCCGTGGCTTTTTCTTCGTCAAAAGCGGGGTCGTTGTCGCGCAAAGCGAGGAATTCTTTCATATAGCGCACGTCTTCTCCGATGTCGATCACTTTGAATTCGGGGTTGCCTTCCACCTGCTTCATCACGTGAGCGCAATAGGGACAGGACTTCATTACATACATTTTAATCATTGTTTCTTAGGGTTTGGTTTATAAAACACGTTCAAAAGCCAGTCGCATACCGCGTGGCCCATAATCTATCTTTCCACATTCGACAAAGCCGAGTCGTTGCAACAGACCGCGCATCTCTCGGTTATCGTGGTTCGTATCCACCTTGATGCTGTGGATATTCTGCTGTCTGCACATCGCTTCCACACCTTGGAAGAACTGCTTCGCCAATCCTTTCCCACGCGCATTCGGGCTCACTGCCAACCGATGAATGACCATATAATCACCCTCAGTTAGCCATTCAGCCATGCATTGTTCGTAAGCCGACTCGCCATTTTGGGTCACAACGCCATACGTTTTCACGTCATCTTCGTCGGTCAAAACATAGGCTTCGCCGCTTTTTATGTCTGCTATAATCAGCTCACGCGAGGGATATTCCGCCGTCCATTGATGCCTTCCGTCGGCCATCATCTTCCATCTTGCCGCGTCAATCAGCCTCCAACACGTGTCAAAATCCTGTAAATTGGCCTGTCTGAACGTCATGGTTGCGGTATTGTCAATGCTTTTTCTTCAATCAAGAACTCGTCTATGAGGTAGCGGTCGCTACGACAATGCAGGTCGGCCACGCCATTTTGAATCAGTTGAAAGGTCACGGAATGATAGAATCTGTCCATTGCTTCCTCCAAAGATATGCCCATTTGTTCGGCAATACCCTTGATGATGCGTGCATATTTCATCTGCAATACGATTTGTTTTGCGTCCATTTTAAATCTCCTCTGCATCGATGAATGAAAGAAATTCATCTATTAAAGCCTGCTTCAAGAAGCAAATCTGATGGTTGGGCTCTTCGAATCGAAGTCTTTTAAGGGCTTCGTCTCGACTGATATCCTGTGATAGAAACAAGTCAATCGTGCGGAATATCCGGTCGTTTGCAATGCCTCCTTCCACGCAGTCATAAGAAACGACGGAGCGTTGTCGGCGGTTTGCCGTGATAAAGTCGAGCCATTCGGCATCGTAGGCCGTGAACTTTTTGATATTTTTTGCCTGCCATCCGTCGCTTAATTCATAGACATTAAGAAACGCCTGCTGCTTTCTTAACTTGAAACGTTCGCCATATTTAATGGCTTGTTCACGCAAGACCGTGACGTAAAAACCCTGCCCGAAGTCTAAAGCCACGCGCGAATGGAGCGTATCAGGACGCTTGATAATCGTGTTTGAAGCATGATATACCTTCATTCAATCACTCCTTTCTCTTTCATATACCCCAGCAAATCATCGGCAATATAGTCGCTACTGAAGGTATGGAGCACTTCGTATGCCTTAACGATATAGTCATCGAGAATATCGCTTTCCTTCAGTTTGTCGTACACATCACGTTGGTTCATGCCCAAACGGCAGGCAAGAAGTCCGATGCAATAGGTTGTAAAGTCAAGTTGTTCGTAGGTCATTACCACCTTATATTATATAGGCAAAGATACAGAGAAAGTTCCGAAGTTGCAAGAAACGGGCTATAATATCTGCAAAGCAATGGCGGCACAAGCCTCGGCATCGGCAAGTGCGTGATGATGGTCGGTCAGGTTGTAACCGCATCGGGCTGCAATCACGTCGAGATTGTGGCGACCTTGGGGCCAAACCCGGCGCGACTTGACGAGCGTACAAAGGAAAGGATAGTCGGGATAGTCCATTTGATAGCAACGGAAAACGGCCTTTAGGCAACGCTCGTCAAAGGCTTTATTGTGGGCAACCAGTGGCAGTCCGTCGATGAGGGGCTCCACTTTACGCCACACTTCGGGAAAGACGGGGGCGCAATCTGTGTCATTTTGCGTCAATCCATGCACGCGGGTATTCCAATAAGTGTAGTAATCCGGCTCGGGATGAATGAGCGAATAGAAGCGATCGGCAATCATTCCGTCGCGCACAACGACCAATCCAACGGAGCAAACACTGGTGCATTCGTTGTTGGCCGTCTCGAAATCGATGGCTGCGAAGTCTTTCATTACGTTGCAAAAGTAATGATTCTCAAGGTTTCTGTCTACCAGAATTTCTTGTGTGCCTTGTCATATTTGAAGCCGGCGGCGGCCAGTTTCTTTTCGAGTTCTGCGCGGTCGACGTTCATATCGTCGCACAGTTCGTCGAGCGAATGATAGTTATCGCGCAGCAACATGTTGACCGCACCAAACAGAATCATGGGATCATTGGGTAGTTTATCCATCTTTCGACTTTTTATGTGGTTGATATCTATCTGCAAAAATAGCATAAATAATTCGAATGGCGGCCATTTAGTGTTCAAAATGATGGTCGCATTTCGATTTTATCGATGTTTTTATCGTACAAAAAGGCCGTGGCGGAGATGTAGGGACGCACGGCTCGTGCGTCCGCCCAGCGCAGCACAAACAACTTTTCCTCCCATTTACGCATCAACTGTTAACTGAAATAGGAGCGGACGCACGGACCGTGCGTCCCTACATGCGTTCAAATGGTTTGTAATCTCAGCCATATTGCACGGTAAAATGAGCCATATTGCGCGCTAATCTCAGCCATATTGTGCGCTAAAATGGCTGAGATTGGAAAGCAAAAGGACAAGACAAGAAAACCGGAGGCCCTATGCCAACGCCTTATAGAAGCGTTGAACACGGAACCTCCGAACATGGTTTTTCAAGCAATAATTGTATGTCTAACCTCTGAAATACTGTTGTTTACCACTCAATCCGATTATGATTGAAGCGTTCTGGCCAAAGGTGGAGCGCATAGACGTAGTGATGAAGGTCGTAGATGGCAGCCATATGGTCTACCCGTTGCTTGAAGTTATTGAAGTTTTTTAGCTCATTCGGGGTCCATTGCACCTCGCAAAGAGCAGCCATACGCGGTAAAACTGCATACTCGGCACGGTTGGGATAAGCCACATACTCACTCCAAAGGTTTGCTTGTGCGCCCAAAATATGCTTGCGAGCGTCTGTAGGCATCGTCTCAGGTGCAGGGTCTAAACTGTAAACCTTCTCTACCGTGAGAAGCGGATGCTGTCCTTCGGGCTCCGTATTCTCGTCTTTATTCTGCCCATAATCAAAGTAACAGTGCGAAGTGGGCGTCATAATGACATCGTGTCCCAGCTTTGCACCGCGCTCTCCCGGCTCAATGCCGCGCCAGCTCATGATGGTTGCACTCGGATTGATGTCACCTTCGAGGATTTCATCCCAGCCAATGATTTTTCTTCCCTTGCCGTTGATATACTTTTCTACGCGGTTGGTGAAGTAAGCCTGCAGCTTATTGAGCTTTAAGTTCTGTTCGGCGGCGACCTTTTGACATTTCGGACATTCTCCCCAACGCGTGGTTGGCGTCTCATCTCCGCCGATGTGGATATATTTTGCAGGGAAAATGTCGGCCACTTCATCAATGATGGCATTAACAAACCGGAATACTTGCTCATTACCTAAGCAGAGCACGTCCTTATAAATGCCCCAAGCGTGGCCCACTTCATAAGGACCTCCCGTGCAACCAAGCTCGGGATAGGCGGCCAAGGCAGCCTTCATGTGGCCCGGCATGTCTATTTCGGGAATGACAGTGATATGCCGTTGGCGCGCATACTCCACGATATCCCTTGCTTCTTGCTGCGTATAGAACCCTCCATAAGGCTGTCCGTCGTCGACATCTGTGTTGTGTCCCATGATGGTACCTGTGCGTTTGGAGCCAATCTCCGTCAGTTTGGGATACTTTTTAATCTCGATGCGCCAGCCTTGGTCGTCAGTCAAGTGCCAATGAAAGGTGTTCATATTGTGGAGTGCCAGCAGATCTATAAACCGTTTCACGAAATCTATCGAGAAGAAATGGCGTGAACAGTCGAGCATCATGCCCCGATAAGCGAAGCGGGGTGCATCGGTTATCTCTGCAGCCGGCAACATGATAGGCTCCGAACTCCCTGCTTTGATGATGGGAAGTGACTTGCGAAGCGTTTGAATGCCATAGAAAATGCCGGCCGGGGTGCGCCCGCTGATGACCAGTTTCTTGGGAGAAACGGAGAGTTTATAGGCCTCGTCGCCTTGCATTTTCGGGTCGATTACGAGCATGATAGCAGGTATTTTCACCTTGGAAGAGCTGCCGACAGAGAGCGACAGCCCCGTTGTTTCCTTGATATAGTCGCAGAGGAAACGTGCATTTCCCTGCATCAAGTCGTCTGACGAAGTACAAATAATCTGCGTTGTCGGCAGCAAATGGAAAGGATTTCCTTTACTCATCGTGATTTGTTTCGGCAGCGGAATGACGTGATAGTCGGCTTCTGCCGCACCAACCTGCAGGAGAGAAGCGCAAAGCGCCATTACCATAAAGATTCTTTTGTGCATAAATAGGTTTTTAATGTTCTTTTTATTTTAATTTAAACGCTGTCAGTTTCGTTTATGCTTTGCCTGCATCTTGGTTCTTCTTTGTGGCATCCGGATAGGTAAAAGGAACGAACCACGTTATCAGCAATGCAGGAATGGTGCATACCAATACGACAAGGAAGAAATGTTGATAGCCAAGTTTGTCGCTGATATAGCCGCTCATCATTCCCGGAAGCATGACGCCAAGGTTCATAATGCCACTGGCAAAGGCATAATGTGCCATCTGATGTTTGCCCGGTGCCACCTGTTGCATCATGAAAAGCGACAGTCCTACAAAGCCAAAGCCATAACCGAAGTATTCCATAACGATGCCGCCGCCTATCAACCAAAGGCTTTCAGGCTGATAAAGCGCCAAGAACGTGTAGGCCACGAAAGGGATATTGAATACCAATGCGAGTGAGAACAGGCTCTTCTGCAAGCCTCTCCACGCGATATAATAGCCGGCAAGAATGGATCCGATGACAAAGGCTGCAGCCCCGAATGTGCCATAGTACAAGCCTATCTCCTGTTCGCTCAGCCCCAAACCCTGCTCGGCACGCGACGCTTTCAGGAAGAGTGGAACGATTTTCATCACAAATCCCTCGGCAAAACGGTAGAGAATGATGAAGCAGATGTAGTAAACGATGTGACGTTTTGTGAAGAATTCCAAGAAGACCTTCAGCAATTCGTTCAGGGAATCACGCAGGGATACAGGCGCATCGTTAGTCTCTTGCTTTGTACCGGGAAGCATAAAATAATGATAAATGCCTACAGAAGCCATGATGAATGCGATGATGAGCATGATAATCATCCAAGCCTTAGCCACGCCGAACAGCTTAATGAACGTGCCGGCAAGATAAACCAACCCGCCTGTTGCTGCAATCTTAGCGATGTTGTAGAATGCTCCTTGCCAGCCAATCCAGCGTGCTTGTTCCTCATTGGAGAGCACTGAGATGTAGGTTCCGTCAGCAGCAATGTCGTGTGTGGCCCCACTCAAGGCGATAACTGCAAGGATGGCAATGGTAATGGCAAAGAAAGAGGGCAGCTGAAGGGCAAAGGCAACCAATGCAAAGAGCACACCTGTGAGGATTTGCGTGAGGACAACGAAGAACTTTTTGGTCTTGTAAATCTCCAAAAACGGGCTCCATAGTGGCTTCAGTGTCCATGGAATCATAATCAATGAAGTCCAGAAAGCAATCTGACCGTCAGAGACTCCCATTCCTTTATACATCAATGCACAGACCATATTCAGCACAACGAAAGGCATTCCCATGGCAAAGTACAATGTCGGCACCCATGTTGCGGGGCTATGTAGGCTTCCGTTGACCGATGTTTTTGTTGTTAGATTGTTCGTTTTTGGTTCCATTTATTTGTCAGACTTCTGATTAAAAGGCACTCAAAGGTACACATTTACTTACAAACAATGTTATGTTTAACTTTAATTCACTACCATTACCCGTCAAGTTGGTTGGAATATTATATTTTTGCCATAGATTATCCAACAAATGAGCCAACAATCGTTACCCGAATTGATGAGACTTAACGCTTATACGCTACTGATTAAAGCTGCAATGACGGCTTCCTGCCTGTTGTTTACTCCCTTTTTACGGCCTAATCTCCATGCGCAAGAGAACAATTTTGTCGTCATCGACTCGACGGATTCCCCCGCCGAGATCGTCAAAAAGGCTGCCCGTGTGGTGCCATCTGCGCGTCAGTTCAACTGGCAACGGCAGGAACTCACGGCCTTTCTTCACTTCGGTGTGAACACATATACGGGAAAAGAGTGGGGAGACGGAACGGAATCGGAGGCCATTTTCAACCCAACAACCCTCGATACTGACCAATGGATACGTGTATTAAAGGCCGCCGGGTTCAAGTGTGCCATTCTTACTTGCAAGCATCATGACGGCTTTTGCCTGTGGCCATCGGCTTATACGGAGCACAGTGTGAAGCATTCTCCGTGGAAGAATGGAACGGGCGACGTGGTTCGCGAGGTGAGTGAGGCGTGCAAGAAGCATGGCATGGCATTCGGTGTCTACCTTTCTCCGTGGGACCGTAACTCAAAACTGTATGGAACAGCGGCCTATAACGACTATTTCGTCAGCCAACTTACCGAGCTACTCACGCAATATGGCAAGGTGAGCGAGGTGTGGTTTGACGGTGCTTGCGGTGAAGGAGCGAACGGAAGACGGCAGGAATACGACTTCGTTCGTTGGTATAAAGTGATCCGAAAGCTCCAACCCGAGGCCGTGATTGCAGTCATGGGGCCTGACGTTCGCTGGGTAGGTACGGAGTCGGGACGCGGCCGTGCAACGGAATGGAGCGTCGTTCCGAAGGACAATCTCGACCAAGAAGCCATTGCAAACCACTCACAAAAGGAAGTGTTGACGCAGCCTGTGGGCGACATGACGGGCCAAGACCTCGGCAGTAGAAAGGTAATTGAGAAGGCAAAGTCGCTCGTTTGGTATCCGGCAGAGATAGATGTGTCTATCCGTCCGGGCTGGTTCTACCACCAGAATGAGGACAGCAAGGTGAAGTCGCCCAAGGAGTTGATGGACATTTATTTCACTTCCGTGGGCATGAACGGTGTGCTCTTGCTCAATCTTCCGCCCAACAAGGAGGGTAGATTGGCCGAGGCCGACGTTGAAAGTCTGCGCGGTTTCCGCCGGTTGCATGAAGAAACGTTCGCCCGGAACCTGCTTACCGATGCCAAAGTGACGTGCAAGGTGGTCGAAGGTAGGCTACGTAATGTCACAGACAACAATTATGACACCTCCGTTTCGCCCGATATGAAAACCGGAAAAGCCGTTTTTCACTTCGTGTTGAAGCAGCCCGTGACCTTCAATGTGCTTTCCGTTCAGGAGGATATTCGCTGCGGACAACGCGTTGAGCAGTTCATGTTGGAAGTGAAAGACGCCAAGGGCACGTGGCAGAAAGCGTCCGAAGGGACGACCGTCGGCCACAAACGCCTGCTGAAGTTCCCCGTCCGGACGGCAAAAGAAGTGCGCCTTACCATTCAACAAGCGCGTGATGTCCCCGCAATCTCTGAGGTTGGGCTGTATCACCTAAAGGAATAGAAATTTTACCTTATTGTAATAAGGCTGTTCTTTGATGTATGATTAGTGGCTATAAACAAGACATCATCGGCAAATGGAATGCATGATTGGTGTTCGGTAGCCCTATTTACGTCTTTATAAGCATTGTTTTACGACCTATGATTTATAGAAACGAATACTATGTTAATTTGTTTCAAGAAGATTTACAAATGACTTCGTCAGTTTTGCGAATTTGGAATGGTTTCCTTCTTTGCCCAAAATAATGCCCAATTTACGAGAGTTTAAAACTTAATGATTATCAAATTGTTGCAAAAACAAGCCTATTTTTGACACAAAATGCAATTAAAAAGCCTTACGATTTACATCAAATTACCTCACAACTTACATCAGATTACACGGCATTTTTACCCAAATAGCATGGTAATCTCATGGAGATTGCAATGTATTATGAATGAAATTGTAAGCAAAAAACGTTAAAATCAGGAAATAACATCTATTTTATCGTCTTTTTTCTTCTATTTGACAAAATCCAAAAGTGTTAAAAACGATTAATTATATTTACAAAAAGGAACACTATAAATAGTGCTTCTCGTTAACGTTTTCATTATGTATATCCCATGAAGTTGCAGACATCTCCGAGAAAATAGCGAGCAAGGGTCTCCATTCAAGCCCAAAGAGCATTCCATGATGCACGATAATATTTGGCAATACAATTCATTGATTATCAATTAAAACGCGATATTAGAAGCTATCTTTCTTTTAGTATGGGATATATCATCTTGATATTTTAGTGCGTTTGGCTTGAAAAAGTTGAGCATGGTGTCTTACCTAAAATTCAGAATCTAAAAGGTTACAGTTTATAAACCGTAAAATTAAATTAATTACACATAGTTTTGAATAAATACATTGGTCCAAAGAGCGATCCCGAACATAAGGGGCACCGATTAATCTGCATCGATGGTCACTTCAGTCCATTGACCAAAGCCTTAGATGGCTATGTTGATTATTGGATTGATCAGTCATATGGACGCATGACTTACTTCGATTACTACGACATCGACCCCAAGACCATTATCACTACCGACAACTTCGAATCTTCGTTCAAGTCGGGAGGTGTACTGTTGCGTCAGGCTAAGAGCATGCCCACCAAAGGATACAAAGGTGGCGTCGGTGCTTATCGCTTCGATAACGATTATGACAATACACCCAATTACAAGTGGATGCGTCAGGCTATTCAGATTAATCAACAAGTGTTTAAAGAAAGAATGGGAAACGCTTCTCATCCTTAAGACATGAAACGAACGTATCATTAAAAAGAAAATAAACATGAATAAGCATATTTTTAAACATATCGCTATGGGTATCGCCGCATTCTGTGTGATGAGTTGCCAAGACAGTGAGAGCGATTTGCTAAAGCCAAAGGCTTATTTTGAGAATAACTTGCAACAAGTTACAATGCCCAGCAGTGGTAACACCTTAACTGTCGATATCACAGCACGCATCTCAAACAAAGTGAATTCTGCCGTTGCCGTATCCTATTCTTTGGCCGATCCCTCGTTGGTTGCTGCCTATAACAGTAAATATGGCACCAACTATAAGACATTTAAGAATGAAGATGCTGCTTTTACCAAGGAAGCCTCATCGGTAGAAACCGGGAAACTCTATGCAGAAAAGGTGTCTTTAACGCTCAAAAACCTTGATAAGCTGGAAGAGGGTAAAACCTATATGCTACCTATTCAGTTGCATTCAAGCTCGGTTCCCGTTATTGAAGGCGAGGATATTGCATACATTTTAATGGCAAAGCCCATCAAGATTACAAAAGCAGCCTTGTTCTATAGCGACTATGTTTCTGTGAAATTCCCCAGCGGAACGCTATTTAAGTCCTTCACCTTTGAGGCCTTAATTAACTCTATGTGGTTCGGAGACAACAGTACAATTATGGGAACAGAAGGCTTAATGATACTCCGTGTAGGCGATGAAGGTGGTGGAATACCTTCTGGAATTTTGCAAGCCGCAGGCCGTCAACACTACGAAGCCCCCGAAAAGCTACAAATCAACAAGTGGTATCATTTGGCATTAACCTATGATCAAGCTTCAGGTAAGACTGTAATGTATGTAAATGGTGTGAAATGGGCCGAGTCTGCATGGAATATTCCAAGCTTGGACTTCAATTCAGACGTGGGCTTTAACATTGGGAAAATCCCCAGCTTCCCTTGGGGAGAACGCCCGTTCTATGGCTATATGAGTGAAATTCGCGTATGGAACGTAGCGCGGACTGAAAATCAAATCAAGCAAAACATGTTGGGTGTAGATCCTAAATCCGATGGTTTAGAGCTTTATTTCAAGATGAATGGTACTGAGAAAACAGGAACAAATACCATTACCGATGCTGCAAAAGGTATAGAATGCCGTATGAGTGATATTGAAATTAAACAGCTTGACGAGCCTCTGACAATGGAAAGTATCCACTAACTTTTTCAAACTATAAGTATAATAAGAGCCTCCCCCGACCCCTCCAAAGGAGGGGAGAAAGCCTCTCCCCCCAGCCCCTCCCCGAAGAGGGAGGGGAGTAAAATGCAAATAGACCTTGCGAACACTTTAGTTCACAAGGCCTATTTTGTTTATCATACATTATTCATCATTAGCCCGCAAGCTTGGGCTCCCCCTCCTTTGGAGGGGTCGGGGGAGGCTCTCTCCCCTCCCTTGGGAGGGGTTGGGGGTGGGCTGGAAAGGGTCTTGGGTGTGTGTCAGACGGGCTGACAGGGCGTCTGTTAAACAGGTAAGCGAACCGTAGCAGGACAAAAAAGCAGCGGAAAGTTTGGTTGTTTCAAGAATTAGTCTTACCTTTGCCGGCGTTATGATGTTAGCATTTGATGATAATAAGGTTATAAGCATGATGCAAAGAAACTTTGATTTCTCTGCATCTTTTAACGCTTTTTATTTGGCTGGTCCAAATAATTTGCTAACACACACACACACACACACACACACACACACACTTAGCGCACCTGGCGTTTAAACGTCTTCACGTACGCGCGCGTGAAGAGCGCGCGACCTCAATAAACAAAGGGCTTCTCGGAGTTCCCTTTGTTCGCATATTCGTGTCCCTTTACGAGCAAAAAATGAACGAAATAACGCGGCGAAATGTAGGGACGCACGAGCCGTGCGTCCCTACATGCAAACAGCACAAATCAAGATAACAACAATAAATATGAAGAAGATGGAGCGTAAGAAAAGGGCATATCTCGTGCCCGAGATTAAGGTTTATCCGATGCAAGAGGACTGTCTCTTACAGGCCGTAAGCGGTCAGCACCAGCACATCGGACAAGGTGGCACGTTTGGTAGTGCAAAGCGAGGCAGTGATGAAGAATGGGAGGAAACCTCCCCCAACCCCTCCGAAGGAGGGGAGAACACCCTGCCAAGCTATAATGTGTGGGAAGAGTAAGTAATGATTAAAAGGAAAGGAAAAATGAAGACGAAAAAATGGATAAAGGCAAGTATGTTGCTCATAGTGGCAACACTGTTTGCAGCTTGTGCCAATGAAGACGTTGCGCAAGACAAAAAGAAAGAGAACGGAACGGAAACACCGAAAGGCGGCGTAGTCTTCGCGACCAATGACACAAAGATTTCGGCAAAGCGCCGGTTCATAGATGAAGACGAGTTTGCCGGCGCGAAGACGCGCACAGACATCAAGCACACGCCCGGCCAAGGTGCCGAAGCCTATTGGACAAGCGACGACTTCATTTGGGTGAAAGACAAAAACGGCACATGGCAAAAGAGCACGGCTATCACACTGCACGACGGCGGAGCCAGCGCAGAGTTCACCCTGCCCGGCAGCAAGGCTGACTATGCCGACGGTTGCGAAGTGCACTATACGGGAACCTCGGTTACGCTTTTTGGAGCCTATATCAATCCCCAGAGCGTTGGTATGTATGCCAAACAGACCCGTACTACAGCTAACGACTTTTCTAAAGCAGGTGAATGGGGCGACTGTGGTTCGGGCAGGGCACGCAACACGGGTAATCCCGATAAATTCAACTTTACGCTTTCGCATAAATCAGCCTACCTCTGCTTCTTGCCTCGTTGCGAGAACGCCACCCTTTCGGCTAATATACGGCTGGAAAGCATCAAAATCACAGCAGCTCACGAAGATAGGTTTGCTGACTTATGCCACTTTGATGGTGAGAACCTTACAACTCCTGGATCTCCCTTTAATTGGGATTATATCCACGTGGACCTCCCAGACTTTAAGCTCGAAACCGAGGCCAATCAGGCGCTCAATGCCACCTATATCGTCGTCCGCCCTGGCACCTACGACTTCACGATAGAATATACCATCAAAGACCCGACGACCAACTTGAAGACGGTTATCACAGATACCAAGACCAATATCACCCTCGATAAAGGTAACATCTACGATGTGACGGCTGATCTCTCGCCAGCCATGCCGAAGTATTGTATGTGGGATGCGAAATATGACTACTGGTATAATCACTTGAAGGCAGACGGAACGCCAGACGGTAATTATGCGCAGAATAATTCCGACCCGCGTTGGTATCGTGAAGGTAGTCATATTCGTATTGATGCCACAAAATCATGTAAAGATTGTCCCAATGTGAATGAGATGTGTTGGTATGTTTTTAATGGTGACCCCCATTGGGGAACAAGTATTGTCGCTTTGGATGGTCATTTGCAGCAAATGAATGGAATATGGTTGAAGAAGAAAGCCAAGATTATGGCTGATGAAGGAATTACCGAAGAGCAGATGAAGAATGGATATCCTAAAATCAGCCCAACCGATTATCGAATGTTACAGTTTGGATGGGGTAGTGTCACTCCTAATTCTGCTCCTATCCCCCCCAATGATGCAAACTATTTCTTTCTACCGGCATTAGGTAGATATTACTATGGTTCTTTAGAAAACCTTGGCAGTAAAGGGGGCTATTGGACATCAAGTGCTTCGGCAGGCCTCGGTGAATTGTCGTACTATTTGGATTTTAAAAGTGATGCGATTAACATATATTTCAATAATCGTAATATAGGTTTTTCAGTAGTTGCTTTCGAATAAGCTATAATGCAATATGTGCACAACGAAACAGATTTTTATACGAGGTAAGCCTGCGCGCAACCCAGCTGCTGAGTATCGTTCTACCCAGCGAATACCTCCTCCGCTACCCAGCTGCTGGGTACGGGACGACATAACCGCTGGGTAGAGAGCCACCCAACAGCTGGATAGGACGGCACCCTGCGAATGGGGTGAAAACGAATGAAATTCGTGTGTTTTTTTAATTATATTACAAACCTTAAAATTTAATTTGTTATGTTAGAGTTTACAGTGAAGTCGCGTAAGGCGACAATGGGAAAATTGAAGGGCAAGACGGTGTATATCGCTGTGCCCAAGGGTCAACAAAAGCTGACGCCGGAGATGGTGCTCGAACGCATCGTGCGCGAAACGTCGCTCAGCGAGGGCGATGCCCGCAACGTGCTCATCACGCTGCGCAACCTGATCATGGAGTGTGCACGGCTGGGCGTGGGGCTCGACCTCGGCGACATCTTCTCGCTGCGCGTGGTGGTGCCCTCGAAACAAATCGAGAAGGAAATCGACGTGACGGCAACCTCTGCCCTGAAGCCCGCCAAGCTGGTGCTGACATGGAAAGACAC
>NZ_KB908323.1:6439-180605 GCF_000382385.1 Segatella maculosa DSM 19339 = JCM 15638 | reverse complement strand
GAAGCCTTGTGCCACTGCATCGCAGTAGGTGGTAAGAGCTTCGTCGGCTCTTGCCGTTATGAATGGTTTGTCACTCAGCATTTCGGGGAAATGCTCACTGAGGTAGTTCTCTAACTTCAGACGGAAGTAGGATAGTTCTTTCTTAGTTGTCATAATCTTCTTGGTTTAGGGTTGTACATTATTTTGAGTTGATGCCCATAGCAACATTGAACTTGTCTAACTTGCCAGCCAACTGTTCCATATCGTGTTCTATCTTCTTATTGGTTATACGGGCATAAATTTGTGTCGTTTTAATGTTGGTATGTCCTAGCATCTTCGACACACTTTCCATAGGAACACCCTTGCTGAGCGACATGGTCGCAAATGTATGCCGGGCAAGATGAAAGGTCAGATTCTTCTTGACACCGCAAAGGTCGGCAATTTCTTTCAAATATGCGTTGGTTTTCTGATTCGTTAGGATGGGAAATAGTTTGCCGTCCCGATAGGTCTTATGACTGTACTTGGCAATGATACTCTTGGGAATGTCAAGCAATAAAACATTTGTCTCCACATTTGTTTTCTGTCTCTTGGTCATAATCCACTGCTTATCATCAAGTGTTACGATATTGTCTGGTGTGAGATTGGAAACATCAATATATGCCAGACCTGTGAAACATGAAAAGATGAAAACATCCCTTACTAACTCCAAGCGTTGAATAGCAATTTCCTTGTTGGCTATCTTCATAATCTCCTCATCCGTGAGAAAACCTCGATTGACAGGCTCCAAGTGAAAACGATGATTGAGGAAGGGGTCGTGAAGAAGATAACCACGTTTTTGCGCATAGATAGTTACGGTCTTGAGTGCCTTCATCTTCTTGACTGATGTGTTGTAAGCGCAACCTGCCACTGTACTCAGATATAACTCAAAATCCTGTACCACGGATGGTGTGAACTCTGTCAGTCCTACATCCTTTCTTCCATACTTATGAATAAGGAATTCTGAGAAATGTCTTCTTAAAACGCTGTACTTTTGTAGGCTGTCTTTGCTGATAGTGTGTCCGACGCGTTGCCTGATGTCTTCGTTGAATCTGTCGAATACAGGGAGGAAAGTTGTATACTCCCTGTCTTTTCCCACAAAATAAGATCGGATTTTCTCCAATGACATGGAAGAGTCATCCTCAAATTTGTGATAGATGTTATTCAGTGTAGCAGAAATAGAATCCAATGCGGCATTGGCGGATAAAGCTTCAGCCGTCCGACCTTTGAGCCGACTTGTGGCATTGTTCCATACTGTCTTGTCCACGAAGATTTTCGTAGATCCGAAATTTGCCATCTCTCCGTTAAGGAATACACGGAGCATTACAGGCGACTTTCCTTCTTTGTTCTCATAGTTTGAGCGTAGGTAGAAGGACACCTTGAAAGTTGTTCTCATAATGCATCATTCTTTTGTGTAGCACTCGGCTGCAAAGTTAATATATAACATACTGAAACAGAAAGAATTGATGCCGTCAATATGGTATTCAGAATCCCGTCACTGCTACATTTTTTATTGCTACAATTTTTGTGTAGCAGTTTATGTAGCAGAATTTGACCGAATAATGACTGTCAAAACATAGGGTTATGCCGTCAGGCGATAGAGGTATATACAAAGAAAAATCGTTGTAAAACCTTGATTTTACAACGATTAGCTAATTTTTGAAGGCTAAATTGACAACCTTTGTAAAGTCCTTTTGAAGCCTATTAGCGGAGAGAGAGGGATTCGAACCCCCGGTGCCTTGTAGCACGACGGTTTTCAAGACCGTTGTAATCGACCACTCTACCATCTCTCCAATGGTTTTTAATAACAAACTTTTATTCAAAAAGCGAATGCAAAGGTAATATATATTTTTAGAATGTGCAAACGTTTCGCAAACTTTTTCGTTAGTAAAGAGTAAACATTCAAGATAGAAGCACAATTTCTTAATGGGTGATTGTAAGAGTAGACCTCCGTGTTGGAAGCGGGCGTTCTTGGTGCGAAGCGACAAGGTTGTCCGCCTCCTACACGGAGGAATAAAAAACGGCCGGCAATACAAAAATAAAAAAGGGAGACCACTGTCTCCCAAGGATTAATTACTTTTGTATTGTCATATGTACAAGCACTTAACCCGTGAGCAAAGGTACACAATCTACCTGGAAAGAGCCCGATTAGAGGAGGAGTATGATTAAGAGAAACAGACTATGCCAGCTCGGGGTAAAAGAACCCACCCGATGGTTCTACGGCGTCGGACGATAGTTCCTTTTTATCATCCGAGCCCTCGGAAAACAGTTTAAGCTTTCTTTTTCTTCCATCCGAGGCCTCGGATAGTGTTTTCTGTTAATTAATTTCATATCTGAGGTCTCGGACAACACTTTTTGTTAATTAATTTCACATCTGAAACCTCAGATAATATTTCCCGTTAATTAATTTCACGTCCGAGACCTCAGACAGTGTTTTCTGTTAATTAATTTTACATTTGAGGCCTCGGATAACAGTTCTTTTTCTATTTAGCTTCCAACCGAGCCGTCCGACGAGTGTTCCTTTTTTGTTTTCCGTTAATCTGATGCTTCAGAGACGCAGTTTTTCCTGTTTTTTCTCCATGGGGCTCATATCGAACTCACATAGGGTAGAGCGCAGCACGAACTTCCTCGTCATGGAAAGGCGCAAGTATGCGGCCATGCCGCCGGCCAAGACCGTATGGAGGCTGCTCATGCCCTGCATGCGAGAGCATCTCAAGACAACGGAAGCGAATTTGCCGAGCGATTACACGCAGGTTGCACTGGATGGCTTCAGGCTAAAATCAACAGAAGACCAAGGGAAAAATTGAACTTCGCAACACCGAGGCTGGAGTTTTACAAGTATTATTCGGAATGTTGCACTTGCTGGTTGACTCTTTAAACATATTTCATTATTTTTAGGTATTGTCTTATTCTGTTTAATACTATAATTTTGCGAAATATTTTATTTATATTTCTTCATTATATTCAACTAAGATTTAAGGTAAAAAAAATAATTCAAGTAAGACAATGAACAAAAAAAATATGTTGGCGTTAGCTTTGATGCTAACCGCTTTTGCAACTCTAAGTGCTAAAACTGCGTTGATAATTGTAGCCCATGGGTCTCCTATGGAATCTTGGCGGAAACCTGTTTTAGCGCTCGAACCACTTGTCAAAGAGCAGTTGGCTACGAAAAAGCTCAAGGGGATAGATATCGTCAAGGTCGCACTCATGGAATATACGGAACCCTCTGTGGCATCAGTAGTGAAAGCTTGTGAAGCTGAGGGCGCAGATACGATCTTTGCTCTTCCTGTCTTCATGGCGCCATCGAGCCATACTGAAGAAGATCTTCCGAATATTCTCGGACATAAATATAATCCCTATGTGCGGGAGGAGCTGGCAGAGGAGCAAACGGAATTGGTACATACCAAGGCACCTATCATCCTCGGTCCTACGTTTTATTATAGTTATTTGTTAGAGGAAAGTATGTTGAACCGTGTGCAAAGCCTCTCGAAGGATGCTCCTAACGAGGCTGTAATCTTCCTTGCCCATGGTGACCCCGAGCGTGATGGATTTTGGGCGGAAGTTCTCAAGAATGTTGATAAATACACAAAGGAGCACACGAAAATCAATTATGTCGACCATGCGCTTATCGAGATGGGACATGATTTTGCCAATGAACTGATGCCATTGTTGACCAAAGCGTCCCAAAAGAAAAAGCGAATTATTGTCCAAGGTATCTATCTGACTTCTGATGTGAAGCGTATGGCAGACCGTCATAAGATGACAGAAGTGCAGAGTGATCTTGTAAAGAAGACAGGAGTAGAGATTGTCTATAGTGCTGATGGTATTCTTCCGGCTTGCACGCCACTTGTCGTGGCTTGGATAGTAGCCCAAACAAACAAATGGGTTGAAAGCAAACGATAGACCTTTTACGTCATGAAGAACCTTCAATTGTGGTGTCTTTTTACATTGCTGGGTCTCTTCCTTCCTTTTCAAGAAGTTGAGGCTCAGGAACGAAGGGTCTATGGTTATGTGACAGATACCGATAATGATCCACTTGTAGGCGTGAGTGTCCGGATTCAGGGAACTCAGATTGCGACTATTACAGATATCAAAGGTCGTTACCAATTAAATGGCGACTTTGATAAAGGCTCGGTGATTTCCTTTACCTATATTGGGTTTTCTCAAAAGAAATTGAACTATGACGGGCGTGAGCGAATAGACGTAAAGATGCAGGCGGCAGAGAACAGGTTGAGTGAGGTCGTAGTAAAGGCGAGGAGTAATATCAATGCCATTGACCTCCGTGCAAAAGCAGGAATAGTTGAGTCAATAGATATGAAACGCCTTAGTGAGAAACCCATGATCGACATGGGATTGGCTTTGCAAGGCATGATACCGGGATTGAACGTTATAAATACGGGTGATATCGGTAGTAAACCGCAAATCAGAATACGTGGAAACTCCTCGTTCCGACGTGGCAATACGAGCAACGAACCACTCTATGTACTCGACGGAAAGATTATCTCAGCCGAATCATTCTATAATCTCAATCCGCAGGATATAGCAAGTATAAAGGTATTGAAGGATGCTGCTGCCGGTGCTCTGTATGGTATAAAAGCTGCCAACGGCGTGTTGGAGATAAGCTCACAGCGCGGTTATAAGGGAAAAATGACACTCACATACGGCATTGATATGGGCCTGACGATGCGTGGAAGACGTGGTGTCCGGCTCATGGATACGGATGAGAAATTAGAATTAGAGCGTCTGTTACAGAATCCAGCAACACCGGGCTATCGTTTCAGTAGGGATTATTACGAACGCTATCATGCTTCCGATCCGAATAAAGAACAGTTGATAGCAGAGGGAGAAAAGCACTTGTCTGCATTAAGGAACATTCATACAGATTGGTTCAAAGAACTCATTCATAATAATTTCTACCAAAAGCACAATGTCAGTATAAAGGGAGGAAACGGAAATACAACCTATTATCTGTCAGGAAACTGTACTTATCAAGGTGGGCGAATAGAAGGGAATAACAAGCAACGCTTTAGTGTCCGAATGGGGTTGGACCAGCAACTGGGCAAGATAGGCTACCTGATGATTGGTGTGTTAGGTGGGTATGCTAAGAGTAAGTCGCCTAATGGTTCATCTTTCGACCCTACTTCGTTAGTTTATAATCTCAATCCTTACGAGCAAAAGACAGGCGAACTCTACTCTTACCCTAATAGAACGTATCGCGATCTCACTAAGCAGTATCAGAGCGATGCCTCTGATAAAAATGCCGGAGTGGATGTTAACCTGACGTTAACACCCTGGAAGGACTTGACATTAGCATACATTGCAGGTTTAGACTATCTCCAGGATGATAGCCACAGCTTTACTCCCGCATCATCGTATAACGAACAAAACACCGGTATTCCAATCAATGCAAGGGGTATCTATAGCCGTACGAAGGGTACAACGGTCAATCTGTCAAGCAATGTCCGGACTACTTACAACCACGTGTTCGCCGATGTTCACGATGTTACATTGGGTGCAAACTTCGATTATTATCTTTATGACTATGATGCGGTGGGTATCACTGGATATGGAGTAGGTAATGTTGATGCTCCCTCTGCGATTAACAACTCATTGCACGGATTACGTCAGCCATCTGTGAGAAATCCTCGCGACAAGAATGCACAGATAGGTATGGGTGTCGTGGCAGGCTATACTTACAATACCGTTTATGATGCTTACTTCACTTATAAGGCTGATGCTTCGTCAATTCTCCCGTCAGACAAGCGTTGGAATTCGGCTTGGGCAGCAGGCTTAGGCTGGACACCAACCAATTATTCTTGGCTGAAAGACAATAAGATTCTATCAAAATTAAATATGAAGGCATCATACGGTGTCACGGCAAACCTCAATGGTGTGACGGTGTCTAATACTGTCGGGACCTTCATGTTTGGTGAACAATCTTATGAAAACAGCCGGATATTATCGTTATTATCGCTTTATAACAAGGATTTGAGGGCCGAGCAGAACAAGTCCACGGACTTAGGCATGACCATAGAATTTCTAAAACGCATTACGCTTGATGTCAACTGGTACAACCGCCGCACTGAACAGGCACTCTTGGATGTGCCCATTGCCACAAGTTCGGGTTTCTCTTCTCTTAAACGCAATATAGGTGTGTTACAGAACCGGGGCATAGAAGTGGGGCTGAATGCTAAGATTTTAGACGGGTTTGACTGCCGACTGTCTGTAGGAGGGAACATTGCCTATAATGACAATAAGGTGGTAAGCCTCTATTGGACGGACAAGCTCTACCTTGATGAACAATCCATAGTGCCAAATTATGAGGTAGGAAAAGCATACGATATGATCTATGGTTTGCACTCGTTAGGTATCAATCCACTCACAGGTTATCCCGTTTTTCTTACTCCGGAAGGGGTTGAGAAGCAGGGTACGGAGCCGCTCATGCGAAGCGATTTCGTTGCCTTGGGGCATCAGACGCCACCTTATTCTGGTAGCTTCTATGCCAGCTTCTCTTATAAACAGTTCGATGTAGACATCTCATTCTACTATGTCTTTGGTGGAAAACAACGCTTCTCTTATCAGTATGTGCGCAATAGTGACAAAGCCATCTACAATGCCGTGTCTGGACAAACACGGAAGATGTGGTTTAAGCGGGGGGATGAAAATAAGGAATACTGGACTCCATTCTACACACAAAGCATTGCAGAAGAGAACCTCGCACTCTATCCTAACACACGGACAGTGGGCAGTAGTGACTATATAAGACTCTCAAGCGTATCGCTGCGATATCGGATTCCGTCTAATTGGCTCCACAAGACAATCCCATTCGTACAATATGCAAATTTCGGATTACAAGGTTCTAACCTCTTTACATGGACCAAATACAAGGAGTCCGACCCGGAGAGTGGTACGCTTGCTGGTACAATGCAACCGATATTCACATTCAATCTCAATTTAACATTCTGATAATACGTTATGAAACAGAGTAAGTTTGCTCTTAAGACGCATTAAAGATACGATATGAAACAAAGTATATTAATATTCAAAAGCATTGCAGTGGGGTTGTGTCTGATATCATTATACGCTTGCAGTCTTAATATTCCGCCCCAAGATCAGTTCTCTGATCCGGATGCAATAACGAATGTTTCCAATGCACGATCGCTGCTGGCATCAGCTTATTCTTCCTTTCCTCACCAGGAGTATGAGTTCTCTTTGTTGGGAAACGACTTCGTTCCTACTTCTCTTTCCATAAAGGACGTTGATGCTTTGAATCTTTATAACTGGAATGACAAAGAAATCCGTAAGCTTGCTCCAAGTCTTTGGCAGAATTATTACAATGTGATTGCGCAGTGTGATGGATTACTTGAACGCATGAATGATGTGAAGACAGAGACGGCAAACGAAGAAAATGAGAAACTTGCAATCGCTTCAGAGGCTAAGACTTTAAAGGCCTTGTGCTATCTCCTGTTGCTTAGGCTCTTTGCCCCAGCATACGATGTGAATCCTGACGCACCTGGGATTATCTTGAAAAGTCAACTTGGAATAGAGGATAAGCAGCGTTCTTCAATACGTGAGTGTGTAGTAAAGATCAAGGAGTTGCTTACCGATGCTGCACAAGTAAACCACACTTCTTCTCGTAATGGATGGCTCTCCCAAGAGGCTGTACAATATCTTTTAGCTGATTTAGCACTCTATTCAGGTGATTATCAAGGAGCTATTGATTCGGGAGATAAGGTCTTGGCCAAGAGTAATGATACCTATTTTACAGCGGAAGGAGTTAATAGCTTGTGGACAGTAAATAGCTATCCAGGACGTATCTTTGCTTTTAATATTATCTCAACTTACTATGCTGGTATTCAATATAGTGTTCAGGAGGGTGATTATTTCATGGTTAATCCGCAGTTGAGCCTTGGCTCGTCTGATGTGCGAAAGGCTTCATTCACTTATCCTTTTATGATGAATGGTTCCGTCAGAGAACTCCTTGGGAAGTACAATCGATGCAATAAACTAAGTCAGACAACGGCTTATATCAATACAATGCGATATGCCGGGGCTTATTATATTGTGTCTGAAGCCTATTGCAGGAAGGGGGATACAGAGGCTGCACGCACTTTGATCAATCATTATTGGCATTGTATAGGTGTGGCAGAAGCCCCATCGGGTCTTTCTAATCAAGCCCTTTTAGATCTTATTTTGGTTGACAAACAACGCGAATTTATAGGCGAGGGGGTTAATTTCTTCGACCTCAAGCGTACTCATTCGGCAGCTTTGAAGCGACAATCTCAGTGGGGAAACGGTGTTGCTGCCAGTGTGTCGCCTGATGATTATCGTTGGACATTCCCTATTCCGGTGTCCGAATATCGATTCAACAAGGTGGAACAGAACACCGGATGGCCTTCTAATTAATCCATAACAGTTCGAGATGGTTATGAACAGGCGTATGTTGTTTATTCTTTATGTCCCTAAATAATATGGATAAGATGAAGAACATATTCATCCAATATACTCTTTTATTATCTTTCATGTTCGGTTTACTGTCTTCTGGACATGCTTTGGCACAATCTTCACGAATCGGGTGTAGTCTTATTTCTCTACCGAAAGGTTCTGTTGAGGGGAGATTGAGTAACGGATTGCGTTACATCATATTGCCTAATGCTTTGCCACGGCATAGTGTTGAGGTGCGGATGGTAATGAATGTCGGTTCGTTACAGGAGGAAGACGACCAGCGGGGTAGTGCACATTTCCTGGAACACTGTGCCTTCATCGGTACAAAACACTTTCCTAAACGTGCTCTTGTTGATTATTTTGAAGGTCAAGGCATGAAGTTCGGACGTGATATTAATGCCTTTACGGGGTTCGATCGCACGATCTATTGGCTTTCATTACCTTATTATTCAGATCATCGGGAAGTACTTGACACAACCTTCTTAGCCCTTCGCGACTGGCTTTGTGATATTGATTTTGACAACGAACGGGTGAAGAAGGAACGGGGTGTCATCGTAGAAGAACTGCGCGGGTATCAGCAGAATGATGATTTCTATAGTCTCAAGATGGGGCATAACCGTTATGCTGAGCGGATTCCTCTTGGTACTGAGCAGGACATAAACAGCATTGACGGCAATCGGCTGAAGGCTTTCTATAAGCGGTGGTACATTCCATCGCATGCCACTGTGCTTATTGTTGGACAGGTCAATGTTACGGAAGTAATAGAGAAACTGTCTCGGACATTAGGTACAATACCTTCAGATAATACTGGTAAATCCCTGACTAAGTTCCCAATGTGCTATGCCAAGGGAGCAAATTGGATGGAGATAGAGGATAGCGTTCGGTATGAAGACAAGTTGGAACTTATCATTCCGCATACCACTTGTGTGAGGCGGACATTACAAGATGCCGTTGAGGAGCAGCGTAGGCGTATGCTTGCACAGTGTCTGTCGGAGCGTTTTGCAGCAGATAGTATAAGATGTAACGTGTCAGACGACTGGTACTTAGCTGATAATGATCATTTCGTATTGTCGTTTCGGGGTACATCTACTGCTGATTTAGAACATCAGTTAAGTGCTGTGTCTGCCGAGTGTCACCGTTTGTTACGCTTTGGAGTGCCGCATGGCGAACTGCAGCAGCTTATAGATACACGCTTAGTTCATCTCATACCTGACACCACCCAACATCTTTCCGCTAATATCTGTGATGATTTAGTAGATTATATCACTGCCGGTGACCGTACGCTTTGGAAGCCCGACGAGGTGGAATGGGTGCGACAGCAAGTAGCAATGACAACGGGGAAGCAGCTGCAACAGGTCATGAAAGGGCTGCTTAAACATTTGAGCCGTAACCGATTGTATGCTTATACCTATGTCAATAACAGTTCTGAGACAGCTCGTCTCACAGCTGAAAGAGCTGATTACGCATGGCGCATAGGTGAGAAACGTCCTTTAACTCCCTACGTCTTTCGTATGAAGGAACAGTTGAGCGAACCTCGTATCATAGTCCCTTTATGCTTAGCCCAACCAGCAGTTTTCACCCCAGACAGTATTGAAAGCCGACAGAAATGGGCTGACTTAGGAACTGAGGAGGTGGTGTTGAAGAATGGATTAAGACTCATTCTTCGTCCAACCATAGACGAAGACTCCACAATCTCGTTAGTCGTAATAGGTCGGGGGGGCACTGCTGATCTCTCGCTTCCAATGCAGTTGAAGCTACATGATGCTGTCGGTTATGTGGATATGGGTGGTCTGTCCAAGGTTCAAAATGATACTTTATTGTCTGTTATGACACAGGATGAACTCTCGATGACCGTGGGTGTAGATGCTTTTTGGCACCAGCTCCTGGCTTCAGCCCCTGCAGGCAAAAGTACGGAACTCTTCAATTTAGTGTATCAGAAGATGTGTTCCCCTGAAATAAATCGTAAGGACTTTGAGGAGACTGTGACAGCAGAGATAGAAAACTTAGGCAAAGAAACAATCCTTGATAAGCTGCTTGCACATGATACCGACCGTCTGATGGCAAGTACGATAGACTCGCTGGTAGGTAATTCGGTGGATAATAGCAGGAGACACCTTACAAAGTCTGTGTTGAGCACTCTCGATATTGATACGCTGACAACCTATTATAAACGCTTGTTTGCCGACCCATCACGCCTCACGGTTATTCTGACAGGCAACTTCCCGATAGCAGATGTGTTACCAAAAGCTGTCGCTACGTTTGCTCAGATGAATGTACAGTCGTCGCCATTACCACTGAACAATACTCCATTCCACATTGGCAAAGAGATGGTTAAGAAAGGCTTTGAGGGCGGAAACGATCATCAGACACTGGTCAATTATATCTTTGCAGGTAACTATACGCCCTCGCTTCAAAACTCTCTCTGTATGAAACTTATCCGTGACGTACTGCAAGATCGTGTGTTGAAAGTGTTACGAGAAAGGGAAAATCTTGTTTATTCGCCTTATGTAGACCTCTATTATAATGGTATTCCACAGCAGAAATATCATTTCATGATTACCGTTTCGATGAAGGATGAAAATCAGCAGCGGGTAGAGAGGTTATTGAAGGACATCATAGCCCAGCTAAAGGCATCACCCATCAGTATATCCGAACTCGGCAAGATGAAGCGTTCGTTCCTTGTCACAAAGGAGAAGATACTTAACGATAAGGCTCCAGCCGAATGGAAGACAGCATTGATGACACTCGTTAAGAATGGAGAATCGCTGTATGATTTCGACCGTTATGCAGTGTGTCTGAACGATATTACATCTGAGAAATTACAAGAGATGATAAACGAGATGATTGTTTGGAGCCAAAGATATGTAGTCTATAAAACACAAATGAAATGAAGATGATAAAGAAATTACGATTACTTTTTTGTTTCGTCAGCATCTTTACGGCAATGCAAGGGACGGCACAGACACAGCCTGAAGCCTATCGTTTGTATGATAGTAAGGGGAAGGTTATTACTTACGACCAATTGGTAAAGGAGATTACTAAGGTTGATGTAGTCTTTGTGGGCGAAATCCATAACTGTGTAATAACGCATTGGCTGGAACAGAAACTGCTCAATAGCCTCTACAAGATTCATAGGAAGGAGCTGAAAATGGGTATGGAGATGTTTGAAAGTGACAACCAGCTCATCTTAGATGAGTATCTCCAGGGACAGATAACAGGTGATCGCTTCGAGGAAGAAGTACGCCTTTGGCCTAATTATAGCACGGATTATGCAGCCTTGATTTCCTATGCGCGTGAGCATCATATCCCCGTTGTGGCTACGAATATACCTCGTCGCTATGCTACGGCTGTGAAGGAACACGGCTTAAGCTATCTTGATTCGCTCTCAACAGAGGCTAAAGCCTATATGGCACCACTCCCTATACGCTTTCAGACGAATGAGAGTGTGGAACAGGGATTTGCCCTTATGGGGTTAATGGGGAAGAATAAGAATGCAAACCCACGCCAGATTGCTGAGGCGCAGGCTATCAAAGATGCCACAATGGCATGGCGAATAGCACAGAACCTGCAAGGAAAATTCATCCATTTCAATGGTAACTTCCATACAGACAACCATGATGGAATTATTCCTTATCTGTTACAATACAAACCAGGAACGACTTACACGGTAGTGAGGGCGGTCAGACAAGAGGATATCTCACATCTGGAGGATGATTATAAAGGCATTGCTGATTTTTATATCTGTGTGCCCGAGGATATGACGACATCCTACTGATGTGTTCGTATGTAAGTGGAGAAGTTTTGGAATTGAAGCCATTGTGACCTATTGTCAGTATAAAAATAAAAGGCTGGAATCCAAATAGGATTTCAGCCTTTAATTCTTACGCGAGTTCGGGATAAATCCCAATGGGGGAAAAATCAAAAAGAGCCTCGGGGCCTCCGCCGAGACTTCGAGAAACAAAAAATACGTAGCGGGACCTCCGCCGGAAGCCAAGGGGAAAGATACACATCAGCGGGAGTCCCGCCGGAAGTCAAAAGCCAAAATGCGTGTCGGCGGAAGTTCCGCCCAAGGTTAAACGTTAAGAAATGTATCAGCGGAAGTTCCGCTAAGAGCTAAACGTTAAGAAATGTATCTGCGGAAATTCCGCTAAGAGTTAAATGTTAAGATATGTATCAGCGGAAGTTCCGCTAAGAGTCAAAAGTTAAAAGATGTATCGGCGGAAACTCCGAAGAGGTGACGGATCAACGGAAATAACTTTTGCCTCGTTCCGTCACCTCTTCAAGGTTCCTGCCGCTCCCGTCACGACAGCGGGAGCTACGTACATCGCGCCCCCGCCTTTGTTCTGCCGCCTCTTCGAGGTTTCCGTCTGAATATTCTTATCCCGAACTGACGTAATTCTTATAGGGAAACTTATTCTACTACCACAGGCCGGATAGAATTTCCATTGCGACAGTTCTCGCCGTTGTTGTCGTATACGCCATCATTGTCGAAGCTAAGGCTGCGTGCATAGTCTTTTGAGTCTTCAAACAGAATGGATGAGGTGTAATAGCCACCATATCCAGCATACTTTACGGCTTTGGTGTCGTCGTATCGTGAGCCAGCACAAGGCAGGAAAAGTCCCTTTGATAGGTCGTCTTGGGTTATTTCTTTAGGGGCTCTGATGGTCATTGCAAATTCTCCTTCTCCTGGTTCAGTCACCAAATATCCATAGATTCGTTTATTATCGTCTACGATGACATACCCGAACTGCCATTTCCCTTTCTGCACCAGGTCGCTGATCTCTGCATAACGTGGCAGGCGATACTTTCCCTTTGTAGCCCAATAAGCGATATCACCAAAGGTAGCTTGTTCAAAATCAGTGGTTTTATTCAGGAATTTGTCGTCTGTATACATCTTCCCGGCAATATCGGTTTTTGTTGTGTTACCATACACATCTTTCGAATAGGTGAGTGCGTTACTGCCACAAACACCAAAGTTGAAATGGTCAATCTGGTCGTCAGCCTGTTCAATCTCAAATTTGTAGGCTTCTGAAGCGTTTCTGTGGAGTCCGTAACGTGGTTTGAAATAATCCCACTGATGGTCAGCAATCTTCCATGTTCCTTTATCGTATTGAAGGTTTCCTGTGGCCCATTTCACACCGAAGAGGGTGACGTACTGTGTGGCTGGCTGTGGAGCATTACTTGCTTCGAAAGAGATTCTTTCGATGTCATCAGCAGGAATCTGTACGATTTCACCACCTTTTTTGACCACCTTCATCTGGTAGGTCTGTGCAAAGAGTGTTCCGAATGTAAAAGAGAGAAGGAACGAGAGTAGATATTTTTTCATTTCTGTTTTTTTATTGTTGTTGATTGGTTTTCATTAAATTGTTATTTCCCTACAGCCACTTTGACGTTTCCGTTTGGTGTACAAATCATATAGATGCCTGTAGGGTAGAGCGAGAGGTCAATATCCATCATACCGTCTGGCGATGAATGACCTTTAAAAATCTGTTGCCCGTTCATAGTCACGATACTGACAGGTGTTTCTGCTGTGAGTCCGCTTAGGCGGATATGTCCTGTGGAGTAGTCTACCTGTGGTTTTCCTGCACGCTGTTTGGTTGGCATGGATATGCTCGTACTGATACTTTTCTCACTGAAAGTGTAGCTGACTACATCTGACAGAGCTGCTGTAATCGTTTTCTCCGTCGTAGTAGCCGTCATACTTCCATTCGAAAAAGAAATCTGGGGTTGGGTTGAAAGCGCAAACTCGGCCTTTGAACCATTACGAAGTTCTATACAAAAGAACTTCACTGGTCCAGCAGCTCTTACACCGAGTGGTGTGAGTAGCCAACCGAACAGTAGAAGGAAGAACAGTTTTCTTTTCATTGTTTGTTGTTTTATGATTTTATAATAGAAATCTTCTTATACAAAATAAGTTGTGAAAATCGGGAATTGAGACAGAATAATAAGAATAAGATGCTTATTTTCCTCTGTGCATGGTGTAAGTGACACGCACCTGTTCGTAACCATTGGCTGTATCAAAGTCCCAGGGGAAGACAAACGTCATAGTCCCCTTCGTAAAGTCGAAATTCCCCTTGGGTTCTATCCAGTCAGAAGGTGAGTTCTCGAAAGTGTCGCGACTGACATCGCTGACGGCAAGCCAGCGTAGGGGATCTATTGAGCCGCCTGCCAAGAGAAACTCGTCGGTTACTTGATATCCTACGGTTTTTCCCTTTTCTTTTACGTAGACGGTTGCTCCTTCATCACGTAGTTTTTTCACCCTTTCCCAAGCCGAGAAATAATAGACAAAAGGCAGTGCATGAATCTTATCATCGTAAACGTTAGGTCGCTCAACGATAAAATCAATCTTACCAGAGGACGGGACAAGCTTGATATCATCAAGTGTCACGCTGAACTGTTCCTTGGCTGCATCGTATTTGATGGCTTGGACAATGGCATTGCCGTATGGCTGCTTGAGGAAGAACTCATGGTCCTCTACTGTTTTACGTTTCAGGACGTCATAGAAAAATGAGGTTAGTCCCATCGGATTGTCTACCATCTTCAGTACAGGTGTCTCTTCTGTGGCTTTCTCGCTAAGTGTGATAATGCTGAAGCCTTTGAAGATAGCCTGTGATTGGCCTTTGAAGTTGCTCTCTTTGTCCGCTGTATTGAATGAGACTGTTGCCTCAACGGGCACTTTGCCAAGTAGAGTGGTCAGGTCGAAGCCATACTTCTGCTTATATCCTTCAATGAGTTGCAGCTGCTGTGAAGTTAATGTGGGTATGTCAGAATCAGGTGTAATGGTGATTTTCACCCCTTCATCTGCCGCTTTTATACGAGGATTCGACGTGTTCCCAACTCTGATGCTTAGTGTTTTTGGAACAGAAAGCACATGCTTTGCATTGGATAGAATCTTCACTGTAGCCTCTTTTTGTCCAGCTTTGAAGTGTAATGTGTTGTGGTCCAAGCGCACAATATCGCCTTCATTGCCCGTCATGACGATTTCAATGGTTTCATCCTTGCTGGGTGCGAAGGCCATTAACACATGAAGGGTGATTCCCTCTGTGTCGTCTTCAGCCATGAAAGCATTACCAACAACGGAGAGGGCTACGCCGTTTGTCATCTCTACATCACTTTTGTCATCATTGCTACAGGCTGCTGTTATGCAGGCAATAAAGAGCAACAGGGTGCTTGTTCTTATGAATTTCATTCCTATTGTTTTTTAATTATGTTTTTTGTTTGCTCTTCCCGCTTTGTGTCCCTCCCTCCGATATGCTTTCCTATACGCTCTTCTGAACAGAACAAGAATACCATCAGTCGGGTTTGTAGATGAAGATAACTTCACAGTTGGAAGATTAAAAATTGTTACAGCGGGCAAAATTATAAAGATATGGCAGTTCGTGCAATACCCAATAATAATGAAATTAAGCTCAAATTACCATAATATAATGCCTTCATAGAGACACTGGATAAGGCGAGTTTTGGAGAAGTCTCCATACAAGAATACAACCAGCAGTCTGCCGTCAACTGTGGTTGCACCGGTGGTTTTATTCGTTTGAGTGCTTATACAAAGAATCTGCCGGGTAACTTCGTTCGTCCGTTCGTCAAGTATTAGCCAAGCCTTGAAATAAGACAAAGAGGATACTTCGCTTTTCACAATCTCTTTGTTTCATCATCACATCGTTTTGACGGCACAACCTTGCCGTCTACACATCGTAACCTTGCCGTTTATTGCCCCACAAACGGCAAGGTTTCTTTTTGCCGTTTTGTTGTCCATATAGATAAAAAGCCTTACCTTTGCAGACAAAACAACAGCAAACGTGCACATTGCAATAGCCGGAAACATCGGAAGCGGAAAGACCACACTCACCAGAATGCTGGCCAAACACTATGGCTGGACGCCGAAATACGAGGCCGTGGACCACAATCCGTATCTTGAAGACTACTATAAAGATATCCCAAGGTGGTCGTTCAACATGGAAGTGTTCTTCTTGAAAGAACGCTTCAAGGACTTGTTGCAGCTCCATCAAGACGAAACAACCATCGTGCAAGACCGTTCCATCTACGAAGGTGTGTACGTGTTCGCTGCCAATAACCACAAAACGGGCAACATGACCGCGCGAGATTTCAACGTCTACATGGGACTCTTCGACGCGATGACCCACATTCTGCGCTACCCCGACCTGATGATTTATCTGAAAGCGAGTGTGCCTCACCTCGTGAAAAACATTCAAGGACGCGGCCGCGACTACGAACAACAGATGCCTCTCGAGTATCTTGAGAACCTGAACTCCCTTTACGAAGACTTCATTTATCGAAAATATAAAGCCAGAGTGCTCGTCGTCGACGTAGACAACCTCGACTATGAGCACAACAAAAAAGACTTTGCGGGCATCATCGACAAGATAGACGCCTGCTTGTTCGGCTTGTTTTAACCCCCTATCATTCGGATTATGCACATCGCAATCGCAGGAAACATCGGCAGCGGCAAGACAACGCTCACCGGAATGCTGGCAAAGAGATTCCATTGGACCCCACGTTTCGAACCCGTAGACAACAATCCTTATCTCGACGACTTCTATGCCGACATGCAACGGTGGTCGTTCAATCTTCAAATCTACTTCCTCAACAAACGCTTCAAAGAGGTGGTTGAGATTTCAAAGCAGCAAGACACCATCATTCAAGACCGCACAATCTTTGAAGACGCACGCATCTTTGCCCCTAATCTCCACGCCATGGGCATGATGAGCGACCGCGACTTCGCCAACTACTCCGACCTTTTCGACCTGATGATATCGCTTGTCAGCCTGCCCGACCTGATGATTTACATTCGTTCGAGCATACCTACGCTGGTGAATCACATTGGGAAGCGAGGCCGAGAGTTCGAGAAAAGCATCCGAATAGACTATCTCACGGGGCTGAACAACCGCTATGAGGATTGGATAGGCGGCTATAAAGGCCGGCTGATCATCGTGGATGGCGACCATACGGACTTCGAAAACAACCCTCATGACTTCCAAAAGATAACCGACCGCATTGATGCCGAACTCTACGGTCTGTTCCCCATCGAATAACTACAACTACCTTGCGTTTCAATCTCAGTCATATTACCGCGTAAAATGAGCCATATTGCGCGGTAATCTCAGCCTTTTTACACGATGAAATGGCTGAGATTGGAATACAAGCTATAAGCCGTTGATTATCAGTTTGAATGATGTAGGGACGCACGGCTCGTGCGTCCGCTCGCATTCCGATTGACAGTTGACAAGTAAACGAGCGAATAAGTTGCATGCTTTACAGTATATAGGGACGCACGGCCTGTGCGTCCCTACAAACCGTGCGTTTCCTGCATCGACATCATGGCTTGTTGATGTATAAAATGCACTGGGATTAAAAGGCAAGATATAAACCGTTTACTCCCCTCCCTCTTCGGGAAGCAGGGTAGGGGAGAGGCTTATGGCTGTTAGCCCTTTCTGTGTGTGTTCAGATATTCAGCAATCTGCACGGCATTCAAGGCTGCTCCTTTGCGGATTTGGTCGCCTGTAAGCCAAAGCGTGTTGCTGTTGTCGTCGGCCAAATCCTTGCGCACGCGGCCCACGTAGATGTCGTCTTTCCCTGCACTGTCGAGAGGCATCGGGTAAACATAGTGCTGTGGGTCGTCAACCAAGGTGACACCGGGAGCTGCTGCCAAGGCCTTGCGAATGGCTTCGACGGAAATCGGTTTCTCAGTTTCGAACCACACGCTTTCAGAATGGGAACGAAGCGAACTGATGCGCACGCAGGTGGCACTCGTTCGCACGTCGCTGTGCATGATCTTGCGTGTTTCGTTGAACATCTTCATTTCTTCCTTGGTGTAGTCGTTGGGCGTCATTTTGTCAATCTGCGGAATGACGTTGTAAGCCAGCTGGTGAGAGAACTTGTTGATGGTCTTCACTCGTCCTTCTTCGACGAGTTCCTTGTATTGTTGCTCCAATTCTTGCATGGCAGCGGCCCCGGCTCCGCTTGCACTCTGATAGCTCGCGATGTGGATTTTCCGAATATGGCTGAGCCGTTCAATCGGTTTCATCACGACAACCATCATAATTGTGGTGCAATTGGGGTTGGCTATGATGCGTCGGGGGCAGTTCAAGGCGTCTTCGGCATTCACTTCGGGCACCACCAACGGCACGTCGTCGCACATGCGGAAGGCACTTGAGTTGTCAATCATGATGGCTCCATGCTTCGTAATGGTCTCGGCAAACGCCTCGGAAGTGTCACCACCGGCTGATGTGAATGCGATATCAACGCCTTTGAAGTCGTCGTTGTGTTGCAGGAGTCTCACTTCGTAGTCCTTGCCCTTGAAGTTATATTTCCGACCTGCACTGCGTGCCGAACCAAACAAGACCAAATCGTCTACAGGGAAGTCTCTCTCAGCAAGAATACGCAGGAGTTCTTGTCCTACGGCACCGCTTGCTCCAACAATTGCTACTCTCATAATTCGGTAATTTTATTTATAAATTCATTGTTTTCTATTGCAAATTTACGATATTTTCGCTAATCTGGCTACAAAACGGAAGGAAAAGTGTCATCTTAAGACAAAAAATATCGGAGCCCAATCACGGGCTCCGATGGTTTGTTTTCTTTGTTCTCAAAGTAAATGGTAACCTCACGGTCGCCATTGCCAGCCATGAAACAATGTTACTAAACTTTACCTTAAAATGAATGACTAACCTTTGAGATCTATTACTACTAATTATTAACATTTGATTTTGATACTACAAAGATACATCGCTTTTGATTTAGATGCAAGAAATTAACGTATTTTTTGTGTGGAAAAATTATTTCGTCTATCTTTGCAAGGAGATAGTCGAAAGAATAATGAGAATTCTGATTGTAAACACAAGCGAACGCACCGGAGGGGCTGCCGTTGCAGCCAACCGACTGATGGAGGCACTCAACAACAACGGTGTGAAGGCCAAGATGTTGGTGCGCGATAAGCTGACAAACGACATCAGTGTGGCAGAACTTCCCCATCAGCTGCGCAATCAATTGCATTTTCTTTGGGAACGATGGTGCATCTTTTGGCACCTTCGTTTCAGCAAACAACATCTCTTCGAGGTGGATATGGCCAATGTAGGAAGCGACATCACGCGACTGCCGGAGTTCAAAGAAGCCGACATCATCCATCTTTCATGGGTCAATCAAGGCATGCTTTCGCTGAAAGGAATACGCAGAATACTCGACAGTGGCAAGCCTGTTGTGTGGACGATGCACGATATTTGGCCTGCCACCGGCATTTGTCACATCACGCTCGGCTGCCTGCATTACCAGTCAACTTGTGGCAATTGCCGACTACTTCCACATGGCGGTTCGCCCCACGACCTGTCTTATAAGGTACTCCGTCGCAAGAAAATGATGCTCAAGGATCGCAGCATCTCATTCGTCACCTGTAGCAAATGGCTCGAAAAAGAGGCTCGAAAGAGTGCCGTTTTGGGCGACCAACAGATACAAACGATACCTAATCCCATCGAAACCCGCATCTTCCGACCACACGACAAAAAGCAAGCGCGACTGCGTGTCAACTTACCTTTAGACATGAAAGTCATTCTCTTTGTCGCCCAACGTATAGCAAACGAGAACAAAGGCATATTTTATCTTATTGACGCCTGCCACAAAATGGCGGCTGAACACCCAGAGATGATAGATAACACCTTTGTTGCCGTGCTCGGCGGAGGTAGAGGAAACATAGGTGATGTCTTTGATTTCTGCACGGGTAATTTAGGATATGTGAATGACACTCGACAGATAGTAGACATCTATAACGCCGCCGATGTGTTCGTTCTGCCCTCACTTTCAGAGAATCTTCCCAACACTATTATGGAGGCAATGGCCTGCGGTGTGCCCTGTGTGGGCTTCAATGTGGGGGGTATTCCCGAAGAAATCGACCATCTGAAAAACGGATATGTGGCCGAATATCGTGATGTCTCAGACCTTGCCAAGGGCTTGTATTGGGTGCTCAACGAGGCCGACAGCGAGGCATTAAGCCGAGAAGCCGTTCGCAAAGTGACCGCAAGTTACTCGCAACATGCCGTTGCCATGAAATATATAGAGGTGTACAACCGGGCTTTGTCGCTCAAAAACAATCGCACATGATTACCTTTTCCATCATCACCTGCACCTATCAAGCGGCCGAAGTGCTGCAAAGAACGCTCGACAGCGTGCTCAACCAAAGTTATCCGCACGTGGAACACATCATTCTCGATGGGGCTTCGCAAGACGCAACAATAGCCATGGTGAACCGTTATATCACGGAGAATGATAGCCGAACCGACTGCTTTCACCGCGTCGTTTTCAGCTCCGAGCCCGACAAGGGACTCTATGATGCCATGAATAAAGGCATCAATAAGGCCACAGGCGACTATCTTGTGTTTATCAATGCGGGCGATGTTCTACCCTCAGATACACTTGACCACATTGCCGCCTGCGTTGGAGAGGGCGAAACGCTCCCCGGCGTGCTTTATGGCGACACGGATATCGTCGACAATGACGGCCATTTCGTGCGTCATCGCCGCCTCTGTCCGCCCCAAAATCTCACGTGGAAGTCGTTCCGTTACGGTATGGTGGTGTGCCATCAAGCCTTTTATTGCCGCACGGATATAGCCAAACGTAATCCCTATAATCTGCATTTCAGGTTCTCGGCTGATGTGGATTGGTGTATCCGTGTCATGAAAGATGCAGCGCAACACGGTCTGTCTTTGCGACCTGTCAACGCCGTTATCGTTGACTATCTCGATGGCGGAATGAGCGTAAAGCACCACAGGGCATCGCTGAAAGAGCGTTTTCGAGTGATGCAACGTCACTATGGTTTGCTCACGACCTTAGCCTTTCATGCATGGTTTGCCATGCGAAGTGTTTTACGAAAATAAGTGAAAAATGTTATTTTCAGATAATTTTTTTTCTATATTTTGATGCTTCGTGCTATATTTGCAGTGTTCAATTAAAAATAAAACGATATGAAAAAAATGATGTTATGTGCAGCCCTGATGGTTGCTTCGTTTGGTTTTGTCAATGCACAGAACGCCAAACCGGCAGAAAAGAAGTGTAATCACACCGAACAGTGTGCCAAAGACAAGAAGTGCGATGCCGACAAGCACGAGTGCAAAGACGGCAAGAAAGACGACAAAAAATGCAGCAAGAAAGAGTGCGATAAGAAACCTTGCTGCAAGAAAGACGTTGCCAAGAAGGGTGAGTGCAACAAGAAAGCAAAGCCGGTGAAGAAGTAAGCGCACGTCTTCTGGCCTGTTCAAGGGTCGGAGTCATGCATTTCTGAAACAAACAGCGAGCGCCAAGAAGCATCGAAGCATGCATCTTGGCGCTTTTCGCTTGCCGGTCAACGAGAACTGCACCCTTTCTCGGTTGCTTTTTGGCTCGACAGAGATTTTATTCCTCCCAAATCGGTCATTACCTTGCTCCGTATGCGCAAGCATCAAATGGAAAGGAAAATGACTTTCGCCCCGGGGCGGAAGCTCCAAATGCAAACATGTCTTAACGTCGCCCTAGGGCGAAAGCTCCAAATGCAAACGTGTCTTAACATCACCCCGGGACGAAAGTCTCAAATGTAAACATGTCTTAACTGCGCAAGGAGCGCAAGCTCCAAAGCTAAACAGATATTAACTGCGCTCCGAGCGCAAGCCTTTTAATGACCGGTTTGGGGTAATGGAGGGAGAAACAAATGGTGCGTAACCCATTAAATCTCTACTGAACCCTATTTCCTCGTGACGGTTTTATCCACATAAAGGCAATCGACGGCGGGAATCAAGGTCAAGGGACTGTAGAGTTTCACTTCGTTGTCGCCCGGCTTCAGGTTGATTTCGAACGTAGCCTCCTTGAAGTCGATCTGGTTTTTGGCTATGGCTTGTTGGGAGGTTTGGAGCGTATAGGCCTCTTTTCCGTTCACCATCACTTTCATAGTGAGCCGTTGTGCATCGACATATCTGATGCGTAGCTTGTAGGTTCCGCCTTGCTCGCTCCACACATGCTTCCAAACGAGTGTGTTGTCCATGTCGCCACCCACGTTCGAAACGCATATCCCGCCGCTGGAACCTTTCACTTTGGTGAAACTTACAGGCAACTTGCGCTTGCCCAAATCGTTATAAGCCGGCAGGTAAGCCCACTCTGCCTCATAACGCGTGGGCGTTATACGTTGCTTGGCCTCTATGGTCATTACCTTGATTCCATGGGCCGGCACCGTAGCCTTCAGCACATTACCGTTCATGGCAGGGCTTTTCACGGTTTCTATCTTTACCTCCGCATGCGAAATGACGTCTTTCGCCTTCGCTTTTCCTGCCAATTCCAACTCAGACAGCGGGACTTCGAAGCTCAATGCCGTGTCGGCAGGGTTGTAGAGCGCCACGGCTCTTGTCAATCCGCGCCGTTCTTTGATGTCTTTCACGAAAACATAGCCGGGACCTTGGCGTAAAGCAACATAGGCTTGCAGTCCCAATCGGTCTTGGTTGATGGCCAACAGCTCCCGGTTCTTCAATAATGCCAGCGAACTTTCATTGAGTTTGTTGAGATCGCAGCCGATAAGCATCGGCGAACTCATCATGCACCACATGCCGACATGCACTTCTTCCTCGCTTGGTTTCAGGCCGCGACCAATCTCAAGCATGTCCATGTCGTTGTAATGGCCGTCACCTGCAAAGGCCGAAAGATACATGTTTTTCTCTATGATATACTTGATGGAGCTCCAATTGGGCAGAATATCGCGGCTGATGCGCCAAGAAGTGGCGATGTTTTTTGCCCAAACGCCGGGGAAAGCCCATCTACAAATGTTGATAGAAACCGGATGTCCGGCCTCTTTCTTGATGGCTTCGCAGACAGCTGTGTATCGTTTCTGCTCCTCAAGGTCGAGCCATGTGCCGGCACCGCAGTAGTCTATCTTGATGAAATCAAAGCCCCAATCGCGGAAATACAGTCGGGCATCCTGCTCTTCGTGCCCATAAAGGCCGGCACCGAAGCCATGGTCGTCGGCATCATACTTAGAACCGCACGTGTTTGCACCCGCATCGGAGTAGATTCCAGCCATCAAGCCTTTCGAATGTATGTAGTCGGCCACCACTTTCAGCCCATTCGGAAAACGTTGCGGGTGAGGATGCATCTCGCCCGATGCATCTCGCCAGCCAAAGAAGCCGTCGTCGATGTTGATATGGGTGTAGCCCACATCTTTCAAGCCCAACCTGACCATTGCGTCGGCTTGTGTTCGTATCAGCGAATCGCTGATGTTGACATGGAAAGTGTTCCAAGAACTCCAGCCCATGATGGGGGGTGCGAACTGTTGTGCCTCGACCCGGCACGGAAGAACGCTCAGACTGAAAAATAAAAAACCAATAAAGTTGCGCTGTTTAGCTGTCATGATGGTTAGATTTTGATGATTGAATATTATAGATTGGTTGATAAAGGGAAATGAAAAACCGTTTCAGGCCCCTTTTTTGAATTTGCTCGGCGAGATACCGTAGTACTTTTTGAAAGCCGTACTGAAATATTTAGCATCCGAGAGCCCTATTTCCACGGCCACTTCCTGCACTTGTTCGCCCCTTTGCAACAGTTCGGCAGCCTTTCGCATGCGCAGGATCGTGATGAATTCTCCGGGCGATTTCCCGGTCAGGGCTTTCAGCTTTTCATATAAAATGGTGCGGCTCACCGCGATTTCCCTGCATAGCGATTTGATGGAGAAGTCTGTTTTGTTCATGTTTTCCATGACGTATGAAAGACAATGGTCGAGAAAACGGTGGTCGGTTTCATTCAGTTCGGGTTTGTTTTCCGTGTCCGTGGTCCGGTCTGTGGCTTCCGTTTCGTGCTTGAAGTCGTATTGTTGCACGGCTTTCTCGCGCAATCGGGCCTGTGCATTGAGCATGTTGCGCACCTTCGCCTTGAGTTTTGCCGAGTCGAACGGCTTCGGAATATAGTCGTCGGCCCCACAATCGAAGCCTTTCATGGCCTCTGCTCTTCCCGATCTGGCCGTCAGCAGAATGACGGGGATATGCGATGTCTCGACAGAAGTCTTGATTTTGCGGCACAAGGTGTCGCCTTTGATGCCCGGCATCAGCACATCACTGATGATGAAGTCTACCGTGTTCTGCTTCAAAGCGGCCAGTGCCGTGTCGCCATCGGGCATGGCAACAACCTGATAATCGTCTTTAAAAACATCATGCAGGTAGGAACGAAGTGCGTCGTTATCCTCAATAATCATCAAACGTTTCCGATGCGGCATATCTTCCAAGCCGATTTCGCTTTTCCGGACAGTCGGCTGAGTTGTTTGAAGCTGCAGCCGATGAGCAATGGGTTCGGCCATTCGTGGCCTTTGATGCCTGATATGGGCGCGCAACGGCGATAACAGTCGCAGCAGTTTCCAATGCCGTTGCTTGCGGGAAAAGGTGATGAAGAACGTCGTTCCCTTACCTTCGGTGCTGTTGAACGTGATGTCGCCTTGGTGCATTCGCATGATTTCGCGCGCAAAAGCCAACCCCAGTCCGTTGCCGCTGGGATTGTCGCCGGTTGCATTGGCTGCCCTGTAAAACAAGGTGAATACTCTTTTCTGCGATTTCTGCGGAATTCCGATGCCCGTGTCACTGACGGCAACAGTTGTATGATGTTTGTCCTGTTGCAATTCGATGGTGACTTTCCCACCTTGGCGGTTATATTTCACGGCGTTTGAAATCACATTATATAATACGTGGTCTATTTCATTACGGTTCATCCCCACCGTCACTTCTTCTTTCGGCAGGATCAGCCGCTGATGTATGTCTTTTTCATGGAAGAGTGGGGCGCAATGTGCGACGATTTCGCTTAGACGGGCTTTCAGGTCGCAGTGCCCCGTACGCTTTTTCCTACTGCCTGATGTGCGAAAGTCTATCTTTTGGAAGTCAAGCAGTTCGGTGGTGAGTTGATAAAGGTTGCGGGCACCGACTAAAGCGGGCGAAAGTTTCCGACGTTCTTCAAGCGACAAGCCGTTTTCGTCGTCCAAATCACTTAAAGGATTGACAATCAAGGTCAGCTGTGTCCGCATGTCGTGCGCTGTGTTTGCGAAGAATTGCAGTCTGCGCATGAAAAGTCGCCTTTCTATTCGGCCCAGATAGTTGCGCCGAATGCTGTAGAACGTCAGCAAAACGAGCAGAAGATAAACCGTCCAGTCTTGATGTGGAGACTGTATGTAAGCTATCTCGCCGACCGTGCTGCCCACCTTGTGCGCCGATAATGCACTGCCGGCGGCATAACCGAGGGCGGTAGAAACCGGAATATTGCGGATTAAATTTCCCTGTGTGGCCGAGTGCGCTCCGCAGGCAAGTGCCCATGGCAGGAATATAAACATGAAGTATTTTTTCATTGTATTGAGAACTGGTCGTTGCAAAAATACGGTTTTATTTTGACAATAAGGCAAATAAAACGTAAAAAAAACGATTGTGGCTGAAAAGACAGAAAGAAAAGTACGTGCCACTTGGTGCAACATTGCCCGATATCGGCTTCATTGACGGCCGGTATTCGTATAAAAAAGAGACCTCTGCAAAAAGTCTCGAAGAGGATTTTACAGAGGTCTCAACATGATAGGGCTCATTTCATGTATTTATCACAATAATTCAAGTATTGCGTCCAATCAAAATTGGTGACATCATGAATGCCCCTGCGGATATGATAGCCTACATCATTGTGAATAGGTTGTTCAATTGCCGGTGGTATGGGGCTGTCCAAGCCATGCATTCCATACAGTTTATACACGTCTTTTGTATAATAAGCTCCGAGATACTCGCCCTTTTGGTCGGCCCACATGTCCTCTTCTGCACTGGCAACATACAAGTGACGCGGGGCGATTAAAGCCAATAACTCGTGTTGGTCGAATGGCATGCTTGCCTCGTTTCCTGCATATTGATTGAATGCCGGGCAGAACCAATGCGGGAAGGTAGTCGTAATCCGGGCAACGTTCTCGCCGAAAACTCTCTTGGAAAGTGCAGCTCCGCCACAACCTGAGCAATTTGATATGACAACCTTGAATCGAGTATCTTGTGCACCGGCCCAAAGTGCGGCCTTACCTTGCCGTGAATGTCCGAGCAATGCAATACGATTGCCGTCTATCCTGCTCTCGTTATCGATAATATAATCCGCTATGCGGCTCGATCCCCATGCCCAAGCGCCAATAGCATTCCATTCATCGTGATTCTTGGACCTCTTGTCGTAATCAGAGAACAAAGAAATGACACTGTAATCGCGCAGCCCATTGAGGTCAGGATAGATGTCGCCGTAGAACATAGTGGCTACAGCATAACCGCGATCGATGATCATTTCAAACGGCCAACGCCTTTTCTGACTGGCACGAATCCATACTTCACTGCTGGGATCCTCTGATAAATGCATTGAAGGAGACGCAAAAATGGGTTTCTCTGTGGTTGTCGATTGGTTGCCAAGAAAGTTATATCCGATGAAAACCGGTGCTTTCCCGTTCACCTTATTCGGTATGTAAAGTAACAGAATGGCTTCGATTTTCTTCCTTCCATTCGTAAACGTGAACAGAACCTGCTTGCGGGTGGCTTTTCCGTTCAGCGCATTCGGGTCTTCGGAGAGCAAATCGTACGACACTTTGATTTTTTCAGTTGGCGTACGTCCATACTCTAACGAAGAGAATATCTCAAGTAACTCTAAACGACGGATAGTTTCCCAGTCCTTTATCGTCTTTACTTTCTTCCCATTATTGCACGTCAGCACATCGGGCAACGTAAACTGAGGTACCTTACTCTCGTTCTCATTGATGCGATTTTTATAATCCTGCGCAAGAACGGCAGTAAGAGATAAACACATCATCAAAAAAGTTAAACCTAATTTTCTCATTTTTTTCTTTCTTTATTAATAGATTAAGGTGTTAAAATTAAATGATTTTTCCATTTAGAGGCATTAGAGACAGTGGTTGTTATTGAATTAGATTTGAATTTATACCTGCTTTCTTGAAAGGTTCACAAGCGGTTTTTAATATGCAAAAGCATTAACGGCTGTAAATACAGGATATATTTTTGTAAAGGCATTCAAAGGAGAATGAAAACTTATTCTTTTCAGGTTAGAAGGTTGGAAAGGCGTCTCTACTGCACAATATCAGTCATATTGTAACTTAATTTCAGCCATTTTACCGCGCAATATGGCTGATATTGCATGGTAAAATGGCTGAGATTGGGTTGTAAAATGGCTGAAACAGAAAGGCAAGACCGACCATAAGCCGATTTTACATGCCTGTCTGTTGATTGTAATGTCATTTGCTACAACTCTTTATTAACGGCTCCATACGTTGAGGACAGCCTCACGTGAAGTCTCGTATTTGGCCGTCTTCACAACCAGTTTAACGTTATAGGTACCAATCGCCTTGGGGATATAGCAGAGACCTGTGCCCCGATGGACCACTTCCCCATCGATATACCAAGTCCCTTCGCTGTATTGTGAAGGCGTATATTGAACGATTGGCTTTAATGTATCGCCCAATGTGAGATTGAACTCTCCGAGATCTCCATTGCTTTTCTTGTCAGGCCATTGTCCGAAAATCTGTGGATATTCATCTTTTCCGAGTTCCGTGAAGTCTGTTTTCTCATCTTTACAGCTGACGAAAACATTGCCCAAAACAAGGAGGCTTAGCAATATTAAAAAAAGATGTTTCATGATTATGTCGCTATATTTTGTTATGAATTGAGTTACATGCTTGAAAACATTTGTTTTTATCAAGAGGTTTCGTTATTGATCCCACCAAACAGGCTTGTTCCAATCGTCAGTTCCGCCGAGTCGTTGCAGCACTTCTTCATACTTGGCCTTGTTATATGTGCCCTCAAAGAGCGGATAACAGAGGCGCAAAGGAATAGTTTGCGAGTTTAAGCACTTGGCTCCGTATTCTGTAGAAGACTTTAATACGGGGTAATCAACCCTGCGCCAGTTGGCATATCCTTCCCATGGGTTGTCAAAATGCAGGATCCATAGTTGCATATTGATTTTCTCGATTTGGTCTTTTTGGTCGGCCGATACGTTGTTGGCTGCAATATACGTGTTGATGTCAGCGTCCTTGAAGGCTTCGGCCCCATAACTTTCCAAGTGATGGAACGCGGCTTTCACACCTTCTTCGTAGAGTTGCTCGACAGTTTTGCTGCTCATCTCGCTTCCCCACCGTGCCACGGCTTCGGCTTCCAGCAACTTTGTCTCGGCAAGGGTCATGATAACGCCGGGCGAAGTAGGCCTCAAGTAGAAGTTATTGACTTGCGGTCGGCATTCCTTTGCATAGTATTTCTGCATCTTTGAGCTCCAATAGCCACTCGGCCATCGCTCCCAAGAGAAGTAACCCGGGTCTACCGGTTGGAATTTTGCTTTCGGTGCGGACAGCATATCCTCTGTGATGTCATGGCGACCAAAGGGATTATTGGGCGACGTTTCATCGTAAGTGCGGCAATAGACGAACAACCTTGGGTCGTTGGTGTCTTTTAATTGATTGAAGAACGTAGAGCAGATATAGGTTGCAGGATATTCTCCTGTTCCCTTCATCAGCAGTGCTATGCCGTTACGTCTGTATTCCATGGTGGCCCAATCAAAGCTGTCATAGACGTATTTGACGAGTGCTTCTTCTTCAGCTGATGAGATTAATCCGCCGGGATTGTGCAAAGCTTTACTTACTTCCTGCTTGGCAAATGCGGGATCTGCCTTTACCATGCGCATAGCATAGCGCAAATGGAGTGAGTTAGCCAGCTTCTTCCATTTTAAGATATCGCCATCATAGATGATATCTCCCTTCACCTTCATTTTCTCACTGGCACTTAAAGAGTCGACAGCTGTCTGTAGTTCGCTCATGAAATCCTTATAGATGTCTTGTTGTTTATCGAACGTCGGCAGCACATTGTCGTCGAAATGTCCGCGACAGGCCTCAAAATAAGGTACGTCGCCATAGAGGTCTGTGACGATACCGAAGCAGTAAACCTTGAATATGCGTGCTATATAATGCAGATTGCGCTGCTTTATGTTGCTTGTGCGGTTGACAATGTCAACGAGGTTCTTGAGCGTCAGCACATACATGTAGTCATAGATTGCGCCCACATATTGCGGATGCTTCGCATAACGGCCGCCATAAGTGGTCGTTGCCCAGTTACCCATCAGGTATTGACAAAAAGGAGAAACGTAATTAAGGGTTGTTTCATGCCAAAGCCAAAAGCCCCATATCTGTGCTTCGCATTGTGTGAGCTGATAGTTAGGGTCTGCATTCGATGATCTCTTTGAGTTGGTATTCATTGACTCAAAGGCACTGTCGTCACAAGCCCATAATGCAAAGGCTGACAAGCAAAGCAAACAAGCTAAAAGTTTATGTGTTGTTTTCATAATTGAGTTCTTTCTTTCATTAGAATTTGAGGTTTACGTTCATTCCAATGCTTCTTCTCGACGGAAGTGAGCCGTATTCGAGTCCCAAAGACGGTCCATTGTTATAGTTGGAGTCAGGGTCGATGTTGGGAATGTTCTTGTAGATGTTGAAAAGGTTACGTGCAACAAACGAAACGGACAGCGACTGGATAACCTTCCCCAGCATTCTTTTCGGGAAAGCATACGATAAAGTCAGCTCACGCAGCTTGACATATGAGTTGTCATAAATGAATGGACGAGCCGTATTCATGGCCACATGCATCCAATAATCCTGCGGGTTGACATAAATATCATTCGGTTTATACGTTCCATCGGGCTGCTCAATCACGCCTTTGGCAATGTATCCTCCCGTAGGCTTCCAATCTTTGGGGGCCACACCGGCTTGTAAACGTTGCTCTTCTGATGCATACCACCCGTCTCTTCCCTCGAGTGTTTCCTTATTTTTACCCGTATAATAGGCCGACCGAGCTGACATGGAATAGAGATCTGCGCCTACTTTGACATCAAAGATAGCTCCAAGCGTGAGATTTTTGTAGCGGAAGTTGGTCGTAAGTCCGCCCGTCCAGTCCCATGTTGCATTACCTAAGACTTTCAAGTCATCGGTTATTTTGGGCAATCCCGTCTTTCCATCGATGATGACATCGCCATTTGCATTGCGCAGGAAGTCTTGTCCCATGATACAACCATAGTTCTCGCCCACCTTGGCTACGATTTTTACACCAAGCCAGCGGGCTGAAGACAATTCGAACTCATCTACTCCATTGGCCAATTTCCTGACTTTATTCTTGTTCTTTGCAAAGTTCATGTTCAGATCCCAGCTGAAATCCTGCAGGTCTATCGGCCGTGTATTCAACACAATCTCGATACCTCGGTTCTCAATATCTCCGGCATTGACCATCTTAAATCTGTAGCCTGAGCCGTGTGCTGTGTTCATTCGAAGGATTTGGTCCCTACTATGCTGATTATAATAGGTGACATCGAGCCCAATCCTATTGTTCAAGAACTTCAATTCAAATCCCAATTCCACGGAGTTTGTCATGGTTGGTTTAAGTTTCTTATTGGGAATCACGTCGTTTGTAATAGAAGCCATCGGATATTTCCCAAAATTATGGGGTGCCATTTCATACATCAGTTGCAACAAGTAAGGCCAAGTATCGTGTCCAACCTTTGCCCACGAAGCACGTACCTTGCCATATGGCAATATTTCCTTGTTGATATGGAAGAACTCCGAGAATAAGAAACTGCCCGAAACCGAGGGATACCAATAGAGATTGTTCTGTATCGGGAGCGTGGAAGAATAGTCGCCGCGCAGCGTCATATCCATATATGCGAAGTTATCATAACCCAAATTGAGGCTTCCATAGACGGAATTGATTTGTTTGCAATAGGGTTCTTCTTCTATTTTCCGCTCGGAGAAGCTCTCCAAAGCCTTGGCATCGCGCATGACCATGTTTTGTGCCATGATGATTCGCGTCTTATTGTCTACCTTATAGATGTTCCCACCGACCGTAGCACCATAATTCAGCTTCTTAAACCGGTCTCTATAGCTTGCCAAGAACTCTGCCGTATAGGTGCGATTGCGGTAATCCTTGATAGTGAGCGCACCCATTTCGCGTCCGGGAGACGTAGGATAAGCGAAGTCTTCAAAGACGAGAAAATTCATATCCGTACCGAGAGTGGCCCGCAATGACATTTGTTTGAACGGACGATATCTAATGACTGCCGACCCTCTATAGGTGTCTTTCTTCGTGTCATTGGACATTTTATTCAACACCCAGTAGGGATTTATGTTGTATCTATCGCCGTCGTTCCAGTTGTAGTATTCCCCGTTGGCATCCTGATAGTTGTCGCGCAGCCATGCTTGGTCAAAGGTTGTGGAAAGCGTCATCAGGTTTTTGGCGATGTTGGCACGGTGATCGGCCACCGCAGGACGGTTGTGAACGTTCTCGTGAGTGTAGGTAACTTTGAAGTCCAAGTCGACATATTTCGTGATATTTGTATTGGCACGGAGGTTCAAAGTGTTGCGCGACATGTGCGTTTTGGGGATAAGATCCTTGTCACGCATGTCGGTATAGGTCACACGCAAGCCTGTTTTACGCACCATTTTATCGATGATTAGCGAATTGGTTGTGTTAACTCCCGTTCTGAAAAAGCCGTCGATGTTATCCTTGACAACGAGCAACGGACGAGCCACGCCGTCAAAATAGGTCAGATAAAGACCGGGATCGACTCTCGGTCCCCAGTTGCGATTGGAGGAATATCGGTCGTCGGAGAGCGTGATGCGACCGTCAGAACCTTGTCCGAACTCATATTGTACGTCGCTCCATTTCGTGAGTTGCGTCTCAATCGTAGCCGTACTGTTCAGTTCAATCGAGAAGTCTTTCTTCGTACTTGCCTTCTTCGTCGTGATAAGAATCACACCGTGAGAGGCCCTACTTCCGTATAAAGCCGAGGCGGCCGGCCCTTTCAGCACTGAGATGTTCTCGATATCGTCGGGGTTGATGCTTGAGATTCCGTCGCCAAGGTCGAAACCTCCCCATTGATCGGAGCTGTCATAGTTGGTGTTATCCATGGGAACGCCGTCGATGACATACAGCGGTTGGTTGTTTCCCGTTAGCTCCGTGCTTCCTCTAAGGATTACTCTTGTGGAGCCCGCAGGCCCGGTTGCGGTCTGACTGATGGAGAGTCCGGCCACTTTTCCGGCCAACGAGTTGATGACATTCGTCTCTTTTGCCTTCTGTAACTCCTTTCCATCGATTTCACTCAACGAATATCCCAACGCTTTACGTTCGCGCTTGATGCCCAAAGCCGTGACAACCACTTCGTTCAAACGCTTGGTGTCTTCTCTCATCGTAATGATTATCGGTTTCCCACGCCCTGTAACTTTCACCTCTTGTGTGGCAAATCCGATGTAGCTGACAACGAGAACGGATCCCGGAGCGGCCTTGATACTGAAGTTGCCTTCCGTGTTTGAAATCGTTCCCTCTTTGGTTCCTTTGACCATAACACTGGCCCCAATGATCGGATTGTTCTCTGTGTCCAACACAGAACCGCTTACATGTGGCGTCTGAGTTTGTGCCTGCACACCATTTCCCCAAAGGAGAAAGAGGCTGAAAAGCGTCAGAAATAAATAAAGATGTTTTTTCATAAGTTGATATTATATTTAAGTATGCTTCTTTTTCAATGTGTCCTTCATCGGCAAAATTCGGCACAAAGATATGGAAAAAGGAAGCGGAGAAGGTTGAAAATCTATCGGAAAACGTTTGAAATACATCGGAATGTAAGGTTAAAACCATTTAATCTATAGTTTAAAATGTTTCAAATGCGATTTCGTTTCAATTTTATTGTGCTTTGACCTCTGTCGTTCTGTTTTGTAATCTCAGCCATTTCACCGCGTAATATCACCTGTTTTACCGTGTAATCTCAGCCATTTCGCACGGCAAAATAGGTGAGATTGGAACATAAGGTGCAAGTCGTTGGTTATCAGGTTGAATAAATGTAAAAATCGGCGGAATGGATATCTGCTCCAACGAGCCATGCTTTTGTGTCTTCATTCAGCTGGAGCGGACGCACGAGCCGTGCGTCCCTACATACCAATCATGGGCGGATTGATGCGTAAAATGGTTGATGGAGTGAGCGACCCGAATGCATGTAGGGACGCACGGCCCGTGCGTCCGCTCCAACGCCTGTGCATATCCGCTCAAAAAGCCATACATTTGCATTTCATTCACCTTGGACGGACGCACGAGCCGTACGCCCCTACATGGAAAAGCGAGCTTCTGTGCAGTCTAAAATAGGGATGCACAGCCCGTACGTCGGCTCAATGGCCTTTTTATCAAGATAAAAAAGGACGCCGAACAATTGATCACTCAATCGTTCGGCGCATTTTATAGCTCATAGGCCTAAGGCCATGAGTGAGAAAAGTCTGTGTTGTTTATTTGATTTTCTCGTAAACATAGAGCTCGTGTACCTCACCCGTGTAGCCTTCCTCGGTGAAAGGACCGATCGGCATGCCCAAAAGTATCTGGTTACCACGGTTGTTGAGCACCACAAGGTCGTCGTTCGTCGGGTCTATGGAGAGCCCTTCAATCTCGCCGGCACGGCGGAAATCGCCCATTTCGCGGAAGAGTTCAATGCGACCTGCTATGGCTCCGGCTGCAACCTTACCCGGTTTCTTCACTGCTTTGAAGTTCTCTACGGTCACTTGTGTGCCGTCTTTAAGACCAGTATAAGGCACGTTGGAAACGTCGGCCACGTAGATGTTGTCTGCAATACCGAAGGTTGACTCGCCATCATCGGCAGCAAAGAGCATTTTTCCATCGGCAATGAAGATGCCTTGGCACCAATATGGACACGGACGGCACTGCATCTTGGTGTAATACTTGCCCGTTTCGAGGCTGTAACAATACACGTATCGACTGTCAACCCAGTCACTCATCCACACAAGGTTCTTCTCGCGGTCGATGGCAAGGCCTGAACACTCCACTTGTCCCGACTCCGCAATCCATGGAATGGTTCGTTTCCACTTCAAAGTCTTAGCATCATAGACGTCAATTGATATATTATGGCCCTGACCGAACTCAAATTTCTCGTTACCGGTGTAGATTTCGCCGTTGAAGATGTCGATATCGCCGAAGTGGTTGGCCTTTTCTGGGTCTCTGAACGGCTGATCGTTCTTCATAATGAGGTTGCCCTGCTTGTCATACTTGTAGAGTGCGCGCGTGTCGGACACGTAGTAGTAGTCCTTGTCAATGGCAATACCTTGCCGACCGGCTACGGGAATGACCTTCTTGAGGCGATATTCGGAGCCCAAGTGTTGTGCATGTGCCGCAACGGCTAAGCAAGCGGCAGCAAGAATCATAGATAACTTTTTCATAATCGTGAATTTTGAAAGATTAAACGATGGTTTTCTTAGAACTTATACATGGCCATGATCTGTATCTGGCTTGAACCTTTCTTGCCACCATTGGAGAAATCTTTTGCCTCTTTGGTGTACATGGAGTAGCCATAGTTAGCCTGTATCTTGAGTTTCTTGGAGAACATGTAGGTGAAGCCACCCAAAATGCGGTCGTAGTTGTTCAAGGTTGCCTTGTTTACCTTGTCGCGATACATGTCATAGCGCACAACTGGCACCCAATTTCCGATGGTATAGGCCGCAAGGGCATAGAAACCGTCTTCCTTCACATAGCTTCCGGCCTGTATGTGGCCGTATTCTGTACGCAGGTTCAAGCCGTTGGGGTCGTTATACCATGCTCCGACGATGTAACGGTTCATCTCTTGATGCTTCACACCGGCCGGAACAAGACTGTTTCCACCAGCGATATTCTCCGAAGCATACTCGCCCCAGTTGTACGCACCCTTGAACATAAGGTTCTTGATGGGGCGGAATTCGAGTACAGTAATGATGTCCTTCGACTTGTTGTTGTCGTCTTTCATCGGCATGTTTCCGTTAGTCAGCGAGAGGTAGTAGCTCAAATAGTTGAAGTCTTTCTCTGCATTCGGCAGCAGATTACCGAACACCATCACGCCAAGGTCGCGACCATAGTCCACAACATTGTAGGAAACAGGGTTACGGCACACCATTCTGTAGCAGATATTAGAGAAATCGACAGTCTCGAGCGTTGCGGGAGATATGTTATAGTTCTCAAATCCGAGCGGAAGATAGTATTGTCCGGCCCTGATATTGAGCGCATCAGAGAGCTTCGCTGTGGCGAAAGCGTCCATCACTTGGAGGTTCTTCTGTCCGTTTCCGTTCCTTGAACCGCCGATACCATTGAAAGCCTCAATCTGTAAACGGAAGGTAACGTTCTCCATCACCTGTCCGTCCATGATTAAACGCAGGCGTTTGGCTTGGAACGACGACGTCCCTTTGCCTTGGGTGGTGTAGTTCCAACCCGTTTGCAGGTAACCTGAGAGCTTCGGGAGCTTGGAGATGAGTTTTTCCAAGGCTGAAGTGTTTTCCTCATCCGTGGTTTTCTCGGTCGAGGTTGTGGCTGTTTCCGTTGCAGTGTTCGTTTCTGCCGGTCCCATGTTCGCGTTTTCGTCGGCTGCAAGCGCAGGAGCTGAAATCAACAATGCGCTCACGAAAGACATAAATACTCGTTTCATAGAATGTAGTGTTAGTTATTAATGAATGATTGATTATAAAAAATACAAGTCTTTATTGAGTTAAGACAATGTCAGTTTTCTTGCTTTTACCAACAGTTTCCCAAACTCTTCGACGTTAAGCGCCGTAATATCTGGTTGCCGTTCATAGGTAAGGGATTGTTCCAACGTTGTTTCTCCAGAGAGAACCAGCACACCCAAGGCCCCTGCATTCTGTGCGGCGGCCACGTCGGTATAGATTCTGTCTCCGCACATGGCGACTTCATCGGGCTTCAAACCAAACCGTTCGCTGATACAATAGAGCATATTGGGGTTGGGTTTGCCGATGACAACGTCGGGCTTACGCTTTGTCGAGGCCTCAATGGCGCTGCAAATAGAGCCGCAATCAACAAGAATTACCTCCTGATCCGTGGGGCATACCCAATCGGGATTGGTGGCAATGAAGGGGATTTCGGCCTTCGAGGCCCACCAAGCCGCACGACATAGCCGTTCATAAGTAAGGGTTGTGTCGAAAGCAACCACCAACATGTCCGGACGGTCTTGCGGAGAATCTGCCGTCAGTTCAAAGCCGGCGTTCGTGAATTCCCGTTGCATGCTCGGTGTTCCCAAGGCGAATATGCGCTTGACTTGTGGATAATGCAGCTTGATATAGTCTATCGCAGCAATCGACGACGTGTACATCTGCTCCTCCGTTGCCTCAATTCCCAATGCTTTCAGCTTCAATAAATAGTCCTTACTGCTCTTGGTTGGGTTGTTGGTCAGGAAAGAATACGAGATACCATGAGCCCTCAGCGTCTGCAAAAAGCCTTGGGTATAGGGGAAGAGTGTACTTCCCAAGTAGATGGTTCCGTCCATGTCCAAGGCCACATGCTTGATCTTGGCACAGCATTTCAGCAATCTTTCTTCCGAAAACGGGGTGATATAAGATTCAATGGTCTTCATATGGCGTTCTTTCATACGTTATTCGTCGTAGTTGATAGACTGACTCTTCTCATAACCATCGCGTGGAGCTTGCCACATCGACACGAGAATGAAGATGCAGATGACGGCAACAACGATGATGGTTTCAAAGACATGGGTCCACCCATAGAGGTCGGCAACGTAGCCAACCAGCAGGCCCGACAGACCGGCACCAATGTAACCCAAGATGCCCGCCAGGCCGTTGGCACGCGCTGAGGCCTCTTTCGTGGCCTGATTGCCCAAAGCTATGCCGATAAGTGCCTGTGGTCCGTAGATACAGAAGCCTGCACCGATGAGGATAATCGTTGTCAAAAGGAAGCTCGAATTCTGGGGTAGGAACCTGAATATCGTCATAAAGAGCGTCGCACCCACCATGCTGAACACGCACATACGGTGAGCCTTGCCTTTAAAAAGATGGTCAGTGGCCCACCCAGCGAACAAAGTTCCGACGATACCTGCTATCTCAAAGGCCGCAACAGTCCAGCCGGCTTCCGCTATTTTCATGCCTCTGCTCTCGGTAAGGAACTTCGGTCCCCAGTCTAAAATACCCATACGAACGATATATACAAAGAGATTAGCGATGCAAAATGTCCAAACCCAGCGGTTTTTCCACACCATAATCATCTCGAATTTCTTCCGGGCTTTCTTGTCTTTTGCGTCAGTATAGTGGCCCAATGAGGTGTCGGGGAGGTCGGGAAGCCCTACATCTTTCGGCTCATCGCGGAGTCCTATCAGAATGAAAAGCGAACCTACCAACGCGATGCAGGCCGGAATCCAAAAGCACCAACGCCATGCTCCGGTATGAGATGCGTAGGCCAAGGCCTGATTTGCGGCATCCGTGACCCCATTGTCTGTGAGATGGGTCGTCAACTGGGCCACCCAAGCCGGATTGCTGCTCAGGTTGACGCCCATTGTGCCCATGATGTATCCGCAAATCAGCACGGCCAGCGTCGCACCCACGGAATGTGAGGTGTTCCATATCGACATCTTCGTGGCTAACTCGCTGGGATGGATCCAGTGGGGCAGTATTCTGGCGCAGGGAGGATAGCCCATTCCTTGGAAATATTGATTAAGAATGATGATGATTCCCATGATGAAGATAAACGTCGACGTGAAGTCTGCCCCGTGATCCGCCCCGGTTATCATCGCACTAAGGTTGACACCGAACCCGAAAGCAAAGTTTGCAACGGCACAAAGGAACAAACCTAATGCCATGACAATGCGACCTTTGATTTTATCGACCAGATAGCCGTTGATGAATCTCGAGAAACCATAGACGAGCGAGCCGATAAAGATAATCCAACCAAAGCTTTTATTGGTGATACCATACTCTGCTGTCAGTCCTGGCATGGCCAAAGAGAAGTTCTTTCTCACGAAGTAGAAGATGGCATATCCTATCATTGTGATGAGAATAGTGCGCATCTGCCATTTCAAAAACGGTTTTCTTTGTGGGCCTAACGGTTTATATACGTCTGTCTTTTCCATTATAAAATTTAGTGTTTTTAGTGTTTATGCTTCGTTCTTTTGCTGTTTTACCAGATATTGTTCCTCATGATAGGTCAGTCCCATAAAGAGAATGGAAAGTAAACAGGCGATGATGAGGAGGATAAACGTCCAGTTCCAGCCGGCAACTTCGGCCACATAGCCGATAACGATGTTGGCCAGAAGCGCCGTTCCCAGTACATAGCCCATGAAACCCGTCAAACCGGCCGCCGTTCCTGCTGCATTCTTCGGCGCAAGGTCTAAAGCTTGCACCCCAATGAGCATTACTGGCCCGTAAATCAGGAAACCTATGGCGATTAAACAGCCGATAACGACATTCACATTGTCGATGTTCTGCCAGTAAACCACGATGGCTACGGCCACAAGCACCATGAATAGGATCGTAGGCAGGGCACGTCGGCCGTTGAATACCTTGTCTGACAGCCAACCGCAGATGATGGTGCCCGGAATGGCAGCTATCTCGTAGGCGAAGTAGGCCCAGCCGGCACTCTTGATGTCGATGCCTTTCTCGGTCAGAATAGTCGGTGCCCAGTCCAAACAGCCGTAGCGTACCATGTAAACAAAGGCATTCGCAAAGGCAATATACCAAAGGAACTTGTTGGAAAGCACGATTCTGAATATCTCTTTCGTGGAAAGTACCTGCTCGGCCTTCTCATTATAGTTCTTTGAAGCCGAGCCGCTCCACTTCTCAATGGACGGAAGTCCGCACGATTGTGGCGTGTCTCGTATCATGCTATAGGCCAACAAGGCAATCAAAATGGCTACCGCGGCCGGGAAAGCATAGGTTCCGATGAGGAAATATCGCTGCGCATCGGCGCCATAGAACCATGATCCGAACCACATTGCGCCATATACGGCCATAGGACCTACCAAAGCGCCGCCAACATTATGGGCACAGTTCCAGAATGACATCCATGTGCCGCGCTCTTTGATGGAGAACCAGTGCGTCATCACGCGTCCGCACGGCGGCCACCCCATGCCGTTGAACCAGCCCACAAGGAAGTTGAGCACAGCCATCAGGAGAATGGCCAGCGATTTGTGGTCGGCGCCGATCCATTGAATGGGAACAATCATGAAGAGCATGGATATGGCGGCCATCACCAAGCCCAATGGCAGGAAAGCACGGGCGTTGCTACGGTCGGAAATGCTTGCCATGATGAACTTCGAGAAGCCATATGCGATGGCATTCATCGAGAGTACGATGCCCAACTCGCCTTTGTCGAAACCGAAATTGGCAAGCATCGGTATCGCCATTGAGAAGTTCTTGCGCACAATATAAAAGCCGGCGTATCCGATAAAGATGCCCAAGAACACCTGCCAACGCAATTTCTTGTATCTTGCATCGGCTTCGGGGCCGGTTTGTTCGGCTTTATAGGCCGGAGGAGTCAGTAGTTTCCACATAGGATATGAATGGTTTTCAGTGTTGTAAATAGTGTGTTATCATCTTATAAAGCCTGTGTTCTCAAGCAAAGGTCGTGCATTTGGGAATACGAATCCCGTCGCCCGGCATCACTTGCCCATGGAAAAACCGAGGCAAAAAGACCGTAAAAGAAATACCATTTAGGCTTATTCTTCGTTTTCATTGTATGATATGATGGTTTCATTTCGGAAATATTCCGCATCACTTTGCTTGTGTTGGTAAGACTATATGTTTCATACGAAAACAAAGATAGGCTATTTATGGCAATTTCATTCATTCTATTAACATCTTTTATAAATTTAATAACCACCTTTTCCCTATTCCTTTTCATGCCGATAAAGGCCGAAGTCATTTCCATTGTCCATGCCCTTGAGGCTCATAGGAATTGAATGAGAGGTGGAATAAGCCACATGCACCCCGTAAACCCCATTGGATTTATGGCCTCTCCTGACCCTTTCAAAGGCAGGAAATCCAATCTATTGCAACCCCATGCTGTTGGCGACAGGTCGCTTGGTTTTCCTTGTTCCATTTCTATTCGGCGGGGAATACATCGCAGCTATTGGGGTTCAATGCTGCAAGCGTTGCGCGTTTCATTCCCAATCGATTCTTTGAAGCGGTGTTGCGTTGTCTTGTTTTTCGGCTATGCTCAGTCGTTTGGTTTCCGAAGAGGAATGCAATGAAAATACTTAACAAAAGGCTTTGCGTAGCTTGCGTATTTGAAAAGCGAAAGAAGATGGACGGAAATACACGCTGAATTTCAGATGTTTGTAATTCGTTGGCCAGCAGATGGTTATGAAATTCAGCAGAAACAACGACGGGAAATAAATGCCAAAGTGGGGCCGTTTGGCTGCAACAACGTTGCAATATGCCTCGGTTTGGCAGGTAAAATAAGCTAGATTAGCGTGTAATATGACCCATATCGTCATGTAAAATGGGCCATATTGCGAGCAAACAGGACTGAAACAAGCACATCACTTGCAAGAAACGACAAGACCATTTGCCAAAACCAAGCAGAAAACCGCAGAGACCTTCGCCTCCCATTTCTATTTGGTTGCTTGGAAAAGCCCTGTCTTTTGTGTAATTATTTTAACATGATCGACAGAAGATACCATCTCTTTGCGGCATCAAAACTCCGTCAGTCGCATGTCGCCTTTCGTCAGATAGGCATCGTGGAAGGCGAGGGCTGCACGCATGTGCTGCGGTTCGTGTCCCTTACCTGCTATCTTCAGGTAGTCGCGAAGCAAGGGACGATAGTCCGGGTGCGCACAGTTTTCGATGATTTCCTGCGCTCTTCGCAGCGGACCTTTGCCTCTCAAGTCGGCCACTCCCTGCTCGGTTACAATGACATCTACGTCGTGTTCGGTTGAATCTACATGGCTGCACATGGGCACAATGCTACTGATGGCACCGTTTTTTGCCGTACTCTGTGTCGTAAAAATGCTGATAAAGCCGTTCCGTTCATAGTCGCATGAGCCGCCGACTCCGTTCATCAGCCGGCTGCCACAGATGTGACTGGAGTTCTCGTTGCCGTAGATATCGCACTCAAGTGCCGTATTCATGGCGATGACTCCAAGTCTTCTGATGACCTCGGGCGCGTTGCTAATCTCGCTTTGACGTATGGTTATGCGGTCTTTGAAATAGTCCATGTCGGCATAAATGCCTTTTAAGGTGTCGTTGGTGACAGTCAACGACGAGCAACTGGCAGCCTTGATGCGCCCCTCTCTCATGTATTTTACGACGGAATCTTGCACAACCTCCGCGTAAACGGAGAACACCGGGACGGCCGGATTCTGCCCCAATGCCTCGAGAACGGCGTTGCTCGTCACGCCAACTCCGCTCTGCAAGGGCAGGAATTCGGGCGGAATGATGCCCCGTTTCAGGTCGTTTACCAAGAAATCGGCCACGTTATGGCCCATTTGTTCAGTGACCGGGTCGAGCGGAGTGAATGCGCGTGCTTCCTCGGGAATGCAACATTCCACCACACCAACGATTTTCTTGGCATCGATTTCCACGTATTCTCTGCCGATGCGGTCGCCAACCTGTAGGATAGGAATGGGGAGACGGCGGGGGCATTCGGCTATCTCGTACACGTCATGCAGCAGATGTGACGTCGGATGGTGAAAGCTGTTGTGCTCGATGATGACGTGTTTAGCCAGCCTGACAATGGTGGGTACGATGCCTCCGGCACTGGTCAGGAAGGCCTTGCACGTGGAGGTTCCCTCCTCCAAGCCGCTCACTTCGATGATGGCCCAGTCGATTTCGCCATAGAACCCACGCCGCAATCGCTCGGCAACATGGCCAAGATGCATGTCCTCGAAGTCGATTTCGCCCGCGTTAGTGCAGTCTCTGAAGTCCTTATTCGTGGAGAACGGCGCCCTGAACTTGATAGCCTTGGCCGCTGCCATGTCGCCTTCTACGCTCTGACCTGTGGAGGCTCCGGTGATAATTCCAATCTGAAAGGGACGCCCGGCCTCGTGTTCTTGCTCGGCATGTTTGGAGAGTTCGCGGAAAACGGCCTTGGGAACACCGTTTGGAGTGAACCCCGAAAGCGCAATAGTCTCGTCGTTTTTGATCATGGCCGCAGCCTCGGCAGCCGACATTCTCGTGTATCCCATATCGTCGTTTCAATTGATGTGAACAAAGATACGACTAATTTTATAAATATACAAACATTCTTTTGTTTTTGCATAAAAGCAAGATAGATTTGTATAATTATCAATATTAGATGCGCAAAAGATTGGTTTTCGGGGCCGATAGCTCTTGTCTTAGGGCAGAAGACAGCGTGGTTTGCAAACCCAACCTGCTTCCATGGAATGTACTTCCACCTTATTATATATATATCTATCATGTTCTCGCCTCCCGTTTTATTGCGAAAAGGCTGTGAATTGGGTTTTTGGAGGCATGTGAATGGAGTTATTGTCGGCACATTTCGTATGAAGCGAGCATGCAGAATGCGCACGTGCGTTTCCCTTTCACCTTGAGCGGACGCACGAACCATGTGTCCCTACATGCGTTACCTCATGGTTTTTTCATGTTTCGGGGGTGATGATTCAGGATTTCTTCGCGTAAGGTTGTCGTGTCGATGTGCGTATAAATCTCGGTGGTACCGATGCTTTCGTGGCCCAACATGGCCTGAATGGCCCGCAAATCGGCGCCACCTTTCAACAAAGCCGTGGCAAAACTGTGGCGCAAGGTGTGGGGGGAAATCGTCTTTTTGAGGCCGGCTTCTTCAGCTTGTCGCTTGATCATGATGAGAATCATGGTGCGCGTGAGATGCCCACCACGCTTACTCAGAAATACGAAATCCTCTTCTCCGCGCTTGATTTTCAGGTGGACACGGTCGGTGAACCACAGTTTTAGTTCTTTAATGGCACGCGGAGAAATCGGTACGAGCCGCTCTTTCGACCCCTTACCCAGCACGCGAATGAAGCCTTCTTCAAGATGGAGTTGCGAGAGTTTCAAGTTGACTAATTCCGAAACGCGCAGACCACAAGAGAACAATATCTCGATAATGGCGCGGTTACGTTGGCCTTCGGGCTTCGAAAGGTCAATGCTTTGCTCCAGCAAATCCACCTCTTCGGTGGACAGAACCTCGGGTAGATGTTGTCCCAAGACGGGCGATTCGAGCAGTTCGGTGGGGTCGGTTTCGATGTAACCGTCGAGCAACAGATAGCGATAAAAGGAGCGGACGCCACTCAAGATGCGGGCCTGCGAGCGCGGACCGACTTGATATTCATGCAGTGAAGCCGCAAAATGCTGCAGGTCTTCGGGCTGCAAGGCCGTCGGTTTGCGCGATTCTCGGTCGCAATAGTCCATGAGCCACGCGATGTCATGGGCGTAGGCATCGATTGTGTTCTGCGAATAATTGCGCTCCAACTTCAGATATCGCAGATAAGTCTTCAGTATATTCGCATCGCTTTTCTTGTCGGTTTCCATTTATTTTATTATTTTTGCTGCTGCAGGATGGCGTATTTGGCAAGTGTTGTAAGCCTTTCCGCATGCCATTGCTGCAAAGATAAACAAAAAAAACGAGACAATGAAGATTCAAATCATCAACGGACCGAACCTCAATCTCTTGGGAGTTCGCGAGCCGGGTATCTATGGCGGCCGGTCGTTCGAGGACTTTCTGCCCGCATTGAAGGCTAAATTCCCCGACATCGAGATTGAATATTTCCAGAGTAACAGCGAGGGTGAGCTGATTGACAAGCTGCAGAAAGTGGGCTTTACGCATGACGGTGTGGTGCTGAATGCCGGTGCCTACACCCATACGAGCATTGCTTTGCAAGACTGTATTCGCGCATTGAAGTGCCCGGTGGTGGAGGTTCACATCAGTAATGTGCACCGTCGGGAGGCTTTCCGCCATCAGTCTTATCTCAGTTCTGTCTGCCTTGGCGTCGTCTGCGGCTTCGGATTGCATGGCTATGTCATGGCCATTGACGGCATACTTGCCCATCTTTCCAATGCCGTTTGAGCGATGAACAGACACGGAGAGCGGCAGGTTGCGGCACTGCAAAGCATAGAAGACCCTATCAATGCATATATCGTGCAACACATCGACCCCGAAGACGACTATCTGTATCGCCTCTATCGGGCCACGAATATCCACACCATACACGGCCGAATGGCCAGCGGGCATATTCAAGGCAGGCTGCTCAAGATGCTTGTCACGATGATTCGACCGAGGAATATCCTTGAAGTGGGCACGTTCAGTGGCTACAGTGCCATTTGCATGGCCGAGGGATTGACGGGCGACGGCAAGGTATATACGTTTGAAATCAACGACGAAATGGAAGACTTTACACGCCCTTGGATCGAGCAATCTCACGTAAGTGAGCGCATTGTTTTCGCCATCGGAGATGCTAATCTGTTGGCCCCTAAGCTTGGAATTACGTTCGATATGGCTTTCATCGACGGCGATAAACGCACGTATATCGAGACTTATGAGATGGCAATGTCAGTGCTTCGGCGGGGCGGTTACATTGTGGCCGACAATACATTGTGGGACGGTCACGTCGTGGATTCAGCCTATGACCACGACCAACAAACCCTCGGTATCCGTGCATTCAACGACCATGTGATGGCCGATAAGCGGGTAGAGAAAGTTATTCTGCCTCTTCGTGACGGCCTTTCGCTTATCCGTAAGGTTGCGGAATAGGCCAAAGAAGTACGATGGATGGCAGAAAGTGGGGCCAACCTTGCAGAGAATGCAACATTTTGAACAAAAGCTATCACTTTTGTTTCATGTAACATTTTTGCTTTGTTTTGAACGATAAGTTCGTTCGTTTTACAAGATTGCGGTTTATCTTTGCGACAGAAACCTTGATAGGATCATTGAAAAGTCATGTGGTTCCTGTCTGATAACATTATAAACCTAAATAAATTAACGAATGAACAATCTGAAACGACTCATGATGAGCGCCACGCTCATGTTCTGTTGCACATTGATTTATGCGCAAACAGAGTTTTCCGGAATTGTTGTCGATGCCAATGGCGACCCGATTATCGGTGCCTCGGTCATGGAAAAAGGTACATCTAACGGTACGATTTCCGACATCGACGGCAACTTCAAACTGAAGGCGAAGCCGGGTTCCACCCTTCTTATCACCTACATCGGCTACGTCGGGCAAGAAGTAAAAGCAGCTCCAAATCTGAAAATCACACTGAAAGAAGAATCAAAACTGTTGAACGAGGTTGTTGTTACGGGCTATACGAAGCAAAGAAAGGCCGATTTGACGGGAGCAATCTCAGTGGTCAGCGTCAACGAAATAGCCAAACAGAATGAAAACAACCCTATCAAAGCACTGCAAGGTCGTGTGCCGGGAATGAATATTTCGGCTGACGGTGCACCGTCGGGAAGTGCAACTGTGCGCATTCGCGGTATCGGAACGCTCAACAACAACGATCCACTTTATATTATAGATGGTGTGCCAACGAAAGCAGGTATGCACGAACTCAACGGTAACGACATTGAAAGTATCCAGGTGTTGAAGGATGCAGCCTCGGCTTCTATCTATGGTTCACGTGCTGCCAACGGCGTAATTATCATCACAACCAAGCAGGGAAAGAAAGGAAAAGTAAAGGTTGACCTTGACGCTTCAGTAGCCGTTTCATCCTATGCGCATAAGATGGATGTGATGAATGCTAAGGAATATGGGCAGGTAATGTGGCAGGCTTATGTCAATGACGGTATGGATCCCAACACCAATGGCTTGGGCTATCGCTACCAGTGGGGCTATGATGCCAACGGATATCCCGTGCTGAATGGCATCAAGATGAATAAATATCTCGATGCAGCAAGCACAACTCCTGCCGCAGATACCGATTGGTTTGACCAAACAACGCGTACAGGAGTAATCCAACAATATAATGTTGCCGTGAGCAACGGCACGGAGAAAGGAAGCTCTTACTTCTCTCTTGGCTACTATAAGAACCTTGGTATCATCAAAACTTCTGACTTTGAGCGTTTCTCTGCACGTATGAATTCCGACTATAAGCTCATCGGTAACGTACTGACTGTAGGTGAAAACTTCACCTTGAACCGTACTTCTGAGGTGCAAGCTCCTGGTGGTTTCCTCAGCAACGTATTGCAATTCAATCCCTCTTTGCCTGTATATACAGCTAAAGGAGAGTATGCCGGCCCTGTAGGAGGCTATCCTGACCGCGAGAATCCAGTAGCACGTTTGCAACGAAACAGCGATAACCGCTACACATATTGGCGCCTTTTCGGTGATGCTTACTTAAATTTGAACCCTTTCAAAGGCTTTAATATCCGCTCAACTTTCGGCCTTGACTACAGCCAGAAGCAACAACGCATCTTCACTTACCCTGTAACCGAGGGCAATGTTGCCAATAACAAGAATGGTGTTGAAGCCAAACAGGAACATTGGACGAAATGGATGTGGAATGCAGTTGCCACTTATAACGCCGTTATGGGACTCAACAGAGTAGACGCTATGTTCGGTATGGAGCTTAACCGTGAGGATGATACCAATTTCTCTGGGTACAAAGAGAACTTCATTATCCTTAATCCCGACTACATGTGGCCTGATGCCGGCGTGGGAACAGCACAGAGTTACGGTGGCGGTTCGGGCTTCTCGCTCATCTCTTATTTCGGTAAACTTAACTACAACTACGATGATAAGTACATGGCTTCATTGACAATGCGTCATGATGGAAGCTCCCGTTTCGGTCGTAATAACCGTTATGCCACCTTCCCTTCTGTCTCTGTGGGCTGGCGAATCAACCGTGAAAACTTCCTCAAGAAAGCTACATGGATTGACGATTTGAAGCTTCGTGCTTCATGGGGACAGACAGGTAACCAGGAAATTTCGAACATTGCACACTACACTATCTATGTAAGTAACTACGGAGTCGGTGAGAATGGCGGTCAGAGTTATGGCACTTCTTATGATATCGGTGGTACCAATGGTGGCAAAACCCTGCCGTCTGGCTTCAAACGTGACCAGATTGGAAACGACAATATCAAGTGGGAAACAACCACACAGACCAACCTTGGTCTTGACTTCTCATTCTTCAACGGAAGTCTTTATGGCGGTTTTGACTGGTATTACAAGAAGACCAAGGACATTCTTGTGCAGATGGCAGGCATCGCAACCATGGGAGAAGGCAGTACACAATGGATTAATGCAGGCGAAATGGAGAACCGAGGTATAGAACTAAACCTTGGCTATCGCGGTCAGACCAACTTTGGATTGAAATATGATCTCACAGGAAATATCGGTACATATCGCAACAAGATCACGAAACTTCCAGCTACAGTTGCTGCCAATGGAACCTTTGGTGGTAACGGGGTGAAGAGCGTTATCGGTCATCCTATGGGTGCACAGGTGGGCTATATTGCCGATGGTATCTTCAAAAGTCAAGACGAAATCGACAATAGTGCCGTGCAGGATGGTGCTGCATTAGGACGCATCCGCTGGAAAGATCTCAATGGAGACAATAAGATTACTGAGGCAGATCAGGACTGGATTTATAATCCCGTGCCCGACCTCACCTATGGTTTCAATCTCTATTTAGAATATAAGAACTTCGATTTCACCATGTTCTGGCAAGGTGTTCAAGGTGTGGATATCATTTCAGACCTAAAGAAAGAAACCGATCTTTGGGCGGGTTTAAACATTGGTTTCCTTAACAAGGGACGTCGTTTGCTTGATGCCTGGAGCCCAACCAACACGGGAAGCAACATACCGGCATTGACTTTGTCGGACAACAACAATGAAAAGCGTGTGTCAACCTATTGGGTCGAAAACGGTTCTTACTTGAAACTGCGCACCATTCAGTTGGGATACAACTTCCCACAAAGCATTGCCAAGAAACTCTTTATGGAGCGTTTCCGTGTTTATTTGAGTGCACAGAACCTACTTACTGTCCATAGCAAGAGCTTCACGGGCGTTGATCCGGAGAATCCTAACTTTGGATATCCAATCCCACTCAACATCACTTTCGGACTGAATGTTACATTCTAAATCTAAAACAATGAAGAAATTAATATATATTTGTACGGCGTTGATGACGCTTGTATTAGGTAGTTGCTCTGATTTCCTCGACAAACAGACACCGCAGGGAACGCTGAGCGACAAGCAAGTAAAGGAATCCAAATATGTGGATAACCTTGTTATATCGGCTTATGCCGTATGGATTTCGGCCGAAGACATCAACTCTTCGTTCTCAATGTGGAACTTTGATGTGCGCAGCGACGATGCTTATAAGGGCGGCAATGGTACGAGTGACGGTGATGTTTTCCACCAGTTGGAAGTTTCTCAGGGCATTCTTACCACCAATTGGAACATCAGTGACATGTGGCAACGCCTTTACAATTGCATCTCCCGCGTGAATACTGCCATTGCTCTGCTTGATAAAACAGACGCAACAAGCTATCCGCTGAAAGCCGAAAGAATAGCCGAGATGAAATATCTCCGTGCTTATGGTCACTTCCTTTTGAAGAGACTCTATAAGAATATCCCCTTCATTATGAACGAAAGCCTCACAACCGAGGAGTATAACAACCTTTCCAACCGTGAGTTTAACAATGATGAAGGCTGGCAACAGATTATCAACGACCTTGAGGTTGCTTACAAAACGCTGCCTGTGAAGCAAACAGAAGTGGGCCGACCCAGCAAGGCTGCCGCTGCAGCTTTCCTTGCAAAGGTCTATCTTTACAAGGCTTATCATCAGGATAATGCTGAAAGTAACCAGGTAACGAGCATCTCGAAAGACGACTTGAAGAAGGTTATCGAATACACAGATGAAAGTATTTATACGGCCGGAGGTTATGGACTCGCAGCTGATTTCCACGACAACTTCCGTCCAGAACCACAGTATGAGAATGGCAAAGAGAGTATCTGGGCCATGCAGTATTCCATGAACGACGGTACAAAATACGGTAATCTGAACTGGAGCTACGGTCTGATTGTGCCGAATATTCCTGGAGTTACCGATGGAGGTTGCGACTTCTACAAACCCAGTCAGAACCTTGTCAATGCCTTTAAGACCGACAACAACGGTCTTCCTGAACTTGACAACTTCAACAAAGACAATTATGACAAGACCAAGGATTATGCTGATCCGCGCCTGTTTCTCACCGTTGGAATTCCTGGTTTGCCTTATGAATTCAACAAAAAGTATATCATGGACGAGAGCGCTACATGGAGTAGATCGAATGGTCTCTATGGCTATTATGTCACATTGAAGCAGAATGTAGACCCAGACTGTGGCTATCTCATCAAAGGTTCATGGTGGGGCACACCAATGAATCGCATCGTTTTCCGCTATGCCGATGTGCTATTGGAACGTGCCGAAGCTTTAGTTCAGTTGAATGACGGCCGAATCAATGAAGCCATTTCACTCGTTAACCGACTTCGTGCACGTGCAAAACAGAGCATGAGTGTTATCGGTGATTATGAAAGTAAATACGGTGTAAAGATGAATGTCGGGACTTATACTGGCAGCTATGACCAAAATCAAGCTTTGAAAATCGTTAAAATGGAACGTAGGGTAGAGCTTGGTATGGAGAGTGAGCGCTTCTTTGACCTTGTTCGTTGGGGCGAAGCAGAGAGCGTTATCAATAAATATTATGCAGAAGAAGCCAACGACTGCGCTATATATAAAGGTGCTAAGTTCACTAAGGACAAGAATGAATACCTGCCGATTCCATACGCACAGATTGCTGCATCGAACGGTCATTATACACAAAACATAGGAGCATGGTAATTATGAAAAGACTGATTTCAACATTATTTATAGTATTGTTGGGCGTGATTACATTCACATCATGCAGCGACAGCAACGTTTCTGACTTGCAACTCAATGGGAATTGTGCACTGAAGAGCCTGAAACTCGACCAATACGAGGGCACTATTGACTCGGCAAACCGTACGGTTACAGTACGCGTTCCAGAGACTTATACCGTTGAAAATATGGCTGTGACCACACTTACTATCAGCGACGGTGCCGAAAGCAACATCAAAGTGGGCGATAAACTCAATATGTCTACACCGCAAGTCATTCGTGTGACCAACGGAGATGTACTGCTTGACTGGACGATTAGCGTGAAACGTGATGAAGCCAAGATAAAGAGTTTCAAAATAAACGACATTTATACGGGGATCATTGATGAGGAATACAAAACCATTTCGGTATATGTTCCAAAGGAACTTGACCTTACAGCCCTCACGCCTACTATTGAATACAGCGATGATGCAACCCTCGAACCAATGAGTGGCGTGCCGACAAACTTCATTAATCCTGTTGTCTTCAAAGTCAAGAACAATACAGCAGAGAGTCAATACACCGTTACCGTGACTGCAATCGGCAAACCTTCGGCTGTCTTTGTAGGCTTGGCTGCCTCGATGGATCAGTTGAATATGGAGGAACAAACGGCCTGCAAGTGGATGCTGGAGAACGTTTCCAACTCGCTTTATGCCTCTTTTGCCGATATCAAGAACGGCACTGTAGACCTCAGCGAATGTAAAGTTATATGGTGGCATTACCACAAAGACGGTGGCGTTGACGGCAAAAATGCATTTGAAGCTTCAGCTCCCGAAGCCCTCAATGCAGCCTTGAAGCTGAAAGACTATTATAATAATGGTGGCTCATTCCTCTTTACACGCTATGCAACCAATATGCCTGCAGAGATTGGAGCCGTTGCCAACAATGCCTGTCCTAACAACTGTTGGGGACAGAACGAGGCTGATGCTGAGACCGTAAATGGGCCATGGAGTTTCATGATTACAGGCCACACGGATCATCCTTTGTTCCAAAATCTCATCATGAAGAGCGGTGAACCGGCAAATGTCTACACCTGTGATGTAGGCTATCGCATTACTAACTCTACCGCACAATGGCACATTGGAAACGATTGGGGCGGTTATGATGACTACACAGCATGGCGTAGTAAGACCGGAGGAAAAGACCTTGCGTATGGTGGCGACGGTGCTATCGTGGCATGGGAATTCCCTACAAGCGGCACAAAGGGCAAGATACTATGTATCGGTTCAGGCTGTTACGACTGGTACAGCATCGCTGAAGTGGCTGAGAACTATCACAAAAACATTGCCAAAATGACTCGCAATGCATTTGATTATCTGATGAACAAGTAAATATAATCTTATGAATAAGAAAATACAATATATCATATTGGCAGCGCTCATGGTGCTACCATTGGCAGGTTGCAGCAGCGAAGACAACCCCGTTACCGAGAAAGATTGGGACAATACCATCTATTTCAAGTCGACAGACGAACAGAAACAGGACACTTACTATAAGCCTTACAGTGGCTATGTGGGCGACCCAATGCCGTTTTTTGACCCCGTATCAAAGGATTTCAAGATACTCTATTTACAAGACTATCGCCCAAATCCTGCCGGTACTTACCACCCAATATGGGCGGTAAGTACTGCCGATGCAGCAAATTATCGCTCATTAGGCGAATTAATTCCATGTGGAGGATTGGCCGAACAAGATGCTGCCTTGGGCACAGGTTCTACCATTTATTCTGAAAAAGACAAGCGCTATTACACGTTCTACACAGGACATAAATACCAACCTACATCCAAGGAAAACGGTGAAGAGGTAATGGTTGCCACATCAGCTGACTTCAAAAGCTGGACAAAGAATAGAACTTTCCGACTCAAAGGCGAAGACTATGGCTACAGTAAGAACGACTTCCGTGATCCCTTTGTATTCAAAGGCGATGATAACCGCTATCATATGCTCGTTTCAACCCTCAAAGGAAGCAAGGGCGTTCTGGCCGAATTTACCTCTTCTGACCTTGAAAACTGGACACATGCAGGCGTTTTCATGACCGACATGTGGGACCGTTTCTACGAGTGTCCTGACGTGTTCAAGATGGGCGAGTGGTGGTATCTTGTTTACAGCGAGAAGCATTCTGCACTGCGTCGTGTACAGTATTTCAAAGGAAAGACACTCAATGAGCTGAAAGCCTGCACAGCAAATGATGCCGGCAAATGGCCCGACAGCCATGAAGGTTTCCTTGACAGTCGCGGCTTCTATGCAGGAAAAACCGCCACAGATGGCACCAATCGATATATCTGGGGCTGGTGTCCTACGCGCCCTGGACAGAACAACACGAACGTTGGTGCAGCGCCAAACGAACCTGAATGGGCTGGAAACCTTGTGGCACATCGCCTCATCCAGCATGCTGACGGAACGCTGACTTTGGGTGAAGTAAAAGCTATCAGCGACAAATATAGCAAGGAACAGCAGGTGAAACTCATGGAGAAAAGCCAGCAGGGGGTGACCGAAAGCAATGGAACCTACACGCTGAACGGTGATGCCCACCTGCTTTTCAACCGCTTAGGCAACCATAACAAGATTTCATTCACCGTCAAAACCAGCAGCAACACAGATAAGTTTGGTTTCTCTGTTGTACGTGGCAGCGACTCTGATAAATACTATTCGGTCATCGTGAACCCCGAAAACGACAGCCAACGCAAGCTAAATTTCGAAGAGGAAGGCAAGTCGGGACAGGGCTTTATCGCAGGAATTGATGGCTATGTATTCAACCGCCCAACCGACAACACCTACCATGTGACTGTCTATACTGATAACAGTATATGCGTGGTCTACGTCAATGATATTTGCAATTACACCAACCGTATCTATGGAATACAGAAGAATTGCTGGAGCATCAACAGCTATGGAGGCAATATTTCAGTGAGTGACGTGAAGGTCAGTCAATATGAATAAAAGAAAAAATATGATGAACTATAAGAAGAGTTTTTTGATTTTAGCCTGTTCTTTCATGCTGCTACAAACTCATGCACAGTCAAAAGTCACTGAAATAAACCAGTTGAGTGACAACCATTCGCTGGCCCGTATCACACCACATCAGCGCTATCTGCTCATTCCGATAGAGGAAAAGGAAGACTATGCCGCTCTGAAGGTCATCGTTGATAATCAGATTGTAAAGACTTTCAACGCCAAAATAGCCGTTGACCACATCGACTATTTCGTGCCGGTAGCCCTCGACAGTTATCAAGGAAAGCAAGTGTTGCTCGACATTACCTTTCCCAATAACCGCCGTTCCACCGGTTCTATCAAGGACTTTGTGGTCTGGAAAGAACTCAAGACCAGCGACAGTTTCGACACCACCAACCGCGAGAAGTATCGCCCCGTCTATCATCATACCCCCCAATGGGGGTGGATGAACGACCCCAATGGGCTGTTTTATAAAGACGGAGTGTGGCATCTTTACTTCCAATATAACCCATATGGCTCGCAATGGGAGAATATGACTTGGGGCCATTCCACGTCAAAAGACCTTGTACATTGGGTGCATCAAGGTAACGCTATCAGCCCCGATGCGTTGGGAACTATATTCAGTGGCTCCGCAATCGTGGACAAAAACAACACTTCGGGCCTTGGGAAAGGCACCGTTGTTGCCATGTACACGTCGGCCGGAAAGAGCCAGACACAGAGCCTTGCCTATAGTACCGACGACGGAAAAACGTTCACTAAGTATGCCAATAACCCTGTAATTACGGCCGAAGTCCCCGACTTTCGCGACCCTCACATCTTCTGGAATGAAGACATACATGCGTGGAATCTCATCCTTGCCGCAGGGCAGGAGATGAACATTTACAGCTCGAAAGACCTCAAAAACTGGACATTTGAGAGTACATTCGGGCTGGGATATGGTAACCACGACGGCGTTTGGGAGTGCCCCGACCTCATGAAATTGCCTGTCAACGGAACCGGGGAAGCGAAGTGGTTGCTGATATGTAACATCAATCCCGGAGGACCTTTTGGGGGCAGTGCCACCCAATATTTCGTGGGATCTTTCGATGGTCACAAGTTCACTTGCGAGAGTAAGCCCGACGTTACCAAGTGGATGGACTATGGAAAAGACCACTATGCCACCGTCACCTTCGACAATGCACCCGACAACCGTCGTGTGGCTATTGCGTGGATGAGCAACTGGCAATATGCCAATCAGGTGCCGACGATGCAGTATCGCAGTGCCAATTCCGTGCCACGTGACTTGGGGCTCTTCACCGATGCAGGCGAAACCTACGTCAGTGTGGTGCCTTCAAAGGAGTTGCTTGCCCTGCGTGGTGATAAAACAAACAGGCTTTTGGCCGCTTGCGAACTTGTGGTTGACATCAAATCACAGTCGAAACCAACGGTGATTACGCTTAGCAACGCCCGTGACGAGCAGGTGGTGATGACCTATAATCCCAAGGATTGCACCTTCTCCATGGACAGAACGCAAAGCGGAAACACCGGGTTCAGCGACATGTTCAAGGCAAAGACCATCGCTCCGACGCACGGAACGATTCGCCAATTCCGTATTTTCATTGACAAATGCAGCATAGAAGCCTTCGATGCCGCAGGCAAAATGGCCATGACCAACCTTGTTTTCCCAACCGAACCTTACGGTAGGTTAACGGTCAACGGGGCTGCCAAAACAACGCTATATGAATTGAAATAACCAACAGCTTCAATCGTTCGGCTTCGCATAAAATGGTTACGATGTAACATCTTTGGCGCAAATTGAACGATTTTTTTATGGCTTTTCTGAATGAAATGCCTATATTTGCAACATAAACCGAACGACAAACTCCTATCAACGACATGAATAAAACCAACAAACTTGCCATTATCCCCGTGATGCTCTGCTTTTTCACAATGGGTTTTGTTGACCTTGTGGGCACGGCATCCAATTATGTAAAGGCCGATTTGCATCTGAACGATACGCAATCCAATCTGTTTCCGTCTTTAGTATTCTTTTGGTTTCTCATCTTTTCCGTGCCCACGGGCATGCTGATGAATAAAATCGGGCGCAAGAAAACCGTGTTGCTGTCTATCATCATCACGGTCCTTTCCCTGTTGCTGCCCCTCTTTGGCGAAAGTTACTTGCTGATGTTGCTCGCCTTTTCCCTGTTGGGCATCGGCAATGCACTGATGCAAACCTCGCTCAACCCACTGGTTTCTACCGTCATCAAAGGCGGAAATCTTGCCAGCACGCTTACCTTTGGCCAGTTCATCAAGGCCATTGCGTCGTTCATGGTGCCCTATCTTGCCATCTGGGGTGCCTCGGCCAGCATTCCAAGTTTCGGCTTAGGGTGGCGCGTTCTCTTTCCTATTTACATGATTATCGGCATCATTGCCACCTTATTATTATGGACAACGCCGATTGAAGAGGAAGCCGTTATCGTTGAAAATGAACTCCCCACCAACAATATCGCAGACGAATATATCGCTTGTTTCAAGCTTTTGGGCATTCCCATCGTGCTGTTGAGCTTTATTGGTATCATGTGTCATGTGGGCATTGACGTGGGAATGAACACCACGGCACCGAAGATTTGTCAGGAACGTTTGGGCATGACGCTCAACGAAGCAGCCGTTGCTACGAGCCTTTATTTCCTGTTCCGCACAATAGGATGCCTCACGGGAAGTTTCTTCCTGCGCGTGATGAAGACACAAACGTTCTTCATCATCAGCGTCACGATGATGGCATTGAGCATGATTGGTCTCTATTTCGGCACGTCAAAGCTTGTGCTTTACACGGCAATAGCACTCGTTGGGTATGGTAATTCCAATGTTTTTTCCATTGTGTTTGCACAGGCTTTGCAATGCGTTCCCACTAAAAAGAACGAGGTCAGCGGGCTGATGATCATGGGTCTTTTCGGCGGAACGGTCTTCCCATTGCTGATGGGTTACGTCAGTGACGCACTGCATCGGCAGGCCGGAGCTATCCTTGTCATGGCAGTAGGTGTGGCTTATTTGTTTACATATATAAGAAAACTGGCTTGAACTCCCGCCCCGTTCCTCCCTTCGTGAGGGAGCATTCCTTGGCAATATCCAATCAATAACATAACTAAACGCATTCAATAACAACACAACCTGACGCCCCTGACACCCTGAAACGAACGCGACAAGCCCACGCAAGCAAGCGTTCTCTCCCCTTGGGAGGCTAAAAGTGGGTGCCGTGGGGCCTCGTTTTTTATTATTTTCTCTATGCAAAAAAGATTTATTGTAGGCCTCGGCGAAGCATTATGGGACTGCTTACCCGAAGGAACAAAGCTGGGCGGGGCACCTGCCAACTTTGCTTTTCACACCCATCAGTTCGGATTTGACGCCATGGCCATCAGTGCTTTGGGCAACGATATCCTTGGCGATCAGACACGAAAGGAGCTTGATCAGGAAGGACTTCGCTACATTATGCCCATCGTCGACTATCCAACGGGCACGGTACAAGTGTCGCTCGACGACGAAGGAGTGCCCACTTACGACATCAAGGAGAACGTAGCTTGGGACAATATTCCATTCAACGACGAGATTGAGGAGGTGGCAAAGAACGCCCGCGCCGTTTGTTTCGGTTCGCTCGCGCAGCGCAACAGCGTCTCAAGGGAGACCATTCACCAATTCCTCGTAGCCACCCCGAAAGACTGTCTCAAGATTTTCGACATCAATCTGCGCCAGACTTTCTACACCAAAGAGATTATCCAAGAATCGCTTGCGGCTGCCGACATTCTCAAAATCAACGACGAAGAGCTCGTCACCATCGGTCGTTTGTTCGGCTATCCGGGGCTGGATATGGAGAATAAGTGCTGGCTTATCCTTGGAAAATACAATCTAAAGATGCTCGTTCTCACGTGTGGTGTCAACGGAAGTTATGTTTTTGCGCCTGCAACGAAGTCGTTCCAAGAGACGCCGAAGGTTGAGGTTGCCGACACGGTTGGGGCAGGTGACAGCTTCACGGGGGCGTTCTGTGCAGCCATTCTTGCAGGGAAATCCATCAAAGCAGCCCACAAACTGGCCGTAGAAGTCAGTGCCTACGTCTGCACACAGAACGGTGCTATGCCCTTGCTTCCTGAGGAATTCACCCGTCAACTCTGAGTTTCTCTCTCTCTGGGTTCCCACGGTTTTCCGTTTGGTTTCCACGATTTTTCTTTCAGTTTCCAAGGTATCTCCCAGCGTTCTCCGTTCGATTGTCGGATAACCTTGTAACGCTTTGAACGCCAACTGCTTGCAACGGCGTTCCAATATCAGCCATATTACGCGGTAATATCACCCATATTGCCGCGCAATATGGCTCATTTTGTCGCCCAAAGTGGCTGATATTGAAAACCAATAGGATTGATATGAGAAAACAGTTGAATGCATGTAGGGACGCACGGTCTGTGCGTCCGCTCCTATTTCAGTTGACAGTTGACGCGAAAATGGGTAAATAAGTTGATTGTTTCGCGCAGAACGGACGCACGAGCCGTGCGTCCCTACATACCCATCATGGATATATTGATATATAAAATGGTTGATAGGGTGGGCTGCTCGAATGCATGTAGGGACGCACGGCCCGTGCGTCCGCCCCTGTTTCAGTTGACAGTTGACGGGTAAATGAGTGAACAAGTTGATTGTTCCGCGCAGAACGGACGCACGAACCGTGCGTCCCTACATTTCTATCTTGATTGCTTCCTCTCTCTTTTTGGGAGGGGTAGGGAGGGAAGAGCCTACTTCTTTGCCGGCACTGCGGCTGCCATTTTTGCCGAAGGCTTGTAGGCTTTGTTCAAACCGGCAATGACTTCGTTCGTGATGTCGTAGGCCTTGTCGGCATAAAGCAGGTTGTCACCGGCCTTACTGAGGATAAGACTGTAGTTCTTGTCCTTGTTATAGAGCTTCAAATAGTGCTGAATACTGTCGCGAAGTGCATTATTGTATTTCTCTGTTTCAGTCTGGAACTCATTCGTCAGCCGCTGGTTGAGGGCCTGAAGGTCGGTGTTTTGCTTTTGAAGATTGGCGTTGATGGCCTCTGCCTGCTCGCGTGTATAGGCGTTTTGTTGCACCTTTTGCTGGAAGTTTGCAGCCGCAGCCTGCAACTGTTGCTGCTTGGCAGCGAGCGTGTTCTGTATGTTCTGTCCCTTCTTTTGCAGTATCAGGGAGTAATCCTTGCAGAACTGATACCGGCTCATGATGCTATCTACCTCGACATATGCTATCTTTAAGCCCGTAGGATTGGTCTGTGCGGCATCTGATTTTGCGTCAACTTTCGGGGCAGATTGGTTACAACCGGTCATGGAAACGGTGGCGATTGCAGCCACGGCCATTGTTTTGAGAATGTTTTTCCTGTTCATTTTCTTTATTGTCTTTTTGATTTTAATCGTCGTTTAATAGGCTTTCCCGGCCTTGCGTGCCGCTTTGTCTTGGTCGATCACACAGTGGATGCCCTGCTTTCTCAGTGCCGCATTGTCGTGAATGTGCTGCGAAGAGAACCTTCCGTTCTTGCGGAAGAGCATCTTTATGCCTAATAATGCCATCGATATAGCAATTATTAACACGCTCAATACGAATGTCTTCATCATTTTTATTACTTTTGCAGTGCGCCATTGGCCACTAAAATATGGGCAAAGGTAATATAAATCGGCAAAAGAACAAAATAAAAACAAAATAAAAAGATATAAAAATGAGCAACGTAGAACTAAGACCTGCCCGCGTGTTCGAGCAGTTTTCGGCCATCAACAAAATCCCTCGTCCATCGAAACATGAGGAGAAAATGGCCGCTTATTTGAAGAAGTTCGCCGCCGACCGCGGCCTCGAAGTGAAGGAAGATGAGACGGGTAACGTCCTAATCCGAAAGCCGGCGACTAAGGGTTTGGAGCATTTGGCAACGACAATCCTGCAGAGTCACATGGATATGGTATGCGATAAGCTGGTCGATGTGGACTTCGATTTCCACAAAGATGCCATTCAAACCTACGTCGACGGGGAGTGGTTGCATGCCAAAGGCACTACTTTGGGGGCCGATGATGGCATCGGTTGTGCCATAGAACTGGCCATTCTTGACAGCAACGACATTGAACATGGCCCGATAGAATGCCTTTTCACGCGTGACGAAGAGACTGGTCTTACGGGCGCATTTGGCCTGAAACCGGGCTTCATGTCAGGCAAATACCTCATCAATCTCGACTCCGAAGACGAGGGACAGATATTTGTTTCGTGCGCAGGAGGCATCAATACGACCGTCACCTACAGCTTTTCTCGCGAGCAAGCTCCCTCAGGTTACTTCTTTATGCAGGCCGCATTGAAAGGCCTAAATGGCGGACATTCGGGCGATGATATCAACAAGAAGCGGGCCAATGCCATCAAGATTATGGCGCGTTTCCTCTATATGGAGCAGACGAAAATGGTGCTTCGGCTGGCCGATTGGAACTCCGGTAAGATGCATAATGCCATTCCGCGCGACGGAAAAGTGGTCTTTGCTGTGCCCGAAGACCGTAAGGAAGAGGTGATGGCCGACTGGAATATGTTCACGAAAGGAGTGGAAGATGAGTTCCATGTGACCGATCCGACAATGCATTGGAGCATGGAAAGCGTCGAAGCAAGGCCTGTATTGCCGCGGGAAACCTCGCGCGGACTGATCCTTTCTTTGCAGGCTCTCGACAACGGACCGCTGACTTTCTGTCAGGATGAGGCCATCGCTACCATGGTAGAGACCTCGAGTAACGTGGCCAGCGTGCAGACCGAGGCCGACAAGGTGGTGGTCGTGGCCAGCCAACGCAGCAATGTGATGAGTAATCTTCGCAATATGGCCGACACAGTGAAAGCCGTTTTCGAATTGAGCGGCGGCAATGTTGTCCAGAACGACGGCTATCCAGCGTGGAAAATGAACCCGAACAGCAAGCTTGTTAAGGTCACAGTGGACGCTTATAAGAGGCTTTTTGGCAAGGAACCTGTCGTGAAAGGCATTCACGCCGGACTTGAATGTGGCCTCTTTTCTGAGAAATATCCCGAGCTTGACATGGTGAGTTTCGGTCCCACTTTGCGCAATGTTCACACACCAGACGAGGCACTTTTGATTCCGACCGTGCAAATGGTGTGGGACCATCTGCTTGAAATTCTGAAACATATCCCGCAGGAATAAGTTCCTGCCAGAACGGTTATACATCACAAACCTCACTTTCGACGACGTCTGCTGGGCGCATTGAGAGTGAGGTTTTCGTTTGTTTCCGTTTAAACCGCATCGCGGTTTCGTTGTTTAGCGGACAATGTTGGCATGCCATGTCAATGCTGTCATGGGGCGAATGGAGCAAAAGTAACGCCAAATGACATGGAGCTCACCCCTTTCCTCCCGCTTCTATAAAAAATAATAAAACCCACCCTGTTTCGCGATATTTATTGTATCTTTGCACAAAACTTTGAAGAATATACGATTATGGCACAAGAAGATGTTTTCAAAAAGATAGTGAGCCACTGCAAGGAATACGGCTTTGTCTTCCCGAGCAGTGAGATTTACGACGGACTCGCAGCCGTTTATGACTACGGTCAGAATGGTGTTGAGTTGAAAAACAACATCAAAGAATACTGGTGGAAGAGCATGGTGCTGCTCCATAGCAATATCGTTGGCATCGATGCCGGCATATTTATGCACCCAACCGTGTGGAAAGCCAGCGGTCATGTCGATGCTTTCAACGACCCGTTGATTGACAACCGCGACTCAAAGAAACGCTATCGGGCTGATGTTCTCATTGAAGACCAGATGGCAAAGTACGACGAAAAGATTGAAAAAGAGGTGGCCAAGGCTGCCAAGAAATATGGCAACAGCTTCGAAGAAGGCAAGTTCCGCGAGACCAATCCGCGTGTGTTGGACTACCAAAAGAAGCGCGACGCACTGCATGCCCGCTATACTGAGGCCATGCAAGGCCCGGATTTGGAGGCATTGAAGCAGATTATCCTCGACGAAGGCATTGTGGATCCCATCAGCGGTACGAAGAACTGGACCGACGTGCGCCAGTTCAACCTGATGTTTTCTACCGAAATGGGGTCCCTAAGCGACCAAACCAACAAGATTTATCTGCGACCCGAGACCGCACAAGGTATCTTTGTGAACTACCTCAACGTGCAGAAGACGGGCCGAATGAAGCTACCTTTCGGTATATGTCAGATAGGAAAGGCGTTCCGCAACGAGATAGTTGCCCGCCAATTTGTCTTCCGTATGCGCGAATTTGAGCAGATGGAGATGCAATTCTTCTGTCAGCCGGGCACCGAAATGAAGTGGTTCGAGTATTGGAAACGCCACCGTTTGGCGTGGCATGAGGCACTTGGCATGGGAAATGAGAACTATCGCTTCCATGACCACGAGAAATTGGCTCACTATGCCAATGCCGCTACCGACATCGAGTTCCGTATGCCGTTCGGTTTCAAGGAAGTTGAAGGCATACATTCGCGTACCGACTTCGATCTCAGCCAGCATGAGAAGTTCAGCGGCCGCTCTATTAAGTACTTCGACCCTGAGAAAAACGAGAATTATACGCCGTATGACGTAGAGACTTCCATTGGTGTTGACCGCATGTTCCTTTCGGTGATGTGCCATAGTTATACCGAAGAGCAACTCGAAAACGGCGAAACACGCGTCGTATTGAGGCTCCCCGAGCCCTTGGCTCCTGTGAAGTGCGCCGTGTTCCCATTGGACAAGAAAGACGGACTGCCCGAGTTGGCTGAGCAAATCGTCAATGATTTGAAGTTCCACTTCAACACCCACTATGGCGATCCGAAGGATTCCATCGGCAAACGCTACCGTCGTCAGGACGCAGTGGGCACGCCGTTCTGCGTCACTGTGGACCACGACACGCCCAACGACCATAAGGTGACGTTGCGTTATCGCGACACGATGAAGCAAGAACGCGTTGACATCGACGCACTTCGCCCCATCATGGAAGACCGTGTCAGCATCACAAGCTTGTTGAAAAAACTCAATATCGACGAATAATGAAGAGAAATGCATTCCATATCCTCGTGTTCCTGCTGGCCGTCGCAGGCCTTTCGTCATGCAAGGAAGACGACAACACGGTAGAGGAATACCCCGATTGGCAGGCAAAGAACGAGGCTTACTTCAACAACCTCTATAAAGAAGCCGTCAGTGAGGCCGGAACCAATCCGAAAGTGAAGGTGATTCGCAAGTGGTCTCTCCCCGAAACGCGCAAGAACCCCGAGGACTTCATCGTGGTAAAAGTGCTGAAACAGGGCACAGGAACGCAGCTTCCACTCTACACAGACACTGCACTTGTGCACTATCAAGGCCGTCTTCTCCCCTCGACAACCTTTCCCAAAGGAAGGATTTTCGACCAAAGTTGGACGACGACCGAGTTCAATCCAAGCACAAACGCGCCGAGGAAGTTTGCCATAAGCACTGTGGTCGATGGCTTCGCCACAGCATTACAGAACATGAAAGCAGGCGACCGGTGGCTGATTTACATTCCTTATCAACTGGGTTATGGGCCAAAAGGCAATAATGGCATACCCGCTTACTCAACCTTGGTGTTTGATGTGACCCTCGCAGGAAGCTATCATCCGAAGACGACAACAAAGGAAAACAAGAAGAAAAACTGACCTGTCGGCTCGCAATCAAGGTGAGTTTCATCGGAATAACCGGTATATATATAATATAAGGTATAGGAGACGGGCGCACAAATCGGTATGGTTCGTGCGCCCGTTCAAGTTGAATGGTAGGCATATATGCATGGTTGTTGGAGCGGACGCACGAGCCGTGCGTCCCTACATGTATTCGTATTGAAAATCAACGACTTATACCTTGTTTTGCAATATCAGCCATATTACCGTGCAATATGGCTGAGATTAGCGTGTAATATGGCTGGGATTGCATCGCAATGTGGCTGAAATTAAAAACCGTTTCAAGTGGTCTTGTCTTTCGGCTTCCTTTTTCTTGCAAAGCAGAGCCACACGACGAGGAGGGCTATCATGGTCACGTTGGCCAGCAACACATAGCCCAACGTGTCGAGTTCGCTAAGGGCAAACGCGCGGAAAGCAGGCAAATTGGCCTCCGCGGTCTTGTAGATTGCCAACTCATTGCGGGCTTTTTCCCAATAATAATAATCGGTCATCATGAGTCCGTGAAAGGCTATGAGCAGGGCAATCTTCGTCCATTTGTTCATTGTTTCTATCGTCTTTTCGGGTTTATGAAGTGCAAAAATACGGAATTTACGCGGATATGCAAGTTTGTAAGAGCGTTTTTTCGGAGTTGTTTTCCTTGAATGGCTTGGTTTCCTCTCCCTTGGAGGGAACGGAGGAGGCTTATATTATGTTTCGTCTTAGTTTCTATCGTTATACGATTTCCTGAAAACAAAGTAGCAAAGTGACAGGACGAACACAGAGAATAGGCCACCGAGAACGAAGTAAGTGAATATGAAAGTGATGCATAACATGCTGATGCTGAAGCCCGTGACGGTCAGACAGAAAATCAAAACGAGTGCGTTGCCGACGAAAAGTTGGCGGCCGACCATGTTGCGCCAATGCTTCTCGGTGAATGATTTCCAGGCGATTACGCCGCCAAAGAAATAGGATAGGCAGATAATGAGGGAGTAAATCACCAGATATCCCCACCGGATTCTGTCGCAACCCCACCCATACACGGTGAGTGCGACGTCGAATGCGACAATCAAAAGGCTGCCCAAGAGGTTTATACGCATGAAATTTCGATGCGCAAGAGACTGTGTTTTTATTTCTTTTTCCATCGTGTAATAAATAAATAAACGACAAACGGCGTGTCTGATGCTACAAAGGTAGGAAATAAAGTGGAGAGTTGTTGCGGTCGGGATCATGTTTCTTTGCATGTGTAATCATAAAGTTTTCATGATGTAACAAAATGGTCGGATTGGGCATTTTGCTGTAAAAATGATGCCGTTTATGTCTTCAAACAACTCAAAAAGCCTTATCTTTGCGAGAGCGATAACCCATAACAAACTCGAACGAAGCATGAAAGACAGGGAGACCAACTTCAGTGTGATTGCTGATTATTATAAAAAGCACTATGAAGAAGTGCAGCTTTTCGTGGCCAAACAGCTGAAACAGAGAGGACAAGAGGCTGAAGATATCGTGCAGAATGTCTTCCTGCGGCTGATGACTATGGGCAGAATGATTACGCCGGTTACCCTTCCTTGCTTGGTATATACGATGGTCCGGAACCTGATTTGCGACGATTGGCGGCATCATCAGTGCATCACGGAATACGAACATTATATAAAAGGTGGACAGGATGGCTTGGATTGCGACCCGATGTCAGTCTATTCGGCTGCTGAGACGCTTGAGATTCTGGAGCGAGGCATCGCCCGTTTGACGGAAAAACAGCGGCAGGTGTATCGCCTCCATATATATAAAGGTATGAAGGTTGGCGAGATTTCCAAGGCGTTGGACATGAGATACAAGAGCACGGAGCACCGATTGGGCATTGCAAGGCGGGAAGTGAGGGCGTTTGTGAAGAGAGCGTTGGCGTAGTTTTGGGGCGACTGGTGTGGATATCCGGGGAGTTCGGGCATGCTTATTTCCCCAAAAATCCGTATCTTTGCACTTGTATCATTGAGCTTTATCTAAGGAAACCGACAGTGAGCCCATGATAGAGGAGCGAAAAGGATTAATTGATTAAAAACCATAAGCATGAACATCTTTTCATACATCAGGACCATTGCTGCAGCATTGCTGCTGAGTTTTGCCGTGCCATCAGCCCGTGGAGGCGACTTCACTGTGGGCAAGAACACTTTCCTGCTGAACGGACGGCCGTTCGTCATCAAGGCGGCCGAGCTACATTACCCACGTATTCCGCGACCTTATTGGGAACAACGCATCAAAATGTGCAAGGCTTTGGGCATGAACACGCTTTGTCTTTACGTGTTTTGGAACATTCACGAGCAAAGGGAGGGGCAGTTCGACTTCACAGGCAACAATGATGTGGCGGCATTCTGCCGGTTGGCCCGCAAGAACGGCATGTATGTCATCGTGCGTCCCGGTCCTTATGTGTGTGCCGAGTGGGAAATGGGCGGCCTGCCTTGGTGGCTTTTGAAGAGGAAAGACGTCCGTTTGCGTGAAGACGACCCCTACTTCATGGCGCGAGTGAAGGCTTTCGAGGCTGAAGTGGGGCGACAATTGGCCCCTTTGACTATTCAGAACGGCGGTCCCATCATCATGGTACAGGTGGAGAACGAATACGGTTCTTACGGCATCAATAAGAAATATGTGTCAGAAATACGGGATATCGTGAAGGCTTCGGGCTTTGATAAGGTGACATTGTTCCAATGTGATTGGGCCAGCAACTTCGAACATAACGGACTTGATGACCTCGTTTGGACGATGAACTTCGGTACGGGGGCGAACATCGACGAGCAGTTCAGGCGGCTCAAGCAACTGCGCCCCGAGGCTCCATTGATGTGTTCGGAGTTTTGGAGTGGCTGGTTCGATAAGTGGGGTGCACGTCACGAGACACGACCGGCAAAGGATATGGTGGAAGGTATCGACGAGATGTTGCGCAAGGGCATTTCCTTTTCGCTTTACATGACCCACGGTGGAACGTCATTCGGCCATTGGGCCGGTGCCAATAGTCCGGGCTTCGCTCCCGATGTGACGTCTTATGACTACGATGCACCCATCAACGAATACGGTATGCCTACCCCCAAGTTCTTTGCACTGCGCAATACGATGGCGAAGTACAGCGACAAGCTGCCCGATGTGCCTAAGCCGGCCGCGCCTGTCATCACGATTCCGAAGCTGACGCTCGCCGAATTCTCGCCCCTTATCTACAGCCTCACCATTCCTACGCTAAGCCGTGACACGAAGACCTTTGAGGAAATGGACATGGGGTGGGGCGTGATGGTCTATGCAACAATCCTCCCCGAGATTGCTACGCGCAGCAGGTTGTCACTCAACGACGGTCACGACTATGCCCAAATCTTCATCGACGACAAACCAATCGGCGTTATCGACCGGGTGAAGAATGAGAAGACGCTGATGCTTCCACCCGTAAAAAAGGGCCAACACCTCACGATACTCGTCGAAGCTATGGGCCGTATCAACTTCGGACGGGCCATTAAGGATTTCAAAGGCATCACCGAAAGCGTGACCATTGATGCAGAGATTGACGGACACGAGGTAACTTATAACCTCAAGAACTGGGCCATTATGCCTATTCCCGATGGCTATCAAGACGCACGACGTGCATTCGACAAACTGGATGAGACTCACTGCTTCGCTCCTGTGCGTCTTCCTAAGCAAAACATCGGCTACTATCGCGGTTATTTCGACTTGAAAAAGACGGGCGATACATTCCTTAACCTTGAGCAATGGGGCAAAGGTCAGGTCTATGTGAACGGTCATGCGCTGGGTCGTTTCTGGCATATCGGCCCTCAACAGACGCTCTATCTGCCGGGTTGTTGGTTGAAGAAAGGACGCAATGAAATCATCGTCTTGGACGTTGTCGGGCCAAAACAGCCCGTTGTTTGGGGACAAAGCGAACCCGAACTGAATAAACTGCAACTCGAAAAGACCAACAAGCACAACAATCCCGGCGACCGTCCCGACCTCAACTCGGCCCACCCTGTGGCACAAGGCGAGCTTTCGGGCAGCGGAAACTGGCAGACGATTATGTTCGACAAGCCTGCCAAAGGACGCTACATCGCCCTCGAATGTGAGAGCGTTCACGGCACAAAGCCTTACGTGGCCATAGCCGAACTCGACGCACTCGACGCAAACGGAAGTCGTATTCCGCGCGATTCGTGGACCACGAAGTATGCCGACAGCGAAGACGAAGACGGCAATCACACCGGAGACAAGGCCTTCGACCTTCAGGAATCCACCTATTGGCAAACCGTAAAGGGCACGCCTTTCCCTCATCTTCTGGTTATCGACCTCGGCAAAGTGCAAACCGTCACCGGCCTGCAACACCTCTCACGCACTGAGAAAGAGACGCCCGGAGCCCTGAAAGCCTATAAGATTTTCGTGTACGAGTAGGCTTTTCTCGGTTTTGAGCATTGGATTTTGGACATTGAACTTTTATGCTTGTCCACGTATCTCAGCAATGTCACATGGCATAAAGTTCAATGTGTAAACTTATAAGTATTGTCTTCGCAAGGTACATACAATCAAAATAACACGAACGCATCTGAAATCAAAGCAACGCTTTTCGTCTTAAATGTTTGTAAATATGAAAAAGAACCATTATATTTGCCCTATATTAACATAATAGGATATGGCAAGAGAAGAACTGAACAAACTAAAATACACCATTGCATTGATAGCCGAGTTTGCCAAGAAATTCAACCTTGGTCAACGACAAGCTTTGAACTATCTCAAACGCTATAAGGGACTCGATTATTTGCAGGCATTCTATGACGTGTTGCACACCAAATCGTTCGAAGAAAGCCTACACGACATATCCATCATCTGTCAACGCAACGGCGGAGGACTACAATAGAAGCAATGATCCTATACCACGGTTCAAACATAGAAATAACAGAAATCGACCTTGCAAAATCAAAACCTTATAAAGATTTCGGTAGAGGTTTTTATCTGTCGGCTGATAAATCACAAGCAATCAGAATGGCAGAGCAGCGAACATCCATTCTACTTGAAGGAAAACCTACCCTTAATGAATATGATTTTGACGAGTCACGATTAAAAGACGGCAGCTTAAAGGTCCTTTCTTTTGGGGGCTATAGTGCAGAATGGGCAGAGTTCGTGCTTAAGAACAGAGACATTAGCGTCCCACAACCTTGCCATAACTACGATGTAGTCGTTGGACCGATAGCCGATGATGGTGTTACTTTTCAGTTGCGCCGTTACAAAGCAGGGTTCTTGTCCATAACACAACTTATTAAAGAATTGCAATACGCACGCGGTATAACCTTTCAGTATTTCTTTGGAACCGAATTGGCAATATCAAAATTAAAGAAGCATGGCACTGACTGACGAACAGATTGAGATGATGAAAGAAGACTTGAGTGCCGAACTCATTGAGTTGCTCATGAAAGACTGGCACTATTCGCAGATCGAAGCTTTGGAAGTGCTCTACAACTCGGACACTTTTGACAGACTACAAGATAAGCGCACCGGGTGGTATTATCAAAGTGCAGGATATGTTTATTCTTTTCTCCAACAGGAATTGACCATGGGAGACTATCGCCAATAGCCCGTTTAACATGGCAATGTCACCCCTATTTGTGCCCTATGAAGACTGATTTGTTTCTCAATAAGGCTGTAACGAACTCGCAAAAAAGCTTAAATGCTTGCAGAAACGCGTGTAATTTCATACTTTTGCGACTGTAACACTATAAACGATAATCACATGAAGAAAATCCTTATCCTCGCCATCGTACTCGCAACGGGGCTCACGGCGTGCAACAACCAAAGCAAGAACACGGCACAACAGCCTGCCGTTAAAGTTGAAGAACAGCCTGTCGACACGGCTTTCCTGAAAGCCAATGCGGGCGAATACCGAAGCTATGACGGTTCACAGAAAATCATCTTGGGTGCAGACGGCAGCGTGAAATGCGTGAAACTCAACAGCAACTACACCACATGGCGTCTGCTCGAAAAGGACAGCACCACTGCCTATATCGCGCTTTCTCGCGAGGGACTCGACCACCCCGTCACGGTGAGCGTGGCAATGGACCTTAAAGAAAAGTCCATCGTGGTGGATAATGAGACGTACAGGAAGCCCACTAAACCTAAGAAAAACACCCCAGCCCCTTCAAAGGGAAGGAAGTGAAGCCCACCCCCGGGAGCCCACCCCTAACCCCTCCCGAGGGAGGGGAGAAGAAGCCTCTCCCCCAGCCCCTCTCCCAAGGAGAGGGGAGTAAAATGCAAATAGACCTTGCGAACACTTTAGTTCACAAGGTCTATTTTGTTTATCATGCATTTTTCATCATTGCCTGCAAGCTTAGCCTCCCCCTCCTTCGGAGGGGGTTGGGGGGAGGTTTTTGGGTGAGGCCTTCCCGGGTGTGTATTAAAACGGGGAGGGCAACACCGACAAGCGAGTTAATCATAAAATTGGATTTTGATTTTGAGTTTGATTAAATGCTGGTAAGTCGTGCGCCCTCCCCAAGAGACTTCCCGCTGGAAGACCTCCTAAAATCTAAAACCCCAGGGAACCTCCCCCAACCCCTCCGAAGGAGGGGAGCACAAACAGCGTGCAACCTAATTCCTCTCAAGCTCGCAGCTCCCCCTCCTTTGGAGGGGGCTGGGGGGGAGGCTCTCCTCCCCTCCCTTCGGGAGGGGTCGGGGGTGGGTTTGTGGGCTCCTAATTCCCGTGCTGCCCAATTCCTCCTTCCTCTTTTTTCTTCTTCTTCTTTTTCTCCTCGCCTTTCCATTCTTCCCACTCAATCGGCGTGTCGGTCAGGCCGCGGGTGGCGTGCTTGCCGGTGCCCGAACCGTTCTTGGTGAAGCGCGTCTCGGGATTGAAGCGCACACGTACGCCAACGATTTGATTGGCCGACACTTTTTCGGCCGCGTCCACACCGCCCTTGGCCGACACGGCCGTGAAGTAGAACGAGCCAATGCCGTCAAGCTTCACCGAGCGACCCTGCGACATATAGTCGGCCATGATTGGAGCCAACGCGGTGAACACGGCACGCACGTCGGCCGGACTGACCGTCGACTCGGCGCCGATGCGCTTACACAGTTGTTCGGTACTCACGGGGGTTCCCACCAGCACAGATTTGGGATACCACTTCTTGTTGATTTTCATCTGGATTTTCTTCCAAAAAGCCATAATTAGAATTGTTTTGTGCTTACGTCTGAAGCCGAGGCGCCGACAGAGGGATATAGCGTCTGCCGAGTGGCGAACCCCCTCCCCTCGGGAGGGGCTGGGGTGGGCTTCCATGACGAGGCTTTGTCTAAAGTAGGACTACACATGATGTAAAGTAGGACTACATGCCATCTAAAGTAGGACTACATCTCGTCTAAAGTAGGAGTAGACAAAACCTGTCCTCGGAGTTGGCATCGCCAGCCTTACGATTGCCTGTCCACGTTCCTCTCTACGCCCTCCGTCTTTGCCTCTTTTTCATTCATAAGCGGGTTAAAAATTATATTGATAAAAATTGCTTATAGCCTTGTATTTAATATTTCACAAAAGCACGAACAGATAAATGTATATCTTTTGATTCCTCAAGCCAATTCATGTAATCTATAGCTCCGCTACATTTAAAAGCTCTAGAAGTATGATACTCCGTACTCGACCAATAATTTGGGGCCAAGAGAGCGCCACCAAAATCTTTTAGAAATTTGCCACCTACCTGTGTAAAAGCAATATCAATCAACCTACTGTGACAAGGAAAATATCCTATGTCAGTTATTTTCGTTTTGTCACTAAAGCCTAAAACGGAGTACACCCACGTCCAATCACTCGCTGAAGGCAAATACCATTGCAGTGCGGGAGTTCCAGTGTAAGCTATCCCCGGATCGTAATGAGCTGCTGCATAAAAAGCAGGGAAATCAGGATTTTTCCCTTTAATCTTTTCGCCGGTTACGGCATGGGTTGAGTAACTCGCATCCCATGTCTCATCATACCCACTCGTGGCCGAACTATTTAATGCATCAGCCAAATTCATTACCATGTGCGTATTGCTCTGTACAAAATATGGCCCCCACTCTAGATCACCTCCGTTGACATCTTTTAGTGCTATCGCCATGTGTTTACTTTGACTTAATACGATAGCTATTGGCGTCTTAGAGCCACTTCCATAAATAGTTTCATTGAGAAAACCTGTCGAGCCGTCACTCATCAGGTAGAGGAAATTGTACATCAGTTTGTAGGTGATGAGGTAGGAACTGTTGGGTTTCAAGTCAATCGAAGAGGCGTTAGGCAGGTTGAGGAACGAAAGGATGAAGTTTATAATTTGACCGTTGTAAGTCTTACTTTGTGTATTGCCCAAGTTGAAGTGCATGTCTGATTTCTCTGCCGGAGCAAGGAAATACAAATAGTTACTGATGGTGCTGTAGATGTCATTTTCATCGGCTGTATTGCCACCGGTATAGGTCATTGGGCCGTAAGGTCCGCTATCGGTTGTTGCTACAGTCCAAGTGTTCGTTTCCGGGTGATAAACCGAAGTGTGCGGTATTATGCCGTTTGCCCAGAAATCTCCCACCGGGTTGACAATGGACGTGTAGCTTGTCCACTTGAGACGGATACGCGAACTGACGTGCTTCATCTGGAACGTCACTTTCTGATGGGTAGGTGTTGCGGTCACAGTGTAAGTCGTTCTTCCTATCAGGGCTGTTTGGGCATCGGCTTCTGCCACGGTAAAGTTGTTGCCGTTGCGCGTCAGCTTGTCGTTCAAGAGCACGAAATCATATGTTCCGGGTTCCAAGTCGATGACCTTATCGCTCGAGTAGTGGAATACACCGCCCGTTATTGTTCCCGTAACTTCGCCCTTGTACGTACTGCCTTGATAAGCCAACATCGTGTAGGTGCCGTTTTCCAAGGCACGGGTGTTGGTCAAGGACGGGGTCTTAGCCGTGTCGCGTTGCACAGTCACTTCGGCCAAGAGGTTGTTCCCGAGGTCTACGTATTGCTTGGCGATGGTGTCATTCTTTTGATCATCGGTAGCCCGTGTTGCTTTCGTTTCCTCATCAGCATTATAGTCGGCAAAGTCTACTCGGAATTCCACGGCCTTGGCTACGTCTACCTTGCCGTCTTTTGTTCCGTTGTTCTCATTATCGTTGCTGCTGCAAGCCGCCAGCATTCCGGCCACGAGCAACAGACTTGCTTTTAAGAATATCTGTCTTTTCATTGTTCTTTCTCCTTTTAATTCATCACTTTATTTCATTATTAACTCGTAAGTTCGGTCTCCCCTTCCTTCGGAGGGGCTGGGGGAGACTTCTATAGAGGGTCATTCCTCCCACACATTCCCCCAGTCTTTGGCCGGGGCTACACTGCTTTTGTCACCTATATAGAAGGTTCCTCCTTCATGGGCTTCATCGGCATCCCAATTCGATGTGCCCGATGCACTTCCGTTCGGTGTTACGCTAGGGGACATGAATGGTTCACTCCGCATCGGATAAACCTTGATCTCGGGCGTTGTGTATGCCCTTTTCTTACTCTCCATTTTCTTCATATTTATTGTTGTTATCTTGTTGATTGTGCTGTTTTGCATGGAGCCGTGCGTCCCTACATTTTGCTCCCTTATTTCGTTCATTTTTTGCTCATAAAGGGACACGAAAATGTGAACAAAGGGAACTCCGAGAAGCCCTTTGTTTATAGGGATTACGCGCTCCTCGCGCGCGCGTACGTGAAGACGTTGAAACGCCAGGTGCGCTAAGTGTGTGTGTGTGTGTGTGTGTGTGTGTGTGTTAGCAAATTATTTGGATTAACCAAATAATAAGCGTTAAAAGATGCAGAGAAATCAAAGTTTCTTTGCATCAGCGTACACATCTTATTATCGTTGATTGAAAATATCATCTTGGCGGCAAAGGTAAGGCTAATTCTGCAAACAGCCAAACTTTTCACGACTTTTTTGTCTTGTTACAATTCTACCTTAAGGTGGCTATGCCTATTATTTTCGGGCGTAGTAGTTACGTTCCGACTTCACACTTCCGTTCTTGCTGAGCGTCAACGTTACCTGCTGGAGCGACTTGTTGGCATGGTCGAAGACCACAGCGGGGTTCATGCGACGGCCCTGAAAGAACACTTCAAAGTGGAGATGTTCGGTGGTTGCGCGTCCCGTTCGGCCCGTCAAGCCAATCACTTGCCCTGCTTTCACCCGGTCACCCGGCTTGACAAAGTTCTTTGACTGATGGCTGTAAAGGGTCTCAAAGCCGTATTTATGCTTGATACGAATGCAGTTCCCGTAGCCTGAGAAAGGGCCGCTCATGGTGACAACGCCGTCGAATACGGCCAGAATATTGTCGTTGGGCTTGGTCTTGATGTCCACTCCCGAGTGGTGACGTGCCCCACCATAGGGGCTGATGACATGACTTCCGGGCAACGGATAGGCCCATTGTTCTTTCTCCATGTCGGCAAGGTTAAGCTTGAAAGTATTGGCATTCTCAAACGGGTTCTCCGGATCTATATCGTTCTTTTTGCTCTTTTTGTTTTTGTTTGCCTTGTTTCCGTCTTTCACGGCCACGTCTACATAACGGCCGTTCTTGGTGCATAGCAACGTTTGCTTGCGCAGTTTGTGGCTGCGCACCTCGAGAACGGTCTCTGGATTGATGTATCCGCCGTTCACCATGATAGAGAACTTGCAGTAAGTCTTGCCTCCTTCGCTTCCCACAATGGCTATCGAACGACCGGCACTGACCTTTTGTCCCACCTTTACAAGGTTCTGTGCATTGTTCGCATAGACTGTTTCAAGCCCGTTGTCGTGGCGGATAACGATGACGTTCCCATAGCCGTTGACGTTGCGTGAGAGCCTTACGACACCCGTGAACATAGCTTTGACGACGTCGCCCTCCTTGGTCTTGATGTTCAAAGCTTGACGGTTGTCGGTCAATTCGGCCTTTCCCACGGGCAACGGAAAGGAGTATTCGTTGTCGTTGAGTATGCCGAGGTCGATACTGATGGTGTTCGAGCGACTGAAAAGGTCGGGCGTTGCAATGCTGATTTGTTGTTGTTCGGCGGTGGTAAAGGCGTTGTTGGCCGGTGCAAAGGCCGATGTCGTCATGACGAACAGTACTCCGAAGAGGTTGTATTTCAAATTTAGTTTCATCTCCGTGTTGTTAAAGGGTTGTAAAAGTTAGCTGTTATTATTCGGTTTGCATGATTCCTGTGAATATTCTGCCAGACTTCAAGCCCAGTTTCCGGGCTGAGAAGTATTCGTCGGCATGTGAGAACGTGCAGCAATCTGCCATTTGTATGCGGTCGGTCTGCAGGCCTGCGGCCAAGAGTTGCAGTCGGTTACAGGTCGGAAGGTCGATATGCCATTTGCTGAAACGGCAGGCGATAGCCTCCATCTCGAAGCCTTCGGCACGGAAAGCCTCGTAGACCTCGTCGCCCACCTCAAAGGCTTCGAGCGAGATGCCCGGCCCGATGACGGCCTGAAGACCAGAAGGCTGGGTGCCATAAGCCTGTTGCATGCGGCGGATAGTGTGCTCCGCAATGCGCTTCACCGTGCCCCGCCAGCCCGCATGGACGGCTGCTATGGCATCGTGTTCGGCATCATAGAGCAGCAAAGGTATGCAATCGGCCGTCGAAACACCGATGCAAACGCCCCGCAGTCGGGTCATAATGGCATCATAACCTTCGGCCTTTTGGCAGCGTTGTGCTGCAGTATAGGCAAGCCATGTCTCGTCTATTTGCAGGCATTCCGTGCCATGTATCTGATGGGGCATGACGATATGGTCGGCCGATATGCCTAATTCTGCGGCCAAAGCCTTGCGGTTTTCGGCAACACTCGCAGAGTCGTCGCCGCAGAAGGCATTGATGTTGAACGCACGAAAGGGGCCCTTGCTGACGCCTCCCCTGCGGGTTGAGCTGAAAGCACGTACACCTTTTGCGATGCTATATTCGTTTAGTTCGGGCCTGATCATGCTTGAATGTCGTCGTATTCAAAGTCTTCTAAGTCCTCGATATCGGCCTCGTCGATGAGTACAATGTCTTCATCATCGACCCCTTCGGCCTGAATCTCGGCCGCAAAAAGGCGCATATCTTTGTCGCGATGCACGAGCGTGTCTTCGGCAATGATGTCTTGCAGCTTGTTGCTCTCGCTGTTGAGTTCTTTCCACAACGTGTCTTTGAGCGGCTCAAGGCCCATACCTGTAACCGAAGAGATGAACACCACGGGCAGATCCGTGGGTAAAGTGTCTTTCAACATCGCAATGAGTTCCTCGTCGAGCAGGTCACTTTTCGTCACAGCCAACACGCGATGCTTGTCTAACATCTCGGGATTGAACCTTTGAAGCTCGTTGAGCAGCACCTCATATTCCTTTTTGATGTCATCGGTGTCACCCGGAACCATGAACAACAACAGCGAGTTGCGCTCGATATGGCGCAGAAAACGCAGGCCTAAGCCCTTGCCCTCGCTCGCACCTTCGATGATTCCCGGAATGTCGGCCATGACGAACGATTTGCTGTCACGGTAGCCCACGATGCCCAATGAGGGCTCGAGCGTGGTAAAAGGATAGTTGGCAATCTTCGGACGTGCGCTCGAAAGGGTCGAGAGCAGCGTGGATTTCCCGGCATTTGGGAAACCTACGAGGCCAACATCGGCCAAGAGCTTCAACTCCATGATGACCGTCATCTCCTCCATGGGCTCACCGGGCTGCGCATAGCGTGGCGTTTGGTTGGTGGCCGAGCGGAACTGGAAGTTACCCAAGCCTCCGCGGCCTCCTTTCAGCAGCAATACTTCTTGCCCATCATAGGTGACATCGCACACATACTTGCCTGTTTCGGCATTGTAGACCACGGTTCCGCAGGGCACATCGATGTAGGTATCTTTCCCATTTGTGCCATGACATTTGTCACGCCCGCCGTTTCCGCCGTGTTCGGCGTAGATGTGGCGTTGATATTTCAGGTGGAGTAGGGTCCAATAGTTGTGGTTTCCTCTTAGATAAATACTTCCTCCGCGTCCTCCGTCGCCTCCGTCAGGTCCTCCGTTGGGTTGATATTTCACGTGACGCAAGTGCATGGAGCCTCTTCCGCCCTTTCCCGAACGGCAATAAATCTTTACGTAGTCAACGAAGTTAGATTCCATTCCTTATTCTTCTTTATCTTTTTGAACATTGACCTCTTTTACTTTGAACTTTATGATGAGCAAGAGTGGGCGACGCGAAATATCATCTTGGCTATCAATCCATTAGATATAGGCTTCTAATATCAGCCATTTTACCGTGCAATATGGGCCATATTAGCGTGCAATCTCAGCCATTTTACCGTGTAATATCGGTCATTTTAGTTCATAGTGTGGGCTGTGTTGACTTACGGTTCAATGTTCAATGTTCAAACTTCACACCTTGTCAACGACCGAAGCGATGCGTTCAAAGATGTCATCCACTGTGCCAAGGCCTTCCACATGATGGTGTATGCCCTCTTTCTTATACCAATCGATGAGCGGAGCAGTCTGAGTGTGATAAACATTGAGGCGTTTCTTGATGGTTGCTTCATTGTCGTCGCTGCGTCCGCTTTCCTTTCCGCGATTGATAAGCCGCAACATCAGCTCCTCTTCCGGCACGGATAGCTCGATCATAGCCGCTATCTTGTGGCCACGTTCATGGAGCATCTTCTTCAATGCCTCTGCTTGTGGCGTGGTACGTGGGAAGCCGTCGAAGATGATTCCCTTGTGGTCTTTGCCAAAACTGTCGTAAACGTTGGCAAGGATGTCTATCATCAGCTCGTCAGGTATGAGCTGTCCGTTGTCAATATAGCCCTTTGCGGTCTTTCCGAGTGCTGTTTCATTCTTGATTTCACGGCGCAATACGTCGCCCGTAGAGATGTGTCCGAAGCCATACTTCGCTATCATCTTGTCGCTCTGTGTGCCTTTTCCTGCACCGGGAGCACCGAAAATTACGATATTCTTCATTGTTTCTTTGTGTATATAATGATGTTCTTGTTCGTTATTATGGGTCGATGACCGTGTAGATGTCGCGGAGTTGGCGGCCTTGTTGGTCGTAGTCGAGTCCGTAACCCACGATGAAATCGTTGGGAATTTCCATGGCTACGTATTCAATGTTCAGTGGAACCTGAAGCTTGTCGGGCTTGACGAGCAGCGAACAGATGTGAATTGACGCCGGATTGCGGGTGCCGAGACTCTCTATCATGCGCTTCATGGTGAGCCCGGTGTCGATGATATCTTCAACAATAACGACCGTTCTGCCGGCCAAGTCTTCGTTCAATCCGATGACTTCCTTGATTTCTCCGGTCGAAGTAGTGCCTTGATAGGAGGCTAACTTCACGAACGAAATCTCGCAAGGTATCGTGATATGGCGTATCAAGTCGGCCGCAAAGATGAACGAACCGTTAAGCACGGCCAGCAACAACGGGTTCTTTCCGTCTAAATCGCGGTTGATTTTCTCGGCAACGGCCTTCACACGTTGTTGGATTTCGGCTTCGGGAATGAACGTTTTGAACGTTAAATCCTTGATTTTGACGATGCTCATAGGAGGCGAAATAAAATAATTTGTGGCAAAATTACTAAAAATATGGGAAACGACATCTACCGATTAGCATTAATTTTGTATTTTTGCAGCATTATATAATAATGCATGAAGATATTCAATAGTGCTCAAATTCGTGAGCTCGATGACTATACCATCAGGCATGAAGCCATCACTTCGCTCGACTTGATGGAGCGTGCTGCCAAGGCAATCGCGCGAGTTGTCATGCAACGATGGGCGACAGCGACGCCTATTGTGGTCTTTGCTGGCCCGGGAAACAACGGGGGTGATGCCTTGGCTGTGGCTCGATTGATGGCCGAAGCGGGCTATGCGGTCACGGTTTTCCTCTTCAATATCCACAATCGCCTGTCGGATGACTGTGCAAAAAACAAGCAACGACTGACCGATTGCAGGGCGTTGAAGGCCTTCACCGAGGTGGTCGTGAACTTCGAACCACCACGTTTGGATGCCGAAACGGTGGTCATTGACGGCTTTTTCAGCAGCGGGCTCAACAAACCCTTGGCGGGTGGCTTCGCTTCATTGGTGAGATACATCAATCAAAGCCCGTGCAAGGTGGTCAGCATTGACCTGCCTTCGGGGCTAATGACCGAAGACAACACGTATAATGTCAGGCAGAATATCATTCGGGCCGACCTCACCTTGACCATTCAGCAGTTGAAGTTGAGCATGCTCATGGCCGACAATCAGCAATATCTTGGCGAAGTACGCGTGCTTGACATTCGTCTTTCGCCCGATTTCATAGCTGCTGCTGACTGCCAGTTCTGCCTGCTTGAAGAGCATCATGTCCGCAGTAAGTTGCGTTCGCGCAGTGCTTTTGCCCATAAAGGAACCATGGGTACGGCGTTGATGATAGCCGGATCGTATGGCATGGCGGGTGCGGCTGTGTTGGCCACGCGGGCATGTTTGCGGGCCGGGGCAGGCAAAGTGATTGCCTGCACACCCAAACGAAACTGCAATATCATGCAAGTCAGTGTGCCCGAGGCAGTGCTTTTGATAGACAAAGACGAGAAGATTTTCTCCGAACCTGTCGATACAGAGGACTTTAAGGCTGTGGCCATGGGACCCGGAATGGGTCGGAATGAAACCACGGCCATCGCATTAATCGCCCAAATCCGACACACACAATGCCCTATGGTGCTTGATGCCGATGCCTTGAACATCTTGGGTAACCACCGTGCATGGCTGCAACAACTGCCTGAAGGCATTGTCATGACACCGCATGCAGCTGAATTCGACCGTCTTGAAGGCAGCATTTCGAACGGTTGTTACGACCGTTTGGCGCGGGCAATTGCCTTGGCCGAGCGGCTTCACGCCTATGTTTTGCTCAAAGGACACTACTCCGTTTTGTGCACACCTGATGGAAAAGGGTTCTTTAATCCAACGGGAAACGCCGGCATGGCGACTGCCGGTAGCGGCGATGTGCTGACGGGCATCATCGCAGGACTGTTGGCACAGGGCTACAATCAGCAAGATGCGGCCGTGATAGGAATGTACCTGCACGGCTTGGCAGGCGATTTGGCAGTACGAGATTTGGGTCAGGAAAGTCTCATTGCAGGCGATTTGATTCACTATCTTCCCAAGGCTTTCGCACGTATCAGAGAATAAAAAATATCAATATAGCTTATGAAGAAAATAACAATGCTGTTGTTGGGTTTCATTGCGCTTGCAGTTCATGCGCAGCAACCTGTGGAAGGCAGCACTTACTTCTTGCCGAAAACGGCCATACAGTTCCATATACGCGTAGAAAAAACGGTTTATGAGCCGGGAGAACTGGCACTTTACAGTGAGAAATACCTGAAACTGAAAAATGTTTCAATGGAGCCGCGCACCTCTTATCGCATCATCAGCGTTGAGACACGGTCGGTCGGTGTGCCCGACACGGCGAAACAGCACATGGCTTTGATAGATAAGAAGCACAGTATCATCAGTCTGAGCCGCGATGACAACGGCGTTTTGCTGGCTGTGAACACCATCGGGCGCCGAACCGAGGCGCCCAAGCCGTTCGTTTCGGCCGCCAAACCGGCCCCACTTAACCCGCATGACTTTATGAATGCAGATATTCTGGCGGCAGGAACAAGGCCCAAGATGGCCGAACTGATTGCTTCTGAGATCTATGAAATACGTGAAAGCCGCAATCAATTGACGCGTGGAGAAGCCGATAACATGCCGAAAGACGGCGAACAGCTGCGTATTATGATGGCAAACCTAGACAAACAGGAGCGAGCTTTGCTGCAGGAGTTCACAGGTACGGTGGAGAAAGACACGACGGAGCGTATTCTCACGTTCATGCCCAATAAAGAAACAAGCCGACAGCTACTGTTTCGCTTTTCTTCCAAGCTGGGAATGGTCGACAATGACGACTTGAGCGGCCGTCCGTTCTATGTAACTGTTGAGGATTTGCACTATCTTCCAACGCTCAACCTGCCCGATGTGGGCAAGAAAAGCAAGGAAGAGAGCGGCATCTACGTGAACTTGCCGGGCAAAATCCGCCTTTCGCTTTTCGATGGCACCCAACTTCTTGGCAAGTTCGAGCATTATGTGGCGCAATTCGGCCGTTCCGAATCGCTGAGTGGCGAGCTTTTCGGCAAGAAATTCACCACGCATATCGTGCTCGACCCCGTGACGGGCAATGCTCAAAGGCTCGAAGTGGTGCCCTTGCAATAGTCCGTTTGCTCGAAATTCCGCCGTTTCTCTTCTTTAATCCGAATATTCCTATCACTTGATGTAGCCCATGATGAGGGATAATTAATGCCGTGTTGCGCATCAATATGGCCATCGCGAGCATGTAGGAACGCACGGTTCGTGCGTCCGCTCAAGCAGAATAGAAGGCTAAACACATGTTTATTTGGGCGGACGCACGAGCCGTGCGTCCCTACATACATTCAAATGGTTCGACGCATTATCCATATTGACAATCAATCACTTACACCTTGCTTTTTAATCTCAGCCATTTTACCGTTCAATCTCACCCATTTTACCGTGCAACCTTAGCCATATTGCGCGGTGAAATGGCTGAGATTAAAAAGCAAGGTCCGTGTGCCCACTCACATTTTAGTTGACAGTTGGCAAGTAAACGGGTTCGCGCGTTGTTTATTTGTGCGCATATTGCGACGCTTATGCCCGAACATGGCGCGCCTTCCCGTTGTTTCAGCCTCGCCAAGGAGCGGTTATAACAAAACAGTATGTGTTGTTAACAAAAACGACATGCGCCATTAACAAAACAACATTTGTTGTTAACAAAACGTTATATGAGTATGAAAGGAATATTGTATCTTTGCAACATAACTAAAAAGCAACAGCAATCAAATCATGAGAAGACTCATCTTATTATCCTTGGCACTGACGATATGCCTATGTTTCGGCCAAGCCGGCGAGGCGTTGTCAACCGATTGCAAGGTCATGGTGCGCCCCACGAGCGGTCAGGCCCGCGTGGTTTGCCTGCAAGTCGTGGGTGATGGCATCGTAAGAGTGCGGGCCACGACTGCCAATGTGCTGCCCGATAAGCGCGAGAGCCTTATCATCGTGCCGCAAACGGCGAACCCCAAGTGCCACATCAGCGAAACAAACGGCACAATGAGCGTGAAAACCGCGCGAATGCAGGCCGTTGTCAGCAAGCAAACGGGCGAAGTGACGTTCAAGGATGCCAAAGGCGAGACGTTGTTGCACGAGTCTTCGGGCGGAAAACGCTTTTGGTCGTATCGCGTTCCCGACCGCGAAATCGGCGTAGACATCAATAATGTTCCCGAAAGTCAGCGCAATGGGCTCTCTTGGCAGCTGGTATTCGACAGTCCGGACGACGAGGCTTTCTACGGACTTGGGCAACATCAGGCCCACGAACTCAACATGAAAGGCAAGAACGAAGACCTTTTTCAATACAATACCAAGGTAAGTGTGCCCTTTGTTATCTCCAACAAGCACTACGGAATCCTGTGGGATACTTACAGTTATTGCCGCTTTGGCATGGCAGAAGACTATCTGCAAGCGGGTCATGTCTTCCGTCTTTACGACAAACATGGGCGCGAGGGACATCTCACGGGCACCTATACGGATAGCAACGGACAGCAAATCGTGCGCGACGAAGACAGCATCTACTATGAATATGCCTGTCCGCCGAAGTCGGAGATAGCCAACCGAACGGACAACGGAGGCACGAAGAACCTGCCAAAAGGCTTCAAACTCGACGGTGCAAAGGTGGTTTACGAAGGCTTTATCGAGGCTCCGAAAGACGATGACTATCAATTTCTGCTCTATTATGCGGGCTATGTGCGCGTATTCATCGGGGGTAAGGAGGTTGTTCCAGAGATATGGCGCACCAGTTGGAACCCTAATTCGCACAAGTTCAGCTACCGTTTGCCGCAAGGACAGCGACAGCAGCTGCGCATAGAGTGGCGTCCCGATGGCGGCGAAAGCTATATTGGCCTGCGAGTGGCCCGCCCTCGCAGCCAAGAAGCGCGTAATCAGCTCTCTATCTGGAGCGAAATGTCGCCCGATATGGACTATTACTTCATCTACGGCAGCACGATGGACGAGGTAATCGGCGGCTATAGGACCCTGACAGGGCGTGCACCGGTCTATCCGAAATGGGCTTTGGGCTTTTGGCAGAGCCGCGAACGCTACAAAACTTCGCAGGAAATAGAAACAACGCTTGCCGAATTCCGTCGCAGACACATTCCTATTGACAACATTGTTCAAGACTGGAACTACTGGCCGGAGGACCAATGGGGCAGTCATCGCTTTGAAACTGCACGCTATCCTGACCCACAAGCCATGCTCGACTCGGTGCATCGGCTGCACGGACGCTTTATGATCAGCGTCTGGCCCAAGTTCTATTGCAACACGGAAAACTATAAAGAACTTGATAAAAACGGCTGGATGTATCATCAAAGTCCCGCAGACGATATCCACGACTGGGTGGGAAAAGGCTACAAGAACTCGTTCTATGACGCCTATTCCCAAGGTGCCCGTAAGCTATTTTGGAAACAAATGGACGACAATCTCTATTCGAAGTTCAACAACGCCAAGACGATGACGGCCGGAATTGACGCTTGGTGGATGGATGCTTCAGAGCCCAATGTGCGCGATTGCACCCCAATGTGGTATCGAAAAGCGCTTTGTGGGCCCACAGCCCTTGGCACTTCGACCGAATACTTCAATGCCTACAGCATCGTTAACGCTGATGCCATCTACAACGGACAGCGCAGTGTGTGGCAAGGTAGGCCGAACGAGCCGCGTGTTTTCCTGCTCACACGCAGCGGTTTTGCCGGTCTTCAACGCTATTCCACAGCCACTTGGAGCGGTGATATAGGCACCCGATGGGAAGATATGCGTGCCCAAATGACGGCAGGCATGAACTATTCGCTGGCCGGATTGCCCTTTTGGGGCATGGATCAGGGCGGTTTCTCCGTGGAGCGTCGCTATATGGCTGCCCAAAACGTGTGGAATGAGACCGGAATTGAGAACGAAGACCTGAAAGAATGGCGCGAATTGCAAACCCGTTGGTGCCAGTTTGGCTGCTTTGTACCGCTGTTCCGCGCCCATGGTCAGTGGCCTTACAGAGAACCTTGGAACATTGCGCCCGACAATCATCCCGCATATAAAAGTATATTGTGGTATCATCGGCTGCGTTATCAGCTGATGCCCTACCTCTATTCCATGGCCGGCAGGGTGCATACGAACCACTATACCATGATGAGAGCCCTCGTTATGGACTTCGGAACAGACCGGAATGTGCTCGATATCAAGGACCAATGGATGTTCGGACCATCGCTGATGGCTTGTCCGGTGGGCGAGTATAAGGCGCGCACCCGCAGCATTTACCTGCCCAAACAGACCGGTTGGTATGATTTGTACAGCGGAGAACACCTCGCAGGTGGCCAACATTTGACCGTTGAGGCACCCTATGAGCGCATTCCGGTCTATGTGCCTGCGGGCGGAATCATTCCTTTCGGCCCCGAAATGGAGTGGACCGACGAGAAACCGGCTGAACTTATCCAGCTATATGTCTATGCTGGCCGCGATGGATGGTTCACTCTCTATGAAGACGAGGGCACAAATTATAACTATGAAAAGGGAAAATGCGCCACAATCGACATTCATTACGACGATACCGCACGCAAGATAACCATCGGAAACAGGAAAGGTAGTTTCCCCGGCATGCTCAAATCGCGCCGCTTTAACGTGGTCTTGGTTGCCAAAGAGGCGCCGAAGCCCCTGAATATGGCTAATCCCAAGGGTAAGATGATAAACTATTCGGGCAAAGAAGTCAGCATCAATTTATGAAAAAGCGTACCTTCCTACTGATTTTCGCCTGCATTAGCCTGTTAGTTGGCGCACGTCAGCGCGTATCTTTGGACCGTGACTGGCGATTTACGCTGGCAGACTCGGCTTCTTTCGCGTTGTCTGACTACAATGACAGCCATTGGCGGCGGCTCAATGTGCCACATGACTGGGCCATCGAGGGCGACTTCCATGCAAACAACAAGTCAGGAGCCTCGGGAGGTGCGCTTCCCGGAGGCGTAGGTTGGTATAGAAGAAACGTAAACATCAGGCGCTTGACGAATGAAAAACTGTTCTTGAGTTTCGATGGCGTGTATATGAACTCCACCGTCTATGTAAATGGCCACAAACTTGGCTTCCGTCCCTACGGATACAGTTCATTTGAGTATGATATTACACCGTTTGTGCACGATGGGAACAACTCTATTGCGGTGCGTGTAGACAACAGTGACCAGCCAAACTCACGTTGGTATAGCGGTTGCGGCATCTATCGTCACGTCTGGTTGACCCGAACTTATCCCGTTCATATCAGGCATTGGGGCGTATATATACGTGATGGGAAGGTGGAAGTGGCCTATGAGAATCCCAAAAAGGAGAAAGTGACGGTGCGAAACATCTGGTCCGAGAAGGGAAAGCAACTGTGGTCGCCCGACAATCCGAAGACTTATAAGGTGCGTACGCAGTTATTGATCAAAGGAAAAGTCGTCGACGAGGTCGAAACCGTAACGGGTTTCCGTCGCTTCCGCTTTGATGCGAAGACGGGATTTTGGCTAAATGGGAAGAATATGAAGCTGAACGGAGTGTGCTTGCACCACGATTTGGGCTGCTTGGGTGCCGCTTTGAACGAAGATGCGCTGCACCGTCAACTGACGAAACTGAAGCAAATGGGTTGCAATGCCATTCGTTGCAGCCACAATCCGCCTGCTCCTGAACTGTTAGCCATGTGTGATACGATGGGATTCATCGTCATGGACGAGAGTTTCGACATGTGGAAGCGACGCAAAACCAAGAACGATTACGCCCGTTTCTTTGATACTTGGGCCGAACGTGACCTTTCAGACATGGTATTGCGTGACCGTAACCACCCTTCTGTCTTGATTTGGTCGATTGGAAACGAGGTGTTGGAACAGTGGTCTGGCACAGAAGTCGACACGTTATCGGCTGAACAGGCCAACTTAATTCTGAATGCTGGGCGCGATACTTCCATGTTAGCCAAGAAAGGTGAGCTAAGTTTCAACAGCTTATTGACCAAACGGCTCGTTGATATCGTGCACCGCTACGACACATCACGCCCCGTTACGGCCGGTTGCAATGAACCTTCGCCCGACAATCACCTGTTTCGAAGCGGTGCTCTTGACATTATAGGGTTCAATTATCACCATCAATGGGCGAAAGATGTGCCGAAGAATTTCCCCAACAAGCCTTTCTTGTTCACCGAAAGCGTATCAGCTCTGCAGAGCAGAGGCTGCTATAAGATGCCAAGTGACAGCATTTATCAGGCTCCACGCGCTTGGTGGGAACCTTATACCGACCCAACTATGGAGTGTTCTGCCTATGATAACATGCATACGTCATGGTCTTGCACCCATGAAGCCATGTGGGAGGCGGTGAAACACACGCCGTACGTCACAGGACAGTTCATTTGGACGGGCTGGGACTATATCGGCGAGCCCACTCCCTATGATTTTCCCGCGCGTTCGAGCTACTTTGGCATCATTGATCTTGCTGGATTCCCCAAGGATATCTATTATATGTATCAAAGTGAATGGACAAGTAGGCCCGTGCTTCACCTGTTTCCGCATTGGAATTGGCTGGACGGACAGGAGATAGACCTGTGGTGCTACTACAACAACGCTGACGAGGTGGAACTGTTCGTCAACGGTCGGAGCCAAGGGACGCGTCGCAAGACCGCAAGGGCTACTGCTTCCTTGTCCGGTTCGGCCTATCATGTCGGTTGGCGCGTGCGTTATGAGCCCGGAGAAATAAAGGTAGTGGCTCGCCAAGCGGGGAAAGTGGTGGGCGAACAGACGAGACATACCGCTGGACAACCCTCGACATTGCGCCTGAACATCGACTATCGGGGCCGTGACCTCAGCTTTGTTTTTGTCGATGTCTGCGACGATCAAGGCACTATCTGCCCGCATTCCGACGATCAAGTGTTCTTCACGGCCGCCGATGGCTTGGAAATTGTGGCCGTAGACAATGGATGTCCCTTTTCAATGGAACGTTTTAAGGACGACAAACGCCGTGCCTATCACGGCCGATGCATGGTGGTGGTGCGCGGAAAAGGCACACTAACCGCCCGTTCCTACGGACTCAAACCGCAAAATATAACCATTCAATAAACTAAAAACAAAAAGAAAAAATGAAAAAACGGTTAATCTTTGCAGCACTTTTCATGTGCACGATCATGGCAAACGCCCAGACTTATCTCGATCCGACGGCTCCATTGGAAGACCGTGTTCAGGATGCACTCCGCCGAATGACGCTACATGAGAAGTTCAAAGTGCTACATGCACAGAGTAAATTCACCTCGGCAGGCGTGCCACGGTTGGGCATTCGCCAGCTAAACATGGACGATGGACCACACGGTGTGCGTGAAGAACTGGCGTGGAACTCATGGGGTACGGCCCAATGGACCAACGATTCCATCGTAGCTTTCCCCTCGCTCACTTGTTTGGCCGCTACATGGAACCGCGAACTCTCGGCACGTTACGGTCATGTTTTGAGTGAAGAGTTTGCCTTTCGCGGTAAGGATGTGTTGCTGGGGCCCGGTGTCAACATCGCTCGAACGCCGTTGAACGGTCGCGCTTTCGAGTATATGGGCGAAGACCCGCTGCTGGCTGGCGAGATGGTTGTGCCTTATATCCAAGCCGCACAGCGTAATGGTGTGGCCTGTTGTCTGAAACATTTCGTGCTCAATGACCAAGAAACAGATCGCTTCGGCGTGAATGTGAACGTCTCAGAGCGGGCACTTCACGAGCTATATCTGGCACCTTACAAGCGAGCTGTGGAGAAAGCGCACGTTTGGGCCATCATGGCAAGCTATAATTATTATAAAGGTGTGCACTGTTGTCAGAACAATGAGCTGCTGAACCGCGTGTTGAAGCACGATTGGAAATGGGATGGTGCCGTCATCAGTGACTGGGGTGGCGCCACAGATACGCGGCAGGCAGCGACGGGAGGCCTTGACATTGAGATGGGAACCTTCACGGATGGCAAAATAAAAGAGGCCGAATTCGGTTACAACGACTATTATTTGGCCGACAAGTTCGAGAAACTCGTCAAGGAAGGACAGATACCCATGGCTGTTCTCAATGAGAAAGTGAGCCGTGTCCTGCGACTTATCTTCCGAACAAGCATGAATCGGCAGAAAGCTATCGGCAGTCAATGCAGCGAAGCCCACTATGATGCGTGCCGAAGCATTGGAGAAGAAGGCATTGTGATGCTGAAAAACCGCAAATCCCTACTTCCTCTCGACCTTACGAAGTACAAACGGGTACTCGTTATTGGTGAGAACGCCGTCCGTTCACTGACGCAGGGCGGCGGTTCTTCAGAACTCAAGACCCTACGCGACACGTCTCCGCTCGAAGCATTGCGCAAATTGCACACAACCGACTATGCCCAAGGCTATGAAAGCGGCCGAGCCATATATGAACGGCAGGAAAAAATAGACGCAAACAAGCAGGAACAGCTGCGTGAAGAGGCTCTACAGAAAGCCAAGAACGCCGATCTTATCATCTTCGTTGGCGGATTGAACAAAAACTATCAGCAGGATTGCGAGAATAGCGACCGTCAAAGCTATGACCTTCCATTCGGACAAAACGATTTGATTGCGAATATCATCAAACAGAAACCATCAAACTGTCCGATTGTTATCGTTACCTTCGGAGGCAATGCTTATGCCACACCATGGCTTCCGCAGGTAGATGCCTTGCTGCATTGCTGGTATTTGGGCAGCGAATCGGGCACTTCTCTGGCCAATATCCTCACAGGAAAGGTCAATCCCAGCGGAAAACTGCCCGTCACCTTTGCCAAACGCTTGGAAGACTATCCCTACTTTCGCTTCGGAAAAAGGGCATATCCCGGCATCACCGGTGTGAAAACCGAACCCAACAGCGCAGGCGAAGTGCCCAATTCTCAGGTTTATTACGATGAAGATATATTCGTTGGCTACCGCGGTTTCGAGCAAAACAACGTGCAACCGCAGTTCCCCTTCGGCTTCGGGCTTAGCTATACCACGTTCAAATACGGCAACCTCCGACGCAATGGCAACCGCGTTTCCATCGACGTCACCAACATCGGAAGCCGAAAAGGCAAGGAAATCGTGCAACTCTACGTGGGTAGGGCTGATAAAAACAGCAATCGTCCGCGCAAAGAGCTGAAGGATTTCGCCAAAATAGAGCTGGATCCGGGCGAGCAGAAGACGATTACGTTCGACTTAAATGACGATATGTTCGCTTATTTCTCTGAACAATCGCATCAATGGCAGCGCGGAAAAGGCAAGTATAACATCTATCTTGCCAGCTCATCTGCTGACGAACAGAACCGTATCGCCTATATCAAAGATTGAAAAAACAGGATATCACACCCCAAGGGGCACCATGTTTCAATCGAAGCACGGTGCCCCTTTTTTGCAACATGGCCAATCCACCAATGTAGGGACGCATGGTCCGTGTGTCCGGTTCAAGGTGAATGAAACGTAAATGTATGGCTTTTTGAGCGGATATGCACAGGCGTTGGAGCGGATGCACGGGCCGTGCGTCCCTACATGCATTCAAATTGATAATCAATGGCTTATACCTTGCGTTTCAATCTCAGCCATTTTGCACGCTAATCTCACCCATTTCACCTTGCAATCTCACCCATTTTGCGCGGTAAAATGAGTGAGATTGGAAAACGATTAAACGCATATAGAAATGTATGGCTCGTATGTCCGCTCACGTTTCAGTTGACAGTAGACAAATAAACGGGTGGACGAGTTGATTGTTACACGGTATGTAGGGACGCACGGCTCGTGCGTCCGCTCCAACAAGCTTGCATATTCGTTTGCTATTCCACTTGAATGGACGCACGGACCATGCGTCCCTACATACCTATCATGGGTGGATTGATGCGTAAAATGGTTGATGGCACGAGTCCTGCGTCCCTATTTTATCCTGCAATATAGCAGTCGTGATGCCATCGCACTCCTGCTTCAAGCCGGCAGACTGAGTTGAAAAGCCGGCTTGAAGCATTGGCAATCGATGACGAACGCCTGTTTATAAGGTGTCGATAAAGTGCTGAAGACGGTCTTGTCCTGCGAGCGTCAGTTCGAAAAGACGGTACTGGTTGCGTGCTCGGTCAAGGTTATGGGCAGGATAAGTGGTCTTGTAATAGGTGTCACCGTTGATGTAATCCGTCAGGAAACGAACGCATTGCATATACGGAAACAGCTGCATAGCGAAGGGAAGCAGCTCGCGTTCGATGGGAAGAAGGAAGTGATGCGTTCCCTCAATGTAGCCTTTTGTGAAGCTTTCCACCACATCCCAGCGCAGAGAAACATGGTCAATGTCGGGGTCATCCTCTCGGGTTGCGTTGGCAGCTGTGCGAAGAAAGTCGCCATAGTCAGAGAAAATGAAACTCGGCATGACCGTGTCAAGGTCGATGACACACAGCACTCCGCCCGCTTCATCAAAGAGCATGTTGTTCACTTTCGTGTCGCAATGGCAGATACGTTTGGGCAATCGGCCCTCACGATAGAGCACTTCGGCACGGCACATGGTCTCGGCATGGGACTCCAGAAGGTCAACCAGCGGTCGGACTTCGGTCAGTCGGCCGGCCACATCGGCCAAAACGGCTTCACGAAGTTGGCGTATTCGCAGCTCCATATTATGGAAGTCGGGTATGGTCTCGCCCAAAGTCTCGTCAACATCAGTGAGCATCGATTCGAAATTGCCGAAGGCCAGCCCGGCATCATAGGCATTCTTGGGCGTGACTTGGGCGAAACTCTGTGTCCGGGGAATGAAGACAGAGAGGCGCCAGAAGTCTCCTTCGGCCGTTTTATGATACGTTTTGCCCGAATGAGTGGGGATAAAACGGAGCACACGACGGTCGATATCCGACACGCCTGCAGCCAAAAGCTTCTTCCGGATATGCCCGGTTACGACCTCGATGTTGTGTTGCAGCAATGCCACATCAGTGAAAACGTGATGATTAATGCGCTGAAGCACGTAGTCATGTGGGGCGCCTTCGCCCATGACGACCTTGTAAGTGTCGTTGATAAGTCCGTCTCCCAGCGGGACAATTGCTGTGGGTTTCTGTTCAATTTTGAAGTTCGACAGGATTTGTTCCTGCTTGTTTACAGTCATTTGTTGCATAGAATGAGTCTTGATTCGTAAAAGATTATTTCCACAAATATAGGATAAAATAATCACTTAAAAGCCAAAAAAGAGAGTTTTATGTTCTATATGTTTTATTTAACAAATAGGGATTGTCTGGCCAAACTTGGCATTTTGCCCCTCAATTCCTCAGCCTTTTTCTTGCATATTTCGTTTTTTTTTCCGAATATTGCAAAACCATCGTGTCGGAAAACGGCCGGTTTCGTCTTTCAAAATGCCACTGATAGTGCAAAAACCGGCCGGAAATACGCCACATGGACCTAAAACTAACGCGCGGGAGGCACAGCCTTCGTGCCTCAATCAATATGGAATAGCCATGGACTGCAAGAGATTTCATACGACAGCATTCTTTTCCCTCTTACTGATTTTCACCCTTTTTACGAGTCTGCTCAAGGCGCAGAACATCGAATTCAACCATCTTACGCCCGATGAAGGCCTTTCCCAAATCTCGGCAAACAGCCTTTATGCCGACCGAGATGGAGTCATTTGGATTGCTACCCGTGTGGGATTGAACAGCTATGACGGTAATTCTATCCGCGTATATGCCAATAAAACCGGCGATGCCAACAGTCTTTTCTGCAATAATGTGACCTATCTTACGGGCGATGGTGACCGAAAACTCTTCCTACTTTGTGCTGAAGGAATTGCCCGACTCGACCTCCAAACGCGCCAATTCAAGACACTTAAGTATGGCAATACCATTGGAGCAATATGCTATTATGGGCGATTATACTTCAGTGAAAAGAACGAAATCCATCGGCTTCTTGATGAAACTGGGAGATCGAAAGCCTGCGTGAGGCTGCCAAAAGGACAGTACGTGACGAGCCTGACCATTGACACGCGTGGCCGAATGTGGATAGGTACGCGCGAAAACGGTGTCTATTGCTACGCCGGAAATAGGCTCACGCACCCCATTACCGAGGGTTATATCACCCAAATCTATGAAGATCGCGGGGGAAAACTATGGATAGGGAGTTGGAACAACGGCTTCTGGACCATCGATAATCAGAGACATATCAACAATATCCGGAAGGGAAAGCTGCTCGTTTCGAACTTCGTTCGCACCTTTTGTGAGGACAATTCGGGGAAAATGTGGATTGGAACCTATCTCGGATTGGTGCGTTATGACCCGCGAACCGGGCAGTCTCGCACCTTTATTCCTGATGGTCGGGAAGACGGTTTGACCAATGCAAGCATCTGGAGCATCATCAAAGACAGGCAAGGAACGCTGTGGTTGGGCACTTATTTCGGCGGTGTGAACTATTTCAATCCCGAATATGAGATCTTTACACAGTACAGATTTAAAGGCGAAAACGCTGCAGGATTGAGCAGTCAGATAGTAGGTCGCATGACAGAAGACGACAAAGGGAACCTTTGGATCTGTACGGAAGGGGGCGGATTGAACATCTTTAGCCCCCGAAGTCAAGCCTTCTCGGTTTACAAATACCCTGATGCAAAACTCTCACATAACAATCTCAAGTCTATTTATTTCGACAAATCGCGACGCACAATGTGGGTAGGTACCCACTTGGGTGGGCTTGATCGCATCGCTTTAAGCACGGGAAAGTTACGCAACTACAGGCACAAAGCGGGCGACAGACAGTCGCTTCCCTCGGACATCGTGAGGGATATCAAGCCTTATCGTGGCCAGCTTGTCATTGCAACGCAGGAAGGTGTCGTCATGATGGACCCCGAAAAGGAAACCTTCACGCCCCTTCTTGCCAAGGAAAACCTAAGGATGGTGCAGGGATTATGCATCGATCGGAAAGACCGACTGTGGATTGCAACGGAGGCACGCGGCGTGTATTGCTATGCATTCTCAACGAAGAAGTTCCGCCACTACAGGCATCTTCCGTCCGAAGGAAGCATCAGTTGTAACAATATCAACAGCATTATGACCGACCGCGAGGGCCGTATTTGGCTCTCAACAGCCAACGATGGCATCGATCTTTACGACGAACAGCACGACCGTTTCATTAATTATGGACGCAAAGATGGGCTCATTGGGGCCTGTGTTTACGCCATTGAGCCTTCTTCTTTGAATGCAAACGAACTGTTACTTATCACGAACCAAGGCTTTTCGGTCTTTAATATCAAGAGCAAAATCTTCAGGAATTACAACAAAGAAAACGGCTTTCCGCTGGCCACCATCAATGAGAATGCGCTCTATGTGGCCCGAGATGGCACCGTATATCTGGGCGGTGTGCGTGGTATGGTGGCCTTCCGAGAGCAAGACCTTTACAAGAAAAGCAGGCCTTACAAAGTGGGGTTCTGCGGTCTTTACATCAATGGAAGACAGATACTTCCGGAAGATGACAGTCGAATCTTGACGCATGCGCTGCGCTATACCAGCGAAATCGAACTCGGATATGACCGGTCTGTCCTCGGTGTGGAGTACTATACGTCGAACTATATCAAGGCCAATGCCTTGCCACTTGAATACCGTTTGGTCGGTTCTTCAGAACAATGGTTCCCCATACACGCAGGACAAAAGAAGCTGGACTTCTTCAATCTGCCTCCCGGACGCTACACCTTGGAACTCCGTTCCGTCGGAACAAAGGTGCCGGAAGCCCGACTCGGCATCCGAATCCTGCCGCCATGGTATCGCTCATGGTGGGCTTATGTCCTCTATTTTTGCCTGACTGCCATCGCTGTCATGTGGCTTGTGCGCGGTTATCGCAAGCGTATTCGACTGGCAGAATCGCTGAAATATGAGAAAATACACGCCAGAAACATCGAAAAACGCAACCAATCGAAAATCCGTTTCTTTACGAATGTGTCGCATGAAATCAGGACTCCGCTCACAGTTATCATCGGATTGGCCGAGTCGTTGCTGCATTCTCGCAAGTTTACCAACGATATTTACAACCAACTTTTAGGCATCTACCGCAACAGTAATCAGCTTCGAGAGTTGATATCTGAGCTGCTCGACTTCAAGAAACACGAGAAAGCGCACCCCAAAATCAGTGTGCACGAGGGTAAATGGTCGCCGTTTGTCTTCGATGTTTGCAGTCTGTTCAAGGAGTATGCCGCCTGTTTGGACATCAATCTGACCTTCAAATCGGAGACCGATGTAACGGTTTGGTTCGACAACCGACAGATGAGAAAGGTGGTTAACAACCTTGTTTCCAACGCATTGAAGCACACACCGCAGGGCGGAAGCATCACCGTGACAACGGAAAGTGACGAGGCTTGTGCTCGACTCCGCGTGACCGACACGGGCAACGGCATTGCCCCCGATGACCTTTCACATGTTTTCGACCGCTTCTATCAGGGGCATGAGATTGAATCCTTGGCCGAAATGGGAACCGGAATAGGCCTGAATCTGACGCAGGACATCATTCGTCAGCATCACGGAAAGGTAACCGTGACCTCTGTTGTCGGCCAAGGAACGACCTTCACCGTGGAACTTCCGCTCGGAAAAAGCCATTTCTCTGCCGACCAAATTGCTGTAGCTCCGATGGCAGAAACGGCAGAAAACACGGCAGAAGAGCCGAAAAAGCAGTCGCAGATGCCCCTTCCTGCACCACAAAATAGCACTGATGACACTCCCACTCCGGCAGCATTCGATGCAACGGCCTTGATCGTGGAAGACAACGACGACATCCGACAACTCCTTGTGACGCTTCTCAGCCCCTATTACCGCACACTTACGGCCGTTGACGGGCTGGAAGGACTGGAGAAAATCAAGGACGAAATGCCCGATATCATCATCAGTGACGTGCTCATGCCCAACATGTCGGGCATCGAAATGTGCAAGGCTATCAAGCAAGACTTTGCCATTTGCCACATTCCCGTGGTGCTTTTGACGGCCCGAACAGCTGCAGAACAAGCGTTAGAAGGCCTGAAAATCGGTGCAGATGACTATATAACGAAGCCCTTCAACAATGAGTTTCTCATCTCACGTTGCAACAATCTCGTCAATTCTCGCCGCCTTCTTCAACACAAATTCGGCGAACATCCGCACACAGAAGCCAACATGTTGGCCTCTAATCCCCTTGATAAAGAGATGCTTGATAGGGCAATGAAGATCATAGACAAGCACTATATGAACTCCGATTTCAGCGTAGATGTGTTCGCAAGAGAGATGGGATTGTCGCGCACAAGCCTGTTCACGAAGTGGAAAACCCTGACAGGTCAGACGCCCAACGAGTTCATTATGCGCATCAGACTGCGTAAGGCTGCGAAGATGTTGCGCGAAAAACCGCACATGAGCATCGCCGAAATCAGTTACAGTAACGGCTTTTCGAGTCCGCGTTATTTCTGCAAATGCTTTAAAGATCGCTATCAACAGCAACCTTCAACCTATCGGAACGGGGAAGGAACATAAAGGAAATAGGTAGGAAAAAAGTCCAGAAAGCTATTTTATCCATTGGCAAACGGGAAGGGAACATAAAGGCATAGGTTGGGATTTATGGCTCGTTCGTCTGCTCAAATCGTAGCTTCCTTGATACTTCTCGCAGCCTTTTGGAAGCGTTTCCGTTTGAACAGACGTACGAATTGTGCGTCCTCGTTTTTCCATCTCAGCCACCGTGCATTTTAATTCCAGCCATATTGCGCGGTAAAATGAGCCATATTGTCGCGTAATATCACCCATATTGCACGGTAAAATGGCTGAGATTGTAACATGGAATGCAAGTGGTTGATTATCAATATGCGCAGCTATCTGGGCGGACGCACGGACCGTGCGTCCCTACATGCATTCGAGCAGTTTATTTCATCAGCCATTTTACGTATCAATAGGGTTGGAAAGCGGTTGTAGGGACGCACGGCTCGTGCGTCCGCTCAAGGGAAATAAGAAGCAATGCACGCGGCTTTTCGAACGGACGTACAGACCGTGCGTCCCTACAACGCTCAATTGCCTTTCTTTTGAGAGGGAGTGGGGTGGGGGAATGCCGTTTTCGGGGGAATGAAACGTGGGATGTTTAGGGCCTAACGAAGCCGAGTGAGAGCACACTGATGGTCACTCCGCCGGCCTTGGCCAGTTCTTTGGCGCAGGAAAGTGTGGTGGCTCCGGTGGTAACGACGTCGTCGATGAGCAACAAGTGACGGCCTTTGACGTGCTCGGGATGACGAAGCTGGAAAGCATCTTTCACGTTTTGGCGACGCGCTTCGATGTCGTTTTGCGTCTGACTACCGTCGAAACGCATGCGCCGAAGGGCCTTGTCGGCAATCGGAATGCCCGTGATGTGCGACACACCTTCGGCAATCAGTAGGCTTTGATTGTAGCCCCTTTGGCGTTGTCTTCCCCTTGTCAGCGGCACGGGAACCAGCAGTTCGATGCCTTCAAAAAAGCCTTCGGTTCGGAATTCGCGGGCCATCATTTCGCCCAACAGCCGTCCGATGTCGGCCTGATGATGGTATTTCAGGGCATAGATGGCGCGTCCGGCGGGCGAACCGGCCGAATAATAGAACCATGCGGCGGCCTTTCCAACGGGCATCTGCTTCCAATAGAGGCGGCAAAGTGGGTTGTCGAGCGGTGTAAGAACATGGTCGGTACGGGGTAAATGACGATTGCATGCGCCGCAAATTGCCTGCTCGGGGCCAGCCAACCGATTGCCGCAGATGGCGCACACACGCGGTGCTATGAGGTCGATGAGGCTGTTCCAGAGGTTAATCATCGGGCAGTTCGGCTTCGTCGACACATTGTCTGATGAGTCGCATCTCGAATCCGCGGCCCAAAGCAAACTTAATGAGCTTCATAGAGCGCTCATAATCGTTGCGAGCCTTAATGGTCGGCCACTTCTGTTTGATGAGCGGTCGCAGCTTTTCAAGGTACAATTCGTCGGGAATCTCGTCGAAAATGGGGTCAGAAATACTGCGGGGAATGCGCTTCATGTAGAGAGCTTGCTCCACTTTTCGGCGTCCCCAGCCGTTATACCGTATCTTGTCTTTGACGAAAGCTGCGCAATATCGGCTGTCATCTATGAAGCGATGTTCGGTCAGATAGGCCATGATGCGGGCTTGTGCAGCCTCGTCAATCTCCCATTTCGCGAGTTTGTCGAGCATTTCTTGCGTGCAGTGTTCGCCTTGTGCGCACAAAGTAGTGAGGCGAAGTTGGGCTTGTTGTTCGGTAATCATAGGAAAAGTAAAAAACCAAATGGCCTCGGTCATCTTCTCATCATAAGAGAGAACGCCTCGTTTCCCGGTCACATTCCGAGGCGAGGAGATCGATATGCAGAGGCCGGTCGGGCCGTTTTATGTTGTTGTTATTGGTTGTTTGTATTGTTATTGATGATTAAATTCCATAAAGTTTTATTCATTTTCTTAGTCTTATATTGGTTTTAGAATAATCCATTTGCCGGCTTTCGTCGGTCCTTCATGCTTGATTATTCCATGAGTTGTCAGGTTTCGCAACTGATATCTTACACTATCTGGTGTCTTTTTGAGCAATTTTGCTAACCTGATAACTGTTATTGAAGGGTCTTCTTGAATGAGCTGTATGATATTCTCTTGGTAGTTCTCTGGCTTTTTGGGGTGGTTTCTTTGGCTTTTCTTTGGTTTTTCTTTGGTTTTTTCTGCTGTAGTCTCCCTCTCGGCATTAGGCAATGACTTTGCTTGTAGCGTTGCTTTCAAGATAAAGTCGTCCTGAACGTATTTTGGTTCGGGTTGTCCTGCTTCCTTCATCTCACGATACATACGGTCAACCCCCTCGCCAAACTCTTTCACGATTTTGTAGTCGCGCAGGAAGACGGCCATCTTAGGGTTGCGTGAAAAGTGGATATGGCGGATATTATAGGTGCGCACGAGCCCCGGAAGAAAGCCCGGGCTTTCAACAACAAGGTGATCGTCAAACAATTTGACCTGAATGTCTGTGCCATAAATGGAATAATCGCGATGAACCACGGCGTTGACAATCAGCTCTTGCCAGCAGAACGCGGGGTATTCGGGGATAGTGACGAAGAGACCTTTTGGGCCAAGGAAGGTAAATTCCTTGATTTGCGTCTGAACATAGGCTATTGTCTTGTTGATGACTTCTAATATTGTGCCTTCAAAAATCACATCTTTTATCACATTCATCTCTGTTCCGACCTTGGCTTCGGTTCCTTTATAACGTATGAAACGGACATATGAACGCGGAAAGAACCGTTGAGGGTTTTTACCGAAGAGGAGAATGGCGGCACCGCTCACTCTTTCTACCCCGCCACGATGGGTTACGAACGCATTATTTTCCTGAAGATAGGTGATGACATCCTTGCCATAGCTCAGCACTTTGATATAATCTTCCACCTTAGCAAGGTCGATATCTTCGATGGTAGCATTATAAACAGGTTCATCTTCATAGTAACGGCCACCTTTGGCATAGAGTAATTGTAACCGTTGTTCGAAAGAGAGTTTCTTTGATTGGTCACCTACACGATAAAACGCCTCATCTGCTTGATTGGTATGAAGCTTCATGCTTTGGTGAACATGTATCAAGAGAATATGATTAGGCTGTCCGTATTCGTTAGTATAAGCCAATCGCTCTGCATTCACCTCGACAGAAGGCACGCAGAAGTCAAAAGAAGCCCGCAAGAGTTCGTTAATATGCTGCTCATTTCCATCAATTCCTGTCACGTTACCATTGTCTTCAATACCAATGGCAATGTCTCCACCGTCAGCATTGGCCATTGCTACGAGGATCACCGCCAAAGATTTAGCATCAATCTTTGCACTTTTACGGTCAAAGGTCTGTCCTTCCGGTTTCGTCCGTAAGTATTCTATCGTTTTGTTCAGCTCCATCATAGGCAAAGGTACGATTTATTTCATAAAAAACTATTCCTTACTTATACTAAATAATAATGAAACAAATAAGCATAGACGCTTTTTAAGAGCCTGCAAACCGAAACTGTAACCGTTCTTTCTGTATGGCGGGACCGCGAGATGATGTCCGTTTTCTCTTTTGAAGGGGGTGAAAATACTTCCTATATGGTTAGCTTTGGCTTTTAATGGCCAGTGCCATCCGCTCTCTTCCATACGGATCTTTCTTCACATCAACGGCCCTAAGGCCCATTTTTTCCAGCATTTTTCTCAACGCTTCTGCATAAAGCGGATTGATTTCAAAGGCCAGAAGACCCGAAGGTTTGAGCCTGCAGAGCGCGTAACGGGCGATGGCGCGATAGAAAATAAGCGGGTCGTTGTCGGGTACGAAGAGTGCGCTTGGAGGCTCATGTTGCAGCACATGCGGTGCCATATCGCTGCGCTCGCGTTCGCAGATGTAGGGCGGGTTCGACACGATGACGTCGAACGGGTCGGCTTCAAAGGCTGCTTTGTCAAGCTGCAACACGTTGTGCAGTTCGAAGTTGACGCGTGCTTGCAGCCGATGTGCGTTCTCTCGTGCGGTGAGCAAGGCGTCCGATGAGATATCCCACGCCGTGATTGCGCTGTTCCAAAGGTCGAGTGCCAGCGTGACGGCTATGCAACCGCTGCCCGTTCCCACGTCGAGCACACGCAAAGGTTCGGGCGGTTGCAATGCACAATAGGGCGCATTGAAAGCCGAAATGACTGTTTGGCAGAGCAATTCTGTCTCAGGTCGCGGAATAAGTACGGCAGGATTGACCTTGAACTCTCGCCCACAGAACGATGCTTTTCCCGTGACATACTGCACCGGTTCGCCTTGTTCGAGTCGGTTGAACAGATTGTTCAGGAGGCTTATTTCGGCGTCGGTCAGTCGTTCGAGCCCATCGGTATAGAGGTCGGTCAGCGAAAGTTTGAACACATCTTCCAGTAGAGTTCGTGCCACAGCCTTGGCTTCTCGCTCGTCGTATCGTGGCACGAGCCGTCGCCACAGTTCGCTATAGGTCATCAATATTGTCGAGTTTACGGATGAATTCCTCGTAGGCTTCGCGAATAATACGTTCGGTTTTCGGGTCAAGCGCAGGGGCGATGTCGAACCGATTGTTCTTGTATCGGTTGTCGCAAGCATGATCGAGCAGGTCAACGATACGGCCCATACGGAGCCGTTCCAATGCTTGTGCCGGTTGATAGCGTGTGTCTTCGTCTGCGGAATTGCCCACCGTCGTGACGAGTTTCACGCGTTCCAGACGGTAAAGTGCGTCGCCGACCAATCGGATGGGAATGCCCGTGAGTTGCTTGATTTCAAGTACTGTGAGCGCAGGTTTGCCGTTTCGGAAGCGAAGCATGATGTGCTTCATCACGACAAGGGCTATCTTTCGGCGGTTGGCTTCGCTGATGTCGGACGGACTTATCATGTATTCGTAGTAGTCGAGGTATTGGTTCATGTAGCAAAGTTCGGCACAAAACAGGCAGATATACCACGATAACTGCATCCAAAGCATGAAAAGCGGCAGTGCGGCAAGCGAGCCATAGATGGCATTATAGCCGGTGAGGAACATCTGGCCGTGCACATAGCCCCACTGCACGAGCAACATGGCGACGGAAGCCAGTACGGCTGGGCCGATGACCGAAGTGAGTTTCACCCGTGTGTTGGGCATTACGGAAAAGAGGGCCGTGAAGATGAGCGTCAGGATGACGAAAGGCAGCAGCCGAATGCCGATGCGTGCCATCGGACCGAGGATAAAGAAGGCCTGAAGATGCTCGGTCGTGGTGTTGGCAATGATGCTCATGCCCGACATGACGATGATGATGACGGGCACAAGGAACACCATCGAAGTGTAATCGGCAAGGATTCTGGCCACCGGTCGCTTGTTTTTCACTTGCCAAATCGTGTTGAACACGTACTCCACATTATAAATCAGGCTCAGCACGCTGTAGAGCATAAAGAGGATACCGATGCCGATGAAGAGGCCCGTTTGGGCGTGTTGGAGATACGAACCGGCAAGGTTGATAATGGAATCTGCGGCCTCTGGCTGACTGCTCAGCGTGTTGCGAAGCCACAGTTCAATGTATTCGGAGAGTCCGAACCCGCGCCCAATGGCGAAAATCATCGCAAAAATGGGAACGATGGCGAGTATCGTACTGAATGAAAGTTGCGTGGCAAAGTCCACATGTCCGCGCTCGATGAACAGCCGCACAGCCATGTAGACCTTGCGAGAAAGGTTCAACAGCATGCGTTTCCAGCGGCCGGCGTCTTGTCCGGGCGGTTGCCACATGCCGATGGTCAGGAAGTATTTCAGTTGGGAAAGCTTGTTCATCATGCTGCAAATGTAAGCAATTAAAACAAAGTTTGCAACGAAATGCGGCAGGAAATATGTGGAAAAAGAAAAAAATGATGATACCGCTGCTCTTATCCCTGTCAGAATAGCCGCTATAACGTGTTACTCTGAACTTTTTCCCTGCTTCTTGCTGCACCACAGTCCAATCCCGTTCAATTTGTAAATCCGTTTGTTTTATAATTGATACGCGAGTTCGGGATAAGGAAATTCAGACAGTCGTTCCTTTGGGGCTATTGGACAAGATGCTTTTATCCTGCTCCAACGTGTTTTTTTGTTCGTCCGCCGTGGCGGACGAACATTCCTTTTATGAGTCCTTTGCAAAGCCATCACCCACGGATTTGTTCATGTCAAAAATAGTCATCACCTTTTTTCCACCTCGTCGGCCGCAGCCTTCACCTCGGCTGCGCGTTTGTGAGCGGCCAGTTCTACGTAGAGTTGCAGAGCACGATAGCTTTCGTCGCGCGCGGCGTCGAGTTCCCGTATTTCCTCCATAAATTCCTTCCCGCGCGGCAAGTTCAGCGCCTGCTCTTCTTTGTCGATGCAGGTTTTGAGGGCGGGCAGCAGCACGTTGATTTTCTCGATGTTGGCCTCCGTGCAAATGGCATGCAGGTTAATGGTTATTTTTTTGTCATCGCCCGGGGGCGAAAGCAGTTGACTGTTAAAAAATGTATCATCGCCCGTGGGCGACGGATGTTTCTTTATACTTTTTTAACTTCGCCCGTAGGCGAAAAGGTTTTCCGTTAATTTTTGTTTCGTCGCCCGTGGGCGAAAAACATTTTCTTAACTCTAATTAACTTCGCCCGCGGGCGACGGACATTTTTTCTCGGTTCAACTCCTTTCCGCCGTGGCGGAAGCCCCGCGCCCCTTCGGTTTCCTTGTTTCGGGGGCGCAGGGGCAGGGATTATTTCTTCTTCTTCTTCTTCTTCGCCGTCATCGAGCCGCTGTAGCTCATGGTGATAGTGTGCTCATTGTCGTCTTCGCCCATCACGCACCCGTTTTCGAACTTGATGTTGATGGTTTTGCAGAGGTCTCTTTACATTTTTTATCTTCCGCCGCGGCGGAAGACCGTTTGTTTTCTGTTTTTTGTTCATCCGAGGCATCGGAAAAGTCCTCCTTTTTCATAGGATTTATATCGAACTCACGTAAGTTTATAGGTAAAAAGCACGTCTTTTAACCAGTTATTCTGTTTTTTTTCTTAACTTTGCACCATTCAATCCTATCTTTAAAGGTTGAGGCCACAGCAGAGGTCCGAAGGGTGGGAAGACATATATGGGAAAGCGTTTACTGAAACATGTTCTTGACGCTACGAACATTGTAACGGTTGGTCACAATTAAAGCATTGCATATGGTCTATAATAGCATCGTACAGAGATTTTATAAGAAATTCCGCGACCTGATCTTGTATGGCATCATAGGGTCTTGTTCGTCGGGACTTGATTTCTTGCTGTACACGCTCTTCGTTACGGTCTTCGGCTGGCATTATATCCTGTCAAACTGCATATCCGTATTGGGCGGTATCATCACGAGTTTTACGCTTAACCGTAATTATAATTTCAAAGTCAAGGACAAGACGAAGAGACGCTTTTCGATATTCCTGACGGTCGGTTTATGCGGAATGTTGTTGAGTAGTCTTATTCTTTGGGTCTGCATCAGCCAACTGTCAATGAACAAGATTCTATCCAAATTGCTGTCGATAGTATTGGTCGTTGTCGTCCAGTTCTTAATCAATAAGTACGTTACGTTCAAACCAACTAAAATAAAAGGGGAATAATGAGTAAAATTTTCTTTGTGCTTCCCGCGTACAATGAGGAGGCGAATATTGCAGAGACTATCGGTCGGTGGTATCCCGTAGTGGAGAAGGCAGGTGCGGATAGCCGTCTTGTCATTGCCAATGATGGCAGTAAAGACAAAACTATGGAGATCATGGAAAGTCTGAAAGACAAATATCCGCAGTTTATCCCGCTTTCCAAGCCGAACTCGGGACATGGTCCTACGGTTATTTATCTCTATAAATATGCCATAGAACAAGGTGCCGACTTCATCTTCCAGACTGACTCCGACGGCCAGACCAATCCCGATGAATTCCCGGCTTTCTTGGAAGCGAGTCGCGATTACGACTGTGTGATGGGCTGCCGTCCTGTCCGTGGCGACGGAAAAGACCGAAAGATGGTCGAGAACGTGCTGCGTTCTTACGTGTGGCTGTTCTTCCATGTGTGGGTTCCCGATGCCAATGCGCCGTTCCGCCTGATGAAAGCATCTGTAGTAAAGAAGTATATCAACCTGATGCCGTCGGACTTCAATCTTCCTAATGCTGTTCTTGCCGCATGTTTCAGCAAGTTCCGCGAGCGGGTTAAATACATTGACATCACGTTCAAGCCGAGACAAGGCGGTGTGAACTCCATAAACCCGAAGAAAATCCTGAAGATTGGTTGGAAGGCCATCAGCGACTTTTGGAAAGTCAGCCGGGAAGTATGTAGAAAAACAAAAGATTAGACGACAACGTGCTCACAACTTCTTCCATTCAGCAGGTTACAAAGCGAGAAATACTCATTATTGCTGCCATCGCCTTTGTTGCCGTGACGATATTCTCAACGTCTTCATTCCTTTATCCGTTCAATTCATGGGTGGACGCCAACTGCATGTTCACCGTAGGTAAATCTGTTTTCTGCGGCAAAGTGCCCTACAGAGACCTGATGGACCACAAAGGATTGCTGCTACATCTGATTTACGGCATCGGTTCCTTGATTTCTTTCAGGTCTTTCTTTGGCGTATACGTGCTGGAACTTATCGCTGGTTTCGTATTCCTGTTATACAGTTATAAGGCATTGTTGCTGTTCACGGATAGGAAAATCTTGTATTATGTACCGTTGTTGGCCTTAGGAGTCTACAGCGCATGGAGCTTCGAGCAGGGCGCAAGTGCCGAGGAGTTCTGTCTTCCATTCCTTTCTATGGGGCTTTACATAGGCTTGAAGTCGGAAAAGGTAGGCAGCCTTGCCGGCAAGGACGCATTCCTCTTGGGCTTTCTTGCGTCGTGTGTGTTTTGGATAAAGTACACAATCGTAGGCCTGTTCATCGGACTTCCTCTTTACTACTTGTTCTTCTATGTCCGCAATAAAGACTATGCAGGACTGTTGCGGAGCGCGGCTTTCTTCCTTATGGGACTGATACCGTTGTCCTTGGGCGTTGTCTGTTATTTCGCCTTCAACCATGCTTTGGCAGATATGTGGACCGTATATTTCTACGACAACATCTTTCATTATGGTACTACTTCTGAATATCATGGCTCACTGCCACGTGTTGTCCATAATGAATTGGTCGGCGTTAAACTGATTCTATACAATCCTGTCTTGGTATGTATGTTTATAGGTTCTCTGATAGCGCTCATTTCGCAAAAGAACAAAAGGCTGCTCTGTTGTTGTGCCGTTTGTTTTCTCTCTGCATACGTGCCGCTGTTTGTCGGAAACCCAATAAGATATTACGTGTTACCGCTCGTAATCTTCGCGCCATTCTCCTTATTGATGGTCAGAAGTTGGTGCTCAAGAAGCAAATTATTGCAGGCGGGCAATAATAAAAGGTTCTTATATCCGGCCTTCTTATTTATAGCTTTGGTCCTCGGCGTATTCATTAAATTTGACACGACAAGGGGACTGCTATCTAACGGTATGGATAGCCCGACGTTCAAAATAAGAGACATTATTATGGAAGGAAGGGAAACTCCTCCTGTCATGATAGAATATGGCATTATGGATATTGGCGTTTATACCGTTTGTGGCAGTATTCCCGAATGCAAGAACTTCTGTCATCTTAATTTGAATCTCAGTGATGAAATGGAAGTTCAGAACAAATATATAGAGAAAGAAAGGCCTTTATACATAATATCTAATAGGACATTGACCTTTAACGGATATAAACGCGTGTCGTTTGATGCCGACGGGAAACCTTATTTCGTCTATCGGCTGAATGCATTATAAATAGAACTGATATGAAACCTTACGATTATCTTATCGTCGGCTCAGGCTTGTTCGGAGCCACTTTCGCCCACTTCGCCCACAAGCAAGGCAAGCGTTGTCTTGTCATCGACAAGCGGCAGCATCTCGGCGGAAACGTCTATTGCGAGAACATCAAGGGCATCAACGTCCATAAATATGGTGCTCATATTTTCCATACCTCAAATAAAAAGGTGTGGGACTTCGTCAACGCCATCGTTCCATTCAACCGCTACACCAATGCGCCCGTGGCCAATTATAAGGGCAAGCTGTATAACCTGCCGTTCAACATGAACACCTTTTATCAGATGTGGGGCGTTACCACTCCCGACGAGGCGCTTGCCAAACTGAACGAGCAAAAGGCAGAAGCCATGGCCAAGATGAAGAGCGAAGGAACAACCGAACCTCGCAATCTTGAAGAGCAGGCAAAGGTGTTGATTGGTAACGACATTTACGAAAAGCTCATCAAAGGCTACACCGAAAAGCAATGGGGACGGAAATGTGCGGAGCTGCCGGCTTTCATCATCAAGCGCCTGCCTGTCCGCATGGTTTTCGACAACAACTACTTCAACGACAGCTATCAAGGCATTCCTATCGGCGGATACAACAAACTCATCGACGCACTCCTTCAAGGCATAGAAACCAAGACCGACACGGACTTCTTTGCCCGCGAACGTTCATATTGGGCAACCGTGGCCGACAAAATTGTCTACACGGGACAGCTCGACGAGTTCTTCGACTTCCGCTTCGGCCGTCTCGACTTTCGAACGGTGCGCTTCGAGACCGAAGTAAAGCCCACGCCGAATTATCAGGGCAACGCCGTCGTCAACTACACCGACGCCGCCGTGCCTTACACCCGCATCATCGAGCACAAGCATTTCGAGCTGTTCGGTCAAGCGGTCTACGACAATCCCCACACGGTCATCAGCCGCGAATACAGCACCGAATGGGAACCGGGCATCGAACCCTATTATCCCGTCAACGACAACAAGAACAACGCATTGGCCGAACGCTACAGAAGCCTTGCCGAACAAGAGCCCAACGTTATCTTCGGCGGCCGACTCGCCGAGTATAAATACTATGATATGGCCCCTGTCATAGAAAAAGTGATGAACCTGTTCGGATATTAAGCTCGCGAAACGCTTTGCTTATTCAATAACTTGTCGTACCTTTGCACCCGGTCTTTATGACCCAATTTGAACCTTCACAGACATTCAAGAATGATAATGAATAAGCAAGAGAAGAAGAACATAGGTAGGGCTTTGACGGCCCTCACAATGTTCGTTGCAACACTGCTGACCTCGTGCAGCGGCAACAACGAAGTCAACGACGACGGAGCTGCAGGCACCGACGTCAACCCGCGCGTCGTGTTCACCGGAGGACTGCCCCGGCAGGTCGGCGAATTCACATTGCAGACCAACAAGGACGGCCGCGTGGCTTCCATCACAAGCGACAACGGCCCGACAGCCGTGTTCGAATACCGCGAGCGTTACTATCGCGGCGGCATTCGCATGCCCGGCGTCATGATGACCGTCACCGAAGGCAGCAGCCGATACGTCTATGCGCTCTTCCTCAACGCCAAAGGGTTCGTCAGACGCTGCATGGAAACCGTCTACAAGACCACCGACGGAAAAGAAGAGAAGCCCTACAGCGACGGCTGGGCGTTCAGCTACGACAAAGACGACCGCCTCACTTACGCCTATTATGCCGGCGCAAAGAAAGAAATCAACATTGACTACCTCGACGGAGACATCGTTCAAATCACCAACTCCACGAGCGGTGTCAGAGAAGAACCGCTGCACGTCGTCTATCACACGGCCGCCACGTCTGCACCGCTCGCAAACAAAGGCTGCCTGATGCTCTTCGACGATTTCACCGGAATAGACATCGGCCGGCTCCGCTACGCCTATTACGCCGGAATACTCGGCAAAGCCCCCAGCCATCTGCCCGTGGCCGTCACGCAGAAAGACGAACTTCGCGGCAGCTTCGACTGGCGGTTGAGCGACGCGGGCTATCCCCTCATGCTCATCTACACCGAAACGGGCGCACAGCAACGCACGCTCCGCTTCGCGTGGTAAGTTCATTCTATCGGCCGAGTCACTTCCCCGGCCGATTTTTTTCTTCTGTTTCCTTTCTACTTATTAGGGACGAACGACCCGTGCGTCCCTATTCGGACACCCCGTTTCCCTGTATTTAAAAATTTTATTGCTGGTCGAAGCCCGAAACAAAGGCGAGGCATTTCCATTTCCAACGGTTCGCGTCACTTTTTGATACGGACGGAATTGAATTATCTCCGTGGAGAAAAATCCTTATCTCCGTGGAGAAAAGAATTTATCTCCATAGAGAAAAATATTTTTCTCCACGGAGATAATTCAAAAGGGATAGGAGGAAAAGGAACGGAATGCCTATGGAAAGAACGTTTCCCTCTGATATAAAAATATTTCTATCTGGTAAAAGAAATGTTGTTCTCTGATGAAAGAAGCGTCGTTTCACTACAGAAAGGACGTTCCTCCTGATGAAAAAACGTTTCATGCTAATGAAAAGGGCGTGTTTTCCCGGCTTTATGATTTGCCCCACGTTTACAAAAAAGAGCGTTCATCATAAAGTTCAAAATTCAAACTTCAATGTTCAAAGTCCAAATAAAAAGAGGCTATGCCCGTGAGCACAACCTCTTTTTGTTTCATTGCGAACGATTTGCCGATTATTCTGCGGCAGTGGTGGTTCTCTTCTCGGCGATACGAGCCTTCTTACCCGTGAGCCCACGAAGATAATAAAGCTTGGCGCGACGAACCTTACCGCGTTTGTTCACTTCGATGGAGTCGATGTTCGGTGACTCTATCGGGAAGATACGCTCCACACCGATGGTGCCCGACATCTTGCGAACCGTGAAACGCTTCTTGTCTCCGTGGCCCGAGATCTTGATGACTACGCCACGGTAGAGCTGGATACGTTCTTTAGTGCCCTCGACAATCTTATAAGCCACGCTAATGGTGTCGCCGGGACCGAACGAAGGGAACTTTTTTCCGGTTGCAAATGCTTCTTCAGCAACTTTAATTAAATCCATTTTTATTTGAAATTAAATTTTGTTTGCGCCCAACGCAACATGGCCAAGCAACTCTTCTGCTGCCAGCGGTTACGCCGAAAAGCGGTGCAAAGTTACGAAAAAAGATGGTATAATGACGCTTCGGCGCTTTGTTTTTTTCGTTTTTAACACTATTCTTTCTTTTTTCCGCCCAAAAGAAGTAACTTTGTGACAACAAATTACAAGATGATGTATAAGAAACCTGTCACATGTTTCATTGTTTCGGCCTTGCTTGCCTTGGTATCCTGCAAGCAACATTACGAGCTGACGAGCGTCAGCCGCAGCCGTATTTTGATTGATAAACGCTATGATGCCCGTCCGGAACCGGAGGCTCAAGCTTTCCTTGCGCCCTACAAACACAAGGTAGACAGCATCATGAGCCCCGTCGTGGGCGAGGTTTCGGCCTATATGGCGGCCGGAAAGCCGGAGAGTTCGCTGTCGAATTTGCTTGCCGATATACTGCAATGGGGCGGCAAAAGCTATGGAGAGCGCGTGGATTTTGCCGTCTATAACATGGGTGGCATACGTGCGGCGTTCGCCAAAGGCCGCGTGACCTACGGCGACGTTGTGGACGTTGCGCCGTTCGAAAACAAGATTTGCTTCCTCACATTGACGGGCACAAAGGTTAAGGAACTCTTCCAGCAGATAGCATCAACAGGTGGTGAGGGTGTCAGTCATGGCGTTAACTTGGTCATTAGCGGCCGGAAACTCCTCGATTGCAGGCTCAATGGCGAGCCCATCGACGACAATAAGACCTACCGCGTGGCTACGCTCGACTATCTGGCGCAGGGCAACGACAAGCTCGAAGCCTTCAAATCGGGGACCGATGTGGTCTCGCCTCAGACGCAGGAAAACAATGTCCGCTTCATCATCATGAACTATTTCCGCGACCAAATGGCCCAAGGAAAGGCCGTAAGCCGCGAGGTCGAAGGCCGCATCATCGTGAAATAACAACGCTAAATACTGAAAACAATGCAGAAATTTCAATACAGATACAAGCGAAACGCCTTTAGATTGGCCTGCTTCGGCCTGCTTTTGACGTGCATGCCTTTAACGCTTTATGCTCAAAAGCAGCTCACTATTCTTCACACCAGCGACACACATAGCTGCATTCTCCCGCTGAACGAGAACCTTGCCGACACGCTTTTTGCCGGTCGGGCAGGCTTCATTCGTCGCATTGCCATGCTTGAGGAGGAGCGAAAACAAGACCCCGAACTGTTGCTTTTCGACAGCGGCGACTTCTCACAAGGCTCACCTTATTATACACTCTTCAAGGGAGACGTAGAGATTGGCCTGATGAACCGCATGCATTATGACGCAGGCACCATCGGAAACCACGAGTTCGACTACGGCATCGACAACATGGTTCGCCTCTTCAAGCAGGCAAACTTCCCCATTATTTGCTCCAATTACGACTTTCGGGGCACGGCCCTTGATGGCCTTGTCAAGCCATATATCGTGCTGAAACGTAAGGGAATCCGCATCGGAGTGTTTGCTCTTGACCCGCAACTTGATGGACTTGTGGCTGCCAAGAACTATGGAAACATCAAGTATCTCGACCCCGTTCGCGTGGCCAACGACATGGTAAAGGTGCTTAGGGGCAAGGAAAAGTGTAATCTTGTTATCTGCATTTCTCACCTTGGTTGGGAAGAAACGGGCATGGGCGACCAGATGGTGATTGCCGGTTCGCGTGGAATCGACCTCGTACTTGGCGGACATTCGCACAGCTTTTTCAAAGAACTTCGCTACGTGAAAGACCTTGACGGCCGCGAAGTTCCCGTGGACCACGAGGGCAAGAACGCGATCTTCGTGGGCAAACTGAAACTCGGTTTCACTCGAAGTAAAAGGTAAGTACGATCAACTTTGCGCGTGCATCGCTCACCGAACGGGCGTAGGGCAGCATTCCTTTGTCTTCCATACGGTTGATATGCTTGCTGTCTAAGCTGTTGACGAGGCTGTACATGAACTTCAATTCGGGCCTTATTTTGAAGAAAGGCAGGTAGAAATCGCAACCCATTCCTATTTCAACGAAGGCGTCATAGCGTTTCAGTTTCACGTAATCGTTGTCCTTTCCGCTTAGATTGACGGCCGGTGTGAGACCCGCCATCACGTAAGGACGATGGTTATTGAACCGTGGTGCCGCGAAAATCAAGTCAATCGGGGCCGTAACATACACCGTTTTCATGGTCTGTCTGCGCTCCGTTGGACTGCCGTTTGGCGCAAGAACGCTCAAATTGTGCAGCAGGATATGACGCGAACCGAAGTACATTGTGGGGGCAATACGCAGTTGGAAGTGCTCCGAAAGCCTTGCTTCAGCGAGCACACCCACGTTGAATCCCATGTCAAAACGGTCTTGATCGGTCGTTAGGGTCTGCCTGCTTGACGTGCCATCCTCGGCCACAACGGTTTGCTCTCCGATGTTGACAAACTCCAAATCCTGCACATGCAAGCCCACGGAAATGCCCAAATGAAAGGGCCGCAAGTCCGTGTAAGGACGGTTCTGCACCGTTCTTTGCTGTGCAACGGCCGTTATTTCGGCAGTCCACAATAGGAACATTAACAGCTGAAATCTCTTCTTCATCTGTTCCATAAACGGCATCCCGCGCACTATATTGCATGATTTTAATCAAGAATTTGTATAAATTGAATAAAAAACAGTACCTAAAAGTAGGTATTTCTGAATATTATTTATACCTTTGCATCGTACAAATTGAGGAACAAGATTTGCTACATGGTACAAAAACATTATGAAATCTAAATTTTAAAGTTATGGCTTACGTAATTGGTAACGACTGTATCGCTTGCGGTACATGCATTGATGAATGTCCGGTGGGAGCTATTTCAGAGGGCGACATCTATTCTATCAACCCCGAAATGTGCACCGAATGCGGCACATGTGCTGATGTTTGCCCCAACGAGGCAATCAGCCTTCCTGGATAAGGAGAGTGATTTTAAAAATAAATGAGCGGTATCTTGCAACCTTGCAAGATGCCGCTTTCCTCTTTATAGCGGGCAAAGTCTAATGTAGAGAAAGGGGTTCTATATAATAAGGTGTAAACGGCAGGCGAGGTATTGCTGGCCCGTTAATATCAACACTGCTTGAAACAACATTCCGATATGAGCCATTTTGCAGGCTTATTCCAGCCATTTTGCACGGTAATATGGGCCATTTTGCGCGGTAAAATGGCTGAGATTGGAATGCAAGACATAAGTCGTTGATTATCAATCTGAATGTGTGTGGAGCCGCGCGGCCTGAGCTTCACGCTTCAACGAACACGTATTTGCGTTTCTATTCAACTTGGGCGGACGTGCGAGCCGTGTGTTCCTACATCTTCTTTCCTGCCATTTTATCGGCTCGGAAACGCGAGGAAAGCAGCTGATGCTGAAAACGTTTACGTAGGAAACTTAAGGATTAATCCCGCGATTATTTGAGCTTTTGACTTTTATAACGTAAATTTGCCGTTACAATCCATTAACTATCATTGACAAATGAAGAAGACAAAACGCAGTCTGAGTGTCATTTTACTCGGCTTTCTCGGTGCTTTTTTTATTCAATCTGCATGGGCGCAGGCCCCAGCTTTCCCCGGTGCAGAAGGTCACGGACGCTATGTTACGGGCGGACGTGGCGGAAAAGTCGTCCATGTCACCAATCTTAACGATGCCGGAACGGGCTCTTTTCGGGCGGCAGTAAGCGGAAATTCCAAGAAGATTGTGGTGTTCGACGTGGGTGGTGTCATTGCTTTGGCATCGGAACTTAAGATTGGTCAGAACACGACCATACTGGGACAAACGGCTCCTTATCCCGGAATCACGTTGCGCTATTACACGGTTCGGCCTGCTTCCAACAACATTATCCGTTTCATTCGCTTTCGTCGCGGGCAGGAAAAGAATGTCAATGACGGGGCAGATGCCCTTTGGAACTGCAACCTCACGGGGGTTATCATCGACCATTGTTCGGTGAGTTGGAGCATTGATGAGCTGGCATCGTTCTATGACAATAATAATTTCACGATGCAATGGTGCATGCTTGGCGAGGCCTTAACCAATGCCGGACACGACAAAGGTGCGCATGGTTACGGTGGAATTTGGGGCGGAAAGCTGGCCAGTTTCCACCATAATTACATCGGAAGTGTCGATAATCGGGCCCCTCGTTTCAATGGAGCTCGCTACCGATGGGACGGATATTCGAACAATTTTCAGTTCACTTCGTATCATTGGGTCAATACGGTCATGGCCGAAAATGTGGACTTTCGCAACTGTGTTCTCTATAATTGGGGGAACGGAAACGGCTGCTATGGCGGTCCCGGAGGGGGACAAATCAACATTATTAACAACTATTATAAGGCCGGACCTGCTACAAAAAACACCCGAAGAGTAACGGAAATCAGTGTCGGAGAGGCTGGAAATTCGACCACGGGCGACATGGTTGGCATGGCAAGTCGCTATTACATCCGTGGCAATTTCGTTGAGGCTGCGGGCACAAAGGCGCAGAACTATGATTGGAGTGGGGTCACTTTCGACAAAGGTGTGCAGCTAATTGATGGTGAACATTACACACTCGACGGTGCAGACTACTATCAAGGCGTACCCCACAAGACCTATAATGGCCGGCAATATGTGCCTATCAAACTGGCTGCGCCCATCGCTTCGGGAGACATCACCACGCACAGTGCAGAGAAAGCCTATCGAAAAGTGCTGGCTTATGCAGGCGCTTCGCTCTTCCGCGACAACGTAGATGTGAGGTATTCCAAGGAAGCTACCGACGGAACGGCCACCTTTTCGGGAAGCAGGACGGGCCGGGCAGGCATCATAGATATCGTGAGTGACGTAGATGGTTACACTGAAAAGAACTTCCCAACCGGCAAACGTTCCGATGCGTTCGACACTGATTTGGACGGCATTCCCGATGTGTGGGAGACCGCAAATGGGCTGAATCCGAACGCTGCAAACGATGCCCTTGCAACGTCAATCGACCCAAATGGCTACTATACCAACCTTGAAGTGTATGCCAACAGCTTGGTGGAAGCGCTCGTGAAAAAGGAGAACGAGGAGGCCGAGACACCCGTTTCTGAATACTATCCTGCGTGCAATAAGGTCGCAGGGCTCGACTATTACAGTGGCCGAACGGTGCAACTTGTCAATCCGTCTGACCCTTCGGGAGACGTCAAAGGGGTTGAAAAGGTACTTTATACGACCGATTTCAGCGACTGGACCAACGCAAAGGCTTCTACAACGGCAAGCGTCGTGAATGCTAAAACAAGTTATAGTCACGAGCCGTTCAGCTTCACCATCGTCGATACGGAGGTGAGTTCGACGAACAAGAACGCCGGCAAATTTCCGTCGTGGAAGGGAGGTTATCTCATGGCCTCAAAGCGTTCGACGCCCATGGTGACCCTTTCCGCACTGCAAAATATCACGAAAGTACACTTCAAACACGGTGCAACGGGCAGTCAACGTGGCTGGAAATTAGAGGCGAAAGGTGCAGGAGATGCCGATTGGGTTACGTTGAGTAACGGTCCGGCCGAGCCTATTACGGGAGCCGATGTGGACGTAGATGTAAATAAAACCAACTGTCAATTGCGCTTTACGAACCTCACAACGAACCAGAATGCCTATCTTTTTGAACTCGTCATCTATGGCAAAGTGGATATGAGTTCCAAGCCTGTTTTGGGCTCATTCAAGGCAAATGGAACGGCTTTCACGGCTGCCGACCGCTTCAAAGAACAGGCTGATGGCACGCTGCAAGCCACGATTGACATTTCAAAAAAGCAGCAAATGGTGTCGCAGACCAACCCTTTGACTGAAGTTGTTGCCGAGAACGGAACGGTAAAAGGCGTTACCTATGCACCCACAGCGAAAGGAACAAAGGTCACAATTCGGGTCGATGCAGGTGGCACAACAGCTGATTATGTGATTTTCTTTGAATGGAAATCCGACTTCACCCTCACCTATTATAATACCGACGGTAGCCTTATCGGCACGCAAAAAGTTGAGAAAGACGCCCCCATTGCGGCCTTTCCCTATTCCGCTTCGGCCGTGACAGTGCCTTCGGGTAGCCTTTTTCGCGGTTGGTTTGCAGCTGCCTCGGGCTCCGGGAATCGCAAGTTCAACATCGAAGATAAGGTCACTTCCGACCTCGCTCTCCATGCCCTTGCCACCGAAAAAGAGGTGAAGAGTACTACGAAAAGATATGTCTTCAACCTCACCGACCGCTATTTCTACGACGAAGATCACGAGGCTTTCAACAGCAAAGGAACGGCAAAGTTCCACGACGGACAGCATGGTTGGGTCTTCGGACCATCGGATAATGTTGAACTTCTTGTCGGTGGAGACGCTTATATTCTTTTATCGGGCTGTGCATATTCGGCCGGTAACATCATCATCAAGAACAGTAAAGGCGCCCAACTGGCCTCACTTGCGGCCAAAACTGACACAGACGGCGGTCTCATCTGCTATGAGTACCGTGGTGAAGCCGATGTGCTTCGCCTCGGTTTCGACAAAGCTTGCTATCTTCATTCCGTCACAATCGCCAATACACAGGCCAATCCTATCGCACAGAACGAGGCCGGTTATTATGTCGTCAAGGCCGGAGATGCCGACCATTTGCTCAATACTTTGACCATTGCTAACGTCAAAGCAGGTGCCAAACGCACCAAGATTTTCATTCCAAATGGCACATACGACCTCGGAGAAACGGTACTCACACCCATCAACGGCAACAATATCTCGCTCATAGGTGCAAGCACAGAGAAGACAATCATTCGAAACAAACCACTTGTTGCCAATGAAGGTATCGCGACAACTGCCACACTTTTGATTACAGGAAACAACACTTATCTGCAGGATTTGACCGTTCAGAACGCACTCGATTACTATAATAGCGGGTCTGCAGGACGTGCGGTTGCCATTCAAGATAAGGGGAATCGCACCATTTGCAAGGCCGTTCGGCTGCTCTCTTATCAGGATACTTACTACAGTAATGGCGACGGACAGTATTATTTTGAGGGAGGAGAAATCCATGGAACCGTTGACTATGTGTGCGGAAGTGGCGATGTTTTCTTCAACAAAGTGAACTTTGTCAACGAACCACGCAGCAATAAAGGTGGAACAGACGTGATAGCGGCCCCTTATCCGGCCGATAATTGCCACTATGGTTACGTGATGCGCGACTGCAAAATCACCAATCTTAACGAAGAAGGTTACTCGCTTGGACGCAGTTGGGGAGGCAAATCGAAAGTCGCATGGATAGGAACAACGATGACAGATGCCCCACTCAACGACGGAAAAGCCATCAAGCGCTTTACCGTCGGCGGTATGAATGTTGCGGCATATCAATTCAAAGAATTTGGTTCGAAGACCGAACAAGGGGCCAATCTCACGCCCGTTCACAACTATGTGACTTTCGTTCACGGTACAGGAAACTTCACCTACGACACCACAATGAGTGCTGATTCGGTTTCATTGTTCACACTCGACAAGGTATTCCCCGATTGGAAGCCCGCTGTTTTGGCTGCACAAGTAACCTCACCTACTGTTACACTCAAGGGAAAAACGCTTTCATGGACTGCTGCCTCGGGCAGCATTGGCACGCCATCGTATGCGGTTTTCAAGAACGATGAACTCCTTACGATTACCAATGCCCGACAATATGCACTCGAAGAGGTGGTAAAAGGGGCAACCTACACCGTAAGGGTAGCCAATGAAATGGGTGGTTTCGGCCCCTCCACGCCATCATCTACCACTACCGGACTTAGCCTCCTGGCCGCCAATGAGAGTAACGTTGTCGGCACACATTACTTTTATCTCGACGGAACGGCCTGTGATGCACAAGCCAAAGGTGTGGTGCTTGTGGTAGAAACCATGGCAAACGGCAGCCGGAAAAGCAGCAAAAAGATTCTGAAATAGACGCTTGCTATAGTCTTGTGCTGCAGTAAAAGGAAATCATTATAGCCTCGTCTCCTCACCGGGACGGGGCTTTTTCGTGGTCATATACCGTAAAAAAAACAGCTTCGCCCCATGTTCTCAAAGCCGTTTCAGCCTGTTCCGCTTTTTCTTGATAACGCTTTTTAACCGTATAAAGAATGGCAAAGTGAATAAAAAAGTTTATTTTTGCAACATTAATATGAGGCGACCATTATGCACCATAGCAAGGAAAGAAACATAATGGGTGTAAGATTGAAAGTCAGGACGCATCATTAAGCGGGGCAAACCAATAGTTAGAGCGTTATAAAATGAAGAAGTTTATTTCAAAAATGTCTGTGATCATGCTGACAATGTTGGTACTTGGCGTATTGACAAGTTGTAGCAAAGACGAAGAAGACCAGTCTGTTCTCGGCGTATGGGGCATTGAGACAGATGCCTATCTGAATGCTTCCGGCGTTGCAACCGTACGACATTACGACGGAACAGAGCCAGATTATTATGTTTATCAACTGCTGCCTGATGGCACTTGTGCCTATTATACCTATAATGGCACTACGACTTCAGGTGGTAAGAAGATTGGGAAGAACTGGGATGTCAAGTACAGAGGAACCTATACAACAGGCAAAGGAACGATTACTTTGCACTTTGATAAACAGGAAATCACTGCACCTTACACGGTAAAAGATGGGAAAATGACCTTTCAACTCAAGAAAAGTGATGGAAAAACTCACAACCTTACCTTTCAATGGTTGGGTGGAGACCTTGTGATATGACAAAAGATGAACCCCATAAAGTCAAGAATAGAGAATTAAAAAGAAACATATAGACGTTTAATTATAGAATACTTACTTATTAAAAACAACATGAAAAAGTTATTATTTACCCTGTCTCTCGTGCTCATGAGCATGGGAGCATTTGCCCAGACCAAGACTTTTGAGGTGGGTGGAAAGTTGAATTATGGCACAGATGCACCTCATTTCGGAATAGGAGCAGTGGCCCGTTATAACTTCGATGAGCACTTTCGTCCGGAACTGACGATGAATTTCTATCCGAAAGATGGCAATGATGTCAGCGCATGGGATATAAATGCAAACCTGCATTACCTTTTCCACATGACCGACCGCTTCAAACTCTATCCTTTAGGCGGTGTAGGTATCATGGGAGCCAGCTATGATGGCCCCGCAGGCAGCACGAGTTCGACCAAACTTGGCGCTAATCTTGGCGGCGGATTGCAGTTCAATCTCACCGACAAACTGCACCTCAATGCTGAGACCTACTATCAGTTTGTCTCCGACGACGGGCGCGGTGTGATGAGCGTTAGCCTTGTTTACGTGCTTTAAAAGCAAAGCTGGAGTGCGGAATGATGGGAGTGGGATACTTTTCTCACTCCTGTTATCGCTTTTTGGCATGCAGAATACGGAGAAGTCCTGTTTACCATTCCTTGAATTCCAGCTCCAATTGTATCCATTCCGGCCGCTTTGAGGTTCCGTCGTCGCCCGGATTGGATACTGAAAGTCCCATAAGGCGGATGGTATGTGCGTTGTCATAGCGGACAAGGTGCAGCAATCGCTTGGCCAAAGGCAGTATGTCTTCCTTGCTTTTCAGCACATTTTGCACCGTGATGCTGCGTGTTATCTGCTTGAAATCGCCGTACTTGATTTTCAAAGTCAGCGTTTTTCCCTCGAAATTTCCTTTGTGAATACGTTCCGAAAGCTCAACCACAAGGTGGTAAAGTTCAATCAGTATGGCCGAAGGAAGGCTGAGGTCTTCAATGAAAGTGTGCTCGCAACCGACGGATTTCCGTGTGCGATCGGTGATGACTTCACGCTCATCGATGCCTCGGGCATAGTTGTAGAACGACGGACCTGCCTTTCCGAACATCGTAATAAGATGCTGAAGCGAGCACGACCGCAGCTGTTCTCCGTTGAAAATCCCCATATAATGCATGCGCTGTGCCGTCTTTTTGCCTACTCCCCATAGGTCTTCCACGGGCAGTTTTGCCACAAATTCAAGGGCTTTATCAGGGTGAATGGTGCATATTCCATCGGGTTTTCGATAGTCAGAAGCTATCTTTGCCAGCAGTTTATTGTAGGAAATGCCAGCCGAAGCCGTGAGATTTAGCTCGCTTTTGATGCGTTGTTTGATTTCTTTTGCAATGTCAACGGCCAGCTCAAATCCCTTTTTATTCACCGTAACATCAAGGAAAGCTTCGTCCAAAGAGATAGGTTCTACAATGTCAGTGTAGTCATGAAAGATGGTATGAAGCTGTGTCGACACCTCTTTATAATGGTGATAATTGCCTTCAACGACAATCAGATTCTTGCACAATCGCTTGGCCGTTTGCATCGACATGGCCGAATGTATGCCGTATTTTCGGGCCTCATAGCTGGCTGTCGACACGACACCGCGCACACCGTCATAGCCCACGGCAATCGGTTTGCCGCGAAGTTCGGGGCAATCTCTTTGCTCAATGGCGGCAAAGAAAGCGTCCATGTCGATGTGAATAATCTTGCGCATAAGTGAAAATGACGGTCGTTGAGGTCTCTTCCCAGGCTTTATGGTGAGAAAAGTGGGCGAGAACTTCGGGCGAGCTGTATGCTACAGGCTTTCCATCAGCACCTTCATACCTTCGCTTGCTCCCTTTGTTATCTGCTTGATATGCCTACTTTCGGTCATGTTCACGGGGTTCGGGTCTATCAAGTAAATTGGAATTCCGGGCTTACAATACTGTATGAGGCCTGCAGCGGGATAGACATTGAGACTCGTTCCGATGATGATAAAGGTGTCTGCTTCGGCCACTTCACGGGCTGCAGGCTCTATCATTGGGACACTTTCTTCAAAGAACACGATGAAAGGACGCAGCAAACTGCCGTCCTTAGCCAGTGTTCCCGGTTCCACATCGCTGTGTTCCGGCGTCAGTTCCTCAATGAAATGAGGGTCGTAGGGAGCCTTGCTTGAGCACACTTTCGACAGTTCTCCATGCAGATGAATAACGTTTTTAGAGCCAGCTTTCTCGTGAAGATTGTCCACATTCTGCGTGACAACGGTCACTTCATGGCTGCTTTCGAGCTGTTTGATGAGTCGATGTCCCTCGTTGGGTTGTGCTTTCCAGAGCTTGCGGCGCAGCATGTTGTAGAAGTTAGTCACCAAGACAGGGTCTCTCTCCCAGCCATGATGCGTTGCAATCTGCTCCACAGGATAGTTCTCCCACAGCCCATCGCTGCCGCGAAAGGTCTTGAATCCGCTTTCAACCGACATGCCTGCACCGGTCAGGAAGACGATTTTTGATATTTCTTTCTTCATAACTTCATTCTGATTTTATCATTATCGGGACGTTTGCCCTGTTTCTTTGCGTTCGTGTTACAAATATATTAAAAAAACAAGTTACGCATATCATATTTTAATAAAATTAAAGAGTCGTTTCTTTTCTATTCGGTTTAATTCTGCTATCTTTGCAAACGATTTCGAAATATTTGATGTTTTAATCTGTCATTTTTAGGATTTTATGGATAAAGTAAGCTATGCGCTCGGCATTGGTATCGGCAGACAGTTATCGCAGATGGGTGCCGCAGCATTGAATATAGACGATTTTGCACAGGCTATCAAGGACGTTCTCGCCGGCAATCTGAAGATGAACGAGGCCGAAGCCCAACAACTTGTGCAGGATTTCTTTGCCAAACAAGAGGCTAAGCAACAGGCCGAGGCGGCCGAAAAGGGTAAGTCGGCCAAGGCAGAAGGGGAGCGGTTCCTTGCCGAAAACGGCAAAAAAGCCGGCATCATCACGACACCTTCGGGGCTTCAATACCAAGTGTTGCGCGAAGGAAACGGCAAAAGTCCGAAGTCAACCGACACGGTTGAGTGCCATTATGAGGGCACATTGATCGACGGAACGAAGTTCGATTCGTCCTATGATCGCGGACAAACGGCTACATTCCCACTCAATCAAGTGATTGCAGGCTGGACAGAAGGCTTGCAATTGATGCAGGAAGGCGGCAAATACCGCTTCTTTATTCCCTACAATCTCGGTTATGGTGAGCGCGGAGCCGGTGCATCCATCCCTCCGTTTGCAGCCTTGGTGTTCGACGTAGAACTGGTAGCAGTGAAGTAATACATATCAAATAATATCTCAAATGAAACAATTAGCATTCGTAGCCGCTATGGCTATTGCAGCCGCAACATTGGCTTCTTGCGGCAATTCTACTCCAAAAGCCGACCTAAAGAACGACGTTGACACGATGAGTTACGCTATGGGTATGGCGCAAACTCAGGGACTGAAGGACTTCTTGGTAGGTCGTATGCAAATCGATACCACCTATATGGACGACTTCATCAAGGGCTTGAACGACGGAGCCAACGCTGGAGACGACAAGAAGAAGGCTGCTTATTACGCCGGAATCCAGATTGGTCAGCAGATCTCAAACCAGATGATCAAGGGCATCAACAGCGAGGTTTACGGCCAAGACTCCACAAAGAGCATCTCTTTGAAGAACTTCATGGCCGGCTTTGTGGCTGGAACTACGGGCAAGACCGACAAGGTGAAGATGACCGTTGAGCAGGCACAGCAGATTGCACAGACCAAAATGATGGCCATTAAAGCCAAGAACATGGAACAACAGTACGGTCCCAACAAGGCAGCTGGCGAGAAATGGCTTGCTGCCAACAAGAAAAAGGAGGGCGTAAAGACGCTTCCTTCAGGCGTACAGTACAAGGTTATCAAGGTAGGAACAGGTGCAATGCCGAAAGATACATCGACGGTTGTCGTGAACTATGAGGGAAAAACGATCGATGGAAAGGTGTTCGACAGTAGCTATAAGCGTGGAGAACCCATCACATTGAAGGCCAATCAGGTGATTAAAGGCTGGACCGACGCCCTTGTTCACATGCCGGTTGGCTCCGTATGGGAGGTTTATATCCCTCAAGAGTTGGCCTATGGCGACCGCGAACAAGGTCAGATTAAGCCATTCTCTGCGCTGATTTTCAAGATTGAATTGGTTAAGTTGGGCGCAAAATAAACGCTGCAATGAGAAAAATCATCATGCTAACGCTCGTCATCTTGGCGGGCGTTACACTTCATACACAGGCCAAGGACAAGAACAAAAAGCCGAACACCGCTGTGCAACAGCCTACAGTGAAGCTCGTTTCGCCCTCGGACACGATCAGTTATATTGCAGGTATGGCTGCAACCGACGGTCTTTTGCCCTACTTGCAACAGGGTTTCGGCGTCGATGCCGAGCACATGGCCGACGTGATTCGTGGTTTTGAAGAGGCTCAGACCCACATTGACGACCCTGCTTTCAAGGCTTATGCAGCCGGAATGCAGATAGCCAATAAGGTCAACAGTAGCATTCTGCCGAACATGAAACAGGCTTTTGAAGGCTCGGCTGACTCCATTCGGCAGGCCATGTTCATCAAAGGCTTCATTGCAGCCCTGCAGAATGATACTACGTTCTTTGCACAAAGCGAGGCTTCAAAACTTTATCGGCAACGTGCCGAGCAGGTGGTTGAGACGCGTAATGCCGCTTATAAGAAAGAGAACGAGGACTGGTTGAAGGCCAATGCCAAGAAAGAGGGCATGCAAACCACGCCTTCCGGTCTGCAATACAAGGTACTCGTAGCCGGCAACGGTCCCAAACCCAAGGCCACAGACAAGGTGAAAGTGAAGTACGAAGGGCGAATGATAGACGGCACGGTCTTTGACAGTAGCTACAAACGTGACCCGCAAACCAATTCGTTCCGGTGCAACGAGGTCATCAAAGGCTGGACCGAAGCGCTCACAATGATGCCGGTTGGCAGCAAATGGGAGATTTGTATACCGCAGGAATTAGCTTATGGTGCTCGTCAGGCAGGCCAAATCAAACCTTATTCCACACTGGTCTTCACGGTAGAACTGTTGGAAATCGAGAAATAAATTCATTCGATACGTTTACAAAATGCGCGGAAATCGTAAGATTTTCGCGCATTTTGTTGTTTAATCCGATAAGATTGCCTATATTTGCTACATTAAACCGGCCCACGTGGGCAATGATAAAACATAGAAAGATGGATAAGATTGACAACCTCGACAAGAAGATTCTGTGCATTCTGTCGCAGAATGCGCGTATTCCTTTTAAGGATGTTGCCGCTTCGTGTGGCGTTTCCCGGGCCGCCATTCACCAGCGGGTGCAACACTTAATGGATAATGGAGCCATCACAGGCAGCGGATTTGACGTCAATCCCAAGAGCATCGGCTACTCCACTTGCACGTATGTGGGACTCAATCTTGAGCGGGGAAGCATGTATAAGAACGTGGTTCAGCGACTCAATGCCATTCCCGAAATTGTCGAATGTCACTTCACCACGGGGCCTTACACCATGCTTGTGAAGCTCTATGCCAAGGACAACGAGCAGTTGATGGACCTTTTGAACAATCAACTGCAGAGCATTCCGGGTGTCGTTTCTACCGAAACATTGATTTCACTTGAGCAAAGCATCAAGCGGGAAGTACCCGTAAAGGCCGATGCTGACCAATGATTTAGCAATTCATCTGATGGAAAACATGAACAAAGGCTTTCATCTCGACGCCTATCTCGACGAGATTTATTCCACATTTCCCGAGGCCGAGCATCGCCCACTCATTGGTCTTACAGCCAATTACAGCGATGTCGACGCCACCATTCGCAGTGTTTATTATCGTCAAATCATAGCGGCTGGGGGCATACCGCTTATTATTCCGCCCGTTGCCGACAGGCATGTGATCATCAATACGCTTGATGTTTTGGACGGAATTGTGCTCACCGGCGGGGCCGACTACAATCCCTTGTGGGCCGGAAAAGAGCCTTTGAAGGCCTTGGGACACATCAATCGCGAGCGCGACTTGGCCGAATTGCTCCTCGTCCGACTGGCCTATAACCGGCAAATACCCATGCTCGGGATTTGCAGGGGCATACAAACACTGGCCTTTGCACTGGGAGGTTGTGTGGCACAAGACATCAAAACGGAGTTGAAACACAGTCAAGATGCCGACCGAAACGAGCCTACGCACAGTGTCACTATAGCCGAAGGAAGCATGCTTTTCGACCTCTATGGGCCGAAAATCTACGTCAATTCATTCCATCATCAGGCCGTCAGCGATTGCGGAGAGCGGTTCCGTGTGACGGCAACCGCACCCGATGGCATCGTCGAAGCCATGGAAAGCAGCGAAGAAAAGTCTGTCATCGGCGTGCAATGGCACCCCGAATGGCTTGAAGAAATGGGCCTGAAACTCTTTCAATGGCTCGTGGGTCGCAGTGTGGAATTCGCCAAAGCGAAACGCCTCCACAGCCATATCCTGACCTTCGACAGTCATTGCGACACGCCGATGTTCTTTCCCCAAGGCATTCATTTCGAGCAAAGAGACCCGCGAATCCTCTATGATTTGCACAAAATGACCGACGGACGGCACGACGCTGTGACCATGGTTGCCTATCTGCCTCAGCATCCTAAACCGGGAGAAATGGCCGGAATGACACCCAAGCACTATACCGACAGCATCTTTGACCAGATAGAAAGCATTGTAAAAAGCCAAAATGCCTATGTGGCTTTGGCGCGAACGCCCGACGACCTCTATCGGAATAAGGCGCAAGACCGCAAAAGCATCATGCTTGGAATAGAAAACGGACTGGCTATCGAGGACGATATCAGGAACGTGGAGCACTTTGCCCGCCGCGGAATCACGTATATCACGCTCTGTCATAACGGTGACAATGCCATCTGTGACAGCGCACGTGGCACGGGAACCCACGGCGGAGTGAGCGACTTCGGCGAGCAGGTTATCCGCGAAATGAACCGCCTTGGCGTGATGGTTGACCTGAGTCACGGTGGCAAAAAGAGTTTTTATGATGCGTTGGACATCAGTGCTACGCCGATTGTTTGCAGTCATAGCAACTGCAAGGCCCTGTGCGACGTGCCCCGAAACCTGACGGACGACCAGCTTCGGGCATTGGCAGCGAAGGGTGGTGTGGCCCAAACAACGATGTATCACGGCTTTCTTAGGCAGTCGGGCGAGGCCACCATACGCGATGCCGTAGCCCATTTGGAACACGCCATCAGCGTGATGGGCATCGACCACGTTGGTGTTGGCACCGATTTCGATGGAGACGGCGGTATCAAAGGAATGGCCGATGCATCGGAAATCATCAATTTCACGATCCAACTGCTGCGCCGGAGATACAGCGAAGACGATATAGAAAAGATATGGGGCGGCAATTGGCTCCGCGTCATGCGGCTCGTACAGGGGATTTCAGTTGACAGTTGACGCATAAACGGGTGAGCAAGTTGATTGCGCATGCGCATGTAGGGACACACGGCCCATGCGTCCGCTCCGTCAACCGTGTATTTGCATTTCATTCTCTTTGAGTGGACGCACGGTCCGTGCGTCCCTACAGCTACTTTGCAGGTTTTCACGGACAAATTTCGCCCAAACGGTTTTTCCTGTACCCTGAAATTCGCCCTTCATCAGGTGGAAGAAGTGAGCAAACTTGATGCACTTTGCAACATAAACCTGCAAATACTTGCGCATTCGGGAATTTATACCGAACTTTGTCCCCAAGCATCAAACAACACAAAGATGAAGATATTTGCCGTTGGAATGAATTATGCGCTGCACAATCTCACGCTACATGAGCAGGCTGAAAGGCCCGAAACGCCGGTCATTTTCACCAAATGCGACACCGCATTGCTGAAAGACGGCAAGCCATTCTTCATTCCCGACCACCTCGGAAGCATCGAATACGAAACCGAACTCGTGGTGCGTATCTGCAAACTTGGCAAGACGATTCCCGTAAGGTTTGCACATCGGTACTATGATGCCGTGACGGTGGGCATCGATTTTACGGCACGCGACCTGCAGAAAAAGCTGCGCGAGGCCGGCCAACCATGGGATCTTTGCAAGGGGTTCGACGGTTCTGCCGTACTTGGCGCGTGGGTTTCGACAGACAAAACCAAGCCTGTTCAGCAGCTTCGCTTCCGTCTTGACGTCAATGGGAAGCCCGTTCAGGAGGGCTATTCGGGCAACATGCTCTACACGGTAGACGAAATCATCGCCTATATCAGCAGATATTTCACCCTGCGCACGGGCGATTTGCTCTTCACGGGCTGCCCTTCAGGCTGCGGACCTGTGCGGATTGACGACCATTTGGAGGGCTATCTCGAAGACAAAAAAGTGTTGGCATTCAATTGTAAATAAGGCTTTCACAGCTGAAAACGACAGACAACGCGAGCCGATGACACGCTGTTTCAAACGATTTCTCATGGCGATGTTGCTGTTGTTGAGCCTGAATGCACAGGCTTCGCAACGCTTCTTCAACCTCACTTACGACCAAGTGAGGATTGACTCCGTGTTGCCTCGCTTCACCTACAGCCTGCCCCTCGCCGACAATTACGCCGACTCGGTCTATCAAGTCAGTATCGTTTATCCCGAATTCACGGAGATGTCGCGCGCCGAAGTCGCCCGCTACAAGCGCATTTCCGATGCACCCTTGCCTGCGATGCCGGCTATTCGGCAGTTCGTTTCGTTCAATCGGAAGCGTCCCACCCTTGTGGTTTCGTTCCTTCCGCTGGTCTTTCGCGACGGTCGTTACTCCATTTTAGCGAGCTTCATGCTGAAGGTAGAGTCGTTTGCCACAGCGCATGCCAAGCCGAGAAGCGGCATCTTGCCCACCCGGACGGCCACCGACCGCTATGCGCGACAGTCCGTTTTGGCGCAAGGACGCTGGGTAAAGATACGCATACCGGCTTCGGGCGTTTATCAACTCACCGAGTCGATGATTAGAAAAGCCGGTTTTACGGACATCAACAAGGTGCATCTCTATGGCTATGGCGGCCATCTGCAACGCGAAGTGCTGACAGAATCCGACCTGATTCAGTATGACGACCTACGCGAAGTGCCCTTGTGCGTGGTCGAAGGCAAGCGACTTTTCCATGGAAAAGGGCCCGTTTCATGGGCCTCAAAGGGTGCTTCAAGACGCCTACGCAACCCCTATTCGGACTTTGGCTACTATTTCCTTACGCAGTCAGATACGCCATCTTCGACTGTTGACTCCACGACTTTCCTGCGCGATTTCTATCCTTCGCCCGACGATTATCACTCGCTTTACGAGCGCGATGCCTTTGCTTGGTATCAGGGAGGCCGCAATCTTTTCGACCCGGAAGCTGTTCCTGCGGGGCAAACCAAGACCATCTTGCTGCCCAAACCCAGCCAACCGCAACACGGAACCCTTAGTGTTGCCGTGACAGCCGGCATGAAAAGCGAAGTCGAAATCAGCCTGAATAGCCGCAAACTTGGCACGCTTTCCATCCTTTTGGGCGAGTATGACAAGGCCAACGAACAGCATGCAAGCTATCCGTTCGAGTCACTTGGCAATGCGGATACGCTGAAGATAAAAACCATTTCGGGCACTGTGCGGCTCGATTACGCTTCTATAGCGTGGGAAAAGGCCTTTCCGGCCCCGTGGTTCAAAGGAAACGACTTTCCCGTTCCGCAGCTTGTGGGAGCCATTCCCAATCAAAACCGACACGCAGACGGGCAAGCCGACATGGTGATTATCATTCCTTCTTCGCGCAAACTCAAGGCGCAAGCCGAGCGACTCAAGGCTTTTCACGAGCAAAAAGACGGCTTGCGGGTGAACATCGTGGCTGCCGATGAACTCTATAACGAGTTCTCCAGTGGCACACCCGACGCCAATGCGTATCGCCGTTACATGAAAATGCTCTACGACAGGGCCACGCCCGGCGACATTCCCCGCTATCTGCTGCTCTTCGGCGACTGCCTTTGGGACAATCGCATGCTGACTTCAGCGGCCAAAGGCCTTGCCCCCGACGACTATCTGCTGTGTTATGAGAGCGAGAATTCATTCAATGCCATTGAGTGTTTCGTTGACGACAGCTTCTTTGCCCTGCTGGATGATGGCGAAGGAGGGGCTTTGCAGACACGCGATTTGCCCGATATAGCGGTAGGACGTTTCCCCGTTTCGACTGCCAATGAAGCCAAGATCATGGTCGATAAAACGTTGGATTATACCACAAACTCCAATGCCGGGGCATGGCAAAACACGCTGATGTTCATGGGAGATGACGGAAACAACAACCTTCACATGGACGATGCGAACACCGCGGCCGAAGAAACAGCGAAGCAACATCCGGGCTTTTTGGTGAAGAAAGTCATGTGGGACGCCTACAAACGCGGGCGTTCAGCCACGGGATACACCTATCCTGATGTGCGGAAAACCATCATCGGGCAACAAGAACGCGGTGCACTCGTCATGGATTATGCCGGCCATGGCTCCGAAATCCAGCTGTCGCATGAAACCGTTTTGCGCCTTAATGACTTCGCATCCTTCACGAATAAGAACCTACCTTTATGGATAACGGCCTCTTGTGACATCATGCCTTTCGACGGAACCACGCCGACTATCGGCGAAACGGCACTGCTTAACGAACGCGGAGGAGCCATGGCTTTCTACGGAACCACGCGAACCGTGTATGCAATCTACAACAAACCGATGAACATGGCCTATCTGAAACACGTCTTAGACAGGCCAAACGGCATCGCCAACACGCTGGGAGAGGCTGCCCGACTGGCCCGAACGGAGATGATAACCAAGGGATTGGACCTCACGAGCAACAAGTTGCAATATGCCCTTTTGGGCGACCCTGTCCTCCGATTGAACCTACCCAAGCCGCAAATCATCATCGATTCGATCAACGGAAAGGCTGTAAATGCGACCCTTCCGGTTATCAAGGCCGGCGGAATGGCCCGTATTGCAGGGCATATCGAGGGCATACAGCACTTCAAAGGCATTGCAACAGTGACGGTTCGCGACTCACGTGAGCTGATAACCTGCAGGCTCAACGACACCAACGAGGCCGATACGGCTTTTCAATATTACGACCGCACGAAGGTAATTTTCATGGGTTCGGACAGCGTAAGAGGCGGAAAAATCAGCTTCACCTTTGCGGTTCCGCGTGATATCAACTACAGTAACGGTCGCGGTCTCATCAATATCTATGCATTAAACGACGACCATTCGCTCGCTGTCCACGGTGCTTCGGACCGCTTTTTGGTGGGCGGTTCGGCCGAAACCGCCAACGATTCCATCGGACCTTCCATCTATTGCTACCTCAATTCGCCTGCTTTCGAGAACGGAGGACGCGTGAATACCACGCCTTACTTCGTGGCCCAAGTGGCTGATAAGGACGGTATCAACGTGTCGGGAAGCGGCATCGGCCACGATTTGGAGCTTATCATCGATGGCGATATGAACCAAACTTATGTGTTGAACGACTACTTCCGGTATGATTTCGGCAGCTATACGCGTGGCTATACCTATTATAATATACCCGAACTCAGTCCGGGCAAGCACCGGTTGCAGTTCAAAGCGTGGGACATTCTCAACAACTCTTCGACCGCATGGCTTGACTTCGTGGTCGAAAAGGGCCTGCGTCCGAACCTTTTCAGCGTGGCCTTGTCGCGCAATCCGGCCACCACTTCCACGCAATTCATCATCAATCACGACCGAACGGGCAGTAGAATGGACGTCGAGATAGAGGTCTTTGACATGAGCGGGCGCCTGCTTTGGAGGCACAAAGAGCATGGTGTGTCCACCTCGAACGCCTATACGGTAGACTGGGACCTGTGTATTGATGGCGGAAGCCGACTGAAAACGGGCGTCTATCTCTATCGGGCTAAGATTTCATCTGACGGTAGCGAGCAGGCAAGCAAGGCGCAGAAACTCATCGTTGTGGGCAATAATTGACCGTTGTGCACGTTAAATTCTCATACAAGCATACAAGAAACGATATGAAAAAATCCTTGATGGGTCTTTCTTTATTGCTGCTGTTGCCGGCTTCGGCAGCTGCGCAAATCGATAAAAACAAGATATTCAACCCCGTTTATACGGCCGTTACGTCGCAGACAATCGCCCCCGATGCACGCGCAGCAGGCATGGGTGACGTGGGAGCGGCAACCGATCCGGACGTCAATTCACAGTATTGGAACCCCGCAAAATACCCTTTCACTATCAGCAGGGCAGGCGTTTCGCTCAACTATACGCCTTGGTTGCGCGGACTGGTCAACGACATGTACTTGGCCAACTTGGCCGGATACTATCGCATCGGCGACTATAGTGCGGTCTCAGGTTCGCTCCGTTACTTCAATATGGGAGAGGTTATGATGAGCAGTTCACAGTCGGGTAGCAACGATATGACCATCAATCCCTACGAAATGTCAGTGGATTTGGCTTATGCTTTGATGCTGAGTGAACACTTATCTCTATCAGCTGGCGTGCGATGGATATACTCTGATCTCACTTACGACTATACTTCTGAGACTTCCCCCGGCAGTGCTTTCGCCGCAGACATAGCCGCTTATTATCAAAACTATGTTGACATCGGACAGCGAGAGTGCCAGCTTGGCATCGGATTGAACCTGTCGAACATTGGCAGTAAGATTAACTTCGGAAGCACAGACAACAGCGAATTCATTCCGACGAACATGCGGTTGGGGGCCTCTTTGATGATTCCTGTAGACGAATTCAACCGTTTTACCATCGCTGCCGACGCCAACAAGCTGCTCGTTCCGACGCGTCCCATACAGAAAGATGGCGAGTCAAAGGTGGATTACGACACGCGGTTGCAGCGCGATTACTATGATGTTTCGAGCATAGGTGGCATTTTCAAAAGCTTCAGCGACGCGCCCGGAGGACTCAAAGAAGAGCTTCAAGAGGTGAGTTGGAGCCTTGGTGGCGAGTATATCTACAATGATAAGTTCGCTCTCCGCGCCGGTTATCACCACGAAAGTGAGACGAAAGGCAACCGAAAATACTTCACTGTGGGGGCCGGTTTCAAGATGAGTGCCTTCTCACTCGACGCAGGTTACGTCATTGCGACGGCCAAAAGCAACCCCCTCGACCAGACGCTTCGCTTCACGTTGACCTTTGACATGGACGGCATCAAGGACATTTTTAAACGGTAAAGGGCGGCAGTTGCGACGCTATTCACGAACCATTCAATTTGAAAAAGCATGATACGAGTAGGCATGGGCTTTGATGTCCACAAATTGGTTGAGGGCCGCGACCTTTGGTTGGGGGGCATAAAGATCGGCCATTCCATGGGTCTTCAGGGCCATAGTGACGCAGACGTGCTCCTGCATGCAGTGAGTGACGCCCTCTTGGGGGCTGCAAACATGCGCGATATTGGCTTTCATTTCCCCGATACCAGCGCGAAAACGCTCGACATGGACAGTAAGATTATCTTGCAACGTGTTGTGGAATTGATTGGCGAGAAGGGCTATAAAGTGGTCAATATCGATGCAACCATCTGTGCCGAACGGCCCAAAATCAATCCCCATGTGCCTGCAATGAAGGCCTGTATGTCTGCAGTTATGGGCATTGATGAGGACCAAATATCCATCAAAGCCACTACAACCGAGCGGTTGGGTTTCACGGGAAGAGAGGAAGGAATGGCCGCTTATGCCATCTGTCTGATAGAGAAATAGGAGCCACGTCCGGCCTTTTTTCTTCAAATTGCAGTCAAATTTGTCAGGAATGAAAAGGATTTTCGGCATCTTCAAAGTGAAAGTAGAGGAGCGATGGGCAGCTTTTCTGATGCTCGTCTACGTCGTTTTGCTCAACAGTTTGGTGGTTTATAAGTACTTAGACCGCTTCTCCCAGCTCGCAACCGACTATCACAAGGTGTTCGTCGGCACCTTTCATATCTCGGGATTCGACCCATTGAGCTATGAAGTTGTGTCCGATTGGGACACTGCCTACAACATTTATCGCCACCCGTTGCTGGCATTTTTCATGTTCATTCCCAATCAAATCAATCAAGGTTTGATGCTCCTCACGGGCCGGAACTGCGCACCTTTCGTCGTTGCAGCCCTGCTCGTGTTCTGCGGTTTCTATAGCTTTCTTTTCCTTTATCGCCTGTTGCGCGAGGTTATCGTGCTGCCACAGTTCGACAGTCTGTTGCTTTCGGCGATGCTCTTCAGCTTTGCCTACGTGATGGTTTCGGTCAGTGTGCCCGACCATTTCGCTCTTTCGATGTTCATGTTGCTGCTGACCCTCTATGTGGCCGGCAAGAAAATGAAGCGCAAAATCAGGTTCACCAAATGGCAGACCCTGCTCTTCTTCCTGCTCACGGCAGGCATCTCGCTCAACAACGGCATCAAGGTGTTCATGGCAAACGCCTTCACCAACGGCCGAAGGTTCTGGCATCCGGCCAACCTCCTGCTGGCGATTGTCTTGCCGTCGGCCCTGCTTTGGGGACTTGCCCGGTTGGAATGGAACCACTATGAACGCCCTTCTTTCGAGGCACGTCAGCAGGCTAAGACCACGAAAGCAGCGCGGGAGCACGCCCAACTGGCCCGCGTTTTTCGCGATACCACGCGATTAAAGGACTCAATGGCTATCGAATCGGCCATCAAACAGCTGATAAAAAAGAAGGCTTACGCAAAGTATTTGGCCGACCATAAACAGCCTTGGAACGCGCATAAAGGCCAACCTATCGCCAAAGGAGAGTTCAGCCAATGGACCGATATCACCACACCTCGCCTGCCAAGTGTTGTTGAAAACCTCTTTGGGGAGTCCATTCAGCTGCATCAAGACCATCTTCTTCAAGACACACTCCGCGAACGTCCGCAGATTGTTACGTACAGATATGCCTTCAATTACATTGTCGAAGGGCTCGTTGTGCTGCTCTTTCTGTGCGGAATATGGTGCGGTCGGCACGCTCGTTTGATGTGGCTTGCCCTTTCGTTCTGGGCATTCGACATGCTGATTCACGTCGTTCTCGGCTTCGGTCTCAACGAAGTCTACATCATGGGTGCCCATTGGCTCTGTACACTTCCCATCATCATGGCCTACTTTTTCAAGACTTTGATGCGCCATCTTGCCCTGCTTCACCTCGTCCGCATCGTCACCTTGGCCCTCACGGGCTTCCTGTTGGCATGGAACTTCATGCTTTATGCCGGCTATCTCGTCGGCTGAAAGCCGGAGAAACACACTCTCTTCGCTCTCGAAAAAGGGCGAATGAGTCTGCAAACACCCCGTTTTTCCACGCGATATGCCCAATATGGCGTGTGGGGACGCACGGTTCGTGTGCCCATTCAAGGTGAATAGAAAGCGTATAGGGGTAGTTGTCGGGGCGGACGCACAGACCGTGCGTCCCTACCTGCGTTCAAATTGGTAATCAATTACTTACACCTTGCGTTTCAATCTCAGCCATTTTGGCGTGCAATCTCAGCCATTTTACCGCCTAATATGGCCCATTTCACCGCGCAATATGGCTGGAATTAAAATACAATGTGGCAGAGATGGAAAAATAGGGACGTGTGGCTCATGCGTCCGCTCAAGGAATTGAAAGTGCAGTAGATGGTCAATAGAGGGATATTTGTTGGTTGTAGGCCGCTTATTCTTTCCCCTATTGCATGCTTAGTGAGCCAGAGAAAGCACACAAGAAAACCGCACCGGGCATACGTCCGATGCGGTTTTACACGTATTATGAACAGAAAAGAATTAACCAACCATGCGCTTGAGGTCGTCTTCGACGGTCGTAATGCCGCCTAATCCGAAGTTCTCAACGAGCACTTTCAGTACACCTTCCGAGACGAAAGCCGGGAGTGTAGGCCCGATGTGAATGTTTTTCACCCCCAAAGACAGCAGGGCAAGCAACACGATAACGGCCTTTTGCTCATACCAAGCGATGTTGAAAGCGATGGGAAGTTCGTTGATGTCGTTGGCACCGAATATCTCTTTGAGCTTCAAAGCAACCACTGCCCACGAGTAAGAGTCGTTGCATTGGCCCGCATCAAGCACGCGCGGAATGCCGTTAATGTCGCCAAGAGCGAGCTTATTGTACTTGAATTTCGCGCAACCGCTGGTCAGAATAACCACGTCTTTCGGCAATTTTAGGGCGAATTCCTCGTAATAATTGCGGCTCTTCATGCGTCCGTCGCAGCCTCCCATGACTACAAATTTGCGGATAGCCCCGCTCTTTACGGCCTCAACAACCTTGTCGGCGAGGGCGAACACCTGTGCATGCGCAAAGCCACCTACGATTTCTCCCGTTTCAATCTCCGTCGGAGCCGCGCACTGTTTGGCAAGGGCTATCACCTCAGAGAAGTCTTTGTGACCGTCGACACCAGCCTCAATGTGCTTCCAACCGGGGAAACCTGCCGAGTTGGTTGTGAAGACCCGGTCCTTATAATTAGCCTTTGGAGAAGGCGGAACGATACAGTTTGTAGTGAAAACAATAGGCCCATTGAAGGTTTCGAACTCTTCTTTCTGCTTCCACCACGCATTACCATAGTTGCCAACGAGGTGCTTATACTTCTTCAACTGCGGGTAGTAGTGAGCCGGGAGCATCTCTCCATGCGTGTAAACATCAACACCTGTGCCTTCAGTTTGCTTCAAAAGGTCTTCTATATCCTTCAAATCATGACCGCTGATAAGGATACCTGGATTCTTACCCACACCGATATTGACCTTCGTAAGCTCGGGGTTTCCATAGACACCTGTGTTGGCTTTGTCGAGTAAAGCCATGACATCGACACCGTATTTGCCCGTTGCAAGAACACAGTTGAGCAGTGTTTCCATGCTTGCATCGGGGTCGCTGATGGTGCAAAGCGCCTCGCTCATGAAGTTGATGATGTCAGGATTGTGCTCACCAAGCCGGGATGCGTGTTCATAATAGGCTGCCATGCCCTTCAAACCAAGTACGGTGAGCTCTTTCAATGACCGTAAATCGGGATCCTCATTGCGAAGAATGCCCTCGCGTTTGCCCTCTTCGGCATAGTCATCTTCGTCACCTCCCCATCTTACTTCCTGCCAATCAGGAAGCGAAATGTCCGCTTTTGCAGCCAAATCCATCAGTTGCTTCTTCAGCAAAATGCCGTTGGTCACCTTGTTAAGGATAGAAGTATCGTCGAAGTTTGCATTGGTTATGGTTGAGAAAAGTGCGTCGGTAATAAAACTTTCCACCTCGGGTAAGCTCGCTTTTCCAGCCTTTTTGAGATAATGGTCAACCGTTCCTACACCGCGAACTACGCCTAACAACAAATCCTGCCACAGGTTTGTTTCTGCCGTTTTGCCACAAACACCCTTCACAGTGCAGCCGGTTCCCTTCGCTGTTTCCTGACATTGGAAACAAAACATCTGATTTTCTGTCATACTTTATCTGTTATAATGTTTTTGTAAATGTGCTGCAAAAGTACGGCAAACGACCAATATGCCAAGGTAACATTTGTGACTTGAGAGGAGTTAATGACTGTTAAAGCACTGTGATGAGCTGTTGTTCGGCTTGGAAACCAAGTATGCTTTTAGGCTGATTATATTGAAAATAGCATCCCACTTCTAATAGTTTTTATAATAATGATTGCCTTGCAAAGTTATCATTGTGTAAAAGAGACGGTTTTAGATGACTATGTCAATCTTGAAAGTGACATAGAATAAGGTTGTATCATTCTTACCAATGGAAGCCAGTAAACCTGTTGATGCTGTAGCCTATAATACAGCTGTTGAATAGGTAAATTGATAAAAGGTTCCTAATAGGAGGAAAATAGGACTTTGGAATAGGGAGATTTGTTGCCCATGATATATCGCCGGGCTTCTTGATTAATCTGTGTTGCAGTCTTAATGGGCTTCTGTCGTAGCCATATTTCAAGTATGGTCTTTTCAAAGTAAAGTATTTTATCTGTTGTTGTACTTGGGTTCACACCAATAACAACAAGAGGATTATTCCCCCTCTTCCTTTAACTAAAATCGAGACTCACCGTATTTTTCGGGATACATTACTCATCTTTCCTTCTTCGTACTTCATAGATATTGCTTTTGGTTGATTAACAAACAATCCCTTCACAAGCCATTAGGTTGCAAAGGGATTTATAGTAGTACCCAGACCCGGTACAATGCCGTGAAAATAAGAGAAACCAAAAGAATGTATTAAATTGATAATCAACAACTTATAATTTTATTATATTTGTCGACTTTACCCATTTTTGCCTGTTTTTTGTTAGATAGTACACTTTTAGTACACCTTGATATTCGGAACTTCTTAGTATCTTTGCAAAATAAGAAAACATCTGAAAATAAATGAGTTAATGATTTTACTCGGTTTGATACACATTTAGGTACATAACTATCAATTATGGCAAAATTAGAAAATAAAGCAAAGGAAAATCCGAAATTGGAGCAAAATGTGCTTTCTGATGGTCGAATAAGTCTTTATCTGGAGTATTATCTCGGTAGAGAAGAAACGCCAGTGTTGGACGAAAACGGTAATCCTGTTTTGTACGAAACAGGAAAGATGGCTGGTAAGCCCAAAGTACATATTAAGCATAACAGGCGAAAAGAGAATTTGCAGTTGTACTTGATAGCCAAGCCACGTATACCAGAAGAACGCCAGCAGAATAAGGAAACACTTGCATTGGCAGCAAAGATTCGTGCAGAGTGTGAACAGCAGTTTAAAGAGAGTATGCTTGGTTATCGCCTGAAGAAAGACAGAAATGTCAACTTCTTAGACTATTATCAGGCGTACATAGACAGTTATACGAAGAAAGACCTGCGAATGATAAAGATAGCCCTGAATCGTTTTAAGGATTTTCTGAAAGAGCAATACCCACTCTATGAGTTTAGCATTAAGCCTGACTTAATAACCAAGGACATGATGGAACGGTTTGTAGAGTACCTGCAATCACGAAGTGTGGGTGAAGGGGCAAAGAGCATCTATCAGCGTTTCAAAAAAGTTGTGCGCTATGCCATAGATCATGAAGTGATGCTGAAAGCCCCATGCAAGGGTGTTGTGTGCAAGGTGGATGAACAGATTTTACGCAAAGATGTGTTGTCAATGGACGAAATCCAATCACTGATTCAATGCCATTACGACAATGAAAATCCCAATGTCAGACGAGCATTTATCCTCTGTCTATATTGCGGTCTGCGCTTCTGCGATGTGAAAGACCTAACTTATAAAAACATCGACAATACCAATCGCCTCCTGAAATTTGAACAGAACAAGACCAAAGGACATTCTTGCAAATAGTGGCGTTATTATTCCTCTCAATGATGGATTACTCTCCTTAATTGGTGAAGCTCCTGAGGATTTAAATTCCTCTATCTTCAACCTCCCTTCATATGAGAGTTGCAGCAAATCTGTAAAACGGTGGGTAAAACGTGCAGGCATCAATAAACACATCAGCTGGCATTGCGCTCGCCATAGCTTTGCAGTGAACATCCTCAATAATGGGACTAACATCAAAACTGTCGCCAGCCTATTGGGGCATAGTGGATTGAAACACACAGAGAAATATACCCGTGCTGTGGATAAATTGAAAGAAGAAGCAATAAATAGTTTGCCGGAATTAAAATTATAGCTATAAAGCATGGTGTTATTTAACAAATTATGTCTATCTTTGCACATATCATCAACAAAGAAATAGATGCCGAAGAAAAATTGTCAAAACAGAATTAGGGTGGTGTTGGCTGACCGGCAAGTTACTAATCGTTGGCTTGCTGAACAGATGGGAGTTACAGATATGACTGTTTCTCGATGGAAAACTAACAAGATACAACCATCCATGGCGCAATTTATTGAAATTGCCCGTCTGCTTCAGGTTGATATAAAGGACTTGCTGGAAATGGATTCTTGTATAGACAGAATTTAAGCATATAGGCAACATGAATTATAGACATGATATACTTATACGAGAACTATGGTACATTTTTGATGTAATTGGTCATGTGCAGAAACTTTATAAAATGAATAATATTAACACAAAAGTCTGTAGTGGCTGCAATTGCAGATCTGATGCAGGTTCAGATATAGTTCGTAATTTTTGCCTATATAAATAGTTTTATTATGCAAAAGGAAACACATCATAAAAGACGAGGAAGATTACCATCTATTGAGGTGGTAGATCTGTTTTGCGGAATAGGAGGGCTGAGCTACGGCATGAAATCAAAAGGTCTTAAGATTCTTGAAGGTTTTGATTTGGATGCTACCTGTAAATATGCTTACGAGATTAATAATGAGGCGAAGTTTCAATATAAAGATATAAGAACCGTCACAAAGAAGGATATTCTTCCTTTCTATTCAAAAAAAGCAATAAAGGTTTTAGCGGGGTGCGCCCCATGTCAGCCTTTCTCTTCATATGCATTTAAAAACAAGAATAAAGACGAAAAAAAGTATAGTCTTTTAGATGAGTTCGGACGTTTGGTAAAAGAAGTTCACCCAGACATCGTTACTATGGAGAATGTACCCGCCATCGCTTCCTTTAAATTAAGATCTGTGCTGGCTGATTTTATAAAAGTATTAGAGGAAGAGAAGTTTCATGTAAAATATCAGGTCGTCTATTGTCCAGATTACGGTATTCCACAAACTCGTAAACGCTTGGTACTTTTGGCTTCTCGTTTTGGAAATATTAGTTTGATTCCACCTACTCATACAAAAGCAAATTATGTAACTGTACGCGATACCATTGGCGATCTTCCATCATTAGAAGCTGGGCACACCTGCTCTACCGATCCGTTGCATAGGTGCCGTGCATTAACCCCTTTGAATATGAGGAGGATTAAAGATACGCCTTATGGAGGAAGCTGGAAAGATTGGCCTGAAGATTTGTGGCTTAACTGCCATAAGAAAAAAGGTGGCAAAAGCTTTGGTAGTGTCTATGGCCGCATGGTATGGGAAAAACCTGCCCCAACTATGACAACTCTATGTACAGGTATTGGCAATGGTCGTTTTGGACACCCCAAGCAAGACAGAGCGATTTCCGCACGTGAAGCGGCTTTGTTCCAAACATTTCCCGTTACATATAAGTTCTTTCCGAACGAGAAAGATGTTTCGTTGACAAAAGCTTCGCGGTATATAGGCAATGCAGTTCCTCCTAAATTGGGAGAGGTGATTGCGGAAAGTATAAAACAACATATTAGAAATGTTCCATTATGAAACAGTACAATTTTAACATATCGCTCAGTATTCTTAATCACTTGGGTAGAAATCTTTATAGGAATTTCATCACTGTTCTTGGTGAAGCAATTTCCAATTCTTGGGATGCAGATGCACAGAATGTTTACATTACCATAGATCGCAATGCAATGATCCTTATTGTTCGCGATGATGGTGACGGTATGGATGGAAGCGATTTTCAAAATAAGTTTTTGAAAATTGGATACTCAAAACGTAAAAACAACAATACACATACAGCCAATGGACGTCCTTACATAGGAAGAAAAGGCATAGGAAAATTAGCTTTGCTTTCATGTGCTCAAACGGTAACCATTTTGTCAAAAAAAGAGAACTCAGAATTAGTTGGTGGTATAATAGACAACTCTGGACTTGACAAAGCTATAAAAGACGATATATCCTCTGACGAATATAGTCTTGGTGTACCAAATGAAGCTTTAATTTCTACTTACAGAGAACGATTATGTGACAATGGTACTGTAATTATTTTCGAAGGGCTGAAAGATGGAATCCGCAATCGGGTTGAATACATAGGAAAGTTAGTGGCTTTGTATTTCCGTTTTTCTCTAAAAGATCCAAGTTTTAATATCTATATAAATGAAAAGTTAATAACGATAGAAGAATTAAATTCAATAAAAGAAAAGACGCAGTTTGTCTGGATTTTAAATGATATAAATGACCCATATATTAAGGGCAGGAATTTTAAGAAATCCAAAATCCTTCCATTAGACAATAAGTCCGTAAAGGGGTTTATAGCTTCGGTTGAAAAACCTTCTGATATAAAAATTAACGGAACTGACGAAAAAGCAACTATTGATTTGTATGTAAATGGTCGATTAAGAGAAAAAGATATTTTGAGACATATTCCAATAGCAAGGATAGTTCAAAGCTACTTGTATGGACAGGTTCACTTCGATGGCTTAGACGATAATACCGACCGCTTTACAAGCAGCCGAGAAGGTGTTGTGCCTGACGATCCTAAGTTTAAGGACTTATTGAATATGTTAGAAAATATACTCAAGACCATAATTAACGATTGGGATATATGGCGTACAGAAATAAATCAAGATGGGGATCAGGAAAATTCAAGAATGACTAAGAAACAAAGAAAGTCCAAAGAGTTGTTTAATGTGGTGATAGAAGACTTCATTCCATCAAAGGAAAATGATATTAGCCGAAAGAAAGTAGATGGTTGGATAAAGGAAATGCAAGAAGATGCAGAGTTTAATCTATCTTCTTATGGCGAATGTTTCGTTTCTGAGAACCTTTTACGGAAATATGTCAAGGAGAAGAACATTCCCATTCCTCAAAATATTCAAAACAAAATTAATGCTTGGAAGACACAAGCAGAAAACGCAAAACAGAATGCCAATATTAACTTTAATATTCGAGAAGATGATACAAATTTAACTCACTTGGATATGGATAGTTTAGCTTATCTCGCAGATGATGAAACTGATCGAATAAAAAAGGCTACTTTGAGGAGAGATGCAACAGAATACAAGCCCATTAGAGATGCTCTAGCACACACCTCTCGACTAACAGTAATAGCAAAAAGTCGATTAACGATCACGTATGAGAATATTAAAGCAAGAATAATTAGTTTGTTGAATATGGCTTAAAACACTAAATATGGCGATACCAAAGTTTGAAAATTTTCTCTACCCATTTTTAAGTCAACTCAAAGATAAGGATGTGAGCATGACGGAAATGAAGAATGCTCTTGTGAAGCATTTTAATCTCAGTAAAGAGGATTGTTCATTGAAGACGAAGAATGGTTCTGCTTTTCAATTGAACGACCGCATTGGTTGGTCTCGCCAATGGCTGAGGCGCGCCCTTTTTATAGAGATACCTCAGCGTGGAGTATATCGGATAACACAACGCGGTAGAGATTATTTGAAGATGCATACCTATCTAAGAAAAGAAGACTTGCTGCAATATTCTGAATTTGCAGAATATGCACACATGTCTATATCTTTGAAGGACAAGCAGACATACAAGAAAACTGAAACAGATGAGATACTAGATGAATTGACCCCAACAGAGCAAATGGACGTTGCTTTCAAGAGCATTAATGATGACCTTGCCGCAGACTTGCTACAACGGGTATTGGATATGAGTCCAAACTTCTTTGAGAAACTTGTGCTTGATCTACTCTTAAATATGGGATTCGGAAGCCGAAACAAGGAGATGGCCATAGTCACTCCCACCAGTCATGACAATGGTGTGGACGGCATCATTCCCGAGGATGCCCTTGGGCTTGACAAGATCTATATCCAAGCTAAGCGATATGCAGATAATCCTGTCAGTAAACCAGAGATACACAAGTTCATTGGTGCACTTGATGAACAAAAGGCCACTAAGGGAGTATTTATAACCACTAGTAAATTCACTACTGGTGCAATTGAAACAGCCAACAAGGCTAGCAAGAAGATTGTTCTTATTGACGGGAAAAAACTTGCTGACTATATGATAGAATACAATGTAGGAGTTAGCGAAAAGAAAGTATATGAAGTAAAGAAATTAGATTCCGATTACTTTGAAGAATAATGAGAATAGCATGGTAAACAAAAAAATAAAATTAGTAAATTTCCCAGAAGAAGTTACGACGGAAGGTGTTAGAATCTACGGCGAAACATCATATGAGAATCAGATGGCTCTGTTAAGCCACTTTCTTCACAACCAACAGAAGGAAATGGATTTAAGCCAGAGAGAAGAAGTTATTCTGGCTATCCGCGAGTTCCTTTCTCGCAAGAAGTCACGTCAGATGCTTAACGATGACGAACTAAGTGATGAACAGATATGGATGGCAGCAGAATCACCTCTCCAGTACAATCTCTTTTCGGACTTTTTCAAAGTGCCATTCCCCGTCCCTGAACATCCTCGTTTTACCTTCATTGATCTGTTTGCTGGTATCGGAGGATTTCGTATCGCTCTTCAGAACCTTGGCGGTAAATGCGTTTACTCCTCGGAGTTTGATGCAAAAGCACAAGAGTCATATTTGGCAAATTATGGTGAGATGCCTTTCGGTGACATTACAAAAGAATCAACCAAGAGCTATATCCCCCAGCACTTTGACATATTGTGCGGTGGATTTCCCTGTCAGGCATTTTCTCTTGCTGGGCATCGTCTGGGATTCAAAGATGAGACACGCGGAACTTTGTTCTTTGAAATAGAGGCTATTCTCCGTAAACATCAACCACGTGCTTTTTTTCTCGAAAACGTAAAAGGACTTGCTATCCATGACAAGGGACGCACGTTAAAGACCATACTTGGACACCTTGACGATGCAGGCTATGATGTGGTGCCACCAAAGATTCTCAATGCTATGGATTTTGGTGTACCACAGCATCGTGAGCGTATCTACATCATCGGCTTTCGGAAGGATCTGCACATAAACACTGCAAATTTCCATTACCCAGAGCCACAAACAAAAGGCGAGAACCGTCCACGTTTCCGTGATGTAATGGAAAATGAAGTTCCGTCAGTAAAATACTATCTATCTACAACCTACGTTGAAACTCTGAAACGCCATCGTGCCCGTCATGAAGCGGCTGGTCATGGGTTTGGTTATGAAATAATTGATACAGATGGTGTAGCAAACGCCATCGTCGTAGGTGGCATGGGCAGGGAACGTAATCTTTTGATTGATAAAAGGTTGAAGGACTTTACCCCCATTACGAACATCAAAGGCGAAGTAAACCGTGAAGGCATCCGACGCATGACCCCCCGCGAGTGGGCAAGGCTGCAAGGCTTCCCTGACAAATTCAAGATAGTTGTAGCTGATGCTTCGGCTTACAAGCAGTTTGGCAATTCTGTAGCTATTCCTGCCATTCAAGCCACAGCAGAGAAGGAACTTCAAATGTTAGGAATTATATAACTAATAATATGACAAAGACTGCTAACAAAGGAGAGTGGAGTGAAATTTACGTTCTCTTCAAATTGTTGGGGGAAAAACAAGTTTATGCTGGTGACGGAAATCTGAACAAGATAGAAAATTTGTTTTACCCTATACTGAAAATTCTGCGTGATGAAAAGAAAGGACACTACGAGTATACTTTAGAAGATGATATTGTTGTGGTGACAGAAGATGGTATAGAATTATTACGCAGGAAAGTATCAGATTTTCTTGAAAAGGCAGGCATGTTGCTTAGTATCATTCGCCAGTCAAACGGTGCGTTCGTGGCTCCAGAGATAGAACAATTCATGTCTGAAATTCATTGCAGCAATATAAAAGCAAAATCTCAGAAAAAAACAGACATCAGAATTGTTATCCATGATCTGCGGACAGGTATGTCCCCCATACTTGGATTCAGCATAAAGTCGAAACTCGGTAGCGATTCCACGCTTTTCAATGCTGGAAAAACCACCAATTTCACTTTTGTGGTAAAAGGTCATGAATTTTCTAATTCCGAAATAGCGACCATAAATGCTATCAAAACACGGACAAAGTTTATTGACCGTGTTATGAGGATTCAAGAAATGGGAGGAAAATTCATGTTCAAAAATATGGATGATCCAATATGCCGTAATAACTTCATACTGATAGACAGTTACCTGCCATCTATAATGGCTGCAATCCTTCTGGAAGGTAATCAGGGTGGCAGTAAGGACCTGAAAATTCTGACAGAGATAATAGCCTCAAAAAATCCGATGAGATATGACATGACCAACAATCAGAAGTACTATGAGTGCAAAATTAAAAACCTTTTGGTAGCATCTGCACTCGGCATGGTACCACATACACCTTGGAACGGAAAATATGAGGCTAATGGTGGTTATCTCGTGGTTAAAGATGATGGAAACGTACTTTGTTATCATTTCTATGACCGCAATCTCTTTGAAGACTATCTCTATTACAACACACGTCTCGAATCTCCTTCGTCAAGCAAGTACGAATTTGCCACTCTTTATCGTGGACAGGACGGAAATTTGTATTTTAAATTAAATCTACAAATTCGGTTTAAATGATCATGCCCATCCGATGCCGTATATTTTTACACTCCTACGAAAAAGGAATGAATAAGTATCTATCAACAAGCGTTTTATAGAAGGTCTATGAGCGACACGCATACCCCACAACAGCGCCATGAAAATATGGCAGCTATTCACGGCAAGAACACAAAACCAGAAGTTGTTGTGCGCAAGTGGCTGTGGATACATGGATACCGCTATCGACTGAATCATCCACGGCTTCCTGGAAAACCGGACATCGTGATGAGAAAATACAGAACCTGTATTTTTGTTAATGGATGTTTCTGGCATGGGCATGAGGGGTGTAGGTATTATACAATACCGAAAACTAATACAGAATTCTGGATAAACAAGATCAGACGGAATCAGGAACGAGACCGAGAAGTGTGTCGCAAACTAGCCTTAATGGGGTGGCACTGCATCACAATCTGGGAATGTGAATTGAAATCGTCCCAAAGAGAATGTACTTTGGAATCCCTGATATTTACACTCAATAGCATTTTCCTGGAAGATCATAGCATAAAAAGGTACAAGATACCTGAAGAAAAACCATTAATGGCTGCGGAAGATATTACAGATAAATATGGATACAGAACAAAGAGGTAAAAGAATTCGTTGTACAATATATGACTATTCAAGAAATAACAACCCGCAAGGAAGACCAGACGTTTGATTGCAAGAGCATTCAAATAGAACCGAAAGTTTTGGCTATTTCTATCGTGGCATTTGCCAATGCTGACGGTGGGGTTGTCGCCATTGGAGTTTCTGACAAGACTCGGAAGATAGAAGGCGTGGATCAACATACGGAGAAATTGAATGAGTTGTTGCGTGTTCCTTTGGATTTCTGCAATCCTTCTGTGCCTATTACCACCGATTTGGTACCTTGTACTGATAAGGGTGGGAACGACAACCATATCTTGTTAATGTATATCCCTGCGAGTTCTGAGCTACATGCCAATCAAGTGGATGAAGCTTATATGCGTGTTGGCGATAAAAGTAGAAAGCTGTCTTTTGAAGAACGCATACAATTGATGTACGATAAGGGAGAGCGCTACTATGAGGATACGGCTGTGTATGGTGCTATGGTTGATGACATTGATATGGCTGCTGTAGAAAGATATACAGAATTAATTGGTTATACCAAATCAGCAAAGCAATATCTACATGAGAATAATGACTTCATGACTACCAATTCAAAGGGAGAGGAGCAAGTCAGTGTGGCTTGTGTCCTGTTGTTTGGTAAATATCCTCAAAAGTTCTTTCCTCGTGGACGCACTCGCTTCATCCGCTATAAAGGTACAGAGGAGCGAGTGGGTGCAGAGATGAATGTTATTAAGGACGTAACTTTTGAAGGAACGATACTTGATCAGGTGAAAGCCACGATAGCTTATCTTGAAACTCAAGTAGAGGAGCACACATTCCTTGGGCAGCATGGTCGGTTCGTGACCCATAGAGATTATCCTAAGTTTGTGATTCAAGAGATAGTTGTCAACGCTTGCTGCCACCGTGCTTACAATATCAAGGGCACGGAAATACAAATCAAGATGTTTGACAATCGTTTGGTATTTGAGTCGCCCGGTAGATTACCCGGAACGGTCAAGCCTTCAAATATTCGCCATACACATTTTTCACGAAATCCTAAAATAGCCCAATTTCTTAAAGCATACGACTTTGTAAAGGAGTTTGGTGAAGGTGTAGATCGCATGTGTAGGGAGTTGGAAGCCAATGGTACATCACATTTATCCTTCCATCTTGATGATTTTATTTTAAAAATCACAGTGCCGAAGGTTGTGTCGGAGCAAGAGGTGTCTGTGAAAGAGAATACGGACAAGGTGACTGATAATTACCTAAAGGTATCTGAAAAGGTGACTGATGAACAGCCAAAGGTATCTGATATGGTGACTGATAAGCAAATCAAGGCGACTAATAAACGAAAGGTAATAGTAGAGAAAGTTGTAGCCAAAGCATTAGAAAATGGTGATAAATTAACATCAAATCGTATTTCCATCTTGCAATTAATGGCTGAAAATCCTTATATTACCAAGATAGAACTTGCTGCAGCCGTAGGAATTAGTGCCACCTCTATCATGCGTAACATCGAATATATGCGTAACAAGTACCTCCGTCGTGTTGGACCAGATAATGGTGGCTTTTGGGAAATCATAGATTAAGATGTAGCGCACAAGCCCAACCAAGCGAGAATTTTGGTTGGGCTTGCCTCATATAGGGTTATTTCAATTTCATTTGCATCAAGCTATCTGCCTTTTGCTTCAATTCCATCTCGTAACTATCAGTTGCCTTCTTAATTTTTCTGATTGTGTTTTCATTGCGATGAATATCAAACACATCGTTGAGCCATAGAATATCCTTGGAGCTGCAACCTCGCCATACTCTGATGATACGGAACTTCAAGGCATCGTCCTTGTATTGCTGCTTGCTTTGCCATAAGAAGTAATTGCCGACCAAAGAAACAAAACAAAGGACAGATACTGCTACCACAGTAGTAAAGACTTTCGATGACTTGATGTCAAAGCTGTGCCTGTGAATCTGTTCCTGCGGTTGTGGATGCTCTTTCTGTTCCTGCCACTCGTGCAGCATGGTCAAGACACTTGCTACCAATTTGTCCATGGATTTAGCCTCCTCGTCCTTGATGCGCACTTGCACACCAATATACCTGTTAATCACTTCTTTTGTTCGCTGTTCATACTGATTGAGCAATTCCTGTTCTTTCTGCTCATCACTTTGTGCTAGTGTAGATTGAACAGGGAGGGAAACAGAACCATTCTCCTTTTCTTTCAACTCCTTTAGCTCCCTGTAAATTGTCTCCAGTTTGTTTTTGATTTCCTCAAAGAGGACAAATGTATTATTATCTGCCATAGTTATAAATGTATTTTACGTTTTTTCTTTTTCTTCTTTTTATCAAGTGTGTTATAAACCTCCGCAGGGACAGTGCCATGAGTCCGGAATAATCCCAATCCTCCTTCTATGAGGTCGTTGGTAATTTCGCTTGTAACACTTGCAACATTAGATACAAGATTTATCGTTCCTTGCATCTGCTGTTCGTTTTCTCTATTATTCTGTTGTAGGGCAAAGTCTATCTTGGAATAACTGAAACCCCTATCCACTTTAGAGCCATTGAAATGATAGCCGTTCTTTTCAAAAATAATCCCCTGCACTTCCTGTGAGTTGCCTTTGTACTTGAAACGGACACCAATATCCTGCTTTTTCAAATGAGCAAGTAAGGCTTTCCAATTCCTGCACTGAGCAATCTCTGCTTTCAACGTCTGATAGATTTCATATTTGGTCTTGTCAGGTTCTTTTAAACGATACTCCTTGACTTTCTCCTTGCCATCAGCGAAGTATAAACCGTATTTGGCGGTCAGTTCTTTGCAAATCTTCTCACTTTTGAACCTGTCGTTACGGTCAGAAATGGTCTTACCGTTATTGTCTATCCGATTGAAAGCGATATGAACATGTGGGTGCTCCTTATCGAAAGGAAGCCCGATAATGTACTGCGTATCTTTAATCTCCATCTTCTCCATATATTCACGAGTAACTCATGCCTTCAACAGTCTTCACCAATATGTTTATATACAACAGTCCATATACTGTATACGATGCTCTCCGCGGCCTATATCAGCGGAATTATACACGTTTGTATAATTTACTATACAAATCTGTATAATTAGTTATACACGCCTGTATAATTACTTATACAAACGTGTATAATACGGAAAGGCTTATATAAACAATACTGTATGGCTGATATGAGTGATACTGTATGGCTTATATGAATGAAGGAAGAGGCATAAGGGAGAGGCTGGGGTGAGGCCTACTTGTAGTGCTTCATACGCATGAGTGCAGGGTAATGTTCTTCATAGCGGTCGAACTCGATGCTTTGGCCGTCGTATCCCCTTTCGGTAAAGGCTTCTCGGATGTCCTGTTGCTCTTCCTCGGTGATGGCGCGGAGTTGCTCCTTGACGTGGTAATAGGTGGCCGAGCCGAAGCATTGCATGACGCCCAGTCGGACGCCGCGCAGGTCGGCGGCGCGCACGTTGTCGAAGATGCGGGAGATGCCCCATGCGTAGCGTTCTCGGCGGTCGGGTATGAAGAGCGGGCACGACCGGTTGCCTGTTATCACGTTGGGATTGGTCATCATATAACAATCTCGTGTGTTCTTCGCGAGCATCTTGTGGGCGGTGTGGCGCAGGCATTCGTTTGCCCGTTCGCAATGTTCGCCGCTGCAATGGGCGAAGTCGGCATCTAATTGGGTGTATTCTTCGAGGGTCATCATGTTGTTGTTTTAAATGGTTTGTTCTGACAGAATACAAAGATAAACAATTGTTTTTGTATATTGCAATTTTTGAATGAGATAGCACTATTTTGCTGAAAAATGTTACCTTTCGGATAACCTTTCAAGATAAATTGATTATCTTTGTATCGTGTCCTTTTTAAAGGCACATGACATCGTTGGAAAAGAAGAAGCGTTATGCTTATCTTGTAAGTTGAAAACCTGAGAAACTTTCAAATGTGTACAGGGATAGCATAGTGGTTCTCACGCTATAGCGTGGGCTACTATTACTACATTTGTACACAGGGTTTTCTCAGGACCTTCAACTTAGAACGTGGGCATAGTCAGTTCCACGCTTCTGCATTTTATAAATCGCCCTTATGGGACTGGAGGACGAAAACAAACTAAACAATAATAATGATTACAGTTCAACAAGCGAAAGAGGTTATTGAGAAGATGGAGAATTCATTCAGCTCTCATGATTTTATTCAAAAGTTCAATGCAACGAAAGGTGGAGCCTATCTAAACGATATTCTACGTGATTCTCCATCGGATATACACAAAGAACATGCTGCCATTGGCCGTTTCTTATCTACTTACATGGATAGATTGAAGATAAAGAAGAATGGACGGACTTTATCGGAGAATGTATTTGGGAGAATGAATGAGGTACAGTTGTGGAAGAAAAAAGAAGAACTATGATAAAGCAGGTTCTAAAATGGATTGGAATAATCGTTGGTTCCATCTTTGGGTTTATGATTGTCGCTTTTATTGCAGAAGAATTTCTCAGATCAGTAGAGAGTCACAAGTACAGTATGGAACCGGATGAAAGCGCAAAAGAGCTTTGCATATGTTATTTTATTGATAAGGAGGCTATCAATGCTTATCTCAATAAGTTTGATAGAGGATTATACGATAATATAACGAGCTACAATAAATATTATCCTCGCCCTGAAATGTATTTAGACACGAGAGGCTACGTATTTTCTGATGTGTTAGCAAAGATGAAAGAAAAGGGGCATGGCTATTTAGCAGCAGATAATCCTGAGCTTATCGCCGACTTCCATAGCTATATGGGAGGTAAGGAAAGATACCCCATGAGTGAAGTTGAAAAATACTGTAATGAACGACTTGGATTATCGCTTACAAGCAATGAAACACACGCATTTTGGATTCTTTACCTATCCGATATTTCCAGCGAAATTAGAATGCCCATCTTAAAATATAAGTTTGTAGAGCAGATAGAGGATTTGAAAATATACACCGTCTACGATTATAATATAATGAAGAAAGCGACTCTCAAGTTATATTCAGATGGACGGGTAACTATAGGAAATATTGAGAAATTCCATGATTCTGAAGAAGAAAAGTAGTATAAGGAATTGTTATACAAACCCTATTCAACATTAACGATAAACATTGACTTTATAATATGGGAAGAATTGTAAAATGCCCAATATGCGGCAGCTTTAATGACATTGAGGAATCGAATACCTGTTCGGAATGTGGTAACAGACTGAGACCAAGGGGATTGTTTCAAGTATTTTTATACATGATTGCCCCACCTCTCAATTCCATTCTTGGTCCCGTCGGGCACGTTATAGTGAACATCTTGAGTAAGTTGGGTTGTTTAGGAACTCTTATTTTGGGGGCTATCTTAGCTTATTGCATCCATAAATATGTCCCCAATATATCGAAAGAGAAAAGTAAGAAAGATGCGATTGAACTGAATGAGAAGCGTAATTATCAAGATGACGCTACAGTCGAGGAACAACAACCAGTTTTAATGCAGGAAACGACACCCGAGGAAAACGAGAACACAGAGGAAGAAGAGAATATTGAACCATCAGATGACAATAGAGATGAAGAGGTGGAAGTAAATAGCGTCGATAAAGAAGTTGGGACACCTAAGGAAAATGTGGACGAAATAAGTTCAGATCAATTGATAAAGGCTAATAAGAAGATGCATGAGAATGATGTACAAGAAGTGGAATAGCTTTAATTTACCAAGCTGAGTGTTTTTCTCTATCTTGTATTCATCTGGCACCATCAGGAGAATGGGGAGTTTCTGCACGGGTTGGAGATAGAGCAATTGCAAGTAATCCATGCTCAACTCGCATTGTTCCCCAAAGATATGCTTTATCAGGGATTCGATGTGTAGGAACTCTCCTTCTTTTGGTTGGTGTCCTATCGCCTCGTAGAGATTCAGAAACTTGTCAACCACTGGTTGATAGTTCACGTGGTTAGGTACGGTACAGAAACCATCGTACTTCGGGACAGTGGCAATAAAGTCCTTACCATAGTCCTGCCGTAGCGTTTCATTGTTCCACACAATACGCTTCTTGACAAAGCCACCATTAATACGAGGTTGGTTCACAATCTTGTGCAATGTTGTGCCAACATGAATGAAATTCTCGTTTTCCATAGCCTTACTTCTGCATTAAAGGTTTGTTACCCATAATATATCTCTGTGCTTCTTGGGCTATTTGCGCAGAAGTCTTGATAGGATTCTGACGCAGCCATGCTTCGAGTTCTGCTTTCTCAAAATAAAGCATCTTACCTTGTGGCTTGTAATGCGGTATCAAATTGCCTGATGTGAGTTTGTAGAGATAACTCTTTGAGAGGTTTAAGAACCTGCTGGCTTCTTCAAAACTCAGCACGTTCTTATTCATGAATACCATTTGTTCGAGTTCTTCAACTCGAGTTTCTAATGTCTTGTTCATATTGAAAACATTTTGAATTAAACAATATGAAGGTGCACCTTCGCTAATTATTTGTTAACGAGGGCAAAATTAGAAACGATAAAAGTAAATGGCGTTGAGCAATGTTTGAGATATTAACCTATGCTCAACCTTTTTTCTGTTGTTTGAAGTATTTATCAATGGTTTCCCATCCTTTCGGCTGCTTCATGTTGACTTGGTCTGTTGCAGTAGAAAGGTCGGTGCGTGCCAGTGGTGTATCTTTTGTTTTCCCCAAGACAAGTTCATTACGAGCAATCGCAGATTGCCATTCATCAGTAATGAACCCTCGAAGATTAAGACTTTGCATGAGATACGCCAACTGGCGGTTGTTGTTTGATTTCAGGGCACCTTTTAGCTTACAAGCAAAAAAATCTTTGAGTATCTTAGGAGATATGCAAGTTGTAAATAATTGAATTTCGTTGATGCAAGCGGTAAGAATCTCAATTTGCTCATCTGTAAAATCAGATTGAAATGGATTTGTTCCTTTGCCAACGATGACAGGTTTCTTTTTCTGCTCGCATGGTTCATCGTTTACCAAGACTGAAGAGCGAGACCGATCAGTTTGTACCTCAGTCAATTCAATGCGTTCTATTTCTGCCATGAGGTATTTTGCATAGCGTTCATATAGAATCGCATCAACAAGATACGAGAACATTGGCAGGACATCATTATATAAGGTGCGTGCCTCAATGTACCTCGCATATTCAAATGAAGATACAGAGAAGGAGCTATATTTCTGTTTTTGTTCTTTGGTCAGTGATTCAAAGAAAGTACTTTCCCACAAAAAGTCATCATTGTTGTAATACTCCTCCACACACGCAAGAGCAGGGTAATTCAGATAAATGGAAGAAAGTTCGTCAGTTATTCGGATATATTCTTTTTGCAACATCTCTTTAAGTTGTACATTGCTAATACAACTCTTCTTTCTCAGAATATTTCCAATGAGCACATTGTAGGTCTGAGTAATGCAATAGATTAATATTCGTTGAATACTGTCAAGCTGTATCTTTAGATTGTCATTTCCCATTTTGCAATTTTTATGGTGGGCACTGTTTACAAAGATAAGGTATTCATTGGAGAAAAAGCCAAGAAAGGGAAACAAACAGAATAAAAGGGAAGAGTTGTCGTTAATTAAATATAAATCTAAGTGGCGATAAACTATAAAAGTACACCTTTTCAATAGTTTTGTTAGAAAGTACACTTTTAGTACATATTGAAAAAGTAAAATCCCTTGTAAATCAGCGATTTACAAGGGATTTGTGGTACCCAGACCCGGGCTCGAACCGGGATGCCTTGCGGCACTGGTGTTTGAGACCAGCGCGTCTACCTATTCCGCCATCTGGGCATGGTTGCCTCTTGGAGACAGATGCAAAGGTAGGAAGATTTTTTTGATTGGCAAAGCTTTTCATGAGAAAAGTGTTCTTTTTGTGTAAGGTTTCCATAAAAAAGCAAAAAGACTTTGCGGTTTCGTTTTTAATATTTAAATTCGTTGAGTAAATAAAGAAACTCAAAAGCAGGCATGACCTTAAACAATTTCTATTGTGTGATTTTGGCCGGAGGCAAAGGACGCCGGCTTTGGCCATGCAGTCGCGAGCGTTTTCCTAAACAGTTCGTTGACTTCTTTGGCGTAGGACGCACGCAGTTGCAGCAGACTTACGACCGATTTTCCGCAATCTTGCCGCAAGAGAACATTTATATTAACACCAACGAGGCGTATTCGGACTTGGTACACGAACAGTTGCCCGAAGTTGCGGCTGACCGCGTGATGGCCGAGCCCATTTATCGCAACACAGCACCAAGCGTAGCATGGGCCATGCACCGCATCGGGCGCATCAATGAGGACGCTTGCCTGATTGTTGCACCTTCCGACCAGATGGTACTCAGCGAAATAAACTTCAAAAATAATCTATTGGAAGGCTTAGAATTCGTCGCAACGCACGACTGCCTGCTGACCATGGCCGTCAAACCCACGCGCCCCGAACCGGGATACGGCTACATTCAACTCGGAGAATACGCCGGAAAGGGCGATATTTACAGTGTGCGCACGTTCATCGAAAAGCCCGAACGCGACTTTGCACGCATGTTCATGGACAGCGGCGAATGGTATTGGAACACGGGAATGTTCCTCTCCAACGTCCGTTTCTTGCGCAAAAGTCTGTACCGTCTGCTGCCATCGGTGTTGCGAAACCTCGATGCCAGCAAGCCCGATTGGACCATCGCAGACGAGAATGCCTTTGTGAAAGCGAACTTTCCTTCGTACCCCAATATCTCCATCGACTTCGGAATACTCGAGAAATCCGACCACGTCTACCTCAAACAGTGCGACTTCGGGTGGGCCGACATGGGCTCTTGGCACGGCGTTTACGAGGCCATACAAAAGGGAGATGACGACAATGTGGTCATCAATTCGGACGTTTATCTGGAAGATGCCCGCAACAACATCATCAAAATGCCCGAAGGTCGGCTGGCCGTCATCAACGGATTAGACGGCTACATCGTGGCTGAAGAAGGCAATGTGCTGCTGATTTGCAAGAAAGAAGACTCTTCGGCACTCATTCGAAAATATGTTGCAGAGGTGCAGATGAGGAAAGGACATGACTTCGTGTGAGGCACATAATAAACCAAGAATATGATAGAAAAGACTTTAATCGACGCTTATCGCGAGCAAGTGAGGCAGTGCCTGCTGCACGCAACCAAGGAAACGGGAGAGCCGCAACTGACAGAAAGCGAGGTGAAAGAACTGATGGAGATGTTCACCGACGACGACCTTGTCTTCGGAATGCCTTTCAATACACCCGAAGAGATGGCCGATATGTTGCTGGAAAAGTGATAAAAAAAATCGGTGAAGATTTCTCTCCCCGATCATCAAGGGTGTATAGCCGTCACGGCTCCACCACTTTCATCTAAAATTACAACCTTTTAACCTAAACTAATAACTAAAAACCTAAACCTATTAACCTGTATTACAATCTTTTTTTACCTTAACCAATACCTAATTTTGGTGTTATTCCTGAAAAACAATCTTCTTTTTACCTTAACTGACCTATTGTCTTTTGGTATTGCAAAGGTAGGAAGATTTTGCGAAATACCAAGAAACGAAACCTGTTTTTAACGAAAATACCGCGTATTTTTGACATAAATCAATTATTTGTGCGCGAACACACCTCCTGAAACACTCATTTTCATGCTTTGCCCGTCATGATGTTCCTCCATTAAAACGCTACTTTCGTTCACCTTTCCAACCGAAACTGTTTTTTATTTGAACGAAAGTTGAGGTACACGGTTCGTGCATTTCCTCACGTTTCAGTTGACAGTTGACAAGTAAACGGGTGAAGAAGTTGAATGTGCATACGGATATGGGGACGCACGGTTCGTGCGTTTTGCTCAAATGGGCTGCGTATTCGCTTGCCATTCACCTTGGGCGGACGCACGGGCCATGCGTCCCTACATACCCATATCGGTCGGATTGATGTGTAAAATGGGTGATGGGGCGAGCTGTGCGAATGCATGTAGGGACGCACGGTCCGTGCGTCCATTCAAACGGCAGTGTACATTGAAAATCAATCGCTTGCATTCCCTGTTCTAATCTCAGCCATTTCACCGTGTAATATGGGTGAGATTACGCGGTGAAACGGCTGAGATTGCACGACAATATGGCTGAGATTGGGATGCAAGGTGCAAGTGATTGAAATCCAATGCGAAAGAAACGGCGCGGCGTAACGATTTCAAACGTGCCACGACCCTTTGGCAGCTATTTGCGATTGCAGCGCGGCAAGCGGTCACAATGATTTCAACAGCGCGCGACAGTCTTCCAGAATGGCAGTCAGTTCGGCCGTTTTTGTGGCGCGAAGCATGGCTATCCGCATCGGTTTGAAGTCGGGAATGCCTTTGAAAATGGGGCTTGAAGCGAGGTGACGGCGCGTGTGAATGATACCTCGATACTCGTCTATTCTCTCCACATTTATCCGGAGTTGCTCCTCAAGAATATCGATTTTGTCGTCTATGGTCAACGGTTTTGCCGTCGCATTGTCGATGAAATCGCGCATCTCTTTGAATATCCATGGCCGCCCAAACGTGGCTCTTCCCACCATAACGGCGTCCACTCCGTAGTCGTCGAACGCCCGTTTGGCTTCCTCGGGTGTGCTGATGTCGCCGTTACCGATAATGGGAATGTGAATCCGGGGATTGCGTTTTACCTCGCCAATCAGCCTCCAATCGGCCGCACCGGTGTACATTTGGGCTCGCGTTCTGCCATGAATCGTGAGGGCTTGAACGCCACAATCCTGTAGCTGTTCGGCCAATTCTGTGATGATAAGATGGTCATTATCCCAGCCCAAACGAGTCTTAACGGTGACCGGAACATCAACAGATTGCACCACGTTTCGGGTGATATCGAGCAGCAAGGGAACATTTTTCAGCATGCCAGAACCAGCTCCCTTGCCAGCCACTTTCTTTACGGGACAGCCGAAATTCAGGTCAATCAAGTCGGGTTTTACACGTGAAATGATTTGCGAAGCCTGCACCATTGACTCCACATTTCGGCCGTAAATCTGAACTCCGATGGGCCGTTCTGCATCGTTAATTTCTATCTTATTGAGGGTTGATTTGATGCTTCTTACAATGGCATCTGCTGAAACAAACTCTGTATAAACCATGGCCGCGCCATACCGTTTACATAGCATTCGGAAGCCAATATCGGTCACATCTTCCATCGGAGCAAGGAAGATTGGACGCTCACCAAAGTCGATTTTGCCTATTTTCATACGTCGGCAAAGTTACAATATTTTCCTTATCCCAGCAAATGATAGCTGCCGCCGGGCATCAGTTTTACCACCCCTTTCATCTCAAGCCTGAAGAGCGAGGCTGTGAGATGGGCTATCGGGAGGTTTGTTTTAACGGTAAGCATGTTCACTTGCAGGTCGTTTTGCTGACTCAACACAGCTACTATCAGTTGCTCTTCGGCCGAGAGTTCGGGGAAAAGTTGCCGTTCGATGCCCTCGTTACGGACCTTGGAGAGTAGCTTGTCCTGCCATCCCATGGCATTGATGAAGTCGAAAGCCGAGGTGATAAGGGCGGCCTGATTGTCGCGAATGAGGTTGTTGCAGCCCTCACTATAGGTCGAACCGACGGCTCCGGGAAATGAAAATACATCGCGATTGTACTCTCTTGCGAGGCGAGCTGTGATGAGTGCACCGCCGTGAACTGCACTTTCAACGACGATACATGCGTCGCTCAAGCCTGCCACAATGCGGTTCCGGCGCACGAAGTTCTGCTTGTCGGCGTTGGTGTGTGAGGCATATTCGGTGAGCAAACCGCCTTGATGGAGCATTTGTTTCGCGGTATCTCGATGCGCATTGGGGTAGAGATTGTCGAGCCCATGCGCCAAGACAGCAACGGTATTGAAGCCGTTTTGCAGTGCATTTCGGTGGGCTTGAATATCCACACCATAGGCAAGTCCGCTCACGATAAGGGCGTCCGGGCAGAGTTGTTTCAGGTCTGTTGCGAACCGACGGACAAGGTCTTGACCGTAAACCGTGCAACGTCGCGTACCCACAATGCTGATGATGCGCCGGCAATTGAGGTCGGCGGTGCCCTGATAGAATAAGACCAGCGGTGCGTCGCAGCACTCACTGAGGCGCTGGGGATAGCATTCATCGTTCAGACAAAGCACATGTATGCCGTTGTTTCCGGCCCATTTCAGTTCCGCTTCGGCCCATCTTTGCAAGGAATCAATATGCTGGAACGCCTCAACGAGGCGCGGCGAGGCTTCGGGGATGAGGCTTCGAATGTCGCGATGTTGCTCCATAATGGCCGTGGCCGAGCCCACCCGGCGGTAGACTTCGAGTATCCCTGCGAGATTATAAAAGCCTATCCGCGATAGAACAAGAGTGTTGAACTGTTCCTGTTGGTCTGCCATGGCATGCTATTTTGGGGTCTCTTGTGCGATGAACGGAGCAAACGCACGGTCGTAGTCTACACTGTTTCCGAGTCGTCCATTGATAAGACAGACCAGTTCCACAGTGGCATGGAAGCACAGCCGCTCGTCGCTGGCACGGTAGATGTCGTGGGTGAAGATATAGCGCACGCCCTCTTTGCGCAACCCCATGCGTGAGATGAACTCGTCATCGCAGCGGAGCGGGGTCTTGAAAGCAAGGTTCATGCGGGCCACAACCGCGTCTACTCCTTTCTCATGCATGCGGGCAAAGCTCAGTCCGGCATGCTTTAAAAAGCGGTGTCTGGTGTGTTCGGTGTAGTGAAGGTAGTTGGCATTGTTTACAATTCCTTCGATGTCGCACTCGTAGTCGCGCACTTCCATGCGCGTTTCAAAGATGTATTTGCTCATTGTTTCGTTTTAAGTATTCATAACCTATCCTGCATCGCAGGCATTCTTTCTTGTCACAGTATTCGTTTTTCAATTGTATCAGAGCTTGAGCATCGCCGGCATGTGTCACTTGCAAGCCGCAGTCGCACCACATTCTGACGATGCGGTTATCCTCGGCCCGTAGCTCTTCGAGGAAACCGAGGGCTCTTTCACAAAGTGATTCCTTGTTGATGTGACGGCCATATGCAAACAACAGTGGCACAACGGTATTGACGACGAGCAGTTGGAGCGAGGCCGTCGAGAGCCGTTTCTCATGGGGCTCGCTTGCAACGCCGAAGCCGTAGTGTGCTTCCCAATAGGGGGTTACGTTGCTGCCAAGCAACTGCATGGCTGCTTTCACGGTTTCGCATTCGAGCAATTGGCTCAATCCTGCCCGCCGTTCAGCGTAGAGTCGGGCCAATTGAGCAATACGGATATGTGGGAAGTTCTGGGGTCTCAGGCGCAAGAACCGCCACAGATGGGAGTCAATAGGCTTCAGGTTGAACTTGTGTTGCAAATAAGTGTACTCGTTTTGCAGCTTAGAAAAATAGCCGTCGGCAAGTGCTTCGTCGCGGTGACGGACCGGAACAGTTTCGAGATTGAGCAGTCCGGCCTGTCCGAGGAAGATGGCTTCAATCTGAAAAAGGTTGTCGCGGTGGTGGGCAATGGCCTGCAACGGAATGCTCAACGCCCACTGCTCAAAAGCTTCTCCATTGATACCGAAACCATAGTTACGTGCCAACGTGACGAAACAAGCCGCCTCCCACGAGCCGTTACAGGTCGTTACGCGCCGCAAGATGGCTTCCGTTTTCTGCTCCAATCGTTCGGTTTGCAAGGCTGTGAGCCATGAAGTGAGCATCAGATGTGACAGGTTTGGAATAATTGAATGGCAGGGTGGATAGCGGTCGGCAGCCAACAATGCATCATAATGTTGCGTGACATAGGGAGGTATTTCCAACTGCATTTGTGGCAAACGGTCGCCCTTTTGCGTTGTTACGACAGCGTCGAGCTGTCCGCAGACGTGCAGGATGACGTTATCATAGCGCTCGTCCTTGTCGTGTCCATGGGCGAACCAGTCGCTCGCTTTGTCGTGAATTTCGACGTTACCCACCCACAACGTACTCCCGATTTTAATCTTTGCATTAAAGAAATCGGGCCCCGCATCGTGGTTGTGCAGGCCGGAATCTATCACTTCCACCGGCTGCCCGTCGGTCGTCGTGAGGGGTTTCAGGGGGAACATCTTGTGTTTCCAGACGTAATGCAGGAGCTGTTCCATGATATTCTCAGGCAATTTATTTTTATAAAAATATTTCAAACAAGGCAAAGTGAACGTGTTCATGATTTGTCGAGTGCAACTATATTTTGTACAAAAATACAAAAAAACTGATAAAACACCACGAATTTCAACAGATTATACATCATATACTCATCAAATCAGCGGAGAATTTCGTAACTTTGTCGCAATAATAAGTACGTAAAATGAATAAAACGACAACGCAAGTATGAAAATAGCATTGATTGGTTACGGCAAAATGGGGCATATGATCGAGCAGGTTGCTCTTGCACGTGGCCACGAAATCGTGTGCAAAATCGATGCCGACAATCAGCAAGACTTCGACTCCGAGGCCTTTGCTAAAGCCGATGTGGCCATCGAGTTCACTAATCCCACGGCGGCATACGACAACTATCTCAAGGCATTCAGCCACAATGTGAAGGTCGTTAGTGGCTCCACAGGTTGGCTGAAAGACCACAAGGCCGACGTTGAGGCATTGACCAAAGATGGCAAGCATACCCTTTTCTGGGCCAGCAACTTCTCGGTGGGCGTGGCCATCTTCGCGGCCGTGAACCGCTATTTGGCCAAGATCATGAACCAATTTCCGCAATATGACGTCACGATGGAGGAGACCCACCATGTGCATAAGCTTGATGCGCCCTCCGGAACTGCCATAACACTGGCCGAAGACATCATCGGAAACCTCGACAGAAAGACCGAATGGGTGAAAGGTTTCCAGCATCATGCCGACGGAAGTGAGGAAGGAAGCAACGCTGTTGCGCCCGAAGAGCTGCCCATTGCCAGTATTCGTCGTGACGAAGTAGCGGGCATTCACAGCGTTACCTACGACAGCGAGGCCGACAGAATCACGATTACGCACGATGCACACAGCCGCGAAGGTTTCGCTTTGGGCGCCGTGTTGGCGGCTGAATACACTCAAAATCACACGGGGTTGTTGACAACCGGCGACCTATTTAAATTCTAAATACAATGATTGATAAAGAAAAAGCCAAGATAAACCCACGTATTCAGTGGGCCAAGTTCGTTGCCGTCATCATCTGCTACCTGCTGTTTCTCTATTGGATAGGCAGTTGGTGGGGACTCATTGTGGTTCCATTTATTTATGATGTCTATATCACCAAGAAAATCAAATGGCAGTGGTGGAGAGACGCCGAAGGCCCAACGCGCTTCATCATGGGCTGGGTCGATGCCCTCATCTTTGCCTTGGTAGCCGTTTATTTCATCAATCTTTTCTTCTTCCAGAACTATGTTATTCCCTCGAGTTCACTTGAAAAGAGTCTCTTGACAGGCGATTATCTGGCCGTGAGCAAGGTGAGTTATGGCCCCCGCATACCCGAAACACCGCTCTCGATGCCCCTCACGCAACACACACTTCCCGTCATCAACACCAAAAGCTACCTCGAATGGCCTCATTGGGACTATCGTCGTGTGAAGGGATTCGGGCATGTCAAGCTCAATGACATCGTGGTTTTCAACTATCCGTCGGGCGATACACTCTGCTCGGCCGAGGCTTATCAGGGGCAAGATTTCTACGGATTGTGCAGCTATATCGGCAAAAGTTTGCTCGCACAGCAGGGTGTTCAGCCCGATTTGAAGGCCATGAACCCCGTTGAACAGCGTGATTACTTGGATCATGCGCTGGCCGTGGGACGCAAATTCATCGCAGGTAATCCCGCAGAATACGGAGAAATTATCACCCGACCCACCGACCGACGCGAGAATTATGTGAAGCGTTGCGTGGGACTTCCGGGGCAAACGCTGCAGATCAAGAACCGCATTGTCTATTTGGATGGCAAACCCAACAAAGAACCCGACAATGTTCAATACAGCTACTACGTGAAGTTGAAGACGCAGATGCCCCCGGAATTGATGGACGAACTGGGCATTTCGAACGAGGACATGGCCTCACTCAATCAGTTCGGCTACCTGCCTTTAACGCACAAAGCAGCCAAGAAACTTGCTGCCCGCAGGGACATCGTGGCCTCTATCCGCCTGAACACCGACGCACAATCGGGCGACCTCTATCCTTTGAATGCCTATACGGGGTGGACACGCGACAACTACGGCCCCATATGGATACCCAAAAAGGGAGCCACGGTGCACTTGGATATGAAGAATATTGCCCTTTATGAGCGTCCGATCCGAGCCTATGAGCACAATGAACTCACCGTGAAAAACGGTCAAATCTATATTAATGGGCGACTCAGTCACAGCTATACTTTCAAGTTAGATTACTATTGGATGATGGGAGACAACAGGCATAACAGTGCCGATTCGCGCTATTGGGGGTTCGTACCCGAGGACCATATCGTCGGGAAACCTATCTTTATATGGTGGAGTCACAACCCCGACCACCCCGGATTCAGCGGCATTCGCTGGAGCAGGTTGTTCAAACTTGTCGACAATATCAAGTAATATATAAATAAGGTGGGCCTTTTTCGTATTCCACCGACTGCGGTTGGTGGTTGCGAAAGGGTTTTTTATGATGCAGCAACTGCGTGCTTGGCTTCTGACTTCGGGCGTTGCACTGTTGATCGTCATTGCAGTTCGCGCCTTTGCTTTCACCGTTTACCGCGTTCCGGCAGCCTCCGTGCTGCGTCAGGGCGACCGTGTAGTGGTGAATAAGTTGTCACATCGCAACTTTCATCGGGGTGAACTCATCGTCTTTGGCAGCCGAACAACGACTTTGGGTCGCATCATGGCGCTGCCCGGAGATACCCTTACAGTGAGCCAGAAACGCTTCGTTATTCCTGTGGTTTGCTGTAAGAAGTGCCGTTGTAAACACTGTTTTGCCTACCTTGTCAGCACAGGAAGCGTTCAAATGCTCGTGCCTTATCACGACATTATTGGTCCCGCTTACCGCCTTTTTTATCTGCCTTTCTGACGGGAAGCAATACTTTCAACGCCCAAACGTATTGCTTTATGAAAACAGCCCTGCTCTCTTCGGCCTATTTTGGCCCCGTTCAATGGTATCAAAAGTTGCATCGTTACGACCGATGCCTCATCGAACAGTACGACAATTTCGTCAAACAAACCTATCGGAACCGTTGCATCATTCCCACGACCAATGGCATTCAAGCCCTCAGTATCCCTGTTTCATGCCCTCAAGGTAGCCAACTTTCAAAGACACCGATGCGCGATGTCCGCATCTCTGACCATGGAAACTGGCGACATATCCATTGGAATGCACTCTGTTCGGCCTATGGAGAAAGTCCGTTCTTCGACTATTATCAAGACGACTTGCGTCCATTTTTCGAACGAAAATGGACGTTCCTCTTCGATTTCAATATGGAAATCATCTTAAAAATGGTCGAACTGCTCGACATTCGGCCCAAAATTAGCCTCACAACGGCATTCCTTTCCGATGCTTCGATGGCTGAAAATGCTATAGAAAACAGCCTCATTGATGACTTCCGTGACGTCATTCGGCCCAAGCATCCCGGCCTTGATAGTGACTTTATGTCCCGTCCTTACTATCAAGTTTATCAGCAGAAGTACGGCTTTCAGCCCAACATGAGTATCCTCGATTTGCTCTTCAATGAGGGGAACGAGGCGATATTGTGGTTATAAAAGCCTCTCCCCGGCCCTTGGTGAGAGGGTTTTGAGGTGAATTTCAGAGGCTTTTCGGCGAGCTTTTCCGGTCGTCCTTCCACTAATGATATTTAAAAAACACGAAATTTTTAGGGCATTTTTTTGCTCCATTCAAAAATAATGTTTAATTTTGCCACCGGATTTTGATTTTTTAATAGGGAGTTCATACAAAGGTAAAATATGAAAATGAAAGAAAATCATATTGTTTCTGTGACATTTAACAGGAATCATTTAGTTATTCCAAATGATTTGTTACCTCTCCCATATCTTCTAAATACGCTTATACATATTATAAAACGTTTCCCCGCTGTAGTTTGCGAGGACCTTTTGGTGTGTCTTAATATCAAGGCTACACCATGATGGTTTGTAACTAATTATTAAATTCAAAATAAATCGATGAAAGAAATTCAAGAAGAGAAACTTCTCGATGGGCGAAAGACATATGTCAGCCCATTCATCACTGTGCACGAAGTGGACTATGATCACGCGTTACTCGAAGCATCAGTCGTGGGTTTGGATAATACGCCTGGTGAAGCGATGAACAGTGACGGTGGTATTTTCCGTACTATTGGTGGTAGTTCAGGTGAGATTGAAGATGATGGTGAAGTTAATAATGCCAAATCTTGGGGAAGTGTTTGGGAAGAAGAATAGTATTCAGCTTCTCCAATTTGAAGTTGTATTAATAATGAAAAAGGAAACAAAATGAAGAAAAAGATTTTATTCATGCAATGCCTTACTCTTGCCGTACTGGCATTAGGCCTTGGCTCCTGTGCTGAGGAAAATGTCAGCAAGGATGGCAATGATGGCCATCGCGAAGGAAAATACAAAATGGGTGGCTATATCAGCGAAGATGCGAAGCGTGAGGCTGAAGCATATGTAGCTTCAGCGCGTACACGCATGACCGGTGTATATGGTAAACTCAGTGATGGCGTAAAGAGAGGAATCCGGTTCTTTTTTGATGAGGATGAGGATAAACAATATAACAGTACCACAGGTTATCCACTTTGGGTAAACTACGGCACAGATGTTTCTCCTAATTGGAGATATTTTCCAAAGTCCGGGGCTACTATGCAAGTGGAAGATACTGACCCTATAACGGGGGGGGTAGTCCGTGCAACATGGGAAGGAGATTCCAAATTAGAAAAACCGGAATACAAAGTACGATATGGAAATGGAACTAGTGTAGGTAGTGGATATAATTATAATGCTATAAAAAACATACAGCAGCAGTTCGTCCCGGGGAAAGCCACTCATCTTCGTCAATATGGTGACTATGCTACAGCTACGGCAGAGGACAACGGACTGTATTACAATTTCACATTGAAGCACCATAGTGCCTATATCACCTTTATGCCCTATGCGGCGGCCGGAGACAGTCACGATGCTTTGGCGAGTTGCAAACTATTACGCGTGAAGATTTATTCTGATAAGCTGATGTATGGGAACTTTCCTGTCAACGATGAAGGGTATAATATCACCTCTTGGAGTAGTGGGAATGAGAACACAGGGATTACATTGATGTGCACCCAGAATATTCAGGCACCAACAACAGGTACTAGTACGGCAAATATTCCAATTTCTGCCAGCAAGGATGCTGCTGTAGATAATGGTGCTATTATGGTACTTGCACCGGGTACGTACAACAACGTAAATATCGAGTATCTATTGTGGGATCCGGTAACGTGTACATATGGTAAGTTCAATAAAAAAATAGCTTCGCTGACGTTAAATCCTGGTAAGGACAGACCAATTTACTCTGCACTATCTTGTGAGGATTATACTTCTGAATTTTTCAATACATATCATATGTGGGGTGCTAAGAAGACCTACTGGGACGGTTATCAGCCTTATCACAATTGGACCGCAGAGGGGAATATGTTGCCTCCAGGTGCCAGTGGTAACTTGCCTAATTCTGGTTCAAATCGATATTATAGCAATGTAATAGTCAGTCCACCAAAGCCTATTGGTGCACCAGACGGCTCTTTGGATAAAGACGCGCCTACGGTTAATCTTTTGCAGTATTATGTGTCAAATGGCAATCCTCGTATTGATCCTGCTCCGTTTACATATGATGGACATCTGTTTAATGGTCGTATATGGGTTAAAAAGGCATCAAAGATTGCTACTGAAGTGTCGAGAAGTACTGCACAAATGATGGCGCAACATAGCGGTACTGATTATTCATCATCCACTAGTAGTTACCTTCTTTGGAAAGGTTTTCAAGACAAATGGTCTGATATTCCGGCCGGTTCTCGTAACGAATACTTTTTCGTGTTGCCATTAGGTGGTTATATCGATGGCTCTTTAATAGGTATGATACCTAAAAATGGAACTGCATATGGAGAGTATTGGGCTAGTACTCCATTTGCAGGTTCAAACAATATTGCTTGGATGATGCATTGTATTTTCTACTATGATGGAGAGGGGCAGTTGTACCACGGATATTGGTGGCCAAATAGTACTTATTCTGGTAGTGATAGTCCCTTTGGAGGAAAGCAAGCTATGCGTGATATCGCACTACCAAAATGGGCAGACACTTCTTATTAAAGGAATTAAATAATTATAGCTTATTGTATATGACAAAGAAAATATTAGCATTTGTTGTAGTAGCTACTTCGGTCTTTGCACTGAGTAGCTGTGCGGGCGATGAAATTGCTCCGGAGAATGGAAATGGAAGCGGAGGAAGCAAGGACGTTGGTAATGGCGTAACATTCGTTGTTCCGACAGAGACTACTACACGTACCGGTGCAATAGAAAAAGATAATAAAATTAAGTTTGTGTGGACAGAGACCGATCAGAATTATCTGTGGTGTGATGTCAACCAACAACAGGCTACTGCAGACTGGCAGAAAGCCCATCAGCAGTATACAGCAGAGGTAGATCCTTCAAATCCTTCACTGATTAAGTCTGTTTCGTTTGTTTATCCAAATCTGAAGCCAATTACTAAAAAGAGTAACGAATCCAATAGTACTAATCCTACAGGAGATTATCGGCAAGGGTACTATACGCTTCTCTACACAGGTAACAGTAACAACGTGCATCAGGTGAATATCCCGAAGGTACAGCATCAGACGGGGACAGCCGGTTATGCAGACAAATTAGGAGAGAATGGTGATTGCTTTGTAGGCTATGCCGCAGCTACATGGAGCGATCACAAAGAAAGTTATGATTCACAAACCGGTATTACCACTTATAGCTACGACCGTTTTCATATCCACGTCGGTAATAATACCGATGAGTATGTCGTGGGATCTAGCAATAAACCATTCTCGCATGGGATAGAATACAAAACAGGACATAAAGCCAGCTATTTGTCGTTTATGGTGTATAATACTACCGGTGCGATAGAGCATCTGTATGTGAAACGGATAAATGTCACTGTTGATAATCAAAGTATCAATGGACAATTGGATTTCAGTGTCGCCGGCATTGATCTGACTACCCGTCCGAACGATCAGCAGAGCAAGGGATCAATGTTAGTAATTTCTGACGGTCTCTCTATTGCTGGGAGCCGTGATGATGCCTTGAAGAAGGCTGCTGTCATGGTAGCATTACCTGGTGAATACAAAAATGTGAAGGTGGATGTACTGCTGAGTGACCCCATCACGCATCAAACCTATACTATTCATCATGAATACCCCAAGGTGGTTTTAGAAGAAGGTAAGAATCTTCCACTTTACTATAAGCTTAGCTTCCCATCGTTCAGTAATAGTTTTAACAGTTATCATATGTGGGGCGCATCGTTAGTCTATTGGAATGGTGTGACGACACCAAGAAATTGGGGCTTCAATGCCGGGGCAGCCGGTATCCCTGCACCTGCAGCACCTGATGACAAGTGGCCAAAGTCTGCAGCAGATGGTTTCCGTTGGTATGACTCAAATAACAGAGATGTTGTAGTAGGTGCTTTGGACTATCAGAATGATGTTCCGACAGCTAATGATGTTTCATACGTACTTGACCAGTGCTATTGGGATGAGGAAACTCAGTATATATATGATGGACATTTGTTTACAGGTATGATGTGGGTTCCTAACATTACTAAGGGACATACAACAGCCAAGAATGGTGATAATTGGCGTAATAATGCTCCAACATCGGGTTATACAGGAGTGTTGACAGAAGGTGTGCACGATGTAGCTGGTTATTTCCCATTGCCTGCTTTGGGTTATTGGGAGAACGGTGCCTTGAAGGGTGTAGGACAAGTAGGACGTTATTGGCTATGGAATCATGATCCTGCTCATCCTTATGATAATACAGCCTATAGTCTACAGTTTTACAAAGCTAATGTGTCAGTTGTTCACAATACACTAAAGACATTGGGACTACTTTCAATGCCTAAGTCAAGATAAAAACAACGATTAATCCTTATAAATACAGCACGCAATCCCCGGGGATTGCGTGCTGTTTCCGTCTAATGATGTCATGTGGATATCAACCAGCCCGTGAGGTCTTTATCCTTATCAGCAATAGAGAACCGGTGGGAGGTACTGGTAGCGACTAATATTTATGCTACCGCTACATCTCCGACGAGTCCTTGTCATGCTGTTGTTTCCTTTGTCTTCAGGTACTTTTCGATACCCCGACGAATGGAAACGAGACCGAAATCGGTGGGGACGATGCGGTTTAATGGTAGCCAGAAAGCCTCAGCAGCATCGTCAGAAGCCTGCAAAACGGCTGTATCGGCAACGCTACAAGCAAAGAATTGGTCGAGTGTGGGCACGATGACACCACTGAATGCATAGTGGTTGGCAAAGCTGAAAAGGTAGCGCACGGACGTAACCTCAAGGCCCGTCTCTTCTTTCACCTCGCGGATTACGCCCTCTTCGGCCGTCTCTTCCATGTCGGCAAAGCCTCCGGGAAGGTCGAGAGTGCCCCGTTCGGGCTCGTTTTTCCGGCGAACCACGAGCAGTTCCTGCCGTTCATTCAGTATTAAAGCCACGTTTGCAGCGGCAGGATTCATAAAATATTCGAAGCCACAAGCCGTGCATCGGCGACTCTTCAGACCTGACATCGGGAAGCGAGATGAGCCGCAAATAGGGCAAAAGGCCATTTTCTCCAAGAGCATCATAGGTTTATTTCAATCGTTGGTTTCATGTTGCAATATTACGATTTTTTGGTTATCTTTGCAAATGCGAAAGGAAAAAACAAGCCAAGACCAAAAGAACAAGATATGAAAATGAAACATTTGATGCTGGTTGCCTTGCTGTTTTCGGGTGTCGGAGCGGCGGCACAGCGGCCAATCGAACTGAACTTGTGGCAGGACAATGCCCCCAACAGCAACGGAAACGACCGCGATACGGCTAAAGTCTACGTCTATCTGCCGACCCAGAAGGCTGCAACCGGGCGCGCAATCGTCATCTGTCCGGGTGGAGGCTATGCCATGTTGGCCATGAACCATGAGGGAAAAGACTGGGCAGGTTTCTTCAATAACCTCGGAATTGCGGCCATCGTACTGAAATACCGCATGCCCAATGGCAACCTCGAAGTGCCCATCAGCGATGCCGAAGCAGCCATGCGGCTGGTCAAAGCCAATGCTTCAAGATGGCATATCGACCCGAACGACGTGGGCATTATGGGCTCTTCGGCGGGCGGACATCTGGCATCTACCATTGCAACCCACAGCAAGGGAGACGCCAAACCGGCCTTTCAAGTGCTCTTTTATCCTGTGATTACGATGGTTCCGGGCTATACTCATCAACAAAGTCACGATAACTTTATGGGCAAAGATGCCCGAAAAAAGGACGAAAAAGACTTTAGTAACGACACTCAGGTGACCCGTTTTACACCCCCTGCTTGGATTGCTTTGAGCGACGATGACAGGGCTGTTATGCCGGCAAATGGCGTGAATTATTATCTCGAACTCTATCGGCACGATGTCCCGGCCTCGCTCCATGTCTATCCAAGTGGCGGACATGGGTGGGGTATCCGGCCCAATTTCAAACACCATGTCACGATGTTGCAGGACTTGAAAGACTGGCTTTTGCAGAAATAACGAACGATTTGGCAAGGAAACTCTCCCATGTTGTCTCGCCGTTCCGTTCGTTTTGCGTTCCTACATACATTCAATTGAAATTCAATAATTTACACCTTATGTTTCAATCTCAGTCATATTACCGTGCAATCTCACCCATATTGCGCGGTAATCTCAGCCATATTGTGCGGTGAAATGGCTGAAATTAGAACACCATAGTGGTGCGTTTATTTTTAAAGCGATGATATCAGGCGGCGGGGTGGGGCGTTATGTGCGTTGATGGGCATCATTTTGGCGGCAATTTTCTGTCATTTCTCTTGTACATCTCGCGACAATAGTCTATATTTGCAGCCGAATTCCGAACTTGCGGTGTGCAGGTTGGGGCATGGGGCGGGCCTCTTTCGGGGCGTAAAGCCCGAATATCGTGTTTTGAATCAATAAAAAAAGTATTGGAAAAATGGCTGAATGGATACATCCCTACGTGGAGATAGCCCTGAAACTCATCACGGGCATGATTGGAATATTGGTTTTTCTGCGTATCGCAGGCAAGGGCCAAATGGCGCAAATCACGCCACTTGACACCGTGAGTGCCTTTGTTATAGGAGCCTTAGTCGGTGGTGTGCTTTACAATCCTGACATGTCTATGTGGCACATTCTCTTTGCTTTGGCCGTGTGGACTGGCTTTAATATGCTCGTTCGCTTTGCGATGCGGTCGCTCAAACTGCGCCATTTAATCAAGGGAGAAAGCGAGGTTTTGGTGAGAAACGGCGTGATTAACTTCAAGGCTTTCAAGCGAAACAGCCTCGAAATGGAGCAGTTTCGCTTGCTATTGCGGCAGAAAGGCATCTTCTCGATGTTTGATGTTGAGGACGTATTGTTCGAAACCAACGGTGCCGTCACGGTGCTTTCGCCCGGCAAGTTAGCCGAATCTCATTTGTTGGTCAACAACGGTGCAATCGTTGAAAAGGGGCTTTTGCGTTGCAACAAGACGCGTTCTTGGGTGCTTCACAACATCAAGAACAACGGATTTGACGGGCCTCACGACCTGTTTTGCATGGAATGGACGCCCCATCGCGGCTTTTATTTCGTCACCTATGACGGCGATGTGAAGCGCGGAAGGGAGGAAATCGCTGCCGAAAAGATTGAAAACGAGGTGCAGATGTAGGCATTCGGTGGCCGTTCGGCAATGAGATGACGGCGCAACGGGGCCCGAGTGGCAACGCTACATGCCGAGATTTCTTGCTATCCGACGGTAAACAAGATACAAGACATTGCTGACTTGCAGCGGAATTCCGCTTTTCATCATTTTTAAAAACAGCCTGTTGAAGAGCTTGCTTGGCCTGAACGGGCAATAAAGTTCAATCTCTTTGGGTTGCATTCCGTGCTTCATGGCCTCGCGATACATGTTGATCAATCCCATGTCCAAGGCCATTCTGTAAGTCTTTTTCCTATCATTTTGGCGGAAAAAGTCAGCCACAACGGCATTCGCTTTCAGCATGGAAACGAGGTTCTTACGGGAGATTTGATGCGTATAAGAGGCCACATTGTCCGTGCGATAGTAGTAAACCACTTGGTCGATATGGCCGTATTTGGCGTACAGAAAGGCCCGCGTGACGACCGTATAGTCCTCACAATAGTCAATGCCGGTGGCGAAACCGATATGCTGTTCCTGCAGGAATGCACGCCGATAAAGGCGGGCCCAGAGATGATGTTTCACTAAATTCTGACACAACATCAGCCGCAAATAACGCCGACGTGACAGTTTTGGCGGTGCCATAATGGCTCCGATTGTTCCGTTTTCATACGTGGCATAGGCCCCGGTTACAATGTCATAGGCTCCTTTTTGCATGGCTTTGACCAGCAATTCCACGGCATCTTTCGGCAGAATATCGTCGCTGTCAGCATGCATGACAGCCTCTCCCGTGGCATGAGCAAAGGCAGTTTGGCGGGCCGTTCCCACGCCTTTGTTGGCCTCGTACCGCAATATCCGAACCTGATTTTCCCTGTCGGGATAGGCTTTTAACACCTCTTTCAATACTGAAATGCTGTCGTCGGGCGAGCAATCGTCTACGAAAATGAACTCGATATCACGGTAGGTCTGCCCAAAAAGCGATGCGGCACACGCGCCGATATACTGCGCCACGCCATAAACGGGAACGAGAACGGACACTTTCATCAGTCTTATTCCAATATGAAATTCAGGAAAATGCGACCGTTGATGGCCAACATGAACATCGTGATGAGCACAGTCAGCAAGCGCAAAGCCTGTTTGATGCCCGGCTTTTGCAGGCGCTTGAGCAGGAAACCGACGGCAATCGGCAGCACAAAAGTCCAGTGGGCGGCCATGATATAGACCTCGGACAGGGCGAAACCCAGGCCAAGATGCAACACCATGTCAAGGCTGAACCACGACAGGCAGAGCTGCATGAAGCGGTCGTGAAGCCCCGTTACGATGCCAAGCAGCAACAACAGCATCACAATGCCCGCGACAACGTAGCACATTTTGTTGCGATAAGTCACGAAAACCGGCCGTCCTTTGTTGACATCCTGCAGCGCATGGTCTTCATGGAGCATCAAAGACTCGCCGAAAAGGCCCTCTATGACCGAGCGAGGACGTGACAATGCGAGGTCGGTCCAGCGGAAACTTTCGCCCTTCATGATGGGATTGGCGTTGCGTTTTGCCGCAGCTTGCATGAGCGTCGCCTGTTGTTTGCGAAACGCTTCGTCCTTTTTCAGTCGCTGATTCAGCGTGCGGTCGCGCCTTTCCTGCTCGGGTTTCTGAATGTATTCACTGATGATCAGATAGCTTCCGCCCAGCAACAGCAGTGGAAGCACGATGGAAATGGCGAACGATTTGGGTCGGAAGAACCGTCTGCCACCTGCAAACCACCCTGCAAGTGCAACTTTCAGACCGTTGGTAGCGGTGACTCCGGTTGACAGGAACAGCAGAAGCGCCGTCTTCCATGCGGCTAATGGCTCTTTGAGACGAATGGCCCGGCCGGCCACATAGAGCGTCAATAGCAGACAAAAGAGCGAGAGTGCGAAGTGATCGGGGGCCACAACGGTGACCATAATGTGCCCGAATGCGAAGAAAAACACTGATAACAAGAAGCTATCCTTATGGCCGATGCCAATGATTTTGTGCAGGATTCGGAATAGAAAAAGGAAAGAATAGAGCGAAAGAACAATGAGAACGGCGGCCCAAATGAACACGGCACAGTTCATATCCGTCAGCATCATGAGCCATTGGTTGAGCTGGTTCAGCGGGTAAATGAGCACAGCCAGCAGCGGATGACGGGCCAAACTGTAGAGCGAACGCCACTCGGAAAGAATAACATACGTGAAAGGATCAAAGCCCGAAAGAGTGAAATCGCCGAAGAAGAGCGAGTAGTAACCGAGGTGTCCGCAACGGGTGAACGCCTCGAAATGCTTTGAAACGGCAAGTACGTTCAAGGCTGTCAGATAGATAAATATGGCCAAAGCAGGCCATCTTTCGCCCTTTCGGATGGCGAAAATGCTGAATGGGTTTCTCATTGTCACCGGTTTTTCTGCTTACAAAAGTACATATTATTTTTCAATTTGTCAAGTGTTTTACCTATCTTTGGATAGTTTCCGGGGAGACAAAAAGCGTGGGTGATTTTCCACGGCAATCATACCGCAAAACAATCTCAGCCATATTGCACGGTAAAATGGCTGAGATTGCCGCCTAAAATAGCTGAGATTGCACGGTAAAATGGCTGGAATTAAAATGCAATGGGAACAAGGCGGGAATGTAGGGACGCACGGTTCGTGCGTCCGACCAAGTGAATTGCAAGCGTATAGCACGTGGTTATTGGGGCAGACGCACGAGCTGTACATTCCTACAACAGCCGGAATAATTAACTTGTCCACCCGTTTACGCGTCAACGGCCAACTTATACGCACGCCTATCTTGCTGACATTGCCCGCAGACTTGGGTTCGCTTCTCTTGTAAGACGTTAGAGGTGCCCTCTATTTATCCCTTGACAAACGCTGTTATCCGCGCCAGATTTGCCTCGCACTGCCGCCTTCCAATCTCGTAAATGCGGTGCATTTCTTGCGGATCGTGCGAGGTATGGCTGATGGAAAGCGGCATTTCGGGCGCAAGAACGAGTGTGTCGCCTGATTGTTCCTGTGCTTCGACGTAGCGAAGTTGCGCATTGTACATCACATGGCGACGGGCCAAAGCGGCTATCATCTTGGGGTAACGGCGCAGACCGAGGCGCATGAGGGGCATGAAAGGCGTGGGACGCTTTACGTAATTGCGTGGTTGTGTCAAGACAACCAAGTTGCGTTTGTAGCCTTGATGCCTGAAAAAGCGCAGCGGAATGGAGTCGGTCACGCCGCCGTCGAGCAGCTTTTGGCCTTCGATTTCGACCACTCTCGACACCAAGGGCATGGAGGCCGAGGCGCGAACCCACTCGCAGAGGCTGTCGAAAGACATCGCTTTGTCGGCCATGCGATAGACGGGGAGACCCGTTTCCACGTCGGTGCACACCATCCAAAAGTCGGTTGGGCAGGCTTTGAAGGCTTCGAAGTCGAACGGGTCGAGCTCTTTTGGCAACCGATGATAGGCGAATTCGGCTCCGAAAAGGTTGCCCGTGGTGAGCCATGAACGCAGACTGCAATAGCGCCAATTGCCAGAATAGCGTTGATTATAGCGCAAAGCACGCCCCGGTTGACGGCTTGGATAGTTGCAACCAAAGGCAACTCCGGCCGAAACGCCTATCATTCCGTCGAAGAAGATGTTGTTTTCGGTGAGCACATCTACGATGCCCATCGTGTAAAGACCACGCAAGGCACCGCCTTCGAGCACGAGTCCGGTCTTCGTTTCTCGGTCATTCTTTTTGGTTGTTTCCATGCATTGATTTTGAAAGATTGGTATTTTATCTTTGCAAAGATAAGGAATTATTGAGAAATAATTGGTAATTTTGCACCGTAAAACATGTGAAACAATGTGTGCACAAATTGAGATAAAGACAGTAGAGCATAGGAGTGATTTGAAGAAATTCATTGACTTCTACTACGAACTGTACCGTGATTGCGCGTATGCCGTTCCTTTTTTGTTCGGCGACGAGATGAAAACACTACGCAGCGACCGCAACCCTTCGTTCGAATGTTGTGAGGCCTGCTATTTCATGGCGTTCAAATCGGGGCGCATGGTGGGGCGCATTGCCGCCATCATCAACCACCGTGCCAACGAAAAATGGGGCTGTAAGGAAGTGCGTTTCAACTGGTTTGACTTCGTAGACGACCCGGAAGTGTCGACAGCCTTGCTCGATGTGGCTGAGAAATGGGGCCGCGAAAGGGGCATGAATGAGATTGCCGGACCGCTCGGATTTACCGATATGGACCGCGAGGGCATGCTCATTGAGGGCTTCGACCGCCTCTCTACGATGTATACCAACTATAACTATCCCTATTACCGACAGCATATTGAACGGCTGGAAGGCTTCGCAAAGGACAATGATTATTTGGAATACCGTATCAAGATTCCTGAAGTGGCACCGCCGAAGTTTGAGAAATTGAGCCGAATGATAGAGACGCGGTACAATCTCCATGTGCATAAATTCACGTCGGACGAGCTAATCAACAAGGGAATGGGGCGTAGGTTGTTTGAGATTGTCAATGCCACTTATAAAGACCTTTACGGCTATTCCGAACTATCCGACCGACAGATAGATGGCTTGGTGAACGATTATATCCGTAAAGCCGACCTTAATCTCGTCACAGCTGTGGTCGATGGGAATCGCAACAACGAGATGATTGGCTTCGGAATCACGTTCCCTTCGTTCTCTCGAGCATTGCAGAAGACGCGCGACGGCCGCCTTTTTCCGATGGGGTGGTGGCCATTATTGCGTGTCTTGAAATGGCATAAGACTGACACGGTCGACCTGCTTCTCATCGGAATATTGCCCGAATACCGTAAGAAAGGAGCCAATGCGCTTATCTTTAACGACCTCATTGACCGTTCCCACCAATATGGTTTCAAGTGGGCGGAAGCCATGCCGCAGATGGAAACCAATACGGCTGTGCAGAGCGAATGGCAGTATTTCGAGTCGGAACAGCACAGAAGGCATCGGTGTTACAGGAAGAAGATGGGTTAGTTCGGCCTAATCGCGACGCAGCCTGCGATTGGACGTTTCCGTTGCACTATCAGGCCGTAAGTGGCATGTGGGCGCAGAAAAATGCTCTTTTTTGTTCATCTTCAGCTGTGCTGCGTTGTTTTACCGTGAATATGACGCACAATCGCTGCAAAGTTACGCATTATTGATAATTTTTTATACCTTTGTATGCAATTTCTGCATAGTAACTATAATTTAAGAGAGGAAACAAGAGATGAACAAGAAAGAAATTCCGGTTTTACTGCTCACGGGCTATCTGGGCAGCGGGAAAACGACGCTGGTGAACAGAATCTTATCGAATAGGCGCGGTATCAAGTTCGCGGTCATCGTAAACGACATCGGAGAGGTGAACATCGACGCCGATTTGATAGAAAAGGGCGGAATTGTGAATGAAAAGGACGACAGCCTCGTCGCCCTACAGAACGGTTGCATCTGCTGCACGCTGAAAATGGACCTCGTCAAGCAGCTGCACGACATCGTCAAGATGCGAAAGTTCGACTACATCGTCATTGAGGCCAGCGGCATCTGCGAACCGGCGCCCATCGCCCAGACGGTTTGTTCCATACCGACCATGGGACCGGAATACATCAAGGATGGCATTCTCAGACTCGACTGCATCGCAACCGTAGTCGATGCGCTGCGAATGAGAGACGAATTCGGAAGCGGCGACGCGCTCGTGCGGCAGGAAATCGGCGAGGAAGACATCGAGAACCTCGTTATCCAACAAATCGAGTTCTGCAACATCGTCCTGCTCAACAAGGCCGCCGAGGTGGAGCCGCGCGAGCTGGCACGCATCAAGCACATCATTCGCGCGCTGCAGCCAAAGGCAGAAATCATCGAATGTAACTACGGCGACGTGGACCTCGACAAGCTCGTCAACACCGGCCGCTTCGATTTCGACGCGGTAGCGACCTCGGCCGCGTGGATTGACGAAATTGAGCATCATCACGGTGAGGAAACGGAGGAGGCTGCGCATCACGACCATCACGACGACCACAACCACGAAGCGGGCCATCATCACCACCATCACGAAGGGGGCGAAGTGGAGGAGTATGGCATCGGGACCTTTGTTTATTATCGCCGCAAGCCGTTCGACCTCGTGGGCTTCGACGAGTTCATCGCCACACAATGGCCCCGGACCGTCATTCGCTGCAAAGGCATCTGCTGGTTCAAGGATGAGCCGCAAACCTGCTATGTCTTTGAGCAAGCCGGTCGCCAGATGGGGCTGCGCAATGCCGGACAGTGGTATGCCACGATGCCCGAAAAGGAACTCGAGGCGCTCAAGGCGCGCGAGGAGGGGCTGCGTCGCGACTGGGACGAAACCTACGGCGACCGCATGCAGAAGCTTGTTTTTATCGGCCAGCACTTAGATAAGGACGAGATTTCACGTCTGCTCGACGCACGGCTTGTGGATTAAGGGAGCCCACCCCCAACCCCTCCCGAATAAGCAAGAAAGAGGGGGGAGCCCACCCCCAACCCCTCCCGAATAAGCAAGAAAGAGGAGGAACCCACCCCCAACCCCTCCCGAAGGGAGGGGAGTGCGAACTGCGTATAAATAATTTGCTGTAAATTTAGTCTCTCCCGCATTTGGAAATAGCGGGAGAGATTTTATTTTTTGTTCCCGCATAAAGGTTTTTTATTTTCTAAGTTTTTAGAAATATTGTCGCAAAAGGTTTTTTATTTTCTAAGTTTTTAGAAACATTGTCGCAAAATGTTTTTTTGCTTTCCAAGCCCTCGGAAATACAATTGCAATATGCATTTTTACTTTCCGAGGCCTCGGAAATATAATTTCAGTATGCATTTTTATTTTCCGAGGCCTCGGAAATGCTGTTGCAAAATGTTTTTTAAGAAACGAGGCCTCGGAAA
>NZ_KB908323.1:0-6309 GCF_000382385.1 Segatella maculosa DSM 19339 = JCM 15638 | reverse complement strand
GCAAAATGTTTTTTAAGAAACGAGGCCTCGGAAACGCTGTCGCAAAATGTTTTTTAAGAAATGAGGCCTTGGAAATGCTGTCGCAAAAGGTTTTATCGAAAAATAATTGTTTTTTATCATTTCCCAAAGGATTTCATTCAGAAACAGTTGTTTTTTGCCATTTTCTCAAGGATTTTGCTTAGAAATAATTGTTTTTTGCCATTTCCACAAGGATTTTGCTCAGAAACAATTGTTTTTTAACATTTCCTCAAGGATTTTATTCAGAAACAATTGTTTTTTAACATTTCCTTAAGGATTTTACTTAGAAACAATTGTTTTTTGCAATTTCCACAAGGATTTTACTTGGAAACAATTGTTTTTTGCAATTTCCACAAGATTTTTGCTTTCCGAGGCCTCGGAAAGCCGTCGTCCGATGATTTTTTACTTTCCGAGGCCTCGGAAAGCCATCGTCCGAAGATTTTTCGCTTTCCGAGGCCTCGGAAAGCCGCCGTCCGATGATTTTTTGCTTTCCGAGGCCTCGGAAATGCCGTCGTCCGATGATTTTTTGCTTTCCGAGGCCTCGGAAAGCCATCGTCCGATGATTTTTTACTTTCCGAGGCCTCGGAAATGCCATCGTCCGATGATTTTTTGCTTTCCGAGGCCTCGGAAATGCCATCGTCCGATGATTTTTGCTTTCCAAGGGGTTGGAAAGTGCGTCGTCCGATGATTTTTGCTTTCCAAGGGGTTGGAAAGTACGTCGCCCGAGGATTTTTGCTTTCCAAGGGGTTGGAAAGTGCATCGCCCGAAGATTTTTTGCTTTCCAAAGGGTTGGAAAGTGCATCGTCCGAGGATTTTTGCTTTCCAAGGGGTTGGAGAGTGCGTCGTCAGATGATTTTTTGCTTTCCAAGGGGTTGGAGAGTGCGTCGTCAGATGATTTTTTATTTTCCAAGGGGTTGGAAAGGTCGCAGACAGATGAATTTTGATAAAAAATGTTATCGGAAAGGTGCATGATAAATGCCCCCTGCGCTCCGGAGGGGAGGGTAGGGGGCAGTACGTTTGTGGCTGCTTTTAGGACGGAGTTTCCATGAGCGGGGCGTCCGTGGCTACCTTTCGGCATGGGTTGCCGTGGGCAAATGGGGCTATTTCTGCCTGATGAACACGTTGATGGGGCAGCCGTGCATGGACCAATTCTCTCGTATTTTGTTTTCGAGGAACCGGCGGTAGTTTTCTTTCACATACTGCGGCAGATTGGCGTAGAAGACGAAGGAAGGTATCTGCGTGTTGGGCAGCTGTGTGCAATACTTGATTTTGATGTATTTCCCTTTGATGCTTGGTGGGGGAAAGGCCTCGATGATGGGCAGCATGACCTCGTTGAGCTTGGCCGTACCGACGTGTGCCTTCCGATTGAGGTAGACTTGCTTGGCTGTTTCGAGCACGCGGAAAATGCGCTGCTTGGTGAGGGCGGAGGCGAAGATGATGGGGAAATCTACGAAGGGCGCCATGCGGCTGCGTATGGCGGCTTCGAAGGTGTTGATGACTTTTTGTGATTTGTCTTGGACGAGGTCCCATTTGTTGACGACGACGACGAGACTTTTGTTGTTTTTCTGTATGAGTTGGAAGATGTTCATGTCCTGTGCTTCGATGCCGCGCGTCGCGTCGAGCATGAGGAGGCAAACGTCGCTGTTTTCGATGGCCCTTATGGAGCGCATGACGCTGTAGAACTCGAGGTCTTCGGTGACTTTGTTTTTTCGTCGGATTCCGGCTGTGTCGACGAGATAAAAGTCGAATCCGAACTTGCCGAAGCGTGTGTAGATGCTGTCGCGCGTGGTTCCGGCTATCTCGGTGACGATGTTGCGGTCTTCGCCGATGAAGGCGTTGATGATGCTGCTTTTGCCTGCGTTTGGTCGCCCGACGACGGCGAACCGTGGTATCTCTTCTTCGATGATTTCGGGATTTTCTTGCGGAAGCATGTCTACGAGGGTGTCGAGTAGGTCGCCGGTTCCTCCGCCGGTGGCTGCGCTGATGCATCGCGGCTCTCCGAGCCCCAGTTTGTAGAACTCGGCTGCTTCGTAATAGGCGCTGCTGTTGTCCACTTTGTTGGCTACGAGTATCGTTGGGAGTTTCGCGCGGCGCAGGATTGTTGCGACGTCTTCGTCCCAGTCGGTTACGCCGGTGGTGACGTCGACGAGGAAAAGTACGAGGTCGGCTTCTTGGGTGGCGACGATGACCTGTCGTCGTATTGCGTCTTCGAAGATATCGTCGGAGTTTACGACCCATCCGCCGGTGTCGACGACGGAAAACTCCTTTGCGTTCCATGTGCATTTGCCGTATTGGCGGTCTCGGGTGGTTCCTGCCGTGTCGCTGACGATGGCGCGGCGCGACTGTGTGAGTCGGTTGAAAAGCGTTGACTTTCCGACGTTGGGTCGGCCTACGATTGCTACTAAATTTGCCATATTTTGTTTGATTTCTGAAGTTATGCGTTCTTCGGCCCTCCTTTTTGCGGAGAGTGTGCCCTCTTTCTATTCAGGGCCGGGGGTGTTTTGTCTGCCTTGGTTTGTGGGTGGGTTTCGGGGGAGGTTTACGTGGGGTTGTACCCGAAGTTGTCGAGTTCGCGCTGCGACGATCGCCAGTCTTTGTCTACTTTGACGAAGGTTTCGAGGAAGATTTTCTTGCCGAAGAAGCGTTCCAAGGTTTTTCGCGACTCGGTGTTCACTTTCTTCAATGCTACGCCCTGATGGCCGATGATGATGCCCTTCTGGCTGTCGCGTTCTACGTAGATAACGGCGTTGACGTGGATTTTTGTGTCGTCTTCCTTGAATCGCTCCACGCGGACTTCCACGCTGTAGGGGATTTCCTTGTCGTAATAGAGTAGGATTTTCTCGCGAATGATTTCGCTGACGAAAAACCGGGCCGGCTTGTCGGTCAGCTGCTCCTTGTCGAAATAAGCCGGCGACTCGGGAAGGAGCTCCTTGATGCGCTTCAGGAGTATGTCGACGCCGAACTTGTTTTTGGCCGAGAGCGGTAATATTTCGGCGTTGGGAAGCAGCGCGTGCCATCGTGCGACGATGTCGCCGAGTGTTTTTTGGTCGCTCTCGTCAATTTTGTTGATCAGGAGCAATACGGGAATCGCCATCTTCCTGACTTTGTCCAAAAAGTCTAAGTTTTTCTCGGGATTCTCTACGACGTCGGTCACATACAGCAGAATATCGGCGTCCTTAAGTGCTGACTCCGAAAAAGCCAGCATCATTTCCTGCATCTTGTAGTTGGGCTTCAGAACACCGGGCGTGTCGGAGAAGACGATTTGGCAGTCGTCCGTGTTGACGATGCCCATGATGCGGTGGCGCGTTGTTTGTGCCTTGAATGTGGCGATGCTGATGCGCTCGCCGACGAGTTGGTTCATCAGCGTACTTTTTCCCACGTTCGGGTTGCCCACTATGTTCACAAATCCTGCTTTATGCGTCATTATTTTACTATTGATGTTTAGCGTTGAAACAAAAAACGCATCGTCTCTTATCATACCAATAAGAAAGATGCGTTTCTTTGTTGTATTTATGTTCTGTTGAGACTACTTCACCATGGCTGCAGAAGCACCGTCGTAGGCCCACTTCAGATAGGAAGCGCCGTTGACGAAGCCAGCTCCGAAGCCGGTGAAGATGATTTTGTCGCCTTTCTTGAGGTCCTTTTCAAAGTCCCAAAGCACGAGCGGCATGCAGGCTGCACTGGTGTTCCCGTAGTGCTGAATGTTCACCAGAACTTTCTCCATCGGTGCCCCAATGCGCTTGGCCACGGCCTCGATGATGCGCAGATTGGCTTGATGAGGAATGATATGGTCGATGTCGTCTATCGTCAGGTTATTGCGCTTCAGCAACTCTTCGCAGTCGTCACCCATTGCAGTGACGGCATAACGGAAGACGAAACGCCCCTCCTGATAGGTGTAGTGCATGCGGTGATCGACGGAATAATGCGATGAGGGGCAAACCGAGCCGCCCGCCTTGACATGCAGAAACGGGAGTCCCTTGCCGTCCGTGCGATGGAAAGAATCAATCAAGCCGATGTTCTCTTCCTCTGTCGCTTCCACCATGACAGCTCCGGCACCATCGCCGAAGAGCGGGCAAGTGGCACGGTCTTGATAGTCGGTGATAGCCGACATCTTATCGGCACCAATCACGATGATACGCTTGTGGCGACCGCTCTGAATCATATTGCAAGCTACGTCGAGTGCATACATGAAGCCGCAGCAGGCAGCGGCGAAGTCGAATGCAAAGGCATTCTTCAGTCCCAGCTTGCCCAGCACGATAGATGCTGTCGATGGATGAATATAATCAGGAGTAGTGGTTGCTACAAGAAGCGCATCAATGCTATCGGGGTCGGCACCGGTCTTCTTCATCAAGAGTTTGGCAGCTTTGCGGGCCATATACGATGTGCCCAGACCTTCTTCGGTCAACAGCCGACGCTCCTTGATGCCGGTACGCGTGACTATCCATTCATCGTTGGTGTCTACCATGCGCGACAGTTCCTCGTTGTTGAGGACGTAATCGGGCACATAACCGGCGACACCCGTGATGATAGCGTTGATATTTCCCATTATTCAGCGACTTCCTTAACAATGGCTACCTTGCCTCTGTAGTAACCGCACGTGGGGCATACGGTGTGATAAACGTAATAGGCGCTGCAATTCGGGCATACGGCCAACGTCGGGGCTACTGCCTTGTCATGCGTTCTTCTTTTGAGTGTACGAGTCTTTGACTGTCTTCTTTTAGGATGTGCCATAATCTTTTAATTTTAATCTTTTGTTTTTTAATCTTCAAGTTTCAGGTCCGACAGCGCCGCCCATCGCGGATCCACAGGTCGCTCTGCTTTGTCCTCGCTGCTTCGGGCAGCGGCATGCGCTTCGAGCATACCAATCATGGCAGGATTGCATTTACCGGGTGCATGCACGTGCCTGATGGGAATACTGAGCGCTATGGATTCATAAACAAACCATGCGACATCGAGTATTCCTTCGTCCTCGGTCACTGTCACAAGGTCGTCCTCTTCGGCGTAGCTATCTCCGAACCGGGCAGCCAATCGGCCGTCGGCAGTTATGGGCTGCTCCATGTCGTCCAGACAAAGGTCGCAGGGAACAGCAACGCTGCCAACGGTATGAAAGTCTATGTCGAAACAATCGCCGGTGCGGTTCACCGTCACCGTCGTCTTCAACTGCCCATGCTGCACTTCTGCGGTCTCTAACGACCGGAAAAATGCATCATCAAGGTCGAATTCAAAGATGCTTCGTTCCTGTTCCAATGCTTTGAGGTCAATCTGACAGGTTGTCGAACTTTCCATACCGGCTGCAAAGGTAAATAAAAAAAAGGAAACGCACAAGAGACATACGGAAAAAGTTGCAGAAACCTATCACAGACTACCTGTCAGCCCATCTGATACACACACAAGACCCTTCCCAGCCCACCCCCAACCCCTCCCGAGGGAGGGGAGAGAAGCCTCCCCCACCCCCTCCAAAGGAGGGGAGTACAAACTTGCGGGCTAATGATGAACAATACATTATAAAATAAACAAAAATAGGCCTTGCAGACTAATGTGTTCGCAAGGTCTATTTGCATATTACTCCCCTCTCCTTGGGAGATTTCTGCTCCCCGATAACGGGGAGACCGAGAGGGGTGGCCGGGGGAGGCTTTTGGGTGAGGCTCCCGGGTGTGTATTAAAACGGGGAGGGCACACAGACAAGCGAGTTAATCATAAAATGGATTTTGATTTTGAGTTTGATTAAATGCTGGTAAGTCGTGCGCCCTCCCCAAGAGACTTCCCGCTGAAAGACCTCCTAAAATCCGGGAGCCCAGGAGCCTCCCCCGGCCCCTCCGAAGGAGGGGGAGCACAAACAGCGTGCAAACTAATTCCTCGCAAGCTCGCAGCTCCCCCTCCTTTGGAGGGGGTTGGGGGGGAGGCTCCTAATTCCCGTGCTGTCCAATTCCTCCTTCCTCCTTCTTCTTCTCTTTCTTCCGCTTCGGGTTATCCACCTCCACCTGTAACTGCTTCAGTGCGCGGCGAATCGTGTCTTTCCATGTCAGCACCAGCTTGGCGGGCTTCAGGGCAGAGGTTGCCGTCACGTCGATTTCCTTCTCGATTTGTTTCGAGGGCACCACCACGCGCAGCGAGAAGATGTCGCCGAGGTCGAGCCCCACGCCCAGCCGTGCACACTCCATGATCAGGTTGCGCAGCGTGATGAGCACGTTGCGGGCATCGCCCTCGCTGAGCGACGTTTCGCGCACGATGCGTTCGAGCACCATCTCCGGCGTCAGCTTTTGTTGACCCTTGGGCACAGCGATATACACC
>NZ_KB908322.1 GCF_000382385.1 Segatella maculosa DSM 19339 = JCM 15638 | reverse complement strand
CTCAATAAATTCCTTATTCCATTTGTAGTAAGTGCTATCTGATATACCATATTTACGGCAGAGCTCGGCAATACTATGTTCGCCACGGATTCCTTCCATCACAATTAAAACCTTTTGTTCTGAAGTGAAAATTCGTTTCGTGTTACAACGGATATCCTTTAACAAGGATTCTGATGTTCTCTGCTGAGAACCTGCTGAAAAATTCTTTTTTGTTGTCATTGTGCAAATATACTTTTTTATTAATATAATTCATACTAAAACCCCTAACTTAATTGAGGTCCCAGTTGTGCACTTTTATTTGACAACGTACACTCTCTGACAACAAAGAAGGCTCCTATACGTTTGATAAGGCAAAGCTGGGCCGTGTTCATGTAGCCTCTGTCGAAGATATACAAAGCACCCTGTTCATAGGGGATTAGGTGCATCACCTTTGAATCGTGGACGTCTCCGTTTGTAATCACGAAGAAAGAAGGGATGTCCGTCTTGACATCATACAAGGTATGCATCTTAACTGCTCCCTTGTCATGATGAAGCCTGCTCCACCAGAATATCTGAAGACTGAGGGAAACCGTCGTAGAGTCAAAGGCATAGACAGAACCTTCATAGAAGGAATCTTCAGAGACACTTCCAATCCGATACTCACGAGCCTCCTGTGCAAGATAAACTGCCATCTCTTCGAAGATCCTAGCTTCGCGCTGTTCGTTAGCCTTCGAGAGATTGCTTCTTGTCACAGCCTCGCCAAATCCAAGTCTGTTAAACTTGGACTTATGCGCATTGAGTGTAGAAACGAGGTCTCTTAGGCTCTCACGCTGTGTAAGCTGTGCGAAAATCATAACCAATAAATGATTCCAGCAAGTAAACTTCTTTACGTATTTATTACCTTCATATTTCTTTACAAGCCAATCAAACTTTATTTTCGGGAGAAAGTCTGTCAACTGGCTAAAAATGTATTTACCTTGATTCATGGGTGTACTGATACTTACAGATTGTTACTTCCTGAAAAGTTAGCCAGTTCTAACCCATAGAGTCCATTTAGGGGTCTTATTTATTTATCGTTCAGCATATTATGCCATTTGTTAATCGATTTTAGTGGACACTAGTGAATGATCTTCAGCAGAATCTACGTCCCTGTATTCATACAGGCTATTACAAAAATCCTTCTTGATTACAGTCTTTCTGTCATAAAGTTTTTTTGTACGAATCTCTTCCAACGAATAGTGTGTTACCACCCAGTGCTTTATGGCATATATGTAACACGTATCGTTATTTTTAAATGAGTATGGACTAGCAAATACCATAGAATCTGGCGGTGCATAGAAAAAATTATCAATAACCACTTTTTCTCTATGTATATAAATCCAAGTTGTATCTTTTGGCATAATAGGCCTCTTGGTGTCTTTAGGATATTTACTCCAATATATCCAATTGTCAAGAGTATCCGACTCCGATAGTTCAATATAAAGAGTATCATTTGTGCAATTTCTTATACAAAATGCAGTAATTCTGTCCATAACACAAGAATAGAGTACAAATACTCCTAAAATAATAGACGCTAAAAATAGAATTTTATCAATTTTCTGTTTACTCATAAGCCTATGTATTTACTAATGGTTCTAGTAGTTCTAGCATCATTTAAAAACAAAAACCTTTCCAACCAAATTTTGCAAACTTAAGTAATGTATTAAGTTCTTTTGATGGATAGTAAAATTCCCAATTCTTTGGTGAAAGATTCTCCATTCCAAGCCATTTTGTTCCAAAGTATTGCTTTGCCAAATAGTTTGCCCAAGTCTCTGTCCAGTAAGTACTATGTGTGTGTGTACCTAATAGCCAGTCATATCCACAATTATATGCGCTTTCTTTTGCTATGACATTATAATTATCCACAAAATCTACTATCCTATACTGAATGTTTACCAGTCTACCAAATGTCCATTACGCCAAATTTTACTACTTTATAAATAGTTTGGATATATGCAATCAACTCTGTTTTTCGCACGAATGACGCTTATGCTATCACTATCAGAACACGACAATTCAATAAATAATTCGTATGTTCCTTTATTTAGTTTATCTAACGATCTTGCATAAAACTGTATGATTTTGTCAATGTAAGAAACTGAGCCGAGCGTACTACAAAAATGCAGAATCTGAAAGTGTTGTTTTATCTTTTCCATATCATTTTTCTCTTTTCAGTATTATGATTGCAATGCTATCTGTATTTATTTTCAGTTTCTGTCTGCTTTCGATAAAGCCTTTTCTTGAAAAAAGAAAGTTCATTTCACCCCGGTGCTTCCATCCTGCCATGCTGATAAATTTAAACCTTCCTGCAGAATCAGTACGAACCTTTACACCGCTACTTGTAATGATAACGCTATCTAATGGAACATTATTGGCATCTGTAACAATACCATTCAGATATATAACGCTTTCACATGAACATAAAGCAATCCCAGTCAATGCACAAAACATTATCTTTCGTATCACTCTCATATGTACCTATTCATTATATGGATTACCCACGGTATTGTACCCGTGCGACATCAGCCATTTTGCCACGCTGTTTCAGCCATTGTGCGAACCAATATCTATCATTTCACACGATAATATCAGCCACATTGGTTCGCTTCTGAAACCTTGCTCCCCCAACCGGCATGGAAGGCGAATCCCAGGAAAATGTTTTTCGATTTCGTACTGATGCAAATATACAAAATTTTGCAAGCGATTGCAAGAGTTTCGTAGATTTTTTTATAATCGAAACGGCCGGCAATGTTTTTTAAGCAAAAAAGCGGAAACGACGACGGCGGCGAAAATAAAAACCATCTTGAGAAGGAACGGCGGCGACGACAACTCTTTCTACTTCTTTTTCTTCGTCTTTCTTTTTTCTTGTTCTTTGTTCTTTAGAAACATAACCAACTGATTATCAAGCTTTCCATTTGTTAATTAATTTAAACTTTTTGTTGTTTAACATTAATTTACACGACATTTGAACAAAAAATCAGGCAAAAAATCGGTTGAAAAAACGGTGTTTTAATCTCATCGGTCATTGGCTATTGTGTCACTATCTTTTTCAAATGATCGATTGGAGATGGAGCGTCTTTTTAAATCAACTTGATCGGACGCACGAACCGTGCGTCCCTACATGGCTACTTCAGCCATATTATCGTACAATGCGGCTGATGTTCCACCGCAACAGCCGCACTCCTGACGCCATAAAGACCTGTCTTGCCCCGCATGTCCTTTTCCTTTCTCCGGAAAAACGGAGACGACTGCAGACCGCAAGGCTGCCGTTTCCAACAGACAACCCACTATTTCGCAGAAGCCCGAGGTTTTATTCCTCGTCCGTGTCCTCTTCCTGCCGACGGGCCTCATCAAACTTGGCCTTCATCGTGGGGTTGTTGTGGGTGAGTTTCTTGATTGTGAGCGCCTCGGCCTTGTTGTTGGCCAGTCGCAGATTGTTCTCACTGCCCAAGAGGGCCGATTTGATTTTCTGAAGATGCTCGATCGACTTATCGATTTCCTCAATGGCTTTTTGGAATTTCTCGCTGGCCAGCCGATAGTTGTTGGCAAACTTGTCTTTGAAATCCATGAGCCGGCTCTCGAAATTGGTGACATCGACCGACTGACTCTGTGCGATTGCCAGCTGTTGCTTATATGCCAGGCTCTTTTTGGAGGTCTGAACCAAGAGCGAAATGAGTGGCAGAAAGAATTGCGGACGAATGACATACATCTTGTCATAGCGATAAGAGACGTCTACGATGCCACCGTTGTAGAGTTCGTTATCGGGTTCCAAGAGCGAAACCAGCACGGCAAACTCGCAACCTTTCGCACGTCGGTCGCTATCCAGCTTCTTGAAAAAGTCTTCGTTCTTGTGTTTCGTGGCCGTTTCATCGGCTTCGTTTTTCATTTCAAACATAATCGACACGTATTCCGTACCATCTTCGGCATAATCGCGAAAGATAAAGTCGCCTTTCGTACCCCCCGATGCGTCGTTGTCTTTCTCAAAATAGGCGTTAGGAAGCATCGAACGCATGGTCTGATTGAACAGCGTTGCGCAATGAATCTCAAGCGTTTCGCCGATCATCTTGGTAGACATGCGTGTCTTCAAGTCTCTGTAATACTCCACCTGCTCCTGTGCAGCCTTCAGTTTTAGCTCATATTGCTCCTTGATAGCGTTCTCGTGGTTGGCCGCCTTCTGTTTGTCGAGTTCCACCGAGGCCTTCAACTGCGCAATCTCCGCCTCCCGATGCTGCAAACTGTCTTGTGCTTTGCGCTGTTCTTCCATCACCGCCATCTTCAACCGGCTGTCGTTCTCGTTGAGCGAGGCTTGCAAGGCTGCAATCTCTTGGTCTTTCTGAGCCAAAGCCAGCGAAATTTCGCCCTTTTTCTTCTCTTCCGCATGCCCGAGTTCCGTCTGCAAACGGACTATCTCGGCCTCTTTTTCCGATAACTTCTGCGCTTGCCTGCTTCGTTCTTGCTGATATTGTTGCTCAGCTTTGGCCGCAACGAGAGCCTCTTCGGCCTTATGACGTTCATGTAATTCGGCAAGACGGCAATTGATTTCGGCATCAAACTCGGCATTCTTCACTTGGTTCACGATAGAAGCATAGCCTGCTTCGTCTACCGTGAAGGCCTTATGACAATTGGGACAGATGAGTTCTTTCATTCTTTTTTCTTGATATAAATGGGTACGCCCGACTTTTTAAGTCGGCTTCCTGTGGTTTTTATGCTCCTTATAAGGTCACGACAGAAAGTATCGTGTGCACAAATTTATTAAAAAAACACCATATCCCGGCACTTGAACCTTGAAATTATGCACTGAAAAGGGATTGTCGGCCATTTGTTTCCATCAAACTGCACCGAAAAGCATGTGGGGACGCGGTGTAAAATGGGTTAAATAAGAAAACAGGTTGGGCGATATGGCAAATTACCACATGAAAAAAGGCACTCCATGAGCCTTTTGTCATTAAACAGACATCATGGAGTGCCTCGGTAAACTGACCGTTTCTATTTGGCGTAACCGGGATTTTGATGCAGGTTCTTATTCAAGTTTAGCACCTCATAAGGAATGGGATAAAGGCAAGTATAGCCTGTTTTATCCTCATTAAAATCGCCGGCAGAAGCGTTATGCCACACATTTGGATAGCGATCAATGGTGGGTTGGGTAAACGTGCAGAAGCGGATTTGGTCTTGACGACGCACCCCTTCCCATGCCAACTCTATCATGCGCTCATTGAGAATGTCGTTCAACGTGACCGAAGTCAAGGCCGTTGCACCCGCACGATGGCGTATTTGATTGACCAATGTCAATGCGCCCGACGTGTTACCCAAGCGATATTCGGCCTCGGCCTTCATCAATAAGGCATCGCCATAACGCCAAACAACAAGGTCGTTGTTGTATTGTCCCTGTGCTGCGGCCGTGGGGTCGTATTCGTATTTCTTGAATCTTGCCCCGGCACACTTCACATCATGCTTGTCAGCTGCGTTGTTGAAATCAACAACAACGGCCAAAGGACGATACTCCAAGGTTCCTCCTACACCGTCGTCTACGGTCTTTCCGCCCGTCTGCTGCGTGTATTCACGTTCCACCCAATAGTTGATTCTCAAGCGGGGGTCCTCGTTCGGCGTGTTATAACCCATGACCTTCATAGCCTGAACAGTGGCGCATGCGCCGTTCCAACCATTGAATCCGGCAGCACTTGCATGGTTATAGTGCACGGAACGAATGAGGTTATAATCCGTTATCTTATAGGTCTTGTCGTCATTCGGCCGCGTGAAAATGTTTTCGTTGGAGTTTTGGTTCTGCATGACAAAGTTGTCGCTGTAGTTTGCTGCCAAACCATAGCCCAACGCAGCCAGTTTGTCGACGCAATAAACCACGGTTTGCCACGCATTTCGGGCCGTTCCGTCGACAGTGATACTGATACCGGCTCCCATGGTTGATACATGTGCGCCGAGAGTCTCGCTTGCTTTATTCTGTTTTGACATGTCATCGCCCACGAAAGCCTTATAACTGCTGACTGATGTGGCGTCAGTGGTGTAAACAGGAGCATTGATGGCACATTTAGCCATACACATGTAGGCCACGGCTTGCGTGATCCGACCGTAATAAGTGCCCGTTTTCTGGCTGGGTTCTGCTGAAAGATGGGGAATGACGGCAGCCAGTTCGGTGGTGACAAACTTGAAAACTTCGGACCGGTTGCTTTGTTTCACGCTCCTTATGGTCTGTGAAGACGAGGTAACCAAAGGGATTTGTCCGAAGAGGTCCATGGCATAGTAATAATAAATGGCCCGCAAGGCCCGCAACTCGTCTACATATTTCTTGTAATCGGGCCGCTGTGAGATCATAGGCGTCAGCTTATCAATGGAAGAATTGCAGAGACCGATGATCTTATATATGTTCTTCCAGTTGTCGTTATAGGTATTGACCGACGAAGCGAAGTTATGTAAGAAGAAATTCTGCCACTTTCCGCCATCAACCCAGTCGCCTTGCCGGCCCGGAAGGATTGCTTCGTCGGAGGTAAACTCCTGTAAACAATGGATAGCATCGGTTCCCCCGTAGATGCCATCACCTATTGCAGCGTAAACATTGGCTACCGAATTGACGTAAGTGAGGGTGGAATTGCCAAAAGCTTCGCTTTCATTGAACTTGCTTTTAGGACTTTCGTCCAAGGAACAGCTGGCAAGAAGAGCCGTTGAAAGCAAGGATGCAATAAAAATATAATGTTTCATAATTGTATTCACTTTTAAGTTTGACATTTAGAATGTGACGCTTACATTGAAAGAGAAGGTACGTGAGAGCGGATAAAGGCGTTTATCGTCTACACCGATGGTGCCATAAGTGGTCCTTCCCTCGTCGACGCGTACCAAAGAGGTCGAGTTGATGAGCGGAGAGAGTCCTTTATAGCCGGTGAACATATACACATTGTTGACCGATAACCCTAAGTGCAGGCTCTGAATCCAGTTGGCTTTGAGCTGCTTTTTGCCGAATGTGTAGCCCAAGGTGACGTATTCAAAGTTCACATAATCGCCTTTTTCCAACCAATAATCGGAGATTTGAATATCCTTGATTCCCTTTTGGGGAGCCTCAGCCAGCACGTTATAGGTAGGAAAGTTGTTCATGTTGCTGTATGTCATGCCTGTTCCGTTATAGATTTTATGCCCGAACGCACCGTTGAACTGCATCGTCAGGTCCCAATTCTTATACTTAAACGTGAAGTCCCAGCCCAAATAAGCCTTCGGAATGGCCTGTCCGCAGACCTTCCTGTCGCCGGAATCTCCGGTATCTATCGTCTTGTTGTGGTCGAGATCAGAGATAACATACTGTCCGTTGGCGTTGATTCCCTCGCAATGAGGCAGATAGAAGACGCCGATGGGCTGTCCTTCGATGAGATAACTAACGCCGGTGTTCTGTGTCAAGCCTGCCGCATTGATCTTTGCCACGGCAATATGCTCACTTGTTGTAAGCAGTTGCCCTTTATAATAGCCGCTCAATGAATTGAGTTTGTTCTTTTGGAAGCTGAGATTCAGGCCAGAGTTGAAGGTAAAGTCCTTTGAACGGACAATATCCCCGCGGACACCGATTTCAAATCCCATGTTGGTCATCTTTCCCATATTGGCCAACAAGGTGTTATATGTGAAAGGAGGCACGGGAACCGTGTAGAGATAAAGCAGGTCTTTGGTGGTGGAAGTGTACCAATCAAGCGTCACGTTCAATCTATTTTTGAAGGCACTGAAGTCCACGCCCACGTCGAAGGTCTGCTTTACTTCCCATTTCAAATCGGGATTGTCGTTACTCAGTATTGCATAAGTGGTGGATTTGGCACCGTTAACGGTTGTAACACCGTTCGGACCATAGAGTGCTAACGACTGATAAGGCTCGATGACGTCCTGATTACCAGTCACACCGTAGCCCATTCTGACCTTGAGATTGTCTATCCATTTGACATTTTTCATGAAGTTCTCTTGTGAAACGACCCACGCAACAGATGCCGAAGGGAACCAACCCCACTTATGTCCTTTGCCGAGTTTTGACGAACCGTCGGTCCTTAAGTTCACCGTTGCGATGTATTTGTCGGCAAACATGTAGTTGAGGCGGGCCATATAGGACATCAATTTATATTCTTTCGCCTCCGAAGTCACGTCGCCCCACGACACATTCGCCCCGGATTGCATGTTGTTGTAGCCGAAATAGTTGGTATCAAACTTGAAAGCCTGCCCCATGTTCTCGAAACTCTTGTATTGTTGCCCCTCCATCAAGGCCAAAGCATCGATATGATGCTTACCAAAGTCCTTCGTATAGGTGAGCTGGAGATTGCCCATGAGGTCCGTACGTTTGATATTCTTGATGTATGCCCAGCCATTTCCGTTGATACGTCCCTGTTGAATGTCGTTGGGAACATAGCGTTTGTGGTCGAGGTTCAGCCTTGTATAACTGCCAAATGCGCTAAGGAACAAGCCGTCCAAGAGTGTATAGGTTACTTTTCCATGCACATTGAGCGAGCCCACATCGTAACGGTCCGTCACTTCCAGCTGTCCCATGGGGTTATATATCTCATTTGCGAGTCTGTCCTCGTCCCATTCGCCCGTATTTTTGTTCTTGTAAGTGGGGTAAGTGGGGTTATATGCCGCTGCAGAATAGAACATTTTCTGCGGATCATACTGCATCTTGCCGTCACGTTCACTACCGAAGATGCCCAATTCGAGCTTCAATCGCTTGTTGAAAGCATATTGCATGGCATCGAGTTTGGCTGTATAGTTCTTCATATCCGAGTTCTTGAGGGCTCCTTCACGCTGAATGAAACCCAAACTTGCACGATAATTGCCGGTATCATTGCCCGAAGAGAACGATACATTGTGGTTTTGAGTAAGTCCCACAGACCGTTCTATCTCGTCGAACCAGTTGGAGTTTCCGCCCAAATCGGTGAAGGCAATGCCCAAACGGGTTGCCGTTGCACGATAATCTGTAGCATTCAGCATCTTCAGATTCTTGTAAACGGTGTTCACACCAAAGGTCCCACTATAGTTAATGCTCGAAAATCCGTTCCTTCCCTTGGTCGTTGTCACCACAATAACGCCCGCAGCACCACGCGATCCATACTGGGCTGTCTCGGAAGCATCTTTCAATATGGTCATCGACTCAATATCTCCGGGTTGCAAGGCATTGAACATTGTCATGTCGGCAAACACACCATCAATGATGACGAGCGGGTCGTTGCCTCCCGATAACGACGAGGTTCCACGCACACGTATGCTGGTTGTCCCCATCGGGTCGCCTCCGTTCTGACTGATAACGACACCGCTCACCTTACCTTTCAGCGCATCTGACGCCGATGTCACCACGCCTTTATTCATGTCGGCCTTGCCAATGCGGTCGATTGCGCCCGAAACCGTGCGCTTGGTTCCCACGGCATAGCCCACGACAACAATCTCGTCGAGTTGCTGATGGTCCATTTCAAGAGAGACATTGACTGTGGTTTGATGCCCGACGGCCACCTCTTTGTTCCTATATCCGATATAGGAAAAGACCAACGTGGCATTGTTTTTCACGTCGGAGAGCACATAATGGCCGTTAATATCGGTGACGGTACCGCCTTGAACGCCCTTCACTTGCACCGTGGCCCCTATCAATGGCTCGCCCGAAGCATCTTTAACACTTCCTTGAACGACAGACTGTGCATGCGAATAAGCAGCACAAACGATGCTGAAAAGCAACAGCAACGTGCGTCTTGCAATGTTTTTACTGTTCATGAAAATTAAATTTAGATTGGTTTAATAGTATTTAGATTGACAAATAGGTCTTACATGGATTTCCTATAGCCCGGAGTTGCGCTTGTGAAGTGCCTGACAGGTGTTCGTATTAACATGGTTTGACTGCATCAAATATACAATTTTAAGAAACACTATCATACATTAAAAGACGAAAATTAACACTATTTAGTGCAAAGGTGTGCAAAAGACGAAGGCTGAAAAGCTGCAGATTAGTCTGTCTCCCCGCCTTAGACAGCGTCAATTCTCCACATATTGAAGGCCACAAACAACAAACCGACGACACGGGAATAACCGCATCGCGCCGCACAGCACATCACGCTGTTTGATAATTGCATGCATTCGGAAACTTTGTTTCAGTCCTATTGTCGCGCAATACGGGTGAGATTGCACGGCGAAGTGGTCGGGTTAGAAATGCAGGGACGCACAGTTCGGGCGTCTGACCAAAGTGAACCGACAAGTATATATACCTGTTTATTGAAGCGGACGAACGAACCGGGCGTTCCTACATGTGCTCAACTGATTCTCGGTGTCGGCCCTATTGACAATCAACAACTTACACATTGCATTCCAATCTCAGCCATTTTACCGTGCTAAATGGGCCTTTTCACCGTGCAAAATGGGTGATATTAGGCGATGAAATGGCTGATATTGAATTACGATAGGAGTGATATTGATTTCCGAAAAGGGGAAATCAGTATTCTCAGGCTATGAAAGCGGGAGGCAAGAGGGCTTGTCACAGCTCCACATGCTCCACTTTCACCTTCTCATGCAGGAAGATGCGGGCACTTTCCTCAAAGCGTTCGGGACTCTCGGTCGTGAAATAACAGCACGAACCGCCACGGGTGAGCTTCGCTTCGATGTCCGTATGACGTTCGAGATAGGCCTGAAGACTGCCCGCAACATACTCACCTTGCGGAATAATGCGCACGCCCGGGCGCACGTATTTCACGATTTTGGGCATCAGAAGGGGGTAATGTGTGCAACCCAGAATGATGGAATCGATGTCGGGATCGCGCCGCATAAGCTCGTCTATGCGCTTCTTGACGAAGTAATCGGCACCGGGACTGTCGGCCTCGTTGTACTCAACCAGCGGCACCCAGAACGGACATGCCACGCCCGTTACCTTGATCTTGGGCCACAGTTTGCGGATTTCAAGGTCGTAGCTGTGGCTCTTCACGGTGCCTTCGGTGGCCAAAAGGCCCACGTGGTTATTCTTTGTGAGCGTGCCAATAACCTCTGCCGTGGGACGAATCACACCCAAAACGCGGCGTGAAGTGTCCAGTTCGGGCAGGTCGTTGCGCTGAATGCTGCGCAGAGCCTTAGCCGAAGCGGTGTTGCAACCGAGGATAACAAGGTGGCAACCCATCTCGAAAAGCTTCATCACGGCCTGCCGGGTGAACTGATAAACCACGTCGAACGAGCGCGTACCATAGGGTGCACGGGCGTTGTCTCCCAAGTAAACGTAATCATACATGGGCAACAATTGGCGGATACCATGCAGGATGGTCAGTCCACCATAGCCCGAATCGAACACGCCGATGGGGCCGGGTAGCTTGGGAAATGGCGTCATTTTACTTCCTTACTGCATCTTTCACCAAGGCATTGATGTCCTCACCGACGGCATTATTGACGTAGGGAACGGCATCATTGTCGGTGTTGAGAATGAAAGCATAGCCGCGGTCGGCACCTATCCGTGCCACAATGGCACGCAAACGTACCTTCAATGAGGCCTTACTGTCGGCCTCGGCCTGTGCCAACAGCCGTTGTGATTCGGTCTTGAAAGCCACGTTTTTCTCCATCATCTCTTGCAGTTCGGCTTGCCGTTTCTGCAATATCGACGGAGCAAAGTCGCGCTGTCCGTCAAGAAACTGCTCGTATTTCTTGTTGAATTCGTCCTCAACGCGCTTGCCTTCTTCGGCATATTTGGCCCGAAGGTCGGCCATATTGCGCTCGGCAACCGCATAGGCGGGCATGGCTTTCAATGCTTCTGAAAAGCTGAAATAGCCGTATTTCAAAGGTGTTTGCGCATTGGCAGAGAGCGTCAGTGCCGTGAATGCGAGCAACAGGAATAGCTTTTTCATTATTGTTTTCATTATATTGTTTGTAAAAAATCCACGAATTTATCTATGGAAGTCATATCTTGGATTACCGTATGGTCTGCTTTCCTTTCTCTCTTTTTCTTTCTTCCTTCCCATACCACCTGCATCATCTTACTTACTTCTTCAGATTGATTGCAAAAGTGTACCTGTTTGTAGTCGTATTGAAGGTTATAGAGTTCATCGGCAAATGAACGGGAAATGAAAGTTATGTCTTTCATGTCTAAACACACTTCTCCTTTATTCTCCATACGCTCCTTGATAGCGCAAATAGAGGCTCTGGAGCGTATCTCCTTACCTAAAATCTTCTGAACTTCGATGATGTCCATATCCAATCCTTTCTTAATTTATTCAACAAAATGATAGAAATTAAAATCTTGTGAGGCTTTTAATGGAATCCGAACTAAAATAATAGTTCCATTCCACCGATAAGCTTCAGGTATATTAACGATATTAATTCCTTGTTCATTGTGCCTATAAAAGGCTGTTCCTGAGAGCATGAAGAAAGCTCCTCCTAACCCATCAACAACCATTTCCCTAGATTTTGATATTCCATAGCCTCGGTTTTCGGCCTCAGGTCTATCTTTTGTGGAATACCCTTCATTGGCAATCTTGATGGCAAATGCCTCGTCTAAGCCTATGATATCAAGATATTTCTTTGTATTAACGTAGCTACCATAAATGGTTCTTCCACTATCACCTATCACTATGAGGAGATCTCTTTTGACACGTTGACAAAATATATAACCATATTCACTGCCGGAATGTTCTCCTATATTATCAACGAGTTCACTTAACAGGTGGGAAATAGGGGTCCTCATATTTTTATCCACTCGTGACTGCCTTTCTATGACACGTTGAAGTATTTCTTGTATTCTGTTTATATCAGTTCCCTTACATTTGAATTTTACAATAGGAATATAACTTTTCTCAAGATACTTGTTCAATTCTCCACTTTTAATGCCTGATGCATCATAAATTTCTTTGAAACAAATATTCGTAAAATATTTCTCAAGTTCAGGCTCCATGTTGCTACATCTCACTTCTTTGTTGCAAATATCTTTATAAATTGCAAGTGGCGCAAGGAAAAATGGATGCAGGAACAAATCATTTTTAAAATCCCAATTAAGGGTTTCAGACTCAATCAATTCTGATTCCCTTATGATAGCAAAGAGACTGTTGAAGACACTCCCTATTCTGTCATCTCTAGAGACATTGGGTATGAATATATTCTTTGTCATTCTTATAATCTGCGAATATACTATCTTTTATTTACTCTTCCAAGTTTTATAATCGTTTATTTGGTTTGAAATTAAAAGAATGTTGAATGACGGGGGAGCGAAGCCCCTGTAAAGTGCAAAGAGGGACGGAAAAGAATTCCGCCCCCACCACTATTGTTCTGTATCGTTAATTACTTCAGTTTGTTGAGTTGCGTCTTTACCTCGGCAGTAACGTCTTTGCTCAGGGTGTCGCTGATGTAAGGAATGCCTGAACTTACGTCCATGATGTAGACATAGCCACCGGTTTTGCCCACTTCCTTAATGGCATTGACCAGCTTTGTCGTGATGGGCTGCATCTTCTCCTGCTGTTCTTTGGACAGTGTCTGCTGGTTGTCTTGCAAAGCCTGCTGATACTTTTGGTAAAGGGTGTTGAGCTCGGCCTCCGTTTCCTGCTGTTTGGTAGCATTCATCGTAGACTTGTTCTTGTCATACTCCTGACTCTTGCGCTGGAGTTCGTCCTGCATGGCCTTGAGATCGTTCTCCATTTGCTTGGCTTTGGCTTCCATTTCGCCGCGGGCCTTAATAAACTCGGGCATCTGCGACATCACTTCCTGTGCGTTGATGTGGCCAAACTTCTGTGCAAATGTTGCCAAAGGGGCAAACATCAGCATCATTAAAATCATCTTCTTCATGTTGTTCTGAATTTTATTTGTGTTATATAATTATTTTTTGCTTACTTTCCGTAGCCCAATTTTTGCAGCACTTCATTGGAAATATCAATCCTCGGGCTACCAAAGATGATGCCTTGGTCGCTCGAACGGTCGAGAACAAGACTGTAGCCACGCAGTTCTGAGATTTCTTTCACGGCGTTGTAAATCTCTTCTTGAATAGGACTGACGAGGGCTTCGCGCTTCTTGAAGAGTTCACCTTCGGGGCCGAAGTATTTCTTTTTCAGGTCGGCTGCGGCCTTTTCCTTGTTCATAATCTGCTCTTGTTTAGCCTTTTTCTGCTCTTGTGAGAGGAAGACCGACTCGTTCTGATAGTTCTTATACATCGTGCTTGCCTCGGTATTGAGTGCTTCGACCTCGGCTTGCCATTTCTTGCTCACCTGATTCAACTGCTCATTGGCACGTTCATAGGCCGGAACATTCTTCAGAATGTACTCCATATCGATCAATGCGAACTTCTGCGCAGAGGCAGATAAAGGTAAAAAGGTAAAAAGATAAAAAGGTAAAACAAACCTTAGTACCTTTCTTAAAATCTTCTTTTCCATATCCATTTGTATTTAGTTTACTGGCAGACAAGCAGATGAGAGGACGCACCCAACCCATTCCTTCCGAGAGAAAGGAGTGAACGAACGGACAAATGGCTTGTCAATTCGAACACGTTGTCAACCATTATTCTTTTTATAAACATTATCATTGACTCGTCAACCAGTTCACTTGTTTACCCGTTTACTATCAACTCGTCAACTCTCATTAGAATTCTTGTCCCAAGATGAAGTGGAATTGGCTTCCACCTTTCTTGTTGTTCACGTTGTCCTTATCGAAACCGTAGGCCCAATCGATGCCCATCAGACCCACCATCGGCAGATAGATGCGCACACCAAGGCCGGCACTGCGCTTCATATCGAACGGATTGAAATACTTCGTGTCTGACCAAGCGTTACCAGCTTCAACAAATCCAAGACCATAGATAGTGGTATTGCCCAAGAGGAACGGATAACGAAGCTCTAAAGAGAAGCGGTCGTAGGCATAACCATTATAAGCCAGCGAACCGTTGTCGTAGCCTCGCAGTCCGATTGTCTCGTCGGCATAGCTCGAAGAAGAGCCACTCATACCGTCACCACCCACATAATAGGTCTCGAACGGTGTCTTCTTATACTTGTTATAGCTGCCCAACAAGCCCATTTCGATGCGGGTCATCAGCACGAAACACTTCTGTCCGCCACTAAGCGCGGTATAGGTACGGGCCTTGAACTTCCACTTATGATACTCCACCCAGCGATATTTCTCCTGCTGTTCGGCCGAATAGGTGGGCGAATAAGGATTCACGGCAAGGTTCTTATAGTCCTTATGGCTCCATACACTCCATGGCGGAGTGACCGTAACGCTGGCCGTGAACTCCGAACCACGGCGTGGGAAGAGCGGGTTGTCCGTTGACGTGCGGCTCAAAGAGATGCTCAAGTTCAGGTTGTTGGCTATTCCGTTGGTCATCAGGAAGTATTTCCAGTTCTTTAACTCATAGCGTTGATAAGCCAACTGTGCCGAAAGCACGAAGTAATCGTCAGGCCAACGCAACCGTTTTCCCCAACCCAAGCTGATACCATACATGCGCATGTAGGTGTCGGGGTCGTAATAGTTCTCGTAATAATTGTTGTTATAGTTGCCATAGCCGTAACCATAGCCGCCATAATAGGAATTCAGATAGTTCTGACGGTAGGCATCGTTGTAATAACTGCTCGAAACGTCGGTCATCTTGCTGAAATAGAGACCGATGCTGAACTGATTAGGCCGCTTGCCACCAAACCAATTGGTGGAATAGCTGGCATTATAGCTCTGATAATAGGTACCGTTGGTTTGTGCACCGAGGCTCAACACCTCGCCATCACCGATAGGCATGATGCCACGATGCTCCTTATTCTTTTTGAAAAGATTGGCCATGGAGAAGTTGTTGAGCTTCAAACCAATCTTACCAATGACACCAGTCTGCCCCCAACCCAAGGAAAATTCAATCTGGTCGTTGCTTTTCTGCTCCAAATTGTAGGTGATATCGACCGTTCCGTCCTCGGGATTGGGTTTCACATCAGGCTGACTGCTCTTCTCAGGGTCGAAATGTCCCATGGATTGTATCTCACGTAGCGAGCGCATCAAGGCTTCTCGTGAGAAAAGGTCGCCCGGTTTGGTGCGCAGTTCGCGACGAATTACATTCTCATACAGGCGCGTGTTGCCGTTAATTCGCACGTGACTCAGATAGGCTTGCGGCCCTTCGGTGACGCGCATCTCAAGGTCTATCGAGTCACCGTCGATGTTTACCTCGGTCGGACTGATGCTTGAGAACACATAACCATTATTATAATAGAGGTTAGCGGCTGCATCTTCGTCCCTTGAAACGCGTTTTTCGAGCAATTTCTGATTGTAGACATCGCCCTTGTTCATTCCCAAGATGTGGTTCAGCTGCTGCGTCGAGTAGACTGTATTACCCACCCAAGTGATGTTGCGCAGGTAGTATTTCCGACCTTCATCGACTTTCAGATAGATATTGACATGTTTCGGGTCGGCATTCCACACACTGTCTTTCAGAATGACGGCATCGCGGTAGCCATATTCATTGTATTTCTCGATTAAGTTCTTTTTGTCCGTCGCCCAACGTTCGGGGGTAAACTTCTTTGCTTTGAGGAACGAGCCGAGTTTTCCAGCCTCGTGCGTCTTAGCAAAGGCTCCTTTCTTTAAGAATCCGCCCTTTATCTTTGAAAGTTTCAGGGCATTGTTACCCTCAATGATGATGCTGCGCACCTTCATCTTCTGCTTCTTGTCGACAATAACATCAAGGATTACGTGACCTTTGTTAGCCACATCGTCACGCTGGTTAATGGTGATTTCTGCGTTCTTGAAGCCTTTATCGTCGAAATATTTCTTGGCTAAAATCTTTGCACGGTCAATCATGTTAGGCGTAATCTGCGAACCTTTGAGCAGTCCTAACTTGTTTTCCATGTCTTCGCGCTCGCTCTTCTTCAGTCCTTCGTAGTTGATTGTGGAGACACGTGGCCGTGTTTTCAGGGCAATATGCAGATAAATCTTTCGCCCGACGATGGAGTCGGCCGAAATACGGACATCGGAAAAGAGGCCATGACGCCAATAACGCTTCACCGCATTGGTGATGTCTGCCCCCGGAACCGTGATTTCCTGTCCCACTTGCAAGCCGGAAATGCCCGACAACATATAGTCCTCATAGCCCTCAACCCCCGAGATATTGATACCTCCAATGATACATGAGCGTGGTGTTCCGGCGTAGGATATATCGGGAAAGAGTATCTTATCCTGCGCAAAAGCAGGCACTCCATAAGTGATTCCCGCTGCCAATATGAAAAAAACTTTCTTTATAGGGTTCATTATCAAAGATGTTTCAACGCTTTATTACTATTCGGTTGCCTCGGCTTCCACCTGTGCCTCGGTCTTTCCAAACCTACGTTGCCGGTTCTGATAGCTCAGAATAGCCTTCCGAAGGTCTGCCTCACTGAAGTCGGGCCAATAGGTATCACAGAAATACAGCTCGGAATAGGCAATTTGCCACAGTAGGTAGTTGCTGATGCGCAGCTCTCCACCCGTTCTGATCAGCAAGTCGGGATCGGGCATAAAGTTGGTTTGCAGATGCTTGGCAATGAGTTCTTCCGTGATATCTGCCGGCAAAAGAGGCCGATGAGATGGGATTTTAACGTCCATTTCGTGCGCAGCGATGATGTCTTTCATTGCCTGTGTGATTTCCCAACGTGCACTATAGCTCAGAGCCACCACCATTGTCATGGCCGTATTGCCTGCCGTATGCTCCTCGGTCTCGCGAAGTTTCTGCTGAACGTCGTCGGGCAGACGCTTCACCTCGCCGATAACACGAAAGCGCACATTGTTCTTCATGAATATTTCGTCTTCAAGTGAGGTCAACACAAGCCCCATCAAAGCACTTATTTCGTCAGCCGGTCGGCTCCAATTCTCGGTGGAGAAGGTGTAGAGCGTCAGGAACTTGACACCCAACCGTGTGGCTTCCGATGTGATACGACGCACGGCATCGACCCCAGCCTGATGGCCGTAGCTGCGCGGTTGCCCTTTTTCTGAGGCCCAACGCCCGTTGCCATCCATGATGATGGCAATGTGTTCGGGTATCCGTGTCATATCCAATGAAGTGTCCATATTCTTTTTTAATCTTTATTGCAAGTTGAACATTTAGGCATGAAGCTGTAAGTCAACGTCAGTTGCAGCACGGAATAGCAGTCGGTGTTCTTGAACATTCCCGTCGAAGCAATGCCGTAAGGGTCTTTCCTACCGTCGAGTTTGTCGCTCAACGAGAAGTGCATGGCCCAGTCAAGTCCAACATTCATGCGTTCACCTATTTTATATTTAAAGCCGAGACCAAGGGGAACATTCGCCGTAAAGACTTTCTCCGCCCCACTGACATACGTTCCGCCCACTCCGATGAAGACGAAAGGAGTCAGTCGTTTGGCTCCATAATAGTCGTTGCCCGTGCCATAAGGCCAGAAGTTATATTCATATGTCAGGCCCACATCGGTCACCGAACGGTTGAAAGCATAAGCCGTACCGCCCATGAGTGGATAATACGTACCGGCATTCCTTTCGTCTCCTTTCAGCTTTCCCATCGAAACTGCAAGCCGAAATGCCATATAAGCATTCATATTACGGCGCATCATCAGTGTCACCATCGGCTGCAGGCCACGTGTCAACGACCCATTATAGTCGCCCAGATAGCCCATGAGCCCCACGCCTCCGCCTACTTCCATCAGGTATTCATCGTCGGTTTGTGCATTGATTCCAAGCGTTGAAGCCATCATCAGCAGCAAGAGCGTCATCTTTCGCATCTCGGTCTGTTACTCTTTTGCAAGCATTCCGGCAAGGTTTCCCTTCCAAACACGCCCGCTCTTTCCGGCTATCAGCCACAGATTGTGGTGTTCATCGACGGTCATGGCAAACGACGCTGCATCGCTTTCAAAGTTCTTCGGCAACGAATAGCTGTCGTTTTTCCGCCACGTAACACCCTTATCCACACTATAATGGAACTGTGCAAAGGCCTTTGCCTTGTATCCTCCGATACCTACACCGCCGAAAGCTAACAACTGACTGCCCACCTTTACCACTTGCAGATTGGTGAGTCGCGGAGTCTGATAGGGCGAAAAGCCTTGTCCGTAGTAGTTCCATGTCTGCGTGTTGTCATTCGTTCCAAGCAATCGCCCCCACACCATACCACTGTCATCGACATAGTTTGACGGGCGAATACCTGTCAACACGAGGTTGTAAACGCCGGCGTTCACTTTTGAAGCGAAGCCGAACAAGCGCACGTTCTGTGTGGGCAGATAGCCCGTTTCGGCACCCATGGCGTCACTCTTCCATGTAGTTCCGCCATCTTCAGACAGCAGAACGCTTCCTTCAGTGACACCATATATAATATTGTTGTAGCCACCGGCCAATTGTTTCAGTGCGACATTGCCCCTATACTCCCATGTAATACCGTCTTGACTGCGCAGTACACGGCCATTGCTGTAGGTATAAAGATAGCCATTCAGCGCCATCAAGTTGGCGTAAGCCTGCCCGTCGAGCGTTACATTTGGGGCCAGTTGCTGCCAACCGGCTACGTTATTATCGGCCGTAGCATAGAGTTTGACCGTGCTTCCTTCGTTTCCCATCACGTAGACTTTGCTGTTCAAGGCCACGGCTTTCATTGCTGTAAGGGCACCCAAACGTGCATCTTGCCCACTGACGCGATGCCAAGCGAACACGCCTTCGGCCACTTTTCTGACGTTTACCGTCACCTTGTAACTGCAATAGGCTCCTTCACGATTGTAAACACGGAATTCCCGCGGCTTAGAGAAGTCGACAGAATCTTTCGTTGTATAGTAGTGAAGTGTGTCAGACGTAAGACTTTTATAAACAACCGTACCGCCGTTCTTTGCCGAAATCGTGCACAATACCTTTCGTGCATCGGTACCATAGGGCAAAGAATCAACATTATAGATTTCGTGCTTGAGTTGGTCGATATAGAATTTATAGCCACTTGCCGTCAATTTGTCCTGATAAGTGGAGTCCTTTCCAGCTTTCGTCTTGACGTGTTTGGTTTGTTTCAGTGTGTTCAGAGAGAAAGCCGTAATGGCCGTATCAGCATAGTTTGTCTGGTCGTCATCGTTACTTTTCAAGCATGATGTAAAAACAAAAACAGCTGAAAACAGCAGTACTGAAGATAATAGCTTCCTTTCCATTCACACAATTTTATGTTGTTTAATCCGAAGAGACACCCTGTCTCACAGGTTTTTGCCTGCAAATTTAAGTAGAATTCCGCAAATAGACCGCTATTCCTACCCATTATTATGTAAAATAATGAATATTCCGTGGTTTTTTAAGTTTGTTTTACATAGAGAAATTGTTCTGACAACGAGTCGCATAAATGGATTTAGTATCATCATTTAACAACTCATACATATTAACAATAGCGGTTTTTCTATGTAAATAATGTTAATTAATAGATAGAATACAAGCAAATGAATTTCGTTTACTTTCTTTTTATTATCTTTGTGATTGAAAATAACCTATATACATTAATATCATTACTGCTATGAGACCAAAAAGAATGAGATTCTTGATGTTGTTCATGCTCTCCTTTATACCTATTTATATAATAGGACAGACTGGAGGAGAACGGACAATTGCAGGCGTTGTATTGGATGCCGAAACAAGTGAGCCGTTAATAGGCGTAACCGTACGCTCTCCAAAGAGTGGAACGGGGGTGACGACCGACCTGAACGGGAAGTTTGTCATCAAGGTTCTGCCCAACGATTCCACGCTATCTTTCTCTTATATAGGCTACTCTCCCAAGCACGTAAGCGTGGTGGGAAAGAGCCGGTTGAGTATTTTACTCTCGGAAATAGCCAATTCTGTGGGCGAAGTTGTCGTCGTTGGTTACGGAACACAGAAGAAAGAAGACCTCACGGGAGCCATTTCCGTAGTGGATATGAAAGAGGTGAATAAACTTTCGGCATCGACATTGAGCCATGCTTTGCAGGGACAAGTGGCCGGAGTTGACGTGACGAGCTTCTCAGGGTCGCCCGGTTCGGGTATCACGGTACGCGTGCGAGGCATCGGAACACTGAATGATTCCGACCCGTTATTCGTGGTCGACGGCATGATGGTGGGCGATATCAACTTCTTAAATACGGGCGACATCGAGTCGGTTCAGGTACTGAAAGACGCTTCGGCCACGGCTATCTACGGCTCGCGCGGTGCAAACGGCGTTATCATCATCACCACAAAGAAAGGCAATACGGGCAAGGCCACCATCAATCTGTCAGCCTATTATGGCGTTCAGAACGTGTGGAAGTCGAACAATATGTGCGACGGTCCGACGTGGGGCATGCTACGAAACGAGATGTCGGCAGGCCTTGGCGGTGGCACGCTCATAGAGGACACGCGCACATTGCCCACGGTTGACTACTTCGATGCCATTCTTCACAAGGATGCACCGGTGAAGAATGCCGACCTATCCATATCGGGTGGCAACGAAAAAGGAACGTATTTCTTGAGCTTGAACGGCTTTAGTCAAGACGGAATCATCAAGAAGACGACCTTTGATCGCGTCACCTTGCGTGCCAACGGCGACTTCAAGGCCAACTCATGGCTCACGGTCGGCGAGAACATCACACTGATTCGTACGAACCACAAAGGTGGAATTGAGAACGACGAGTGGACAAGTCCGATCATGACCACCTATACCCGCGACCCGATTACACCCATCCGCAATGAGGACGGCAGCTTCACAAAGTCCACGTTCAGCGACATTTGGAACCCGTTGGCAACCATCGAGTACAACAATCCCAAGAATACCGCCTACCGGGTGCTGGCAAATATCTATGGAGAAATCAATTTCTTAAAGAACTTTAAGTTCCGTTCTGCCTACTCAACCGAGTATACCAACAACGAATTTTCAAGCTATATACCGGTTTATTACGTATTCTCTGCACAGCAGAATCCCAATGTGAACTCGCTGACAAACTACACCTACAGCACTTATGTGAGGCAGTTCACCAACACGTTGACCTACGACAAGAAGCTGAAAGAGCACACGTTCTCGGCTATGTTGGGCTGCGAAACGTATGCTGTCACCTACAGAAAGCTCCAAGCTTCAGCGAAAGACGTTCCCAGTAACGACCCACGTGTGATGCATATCGATAACGCCCGCACGAAAGACAACGCCGCTGCGGCCCAAGGAATGACCACGGAAAGTAAGCAGGCTTCGGGCTTTGCCCGCCTAAACTACAACTTCTTGGAACGCTATCTCCTGACGGCTAACGTGCGAATGGACGGTTCTTCGAAGTTCGTAAGAGGGCATCGGTGGGGCACGTTCCCCTCAGTTTCTGTCGGATGGCGCATCACCGAGGAACCTTTTATGAAGAAAGTAAAGGTGCTGAACAACCTGAAACTCCGCTTAGGTTGGGGACAAATCGGTAACGAAGGCAGTGTCGATGCCTATTCATATGCCACGTTTGCCTCCGCCGGTTCCAACTATTTGTTCGGCGGAACCTTTGCACCGGGCTTCAGTTTCAACAGCACCGGCAACCCTGAACTGAAGTGGGAAAAGACCACAACGACGAACATCGGTCTCGACTTTGGCTTCTTCAACAGCAAGCTCAGCGGCACAATAGAGTTCTTCAACAAGGTGACAAGCGACATGTTGCTGCGTGTTCCCGTTCCCGGACAGACGGGAATCAGCGAGCCGCCTTTCCAGAATGCAGGCAAGATGCGCAACCGTGGCTTGGAGATTTCGCTGCAATATAAGAACTACGACCACCCTGTGGGCTACTCCGTCGGGGCAAACTTCACCACAATTCAGAACCGTGTGCTCAGTTTGGGAGCTAACAATGCCTACATCGAAGGGGCTTCTTTCATGAATACGGTACATCTTACGCGCACCGCAGTGGGCAAACCTATCGCACAGTTCTACGGACTGAAGACCGACGGACTGTTCCAAAACTGGGACGAAGTGCATGCACAGACGGCACAGAAGAACGTTGCTCCGGGTGATGTGCGCTACAAATTGGTGAACAAGGAGAACCTTTTCAGCAGCGAGAACTACACTTATTTGGGAAGTCCGCTGCCCAAGTTCAGCTACTCCGTCAACGGTGCCGTGAGTTATAAAGGCTTCGATTTGAGCGTAGCCTTGCAAGGTGTCTACGGCAACAAGATTTATAACGGCCCGTCAACCTATACCCGTTCGACGCAAAACCTCACCTATAACTACTCCCGCGACATGACAAAGCGTTGGAGAGGAGAGGGAACACAGACCGACGCCCGCTATCCTCGCTTGGGAGGATTGGACGCCAACAACTCCATTCTCCAGTCCGATCGCTACTTGGAAGACGGTTCTTACCTGCGCATTAAGATGGTACAGCTCGGCTATGCCGTGCCCGCCGCACTCACGGCAAAGGCAGGTATCAAGTCGGCCCGCGTCTATCTCAACGCACAGAACCTTTATACCTTCACGAAATACACGGGACTCGACCCCGAAATCGGCATGAAAGGCGGCGAAGACCCGTTGGATATCGGTGTAGACCGCGGCTATTATCCTATGCCACGCCTGTACAGCATCGGATTGAATGTGACCTTCTAAAGGAGAATACGTCATGCAACACAATAAAACAATCTAAAACAACACAGCAATGAAAAGATATTTAACCTACGTGCTCTCGTTTGCACTCCTTGGCTTCACCTCGTGCGAAGGCTTTTTGGACACCGACGTGCCGAGCATCGACCAACATACGTTCTTCTCCGGCGAACAAACCGCCTATAGTGCATTGGTCGGCATCTACGATCCGGCCGGTTGGATGGAATATATTCAGTTTCTTGACTGGGCCATCGGCGACGTTGTGTCTGACGATGCCACGAAAGGCGGAGGCGGCGACAGCGACCAACCGCAGATTTATGACCTCGAACACTTCCGTGCCACACCCGAAATGGCAACGCTTTCCACTGTATGGGAGCAGAACTATGAGGGCATCAACCGCGCCAACCGACTGATTGAAGGCCTCAAAGACAACACGGCCGTCAAGGAAGATGTGCGCAAACGCTTCATAGCCGAGGCTCGTTTCATGCGCGGCTACTACTACTTCTGCCTGATAAAGGTATTCGGTGCCGTGCCCATCGTAGACCATATCCTCGCCCCTTCCGAATACAAAGGCCCAAGAAACACACTGGAACAGTGCTGGACCTTCGTAGAAAACGACTTCAAGGCGGCCATGGAAGGACTGCCACACAAGAAGGCCATGCCGGCTACAGAGCTCGGACGGGCCACATGGGGAGCAGCTGCAGCCTTCCTCACCAAGGCTTATATCTTCCAAGCCAAGTGGAAACCAGCTGAAGCGCAGGCCAAAGCAATCGTGGCTTCGGGCGACTACGACCTGCAACCCAACTACGGCGACCTCTTCACGATAGCCACCGACAACGGCATCGAGTCGGTATTCGACATCCAACTCAAGGACTTCAAGATGACGCAGTGGGGCGACGAAAACGAAGGAAGCATGCTCGAAATCTATCAGCGCAGCCGCGACGATCGCAACGGCGGCTGGGGCTTCGACCAACCCACGCAGAGTCTGTACGACGAGTTCGAGCCGGGAGATATCCGACGCGAGTGGACCATCATCAAAAACGGCGACGTGCTTTGGCAAGGGACGGCAGACGAGGAGACCATCTACACCAACTACGACCCCGTTCACAACCCCGATGCACCGCGCATCGGCTACTGTAAGCGCAAAGGAACGCTACCCAAGAGCCAACGTCCTGACATGACCGACGCTGCCAGCCTCAACGTGCGCGTCATTCGCTTTGCCGACGTGCTCCTGTGGCAGGCCGAGGCCGCCGTTCACAACAACAGCGACTGGCAGACACCGCTCAACCACGTGCGGGCAAGAGTGGGATTGGGCGAAAGTCCCTACAAGGCCGACCCGCTCAAAGCCGTCTATCACGAGCGACGCGTGGAGCTTGCCTTGGAGAGTCACCGCTATTGGGACTTGGTGCGCACGGGACGCGGCTCGCTCATGGAGGGCTACACCGACAGCAAGCGTTACTTCCCGATACCGCAGAAGGAAATTAACCTCAATCCCAACTTGAAACAGAACCCTTATTGACGCACATCAACTTAAAACCAAACGACAATGAAAAAGCATATCTACCCGGCTGCCGCCCTTATCACGCTGCTGGCAGCCTGCGAACCGCAGCAGATGGAGACGCGAGAGATGGGCCCCGGGCCTGCGAACGCACGCATTGAGACGAAGGCCACCGACCCCTATAACCCCGTGTTCACGGCAAAGGCCGACCGAGGTTACATCTTCCACTGGGACATGGGCAACGGACAGACCATCGCACCCGGCGCAAACTCCGCCACTTCCTACTATCCCTTTGCCGGCACCTACACCGTGGGCGTGACCATATACGGCGAAGGTGCGCAGGAAACCTCGGCCGAAACCACCTACAAGGTGGCGAAGACCGACCCCACCATAGCCAACAAACCCGTGTGGAAAGAGCTGACGGGTGGCGGAGCGGGACGCACGTGGGTCTATAACACCAACCCCTTGACCGGCTCGCCCGACTACTGTTACCAGACGACGGGCGACCTCGTGAACTATCCCGACAACTGGATGCCCTCGGCAAGTTGGGGACAGTGCGACCGCATCACGCCCGACATCAACGGCGAAATGACGTTCGACCTCGACGGCGGCATCAACTTCACCTATCATCATGTGGCAGGAGACGCCGGCGTGAAGGGCACTTTCATTCTCGACACCGAGAAGATGACGCTCACGGTGAAGAATCCTTTCATTCTCGACCACAATGCTGCCTGCACCAACTCGGCCGCTGCGGCCACGGGCGTCTACCAAATCAAGAAGCTCACCGACGACGAACTGGTGCTTTGGCAGCTGCAAAAGGCTCCCACGACGCCCGGCTCGGGCGAAGGTTGGGGCTGGAGTTTCAAGCGCAAACCCTGAGCGTCGCGGGCCAAAAGCACCCGTCGCCGCCTTCCTAACGGGCCGATCTCGGTTGTCCTTATAGGAATACCGTCATCGAATAAGGCTGATGCAAGGGGCCGAGATACTTGATGTATCGAATTATCAGCATGCAGAGAAATATTTATCAGCATGCAGAGAAATTCGTCTCAGCGTGCAGAGAAATATTTATCAGCGTGCAGATAATTCGCAATGCCAAGTATCTCTCCGATAAGAATGACGGTATCAGGAGGCAAGGACAGCTATAAGCATCAGCCGACACAGGGCACTGTGGACCCGTTCTACAGCCCTTTGCCATCGGCCTCGGGCCAAACAAGACAAGCGATCTTTCACACTTTGGACGACAACGAGACCCACCTTTCGGGCCGGTAAGACTGCCGGCGGCATGCAGGAACCGAAAATCAAGGGGCAAAAAGAAACGAAAGTAAACGGAATTTCGTACTTTTGCACTACAGACTTAATCAGATTTCAGCATGGAACAACAGAAAGGAACGACAGAGAACGTGCTCTTCCAAGAAGAGCGGCTGGGAAAGATCATCGCATTGCTCGAGAAAGAGGGACGCTTGGTGACCAAAGACTTGGTCGATACGCTGGGGGCCACGCCCGTGACGCTGCGCAAGGATTTGCTGTTGCTTGAGAAGCGCGGCCTGCTCAAGCGCACGCACGGCGGAGCCGTCAAGGTGAAGCAGCTCTATCCGGGCCTTGCGCTCAACGAAAAGGAGAAGATCAACCTCGAAGAGAAGATGCGCATCGTGCGCAAGGCTGCGGCTTTCATCTCTGAAGGCGACACGATTATCCTCGATGCGGGCTCCACAACGAGTCTGCTGGCCAAGGAAATCAAGGGCTTCAAGCGGCTGGTAGTGATCACGAATGCGCTGAACATCGCCACCGAACTGAGCAACACTTCCATCGAGGTTATCATGGTTGGCGGCAGTCTGTTGAAGAAAGCGGCTACGCTCGTGGGCCCTTTGGCCGACGAAGCCCTGCGCCGTGTGTCGGCCGACAAGCTCTTCATGGGCGTCGACGGCGTTGACTTTAGGGTTGGACTCACCACGCCCGACATCAACGAAGCCAAGACGAGCCGGGTGATGATGGAGGCCGCAGGCGAGGTGTTCCTGCTGGTTGACTCCTCGAAGTTCGGGCGGCGGAGTCTCGGTGTCATTTCCGATGTGAAGCACATCGACAAGCTCATCACCACGAAACGGTTCACCGACGAGGAGTTCCGCTCGCTTCTGACCGACAAAGTGGAGGTGTACATGGTGTAAAGTCTGCACGCAGGAAGCTCATACGAGTAAGGTTCGTGTTGCTTTCTTCATGGCTTGTCGGGGTGGCTTGGTAAGAAGAAACATTCATAACACATAAAAACAAGAAAGTATGAGAACAAAGAAATCATTCATTGCATTGAGCTTGTTCGCGGCATTGAGCGTCAATGCTTTCGGACAGCGTAACGTTTACCCGCAAGCCGCCGATGACCAGCTGGTCATTCAAGGCGACAAATGCGGCTGGGATGCCGGCACCGTGCACACCTTCTCGGTGGTTGAGGCCAACAAGGACGGCTACAAGTATTGGGGCTACTATGGCCTTGACCACTATGAGAACGATGTTCACCTGCGAAAGGCGGGCCTCGTGCGCAGCAACAACCTACTCGATTGGGTGAAATATGAGGGTAATCCCATCATCGCCTCCAATTGCCGGTGGCCGACGGTGGTGATGAGCAACGGTAAGTTCTATATGTTCTATGCCGAATACAAAGGCCCGAACAAAGACAGTCGCATCATGATGGCCGAGAGCGACAATGGTATCGACTTCGACAACAAGCGTGTCGTGGTGCCTTATGCCGACGGTCAGCAGAACCAGAACCCTTTTATCTACTTCAACAAGAACGACGGTTTCTTCTACCTTTTCTATTATAACGGAACGGAACAGGCCAAGAGCAATCAGTATTGGAGTGTGCTCGTCAAGAAAAGCAAGAACGTGGCCGACCTACCTAACCAGAAACCCTACACGGTCGTGTCTTCCGACAAGACCTTGGCCGCTCCTTCGGTGGCCTATTATGACGGCACTTACTATCTGTTGGTAGAGGAATTCAGCGACGATACCCACACGAAATGGGTCACGAACGCCTTCTCTTCGAAGGAAGTGGACCGTGGCTACAAGCGCGTCAGCAACAATCCTGTGTTGTATAAGAACGACGCCTGCGCTTTCCAATACGTACTCGACAACCATCTTTACGTGACTTATTCACATTGCATCGACCTTTCAAAGGGTCAATGGGTGCTGCGTATGATGAAAGCGAAATAGGTATTTCATGATAATTGACTGGCCTGTGTCGGGAGACACGGGCGGTTTCTCAACGTTATAAACCCAATCCAAACACATTATGAATATGACAAAGAATCAGTTTCTCACAGAGATAATGGAGCAGCCCGCCGCCATCGGGAACATCATTGCGTTCTATTCGGGCACAGAAGGCATGGCCCTGCTGGCGAAAATCAAGGAGACCATCGCACAACGTGCCATCAGTCGCGTGATATTCACGGGCATGGGCAGTTCGTTCTTCATCTCCTTTGCGGCCGCCAACCTCTTCAATCAGCTCGGCATTCACGCCATGTACATCAACACGAGCGAGTTGTTGCACTACAACCTCAGCCTGCTCGACGAGCCCACACTGCTGGTTTGTTCCTCGCAGTCGGGCGAAAGCTACGAGATAAAGGAAATCCTTGAGCATCTGCCTGCCACGGTTTTCTGCGCAGGCATCGTCAACGAGGAAGACAGCGCACTGGCCAAGAAGGCCGACGTTGCCCTGCTTTGCAAGGGAGGAAAGGAGGAGATGACCTCCACGAAGACCTATGTCGTGACTTCACTTGCAGCTTATATCCTCGGTTTATACCTCACCGGGAAGTGGAACGAGGCCGCCATCGCACGCCTTCATGCGCTGCAACGTCAGTTCGAAGACACGCTTTCGGGCTATGAAGCATGGCTCGACAAAGGCTTGAACTTCCTCGGCGACATCACAACCTTGCAGATCATCGCCCGCGGTCCGGCCTACTCCACGGCCAGCCAAAGCGCCCTCATGTTCAAAGAAGCCACGCACATCGCCGCAACGGGCATCTTGGGCGGCGAGTTCCGCCATGGTCCTATGGAGATGGTGAGCCAAGGCTTCAAGTCGATATTGTTCGCTTCAGAAGGAAAAACACTGGAGCAAAGCCTGAAAATGGCCGAAGACATCACGCGGTTCGGCGGCAAGGTGTGGCTCATAACGAATGCAAAGGCCGCGCTGAACAGGCAAAGTGAGCACATCGTCCCGGTGTATATCGACGAGCAAGACGAGTTCCTTTTCTCCATACAGAGCATTATTCCCGTACAACTCTTCATCGATGCGTATGCCAAACGCCACGGTTTCGAGGCCGGAAGCTTCTCGCGTGGCGCCAAAGTAACGATAACCGAATGAGCAATCCCATGGTACGAAGCGAAAAGAAACATTCCTTTCTGCTGGTTGTCACCACGTTGATGTATGTGATATTCGGGCTGCTCACGTCAGTTATCGGCGTGGTCATCGACCGTTTTCAGACCGAATACAACGTCTCGTTGGCCGTGGCAGCCCTCCTGCCCCTTGCCTTTTTCCTCGCCTACGGACTCACTTCCATTCCCTTCGGCATGCTGATGGACCGGCGAGGTGCCAAACTTGTGCTGCTCACGGGTACGGGTTTGATGGCTGCGGGAGCCTTATTGTGCTACTTCAGCGACAACTATGTGGCCGTCATCGTCTCCGTTTTCCTCATCGGGATAGGCGTCACGGCCGTTCAGATAGCCGGAAATCCGTTTATCCGCGTGCTCGATGCGCCGTCAAGATACACGGCCAACCTCACCATGGTCATCGGCATCGGGGCCTTAGGCTACGCCTTGAGTCCGCTTATCGTACCGGTGTTGCAGTCTAACGGCTGCTCATGGAAGACCATTTATCTGCTCATCGCCATCGTCTGCATCGCCATTCTGCTCATCGTGGCCTTTGCCCAATTCCCCGAAGCCAAGGCCGGCGAGGAAGAACGACTCGACCTTTCGCGGCTATGGACGCTGTTCCGCCACCCGATTGTCTGCACTTATGGTCTCGGCATCTTCCTTTATGTGGGAGCCGAAGTGGGCGTTTCGTCCTACATCATCACCTTTATGAACGAGGTGCATCACCTTGACAACGCGCAATCCTTTTGGGGCGAAGCGTCCTTTCTCTACCGGATTTTCCCCTCGAAGACGGCATTAATCGTCGCATTGTTCTGGCTGTTGCAGGCCGTGGGCCGCATGGTGGCCTCGTTCCTGATGCGTTTCGTCAGCGAAAGGCGCATCTTCATCTTCCACAGTGCCTGCACGGTCATCGCACTTTTATGCGCCATCGCGGGCAACGAGACCGTTTCGCTCGTGGCGTTTGCCCTGACCGGCTACTTCACCTGCGTCTCCTTCACCTCCGTTTTCAGTGCCGTCATCAACAGTTTCGACCGCGACCACGGCATGATTTCGGGCCTTTTGGGCACGGCAATCGTGGGCGGTGCGCTCATAGGTTGGCTCGTCGGGAGCGTCGGAAACCGTTGGGGAATGGTTGCCGGCATGGCAGTCAACGTGCCGGCCTTCCTTTATGTGTTCGCACTTTCGGTGTGGGGAAAGGGCCGGTTAGATGTCAATGACAATTAATTCTCAAACGAATGGAAAAAGAAATCATCATAGGAGTAGACCTCGGTGGCACGAAAATCATGACAGGGGCCATCGACCAACAGGGCAACGTGATAGGAACGCCCGTCAAAGTGGCCACGGAAGGCACACGACCCAAGGAAGTTATCCTCGACAAAATCATGGCCTCTATCCGGCAAGTGATACGCGACAACGACCTCGACCCGGCCCGATTGCGGGGCATCGGCGTGGGATCTACGGGCCCACTCGACAGCGACAAGGGCCTCATTCTCGAATGTCCGCAGCTGCCCACACTGCACTTCTTCCCCTTGCGCGACGCATTGAGCCGGGAGTTCGGCCTGCCCGTGGCACTCAACAACGATGCCAACTGCCTTATTCTGGGCGAGGCTCGCTTCGGAGCCGGCCGCGGTAAGCAGCGCATTGCAGGCTTCACGCTCGGCACGGGCATCGGGTGTGCACTCGTATTCGATGGGAAGATATGGAACGGAGCAACGGGAACGGCTGGCGAAATCTGGTGTTCGCCCTACGCAGACGGCATCATCGAGGACTTTATCTCAGGGCATGGCGTCGCCAACATCTACCGTTCTGTTTCGGAAAAAGAGGCATCTTCGCTCGACGTATTCAGGCTTGCCGAGCAGGGCGACCAAGAGGCTTTGACCACATGGGAGAGCTTCGGGCGGCATCTGGCCGTGCCCTTGGCATGGACCATCAACCTCATTGATCCCGAAACCGTTATCTTGGGCGGCTCAATCGCTGCGGCCTACCGCTACTTCGGCCCCGCGATGGAGGCGCAACTCCGGCAGAACATCTGTCCCGTTCCGGCCAAGCAGACGCGCGTCGTGCTGTCGATGCTGGGCGATAATGCCGGCTTTGTGGGTGCAGCCTGCTTGATGCTGGAATGAAGAACCGGCACGCTCGGCACGCAATCTTAGCCATTTTGGTCTGCAATCTCAGCCATTTCACACGCTAATATCAGCCATTTTACGCGCTGAAATGACCCATATTGCCCGACAAAATGAGCCTTATTGCGACACGGAATAAATTTCCTTGCGGGAGGAAGAAAATTTCTTTGCGGGAAGAAATAAATTTTCATACGGGAAGAAATAAATTTCTTTGCGGGAGAAAATAAATTTATATACGGGAGAAAATTTCACGGCATACGGGAGAAAATAAATTTCCTTGCGGGAGAAAATTCCATGGGTCGCCGTGCAACGTCAACCATCACGCAAGCCGACACGCCTCATCCCGCAACGCACGCTGGCGGAGAACGGCACAAAGTCCGAACGAACGAACAAAACAATAAAAGCAATAACAACGAAAAACGATACAATGAAGAAAACCATTTCAACTATCTTTGCCCTCGCGGCATTGGCCGTTATGCCGGCAAATGCCTCGGACGAGAAGCAAATGCTCACGGATTGGGAACTGAAATCCGCCGTGCAGGTGAAGCAAGGTGGCGGAATGCTCTCGCTTTCCTCCTATAAAACCAACCGCTGGATCAAGGCGAAAGTGCCCACGAGTGTGCTGGGGGCGCTCGTCAAGGCGGGTGTTTATCCCGACCCACACTTCGATTTGAACGACCTAAAGATACCCGATGCGTCGGACGATTTGAACCGACGTCTGGGCCTGAGCAAGTACAGTTACATCAAAGGTACGCCCAATCCGTTCAAGCATCCCTATTGGTTCCGCACGAAGTTCCGCATTCCGGCCAACCGGAAAGGGCGGCGTGCGTGGCTCAACTTCGATGGTATCAACTACAGAGCCGACGTTTGGGTGAACGGAAAGCAGGTGGCCGACCACCGCGAGATGGCCGGAATGTTCCTCAGGTTCAAGTATGATGTGACGCGATTCGTGTCAGCTGACCGAGAGAACACGGTGGCCGTGAAAATCTATCAGGTAGACAATGTGGGCACACCGTCGCCGGGTTACCTCTTCGAACCGTTCGGACAAGGACGCGGACAGGGTGCCGAGATATTCCGAGACGTTACGTTGAAGTTCATGGCCGGCTGGGATTGCTCGCCCGTCGTGCGCGACCGCAACATGGGAATGTATCAGAATGTTTACCTTTCCTACACGGACGACGTGAAGATAGAGCACCCTTACGTGGTCACCGACCTGCAACTGCCCGACACGACGAATGCTTTCGTCACCGTTTCGGCCGAACTTCGCAACGCAGGGACGACCGTTCGGCGGGGCATTCTGCGTGGAACCATCGACTTGGAAAAGGAGATTGACTTCTGTACATACAGGAAACTGATGCCCGGAAGCATGAAAACTGTGGTGTTTGAACGTGAGGTTGAGGTGCCTGCAGGCCGCAGTATTACGGTGTCGTTCACGCCAAAAGACTACGCACAACTGCACATTCGGCGGCCTTATCTGTGGTGGCCTAACGGCTATGGCATGCAATATCTGCACCGACTGAAGCTCACTTTCGAGGCCGACGGCAGGGTTTCTGACACGCAGACCACCACGTTTGGTATCCGTAAAATAACGTCTACGCTGAAAGAACGCGATGGCGAACACGGCCGAATCTTTTGGGTAAACGGCAAAAGGATATTCAGTCGGGGCGGCTTTATCCAGCCCGATATGCTCTTAGACATGAACCGAAAGCGCATGTATGACGAGGCTCGGCTCCTTGCCGCAGCCGGCGTGAACATGATTGCCAATGAAGACATGCCCTCGCCTCCTGAAGAAGTGATGGAAACCTACGACAAATACGGCCTCTTGATGTGGGAGGTTTTCTTCCAATGTTGGACAAGTTACCCCGGAACGGAGACCTTTAAGAACCCCACGGACACCAAGTTGGCACTGCGAAACATGTATGATGTGGTGAAAAGATACCGCAACCACCCGAGCTTGGTGCTGTGGTGTATGCAGATAGAAACCATCGTTCGCGAAGAGCTTTACGTGCCTTTGCGACAGTATATCCGCGAGAACGACCCCACACGTCCGTTCATTGCGACGTCGAGTCACGGCTGGAATGTGGAAGAAACGCCGTATATCAAGCCCGATTTGCCCACCGGAATGACCGACGAGAACGCTCCTGACTACACATGGTACCCACATCCCTACTATTATGAGAAGGTATTGGAGGTGAAAGACCAGATGTTTCGCAACGAGATGGGCGTGCCTGCCGTCTCAACCTTGGCCAGCATGAAGAAGTATATCTATGATTTGGGCAAGGGAGAGAAGCGGGGTTACTACCCGTTGGACAAGGTGTGGGCCTACCACGACGCTTGGGATTCCATCTGTTGTCCGCCAGAAAGCTACGCCTACAAGCCTTATGACGACGCTATTCGCCGCCAGTTCGGACAGCCACAAAGCGCAGAAGACTACATCAGATGGGCGCAATACATCAACGCGGGCAGCTATCGTGCGATGTATGAAGCCGCAAATCATCGCATGTGGGACATTACAACTGGAGTCATGTTGTGGAAACTTAACGCCACATGGCCGCAGGTTTTGTGGCAGATTTACGACTGGTTCCTCAATCCGAATGCGGGATATTACTACGCAAAGAAGGCCTTGGAGCCGTTGCATATCCAGATGAACGAACACAACCGCATGGTGGCTGTCATCAATACCCAGCATCGTTCGCACGAAGAACTCACGGCCGACGTGCGCCTCTATGACTTCAATATGAACGTTGCATGGCAGAAACAGCAACCGCTTTCCATCGGAGAAGACCGCTATCAAGAGCTGTTCAACATTCCACAACCCGACAGAATAACTCCCGTTTACTTTGCCCGTCTGCTCCTGAAAGACAAAAACGGCCGGGTGGTTTCAGAGAACTTCTATTGGCTTTCGGCCGACGGAAAGAACGATTTCCGGCCAATTACGCGCATGCCGAAAGTGGAATTGCAACTCACTTCCACTACAATGACGAAAGATGGTGACGTCATTATGAAGGTCAATGTCAAGAACCCTACCGACCGACTTGCCTTTATGCACCGCCTTATCATCACCAAAGGAGAGGGCGGAGAAGAGGTTTTGCCGACCTTCTGGAGCGACAATTTCCTCACCATCTTCCCCGGTGAGACGCGTGAAGTGACGGCAACTTTCGCCCGGAAAGACCTGAACGGCACCACACCCGTGCTGAAGTTAGACCGCGACCAATAACAAATCCATCGACTTATCCCTATCAACAAACGCATAAAACCTTAAGAATTATGAAGAAGTATTGCTTATTCATCGCGCTGCTGCTGCCGCTTTTGCTGGGCAGTTGCAGCAATGACGACTCGCAACCCGGCACAAACGACGCCGATTACATCACCGTTGACGCCCGCAAAGCCCTCACGGGAACCTTCGTAGAGTTCTCGGGAAAGGACGATTGGGCGCCTTATCAGTGGAACAGTCTGCTGGAAGGCATGAAGAAAATCGGGCTGAACACGGTCATTGTTCAGTTTGCTGCCTACAACGACAACACGTGGTTCGACTCGCAAAACACGTTCACCAAGAACAAGAACAAGTATGCCTTGGCCCGCTTGTTGGCTGCCGCGGAGTTGAAACACATGGAGGTCTACATCGGACTTTACTTCAGCGACGAGTATTGGAAGAACCAAACCAATGCCGAATGGCTGAAACTGCATGCCGACCGCTGCATCTCTATTGCGCAGGAAATCCAAGCACGGTTCGGAAACAGCCCCGCTTTCAAGGGCTGGTACATTCCCCATGAACCCGAACCTTATGCTTATAACAGCGATGCAAAGGTGGCTTTGTTCAGGAATAACTTTGTGAACCGCATCTCAGACAGGCTCCACAAGCTGAACGGCAAGCCCGTTTCGATTGCCGCTTTCTGGAACAGCGACCTCTCAACGCCCGAACAATTGCAACATTTCATGGCCGAATTGGCCAAGGCTAACCTGCAAGTCATCATGCTGCAAGACGGAGTTGGCGTGGGACACGTGACGCTTGAGCGACTCGCCGGCTATTATCAAAGTGCGGCAAAGGGCCTTTTCAAGGAGAATACATCATACAAAGGAGCCTTCTGGACCGACCTTGAGACCTTCTCATCCGGCAGTATTCCCGCGCCGTTCGCCCGCATCAAGCAGCAACTCACGACCGAACTGGCCGTCGAGAAAGTCACGAAGGCCGTTTCGTTCCAATACTATAACGACATGTGTCCCACCGGTCCGGGCGGCAAAACGGCCGGAAAGCTCCGCCAAACCTACCGTCAATATCTTGAAACGCTCAAATAGAGCGGCTCCGAATCTTCAACCATCGCGTTCCTAATAAGTAGCGAACGCAAGCGCCCACCGCCGGTTTCATATCGTCGATGGGCCTTTTTTTGCAGCCACATCGGCCCTGTTGCAACTTGGTTTCAACCCTATCGTGTCATCATGTGCCCGGTTTTGAACACCAAATGGCTGCGATGCCCATATAGGGACGTACGGTTCGTGTGTCCGTTCAAGGAGGATGAAACACAAATGCACGATTGTTAGAGCGGACGCACGAGCCGTGCGTCCCTACATCGTTCAAGCAGAACGGAACATAAGTTCTATTGATAACCAACGACTTACACCTTGCTTTTCAATCTCACCCATTTTACCGCGCAATATAGCTGAGATTGCACGGCGATATGGGTCATATTACACGGTAAAATGGGTGAGATTGGAATGCAGGAAGTATGTGGTTGATTTTCAATGTGCATGCGCTTGGTCTTCAAATGGGGCTGATGGGCGTGCAGAATGAAAGCCGGGGCATGCGAATGCCTTGGTACTTATGTGTGTGCATTGCTGTTTGAGTGGACGCACAAGCCGTATGTCCCTATATATTTCCATGGCAAATGCTCATTGAAAATAGGAACATACGGCCCCGTAGTCCGCTCAAACAGCGCGTGATGGCAGCCATGTGGCTGCCCGATAGCAACAATGAAAGGACCTACTTGATGAACTTATGCGACACGAGCATGTTCTTCGGGTCGAGCGCTTCATCGAGTTTATCCTTCGTCATCAGCTCCTTTTCGAGCACAATGTCATAGACCGAGCGATTGGTTTCAAGGGCTTCTTTGGCCACTTTTGTGCTGTTTTTGTATCCAATGTAGGGGTTCAAGGCCGTCACAATGCCGATGGAATTCTTCACCATCTCGTAACAACGCTCCTTATTGACGGTGATTCCGAGTACGCATTCCTCTGTAAGCGTGTCGATGGCATTGTGTAACCACCACAGACTTTCAAAGAGACACTCAGTGATAACGGGCTCCATGACGTTCAATTCAAGCTGACCTGCCTCAGCAGCAAAGGTGACCGTGACGTCGTTTCCGATGACTTTGAAGCACACTTGATTGGTAACTTCGGGGATAACGGGGTTCACTTTGCCCGGCATAATGGACGAACCGGGGGCCTTGGGTGGCAGGTTTATCTCGTTCAAACCGCAGCGCGGACCTGATGCCATGAGTCGGAAGTCGTTGCAAATCTTGGAGAGTTTCACGGCCAAACGCTTCAAAGCGCCGCTGTAACTGACGTAGGCTCCGGTGTCGGGTGTGGCTTCTACGAGGTCGGTTGCAGAGACAAAAGGCTCTCCGGTGAGCTTACTTAGGTTGGCCGCACACAGCTTTGCGAAGCCCGGAACAGCGTTTAAGCCTGTCCCGATGGCTGTTCCGCCCATGTTAATTTCGTGCAACAGCTTGATATTACGCTCCAAATTGAGGACTTCCTCCTCTAAGTTATTGGCATAGGCATTGAACTCTTGGCCCGCTGTCATGGGCACTGCGTCCTGCAACTGCGTGCGTCCCATCTTCAAAACGTCCTTGAACTCTTCGCCTTTATAGCGCAAAGCGCTGATCAATCCCGTCAGACTTGACACGAGACTTTTGTTCATTCGAATGAGAGCAAGGCGGATGGAAGTGGGGTAAACATCGTTGGTACTCTGCCCACAGTTCACATGATCGTTGGGATAACAGTATTGATAGTCTCCCTTTTTGTGTCCCATTATCTCGAGAGCACGGTTGGCTATCACCTCATTGGCGTTCATATTGACCGACGTTCCGGCTCCTCCTTGCATCATATCGATGGGGAAGTTCTCGTGCATCTTGCCGTCGATGATTTCCTGACAGGCCTGACTGATGGCGCCGGAAATCTCATCATTGATGACACCGAGGCTGTGATTGGTCTGCACGGCAGCCAGTTTTACGTAGGCAATGGCCACGATATAGTCGGGATAGTCACGCATCTTCTTGCGCGATATGTGGTAGTTGTTGATGCCACGCTGGGTCTGTACGCCGTAATAGGCATCGATTGGTACTTTGAGTTCGCCTAAAAGGTCGGACTCTACTCTGAATTTTTCTTCTGACATAGGTGTTGAATGTTGATGTTTAATGGGAAATGAAAAGTTATTTTAATGTTGAATGGCGAATGGGGAGTGTGGAATGATTTCCAATGTCAATGATTAATGGGGAATGTTTAATGGGAAATGAGGAATTATCTTTCATGAAGAATTCCTCAATTCCCCAAAGAATCATTACTTTCCTCATGCTCCTTAGTTCTCAAGACACCCTCTGCAAGCACCCTCTCCCCTCCCTTCGGGAGGGGCTGGGGGTGGGTGTTAGAGCGGAGAGAAGTGGGTGTTAGAGGCCGAAGGTGGGTATTTAGAACGCCTTTATCCTATACATGAACCCCAATTCGATGCGGTTCGTGTTGTAATCCTTCAGCCCCGACTTCTCACTGAAGTCATATTTGCGGCCCACATAAGCCAAGAAGACACGGAAGTCCTGGTCTTTGATGGGGTAATACTCCACACTTCCGATGTAGCCGAAGCTCTTTCTGTAGTTCTTTCCTTGCTCCATTTTGCTGATACTTGCCGTCTCATACATGCCTTTCAGCATGAGGTTCCATTGCGGAGCGAACTGCCAATTGACCTTAGAGATGAAACTATTGTAGTGAACATCGCTGGCATAGACGTTGGCTCCAAGCACATGACCCATGTCACCGGTTGCTATTCCGAGCCGATCGAGCCCATCCCATGCGCCCATGTAGTCCACATACCATTGGAACTTCGCGAGATTTAGCTGCTGACCAAGCACGAGCATGCGACTGTATTTGTGCCGAGCTTGCGTCTGAAGTCCCCAAGACCATCGCGTATTAATCATGCCGTTGGCAAAGCTTCCATTCCAGTTTGCGATGTAAGTCAACGGGTTTTTGAATTGCTCTAAGGGCCGAGTTCCACCCTGTTCCCATGCATTTGACCCCACACCATAGACCATATTGAGGTTGTCATTGTTGGCATCTGACACCTCAAAAGCCAGCTCTTGGCTCGGTATAGGCTTGTAGGAAACGACCAAACCGGCCATGAAATTGTCCATATAGTCTACCATATCGCTGTATTGATAGATGTACATGGGGTTCTCATCAAACTCAAATCCGCCCCAAATCTGGCACATCTTACCAGCCTGAATGCTCAACTTGTCGTTGAATTTCCAGCCAGCCATCATGATATCCGTAGCCTTGGCAAAGTTGTCTCCGCGTGCATCTGTGCCCTTGTTCAGGCGATGACGGAAGCGATAATAGAGGTGGTCGCCGATGTTTCCCTTGATTTCAAGGCGCAATTGCTTGTTGGTAAAGGCCGCAGACCATTCTTTATCGCCGTTCTGCTCTGCCCGGAAGCTCGCAGCATAGTTGAAATACACGTTGAACGCATCGTTCTTCTTTTCCAAATTCGCCACTTTCTCGGCCAAAGAAGCATAGTTTCCGTCGCTTCCGCCCATGCCGGTGTTGGCTCCGTTCTGTGCGCCTGCCGTCAAACTTGCGGCAAGTAAGGCGCAAATTAACATTGTCTTGTTCATGGTTAATACTCTTGGAAATACTTTTGTATCTGTTGCCAGTCGCGTGTCTTGGTCAAAGCGAGTTGCAAGAGCACGCGTGCTTTCTGCGGATTAAGGTTCAATGCGGCCACAAAATGATACTTACTGTCGTCTACTTCTCCGTTCAAACAAGTCGGACCTGTGGGAACTCGGCTCGCACGCACAATCTGTGTGCCACTCTCTTGCATCTGAACTGCAACGTCAAACACATCTTTATAGAAGTTACCATCACCCACTCCGGCCAGCACAATGCCATCGAAATCGGCCTTAAAAAAGGCCTCTATGGGTAGCGTTGAGCAGTTGGCATAACCGTAAATGATGCCGACTTTCGGCAGTTTCTCAAGGTTATCGACATTGAAAATGCTTCGAGTTGTGTGCTTATATGTAGGCTCGAAGATGTAATAAGGCTTGCCGTTGTAGACGTATCCCATCTCTCCATAGGTGCCTTTGAACGTGGCACAGTCGGTCGTATGCGTCTTGATAAGGCTCTTAGCATCGATAAGTTGGTTGTTCATACAGGCCATAACGCCATGCCCTTTGGACGAAGGATCGACCAAAGCTGCCACACCATTGTAGAGATTTGCAGGCCCATCGGCACTGATTGCGGTTGAAGGTCGCATGCTACCTACAAGGATTACGGGCTTATCGCTGTGGACTGTGAGGCTCAAGAAATAGGCCGTTTCCTCCATCGTATCTGTACCATGCGTCACGAGAACGCCGTCATAGTCTCCGCTAAGCAGCTGATTGATGCGCTTAGCCAGCTTCAACCATACTGCATCATTCATGTCCTGACTGCCGATATTGACCAATTGTTCACCGCTAACATCAGCTAATTCCTTGATTTGAGGAACGGCATCAATCAGCGTTTGAATGCCTACTTGCCCCGCACCGTAGGCAGATGAGGTAGCACTTGCACTCACTCCGGCAATCGTTCCGCCCGTTGCGATGATGCGAATCTTGGGTTTTGCACTCAGTGTCAGCGTGAATACCAATGCCAATAGCATCAGCATTGAAATCTTAGTTGTTCTCATACTGTTTGTTTTATAGGTTAAAGATAGGTGTTAATATAGAAAGGTGATGACTAAATAGCCCACACCAATGCTCACAAATGTCGTGATGAAGCCGGCTAATTGAAAGCTATGGTTCAACACATATCGCCCAATTCGCGTCGTTCCCGTGCGGTCGAAGTTGATTGCCGCCACCTCTGTTGGGTAGTTGGGAATGAAGAAATAACCGTTAACGGCAGGGAACATAGCCACCAAAGCCAGTGGAGTTATGCCCAAACCTATGCCCAATGGATAGAGTGTCCTCACTGTTGCAGCCTGCGAAAACAGCATGATCGACATGAAGAACAACGCCACTGCGAAGAGGAAAGGATACTGAGTTACGATGCCAGCGATGTGACTTTTGAAGAAAGAAAGGTTGCCGTTGAAGAACGTATCGCCCATCCATGCGATGCCAAAAATGCTGACCATGGCATTCATTCCGGCTGCAAATACGTTGCCTTTCACGGCATCTTGCACCTTTGCTTTGCCCACTAAGAGGATCAATGCCGACATAGCCATCATAACAACTTCAATGATTTCGGGCATTCCCATGCGCACGGTTTCACCGTCAACCACGAAAGATGGGCGCAGAGAAGGAACCGAACCGAAGACCACAACCAGCAGAACAGCCATCAAAAATGCCATCACTGCATACTTGGCATGAGGGTTCGGGTGCGCTTCTATCTGCTCCATTTGCTTACTATCCTGCTCGGGATTGATGACACCTTCCTTGACCCTGCGTTGGTATTCGGGGGCATCAACCAGCTCTTTCCCTACATGGTTCTGTACGAAAGAGGCCACCAAGATAGCAATGAGCGATGCCGGAATGCAGATAATCAGCACATCTTTCAGTTCAATTCCCCTGTAACCGAGCAAATCGGTGGAGATAATAGCCGCCGTAGCTGCTGAAACCGGACTGCCAGTAATGCCCAATGAGGCTGCAATTGTAGCCACACTCATCGGCCGTTCGGGCCTTATCTTCGAGTTAGTTGCTATCTCTGAGATAATCGGAAGCAGTGAATAAGACGTGTGAGCTGTGCCGGCTACGAGGCAAAAAAGCCACGTTACGAGTGGTCCATAATAAGTAATGTGTTCGGGATGTCGGCGCAGAAACTTCGCAGCAAGGCCCACCAAGTAGTCCAATCCGCCTGCAGCTTGCACCAAAGCTGCCGCAGTGATGACCGAAACAATAATCAACATCACGTCTATCGGCAGCTTCCCGGGCTTCAAACCAAAGATGAACACGAGGATAAAAACGCCCACCATGCCATAGATTCCCAGCCCGATGCCACCCACACGTGCACCGATAAAGATGAGTGCCAAGACGATAAAGAGTTGCAAGATAATCAAAAAGGTCACCATAAATGATAGTAGGTTTATAGAAAGATAGGCTCGTTGAATATTAAATTCTATGGACAAAAATAGGCAAAAAAAGGCAAACCATATTTACAAAATCCTGCACTCTTTTTGTAAAATACGAAACAATCGGCCCTGTTTTCCTATTTTTCGATCACAAAATACAGGTTGAAACCGTCACCCCGAGGCCATATAGCCATCCAAACCTTATCGGTTTGCCCCACCATATGGTTGGGACAGGCATGTAGGGACGCACGGTTCGTGCGTCCGCTCAAGGCAAATGACAAACAAATATACATGATTATCGGAGGCGGACGCACGAGCCGTGCGTCCCTACATGCATCAGGCAGTTCACAAAATGACGGAAACAAATTCCCGATAATCATTTTTTTTCGTATCTTTGTGGGCAGTTAACCAAAATAAGATACGACATGAAGAGACCTTTTATCCTGTTATTGAGCGTTTTATCTTGCGTGGTTCAGGCACAAAACCGGCAAGAAACAGACCTGCGAACATGGCAGTTCAGCCGCGATAGTGTGCATTGGCAGCCGGTAACCGTGCCGCACGACTGGGCCATCAGCGGCCCTTTCGACAAGAAATGGGACCTGCAATGTGTGGCCATCACGCAGAACGGCGAGCAGAAAGCCACCGAGAAGAGCGGTCGTTCGGGCGCGCTTCCGTGGATAGGCAAGGGATTTTACCAAACAGAATTGACTTTCGAGACGCTTCCCTCACATGCTTGGCTCGCCTTCGACGGTGCAATGGCCGAGCCAAAGGTCTATGTCAACGGTCATTTTGCAGGAGAATGGAAATATGGCTACACGCCTTTCCGGATAGATGCCACGAGATGGCTGAAGAAAGGCCGCAATCTCATCACCGTAACACTGAATAACGTCGAGGAAAGCAGCCGATGGTATCCCGGAGCCGGGCTGTATCGGCCCGTGAAACTCGTAACAACGGGCGAAACTCACTTCGATTCGTGGGCGACTTTCGTCAGAACGGAGCGCATCGAAGCCGGAAAAGCCATCTTGAAAGTAGACTTTCAGACCGTCGGACCCATGAAAGGGCGATTGGTTCGCGGTCGGATCGTCGACGACCGGGGCAACCTTGTGGCCTCATTCAGCCGACCAGCCGCCCCGACCGGCTTGAACGAACTGACCGTTACGGTGAAAAAGCCGCATTGTTGGAGCCCCGAGACGCCTCGACTTTACACACTCGACCTCGCGATATGTCGCGAACGTGGCAGCAAAGTCCCCATGCTTGTCGACGACCGTCAGCAACAACGCTTCGGCATCCGCACGGTCAGCGTGTCGAAAGCAGGCTTCCAACTCAACGGAGTGGCCCGGAAATTCAAGGGCGTCTGCCTGCATCACGACCTCGGACCGCTGGGTGCAGCCGTCAACAAGGCTGCCCTTATCCGCCAGATACGCCTTTTGAAAGACATGGGATGCGATGCCATTCGCACCAGTCACAACATACCTTCGACGCTACAGATGGAGGTTTGCGACTCCATGGGCATGATGGTGATGGCCGAAAGCTTCGATATGTGGCGCTATCCCAAGTGCAAGAACGGTTATGCCCGCTTCTTTCAGGCGTGGAGCGAGCGCGACATTGAGAACCTTGTACGCTGCCATCGCAACCATCCTTCCATCATCATGTGGTCCATCGGCAACGAGATTCCCGAGCAAGGCAGCGCAGAAGGGCGCGAGATAGCCCACAACTTGCAGGCCATTTGCCACAGATTGGACCCTACACGGCCCGTTACGCAGGGCATGGACCGTGCCGAGGCAGCCCTGAAGAGCGGTTTCGCGCAGGAAATGGACGTTCCGGGCTTCAATTACAGGGTATATAAATATGATACGAACATTACCCAACTTCCCGCGGGCTTTCTCTTGGGGGCCGAAACGGCCTCAACAGTCTCGTCACGTGGCGTGTATAAAATCCCCGCACGTATCACCGACAAGGCTACCTACAGTGATGGGCAGTGCTCAAGCTATGACACGGAATACTGCGGCTGGAGTAATCTGCCCGAAGCTGACTTCCTTATGCAGGAAGATCGGCCGTGGACAATCGGCCAATTCGTGTGGACGGGCTTCGATTATCTTGGAGAACCCACGCCATATGATGAGTTTTGGCCGAGCAGGAGCAGCTATTTCGGCATCTGCGACCTTGCGGGAATACCGAAAGACCGCTACTATCTCTACCGAAGTCAATGGAACAAGCAGGCACACACGCTGCACCTCCTGCCCCATTGGACGTGGAACGGGCGCGAAGGCATGGAAACACCCGTGTTCGTCTACACGGATTATCCGTGTGCCGAGCTGTTCTTGAACGGAAAAAGCCTTGGACGGAAGTGCAAACAGACCTATACTGTCGCACCGGGAAGGCCAAACGAGGAGAAACGGCGCTTGGAAACCAGGGAGTTGCTACAACGTTACCGCCTGATGTGGGACGATGTGAAATACGAACCGGGCGAATTGAAAGTGATAGCCTACGATGCCAGCGGAAAAGCCGTGGCTACGCAGCAGATAACGACGGCCGGCTTGCCCGACCATCTCGTGTTGGAAGCCGACCGAAACAGCATTCATGCCGACGGCGATGACCTTTGTTTCGTCACTGTTTCGCTGGTTGACGCGAAAGGGACGCTCATTCCGACGGCCGATAATGCGTTGTCGTTCGACGTAAGCGGCGCGGCAACGTTCAAAGCTGCCTGCAATGGCGATGCCACAAGCCTCGAACCGTTCACCGAACCCCGCATGAAACTCTTCAACGGAAAGCTGGTTGTCATCGTTCAGAGCAACAGGCAGCGGGGCGATATCACGCTGACCGTGACGGACAAAAGCCTCGGTAAGCACGCCACTTTGAAGCTGAAAGCCGGCTGAAACAGCAGGATAAACCGGAGAAATGGCTGTGGTTTTCAGCATGCGTTTTCATTTTGAATTCCAACCAACCTTTTTCCGGTTTTTTGTTTCAACCATTTCGCGTCATAGTATGGGTGAAATCGCATATAGGGACGCACGGTCTGTGCGTCCGCGCAAGTGGAGTTGACAAATTAAATAAGTTGGTAAGTTGGTGAGTTACATGCTTTGAGGTATGTAGGGACGCACGGCCCGTGCGTCCGCGCAAGGAGAATGAAACACAACTGCACGAGTGTTAGGACGGACGCACGGGCCGTGCGTCCCTACATGCCTTTTGTCAACAGTTCATCTTATCTTTTTGCTAATCCTAAAGGTCAAAGTTCAAAGTTCAATATTCAAAGTCAAGGTCCCTACATGCATTCGAACGATTTGCAATCTCAGCCATATTGCGTGGTAATCTCAGCCATTTTAGCGTGTAATATGGCTGACATTGCGCGGTAAAATGGCTGAGATTGAAACGCAGGATATAAGTTGTTGATTTCCAATGTCAAAGACCTTGGATTTTGTTCTCCTAACCGCAAGCGGTATATTGATAAAAATCGTAGAATATCCAAGAATATTTTATAAATCAATAGGGCTTATTTTCTTTTATATATTCTCTGGTATTTTTTATATGCCGCTTACGGTTAGGCGATAAAAACCTTTTATCGGGAATTAGGAAAACCTTTCATTGGAAGAAAACGCAACACCCTTGGCGTTGATCTCTTGCTCGTCGCTCGGTGACAGGGTTGACGTGCAACGTCAACCCTGCCCTATAAATAACGAAACTGCCATGCGGTTTGTTGGTTGCGCACCCATATTTCCCCCGCACTTCCCTCGCCTTTACATCGGAAAACGCTATAAGCATGTAGGGACGCACGGCTCGTGCGTCCGCTCAAACAACCGAATGAAACAACAAAAGCAAAGTGGTTATGCAATAGTCCCAGCCCGATCAACGATCAGGCAAGGCGAGATTACAAATCAGCAGCTGGCGAATGGTTTTGAGAAGTGAATACAGGTGCATGGCCATTTGAGCGGACGCACGGGCCGTGCGTCCCTACATGGCCCGTGAGCGCTACTTGACGGTGGGCGAAAATATTGCACTTAAATCACGGTTTGACCCTCAACGGCTTCCTTTCTCCTTGAAAAAAGGACGTAACAAAGGCCGTTATCTCTTGAAAAACACTCCCCTCCTTTGGAGGGGTTGGGGGAGGCTGGGTGCGACAAAGGCCATTATTCTTTGAAAAGCACTCCCCTTCTCTGGAAGGATTGGGGGAGGTTTGCCTGCGACTGAGGCCGTTATTTCTTGAAAAACCGGTTGACTTGCTGAATAGCGGCATTGAACTCACGTGGATTAATGCGGTAGTTAGTCACGGGATTTAGCCGACTATCGGTCACATCCATGGCCCCGTCGCCTTCCTTGTTCACGATAGTATCGCCCCCAATAATAAAGGCATACTCGATGTCAGAGCCTACCATTTGCCAGCGACGTGGCCTTTTATCGGTGAGCAAATGGCCGATACTGTAGTCTTCGATGGGGTTCGTTACGCCCAACCAATCGTGCATCAGGGTCGGAACAAGGTCATAATGCGTCGTGCGATAGCTGATTTTCCGAGGCTTCTCGCCCGGAATGCGATACAACAAAGGTACACCAATCTGCCACTTGGTGAAGTTGGCGCCGTGTCCCCAGTAGTTCTTTTTGTTTTCATTGAACTCTTGGGCGTGATCTCCAGAGATAACGATGACAGAATGGTCATATAAGCCCTCTTTCTTCAGCTGTTCGATCACCTCGCCTATCATTTTGTCGATCAACCAACAGCAGTTTCGGTAGAGGTTAAAGTAAGGTGTGGGGTCCATGTCGTTGTTCAAGCGGGTGTAATCGGCGTAGTCCCACGACGGTTTGAACCTTTTAGGCAGGCTTTTGGGGTATTCATAGCTGTGTGCAAGGTCGTAGAAGAGGAACGAGAAGAATGGTTTTCCCTGTTGTTTCAGCCGTGGCAGCGCACTGATGAAGTCATGTGTGATGCGTTGGTCGCGGTCGTAAGTCGTTGCACCGGGTGTGTTCACCTGCAATTTGGGCACCCTTTGGAACACCACACGTGAGAATGGCGGGTTAACCAAGTTGGCACTGCCGTGAATACTGAAGTTATAACCTTGCCGAATCATTTCGTCAATGAACAACGGACTGATGTGACTCGACTCAAAGCTGTTCCAATAGAAGCAAGGAACGCTGAAGAAGAGTCCGAAGATCGAATACCGGGTGCCGTTGCTGCTGCTGAAATGATTGTCATACCACTGACTCTCGGTGGCCACACGATAGACGTTGGGCATCGTTTCGGGCGTAAGTGTGCGCTTGTTCCACGAGTCGATGAAGATGAAAATGATGTTCGGACGCTTTGAATCCTTCACTTTTAGGGGGTGTAAAGGATAGATAATGTCGGTCGAACTGGGCATGTCTGCAATGGGATTCACAGGAGCTTGATAGCCCAAATCCCTCAAAGCGCTCGTCGCAGTGAGTGGAAAATAGTAGGGAAGTAGGGCTCTTGACTTCATCACGGAGGGCTTTTGGAAGAACGCTCCATATACATGTATGACGTTAGATGCAAGGATTGACAGCATCAAAAAGGCCGCCATCGACCACAATTTGCCCCGACTCGTATGCCTTACCAACGTGGGAACGAGTCGCCATAGCCCTAAGGCTGCCACCACAAACAGCAGGAGTATGCCCCCTTCCTTGGCCAAAACGGCCGCATCGAAATTGAATATTTCGCTCGCACCGCTACCGAATACCATGTTAAGAATAATGCCGTTGATGTGGAACCGATACAGTTGATAGACCTGAAGATTGAGCATTGTCAACACCAACAACAGGGAAACCGACGTCACAAACCAGACTCCGGCCACCCAAGGTTGCCGTAATCGGGCCAGCAGTGCATAGCCGGCAAGGGGCAAGAGCATGATGATGGCGGCATGAGAGAGGCAGGAAAGCACGAAGAACAACCAACCCATGACATCCATGACGGGCAAAATAGTGCTGCCGATGATGTAACAAAAGAAAGTAAGTGCCAGTAGCAAGGTGGACAAGAAGTAGTAGATGACGCCCTTGCACTGATATTGTAAAGTGTCTGTCTGAACCATGATATAAAATTATTTCTAAATTTCTGCTTGCAAAATTAGACATTTATTCTTGAAACAACGCCTGTTTCGCACTGTAAAATCAAGATTTATATGCCGCTGAACAAGTCAAACAGTACCGAGATGTAGCCATTCATGCGTAGCAGGAAAGGTCTTTTTGCCATGTTTTTTCACGTTTTTCTTTTATATATAACGTATTTCCTTTAACTTTGCACTCGTATGGTTCTGAATTATATTTGGGTGGCTTTCTTTGCAATTGCCTTCCTTTTCGCATTGATTGCACTGTGTTTGGGAGACACGACAGTCTTTCAACAGATTGTACAGTCGACTTTCGACGCTTCAAAGAATGCTTTTGAGATCTCATTGGGGCTAACTGGCGTCTTATCGCTTTGGCTTGGCATGATGAAGATAGGCGAGAAGGCCGGTGTAGTGAATGTATTGGCAAAGGCATTGAGCCCAATCTTCACTAAACTCTTCCCCGATATACCGAAGAACCACCCCGTGATGGGAAGTATCTTCATGAATATTGCTTCCAACATGCTGGGGCTTGACAACGCAGCTACCCCAACTGGACTGAAAGCCATGCAGCAAATGCAGGAACTTAACACGAAGAAAGACACCGCAACCAACCCAATGATCATGTTTCTTGTGCTCAATACAAGCGGACTAACCATCATTCCGACCACCATCCTTGCCTTTCGGGCCGCATACGGAGCTGCCGTTCCCACCGATGTATTTGTTCCTATTCTCTTAGCCACCACAGTTGCCACGCTTGTTGGCATCATTTTGACAGCTCTTTGGCAGCGAATTAACTTGCTACAGCCTGCACTTTTGGCGTTCATCGGGGCCCTTTTGGCATTCGTAGGCGTGGTGATTTGGGGCTTCGGACAGTTGGATCAAAAGACGATGGAGACCGTTGCCAACCTCAGCGGCAGCATGATTCTCTTCTCAATCATCGTGAGTTTCATCGTTGCGGGCTTCATCAAGAAAATCAATGTCTATGATGCTTTCATCGAAGGTGCCAAGGAAGGTTTCACCACGGCCGTGAAAATCATTCCTTATCTCGTGGCCATTCTCGTGGGAATTGGCGTATTTCGCGCCTCAGGAGCTATGGATATGCTGATCAATGGCATCGCATGGTGCGTGGAGAAATGCGGACTTAACACCGATTTCGTAGGTGCTTTGCCCACTGCTTTCATGAAACCTTTGAGCGGAAGTGGGGCACGTGGCCTGATGTTGGAGGCCATGAAGACCTACGGTCCCGACAGCTTTGTCGGTCGATTGAGCTGTATGTTCCAAGGAAGTACAGACACAACGTTCTACATTCTTGCCGTTTATTTCGGCAGTGTGAATATTAAATACACGCGTCATGCTGTTGCTTGCGGCCTATTGGCTGACCTTGCAGGCGTGATTGCAGCCATCTTTCTGGCAAATCTTTTCTTTGAATAAGTGCTTAAAGCCCCACCCCGGCCCTCCAAAAGGGAGAGGTTGGAGGTGGATATTACTTTTTAAAACATGTCAAACTTAAAATCTTTGGCCAAAGATACGGCCATTTACGGACTCAGTTCCATCGTTGCTCGCTTCGTCGGCTACCTTTTGGTGCCGATAGAAACGGCGAAGTTCAATGCCAGTGGCGGGCAATTCGGCATCATTACCAACCTCTATGCCTACGTGGCCTTGCTGATTATCCTGCTTACCTACGGCATGGAAACCACCTTTTTCCGCTTTATGAACCGCCCGGGCGAGCAACCCGACAAGGTTTATGCAACAGCCTTGCGAACGGTTTCGGCCACTTCTGTGCTCTTCATTGGCTTGATTGCCCTCTTTTTAAGGCCCGTTTCGAATGCCATAGGCTATCAAGATCACCCCGAATTCATTATGATTATGGGGGCATGTGTGGCCGTTGATGCTTTCATAAACATTCCAATGGCCTACTTGCGCTATGCACATCGGCCCATAAAATTCGTGTCGTTGCGCATGATAAGCATTGTGGTCAACATCGTGGGTGTGCTGCTTTACCTCGTCATTCTGCCGCATTTCCGCCTCAATCCCTTTAGCATTTACGACGCAAACTTCAACTTGAACGTCGTTTGGGTGTTCTGGATAGAACTCGCTGGCAGCCTGATTACGCTCTTCTTTTTAGGCAAAGAGCTTCGCGGTTTCCGCAATCCTTTTGACAAAGCTACCTGTAAACGCATGCTGAAATACACGTGGCCGTTGCTTGTGATGGGCTTGGTGGGCCAGCTGAACCAAACAGTTTCGCAGATAATCTTCCCTTGGTTGTATGACGGAACGGCCCATGAAGCCCGCACACAATTGGGCATTTACGGTGCTTGTATCAAGATAGCAATGATCATGGTCTTTATAACTCAGGCCTTCAGATACGCCTATGAGCCTTTCGTTTTCGGCAAAACAAAGGACCAAGACAACAAAGAAACCTACGCCAAGGCCATGAAGTTCTATATCATCTTCACGCTACTTGCCTTCCTTTGTGTCATGGGTTACATGGACATTCTACGCTACTTGCTGGGCAAAAGCTATTGGGAAGGACTGCAAATCATACCGATTGTGATGGCCGCGGAAATCATGTTTGGTATCTTCTTCAACCTAAGTTTCTGGTATAAGCTTATCGATAAGACCATTTGGGGGGCCTACTTCAGTGGCATCGGCGCTGTAATCTTGATCGGAGTAGACTTGCTTCTCATTCCAAGGTTCAGCTATTGGGCCTGCGCTTGGGCTGGTTTTGCTTCGTATGCTGTTAGCATGGTGCTCAGTTATGCATTCGGACAGAAGTACTATCCCATTCGTTATCCACTCAAAGACATTGCTGTTTACACGCTGATTGCTGCACTGTTGTTTGTCTTTATCTCGGTTTCCAATGCCCGACTCCCCATGGTTGCGGCCCTCGGAGCCAACACATTACTCATCATTTGCTTTGCCCTTGTGATTGCGAAACGCGATTTAAGCCCATCGACTTTAGCCAAAATAAAAGATAAATTCAAGAAATAAACATCACAAACTGCCTTGCCCTACAAATGAAAGAAGTCACATTCAAGTCGTTCTCCCCTCCTTTGGAGGGGTTGGGGGAGGCTCCCACATTTACTAAAATCATTCTTATGAAGAAAAAACTCTTTTGGGTTCTCATTCCCTTTCTCCTTTTCTCCTTTTCATCTTTACGTGCCGATGAGGGCATGTGGACGCTTTATAACCTGCCACAAGCCGTCTTTAATCAAATGAAAAGCGAGGGTTTTGCGTTGCCCTATGGCGCACTTTACAACAATAATGACGCCATCAAGAACAGCGTTGTCAGCTTTTCAGGCTACTGTTCGGGCGTGGTTGTCAGTCCCGACGGACTCGTTTTCACCAACCACCACTGCGGTTTTGAGGCCATCAGAAGCCACTCCACCGTTGAACACGACTATATGTTGAACGGCTTTGTGGCTAAAAACTATGCGGAGGAACTGCCAAACAAAGACATGTTCGTGAGCTTTATGATCAACCAAAAAGACATAACGGCCGACGTGATGCGCCTTGGTTTCGAGGCCATGAGCCGCAAAAAGCAGAACGCTTTGCTTGATTCTTTGCAGAATGCCTACACATCTGAGGCCAAGAAACAAGACAGTTCGTACCACGTAGACATTGATGCTTTCTACGAAGGTAACCGATATTACGCCACAACCTATCAGGACTTCACGGACTTGAGACTGGTTTTTGCCGTGCCAAAATCAATGGGGAAGTTCGGCGGAGATACCGATAACTGGATGTGGCCGCGCCAGACTTGCGACTTCAGTGTGTTCAGAATATATGCCAACAAGGACAATCGACCTGCCCCATATAGCAAGGACAACGTGCCTTATCGCCCGAAACACTGGGCACCCGTGAGTCTTCAAGGCTACAAAGAGGGCGACTTTGCCATGACAATGGGCTATCCCGGCAGTACAAGCCGCTATCTTTCGAGCTACGGAATCCGTGAACGTCGCGACGCACTCAACGCACCTCGCGCCCAAGTTCGGGGAGTTAAGCAACGCATAATGGCCCAACATATGCGCGCAGATGAGGCAGTTCGCATCAAATACGACTCCAAATTCGCACAAAGTTCCAACTATTGGAAGAACTCAATCGGTATGAACAAGTGTATCGATTCCATTGGTCTTATTGCTCAAAAGCAGCACTATGAAACCCTCATCCGGGCTTGGCAAGACTCTACGGGCTACTTGAAAGGCCAGCTCGACTTTGGGGAAATGGCCCGTTTCTACGCTGATCGCTTCGAAGCTCGCAAGGCTTTGATGTACTTCAACGAGACTTTCTTGCGCACGAACGAGCTGACTGACCGAGCGTTGAAGGCCATTAAGACGACGATCAAGGACAAGAAAGGGCGTTACATCAAGTTTGATGACAACCGAAAACAATGGGATGCAGCCCTTGACAAGGAGGTGCAAGTGGCGCTGTTGAAGAACTATCGCGCGCATGTTGAAGCCAAATACCTGCCCGCTTTCTATCAAACGATTGATAAAAAGTGCCACGGTGACTACGAAAGATACGTTGATCACCTTTGGGAAACATCTGCCCTGATGACCAACGGCAAACGGGTTTACGTCACCAAACAGACCATCAAGAAAGATGCCGGACTGCAATATGGCGAGCAACTCAACGCCATGCGCGAGCAATTCAACCGCATGTTAAATGCCACACGCGACAGCATCGACGAGCAAGAACGCCTGCTTTGCGCCGCAAAACTGCGCATGGAAGAAGACATGCCCCACTATAGTGACGCCAATTTCACGATGCGTTTGTCCTATGGACAGGTGGAAGGAATCACCCTCGGTGGCCATTCTACCTATTACACCACGGCAGAAAGCCTCGTCGAAAAGATGAAACGGGGCGACAACGGCGTGTTTGATTACAAGGCAGAGCCCGTGATGCATCGCCTGATGGACGCCACTTCATTCGGTCCATACGCTGATAAAACGACCGGAAAGCTGCAACTTTGCTTCCTCACCAACAACGATATCACGGGCGGAAACTCCGGTTCTCCGATCTTCAACGGCAAAGGTCAGCTCATCGGATTGGCCTTTGACGGCAACTGGGACAGCCTCAGTAGCGACATCAACTTCGACAAACGACTGGCAAGATGCATCGGTGTAGACATTCGTTACATGCTCTACATGATTGATAAATGGGGGCATGCCGACCATTTGCTGCGAGAAATCAATGCACAATAAGAGGTAAAGCCCAGCCAAACCCTCTCAAAGAGGGGGTGAATGCGCTTGCAATGAGATAGAAATCCCCCTCCTTTTGAGATTTCTTTCCCCCACGAGAGAAGCTAAGGGGAGCTAAAGACCATTGAAGGGAGGGGGCTCCAAGCCTGAAATTCTCGCAATTTTCATTGCCTAACTGGAAGCAGTTTTCAAAGAATATCGGAGAATAATAAGCAAATAAACAGAACTTAACGGATAAACCCCATAGGGGTTTCGTTATTTAGAGGGCAGTTGGCATGCAATGTCAACGCTGTTGCCAAATGACGAGCAAGAGTTCAACGCCATCGGCGTTGCTTTCACATTACTTGTCCCATGACAGCGTTGGCGTTATATGCCAACACAGCCCTTTCGATAACGAAATCGCGATACGGTTTGTCCATTGAAGGCAACTTGTTCCTCTACCTTAAAACAACCATTTGAGTTGAATTGAAGGTATATATACATGATTGTTTGGGCGGACGCACGAGCCGTGCGTCCCTACATCACTTGAAGCGGTTTTTCACATCAACCGTATGGTAATGCAATCTCACCCATTTTGCCGCGCAATCTCACCCATTTTAGCATGCAATATGGCCCACTTTACACGCCAAAATGGCTGATATTGAAACGCGACCGTTAAGTCGTTGATTATCAATAGCGCTAACACCACAATCCGTTAGAATGGTATAGGACTGGGAAATACCAAAAATAAACATGCGACCTTCATCAGGCCGCATGTTCGTATTGTTCATTTTGCTGTCCTCCGCAGAGGAAAATCAGTTCAATTGCTAATCTTCAGCAAGATGAACATGATTTTTATAACTCTCTAAATAAATTAAAATGCGAAAAATGAAATAACGCTTGCCCTCACGGGTTCATGTAATTTACAAAGTTGAGTACTTAATAGTCTAAACTTAAACCTTCGATGCAAAGATAAACATCATTGAGAATAGAAGCTATCACAAATGTTCACATGTTCTCACATTTCTTCATTTTGCGCACTTTTTTCTGCATTTTTCTGTGAAAGAATGCGGAAATCGGAGGGTGTAACGCCGAATTTATCCGAGAAGTTACGATAAAAAGTTTGTGCAATCGGCATGCCGCACGCTTCTCCGATGGCCTCGATGGTGTAGTCGGGACGGTCGAGAAGCAACTGAGCGGCATACTCCAAACGTAGTTCGTTGACGAATTTCGTGAAGCTCATGCCTGCATATCGCGTGAAGAGTTGGGCGAACTTGTTGTGCGGAACATACACTTCATTGATGACATCTTCGCGACTCAGCTTCGGTTGAAGGAACATCTTCTTGCTCATGATGGTGGCCGAGACGCGGCGGAACAATAGCTTGTCGGCATCATCTTTCGGCTGTTCAGCCTGCTGGGAGGCTTCTTCCGAGGTCATGGCGGCTGTTTTGGCCTGCGTTTCGGCCGTTTCATGTTGCTTACGTTCGTTCATCAACGCCTCACGATACTGCAACAGTCGGTTGATGGTATCAACTGCCGATGCGTTCTTGCGTGTGATGATGCGGTTATACCGCGCGATTCGGAAGATGATAAAGCACAACAAGAGAAAGATAACGCCACCCATGATGAGCGCCATACGCATGGTTCGGAGTTCAGCTTCCTGTTGTTTCTGTTGCAATTCCAAGATGGTTGTCTCGCTGGATTTGGCCAATTTGAAGGCTGAACGGGGCATAAAGCCGAACGTACTGTTGGCTCCTGCCTTCATGGATGCCGTGTCCGGACACTCAGCCAACAGGCGGAACGAGCGGTTAAGGTCGGGTAATAGGCGCATAGCTTCGTCATATTTACCCGCGTTCTGCATTACCAATTCGACGTTGAGCAGTGCATATACCTTCTGATAAAGCCCATTCCACGGACTTGCTGCAGTCGGCATGGAGTTGTAAATGTTGATGGTTCGATGGAAATAAGGCATGGCTTCGTCGTATTTTCCAATGTTGGCTTTGTTGATACCAATAAGGAATGACAGGATAGCTTCATAGCTTTTGGACTGCTCTTCGATGGAACGACCGAGCGCAATGTAGGCATATTCGAGGCTCGAAAGGGTCTCTCCCTTGAGGTATTTGGCGTAGGCTATCTTCGTAATCGTGCGAAAATAGGCCTCACTACTCGAGGCCGTGTCTTCGATGGCAGCTGAAACCTGACGCGCATTCTGCTGACCTGAGTGGCAGGAAAAGAGCGTCATTGTCGCCAATAATGCACCGATTAGTGCATATAACACCTTATGTTTCATGCTTTATCTCCTTTAACTATGCGTTTTGATGGTTACTTTCAGCTTGCTCAAACAGCTCCACAGCCTTCCGAACAATGGGATTCTCTTCGTTGATTACCTGAAAATATTCACTCATGTCCCACAGGTCGCGTGCCACAAGTGCTTTGAGTTGCAATCTTAAACGGGGCAACGTCTGCTGCAATTCCTGCTCATCTTTGGGCTTGATGTTGTCTTTTGCGGCTGCTTCGAGCACGTCATTGACAAACGATTCGGGCACTTCATAGCGGGCATTGAAGTCGGTAAAGGTGGCAAAACGGTTGCGGAGTTGCTTCCGGTTGACGTCGATATACTTCAGATTTGCATTGATGATGTAGCTTCGGGCAGCCAGTTGGCGATGGAACCGCGTGTATTGTGCGGTGTCAAGAGGAACGAAATAATCGGGCATAATGCCCCCTCCTCCGTAGACAACACGCTGCTTTCGCAAGGTTTTATACTTCAAAGAATCGGCAAAATGAATGCTGTCGGCACTGTAAAGTTCGCCATGTTCGAAGCGTTTCTCAATGTCCATGGCATAGTCAAGGGCCTCACCTTTCTTATAAGGTTTCTGGATACAGCGGCCCGAAGGTGTATAATAATGGGCTATTGTGAGGCGGATCATGCTGCCGTCTGCAAAGTCTATAGGGCGTTGCACAAGGCCCTTGCCGAACGAACGACGCCCAACGACCTCACCACGGTCCTGATCTTGAATGGAACCGGTAACGATTTCGGCAGCCGAAGCCGTGTATTCATTGATGAGAACGACAACCTTTCCGTCGAGTAATTTGCCTGTTCCATCGGCACGATGTTCCTGCCTTGGAGCTCTTCTTCCTTGCGTATAGACAATCAAATCGTTGCGTTTTAGGAACTCATTTGCTATCTGCACGGCCGCCAAAAGATAGCCTCCGCCGTTCTCTTCAAGGTCGAGTATGAGGTCTTTCATGCCGTTATTCTTCAGCATATTGACCGCTTCCATGAACTCATTATAGGTGGTTAGGCCGAAACTTCCAATGCGGATATAACCTACTTTCGGCCGAATCATGTAGGCAGCATCAAGGGTCTTCACGGGAATCTTGTCGCGCGTGACCGTGAAATAGAGCATACCGGCAATGCCACGGCGCACGATTCCGAGTCTTACCTTAGAGCCTTTGGCCCCTCGGAGCCGCTTCATAATCTCTTCTTTCGACATCTTTACGCCTGCAATGGCTGTGTCGTTGACACTCACGATGCGGTCGCCAGCAAGGATACCTACACGTTCTGACGGGCCATTTACAATGGGTTGAATGACCAACAGCGTGTCTTGTACCATATTGAATTGCACGCCGATGCCTTCGAATGAGCCCTGCAATGGCTCGTTCATCTCCTTGGTTTCCTTGGCAGTTGCATAGGAAGAGTGAGGGTCGAGCTTCTCTATCATGCCACGAATGCCGTCTTCCACGAGTTTATTTTCATCGACTGTATCGACGTAAAGATTGGAGATGGCCATCTCGGCAATCTGCAATTTACGGATTGGAGCATCGCTCCCAAGGTTCATTCGCTGTGCTTTCAGCGACAAAGGCAACATGGCAAACGAGAAAACAACCCATACCATCCCTTGGCGGAAGGCATATAGGCATCTCATCGGGTTAGGATTTGATTTCATATTCATTTTTGTTTCGACGGTTTCAATGGCTTTCTGCCGTCTGTAACCGTTAATCTAAGGGTTCGGAATCAGCGTCCGGGAGGTCTTCTTCGATGACAAGATTGTCGATAATAAAGTTCTGTCGCTCCATGGTATTCTTGCCCATGTAATACTCCAAGAGCTTTCCAACTTGATCATTCTTATGAAGTGTCACTTGTTCGAGACGCATATCAGGCCCTATAAAGTGCACGAATTCCTCCGGACTGATTTCACCCAATCCTTTGAATCGGGTGATTTCGGGGTCGGGGCCCAATTCCTTAATCGCATTGATACGCTCTTCTTCGGTATAACAATAGCGGGTAATAAAGTCCGAACGCTTTTCCTTTTTGTCCAAACGAGCATCAGCCTCGGCAATCACTTGCTTGTTCTTGATTTTCGTCCGCTTGTTCCTTACGCGGAAAAGTGGGGTCTGCAATACATAAACATGCCCTTTCTTGATTAGTTCGGGGAAGAACTGTAGGAAGAAAGTAATGATTAATAAGCGGATATGCATGCCGTCAACGTCGGCATCAGTGGCTACAATCACCTTATTATATCGCAGACTATCGAGGCCATCTTCAATATCCAAGGCAGCTTGAAGCAGGTTGAATTCCTCGTTTTCATAAACCACTTTCTTCGTCAATCCGAATGAGTTGAGGGGCTTTCCACGTAGGGAGAAGACCGCTTGCGTGTTCACATCGCGACTCTTGGTGATGCTTCCACTGGCCGAATCTCCCTCAGTAATGAAGATAGCACTCTCTTCCTTGCGGTCGTTTTTGACGTCACAGAAGTGGATACGACAGTCACGTAGCTTCCTATTATGCAGGTTTGCCTTCTTTGCTCTCTCGCGAGCCAACTTCGTAACGCCTGCCATTGCCTTGCGTTCACGCTCACTTTCTTTGATTTTATTCTCCATCACTTCCGCCACATCGGCATGGATATGGAGGTAGTTGTCGACATTTTGCTTGATAAAATCCCCTACGTACTTGTTGATACTCTCACCGTCGGGCGCCATTTGGGTGGAACCGAGCTTTATCTTCGTCTGACTCTCGAACACCGGCTCCTCAACATTCAGCGCAATGGCTGCAACAATACCGTTACGCACATCGGTATACTCATAATTCTTGTTGAAAAACTCTTTTATTGTCTTGGCGATATGCTCCTTGAATGCGCTTTGATGCGTGCCACCCTGCGTGGTATGCTGACCATTGACAAAACTATGATACTCTTCGCCATATTGATTGGCGTGCGTGAAGGCAATTTCTATGTCTTCTCCCACGATATGTATAATGGGATAGAGCCCATCGTTCGTCATATTATCATTCAATAAGTCCTCCAATCCATTGCGACTTTTGATGCGACGACCGTTATACATGATTGTAAGACCGCTGTTGAGGTATGTATAATTACGGAGCATCGTCTCAACAATATCGTCATGGAAGCTGTAATCCTTGAAGAGTGTGTTGTCAGGTTCGAAATATATATACGTTCCATTCTCATTGTCGGTCGTATCTTTCGTGCTATCAGACTTCTTAACGCCTTTTTCAAACGTCAGTTCACGCACTTTTCCATTACGAAACGACTTGACTTCAAACCTCGAACTCAAAGCATTGACAGCCTTAACGCCCACACCATTCAACCCAACACTCTTCTTGAAGGCTTTCGAATCATATTTTCCACCGGTGTTAAGCATGCTCACTGCCTCGACAAGTTTACCCTGTGGAATGCCTCGTCCATAGTCTCTGACACTCACACGGAGGTTATCTTCAATCTCAATCTCAATGCGGTCGCCAGCCTTCATCTTGAATTCATCGATGGAATTATCAATGACTTCCTTCAATAATACATAGATTCCGTCTTCCGGAAGATTGCCATCTCCCAACCGACCAATGTACATTCCGGGGCGTGTACGCACATGTTCCATATCCGACAAGTGGCGGATGTTTTCGTCAGTATAGGCAACAGGCTGTCCTTGTTGCTTGTTTTCTTCTTCGTTTATCGTTTCTTTTTCTGGCATATTCATTCCTTTTCCGGTATATTATCAGCTTATGGGCCTACTTATATCAACTTTCGATAGCAACGACGGTATTTATGTCGGATGGTTTCCAAGTATTGCCACTGCGACTGCACCTTGTCATTGGTCTCCATTTCCACATGAGTTTCCCCCCACTCTATACCATATTTCTGATAAATAGGAATGAGATAGGAGAACAATAACGCATTGGCTCCCTTCACACGATATTCAGGAAGAACACCAATTAGCAATAAATCGACGATCTTGGTCTTGTGGAATTTCAACACACGTAGCACATCCCACCAACCAAAAGGCCACAACCTACCTTTATGAAGCTTTTGTAATACACGCGAAAGTGACGGAAACGTAATGCCAACGCCCACGACCTTGTGGGGCTCAACGCTCCAATCTTCGATAATCGGTATCCATTTCAAGTCGCTAAACGGCAGATACATATTGATATATTGATAAATCTGCCTTTCCGAAAGTTCCGAAAACCCATAGAGATCTTTAAAGGTTTCGTTGATGATTTCAAACACCTTGTAACCATAACCGTCCTTGTATATCTCCTTTTTCGTCATCGGACGCACGTGAAGATTATAGCGTTTCTCTATCATCTCCGCCACTTTCATATACTTTTCCGGTGTTTCTTTCGGCACAATAAGCTTGTATTCCACGTAGTCATTGTCCTTTTCCCAACCACCAAGTTGCTCCATGTGGCGTGGATAATAGGGATAATTATAAATCGTAGCCATTGTTCCAAGCTGGTCAAAGCCCTCAACCAGCATGCCTTCCGGGTCTAAATCCGTGAAGCCAAGTGGCCCGATCACCTTGTCCATTCCCTTCTTTTTACCATACAATTCGACTGCAGCAAGGAGTGCACGGCTCACTTCGAGGTCGTCAACAAAGTCAATCCAACCGAACCGAACGGCCTTCGTTTTCCATTTCTCGTTAGCTTTATGGTTGATGATGGCAGCCACACGACCCACCAGTTTTCCCTTTTTAAAGGCAAGATAGTATTCGGCTTCGCAGAAATCAAAGGCCGCATTCTTCTTTGGATTCAGCACATGTGCATCATCACTATAAAGCACGGGGGCATCGAATTCGTTTCCTTTGTAAAGGTCGTAATGGAATTCTATAAAGGTTTTCAAGTCTTTCTTGGTCTCTACTTTCCTTATCTCAACTGATGACATCGTATGTTCGTTTTACTTCTGAACCTGCAAATTTAGCCAATTTCAGGCAGAAAGCCAAATTTACCCCTGTTTTTTGCAGAATATTAAGGTATGGTTTCCGCCCACAATCGTGGCAAACAAATACCCGTCGCCGCCTTCTTTCAGTCGCAATCGCTTGCGTAATTCAGCCACGTTCAGTGGGAAATTCCTCACAGTCACGTTGGCTTTCTCCAACCCACCAAGCTTTTCTTTCAGCTCCTTTCGGTTCATTGACGACACAGCCACTATTTCGAAGCCCCGCCCCGGGAACCCTTTTACTGGCCCATCTGCCACAAATAGATGAGAATTCCGGCCCACTCCTTTCACCTTGAAACGCTCGGCAAGCACTCCGAAGCAGCCACCTTTCATCACCGAAGCATTCGGTTCGTAGAGCCAAAGTCCGGCTTTCACATCGTTTATCATGGGCATTCGGCCGCTTTCTTCACTTGGATTACAGGCAAAAACAGTGTCGTCGTTCGCGCAAAAAAGGCGTAACTCGTCTCCGTTCTGCTGCATCACGAGTAGCAGTTCCTTACATTCGCCCTCGACACTCACGATATGTACTTCGTAAACGTGCTTCATTCGCTCCACAGCCGCATGCCAATCGAGCATCGGAGACAGTTTTATCAACACGAGGTTGGCCCGTTCAATGAGCCTATCTGACAGCGCTGCCACGTCAGGAGAGCAGTCTTCAATGGCATAGGTCTTGCTCCCATGAGCATCGCGGCGGGCCGGATCGAGATAAAGCAATGTCACTTTTTCCTGCAATCCATGTAGATAGGCGATGCCATCTCCGTGAACCACCTCGGCATTCTTCACGCCCAAGCAGTCGAAATTATGGCGTGCCACGGCGCAAAGTCGCTCTTGTCGTTCTACATAAACGGCCTTTCCAAATCCCTGTGCCATATAAGAAAAGTCCACACCAAAGCCACCCGTAAGGTCTGCCATCATGCCTTTCCGCCGTTCCTCTGCCGAAATCAACCGCTCGACAATGCCACATTTATAGCGTGCTGTAGCCTCACTCGAACACTGTTCCATGGCCAGATGCGGCGGAAACAGCACACATTCCATCGCCCAACCGGGCAGTTTGCGTCGTGCCGTCTGCCACCCTTGTATCTGTTCGAGCACAAACGGCATGTCAACCTCCGGGTATTTCGAAGCCTGAAGGGCCAATGTACGCACGTTGTCCGTGCGATGCTGCTTGATAAACGCAATGTTCTTTATGCGCAAAGCCTCTAAGTCGACGTTTGCAGAATAAGCCATTATGAATTACGGTATTACTTTATAATAGCGTTTTGCCGTGGCTCGCGAGCATTTATTGAAGTGCCACCACTCCGTTCTCAATGGCATGAAACCGCCATGGCGCATCACCCGGCGCAGCAATTGGCGGTTTTCGCGTGCCTTTCGACTGATTTTCTTCTCCTTCACCAGCAGATCTTCGTGGTCAATATGGGCCGCCTTACCCATGTAATCAATCTTGGTTCCCATGTCGAGCGTGTCGCCTTTGAGCGTACAGAGCGTGATATCGACGGCCATTCCATAGTTGTGCATGCCGCCACCATGGCCAGGATTCGACACATAAATGGCCTTTCGCGTGTGCTTCACCTTGTCCCACATCTTCTGTTGAATGCTCTTCGGACGGGCCGCATCATAGACCTTGAGACTCAAATCGGGGCGCAGTTGTTGCAGATAGGCCTGCGCTTTCTTCAGAGCCGCCATGGCTTCAGGGTGCAAAAAGGCCTCTTTCAGGTCGTCATAGAGCACGACGCCGCAGAAGTTATCGGCCCTGCTGTACATCAGGCTCACATGAATCGTGGGGTCTTCCTGCCGAATATTGACATAACCTTGGCGGGTCAACCGGCGTGCTGTCTCTCCCTTGTCGGCTGAAAAGGCCGGGATGGCGACGGAACAAAGCAGCCATAAAGCGGCTAATGCCTTGCCATAAGTGTGCCGCAACATGCCTTGCGCATCACGACATCCCCCTTTTCGTCTCATTATTCTCATTCGTTTCATTCGTTATCCATGTCAAACTGCCCCGTCTTCACTTCCATCTTCGACCTCGTTTCCATGCTCCGTACCGCCCTCTTTGCTCCGGTCGAGCCGACGAAGCACGTAGTTGAAGGCCTCCATACCAACCAAAACGAGCACCGTGGCAACTACTGATAGCACGTAAAGTCCGGCACCACAGGCCAGACCAATAGCCGCTGTGACCCACACTCCGGCTGCCGTTGTCAGCCCATGTACGGCATTTTTCTGGAAAATAATAGTGCCTGCACCGATGAAACCAATGCCAGATACCACCTGAGCTGCTATGCGTGAGACATCAAGACGCATGTTTTCATCTTTCAAAACGCCCTCAAATCCGTATGCAGAAATAATCATAAAGAGCGCCGAACCCAGTGCAACAAGGAAGTGAGTTCGCAGACCTGCCGCCTTTTCCCTATACTCTCTTTCGAGTCCAATCAGGCCACCCAAGACGGCTGCCACAAAGATGCGGGCAATGAATTCGATAGTCATCATAAGCAATAAATGATTTTGCCTGCAAACTTACATAAAAAAGTGCAGAAATGCAAATAAAAAAGGACACCCACTCCAGCCATTCGGAACACCCACCCCGGCCCTCCCAAAGGGAGGGAGAAGCAGTTCGCGGGCCAAGAATGGGCCTTTTGTCGTTCAATGGCAGCCTTTTTCACGATGAAATGGCCAAATATTACATCGTAATACGGCCATAACAGACATGTAGGGACGCACGGTCCGTGCGCCCGTTCAAGCGAAATGGTAAACGAAAACATAAGATTATTGGAGCTGACGCACGGACCGTGCGTCGCTATATGCCTCTTGTCAACAATTCATCTTATCATTCTGCTAATCCTAAAGTTCAATATTCAAACTTCAATATTCAAAGTCTGCAAATCCTAAAGGTTAAAGTTCAATGTTCAAACTTCAAAATCAAAGTCCCTACATGCGCTCAAAGCATTCTCGGTTCCATTCATTTTGATAATCAATAACTTACAGCTTGCGTTCCAATCTCAGCTATTTTGGTGTACAAAATGAGCCATTTCATCGTGTAAAATGGGTGAGATTGCGCGGTAAAATGGCTGACATTAGAATACAGGATATAAGCTGTTGATTTCCAATATGAGAAGCATCGCGTCTTTAGTGGCCTAACCGCAAGTGGTATATCCACGAAATCGTAGAATATCCAAGAATATTTTATAAATCAACAGGGCCTGTTTTCGTTTATCTATGCTCCAATATTTTTTGATAAACCGCTTGCGGTTAGGAAATGAAAAAAGTGCCCTATTTTCGGAGTTGAGGCCCTTTTCAAGGTCGACAGCCCCGGAAACATATCATGCGTGTTGCCATAAAACATCGATGAAATCGCTGTTTTTCGCGGCAGGTACATGTAGATTGCTTTCCAAAAGGTCTGTCAACGTTGCATAGACAAGCCGAACTCCTTGCTCACATAATTATATATATCCTTGCAACATTCAGCAGAAAAGGCCTGTCCCGAGGCTGTCAAGGCATCCCATTGCGCCTCGGAAAGGCCGCGATCGATGTCGTCTCGCGTGATGTTTTGGCGGATAATACCATAGAGAAAACCCGCATTGAAGTTGTCACCCGCACCGATAGTACTCACCGTTTTCGTGTTTTTGACTTCGTAATCCTTGTGGAAATCGTTCTCTGCATACACCGAAATGGGTTCCTTTCCACGCGTGCAAATGAACTTTTTACAATAAAAGCTGATTTCTGAATGATATACTTTTGCGGCGTCATTCTGCCTGTAAAGGATTTCAAAGTCCTCGTGACTGCCGCGCACAATGTCTGCCAATTCGAGGTTTTCTATCAGGTTTGGCGTGATTTTCATCACTTCGTTGCGATGCGAAGCCCTGTAGTTTACGTCGTAATAAAGAATGGCCCCGCATTTATGGGCATAAGTAAGGAAGTCTGAAACCTGCGGTCTGACGGCGGGATTGATGGCAAAGAACGACCCAAAAAGCACGATATCATCGCGGTTTATCTCGGGATAAGTGAACTCGAGTCGGTCATGCGGGTGGTCTTTATAGAAGAGATAGTCGGCGTTGTTGTCAGCATCAAGGAAGGCAAGTGACAAAGGTGACTTGCTGTCGGGAAAGACATTGATGCCGTCGGTAGCCACTCCATTGTCGCGAAGGAAGTCGGTCACGTAGTCGCCGATGCGGTCGTTGCCGGCCTCACCGATGAAGGTTGTGGCGATGCCTGAGCGTCCCAACGAGATAATGGCATTGAATGCAGAACCGCCCGGAAGGGCATTGACGGGTTTGAAGCCTTTGAAAATGATGTCGAGAACGGTCTCTCCGAGACCTATTACTTTGCGCATAATGATGGGTTGTCTTTGATTTCTCTTGCAAATATACGCGAAATCAACGGCAAATACAAATTTTTCAGTAACTTTGCACGCATGAAATACAATACAGCAACGCTTGCCAACGGGCTCCGCATCATTCATCAAAGCACTGATTCGAGCGTGGTTTATTGCGGATATGAGGTCAATGCGGGCACACGTAACGAGCAACCGGGCCGCGAAGGCATGGCTCATTTCTGCGAACACATGGCGTTCAAGGGGACCAAGCGGCGCAGGTCGTGGCACATCAGCAATGCTCTTGAGAGCGTGGGTGGCGACTTGAATGCCTTTACCAACAAGGAAGACACGGTTTATTATGCCGCTATTTTGAAGGAACATACGCCCCGGGCGGTTGATTTATTGACCGATATCGTGTTCCACAGTACCTATCCTCAGACCGAAATTGACAAGGAAGTAGAAGTCATTTGCGATGAAATCGAGAGTTATAATGACTCACCTGCCGAACTTATCTACGATGAATTCGAGAATATTCTCTTTGAAGGTCACCCCTTGGGGCATAACATTTTGGGAACAGCCGAGCGTGTCAGGAGCTTTAAAACAGCCGATGCTTGCGGCTTTGTGCAGGCTTTTTACCGCCCCGAAAACTGTATTTTCTTTCTCTATGGCGACGTGAATTTCAACCGACTTGTACGGCTCTTGGAGCGTGCAACGAGTGATTCCCCATCGGCAAAGCCCTGCATTTCGCCCACGCTCCGGCAGCCTTTACCTTCATATTTCCCCCATTTCATCGAAAAAAAACATGGCACCCATCAAGCTCATGTCATGATAGGTAATCGCGGATATGGGGTACATGACGAGCGAAGATTGGTGCTTTACCTGCTCAATAACATTCTCGGTGGACCGGGAATGAACGCACGTTTGAACCTTGCCTTGCGCGAACGGCATGGCTTGGTCTACACGGTTGAGAGCTCAATGGTGAGTTATGGCGACACAGGAGTGTGGGGAACGTATTTCGGTTGCGACCCAAAAGACGTGAAAAAGTGCCTGCGTTTGGTGCGCAAAGAGCTTGATCGGGTCATCGGGCAGCCCCTCACGGCGGGGCAATTGCGGGCAGCCAAGAAGCAAATCAAGGGACAAATCGGCGTAGCCTGCGACAATCGGGAGAACTTCGCCCTTGATTTTGGCAAGAGTTTCCTGCATTATGGTTGGGAACGCGACATCACTTCGCTCTTCCGACACATTGAAAATGTGACGGCAGAAAGCCTGCAACAAGTGGCAACGGAGCTGATGAGCGAAGACCGTCTGACTACCCTCATTTTCACTTAAAAGCGATATTCCTTGCATGCGCGGCTTTCATTGCCGGGGTAATTTGGCCATTTTATGACTGCAAGGTGGACCTTTTCTGCATTTTTCTGCGTATCTTCGCAGGCAAAACAGACGAAAGATGAAAACAAAAATCGTGATATTGGATTTCGACGGCACCATCGGCGACTCGCAAGACCTCATCGTTCGCACGATGAGAGAGACACTCCGGCAATGCCATCTGCCCGATAAAACGACGGAAGAATGCGCACGTACCATCGGACTTCCACTGAAAGCGTGTTTCAAAATGCTGCAACCAATGAGCGATGAAATGGCCGAATTGTGTGCTAATTCCTATCGTGTAATCTTCGACCGCAATAATATTCGTGGGGCCGTTGCGGCCTTTCCGGGTGTCAAGGAGACCATCAAGGCCCTGCATGATGACGGCCTCACGGTGACAATCGCCAGCAGTCGGGGGCACCATTCGCTGGCAGCTTTCGTCGAAGAGCTGCATCTCGAGCCGTTCATCAGCCTCGTCTTGGGGGCCGACGACGTGGAGAAAGCGAAGCCCGATGCTGAACCTGTGCTGAAAACCTTGCGTCGGTTTGGTTTGCAACCGGCTGAGGCTTTGGTCGTGGGTGACACGAAATTCGACATACTCATGGGGCGCAATGCAGGTACAATGACCTGTGGCGTCACCTATGGTAACGGCAACAGGGAGGAATTGCAGGCCGCCCGAGCCGATTATATCATTGATCATTTCGAGGAAATCAGGCTGTGCGTGAGGCGTTAAACCGATGGATTAGGCCGTTTTTTCATCGTGGTAAGGTAATCATCAAGGCCGGAAAAAAGCCCGTCTTTACCGTCTGGTAATTGAAAAACAGACGGTAAAGACATGCAAAACGAGTGTTATAAGATGGCTATTGCAAAGCCTCCGCCAGGTGCCATCTGCAATTCAACGGTTCCATCTTCAGGTATGGAGATGGTCTTTTTGGCGTAATCTTGCGCCATTTTCTCTGCGTTCGGACCGTCATAATAGATTTCTGCTTTCCTACCGGCAGCATGAAGCCGACCGAGTTGCAGCCTGACAGTGCGCTCTTTCCAGTTGTTCAGTCCGCCGACATACCATGAATTGCCTTTCCGTCGGGCCATGATGACATATTCACCGACCTTACCTTCGAGTGGCAACGTCTCGTCCCAGACTGTCGGAATACTCGAAATAAAGCGAGTACATTCAGCTTCTTGCTCATAATGGGTAGGGCTATCGCAGAGCATGTTCAATGGCGAGAAGAAGACAACATACATGCCCAGCTGATGAGCACGCGTACCTTGGCTCATCGGATTGCTGTTTGAGGGATAATAGGTCTTCTTTGTTCCGTTCAACATGGCTCCTTGCGTGTAGTCCATTTGGCCTGCCAGCATTCTGATATAGGGCACCGTGACATCATAGTTCACTTGGTCGTATTTCGAAATGGGCGACCATTTGGTCTGTTCCTGCCCGGCCACGCCCTCGAAATTAACCACATTGGGGAACGTTCTGTTCAATCCGGTGGGCTTATAAATGCCATGGAAGTCTACTAACAAATGATACTTGGCCGTCATTTCCGCTGCCCTATATGCGAAATTCACCATCTGTTGGTCGTCACGGTTCAGGTAATCAATCTTGAATCCTTTCACACCAAGCTCAGAGAAATAGCGACATGCCTTCTCCATATCCCGCTCGAAGGCATAGTAACCGGCCCATAAGATGATGCCGACATGCTTTTGTTCGGCGTAGTTCACAATTGCTTTCAAATCGATTTCGGGCACTATCTGGAACAAATCTGCCTTATTCTTCACAGCCCAACCAGCGTCCATGATGACATACTCCAAACCATACTTGCTCGCAAAATCAATATATGCCTTGTAAGTTTGGGTGTTTATGCCCGCTTTGAAGCCCACATTGTAAAGTCCCCAATCGTTCCACCAGTCCCAAGCTACCTTTCCTGGCTTGATCCAAGCAGTGTCTTTGATGCGCGAAGGCGCAGCCAACAGATAGACCAAATCGTCATTCAGCAACTCATTCTCGTTTTCTGCGATGGAGATAATCCGCCATGGAAACGTGGCATCTTTGGCAGATTGGGCGATATAGTCCTCGGTAGAGCGCACCAACATCTCCAAGTTGAAGGTGCCGCCTTGTACGGTTTCCTTGGGATAAGGGGCAAAAATGCCTTTCAATGTCGTTGACTTGGGGGCTTCAGGATTGAGATACATGCCCGGATAATCGTTCAGGTCGGATTCCGTGATGGCCACTTTGACTCCGTTTTCGGCCTCTACCAGAATCGGAAGAAAGATAAGTCGGTCCTTATTCAGGCCGGAAAGCGGTCCATGCGTATAGGTGTTCTCGAACGAATTGGCGAATTGCTCGGCAAAGGTTCCCTTTTCACGGACATAAGGAACGTAAGATGGCAGGTCTTTTGCAAAATTAAAGGTCGCAATCTCATTGACTACTTGGAAAGTATTCTTGCATTTGGCCTCGAAACGATAGGCAACGCCTTGGTTATAAGCCCTGAAAACAAGGTTATAGTTGTCGAATCCGAGGGTAAGTTCCCAATACTTGTCTTCGATGGTGGCCTTTTTGTAAAATACCGCATTGACAGTGCCATCATGAAACGCCTTTTTAACGTTCTTGATGCGCTCTCCATTGCCGAAGTCCTTGGTCATTCGGTTTGTCATGGCTATCTGAGAGCTGTTGATCAACGGCTGGTTCTTATAGCTTACAGCGTAATGTATTTTTCCATCGACGTCAACCTCGACGGTAATGTTCTTGTCCGGAGAGTTCAATCTGTAGGATTTTCCCACGGCACTTCCAATCGAACAAACTGCCAAAAGGGCCAGCAAAATCAATTTCTTGTTCATGGTTTTGAGTTTTGTTTATGGTTTATATGATGTATGATCGTGTATTTCGGGTTGCCCGTCGGCTTTTCTTGACTTCCTATTCGGCCCACTGTCCATCAGTTGATGGTGCTGTTTGCGAACGAAAATCCGTGTCCCTGTATGTTTTTCAATGAAGTTGGTTAACCTTCATGCTATCGGTTGTCTTTTCATATTCGTGCAATATTACTTAATTTCGGCAACATGCAACGAAAAAAATACCTGAAACACAAGAACTTTAACATATTAACACAAAACATTTCTTTTATTAATTGATTTGTAATATTACTTATAAGCTTTGGCAAATCTCCGGTTCTCGCACTTCATTCCACACGGGTTTCCCTCCTCATCTCTCTTTTTTCATTCCCTAAATTCCACACTTCTCATTTCTCATTTCCCATTTTTTCCCTATCTTTGCAATCGTTTTGCACTTTTGCAAACGCTGAAATTATAATTATTTATGTACAAAACAATTTTCAACAAGCGCCGTAGTATCCGGTTTACGCAGTTCGTAAACAAGGGCTACGCACTCTTTTCGTGCTTGGGAAAGGAAGTGATTGTCGGTACATTGAGCGTGGCTTCGCTCACTTATGCGAAGGCCGAAGGCATCAGTACCGACGTTACTAAGCTCGACTCTGCACATTTTAACGAGAAAGAGTATGTGCTCGACGAGGTCAATGTCACCGGGTCGAGGGCGCCGCTGACGCAACGTCAGCAAGCGAGAATGGTTACTGTACTGAGCCGTGAGGACATTCAAGCGGCGCCGGTACAAAGTGTTAACGACCTGCTGAAGCGGATTGTGGGAGTCGATGTGCGCCAACGTGGCCCGATAGGTGCGCAGACCGACGTGACAATCCGGGGCGGAAACCACGAGCAAATCACCTTTTTGCTGAACGGAATCAACATCGGTGACCCGCAAACGGCACACAACGTGGCTGACTTCCCTGTTGACATCAGCGAGATAGAACGCATAGAAGTGCTCGAAGGACCAGCCGGATCGGTCTATGGAACAGCCTCGATGCTGGGTGCAATCAACATCGTTACGCGACCGAAACGGCTGCCGAGCCTCTCCGTTTACGCTGAAACAGGAAGCTTCGGTTATGTGCGTTCGGGAGGCAGAATCAATGCCGTTAGTGGCAAATGGAACCATCAATTGTCGGCTTCTTTCACCAGAAGCGACGGCTATAACCGCAATAAAGCGGGCGGACTGAACACAGATTTCCGTGCTGAAAAGGCTTTTTATCAAGGCAATTACACTGATGACGACGTGCTTGTCAGCTGGCATGCGGGGCTAAGTAACAAGGATTTCGGGTCGAGTACCAACTATAGTGCCAAGTATGATGACCAGTTTGAGCATACCTTTAAGACCTATACGGCCGTGCAAGGTGAGACAAAACGCGGTGTAATTAAGTGGAAACCGGCCGTTTATTGGAACCATAATTACGACCGTTTTGAGCTGTTTAGGGGTCGCCCGGGCAGCTATCCTTTCAACTATCATCGCACAGATTGCTATGGAATAAACCTCAATTCGTACTTCGATTGGACCTTGGGTCGCACCGCATTCGGGGCCGAATTGCGCAACGAAGACCTTGTGAGTACGAACCTCGGCACCCCGCTTTCGCACCCGAAACACGTGAGCGGCACCGATAATGTCATGTATAAAGTGGGAGTGAACCGCACGAACTTGCAGTTCATCTTAGAGCATAACCTGCTCATTGGTGGCCTTACAATGTCGGCAGGTTTGGTGGCTGTGAAGAACAGTTGGGCCGAAATGCACATGAAAGTCTATCCGAGTGTGAACGCAAGTTACCGCTTTGGCGACGCATGGAAGCTCTATGCAAGTTACAATACGTCGTTGCGTATGCCGTCAATCACCGAACTTTTCTACTCTGTCGGGGGGCATAAGGCCGACCCAAACCTGAAACCAGAAGAGCTTTCTGCCGTGGAATTGGGCATGAAATATGCCAAACATGGACTTTCGGGTAGCCTTAGTGGCTTCTATAATCACTACACCAACCTGATAGATTGGATTGACGACGGCGAGAAAGACGCTGGAGGAGCCGTGGTGTGGAAGTCGGTTAACTTCGGAACAATTGATGCTTGGGGCACGGAAATGGCCTTGAATGCTGACTTCCGGCAGCTTCTTCCCACGCAAAAACTGTTGAAAACGTTGGGCATCAGCTATTGTTTCATTCAGCAACATCACAAGGAATTTGCCGGCATTCACAGCCTTTATGCACTGGAATATCTCAAGAATAAGGTCGTTGGAAACCTGCAATTGAACCTTTGGAAGCGGCTTGATTTGGGCGTGGACTACCGTTTTCAGCATCGCATGGGCAGCTACAAAGACCCCGCGGGCAAGCTGCATCGCTACGGCTCCTACGGCATATTGGACGCCAAACTGTCGTGGAATGCGCCGAAATGGAACGTTTATCTTGCCGGAAACAACCTGCTCGACCGCGATTATGTGGACGTGGGCAACGTGAAACAACCCGGCGTTTGGATCGTAGCAGGGGCAAGGTTCGACGTTGAACTTTGATGTTTGGGCCTTTGAAGTTTGAAGATTGAACATTGAACTTTATGATTACTTGTGCCTTGGCAACAAGTTATCGGCAGGTCAGGTAGAGGAGAAGCCTCGCCTGACCTTTTGCTTTCACAATTTGTTCCAGCCCATTTTGTAACCGGACATCACCCCAATTATACGATGAAATGGCCCATTTTTTGGCATAATATTGCCGAAATGGGCATGCCGGGACGTACGATTCGTGCGTCCACTCAAGCTGATTAAAAGCGAAATAGGCAAGACTATCGGGGCGGACGCACGAGCCGTGCGTCCCTACATACATTCAAGCAGCTCACCCCATCACTCAATTTACGCATCAATCCAGCCATGATAGGCATGTAGGGACGCACGGCTCGTGCGTCCGTTCAACACGCAACAATCACCTTGTTCACCCGTTTACTCGCTAACTGTCAACTGAGAAACGGAGCGGACGCACGGACCGTGCGTCCCTACATGCATTCGAGCGGTTCGGAGTATCGGCGATATTGATAATCAACAGCTTATGACTTGCGTTTCAATATCAGCCATTTTAGCGTGCAAAATGGGCCATTTCATCGTGTAAAATGGCTGATGTTGCACGGTGAAATGGCCCATTTTAAAATGTGATGTGATTACGATGGGAATGTAGGGACGCACGGTTCGTGCGTCCGCTCAAGCAGAGTAAGTGGATAAGTGGACAAGTAAACAAGTTGACAAGTGGGTAGTAATCGGACTATAAACAAGCCCATTTAAGCGGACGCACGAGCCGTGCGTCCCTATATGCCACGCAACAACCACTTGTTCACCCGTTTACTCGTCAACTGTCAACTAAAACATGAAAAAGGGGTGCCATACTTATACTGCATTGGCAGCCTATTAGTTGCCACCGGCCCACCAAACGGGTTGCGTATAGACGTACATTCCGGCGTCATTGCCCGAACCGAACGCTTTGGCGACATTGGGATTGGAAACCACATCGCTGTTACCATAGGGCAAACAAAGCGGCCAACGGTTGGCACTTCCAGCAGTATTGTTGGGGTTAGTCAGGCTTACGGGATAGCTACCATCGATGAAACGGCAGCGACGAATATCGTTATAGGTCTCCAATTGTTCGTCACGTGACTGCGCAATATACTTCTGAATGAGGATTTCTTTCAGTGGGTTTGCGGTGTAACGTGGGCCGATTGCCGCGAGATAGGCAGCGATTTCGCTGTCGGATATTGTCTTGTCGATGACGCTTCCGCCAGTCTGATAGAAGTCTTTGACAGACGCTTTGACCCCTGATTCGAAGTTTGTCGTAGCGTCAAGTCCCAAGCGTGCCTTGGCTTCGGCAAGGACAAAGTGGAGCTCGGAAAGGCTGAGCACATGCAAAGGTGCGGCACCATTTTCCAAATAGGCAGGCCAATTGACGTACTCCGTTTCGGAGGCCATCGCGTCATCTCCGGGATTTGCCACAACGTTGTTGCCCCATTTGTTGTAGTTATAGATGGGTTCGCGCGGGTCGTTGCGGTCGCTTAGCAGCTTCTCTACGGTCGAAGAGCAACCCGTGTACTCACGGCTTTGCGCGTAGGCATACCAAGAATTGTCGGCCGTTTGACCGTTGAACACAGCCAGTTCGCAGCCCGTGAAGCCGCCATCGAGGGCAGCCTGTGCCTCAGTGATGACTTTCTGGAGTTGCGCATTGGTCTTGTTCGTGCCATAGGTGCGCAGCAAATAGCGGGCTTTCAGGGCGTGGACGAAGGCCAACCATTGGTCAGTTTTACCTTTATAAAGAATATCATTGTCGCTGACATCATCGGTCCCGCGGGCCAAATTGATTTGAGCACTATCCAAAAGTTCAAACACACGCGCATAGATTTCCTTTTGCTTGTCGATCTTCGGAGCCGACTTTACGAAGCATTCCTTATAGGGAATGTCGCCATGGAGGTCGGTCAGCGTGGCCCAGTTCAAGGCTTCAAGCGTCTGAGCCATGCCTAAAAGGGCGTATTCCCCTGCGTTGACACCGCCTTCCTGACACTTGTTTCGAAGCAGAGAGAGGTTATGAAGGTTGAGATAAGTGCTGTTCCAGTCGTTCTCAAAGACCGGACTTCCGGCCACTTCCGAGGTGTTCCGGGCCTCAACTTGGCGCAGTTGGTTGTTTCCGGTGCCAAAGAGTTGCTCGGTAAAAGAGGACACATACCACGCATAATTGCCACAGAGCGTGGAGTAGACCGTTGAGACTTCGGTCTCGGTCAGCTGAAGTCGGGCGTTAAGATTGATGCCGGGGTGGGCCTCATCCCTGTTGATACGGTCCATCATATCCTCTGAACAAGAGGCGAAAGCCAATGAGAATGCGATGGCACCGAATAGATATTTTGTTTTCATAATTGTACGCTTTGCGTTGATAACTGTTGATATACGTTTAGAAAGTGAGCTTAAAGCCACCGCCGAAGCTTGAAGTGCTGGGCACAGAGTAGCGTTCGAAGTAGCCGCTCATGTTGCCGTTGCCTTGTGAACTCTCGGGATCGAGGTCGGGCATCTTGGCCCATACGAGCACATTGCGGGCGAAACCGTAGACCGAAAGGTCGATGCCTGCGAACTTAGGCAGCTGATACGTCAAGGTGACATCGCGCAACTTGAGATAGCTGGTGTCGTAGATTCCGGCCTCGGTCACGTCATTATAGGCCTGATAATAATCCTGTTTGCTCACCTTAACGGTGTTCTTCTTTCCCGTGGCTTCGTCGATTCCCTCGGCAACCATCGTGCCTTCGTGATAGTCGAGCGATGCTTTCGTCACGCCGAAGAAGTTCATCGTGAGCAGTGTTCCATTGTACATGCAACCGCCTTTCTGCCAATCAAGCGTGGCAGCGAGCGACAATCGCTTGTAGCGGGCATGGAGATTGAAGCCCATGTTGAAGTCGGGCGCACACTCACCAAGGTTGACACTGGCGGAAGTGGCCTGCGGAAGACCATTACGGAGCAGCAGACTGCCGTCTTTCGTGCGCTTGAAAGCCTTGCCATAAATGTTGGGATAGGTGTAACCCGCCTGTGCACGAATCTGCGGTTCAACGAAACCACCGAGCATGATGCTCTCAACACCGTGGGCAAGTTCCTTCACTTTGTTGGTCACCTTCGTGAAGTTGAGACCGAAGTCAAGGCTGTAGTCGGCATGGTCGAGGAGTGTTGCGTTCAAAGTGAACTCATGTGACCATGTCGTCATGCGGCCGGCATTGGTACGGAGAGCCTGATAGCCGCTTGAGCCTGCGGTCGGGACGTCGAAAATCTGGTCCTTCACGTCTTGATAGCTCAGCGTATATTCCAGTTTCACACGGCTTTTGAAGAGTGCAAGGTCGATACCTGTCTCCCAGTTCGACGTGTTCTGTGGCTTGAGGTTCTCATCGAACTTCACATAATAGGGCGCATAGCCCCTTGCACCACCAAGAGGATAGCTTATCGGCGTGTAGATATACATGCCACTACCATAGGCCGGGACATACATATAGTTGTTATAGAACCGACCGGCCTGGCCCACTTGTGCATAAGACAGGCGGAGTTTACCGTAAGAAAGCAGCGGATGCTCTTTTAGCGGTGGAAGTTCGGTGAATATCCAGCCCAAAGAGACCGACGGATAGAAGAACGAACGGTTGCCACGCGGCATGGATGAGATCATGTCGTTGCGGCCCGTGACGGTCAGATAGAGCATATCTTGCCACGAGAGCGACGCCTGACCGAAGAAACCCACAGTGCGTTCCTGCTCATGATACTCCTCATGAGCGTCTACCGAGGCCGTGTTGGCGATGGTGGGTTGCCCATAAAAGGCCAGACCGGAGCCGTCGTAGTCCCAAATGCGACGGTATTCGTGATTGAACTCGTTGCCAAGTACCAACCCAAAATCCCACTCCCTGTCGGCTCCCCACTTAGCCGTGAAGTTGGCAGTGAGCAGGTTATTGAAGATGTTGTTCTGTTTTCCGTAGTTCTCCACCTCGCCTTTTGTGTTGTAAGCAGAGCCAAGTTCGGCAACAGTGGCATTGTTACTGGTGTATGTGTCGAGCCCGGCTTGCTCGCGAAAAACAAGGTGGTAGCGGTCGCCCCAGTTCAGTTTCGGGGTAAATTCCGCATAGGCATTGCCAAAGACGCGGTTCGTGTGCTGCGAGAATTCGTCGTTGGCCGCCCACCAATAGGGATTATTGAAGCTCGTGTTGCGGAAGAGGATTTGCGAAGTGGGCTTTCCCAGCGCGTGATAGGGCGTGCCTTTGAGGTCGTATTCGGCCGGAGCGGAATAAACCACATTGATGATGCCGCTGTTGGCACCCGGTGCAGCCTTCACTTTCACGGAGCTATAGTTGGCAGAAAAGCCAGCCTTCCACCTATCGTCCACTTTCCAATCCACAGCACCGCGTGCACCGGTCCGCGTCATGCCCGTCGAAGGGATGATACCGTTCTGATATGTATCGCTGATGCTGAACGAATAGCTCACATCGTTCTTGCGTTGCGAGATGTTGAAAGTGGAGTTTTGGGTGAAACCTGTCCTGAAGAAGTCGCCCACGTTATCATGGGTCTCGGGCTTGGCCCAGCCACTCAGACCGGCCGCTGCATACTTCGGGTTGTAATACATGCCGGCATGTGATGTGAGGTCGCCGTTGGTGTATGTGTTGTTGACGTTTCCGCCGTATTTAGGGTCGTTGGGTAGGTCGGCTATCTTCGGACCCCACGACATGGAGTTATTCGGATTGTAGTTCGTTCCGTCTGCACCTTGGGCGTAAACTGTCTGCCGTTCGAACTTGCGGCTGACAGTTTGCGCGCTCAAATCGGTCGAAAACGTGATGATGGGCTTGGCCGATGCCTTGCTACCCCGCTTCGTAGTAATCAAAATCACGCCGTTCGAAGCACGAATACCATAGAGAGCTGATGCCGCCTGTCCCTTTAACACGTTGATACTTGCAATGTCATCGGGGTTCAAGTCAATCGTTCGGCTGGCGTTATCGGCCCCCTTGACAGAGTCTTCCGTGTCAAAATCGGGCGTAGAAGAAATCGGCATGCCATCAACAACGTAGAGCGGTGTGTTGTTACCATCGAAGGAACGCGCCCCGCGAATGACGATTTGGGCCGACGCACCCGGTGCTCCTGAAGAGGTACGAATGTCAACACCCGTCAGCTTTCCCTGCATGGCACTGGCCAATGACGATGTTCCCGACGTGTTCAAGTCCTTGGCATCGAGCACTTGCGAGGCATAACCGAGGGCCTTCTTCTCGCGTGTGATGCCCATAGCCGTAACGACTACCTCGTCGAGCACACGGTTGTCTGGGTCTAATTTGATTTTCATGTTACCCAATGCCGTGACCGTCTTCGGTCGCATGCCCAGATAAGTCACCACGAGCTTGCTGCCTGCTTGTACACTTAAGCCGAACTTACCATCGACATCGGTCGACGTGCCCGTCTTTGTTCCGGCCACCATGACCGAAGCACCGACAATGGGCTCGCCATCTTCGCTCGAAACCACGGTTCCCGTCACTTGCATCTGTGCAACGGCTGCTCCGACGCTTAGGAACAGACCGGCAAGAAACATCAAAAGTCTCTTCTCCATAAATCTCTCTCTTTAAAATTTGTAAATTACATCAGCCGTCCGACTGCCACCAAGCACCGATACGACTTGCTTATGATTGAAAATATCGAATGCAAAGTTAAGAAATGTATAATTGATATGCAAGCTTTTTTGGGTAAAAAACTTTCATTTTAATGCAAATACCGTGGTATTTATTTCAAATAACACGAAAATTGCGGATTTATACAACAATAATGCAAGGAAAAGGTGCCACAAACTTACTTTCTTGCTTCCATTCCTAACGCTCTCTTTTTATCTTTTGGAGACAAAACTGTGGCACTGCAATCGGAAAACCATAAGTTAACCGGTCGTAAACCACAAGTTTGCGATGCAAAAGTGGCAAGTTTATGATTCCAAGGCGAGGTTCCAGGGAGTTCCATTAACCGGAACGGCAGAGAAATAGCAATGAAATAAAATTATGATATAAGCGATATTGAAACGCTTACATACGTAATTATCAACGAATTACAAAGGAAGAAATTCCAATTTCCTGCAAATTCGTTGGAAATTCACGATTATAAAAAATCTTTATTCTTGTTGAAAAGCACATCTATTGGTAGCCACAGAAATGAAAAACCCCCGTTGCAGTGTAACGAGGGCTTGTGTTTGAAAATGCTTCTTTCAGGTGCTTATCTCACAATCTTATGACTTTTGTCACCTTGCTTAACGATGAACACGCCATGCACCGGGAGTGCGTCCGCGTTGAATTGAGCTGCGGGAACGCTGAGTAGCCGGTGCCCTTGCAGGTCGTAGACGGTGACGGGCGCAGAAGCATCGGCTACCTTGACCGCATTAATGCCTGTAGTCGTCCAACCATCGTCGCCTGTACCGCCATCGATACTTTGGAGAGCACCGCCTGCAATGACAACCTTGTAGCTATTGGCAGCTCCTTTCGCCCGGCGCACGAGTTGCCATTCCGTCTCATGATACTCGGCGGACTTCGTACCGACAAACAGTCGGTAGGTTCCGTCAGCAAGTCCCGTCGGCAACGTAATCATATCACTGAGCTCGCCTACGGAGTGGAGATTGGCAACTCTTGCGACAAAGTTTTTCTTCAACACCTTTGTCGTCGTGTTGTTCTGAAGCACGATGGCAACCTCGCCCGTGAAGCTCTCGCCGGTCAAGTTGTACATGGTTCCGGCATTGACGTTCAACATCGGTCCGAACTTCATCGCAGAGAATCTCTCATCGCTAATAATATGTGAATGATAGTCCATTACCTTGTCTGGGGAGACGCCCACGAGCATGTCCTGCCCCTCTTTGAAGGAATAACCCTGTGGATTCAACAGCGCAATGTCGTAATAGCCGTTGCCTCCTTTGGCACCCCAACCCCAGTTCACATGGACGAAGCCCTGTTCGTTATAACCGTCAATCACAAAGGCATGCCCACCTTCGGTCTTGTCCGAACCCGTATAATACAACGGTCGACCGGCGTTCAGTTCCTTATAGATGATGGTCATCCACTGCAATGTGGAATAATAATTGCGATAAAGCAGATTGATACCGGCATTATAGCCGAAGTTCTTGATCAGACCATGGCGGGCCTCGTTGGAATAGGCTCCCGATCCGCTCGGCGTATATTCCATACTGACGGCAATGCCACATTGCACCATCAGCGTTGAGACAGCTTTGGCCTGCACGGAATTATAAGTTACCGCGTCATAGTCATTGAGCATGTTCTTCCAATCGTAGGTGGTGTTGCCAAAGTCGGCCGAGATAATCGTACTGCTACCGTTGACCACGACGCTCAACGTGCCTTTACCGATACCTTTGGCCGGATAATTGTAGTGCTTCATAATCTGTGACAATGCCGTTGCCACGCAACCCGTGGGATAAGGTGTCGTTCCCGACAAATGTGGGCAGTCGTTGTTATAGGGCTTCGACTGGCTCCACACGGTCTTCACAATCGGACTCACCGCTGTTTTGAATGTTCCGGTAGGAATGACTGGGGCATATTTCTTCCCTTCTGCAAGGTAATTGCTCATCGAAGCGGTCGCCGCATTGACGAACCAACGCAAAGATGTATTGTTCTCTGCATTATAGGAGTCCTTGGAATATCCGATGACTGCAGGGAAAACATCATCGTTGGCAATGATGGCAAAGCCTGCCTCTGATCCCATGACGGTCAGCACCTTGTTCTCGGATAGGACTTTCAGGTCGGCAGTCAGACAGGTTGTACGTGTCTGCGCCGGGGATTCAGGACCACGCAGTGCCTGCAATGCGGCCTGACGCTTCTGTAACAAACTGCGGTCGGCAGCCTGAATCCCCACCGACAGCAAGAAAAGAGAAGATAAGAGTAAAAACTTTCTCATTAGAATTGGTGTGTTGTTTGATAGAAACGAAATAAAACTTTTTACATATAAAAAAGAACCGGACAAGACAAGCCTGTCCGGTCTTTCGTTATATCAGAGGATTTTGCATCTACGGGAATAAGATATAGTCGGTCTTGGTGCCGAACGCTCCCAAATTGGGCACGGCATGTATCAACTTCAGCGTGGCCATCTTTGTACTCTTATCGTAGGTTCCAGCAATACCGGAGCCATTGACACCGTCTGCAGTGACCTTCGCATCGTCTTTTTCATTGCCACACACCCAAACCTTTCCATATTTTGAATGCTCCCAAGCGGATTGAGCCGGAACGGTCACCACGCCTTTCTCGTCAATCGTAAACTTGATGTCGTAGTCGTAACCGTTTTTCGCGTCAGCCAACAGTACATAGTTGGTACTGTATGAGTGCACAATCAGGTTTGGCTGTTTACCAAACATACCCAAAGCAACCGTTACTTTATGGGTCTTGTAGCGGATAATATTATAGGTTATCTCCGGCAGACCATAGATAAAGGCGTCTTTTGAGGCCACGGCAATATTTACCTTTTCTGATTTTCCTGCGGGCATATTGAAAGTTACTTCAACGTCCTTGGCCTTTTCTCCGGCAGCAAATTTCACATCGGTCGGTGCATTGAAGAGTTTATTATCACTTGACAAGGCAATCGTCTGTGTCCCGGCTGAGTTGGCACGAGCCACGCGCACAATGAGCTTTTGAGCCTCATCTTCAGTAAACTTAACAGTATCAGACTTTGGTGCAACCAAGTATGCGTTGCCACCTGTATCAGATGGTGCCGGTTCATACTTATAATCGTCTGAGCAGGCGCTTAAGCTTGCAATACACAAGCCGAGCAATACTGCGAATGAATATTTCAGCATCTTTTTCATTTCCTTTTCCTTTATGAAATACTTATTTAATTACCGGAGTATAACGACTCGAGGGGTCAGGATTGTTATAGCCTTTGACCGCACTGTTATTGTTTTCCTCGGTTATAACAATACAGAGGTTCATCCAAGCCGGCCGCCCGTTGGTGTTGTAACGACCGAGTTCATAGAAGTTTGTGCCTGCGTAACCACGTTTGACAGAGTAGTTCAGACGTTTGATATCGAAGAAACTCTGTCCTTCACCCCAAAGTTCTACGCGCTTCTGGAAGACGATCTCTTCAATAATAGCATCTTTGTCCGTGAGTAGGCAATTGTAGTTTGCATCACGTGTCTGCATGATATTGTTCAAAACCGTCTTTGCATCGGCAAGCTTATTCTGCTGGGCCGCAGCCTCGGCTTCGATGAAATACATCTCTTCGACGCGCATCAAAGGATAGGCACAGGCCGCAGCAACGGAAGACTCGCCGTCATTACCTTGACCCGGACGGAACTTAATGGAAGCATAGGTGGATAGTGCTGTCTTGTAAGAAGCCTTTAAGTAGGGAACTTGGCCGGCCAAAGGGCTGGAAGCCGGGGCTTTCCAATAAAGTTTACGCCAGTCGGTATCACTGATGCGGTCATAGAGTTCCTTTCCTATCATACAATGCACAGCGCCTGCACCGTTATAACCGAACGTTGTTTCGTTTGACATCCATGAGGTCCAGTTAAGAATACCTGTCTTCACCGTTGCAGCGTCTGCAGTCTGGTTAGAACCCCACATCCAAGGAGCGGTCGTATTGAAACCTGTTGTCGGGTTCAAGGCAACAGCTTTAGTCACAGGAGTCACCTTTGCAGCAGCAATGGCCTTCTTTGCATACTCCTCAGCCTTGGCATAATCCCCGACCCACATATAGAGCCGGGCCTTCAAACCATAGACACAGGCCTTGTCGGGTAGGGTTTTATCGCGTGTGTCGGTCAGCTTGTCAATGTTTTGCTCAGCATTATTCAAGTCTCCTTCAATGAATTTCTTCATATCTTCACGTGTAGCACGAGGATTCTTGCGAGCATCTTCCTTGCTCATACCGGCTTTTACGATAGGACAAGTCAGGTTTGTAACTACGTTACCATCGCTGTTCTTGCCGTCAGGAAACTTTTCGTTCGGCAAAAACTCATACATACGAGCCATATCCAGATAGAACATCGCACGGAAAGCATAGGCTGCCCCAAGATAACCTAACTGTTGAGTGGTTGCCGTTCCCGGGTCTACGGCGAGGATAAGGTTGTTGGTTGTCAGCACCATCTTGTAGAAATAGTTCCAAATAAACTGTGTCACGGCATAGTCTCTTCCGATACCAGAGCATTCTATCCACTGCGCATATTGGTTATAAGCACGTTCCGACAGCGCCTCGTCGGCCGTCATTACGTCTCTGATTTTCATGATAGAGCCATAGCCCCAGCTATAATGGTAACCACGATCCCAAACCGTATTCAATGATGACGGGATAGCACTCAATAGGGCTTCCGTCGCTGCAGAGGAACGTTGCATCTGATTGGTCGTCGCGTAGGAAGTAGCCGGCTCCGTCTCTTCTTCACACGAGGTGAAAGCAGAAAGAGACAAAACAAGCAGCCCCAAGCCCAAGATATATTGATTGATTTTTTTCATATTCTTTTCCTTTTCTATTATGATTAAAATGTTACTGTCAAGCCACCTGAAATGGAACGGATTGGCGAATAGTAGGCATTCGTGATGGAACCACTCTCGCTCTGCCGTGGGTCGAAGCCCTTACGCTTGGAGAATAACCACACATTATCACCCGTAACATAGACACGGATATTGGTCAAGCCGAGGTTGCGGACAACAGGTTTCGGCAACGTATAGCCCAAAGTGATGTTCTGCAAATTGAGATAAGAAGCCGAAGTCAGGAAGCGGTCGCTCTGTGCAGCCATGTATTTATCGTTGAAGTTCAAACGGGGAATACTTGAATTCCTGTTGGTCGGCGACCAAGCATCAAGGATATCGGCATGGATCGCACTGCCTCTGTCCAGGTTCATTCCACTTGCATAGCCATTATCGTAAGCCTTTCCACCTAATTGATAAGTGAAGTCTACGGCAAAATCAAAGCCTTTCCAGCTAAGGTTCGTGCCGAAACCGCCGAATGCATCGGGGTTGGGGTCGCCACAAAGATACAGGTCTGCTTCACCTGTTGTCTTGACAGTTTCCTGACCGACAACCTTTGGGCGTGCACCATGGGTAGACTGATCGACCTTATTGCCGTTTGCGTCGTAGTAAATGGTCTTTCCATTCCCATCTTTCTCATATACATTTTTATAATAGAGGGCCTCACCAGTAGTTTGGTCTACGCCGGCATACTTGTATATATACCAAGTGTACATCGGTAGCTTCTCACCATAGAAGTAATTGCCACTCTGGTAACCTTGCTTTCCGTCCACTACCGCGTTTTTCTTTTCATCAGCCAATCTGATGATACGGTTCTTATTGGCCGTCATATTCAGGTGGGCCGACCATGTAAGGTCCTTGGTTCGGATGATGTCGCCCTGCAATTCGAATTCGACACCCGTATTGCGCATGTCTCCGATATTGTCATAGTAACCCGTGAAACCAAATGATGCCGGCAAGGTGTACCAAGAAAGCATATCGGTTGTCTTGCGGTTATAATACTCGATAGAACCTGTTAGGCGGCTCTTCAGCAAAGAGAACTCGACACCGACATTGAACTCGCCGTTCTTCTCCCAAGAGATCTTCGCATTACCCAACTGAAGCGGTGCAAGCGCAAGCTTTCCGTTAGAGTTCTGAATTCTGTAAGTAGTAACATAATTGTAATAACCGATGTCGTCATTTCCCTGTTCGCCGTAAGAAGCTTTCAGCTTCAGTTCGTCTACCCAGCCTACATGGAAGAACTTTTCCTTTGAGATGAGCCATGCACCACCCAAAGACCAGAAGTTACCCCAGCGATGGTCGGGGTCGAAGTAAGACGAAGCATCACGGCGATAAGACAGTGAAGAGAAATATTTGTTGTCATAGCTATACTGTGCACGGCCGAAGAAACCCTCCGTGTTGTATTCAGACGTGGACGAAGTAGCAATGGCATTGGTCGTTACGGCAGAGCTCAACTCAACAATGCTGTTGGTAAACATGTTGTTGTTGTGGCCGGCCAGCGTCGTTATGCGGCGATGATAGTATTCATGCCCGAGCATTGCTTCAACATCATGCTTGCCGAACTGACGATGCCAGTTGAGCAACTGCTGATAGTTGTAGGTCCAAGTACGTCCATGGCTTACATCGGCCATACCATTTGAAGAAGAATATTGGCCGAACCAAGGATTCCTGCTTGATTGCGCACGGTATTCATCATCATAGACGCTGTTGGTAGAAGTGAACTTGAAGTCAAAGGGGAGATTAATTTCCACCGTACCGGTTGCACTGAACGTGTTACCTTCGTTATAGTTCTTGTTCACCAATGCATCGGAAAGCGCATTACTACCTCCCATATAAGGACGTTCCAAACCAAGGAGGCTCTTCTTTTCGCCATAGTCATAGGTCCAGCCACCCGAAGCCTCATGGCGGATTTTGTTGCCTTGGGCATCACGAATGAATAGCGGATAGATAGGAGCTATTCTTGATGCAGTGAAGACATTACCGGAGGCATTAGCTTCACCATCAGAACCTAATTGATTCGCATTGTAGTGTGCATAGTTCATGTTGACACCAAACTTCAGCCATGGTTTGAACTGATAGTCGGCTTTCAAACGCGATGTGAAACGCGCATAATCAGAGCCAATGGAGATACCTTTCATGTTCAGATAGTTGGCCGAAGCATAGAAAGAAGACCGCTGGGTGCTGCCCGCACCCGTCACAGTGTACTCCTGACGCAGCGCATGACGATAGATATTGTCGAGCCAATTGTCTGGAGTCAGGAGGTATTTTCCACCATCCGTGCCCGTCATGACGCGGCCTAAAGTGGCATTAGGATTGAGCTTTCCGTTCATACCAATCATGTTCTGACCCGTCGGAACAGTGTAGACATTGTAGTTAAGACCGTAACTGTCGCTCGCTGTCAAGTGCTGATTGGCAAACGCATTGGCCTGTACTGCACTGTAACCATAGGTATCACGGGCATAATTATAAAGACCTTTGTACCATGTTTCATAGTAACCTGCAGGGTCGTTTATATAATTATAGTCGGGCACCTGACGTGAGTTCACACCCCATTTTGCATCAACTGTGACGGTTGCATTGCCAGAACGACCGTTTTTCGTTGTAATGATGACCACGCCATTGGCACCACGTGCACCATAAAGGGCGGCGGCGGCGGCCTCTTTCAATACAGTCATACTCTCAATATCCGTAGGAGCAATAATGTTGATATCACCATCATAAGGCATTCCGTCAACAACATAAAGCGGAGAACGGGCCGCATTAATCGAACCGATACCACGGATACGAACCGTCGGAGCCGTGCCCGGCTGACCCGAAGCCTGTGTAATCTGCACACCCGAGACCTTGCCACGCAAGGCTTCTACGGCGTTCGTGGTCTGCACCTTTGCGATATCTTCGGCCTTTACGACTGCAGCAGAACCCGTAAACGACGATTTCTTGGCCGTTCCATAGGCAACAACCATCACTTCGTCCAAGGTCTTGTCATTCGAATCCAAGGTGATGTTCATCTTCGAAGCTGCCTTGACCGTCTTATTTTGCATACCGATATAAGAAATCTCCAAGCGCGAGCCGGCCGGTGCAGACAGTGTAAACCGTCCATTTGCATCGGTCATCGTACCCGTATTGGTACCTACGACCCGGATAGAAGCCCCAATAACGGGCTCACCATCTTCACTTGAGACAACAGTTCCGGAAATTTGTGTTTGTGCCAAAGCCACTCCAAAACTCAAGAATAGGCCGGCCAAAAACAGCATTAGTCTTTTTTCCATAAAATCTCTCTCTTTGTTTAATTTAATTATAATGTTTGTCTTTTCTTTGTTCAACTTTTTGGGCCGTCCCGTCTCTATCTTCAGCAGGCCTCATCTTTTTATCCGGCACGGAAGCGAAGCCGTTTTACGAACGAACTTCAGCCGGAAGTCAACTTTATCTACGCATATTGGAATGCGAAAATGAAATGAGCTAGTTCTCTATTCAATTAATAAAAATATCTTAAACGCGTTATGCTAAACAGTCACAAAATTAAATAATGTTTAGAATATGGCCAAACTTTTTCTGCAAAAAGTTAGTTTCAGACCTTGAATTTAACATAATCACTTGCTTTTTCCTGCATTTTTGTTACGAATTAAAAGTTTCAACTACCGCATTGAAGCGTTTTATGCTGTCAATATCAAAAAGCAAAAGAGTGTTAACAGGCTGCTCGAGCGGATACACGAGCCGTGCATCCCTACATGCTTATAGCGTTTTACACTCAAAAACAGGCAGTATGTGAGGGGAATGTAGGGACGCACGGTTCGTGCGTCCGCTCAATATAGTTAATAAGTAGACCAATTTACGGGGTGACGAGTGGGCAGTAATCGACCGTAAACAGGCCGTTTTTGAAACCGGGACAGGTTCTTCCAAAAATATGCGGCAGTAGAATCGGCCGTTAACAGGCAACCTTTGAAATCTATTCAAAGGCTATTGAAAATCAACAACTTATATCTTGTTTCCCAATCTCGCCCATATTGCCGCACAATATGGCCCATATTACCGTGCAATCTCACCCATTTTATCGTGCAATATGGGTGAGATTGGAAAGCAGGATTACAGTTCATGTAAATCCGGATAGCCGTTTATGTGAAACTGATAACGGTTTGTGTCGGCTCACCTCCGCTTTTTTCGTCGTTCTTGGCTACCTGATTGCCGGCTGCCTGATTGCGTATTTCCTCCAACATCTGGCTGGTGCGCTTGTAAGTGGGAGTGCTTTCGACGGCGAGAATGACGTCTTCATTGTCGAGATCTTCAGGCCTGAAGAGGAAAATACGGGGGCGACGCTTGTATTGGTTGTTCTTTCCGATGTTGCCATAGTAGTGACCTCGGCGCTCATCGCGCTCTGCCCGGCGTTCCTCTTCCTGTGCCATTCGGTCGGCTTCTTCCTGCGTATGCTTCTTCAGATGACTGTCCATGCCGTCCACATCTTCTATTCCGAAGCCGGTGGCAAGGAGGGTCACCTTCACTTTCTGGCCCAGTTCAGGGTCGATAGCCAGCCCCCATTTGATTTCAAAGTCGCTGCCGAACTTCGCCATGAAGTCGTTGACGTCGTTCATTTCTTCCATCATCAGGCCCGACTTCTCGTTTTTTTCGTTGCTAAACCCAATGCTTAGGAGTATCTTTTTGGCGTTGAAGATGTCGTTGTCGTTGAGCAACGGCGAGTTAAGGGCATCTTCTATGGCATGCTTCACACGGTTTTCTCCCTCGCCGTATCCCGTGCTCATGATGGCCACACCACCGTCTTTAAGGACCGTTTTCACATCGTTGAAGTCGAGATTCATATACCCATCGTAGGTAATAATCTCTGCAATGCTCTTCGCAGCCACGCTTAATGTGTCGTCGGCTTTGCCGAATGCGTCGAGAAGCGTAAGGTCGGGATAAATCTCCCGCAGCCGTTCATTGTTGACAACCAGCAGGGCATCGACGTGTTTTGCCATCTCTTCGACCCCGTCGAGCGCCTGATCAATCTTGCGATCGCCCTCGAAACGGAACGGAATCGTAACAATACCGACCGTCAAGATGTCTAATTCTTTGGACACACGAGCAATAACCGGCGCCGCACCGGTGCCCGTTCCGCCCCCCATTCCAGCCGTGATGAAGGCCATTCGTGTGCCGTCTCCGAGCATATACTTGATGTCATCGATGGTCTCTTCGGCTGCCTGACGGGCTTTTTCGGGCCTGTTTCCGGCACCAAGGCCTTCTTTCCCAAGTTGCAAGTGCACGGGAACTGGCGAGTTGTTAAGGGCTTGTCGGTCGGTATTACAGAGCACGAATGACACTTCATGTATGCCTTCTCGGTACATATGATTAACGGCATTGCCGCCTCCACCGCCTACTCCTATCACCTTGATGATGCTGCTTTCCTTTTCAGGTTCCACGAAATCCAATTCCGTCGGCTTGTTGTTTGTGTCAATCATAACGTCAAATGATTATATATCCGAAACTATTTTACTGCTTATTCATCTTCAGAAATCATCTTACCAAAGAAGTTCTTGAGCTCTCTGAAGATTTTATGAGAGGTGCTGTTCTCCCTTCTTTCCTTAGCCAAGCGGGCCTCTTCTGCACGCAAAGCCTCGCGTTCGGCCTCCATTTCTTCGTCTTTTCTGCGGCGTTCCTCGGCCTCGGCCTTTTGCTTTTCGGCCTCCGTGCGCACCACTCCGCTACCGGTTGTCTCGTTCAACGTGCGTGCTTTCTGGTGCAGTTCGTCTGTGGTTGCGGTGGTTTTCGCCTCGGGTGCGCCGGTGAAAAGGTCGCTGTTGATTTCCGGTCCGGCGCAGTTCATGTCGCCTTTTGCCAGAATTCCGAGCACAGTATTCATCGTTCCGTCATGCGCATTGATGGCATCATTCGTTGAATTTATGGTCAATGTGACAAACTTAGCTATGCGAATTTTGTCGATATGTGTGTGATTTCGGAACGCAATCTCAATGTTTTTGAGGTTCGATCCGCCTCCGGTGAGAATGATACCCCCCAAGAGATTGTCGGCATATTCGGCTGGAACTTGGAACCAAACATTCTCGATTATCTCCTCAACACGGGCCTCAACGACCTCTATAAACTTGCGACTTTCAACCTGACGTTCGGCATCTATGGAGAGCATCAGGCTGTTATCGATGTCGTTGTTGTCTGTATATGCACTGGCATATTTGAGCTTCATCTTTTCGGCATCGGCCTCTTCCATCTGCAAAGAGGCGATGTCTTTGGTGATGTTGTTGCCACCCAACGGGATAACGGCCAAGTGACGGAGAATGTTTTTGTAGTAAACGGAGACCGTAGTGCTCTCTGCTCCGAGGTCAACCAGCACGCAACCGGACCGCTTTTCGGCCTCGCTCAGCACGCTATCTGCCAGCACCATCGGGGCAAGATACATCTCGGCGATGGCTATACCGGCCTGATCGAAACACTTGTTGAGGTTGCGATAGAAGGTTTTATGCCACAGAATGTTGAGGAAATTGCCCTCCAAACGATTGCATTGTATGCCGACCGGGTCGAGTTGATACTGTTGGTCGAGTTTGTATTCCTGTGTGGCTGCCTCCAAAATCTCGCGGTCCGGATAGCTCATCATGCGGTTGGCGTCCATCAATTGATTGACCATTTCCTGCGAAACCACCGTATCTTCGGGAACTTCCTTCACGATAACGTTGCGCACACTGCGTATGGATTGCCCACCAACGCCCACATACACATGGGCAATATCGGTCCTCAGAGCAGTCTTGAGCTTCGTGATGATATTGGAAAGACACTGCACGGTCTTGTCAATGTTATACACAACGCCCTTGCGAATGCACTGTGTGGAGTCTTCTCTGACTACAGCCAACACCGTAATACTGCCGTCGAGGTTCTTCTTTCCGGCTATACCGGTGATCTTGGTTGACCCCAGTTCGATAGCAACAATAAATTCTGCCATGCTCTTTTCTTTATCTATTCAACTTCTGTTTCTTCTTTTCTTCGGGCTTCTTTGGGCCGTTTTCTGACTTTTCCGAGGCTTTGTTCTTCTTCGGTTCAGCCTTTTTCGCAGACGTTTTGGCCTCATCTCGCTTGTCCTCCGCAGCCTTTTTCTTCGGCTCGGTCTTTGTTTTTGCGGTCCCGGGAGCCGCAACTGGAGCCTCTTCTTGTTCGAGGTCATGGGCATCGATCACCCCTCCTACAGCGTCACTCTCTGCAACTGCCTCGGCAACACTCTCCGTTTCGTCACGCTTTCCGTCTTTTCGTTTGCAGATAATCTGGTTATCAAACTCGAGATTGATGTAGCTATAGCGGTTCCAACCGGCTTGCGAAAGCCCATATTTATAGAACTTTTCAAGGCGATTCATCTTCTTATCGACAAACGAAGTCACGGCTTCCATGCGCTTGGTCCTGCTCTTTAGAGACGGAAGTCGGCCCAAATAAACAATGTGATCTCCCACTCTTGGCACCAGTTCGACACCTAAATCGGGCAGCACATTGATTTGTTCAATCTGGTTACGCCACAGTTCTTGAGACATCAACTCCTTGCTTAAAGGCGATATATATTCGGTGGCAAACCGCTTGTTGATGTTTCCTGTAGCAATGATCAGGTCGGAAGTGTAATGCGAATTGGGCATGATGCAGTCGTTGTCGTCCAGATAATAGTCGTCGCCATTGGCGGCTTTGATTCTGACGACAGGCATTCGCTGGGTCAACGCAATGTTCACTTCGCCGCATTGCGTCTTATAACACTGGGCCGTTTTCACGAAAGGACTGGCCGTTAGCGTCTCTTCCATCTTGCGAAGGTCCACATACTTCATCGGTTTTTCAAGCGGATAGAGATGCGTTTTCTCCAGTCTTTCCTTGATTTCCCGGGTGTTGATGAAGCCATTGGTGGCCTCATCCTGAATGTTGATGTTTACTTTTGTGCACAAACGGACTGTCTCATCGGGCTTATTAAAGGCTGTAAAGGCCAGTATCAGATATGTTCCAATGAGCATATCTGACGCAACGATGAAAGTCTTTTTCCAGTTTATGCGCATTCGTCTGGCCGTTTTTATGTTTTACTTTCAATGATTTTGGCAATCTGCGGCACGTAGTTTTCGAGGTTACCTGCGCCAAGAACCACGAGCACATCAAAGTCGCGACTCTTCACATAATCGAGAACTTCGTCCTTTTTTATCAGAGATTTCTCCACGCCGGGCTTGAGATTGTCATAGATAAGCCTGCTTGTCACACCCTCGATTGGTTCTTCTCGCGCCGGATAAATCTCCGTTAAAACCACCTCATCGAACAAACTCAGCGCGTCGGCAAACTCATGATAGAAGTCGCGCGTACGTGTATAGAGATGCGGTTGGAAGATGGCTGTGAGCTTACGGCCCTTGAAAAGTTCCCTCAAACTCTTGGCACTCTGCAACACTTCCTTGGGGTGATGCCCGTAATCTGACAGGAACACGTGCCTATTGTTCTTGATTTTGAAGTCGAACCTACGCTCAACACCATTGTAAGTCCGCATGCCATAGCGTAGCTCTTCGGCTGTACATCCGTTCAATTGTGCCATAGCCATGGCCGCAATTCCATTCTCGATGTTAATCGGAATGGGTTGTCCAAGGACGATATTCCCAACGTTTTCAATCGGAGAAACAAAGTCGAAGCTGATTTCTCCGTTCTCTATTGTGATGTTTTCTGCATGGAAATCGCCTGCTTCACGGCTGTATTCATACACTTTAACGCCTGCTTGTACGTTCGGTTTCATCTCTAAATCCTTGTGAATAACAAGTGCTCCGCCGGGCTGAATAAGCTCCGTATAGTGGCGAAAGCTTTCAAGATAGGCCGCTTTTGTACCGTAGATGTCGAGGTGATCGGGGTCGGTTGCCGTGATAACACTCATCCATGGGCGCAGCCAATGAAAGCTTCTGTCGAACTCATCGGCCTCTATGACGACGTAATCGCTGTCTGAAAGAATGTAATTCGTGCCGTAGTTCTTCGATATTCCGCCAAGGAAAGCGTTGCAACCGATGTGACTCTGGTGCATGATATGCGCACACATCGTCGAAGTTGTAGTCTTTCCGTGCGTCCCGGCAAAGCATAATCCCTTGTGACTGCGGGTCAATGTGCCCAAAACCTGTGCGCGTTTCTGGATTACAAAGCCTCTTTCTTGGAAGAACTTCAGCTCTTGATGCTCCGCGGGAATGGCGGGAGTATAGACCACCAACGTCGTTTGTGGGTTCTTGCAGGCGTGCGGTATCTCGTCGATGTTCTCTTCATAGTGAAGCAACATGCCCTCTTTTTCAAGCTGATGTGTGAGGGCCGACGGTGTCTTGTCATAGCCCGCGACCACCAATCCCCGCTTGATGAAGTATCTTGCAAGGGCACTCATGCCAATTCCTCCGGCCCCGATGAAGTACAAGGCCTTTATATCTTTCAGTTCCATATGTCTCTTTTTGCTGTCTTTATCTTGTTGCTAACTTGATGACTTCGTCGGCAATAATGTCGGCGGAGTCCTTTAATCCGAGTTTCAATATGTTTCCTTTCAGTGCTTTCAGCTTGGCTTCGTCGCCGACGGCCTGAATTGCCGTCCGCAAAAGCACGTCGGCGGCCTCGCTGTCTTTTACATATAGGGCCGCATTCTTATTGACCAAGGCCATGGCATTCTTGGTTTGATGGTCTTCGGCCACGTTGGGTGAAGGCACAAGGACAACGGGCTTGCCTATCAAACAGAACTCACTGATGCTGCTCGCCCCTGCACGACTGATGACAAGGTCGGCTGCTTTGTAGGCTGCTCCCATGTCACTGATGAAGTCGACTGCCCGAAGATTGGGCAGTTCCTCACCCTCTAACCGTTCCTTAATGGCCTCATAATACACCTTACCTGTCTGCCAAATGAACTGAACATCGCTCTGTCCGACGAGGTCAAGATGCTGCAATATGCTCTCATTGATGGTACGGGCACCCAGACTTCCGCCCACGATGAGAATCGTTTTCATGTCGGGAGCAAGCCCGAACAGCTGCCGTGCCTCTGCAACGGAGTATTTTGAGTCGAGCACGTTCTGCCGAACAGGATTGCCGGTCAATATGATTTTGTCGGCAGGAAAGAAGCGTTCCATTCCCTCATAGGCCACACATATCTTCTCGGCTTTCTTGGATAAGAGTTTATTTGTGACGCCGGCGTAGGAGTTTTGCTCCTGAATCAGGCACGGAATGCCCCGCTTTGCGCACACATTCAACATGGGACCGCTGGCATATCCGCCCACTCCGACGGCCGCCATCGGCTTGAAACGGCGTACAATCCCGCGGGCCATGCACTCGCTCCTCAAGATCTTGAAGAGCACAATGAAGTTTTTAAGCAGGTGTTTGCGGTCGAAACCGCAGATAGGAAGCCCCTTTATCTCGTATCCGGCAGCCGGAACACGCTGCATTTCCATACGTCCCAAGGCTCCAACAAAGAGTATATTGGCATCCGGTCGCTTAGCCTTGATGGCATTGGCAATGGAGATTGCCGGGAAGATATGGCCTCCCGTTCCGCCTCCACTGATGATGATTCTCAACTCATTATCCATTTCTCACGATTTAATATGATAGTGCAAAAGTAATGATTTTTTTTAGTTTATATTCATTTTGCATTCTATTTATTGTTAAAGACGGCCCAATGCGCATCACGCCTGCGCTGTAACCGGCTGCGGTTTTGGCTTCGAAGACTCGCCTTTCTTCTTGGCCGAGCGGCTCACACTCAGGATAACTCCCACATAGATGCAGTTGATCATTGACGATGTTCCACCCTTACTGATGAGCGGAAGAGGCTGCCCGGTGACCGGAACAAGCCCAACAGCCACGCACATGTTGAACAAAGCCTGCGACACGAGCAGCAAAGCGAGTCCCATGGCCAGCAAGGCTGGGAAATTATTCTCGCATCGGCTGGCGATACGACCCGTGCGAAAGAGGAGCATAATGTAGAGAACAGCCACGACAACCGCCCCTTCTATGCCCAATTCCTCAATGATGATGGCATAGATGAAGTCGGAGAACGCCTGCGAAAGGAAGTCGCGTTCGACACTGTTTCCCGGACCTTTGCCCACCACATTGGCCGAAGCAATGGCGATATTTGCATGGGCCACCTGCGCATCCTTGTCCAAATCGACCTCTTCGGGCGTGGGGTCCTTGGGCGAAGCAAACTTGTCTATGCGCGATTTCCACGTGTCGGCGCGGTGGAATATCTTGCCCAATGCGCCCTCTTCACGGTCGTCTTTCACCTGTTCCGTCAGTTTCTTGTCGGTGTTTTCCTGCGTGTTGTCCTTGCCTATCAGCATGATTCCGGCGAAAACAACCAGCATGAAGCTCGCCGTAATGCCCACGAGTTTGCCCAATTGTCGCATGGGTACGCGCCCAATAACCATCAACAAGAAGATGACAACGCACAACAATGCGGCCGTGGAAAGGTTTTCCATGCCGATAAGAGGAATGATAAAGCCACACACAATGAGTATGAATTTGAAGGCTCTTCGGTCGGCTCCGTGGTCAGTTTGCATGGCACTGAGGATCTGAGCCGTTGCCAATATGAGCGTACCTTTGGCTATTTCCGAGGGTTGGAACTGGATTCCGACGAAGCTAACCCATCGTTGTGCGCCGTTGGTTGCCTGACCTGCGAAGAGAACCCAAATCAAACTGATGAACGAAATGGGTAACATAAAGGGGGTAACTGCCTTGAAATACTTGCACTGAATGTTCAATGTTACGATCATACAGCATATACCTAAGAACAGAATTCCTATGTGTTTGATGAGCGGGGAGAAGTAACTTCCTCCCTTATACGTAAGCTCTGAAGAGGCCGAAAACACCTCTACGACGCTGATAATGCACAGAAAGAAGAAGATCATCCAGATGACCTTGTCTCCCTTGAAGATATTACTTAGCGTTTTATTGTTCATCAGTTATAAAAAATTAATACCCACTCTGGCCTTTGAAGATACCCACTCTGGCCCCTCCAGATACCCACCCCAACCCTCCCAAAGGGAGGGAATGCGAACAGAGGGAGCCTCCCCCAACCCCTCCAAAGGAGGGGAAAGCGAGTTTGCGGGGCTTTGATTATGAATGATACATTGTGAGTTATGAATTAAACATTATATCTTGTAAATTAAATACGGTGAGTTATGAATTAAATTCTGCGGTGATTGATAATCAATATATTACACCTTGTCGTCTAATATGGGCCATTTCGTCTTCCAATATGCCCCATTTTGTGCGATGATATCAGCCATTTTACCGCCCAATATCACCCATATTGCACGCTAATATGGCCTATATTGCAACGTTGTCTCTATATAACTGCAAACCAATTGCTTAGGAACCCTTTCTCAAAAGTATTGCCCCAACCTCACTCTCCCCTCCTTTAGAGGGGTTGGGGGAGGCTCCCTCTACTCGTTCTCCCTCCCTTTAGGAGGGTTAGGGTGGGTATTAGAGAGGGTGTTGGGAGGAGGCTTTATATTCCTTTTCTACAGCCCTCTCACCATTTCCTTAAACATATTGCCTCGCTCTTCCATGTTGTGGAACAGGTCGAAGCTGGCACAACAGGGACTCAGGAGCACAGTGTCGCCCGGCTGCGCCATTTCGTTACAGGCCCGAACGCAGTCTTCCATACTGTGCGTGTCACGGACCGGGAGCCCCAAACTGTCGAAGTTATCGTGCAGTTTTTGGTTGTCGGCACCGAGATAAACAAGGCCCCGACACTTCTTTTTCACGAGTTCTTTGATGGGAGTATAGTCGTTTCCCTTGTCTTTTCCACCCAGAATGAGGACTGTCGGCGTTGTCATGCTCTCCAAAGCATACCAACATGCATCGACATTCGTGGCCTTCGAGTCGTTGATATACTGCACGCCTCCGACCTTGCATACCTTTTCCAAGCGGTGTTCCACGCCCGGAAAGTCGCCCAGACTCTTGCGGATTATCTCCTTTTTTATGCCGGCAATGTTTCCTGCAAGGCCTGCTGCAAGACTGTTATAGATGTTATGTTTGCCCGTAAGTGACAGCTCTTCCTGCTCCATATTGAATGGAGTGGGATACTCAAGTCGGTATTCTCCGCTCTCGATATAGCCGATGGAGCCTTTCTCTTTCAGCTCTGAAAACGGACAAGCCACGGCTTTTATCTCGAACTTTTCAAGCTCTTTGCGAATCACAGGGTCGTCGTTCCAATAGATAAAGCTATCATTCGGGGTTTGATTTTGGAGGATACGCATCTTCGCATCGGCGTAGTTCTCGAACTTGTTTTCGTAACGATCGAGATGATCGGGAGTGATATTGAGGAGTATAGCGATGTTGGCATGGAAGTCATACATGTTATCCAATTGGAAACTACTCAGCTCTATGACGTAGTAATCATGCGGATCTTCGGCCACTTGAAGGGCCAAACTCCGACCGATATTGCCTGCCAATCCAACGTCATATCCCGCAGATTTGAAGATATGAAAGATGAGAGAAGTGGTTGTGGTTTTGCCATTACTGCCCGTGATACACACCATTTTGGACCGCGTATAGCGTCCCGCGAACTCTATTTCGCTGATGATATGCGTGCCTTGAGCCATGAGTTTGCGCACCATCGGCGCCTCTTTCGGAATACCGGGACTCTTGATTACTTCGTCGGCATTGAGGATTTTGGCTTCCGTGTGCTGCCCTTCTTCCCACGCAATGCCGTGGTCGTCGAGGAGTTTCTTATATTTATCCTTAATCTCCGACATGTCGGAAACGAACACATCGAAACCTTTTTTGCGAGCCAAAACGGCTGCTCCGGCACCGCTTTCACCGGCACCTAATATAACGATTCTACTCATATTATCTGACTTTTAGGGTGATGATGGTGAGTGCAGCAAGGATAATCGTGATGATCCAAAAGCGAATGGTGATCTTTGATTCATGCTTTGCGCTGTGTGGACGCGTCAAAAGATACTTGCAATCCGGGTCGAGTTGGTCGTCGGTGACGCGGAAATTGTCGTGTATGGGTGTCCGTTTGAACACGCGTTGTTTGATGCCTCGATGCTTACCTATTTTGTAATAGTAAACCTGAATGATGACACTTAGGCTTTCAACAAAGAAGATTCCGCAAAGTATGGGCAGCAATAATTCCTTGTGAATGATAATAGCACTCACTGCAATAACGCCGCCAATGGTCAGCGATCCCGTGTCACCCATGAACACTTGTGCAGGGTAAGCGTTGTACCAAAGGAAGCCTATTAGCGCCCCAATAAAGGCACTTAGGAAGACAACCAGCTCTTCGCTCTGGGGTATATACATGATATTGAGGTAGGCAGCAAGCTGAATATGACTGCTCACATAGGCCAAAATACCGAGCGCAACGCCGATGATGGCCGAGTTTCCGGCACACATTCCGTCCATACCATCGTTGAGATTGGCTCCGTTGCTGACGGCCGTCACTACCAAGATGGTCATGATGACGAAGAGAATCCAGCCTGCCGCAACCTTATGACGACCGCAAAAACTCATCAGATTGCTGTAGCTGAGGTTATGACCTTTCACAAACGGAATGGTTGTCTTCAATGATTTGTGGGCTTCGGCCCGGTGCTTGACGACCATTTCCCGGCCCTGTCGCTCGATGGCGATATTCTCGTTCATCTTCACATCGGGCGACATCCACAGCACAAGTCCCACGATAAGGCCGATACCAACCTGTCCAATGATTTTGTATTTGCCTTTCAATCCCTCCTTATCGCGGCGGAATATCTTGATATAATCGTCCATTCCACCGAGGAACCCCAGCCAAACAGTGGTGATGATCATCAGTATCAAATAGATGTTACGCAGTCGCCCTAAGAGCAAAACCGGCACAAGTATGGACATGATAATAATGACTCCGCCCATCGAAGGCACGCCGATTTTCTTCACACCAAAGGGATCTATGGACGCATCGCGCTGGGTTTCGGTAATCTGTTTCGCCTTCAAATACTTGATAAACTTCTCACCAAACCATGCTGAAATGGCCAGCGAAAGAATCAAAGCGAGCAGCGCACGGAACGAAATATAGCCCCACATGTGGGAACCACTGATGCCGTATTGCTCAAGAAACCTGAAAAGATAGTACAACATGTTATTGATTTTAGAAACCGATTTATGCTTTGAAGATGTCGTGGAGCACTTCCTTGTCGTCGAAATGATGCTTCACGCCCTTGATTTCCTGATAGTCTTCGTGGCCTTTTCCTGCAACAAGCACCACATCTCCACGCTTTGCCATCATGCAAGCCGTTCGAATGGCCTCCTTACGGTCGACGATGGAGATGACTTTCCGCAGCTGTTGGTCATTCAATCCGGCCAGCATATCGTTGATAATCGCCTGCGGTTCCTCGAAACGGGGATTGTCACTGGTGATGATAACCCTGTCACTTTGCCTCACAGCTTCTTGTGCCATAAGGGGCCGTTTGCCCTTATCACGGTTGCCACCTGCGCCACATACGGTGATGACATGCCCCTTTCCATCGAGCACTTCGTGTATGGCATTGAGCACATTTGCCAGTGCATCGGGCGTATGGGCATAGTCAACGATGGCCGTAAAGCCCTCAGGTGACCGGATAGGTTCAAGACGTCCGCTGACACTATGCAGCGTACTGAGCACCAATAATATGTCTTCGGGCTTCTTGCCTAGCATGACTGCTGCGCCATAAACGGCCAGAATATTGCTCACATTAAACTTGCCAATGAACTGAACACCGACTTCCCGGCCGTCAATCTCAAGGTACATACCTTCGAAATGACACTCCAATATGCGGGCGCGGAAGTCGGCCAGCGTGCGAGTTGAATAGGTCTTGACGGTTGCTTTGGTGTTCTGTACCATCACCATTCCATTCTTATCGTCGGCATTGGTAATGGCAAAAGCGTCTTTAGGCAGGCCATCGAAGAAGGCTTTCTTGGCATTACGGTAGTTTTCGAACGTCTTATGATAGTCCAAATGGTCGCGGGTGAGATTGGTAAACAAGCCACCTGCGAACTTCAGTCCGCCGATACGCTTCTGGTGGATAGCATGACTGGAGCACTCCATAAAGGCATATTCGCAGCCGGCCTCGACCATTTTGGCCAACAATTCGTTGAGTTCTATGGGGTCAGGAGTCGTGTGATCGGCCGGTATAGGCTGGTCATCTACATAATTACATACCGTAGAAAGCAAGCCGACCTTATGGCCAAACTTACGGAACATATTATATAATAAGGTGGCAATCGTAGTCTTTCCGTTCGTTCCTGTCACGCCGACGAGCTTCAATTTCCTTGAAGGATCGCCGTAAAAAAGCGTTGCAACCTTGCCGGCGGCATCTTCCGTAGAGGCTACCTGCACATAGGTTACGCCCGTAACCGACTCAGGAAGGTCTTCGCAAAGAATGGATTTGGCCCCGAGTTCTATAGCTTTGGCAATGAATTGATGGCCGTCTACTTGCGTACCTTTCATGGCTATGAACAGATGACCGGCTTTAATCCTGCGCGAATCAATGTTCACACCCGTGATTTCTACTTCGGCATCACCGACAATCTTTATCGGATGGATGTTCTTGAGGACTTCGTTTAGTTTCATATTCTTATGTGTTGCTGTTTCTTTTTAATCCAAAACGAGGGTTATTTTTTCCCCTTTCTTGATGAAATGGCCCGGTTCCAAACTTTGTTGAATCACCTTTCCACGTCCTAAAACAGTTGTCTTTACGCCACGACTTTCCAAGAGATAGACGGCATCGCGGGCCCCCATGCCGGTTACGTCGGGGACATATTTAGAGCGATGTATGCGTTCTCGCACCAAGAAAACCGTGTTAGTATGGTTCTTGCTCTCTGCCTTTCCCCAGACAGGATTACCATCTGCATAGCTACCACTCCAGTTCTTGTTGGTCACAATGCCCAAATGACTGAGCACATAGTCGGCAGCAAGAATGTTACCGGCTTTCACATCGGGAACCAATATCGATGAAGCATCGCGGGCATCTGCCACATCTAACTTCAGACTTTGGGCCATAATACCTTCTGCGATATTGTGGAATACGACACCACTCATGCCACCTCCGCTGGCCGGAAGCCCCGATTTCTGAATGCAAACAATGCAACTATAGCGCGGAGCATCAGCTGGAAAATAACCGGCAAAACTCAAAAGATAATTAGTTCCGCCGCTCTTATACCCCTGAGCTCCCTTTGACATCTGTGCCGTTCCAGTCTTTCCAGCCACTCGAAATGAGAGAGAACCGGCCTTCTTTCCAAGTCCTTGACTGACCACATGGTCGAGAATGGTTTGTATTTCGCGCAATGTCTTCTCCTTACAAATGCTTGCCCGCATCACTTCGGGTGGAAAATCCATAATCACTTCTCCATTCTTGACCACCTGTTTAACAAAGCGTGGCCGCATCATGCGACCGTTGTTAGCAATCGCATTATAGAAAGTTAGCGTCGAAATTGGCGGCACCTGTGTTTCATATCCAATGCTCATCCAAGGCAAAGCCGTGTGACTCCAGTTCACCCACTCACCTCTTTCGTTCTTCCTAGGCATACGAATTCGCGCCGGAGAAGCACCCACTAAGGGAATTTGAAGATTATCTGCAAGCCCCGTACGATAGATGCCTTGAACGAACTTTTCAGGGTTATTGCGATAATAATCATCGATGATTCGACTCACACCTATATTGGAACTGACCATCAACGTCTGTGGTAATGTCAGTACACCGTAGCCACCTCGTCGCCAATTATGGTCTTTCATCTCACGTCCATACATCGTCCATATGCCCGTTCCCGTGTTGACTCGGTAGCTTGTATCGACCACTCCGTCGTCAAGGGCAGTCATGATAGATGCTGTTTTGAATACAGATCCCGGTTCAAGAAGGTCGCTAACGGCATGGTTATGTATCTCTCTATACTTGCCATCTATGCACTTTTCCATATTAACAATGGCCTTTATGTCGCCCGTTTCCACCTCCATAACGATGGCAACTCCCACGTTTCCGTTGATTAATTTCAGCTCTTCTATGACCGAACGTTCGGCTAAATCCTGCATACCTACATCGATTGTCGTCACGATGTCTGCACCATCTATCGGTGGCGTATCCATGATATTGAGGAACCGATTGAGCACTTTTCTGCGGTGAATGATACCATTTGAACCTCTAAGAATAGAATCATAAGAAAGCTCCAAACCAAAGCGGGCAGTGTCTTTTGCGCCAAACATGGCCCCAATTGTACGTCCTGCTAACGAACCATAGCTACGCTTTCGTGCGTTATATTCCTCGACATGGAAGCCGCTTTTGTTTTGAGAAAGACAAAATATCGGCAGTGCTTTCACCTCTATATACGTGTTATAGTCCACGCGTTTGCTCCAAATCGGAAAATGACGACTTTGCTTTTTGAGCCCCATGGCAAGATCCTTCTTGAACGCAACGACTGACTTTCCAGGGAAGATGCGGTTCAATCCCATGCAAACGGAGTCCACTTTGGCATGCCAAAGTGAATCGTTCTTAGCATCATGCAACGCCTTGAAGTCCATAAAGAGCTTGAATTCCGGCAACGAACTTGCCATCAATTGTCCGTCACAACTTAGGATATTGCCACGTATCGGCTTTACGCTTACGCTGTCTTTCTTTACTCTATCGGCCACTTTCAACCAGTAATCGCGCTTGGCAGTCATAAGATATAGTGTCTTACCTATCACCAATACAGCTATCATCGTCATTAAAATGGCGATGGCACTGTATCTCGGCATAACCTTATTACTGTCAAATTTGCTCATTCTTTCGGCACATTAATGATATAAGGAGGCTGACTTGCAATTTTCAACACACTGTCCTTGTTGTGCTTCAACAGCTCCAACACATGGCTCTCACGGCTCTTTTCCGTCAGTTGACTGCTGCTTGAGAGGGCTTTATATTTTGCATCCTGCAATTCATTTTGCAGTTTATCGATTTCTATCAAGTCGTGCTGAACACTGTAACGATTGGCAATATACACCATAAGGAAGGCCGTAATGAGCAGAAACACGCCTATCTGGTGGCGTATAGTCTGCGTCGTCAGGATATCACCACCAAGGATTTTCTTCAATGTAAAATTGAAAGCCTGTGGCGATTCGTCTTCCGTTGCCTGCGTTTGAATGACCTCTTTCAGCGTGGGAGCACTGTCATCAACCGCCGTTCTGACCTCACTTCTCACCTTTACAGACTCCTGTGATGTCTTCACAGCCTCATCCGTTTCGACTTCTCCGGCAGTTTTCGGCTGTTCGATTCGGTTATCTCCTTTACTATTTATATCGTTATTCATCGTTTCTCTGCAATTCTTAGTTTAGCACTTCGGCTCCTTGGGTTCTCCCGCTGTTCATCTTCCGAAGGAACAATCACTTTGTTGTTCACGATATTGAACGGTGTCTCGACCCTTCCGTAGAAGTCTTGCACCCTTTCCCCCTCTGCATTACAGGTCTTCATCACGTTCTTTACGATACGGTCTTCCAACGAATGATAGGTGATGACACTCAACCTACCCCCCGGTTTCAGTAATGTCGTGGCCGATTGCAACATTTCTTTCAAGGCATCCATCTCGTGATTGACTTCTATTCTCAATGCTTGAAAGAGTTTGGCCATGTCTTTTTTCTCACGTTCGCGCCTGAAAATAGGTTCCACAGCCTGCAGGAAGTCCTGCGTTGTTGCAATGCGCTTCCGTGCCCGCATGGTACATAATGCAGCGGCAATACGGCGCGATTGCTTCAGTTCCCCATAGAGATAAAACACGTTGGCCAATGCTTCTGCGTCATAATCATTCACGATATCGGCTGCCGTTTTGCCTGCTCTTTTGTTCATACGCATGTCCAATGGCGCATCAAAACGAAAGGAAAAGCCACGGCTTTCATCATCAAAATGATGGCTCGAGACGCCTAAATCAGCCAGTAATCCATCAATCTGTACCACGCCATAATAGTGCATCCAGTTTCTCAGATAACGAAAATTACTCCTCACAAAGGTGAAGCGTGTGTCGTCAACGAACCTTTTTCCTGTGCCAACCCTATGATTGACGTTCTGTTCTGCATCAGTATCCTGATCAAAACCATACAGATGTGCCTTACCATCAAGCCGAGACAAAATCTCACTACTATGTCCTCCGCCACCGAAAGTGACGTCTACATAAATACCATTCGGCTGAATGTTCAGCCCGTCTACACTCTGTTTCAAGAGTACCGGCACATGATATGTCTCCACGGTCCGTATTATCTTCGGGACGTTTCCCGTTTGCATGCCCCCTTGCTTCATTCTGTTTCCTCCCCGTTCTGCCCCATCAATTCCTGCAAGGCACTACCGAAATCGGCCGGTTCGACAAAAGGTGCATCGCAACGTTCCTTGCTCCATATCTCAATCGTGTCGTCCACGCCGATGAACTTCAGCTCTTGTTCGATGCCGGCCAGCTTCAAATACCGCTTCGGAATAAGGAAACGACCATTCCCATCCAGCGTAACGACCTCGGCATCCGACACATACTGGCGGAAAATCTGCCATTGTTTCTTGTCCCATCTGTTGAGCCGTTGACGCAGAATATCAAGCTGTTCGTTCCACACCTGCTCAGGATAAAGCACCAAACATTGCTCATATACGTCTTTGCGCAACACCAAACGGTCCTCGCCAGACACCTGAAGTGCCTTGCGAAACACGGCCGGCAGAAAGGCCCTTCCCTTCGTATCGGCTTTCGCTTCTATGTTTCCTAAAAAGCGCACACGTACATTATAATATGTTTCGGGGCCAAAGTTACATAAAAAACTCCACACTTCCCCACTTTTCTCCACTATTTTTTGTTTTCTTTCCGAATTGAGAAAACGATGCCGTTTCCATTTATTTCAAAATCAATCCGATTTATTTCTCAAATGAATATGAAATCGTTTGCTAAACGTAAAAAATGAATATTTTTGGCTTGAAAAGTGACTTTTTAGAAAAACTTATGCTATTTTTGCATCTTGTTAGTATGATAAACATGGATGAACAAATAGAGAAAACGATAGACATCGACCGAATCTTGAAAGGGAAAATGGGCAGCAAGGCCCGTTATGTGCCCCGTTTTCTCGTCGTTTGGCTCAAACATATCGTCCATGAAGACGAGGTGAACCGCTTTCTTTGGGCGAGTCGGTACCTTGAAGGCACTGATTTTCTAACGGAATGTGTGCGTTATCTCGACATGAAACTCGACATTGTAGGCATCGAAAACCTGCCTGATAAGAACGATGGTAAGCTATATACGTTCGTTTCCAATCACCCTTTGGGCGGTCAAGATGGCGTTGCACTCGGTTCAATCATCGGCAAACAGTATGACGGAAAGTTCCGTTATCTGGTCAACGACCTGCTGCTTAACCTCCCGGGATTAAAGCCCGTGAGCATCGGAATCAATAAAACCGGCAAGCAAAGTCGCGACTTTCCACGTATGGTCGAGGCCGGATTCAAGGGCGAAAACCACCTTTTGATGTTCCCGGCTGGGCTTAACAGCCGTAAGATTAACGGTAAAATTCACGACCTTCCGTGGAAGAAAACGTTCATAACCAAGAGCGTTGAGACCCACAGAGACGTTGTCCCTATCCACTTCGGTGGCCGGAACTCTGAACGATTCTACCGCATTGCGAGGTTCAGCGACCGCTGGTTACCCTTCAATTTAGCCATGCTTTTCCTTGTTGATGAGATGTATAAGAACGTGGGAAAGACCTTTCGCGTGACCATAGGGAAGCCAATTCCATGGCAAACTTTCAACAAGAGCCGAACTCCGATGGAATGGGCTGAATTCGTAGAAGACCGCGTCTATGAACTACAATGAATGCAATCAGACTTTCATATACTGAAAAGAGAAAAAGAGAATGGAAGAAGAGATTATCCAGCCGATTGACAAGGCACTGCTGAAGCGTGAACTTTCCGCCGAACGTCAGCTTCGTATGACCAACAAGAGCCACAATGAAATCTACATCGTAACAGCTCATGAGGCCCCGAATGTGATGAAAGAGATTGGCAGACTGCGTGAAATTGCGTTTCGTTCTGCAGGCGGAGGCACGGGAAAAGCCATGGATATAGACAACTTCGACACGATGGAAAACGGGTGCAAACAGCTCATCGTGTGGAACCCGGAAGCCGAAGAAATCATCGGAGGTTACCGCTATCTCTTCGGTTCCGACTGGAAAATCGATGCCAAGGGCCAGCCCGTTCTCGCTACAAGCCACATGTTTCACTTCTCCGATCAGTTCATGAAGGAATACGCTCCCTACACCGTTGAATTGGGACGCAGCTTTGTTTCGCTCGAATATCAGAACGTTCGGACTAATTCCAAGAGCATCTTTGCCCTTGACAACCTATGGGATGGGCTCGGTGCACTCACCATCATCAACCCCAAGTGCAAGTATTTCTTCGGCAAAATGACGATGTATCCGTCGTATATCCGCAAGGGAAGAGACATGATTCTCTACTTCCTTAAAAAGCATTTTGACGATAAAGACAACCTAATAGTGCCCATAAAGCCATTGAAAATCGACACATCTGAGGACGAATTATCAGCCATTTTCTGCGAGAACGACTTTAAGAAAGACTATCGAATTCTTAATCGTGAGATACGCCATTTGGGCTATAATATCCCCCCATTGGTCAACGCTTACATGAGTCTCAGCCCCACCATGAAGCTCTTCGGCACGGCCATCAACTGCGGTTTCGGCGAAGTTGAGGAGACAGGAATACTCATTGCCGTCGATGAAATCCTTGAAGACAAACGTGTACGCCACATCGACAGCTTCGTGAAAGAGCACCCCGAGGCCCTTTATATCACGAGCGGGGCCAACAAGGTCATCTATAAAGACAAACCGTAGAGGCGATATCAGCCTTGAAAAACCATGAAATAGCCATCAAGTCAAATAGGTTTCAAGAAATATTATAGGGGTCATCACCCGCATATCCACATGCTGAAAGTCCTTTAAGTTTCTCGTTATAATGAGAAATTTGAGTTTTTTTGAAATTTAAGTATTCAAAAGTAAGGTTGTACACTACGGACAATCCGCATCGCGGATTCGTGATTTAGAGGGGCGGGTTGCCGAACGCTGTAAGAAACCCGGTCTAAGAAAGCACATAAAAGCAACGCTGTAAGTGTTGCGTTTTCTTTTTCTAAACGTGGCATATTAGTATGTGAACCTCATCTTTTTGTGTATATCAAATGCCAATACCAAACATTAATCGGAAGAAAACGCAACACCTTTGGCGTTGGTTTCGTGCACTTCACCCGGCGACAGCGTTGGCATTACATGCCAACACTGCCCTCTAAACAACAGAACCCCGGTGGGGTTCATTCATGATATGAAGCATATTCTATTCCTCGATTCATCAAGTAGGGCGTGCAACCCTGCATTCCCCCCCCCCGTTTTGTTAATTTTTATGACTAAAAAACAAGACGTTCGGACATCACCATTTAGAAACGGGAGACTATTTTTTTCTAAGTTTTTTCACCACAAAATAGAAGCTATGCCGTTATTCGGTCCGAATGAAGATGCAGTATGGGCCATATTGTACCACAACATGAATGATATTAGCGCACAATAGGAGTGCTATTACCACACAATATTGCCCATTTCATCGTGCAAAATAGCTTATTTGGCACGTTTGTCCCACCAATTTCAAGCACTATTCCTTCCCATTTTATGCCTCGGTTTCCTACAGATAATGCAACAAGTTGACAGAGAATAATTTACAAACAAGGCTCAAAACTGTCGTATTTCTGCTGAAACGGCCTTTCGTTTTGAATATCAAAATCCTGCGAAGCACTTTGTAAAGAATTATCATAGTCGTTTAATTCATGCATCATTCCCTCTGTTTAGCAAACCGAAAGACGCCATTCTGCCCCATGAACCCCTGTCCGTTTCGTGCAAAAATGCTATTGTCATGTAGGGCCGCACGGCTCGTGCGCCTGCTCAAGAGGCAATATCATACGCAAACGACGGGAGATAAGCAAGGCAATATCATTTGAGTGGACGCACGAGCCGTGCGTCCCTACATGCCCCCTGCCTACAAATGATTTTATAATAGGACAAAGCCTAAAGTTCAATGTTCACACTTCAAAGCTCAAAGCCAGCTCATCTTAAAGTTCAGACTTCAATGTTCAAACTTCAAAGCCAAAGTCCCCTACATATTACTTGCATGTACTCCCAACGCATATTTTGCCTTTATAAAACACGAAAAAGCAGAAAAAACAACGATGAAATCGCTTATTAATCAAAAAAACAGTTAAATTTGTAAACAACCTATCTAAACCTTTCGTCATGTCTAAGAAACTTTTGCTGCCTATCTTGTGGCTTTGCGCCTTGAATGTCGGTGCCCAGACGTTGAATTGTCGTGTGCTTTCGACAATCAATGCACCCGATTTAGGTGAGACACAATGCCTTTTCTTCGACCGACAAGGCATGATGTGGGTGGGTTCTTCGGCCGGTTTGAGGTCCTACGACGGCTATGATTTCCGGTCCTATCAGAGTGATGGCTACACGAAATGCCTCTTTCCGAGCAACAATATCCTTGCAATTACCGAAGACAAGCACGACCGTTTGTGGATTGGAACACGCAACGGGCTGGTCAGAATGGACCGAAGAACGGGGCAATTCAAGACCTATCACCTGCCCGGAAGCAGGCAACGGGTCGTCTATACGCTGTTCACTGCACGCGATGGTCACGTGTGGATAGGGACCGACGGCGGCCTTTCTCGCTATGAACCCGGGCGAGATTGCTTCGTAACCTACAGCGATCGGAATGCCATTGTCATGGACGTTCGCGGGCAAAAAAGCCGTTTAGGCGACTACAGTGTCAAGGCTATTACCGAGGATAAGCATGGAAATCTCTACCTTGGAACATGGGGAAACGGGTTGCTTTTCTTTGCTCCTTCGCAGCGAAAGTTCGTGAGTTACGACCGTTTGAACGCCCGAAATTCGGCCTATTCGCTGCTTTTTGACAGTCGAGGACGGCTGTGGATAGGCACTTGGGGCTATGGCATCGTGCGCATGGACAGGCCCTATGACCGTGCAAATCCAGGCTTACATAGTTACAACAGTGCCCAAACAGGCTTCGATATCTGCTACAATCTGACCGAAGAACCGGCCGGAAAGAAGGTCTGGGCCTGCTCCCGTGGTGGCCTTACAGCCATTGATATGGACGACAATATGGGTCATTGTGCGAACTATACCGCCATCGGTGACGAGGCACAAACGGTGCCCTTGGGCGGCCCGAAGCGGATAACGACCGACCGAAAGGGCTGCCTTTGGATAGAAGCGGCAGCCAACGGCATCTTGCATGTCAATACAAATCCGGCGCCGTTCAATCTGTATCGCCTCCCAACCTTGGCGCAGAACAGCACCCCGAAGTCTGTTTATACGACCGACGGAAAGGGCTTTTGGATAGGAATGTACCCCTCGCAGCTGGCCTATTACAGCTCAGAAACGGGCCAAATACACTATGGAAATCAAATCAGGGGCATTGAAAACATCTCACCTTATATATTATATTCGAGCATACCTTCGGTGAAATTACGCTTCAACGGCGAGCTTTGGATTGCCACGAATGGGTCGGGTATCATCGTTGTTCCACCCGGACAGCGTGACAAGGCACGCATGCTTTCGGCCGCAGATGGCACAACCATTGCCGATGATTACGTCAATATGCTCTTCGAAAGCCGTGACAATGTGATGTGGGTCGGGCAAAGAAGCGGGCTGAGCATCGTCACTCCTGACGGTAAGGGCCGCCGTTTGGAGATGAAAGACGGCCGAGGAAGTTTTGCAAACTGCGATGTCCGGGGCATCATTCAAGACCATAAAGGGCGCCTATGGATAGCTACCGACAACGAAGGTATCATCAGAATAACGGGCAATTCGGCGCATCCTAATCGGTTTGTTTACCGACATTACACCCCTGAAAACGGGCGTTTCTCGCTCCATGACGCCTCAACTTGCTTCGAAGACAGGGCACATCGGCTCTGGGCTGTGTCTTATACGGGTGGCCTTTTCATCTATGATGCACGGCACGACCGCTTTGTTCCCGTCAATAGGGAGTATCAGTTGGGTCGCGGACAAGCCTTTTCACTGAATGAAGATAAGCGGGGCAGGCTTTGGCTTACCATGGGACAATCGCTCTTGTGCCTGACTTTCCGACCGAATGCCATGTTGCTTGATGCACAAGGTCACGTGAAAGACCGACCTGACATCAGGATTTTCACGCGCGAAGACGGCCTCGGCAATCTGCAAGGCTACCCGAATGCCACGTGCAGCTATGCGGGTCGACTCTTCTTTACAACAAAAGGTGGCTTCTTTTCTTTCGATCCTGATGCCGCAGCCAACATGGTTCGGCTGGAAACGGGACGACTGTTGGTGACCGATTTCTATGTCGACGACACGCCGTTTGCCCAACTTGAGGCTGCAAAGCGCAGCAAGTTGTCGGCCTATTCACCTGCCTTTGCACGCCGGATTGTCATTCCTTCCACCGTCAGCAAGTTTGCTTTTGAGTTCGCACTGCTCTGTTATAGCCATCAAGACATGGTGAGATACGCCTATAAATTAGAGGGATATGATGACAATTGGCACTATCGTAGCGCCGATTTCCGCAGGGCTACCTTTCAAAACCTGCCGTCGGGACATTACAAACTCTATCTTAAAGCGGCCGATGGGCAGGGGAAATGGCATGCCCTTCCCTATGGAATTGCAATCGAGGTTCAGCCACATTGGTGGGCAACATGGTGGGCTTTTGGGTTGTATTTGCTGCTATTTGCGGGTCTTGTTTCATATGGAATACGACGTTATAAACGCCATTTAAAGGACCGAAACCGCATGCAGATGGCTGTCGTTTTCACGAATATTGCACACGAATTGCAGACACCTTTGGCCGTTGTTTCAGCCGCTGTGGACGAGCTTCGCAGGCAGGCTCCGCAGTTTGAACAAGCTTATTCGCTGATTCAAAACAATGTAAATAGATTGGTTCAGCTGATACGTCAGACGCTTGAAGTAAGGAAATCGCAAGCCGGACAACTGCATCTCCGCGTTTCAGAAGGCGACTTGGGCGAGTTTGTTTCAGCCGTTTGCCACAACATGAACGCCCTTGCTGTCAGCCGAAACATCGCATTACAGGTGGCAACCTTCCCCAAATTAATTCCCGGATGGTTTGATACTGACAAGGTTGAAAAGATGCTTTCAAACCTTATTTCCAATGCTTTGAAGTACACGAATGCTGGCGGACACGTGCGCGTCACGGTGGTTTTGGAGCAGGAAAAGGCCGTGATAACGGTCCAAGACGACGGCATCGGCATCTCGAAAGAGGGGCAGAAGCAACTCTATACGCGCTTCTTTGACGGCGATTATCGCAAGATGCACACGCATGGAACGGGCATCGGACTCTCCTTAACGCGTGACCTTGTGAAGCTACATCATGGAGAAATAGCTTGTAAAAGCAGGCTCGGCGAGGGCACAAGTTTCATGATCAAGCTGCCAATAGCGCGTCGGTTCTATGCCGAAAACGAGGTAGAAGCAAGCCCGGAAAAGGCACATCGGGGGCCATCGACGGTGGACGTGGCCGGTAAAACGCCTCCCATTGAACCGTCAGATGACGTAGATGACAAAGAATACCGACTGCTGTTGGTCGAAGACAACACCGAACTACTGCGCTTGATGCAGCGTTTGTTGAGTCGAAAATACACGGTATTGACGGCCAAGAACGGCCTACAAGCCTTGAATATCATACGTAAAGAGGAGCTTGATTTGGTCGTTACAGACGTGATGATGCCCGTGATGGACGGCTATGAACTCGTGAAAACGGTGAAGAACGACAAAGATTTAGCAATGCTTCCCTTTGTGATGCTGACGGCAAAGATACAGGACAAGGAACGCATGGAGGCCTATCGCATCGGCGTAGATGCCTATGTCACGAAGCCGTTTAAGCTGGAAGACCTGCAATTGCGCATTGACAGTATCATCGAAAACCGCAAGCGTATCAAGGAGAAATTCAGTGCACAGGCAGACTTCAAGATAGAAAATGAACACTACAGCAGCCCAGACAGTCGGTTCTTGCAGGCGGCTGTGGATTGCGTAAAGACGCATCTTGCCAACTCGGATTACGACCGTTCGGCCCTTGCACGGGCCATGTGTGTCAGCGAATCGACCCTTTACAACAAGCTGCGGGCCTTGACCGGCCAGAGTATCACGGGCTTTATCAATGCCGTGCGCATGAAAGAAGCCTGCCAAATTGCCCTGAAACAGCCCGATATTCCCGTTGGTGAACTTGCCGCAATGGTGGGTTTTAACTCGCCAAACTACTTCACTCGCTGCTTCAAAAAGGAGTATGGAATGGTGCTGAAGGAGTGGATTGGGAAACAATAACACCCATTCCAACCCTCCTAAACACCCACCCGGGCCCTTCAAATACCCACCCCGGCCCTCCCAAAGGGAGGGAGAGTGAGCAGAGGGAACCCACCCTAACCCTCCCAAAGGGAGGGAATGCGAACAGAGGAAGCCTCCCCCGGCCCCTCCAAAGGAGGAGAAAACGAGGTTGGAGAGCCTCCCCCGCCCCTCCAAAGGAGGGGAGAGTGAGATTGGGGCAACACTTTTGAGAAAGGGTTCTAAGCAATTGGTTTGCAGTTACATAGAGACCGCGTTACAATATAGGCCATATTGGCGTGCAATATGGGTGATATTGGGCGGTAAAATGGCTGATATTAACGCGCAAGATAGGCCATATTGGAAGACGAAATGGCCCATATTAGACGACAAGGTGTAATATGTTGATTATCAATCGCTGAGGAATTGAATTCATAACGTACGGAATTGAATTCATCATTCACAATACATCATTCATCATCAAGGCTCCGCAAGCTCGCACTCCCCTCCTTTGGAGGGGTTGGGGGAGGCTCCCCTCTGCTCGCACTCCCTCCCTTTGGGAGGGCTGGGGTGGGTGTTTGGGAGGGTTAGGGTGGGTCCTTCGAGTCGTCCGCGCCTCTATCTTCCCAACCAAACTTCGGGATTCAGCTTTGTAGTTTCCTTGCGCAACTGGAACTGAAGGATATTATCTGCCCCGACAACACCCAAGGATTGGCGCGGACTTACCTTTTGTCCGCGACTCACACTGACCGAATGTAGGTTGCAATATACGGAGATATAGGCACCATGGCGCACCATAACGACCATGCTTCCCGCGTATCCAAAGACCGCACTCACCTCACCATCGTAGATAGAACGGGCCACACAGCCGGGGTTTCCCTTGATATTGATGCCCTTATTGTCGAGCGTTACGCCCTTCAAACCCGAGACATTGTATTGTCCGAAGTGGCTCACAACCTTGTAACTTCCGGAGATTGGCATCGGTAAGCGGCCGCGGTTGGCCTCGAATCCGCCGCTGATCATGCGGTCAACCGTGGAGAGATGCTGCACTTCGTCGGCCTCTTTCTTGGCTTCGGCAAGCTCTTGTCGCTGACGGGCAGCCTCGGTTTTGGCCTTTCTTTCAGCAGCCACACGTTGGGCTTCGGCCTCTTTTGCGGCCTGTTCGGCCTGTTCCCGCCTCTCTGCAGCAGCCCTTGCCACCGCTTCGGCAGCCGCTTTCTTCTTGGCTTGTGCCGCAGATTGCTGTGCTTTCCGAGCCTCTTCGGCCGCGCGTGTGGCTGCTTCAGCCTCGGCTTTCAGCTTAGCTTCGCGTGCTTTGGCCTCTGCAATGCGCCGCTCATTCTCGCGTTGTGCGGCCTCGGCTTCAGCCTTTTTCTTGGCCAATTCGGCTGCGCGACGCTGTGCAGCTGCCTGTGCTTCGGCCTTTCTTTTGGCTTCTGCGGCCGCCCGAGCACGTGCTTTTGCCACCTCTTCTGCCACCAATCGGTCGATTTGGGCATTGAGAGCAGCATCTTTCTGCTGCTGTTCGGCAATGATTTTCTGTATGGTTTTCTGTTGATTTTGCAAGGAAGCGACCACTTTCTTCTGCTCGTCTTGCTGGCCTTCGAGGGCTTCTTTCTCTTTCTTTCCTTTGTAGAGGAGATTGTTTTTCCGGCCTTTTACCTGCTGAAGTTGCAGATGTTTGCCGTCTACCTGCATCTGCTTGACCTTCACCATCTCGCCTTGTGCCTTCTGATAGTCGGCATATTCGCGCACGAAACGCATGCGGCGGTACATCTGGGCAAAGCTCTTTGCCGAGAAAATAAACATCAATCGGTCTTGAACGGTGCGGTGACGGGCCATGTAGCGCATGGATTTCACATACTTGGACTTGCGGTCTGACAGTTGTTGTTCAAGCGTTTTGAGTTGCGCTTCCAGTATGTTGATGTTGCCATTGATATGGTTGATGTCGCTTTCTATGCCCTCGATATGCTTCTGTCGCTGGTCTATTTGAGCGTTTAATGTAAGCAGATTATCGAGTCTTTGCTTCACATCGGCTTGGTTTCTTCGCAAGGCTTGCTCTTGTTCCTTAATCTTTTTCCGGATTTGCGCACGTTGTCCTTGCAGTCCTTTGATGGAAGCATTGGTGTAGACAGCCGTCTTTCGGTCGGCTTTCTTCTTGCCGGCAGGCTTCTTTTGCGGCGCTGTCGTCTTCTTTTGTGGCGTGCGTTGCGGTCTGACGGTGGTTTTCTTCTGTGCCGAAGCGCCCAAGGTCAGCAACAAAGTTAAAAGGATAAGTGCTGTTCTTTTCATTTAGAAGCTCATGATTTTGGCCAAAATATCTTTGGTTTCTATCTTCTTGTATTTGCTTGAAACGGTTGAATTGGTCTCCCATCCGTCCTTGGTGGTCACCTCATCCATGTCGATTGTCACTTGAACCGTCCGCTTTTGGCGGGTCGCAGTGGTTGAGAAAGTAAAGGTTTGCTTGGCAGGGAAACGCTTCACGCCAACGTTCATGAAGTTCTCGTAAAGCCAAGTAAGCGTGGAATTTCCGTGCTGTGCACTGTGATAACCAACTGTTGTCTGGCCAATCAGTCCGCTTTTCGTATCGGCATTCCACACGAAATTCAAGTTACCCTGCTTCAGACTGATGGGCGTTGTGGCCGTGGTTGGCTGCAAATTCGCCTCGAACTTACGCAGCGAAGTCTCGTTCAAGCGGTCGGTTCCGGGCATGAATAGCTGGTTCCAGAACAGAGATTGCAAGCTGTAAAAGGTCAGTCCGTTGTCTTTCAAGAAGTCAAGTTGGTTGTAATCTGCCTTGATATACTCCTTATGAAAGCGGTCGATGACGAGCACATAATCAGGAGTGAACTCCAAACGGCCCACTTCTGATCCTAATAAAGGAATGAAAAGTTGAATGCGGATCACTTGGTTTTTACGCATATGGAGCGAACCCGGCGCGGTGATATCCCTGCCATCGACCTTGAGATTGAACTTCATATCGCCCACAATGTTGTTGGCATAGACGGCATTGTCGGCCACTTTTTGCAAGAAACCAAGTTTCTGTAGTTCGGGATTAGGGACATTTCCCGTTGTTGTTTTCGTGGCGACCGTCGTCGAAGTGGTGGTCTTTACGAGGTTTTTCTTTGCTCCGCAGGCTGCAAAGAGCACGAGGAGGGCCGGCAATATGAGCGGGCTATACAACAGTTTCGTCTTCATCGGCTTTTAATATATTTCTTTAATCGTATCTTTTTCATCAGGATAGCCTCGTTTCCGCTGCCGGCTTTCAAGGCTTTCTGCCAGTAATCGACAGCCTTTTTCATGTCTTTAAGCTGTGCATAAATGTCACCGGCGTGTTCTAAAATGACTGAACTTGCCACCGAATCCGTGTCGTTTTGCAGTGCTTGGTCAGCGTAGATGCGGGCCTCAGTGTAGTGACCTTGCATGAAAAGAATCCATGCATAAGTATCGAGATATGAGGCATTTCGGGGTTCAGCCTCCACGGTTTTGTAACTCATTTGCGCTGCTTTTTGCAGGTTACCTCCGTTTTCACAGAGGTAATAAGCATAGTTATTGAGGGCGTAAATATTGTCACTCTTGTAGGCCAAACAGCTGTCGTAAGCCGCATACGACTCCTTTGTTTGATGCTGTTTTTGCAGATAATCGCCCATGATGGCATAGAGTTCGGCCACCATGTCCTTGTTGGCTTTGTCGCAATGTGCCATTCCTTTGCGTATGGTCTCTACGACCAAGTCTGGCTTTTCCAGCTGAATGTAAGCCAGACTCATAAAATAATAGAACGCCAACTCATCGGGATTGAAGGCCAATCCCGTGTGACATTGCTCCACGATTTGGGCCCAATTCTTGGCCGACCACATATCTTGTAGCAGTTGAATTCGGGCGCCTTTGCGGTCAGGAGTCACGTTAAGCAGGTCGATAATTGCGCTATCTATGGCTGCTGTTGGCATCTTTTTCAACGACATATAGGCCACTTTCAGCTCGGCAACAGCCGCATCTTTGGGCGAAATCTCAAGCACTTTGTCAAACATGTTCAGCACGATTGTACTGTCTCCCCCAGCCTTTTCGTTGGTCTGAATGAGTTGTTTCAGCATGCTTTGTTTGGCTTCCGAGTCGGTATTCTTGCTCAAAAGACTTCGCTTCATGATGTCTTTTGCCTTCAAAGTGTCACCGTTTGCTGTGTAATAATCATACATAGAAGCGAGTGCCATCGCGTTTTCTGGCTCCTCATTCAACACGTTTTGATACCGCTCAAAGGCTGCTTTTGGCTCGTTGTTCTGCATGAACCAGTTGCCTAACATCACCTGATAACCGAGGTCATTCGGGTAAGATTGGCAGAGATCTTGAAGGGCTTTGCAGGCCGATTTCTTATCACCTTTCAACTCAAAAACATGCACTTTGGAGAGCGTTAGCCCCTCACTATTGCCGTCATTCTGCTCTAATCGGGCGAGCACACGCAGCATATTGTCGTAGTCTTTCTGCTGATTATAGAGCTGAAGCAGCAGTTGAAGCACGTCCGTACGGTCGCCGTGGCGAGCCACAAGGGCCTCATACACATTGATGGCCTTGCTATATTGTTGAGCATTGATGTAGTATTCGGCCAACCGTTCCTGATAATCTTCATTGTCAGGTGACAGCTCCACGGCCTTTGTCAGATAGGCAATGGCCAGCGAATCGTTCTTTTTGTCCGACTCGAACGGGGCAAGAAAGTAGTAAGCTTCGGCCGCATTGGGATTGAGTTCGATGCATTGTTTCAGCAGCGTGTAGGCAGAATCGGTCTTGTCGGCAGCCTCTGCGAGAATGGCATCCAGGAAAAGCGTGTTGTATTTCACGCTGTCTTCATAGCTCAAAACCGGCATTTCGGTCGATGAAACCGCCGTTTTTCGTTGTTTATCACGCTCTGCAAAGGAGGGAATAGCGGTCGTTGAGACCACCAAACCGGCGGCCGAAGCGATTAAAATATATTTGAATGCGTATCTCAAAATCGTGATTTCTTGATTATTTCAACCCCGTATGACCATATCCGCCCGTGCCCCGTGTGGTCTCATCAAGTGCTTCTACAAGCTCGAAAGTCCCATGTTCGTGACTTGCAATCACCATTTGAGCAATCCGTTCACCGTCATTAACGATAAAATCACGGTCGGAAAAGTTGACCAATAGCACCATGATCTCACCGCGATAGTCGGCATCTACGGTACCGGGCGTATTGAGAACGGTGATGCCATGCTTCAAAGCAAGACCGCTTCGTGGGCGGATTTGTGCCTCAAACCCGGCCGGTAAAGCGATATGAAGTCCCGTAGGAACGAGCCTGCGCTCCATGGGTTTCAATACGATTGCCTCCTCGATGTTGGCCCGAAGGTCCATACCTGCGCTCTGAGGTGTGGCATATTCAGGCAGTGGCTGATGGCCTTTGTTTACTACTTTAATCTTCATTGCGTTATATAATTAGGTGCAAAAATACGCAATTCCATGCAGATAACTTCATTTTTCGGCTTAAAAAGACAGAAAATCCACTAATTTCCACTATATTTGCCACATGAATTGGCAACAACTTATATCCAACAAGCGACTCGGACAAGAGCACCGTCATGCCGAACGTCACGACGATCGATCGGAATTCAAGCGTGATTACGATCGCTTGATCTACTCTGCTCCGTTCAGAAGATTGCAGAACAAGACGCAAGTTTTCCCGCTTCCGGGCAGTATTTTCGTGCATAATCGGTTGACACATAGCCTTGAAGTGTCGAGTTTGGGGCAGTCGTTGGGCAACGATGTCTGCACACGTCTGAAGCAAAAGCACCCAGAATTGGCCAATACTTTGTTCGAAGAAATCGGCACAATCGTCAGTGCTGCGTGCTTAGCTCACGACATGGGGAACCCTCCTTTCGGCCATTCTGGGGAGAAAGCTATACGGACTTTCTTCACAGAAGGGAAGGGGAAGCAACTCAAAATGGCTGTTTCAGCACCGTTTTGGAACGACATTTCGCACTTCGAAGGCAATGCAAATGCGTTCCGATTACTGACACATCGCTTCTTTGGAAGGCGCATCGGAGGCTTCGTTATGACCTATTCTATGTTGGCAAGTATTGTGAAATACCCCTTCTCAAGCAGCTTAGCTGGTAGCCATGGTAAGTTTGGTTTCTTCCAAACCGAGGCCGAAGACTATCGCAAAATCGCCGATGAATTGGGCATAATTTGCAAGTCTGGAGATGCAGAAGCATTGAGATATGCCCGCCATCCACTGGTTTATCTCGTCGAAGCTGCCGATGATATATGTTACGAAATCATGGACATTGAGGACTCACATAAGCTGAAAATCCTCTCGTTTGAGGAGACCAAAGACCTACTTCTGGGCTTTTTCGACGAGCAAATGCGCGAATATATCCTTGAAAGAATCAAGGAAGAAGGCGTCACCGACGCCAATGAACAGGTGGTATATATGCGGGCCAGCGTCATTGGAAAGCTCGAAAACGAGTGCGTCAAGGCTTTCGTTGACCACGAAGATGAGCTATTAAGCGGTACCTTTGAGGGCAGTATCATCGACCATATCTCCCCTTTGCAGCGCGAAGCTTACCGCAAATGCGAGGCCATTTCGTATGAGAAAATCTATCATAGTAAGCCGGTTCTCGACATTGAACTATCGGGTTACAAGATCATGGAGACCTTGATGGACGTGTTTATTGGGGCAGCCATGGAGCCAAACCACTTCTATTCGCAACAGTTGATACGCCGTGTCAGCAGCCAATATGACATTCACAGCGACAATATGGAGACGCGCATCATGGCCGTTATCGACTATATCAGTGGCATGACTGACGTATATGCGCTCGATATCTACCAAAAGATAAACGGTGCGGCCCTGCCGATTGTGTAGGAAAGGAACCCACTCCAGACCTCCTAAGTACCCACTCCACCCCTCCCAAAGGGAGGGAATGCGAGCAGAGGGAGCCTCCCCCAGCCCCTCCGAAGGAGGGGAGTACGAGGTTGCGAGGCTTTGATGATGAATGATATATTGTGAGTTGTGAATTAAATATTATGCCTTGTGAATGATGGTGCAGCTACCGATACGCTTCCTTTTCTTTGTTGTGAATTAAATTCCGTGAGTTATGAATTAAATTCCTCGGCGATTGATAATCAATATATTACACCTTGTCGTCCAATATGGGCCATTTCGTCTTCCAATATGACCCATCTTGCGCGCTAATATCAGCCATTTTACCACCCAATATCACCCATATTGCAGGCCAATATGGCCGATATTACAACGCGGTCTCTATGTGATTGAAAACCAATTGCTTAGAAACCCTTTCTCAATAGTATTGCCCCTATCTCACTCTCCCCTCCTTTGGAGGGGTTGGGGAGGCTCCCTCTGCTCGCTCTCCCTCCCTTTGGGAGGGCAGGGATAGGTATTTGGAGGAACTGAGCCGGACTTTTGAGGAAGCAACGAAGGCTCTTTTTCCCCATTTCATCGCTATTTTTCACTTTATTCCTCATAAAATTAACGAATAGTGCGAATGAAATCGCATATCGTGAGTGCCGATATTCTTAAAAAAAGCAATCTTTGCAAACAAATCGCTAATGGAAGTTAAACTCCTGTTTCAAGGAAGCAAGGCCGCCATTTGCCGTGAAAAGAGACCTAAACTGCGCAACCAAATAACTAAATACTTAAATTATGAAACATCCTTATTGGATATCTCCTTCCGTAAAAATGTGTATGGCAGCCCTGCTGTCAACGGGATTGGTGTTGCCTTTGTGCTCGACAAGTGCCGCACAAGACCCACATTTTCTTTCCGTCCAGCAGCAAATGCAGACTGTAAAGGGCGTCGTGGTTGACAATAACGGTGAACCCGTAATCGGAGCAACCATCAGTATCGGCGGCAAGGCCGTGAAGATTACCGACATCGATGGTAAGTTTGTCGTGCAAACCCACGCCAACGAACTTATCACGATTACCTCTGTGGGCTACTCAACCAAGAAAGTAAAGGCCACTCCGGGGCGCGAAATGCACATCGTTATGGCTGACGATGCACTGACAGTGCAAGAAGTTCAGGTCGTAGCTTACGGTGCTCAGAAGAAAGTAACGGTCACGGGAGCCATCTCAGGCATCAATGGTGAGTTGCTGACCAAGGTGCCAACAGCTTCTATTACGAACATGTTGGCGGGCTCGGTTCCGGGCATTTCGTCCGTACAATACTCGGGAGAGCCGGGTGCCGACGGTGCTTCTCTCTTCGTTCGCGGCAAAGCCACGTGGGCCAACTCGGCTCCTTTGGTTCAGGTAGACGGTGTGGAACGCGACTTCAGTGAGATAGATCCGAACGAAATAGAGAGCGTAACGGTGCTCAAAGACGCCTCGGCTACGGCCGTATTCGGTGTACGTGGCGCCAATGGTGTCATTCTTGTGACGACCAAACGCGGTAAGGAAGGCAAGGCAAACATATCGGTCAATACCAGTGCGAGCGTGGTTTTGCCGACCAATCTGCTGAAACTTGCCGACTCATATTCGTATGCCTTGTATCACAATCAGATGATGAAGAACGACGGAGCGACGCCACTTTTCTCGGATGCTGTGGTGCAGAAGCTGCGTGATCACAGCGATCCTATTCGCTATCCCGATACGGATTGGATGGATTATTGCCTGAAAAAGGCGGCATTCCAGTCGCAACACAACGTGAGTATCTCGGGAGGAACCAACAACGTGCGCTACTTTGTGTCGCTTGGTGCATTCACCCAAGGCGGCCTTTTCAAGCAGCAAGCCCTCGACTATGACTTCAATTTCAACTACAAACGCTTCAACTACCGCGCCAATCTCGACTTCGACGTAACAAAGACCACCACGATTTCGGTGAACATAGGAGGCCGTGCTGACACCAAGAACACGCCGATTTCCACCGAAGATGGGCAGCAACTCTTTCGCAAACTCTATAATACTACACCGTTCTCAAGCCCGGGTGTGATTGGCGGACGCTATGTTTTGACAACTACAGACCCCGATGAAGACGGCAATCATCTGCCATTCACCGGCATCAGCGGGCTTTCTTCCTACTACGGAATGGGCTATACTTCGCGCAATACCAACGTGCTCAATGCCGACGTGATGCTGAGGCAGAAGCTCAACATGATTACGAAAGGCCTCTCATTCAAGGTGAAAGGGTCTTACAACAGTACCTATTATATCACAAAGAAACGGCCGGGTGGCGTGGCAACCTACAATCCCGTGAAAGTAGGCGGCAATGTCATTGAATACCGAAAGAACGGACAAGACTCCCAATTGGGCTATTCGGAGGAGTTCGGAAAGGGACGCAACTGGTACATGGAAGCCAGTTTGGACTACACACGTGGCTTTGGACAGCATCATGTGGGGGCACTTTTGCTCTACAACCAGTCAAAAACCTACTACCCAAGTCAGTATTCCGACATTCCTCATGGCTATGTAGGACTGGTCAGCCGCGTTACTTATGACTATGCAAACCGCTACATGGCAGAGTTCAATGTGGGCTATAACGGTTCGGAAAACTTTGCTCCCGGCAAGCGATATGGGCTGTTTCCGGCCGGTTCGGTGGGCTGGACCATCAGTGAAGAGCAGTTCTTCAAGCCCCTAAAAAAGGTGGTCGACTATTTGAAACTGCGTGCTTCTTGGGGGCTTGTCGGTAACGATCAGCTCAATGGCTCACGCTTCATGTACACCGACGACCCCTATGTTTTGAAGAGTGGTTGGTCAGCTTATGGCAATAAAAACAACACTTATAACTTCGGAACGAACACAGGAAACTACCTGAATGGCGCCATCGAGGGGGCAAAACACAATCCCGAGGTGACTTGGGAGAAGTCGTTCAAGCAGGATTATGGCGTAGATGCCAACTTCCTCAACAGCAGATTGAAAGCCACTTTCGACTACTATTACGAGCACCGCAAGGATATTTTGCTCAACAGTTACATTGCTCCGGGCATCTTGGGCTTTACACTTCCGGCCGCAAACCTCGGCGAAGTGAACAGCTGGGGCTATGAAGTTTCGCTGAAATGGCAGGACTTTATCGGCAAGAATCTCCGCTATTGGGTGGGAACCAATCTCTCTTATAACCAAAACGAAATCAAGGAGATGATGGAAGCTCCACAGAATTATGACTGGCTTTACCAGAAAGGGCACCGCATCGGCTCGCGTTCAATCCGCCAATTCTGGGGACTTTACAGCGCAGATGCCGACGCACGGTACATGGCCGAGCATGGAAAACACCTGCCAACTCACCCGGTTGCGCTTGAAAACGGCGACGCAGTGTACGCCGATCTTAATGGCGATGGTATCATAGATAACAATGATTACTCCTATTCCTTGGGCCATACGGACGACCCGGAATATACTGCCGGTTTCAATCTTGGCTTCCAATACAAGGATTTTGAGTTCAATACGCAGTGGACAGCGGCTTGGAACGTGACCCGAATGCTGGCAGATTGCTTCCGTCAGCCCTTGGGCGACCAGCAGGAAAAGGCCTTGTTGCAATATCAATTCGACAACGTGTGGACACCTGATAACCCCAATCCGAACGCTCGTTATCCGCGTGCCACAAAGTTGCATGCCTCGAATAACTACGCCTCTTCGACGCTTTATGAGGTCAACTCCGCCTATCTGCGCCTGAAGACCATGCAGGTGGCCTATCATTTCCACTTCCCTTGGATGAATACCATCAAGCTGCGCGACCTCACTTTGGCACTCAGCGGCTACAACCTGCTGACATTCTCCAAGTTCAAATGGGGCGACCCGGAGTCAAGAACCAGCGACCGCCCCAACTATCCGCTGACCCGTTCGTTTGCCATCAGCCTGAAAGCAAGCTTTTAATAAGGTGAACCAATAAAGTCGACTACATCATTAAAAACGATAAAACATGAAACATTATCATATTCTTCTCGGTGCAGTGCTGCTGTTAGGCGCTTCCGTTGCGAGCTGTACCGACCAAATTAAATTCGGAGATGCATTCCTTGACAAAGCACCGGGCAATGATGTTACCAAAGATACCGTGTTCAATAATCCCGAATACACACGTAATTTTCTATGGTCGTGCTATGGAAAGCTGCACTACGGTTTGCCCTATTGCTGGACAGGAGGTGAGGCCCAAGGCATGAATACGGGCGTCATCGACGCGCTGTCTGACTGCATACACAGTCATTGCGACTGGGACGAAGTGAACAGACAATATTATGCCGGGGCATATACGGCCCCATCTAAGGGTGGAGACGACCACGGACGCTTCCCCTATATGAACTATAATGTGTGGGAAACCGTGCGCGCCTGCTACATCTTCTTGGAAAACGTAGACCACACACCGAACATGGAAGTAAGCGAAAAAGAACGCTTGAAGGCCGAAGCAAAGAGTATCATCGCCTCGCGTTACTTTGACCTTTTCCGCAATTATGGGGGACTTCCGCTTGTCAGGAAATCCTATGACGGGACGGATGCCGTTTATGAAATTCCGCGTACCACGGTAGATGAGACCGTGAAATTCATTGTCGGACTCTTGGACGAGGCTGCTCCTAAACTGCCATGGGCATTGGGTTCAGACCTATCCAACTGGGAAGGACGCTTCACGCAAGCCGGTGTGATGGGGCTAAAAGCCAAGGTTCTCGACTTTGCAGCGTCTCCGTTGCTCAACAATGCCACGCCTTATTGCACGACAGGTAACCAAGAGGCCAATGAGAAACGGCAGGCATGGTATGGCGACTATCAAGAGGCTCGCTGGCAAACTGTGGTCGATGCCTGCAAAGCTTTCTTCGATAAGGTTAACAGTCAGGGCTGGTATGCCCTCGTACAGGCTGACAACAACACGCCGGGCGCCTATCGGGCCGCCTTCCGTAAGGCCTATTCTGACCGCGGAACAACCGAAGTGCTGATTTCAACCCGTGTGAAATATCAGGATTCTCAAGACTGGCAATACCTCTTTTCTGAATGGAATGGTCTCGGAGGTTACACGCCTACGGAGGAATATCAGGAGATGTTCGGGTGGAAGGACGGCAGTCCGTTCGATTATGACGAACTGGAACGACACGGCAACTTGGACAGAATGTTCATTGTTCCGGGCAAACCTAAAGAGCTGACCCGCGACCCTCGCCTCTATGAAACCATCATCGTGAACGGCACTCTGAACCGTATGGACGCCAATGGGAATATGAGTGGCCGGCAAGTGGAGGCTTGGGTGAACGGTAACGAAGGCTCAGGCATCAGCACGGAGAGCGGACAATATGCCACAGGTATGGCCAACAATAAGTTCTATATGAACAAGGCCGACTCGAAGAACCATGTGCTCAGCTGGCCTTACCTGCGCATGGCAGAGATGCATTTGATTTATGCAGAGGCATTGGCACAGACGGGACAGACTGCTAAAGCCATCGAACAGGTTGACAAGGTGCGTGCCCGCGTGGGCCTGAAAGGACTGGTAGCCTCTGATCCTGCGACGGATTACACAAAGAAAGCCAACCTGATAGAAGCCATTCTACGCGAACGAGCCTGCGAATTCGGCTTCGAAGAGTCGCGTTTCTATGACATGATACGCTACCGTCGCGCCGACCTCTTCGGCAAGACCTTGCATGCATTGCGCATCTATCGGCTGAACCCGGACGGCACAGACAACAACACGCCCTACCTTGGCAATGAAAACAGCAAGCCTTTCCCGACACATTTCCGCTATGAGCGCGTGCCGTTGAAGAACAAGAGCCGTGCATGGTGGACCTCGTTCGACCCGAAATGGTATCTCTCTGCATTCCCGACTGCAGAGGTAAACAAAGGCTATGGCCTGACACAGAACCCGGGTTGGTAAGTTGAAACATCAAAAACAGAAAACATAATCTTGAATAAAATGAAACGACATATAACATTTGTCTTGGCATTGGCAGTCGGTATGGCAGCGCAGGCACAGACCGACACGCTGAAAACCGGCAGTCATGCTTCACAACACAGAGAAGGTACCCTTTTCTCTTACACTTGTAACGTGCAAACTGCCGGTAGCTATGCTTCGCAACCGGTCAATTTAGGATTCGGAATAGAACAGACTTTGGGCGAAAGTACCATGTCCGTAGCATTGAGTAACGACATAAACCGGCGCTCTTCGAAGAATATAGGTAACTCACTTTACGGTCAGGTGCTCGGCTTAACAACCCTGCAAGGAACAGGAGACTACGCTTCTTTCGAGCCAACTTTCTTTGTTCGTGGTCTCCAATCACTCAATGGTTCGTCGCCATTGATTATGGTTGACGGCATCGAACGCAACATTACGAACATCAGTCCAGAGGAAGTGGAGCGCGTTATCGTCTTGAAAGATGCGCCGGCAACAGCACTCTACGGCTATAAAGGAGCCAACGGGGCCATCAACATCATCACGAAGCGGGGCCGATATAACTTCAGTGAAATCAAGTTCACGTATGACCACGGTTTCACATGGGAGGCACGTCGGCCGCAATTCGTCAACGGTTACGACTATGCCACGGCCTTGAACGAAGCCTATGTCAATGATGGCAGGGCACCACGTTACACCGCCAACGAACTCAATGCTTTCCAAACTGGGAAGTATCCTTACCTATATCCGAATGTTGATTGGATAGCCGAAACGTTCCGAAACCATGGAGCAAGCGACATCTTCAACCTGAGTTTCCGAGGTGGAGGCAGCCGTCTTCGCTACTATACTCAGGTGAACTTGGTCAACAATGCAGGCTTTATTGCCCACCCGAACGAGAACGAAGGCTACTCAACACAGAACAAATACAACAAGGCCAACCTGAGAACCAACCTCGACATTGACCTGACTACGACCACGAAACTGGCCGTTAACTTAGACGGAGTGCTGTTGGAGGCATCGCGTCCCGGTCTATCGAGCGATGCACTTTGGGACAAGATATACACCGTTCCGGCCGCAGCTTTCCCGATAAAGACCGAAAGCGGACTCTGGGGTGGCAACACAACGTGGACCGGTTACTATAATCCTGTGGCGCTGACTCAAGGACGTGCTTATAGTAAAGCGCATACCCGCGCCCTCTTTGCAGACGCAACACTCAAGCAAGACCTGTCGTCCGTCACACAAGGATTGAGTGCTTGGACGTGCTTTGCCTATGACAATATCGCCGCCTATTGGGAAAACCACACGCGAAGCTATCAATACGGCATGGCTTCGGCAGGCAGTTGGAATAACGGCGAGCCCACCGGTATCACACAATACAAAGCTGGTTCGGACAGCAACATGAGTGCCGACAGCAAACTGGACTGGCAGAACCGTAACTTCAACTTTGGGGTCGGGGCCAATTATGACCGTAGTTTCGGTGAACACAAGCTGCAATCGGTACTCATGTGGAACTATGAATTCCGCAATGCCAACGGACAGAACAACACCATCTACCGTACGTCGGCGTCACTCTACAACCACTATGGTTACAAAGAGAAGTACTTTGTCGACCTGTCCTTGGGCCTGGCGGCTTCTAACAGACTGGCTCCCGGACACCGGACGGCCTTCTCTCCCACACTCTCAGCAGCGTGGTTGCTCTCTAAGGAAGACTTCATGCAGGGTATGCGCTTCGTGGACTTCTTGAAAGTTCGGGCCTCATGGGGCATCATCAACTTGGACCATATCCCCGAACAAGGCTACTGGGAGCAAGTATTCACGGGTGGCGGAGGCTACAACCTTGGGTCGAATTACGATGCCTATAGCGGTTGGAAAGAGGGCCGTTTGGCTGCAATGAACTCCACACATGAGAAGGCCTATAAATATAATGTAGGCTTGGATGCCACGCTCTTCGGCACACTCGACCTAACCATTGACGGCTATTACCAGCGTAGAACTGATATTTGGGTGGCCTCATCGGGCAAGAACTCGGACGTCGTTGGCATCAGTCATCCCTACGTGAACGGTGGTATCGTCGATAGTTATGGCTTCGAATGGGGCACACAATATCATAAGGAGATTGCCAAAGACCTGCAACTTCGGGCCGGAATGAACTACACCTTGGCCAAGAATAAGATTAAGGAGGAATATGAAGAACCGCGGGCTTACGACTATGAGAAGCGCACCGGGAACCCTGTCAATCAGATTTTCGGCTTGCAGGCCATTGGCTTCTTCACCGATCAGGCAGACATCGACCACAGTCCCGTGCAGCGTTTGGGCACCAATCCCAAGCCGGGTGATATCAAATTTAAGGACCAGAACGGAGACAATGTCATTGATGGTGACGACTACGTGAAGATGGGTTACAACACCGTTTGCCCCGAAATCTATTACGCTTTCCATCTCGGAATGGAGTTCAAGGGGGTCGGCTTCTTCGCACAGTTCCAAGGTGTGGCCAACTATACCGCCATACTGAACACGAAGTCCGTCTATCGTCCGCTGGTCAACAATACGAATATCGGACAGTATTATTTCGAGAATCGCTGGACACCCGAGACCGCCAACACGGCGCTTTACCCTCGTCTTTCCTCCGAAGACAATCAGAACAACTATACGGTCAACTCCGTTTGGCTGGCCGACCGCTCGTTCTTGAAGCTGCGCAACGTAGAGGTTTACTACCATCTTCCAGCAACGCTGTTCAGCAATTCACGTTTCATTAAGAATGCCAAGTTCTACGTTCGTGGTATTGACCTGCTGTGTCTCGACCACATCAAACGTGCCGATCCCGAATGCTATGGCGCCGATTACCCCGTCACGCGTTCCGTTTCGCTGGGCGTGGTATTAGGTTTCTGATAATAACAACTAAAAATTAAACAACAATGAATATCAAGAATATATTAGGAGGAGCCCTTTGCCTGGCGCTGTTCGCATCGTGCGGCGATGAATTGGACTATCGCGAGTTCTCCAACTACAATAAAGACTATGTGTTCAAGAACTTCGACAACACCGTGGGCTTCGTGACCAACATCTATAGCTATCTCGACTACGACTACGGAATGATTGATGGCGGCATGCAGGCTTCGGCTTGCGACGAGGCCGAATATGCGTGGAAGTCGAGCCAAGTGAACTATTTCACGAACGGATCACTAAGTTCCAAGAATACGCCCTCGCTCTTCGGCTACTATGCTCCCATTCGCGAAGCCAACTATTTCCTTGCCCATTATCCGGAATGCGACTTCTCCGATTACAAGTTCAACAAGGATTATAAGAATCAAATGGTACGCTTCAACCGCCTGCCTTATGAGGTTCGGTTCCTGCGAGCCTACTACTATGCGCTGCTGGTGAAGTATTACGGAGCCGTTCCCTTCACCACCGAAGTGCTCACCGAGGCACAAGCCAACGCCCTCGGCCGAACGCCGGCGCAAGACGTGATGGCCTTTGTCGTGAAAGAGTGCGACGAGATATTGAACCACCTGCCTGCCAGTTACGCCGGACTGACCGACGACGCCGCAGCAGGCGAAACGGGTCGTGTGACGAAACTGGCCGTGCTGGCGCTGAAGGCACGTACGCTGCTCTACGCCGCCAGTCCGCTCTTTGGCGCGGAGACTGCCGAGCGTTATCATCAGGCCGCACTGGCCGCCAAGGCCGTCATCGACTCGTGCGCAGCCTACGGCGTGAGCCTTGGCAAATACGCCGAACTGTGGGGAACGGATAACTGGAAAGCCAAAGAAGTCATTATGGCCCGTCGCATCGGAGACCTGAACGACTTGGAAAGACGCAACTATCCGATGGGCGTTGAGAACGGAAACTCCGGCAACTGCCCCACACAGACGCTCGTCGATGCCTACGAAATGCGGGCCACGGGCAAGTTGTGGAACGAGGCCGGCAGCGGCTATGACCCCGAAAAGCCTTACGAAGGGCGCGACCCGCGCTTTGCCATGACCATTGCCGTGAACGGTGAAAAGAATTGGCCGTCTTACAATGCAGCTGCACTTGAGACATATTACGGCGGAAGCAACGGCGAACCCAAAGTGGGTGCTACGCCCACGGGCTACTACTTGAAGAAGCTGCTCGATGGCACGGTCAACATCTCTTCGGTAAACGGCAACTCCAAGCGCCACTCATGGGTGGCCTACCGCTTGGGCGAGTTCTACCTCAACTATGCCGAAGCCATGTTCAAATACAGCGGAAGCGCCGACGCCGTCACACCAGACCTTCCCATGTCGGCACGCGAGGCGGTTAACGTCATCCGCAGCCGTGTGGACGTCAACATGCCTGCCCTCCCAACGGGATTAAGCGCAGATGACTTCTGGAAGAAGTATCAGAACGAACGTATGGTGGAACTCGCTTTCGAGGGACATCGCTACAACGATATCCGCCGTTGGCGCGAAGGCGCGAGCCACAAGGATATCGTCGAGATGAAAATCACGAAGAAAGCCGACGGGACACTCGCCTATACACGCCACACGGTCAGCCGTATCTGGGACGACAAGCTCTACTTCTGGCCCATCTCCAACAGCGAGATGATGAAGCACACAGGCTCAGGTTTCACGCAAAACCCGGGCTATTGACCCGCCAACATCATGCAGAAGCCGCACTTTCAGCCTTGCCTGCGCCGTTGCCAAACCGTGGCGAACGGCAGGGCCGGGCGTATCTATCGACACAGATATGCAGTTTCACAAAAGTTCCATGCCTTGGTACTGTGTGTTCCAGTACATGGAACTGTGAGTTCCAGTATATGGAACTGTGCGTTCCAATAGGAGGAACTGTGTGTTCCAAAGCATGGAACTTTCTTGGAACACTGTAGCGGACCTCGAAAGATGCGGCTCTTTCGTGCAGACAGCACGAGTTTATAAAGCAGACAACACGATTTTATACAGATGTATCACTTAAAACTTAACGACATGAAACGATATATGACATTTCTATTTGCCCTGCCGGTGATGATGCTCCTCGCGTCGTGCACCGACAACATCACGAACATGGAGCGCACGGGCTACCTCGGTGAACCCAAGACGTTGACGGCGTCGGAGATTCGTTCCGAGGCGCTACCGGGACAAATCAAGCTCTACTGGAGCGCACCCGTGGCGGCCACCTATGAATACATGAAGGTTTCATACGTGAACCCGGCTGACGGTCGGAGACTGACGCAGGTGGTTTCCCGGCACACTTCGGAGCTGCTCATCAGCAACACGCTGCAGAAATACGGCGATTATACGTTCACATTCCAAGCTTACAACGCCGACGGAACGGCCGCCTCGCCCGTGGAAGTGAAGGCGCGCTCGGGCAAGGCGCCTGCAAGTTACGCCGAACGGAGCCGCATGCGCGTCACGCTGACGGCCTCGCAGCTGAGCACCGACAATCAGGAACCGTCGGAAGGCCCCATCAGAAACCTTATCGACGGCAACACGTCGACCTTCTTCCACACGCGTTGGTCGTCGCCACAAAAGCCGTTACCGCAATACATCCAAATCAATTTCAATGAAGAACACGAGGATTTCGCCATCAAATACACCACGCGCGACACGGGAAACGCCGACGGTTTCCCCACATCGGCCGACCTGCTCGTCAGCGACGACGGTACGAACTGGACGACGGTGGCCACGCTTTCGGGCCTTCCTGCGAGCCGAAAGACCGACTATAACTCGACGTTCTTCCGTCCGGGAAAGAAGTTCAAGCACCTCCGTTTCCTCGTCACTTCAACCAGTGGCAACCGCAATTACTTCCATATGTCGGAGTTCTCGTTCTATGATGTCGACGTGGTTGTTGACGACCCGGAGGCCGAAACGACCGAACAAAGCAAGAAGGTGCTCGTTTGGAGCGACGAATTCGAGGGCACCGGCCAGCCCGACCCTGCCAAGTGGAAGTTTGAGGAGGGCTTTCAGCGCAACCACGAAGATCAATACTACATGAAAGAAGGCAATGCCGCGCTCGATGGTTCGGGCCACCTTGTCATCACGGCTCGCAGGCAAAACGTGAGCAATCCCAACTATCAGGCCGGCAGCAGCGACTGGAAGAAGAATCGCGCCAACGCAAAATACACCAGTGCCTCGATGCAGAGCCGTTTTACTTACCGCTATGGAACGGTCGAAGTGCGGGCGAAAATCCCCACGGTAAGCGGCTCGTGGCCGGCCATTTGGCAGTGGGCAGAATCCCTTCGCCAATTCCATTCCCGGCTTCGGCAATTTAATTTGGCTGAACCTTGCTTTAGGCGGTGACAATGGTGGGCATATCGACGAGTCGGCCTTCCCCATCAAGTATTATATCGACTATGTAAGGGTCTATCAAAACAAAGCAGAATGAGAACCATCTTGGCGTTAGCAGCACTTCTGACGTGTCTTTCGGGCAACATCAAGGCCGGAAACAACATTCGCCCCGGCGCTTTGTGGCCCGATAACCGCGGCATTCACATCAATGCGCATGGAGGAGGTATCCTGAAACGGGGCAAGACCTTCTATTGGTTTGGCGAACACAAGGCCGACACGACGAGTACGGCTATGGTGGGTGTCACTTGTTACAGTTCAACTGACCTTGCCAACTGGACTTACCGCGGCGTTGCTCTCTCTGTTTCCAATGAGAAAGACAATGACATAGAACGTGGTTGTATCATCGAAAGGCCGAAGGTGGTCTATAATGCCAAAACCCGTCGGTATGTAATGTGGTTTCATTTGGAACTGAAAGGACGCGGATATGCTGCCGCACGCTATGGCGTTGCCGTCGCCAACAAGCCCGAAGGCCCCTATCAATACCTTTATTCTTCGCGCTCATGTCCCGGCATCTGGCCTCAAGATTGGGCTGGTTCGCTCGACAGTACGACCTATAATGCAGGCCGACAAATGAAATGGTGGACGCCCGAATGGCGCGAACTGATTCGCAAAGGTCTTTTTGTTCAACGCGATTATGCACAGGGGCAGATGGCCAGAGACCAGACGGTTTACGTCGATGATGACGGGAAAGCCTACCATATCTTCTCTTCCGAAGACAATCTGACCCTACATATTGCCGAGCTTACCGATGACTATCTGCACCACACGGGGCGCTATTGGCGAATGGCTCCGGGTGGACAAAACGAGGCACCGACGCTCTTTAAATATAAAGGTGTATATTGGATGATCACCAGCGGCTGCACAGGTTGGGCACCCAATAAGGCCCGCATGTTCTTTGCCAAACGCATTCAAGGCCCTTGGACGCAGGTAGACAACCCTTGTCGCGGGCCAAAGTCCGAACTTACCTTCGGCGGTCAGGGCACCTATATCCTGCAAATTGGTACGTCGAAAGACCCACGTTTCGTCTTCATGGCTGATATTTGGCGACCGAAACAACCGAGCGATGCTCGCTATATATGGTTGCCGATAACGTTTGAAGATGGGAAGCCCGTCATTCAATGGACTGACCAATGGAGCATCAAGCCCTGAACTCCCCTCTTATCCAATAACAAGAACCAATGAAGACAAGGCCGAGAACACTTCTACTGCTTTTGCTGTGCATGGCATACACGGCCATTTCTGCACAGCTTTCTATGCCCCGTGCATCATCAACTTATTGGAGAAACTCCGTTCCTCAAGCCATGCGGCAAAGCTATATCGCCTATGGTGCACAATATGCCGGCCAACCTTGGCCAACGATTCCCGACTCCGTCTTCGGCGAATTCAAGCGCACGGGTAACCGAACCCACTATGAACGGCTGTGCTTTCAAAAGCGAACTCGGTTGGCCGCTCTGGCACTTGCCGAGATAATCGAGGGTAAAGGGCGTCTCATTCCCGACTTGAAATGCGGTCTGGAGAACCTGTTTAGCGAACCATGGTGGGGCATTCCGGCCCACTACGGACACGACCGTCCGCTGTCAACCGACCAAAATGTAGATCTCTTCAATGCCGAGACTGCAGGCTTAGCTGCATGGATAAACTATATGTTGGGAGAAGCCTTGGGAAGCGATTTAAGGCAAACCATCGACAAGGAAGTGCGGCGTCGACTCCTGATACCGGCCTTAAAGACCGATTATTGGTGGAAACACAGCCGCATGAACTGGACGCCTTGGATTTCTTCCAACTGGCTGACGGCCGTGCTGATCAGTGAGAACGACGGGGCAAGAAAGGCCGAAGCCCTACGACAAATCACGGCGGCTTTGCAGTATTTCACCGATGGATACCCATCAGATGGCGGTTGTGACGAGGGAACATTCTATTGGGACCGTGCCGCGGCCTCGCTTTTCGATTGCCTACAACTGATGCAAGCAGCCAATCTGACCGTTCCGGCCTCGCTCCCCAAGGAGAAAATAAAAGCCATGGCAGCCTATATATATAAAATGTATATTGGCAATGGCTATTGTGTCAATTTCGCCGACGCCCACGACAACCGTTCTGTCGTCCAACTCAATGTTCTTTATCCTTTCGCATTGTGGGCCGGCGACAAAACGATGCGCCGTTACGCGGCTTGGATTGCAAAAGAGAAAGACTTCTTCCACCGACCTTCAACGCTTTTTGCCGCCAGTGGAAATTTCCCCACACTGGGACGCGAACTTTTTTTGCTTTCAAATCTCCATCAATTACAGGCCGAAAAGCCCGCAGAACCGCTGCTTGAGAACGTGTGGTTGCCCGATTTGCAAATTATGACGGCACGTAACAACAATAAAAAGCATGGGTTTTACGTTGCTATGAAAGGTGGGACAAATGCCGAAAGCCACAATCACAACGACGTGGGGTCGTTCATTGTCTATGCCGATGCACAGCCTTTACTCATCGATGTCGGCGTGGGCGAATACACTTTGGCTACCTTTTCAGCCGACCGTTACAAGCTGTGGACCATGCAATCGGCCTATCATAACCTGCCTAAAATCAACGGAGTCGACCAGCACGAAGGCGAGATTTATCGTGCCACCCGCGTGGAATACCATCTGAAATCACTCGCCATGGACATCGCCCCGGCCTATCCTGCCTTGACACAAGTCACGTCATGGCAACGTAAAGTCGAACTGAAAGCCGGTGAAACAGTCGTGGTAACCGAAGACTACCGGCTCTCTGAATGGAAAGCACCACAGCGTATCATGCTTATGACACCTATCTTGCCAACCATTGCCAGAAGTGGTGTCCTGCAACTTGGTAAACATCGGTTACTTTATCCATCGCAACAAGTCGTCATCACGATTGAAGATGTCAGCGAGCGTATGGATTCTTTGCTCAAAAGTGTGTGGGGACCGCATCTCTATCGCATTGTGATGACCGTGAACAACAAGAAAACAAGAAACAAAATCATATACAGCCTACGATGAAAAAGATGATATCGACCTTGTGTTTGCTGCTGGTATGCATAGGAACCGTGGCCAAGAAAACCAAACAGAACGACCGTGCTTACTGGGTAGCACAGGCCTATCAGATGGCTCGGCCCGTATTGGAGAACATGGCACAAGGAAAACTGCAACAGAATATGCTGACAGAGTTCAGCCCAAGTTTCGACAATCGCAACCGAAAGGTGGTCTACATGGAGACCTTCGGACGGCTGATGGCCGGCATTGCCCCGTGGTTGGCCCTGCCAGATGATGGAACCTCAGAGGGAATACAGCGCAAACAGTTGCGCCAATGGGCCTTGGCAAGCTATCGAAATGCGGTCGACCCCGCCTCTTCCGACTATCTTTGTTGGGGCGTTTCCGACCAAAATCTCGTCGATGCGGCCTACATTGCAGAGAGCTTTTTGCGTGCTTATGATGTCTTATGGCAGCCACTTGACGAGACAACCAAGGCGAGATACTTCAACGAATTCAAGAAACTTCGCCGCGTTGACCCACCCTATACGAATTGGATTCTCTTCTCTTCTGTCATCGAAAGTTTCCTTGCTAAGGCTGGCAATATGTGTGATATCTTTCGCGTAAACACGGCATGTCGCAAGGTAGAAGAGTGGTATGTGGGTGATGGTTGGTATGCCGATGGCCCCGTATTTGCCTTTGATTACTACAGCAGTTACGTCTTTCATCCGATGTATTTGGAGACACTTCAGGCGATGACCGACGCCAAAGTGAACAGTCGGATCGACTATTTCAAATACCATGCACGGGCTTTAAAGCGTGCCCAAAGATATGCCCTTATCCTCGAACGGCTTATATCTCCCGAGGGAACCTTCCCCGTTTTCGGTCGCTCGATGCCCTATCGAATGGCCGCAATGCAGCCTTTGGCGCTATTAGCTTGGTATCAACAGATGCCAAAAGAGCTGACAAACGGACAGGTAAGAGCAGCCTTGACGCAGGTAATGCACCGCATGTTTGATCAGCAACAGAACTACAATCGGCAGGGATTCCTCACCATCGGCTTCTGCGGTTCTCAGCCCGAAACGGCCGATTGGTATACGAATAACGGCTCACTCTACATGACTTCATTGGTCTTTATGCCCCTCGGACTACCGGCTGATCACCCGTTTTGGACCGAAGCACCACAGCCATGGACGCAGGTAAAGGCTTGGAACGGACAGCCTTTCCCCAAGGATCACCGCTGGGCTGACGACATTCAGACACGTGACAAATGGTAAACACGCTCGAAAGATGAATAAAAAGAACTATATCACTTTGTTTTTGGCCTTTCTCGCCGGCTTTCTTCCATCGCAAGCAAAAGACATTCGCGTCAGTGTTACCAACACTTTAGCGCACGCCCGCCATGAGTTGGCGAGCCTTGATGCCGCACCGTTAAGAGCCAAACTGGCCGTAAGTGAGACCACACCATTGCGTGTTCTCAATCAAATCGGGCTGGAACAACCCAGCCAACTCACCCATGATGGCAAACTGATTTTTGAGGTCTGCGTGCCTCCAAAGGGCAAGATGACTTACCTTATTCAGCCAAAAGCACCCGCAAAACAGCCGTTATGGGTCTTCGGAATGCAGTATCCTATTCGCAAAGATGACATTGCTTGGGAGAACGACCGCATCGGTTTCCGCGTCTATGGGCCTGCACTTCAGCAGACAGGCGAACGCTCATTCGGCATCGATGTATGGACGAAAAACACGCCAACCCCCGTGTTTTCCAAACGCTATTTGGACGATTGGCGAGGCAATATGCAGGAAGATTCGCTGCGAAAAGCCGGACTTAACGCCCAAGCCGACTCCATCAACCGCGCCACTTCCTTTCATCTTGACCACGGAAATGGCATGGATGCCTACGGTGTTGGGCCCACTTTGGGTTGCGGAGCGCCTGCTTTAATGGGGCCAAAAGGACTGATTTTCCCTTATTGTTACAGTGATTTTCGCATCTTGGATAACGGTCCGTTGCGGTTCACTTTGCGCCTTGATTTCGCCCCAAATGCCGAAGGTATCACCGAACATCGGCTGATTTCGCTCGACAAAGGCTCGCATTTCAACCGCATGACCGTGTGGTATGACGGCATCAAATCGCCCATACAACTGGCTTCGGGCATAGTACTTCACGGTGAGAGCGACCTCACTTTGGGCGACCGTTTCATCTGTTATGCCAACCCAACCGATAGACCTGAGACGTGGGGATCGCTGATTTTCACAGGCATTCTTTACCCCGATGGAATCGATGAAATCGCACGTTTTGAACATCTCAACCATGCTTTGGGCATCAAAAACGGCTACCGTGGCGAGCCTTTCACCTATTACTTCGGAGCGGCTTGGAGCCGTTATGACGTGCCAACCTTTGCACATTGGACACTGGAAAGCACGCAGTTTCTCGATAATCTCAAACATTCATTTATAATAACTATTGAAAAACAATGAAAAAATCAATCCTTCTTTGGGCCTTATGGCTGGGTGTTCTGCCGCTGTGGGCCAAGCAACAGACACCCGAAAGCGTTGCAGAAATCATCCAACGCGTCAACAACAACTGGCAAAGTAACCACACTTACAAGACTCGCGCCTTTTGGGACGACGCAGTTTACCACATCGGAAACATGGAAGTGGTGCAACTTTTCCCCAAATCCGACTTTACTGGCTATTCAATGCGATGGGCTATCCACAATCGATGGCAGGGAGCAACCGAGAAAGACCCAAAGAAATGGAAGTATCAACACTATGGTGAATATCAATTCCACGTCTTGTTCGGCGATTGGCAGACCTGTTTTCAGACCTATATCGACCTTTACAAAATCTCACCGACAAAGGATAAGATTACACGGACCAAGGAAGTGATGAGCTATATGGCCGATGCACCCGAGTCAGATTATTGGTGGTGGGCCGATGCACTCTTTATGTCAATGCCCGTAATGACCAAGATGTACAAGCTAACCGGCGAACAAAAGTATCTGAACAAGATGTATTCCTGCATACTTTTCACCGATAGCCTCATGTACGACCATGAAACCGGCCTCTATTTCCGCGATGCCAAGTATGTTTATCCCAAGCATAAGACCAATTTGGGCAAGAAAGATTTCTGGGCAAGAGCCGACGGTTGGGTGCTTGCAGGGCTGGCAAAGGTGCTGCAAGACCTGCCCAAAGACTATCAACACTATGATTTCTTCGTCGAAAAATACCGTCGCTTGGCCGCAGCCGCAGCCAAATTGCAACAGCGCGGAGGCTATTGGACGCGCTCAATGATGGATCCTCGTCAGGCTCCCGGCCCTGAAACGAGCGGCACGGAACTGTTGACTTACGGTTTGCTTTGGGGAATTAACAACGGAATTCTGCCGATGAAATCGTACAAAAAGACGGTCGAACGCGCATGGAACTACCTACAAAACACGGCACTCCAGCCCGATGGGCGCGTAGGCTACGTGCAACCCATTGGCGAAAAGGCTATTCCCGACCAAATCGTCGACCGCAATTCCGAGACGAACTTCGGTGTCGGTGGTTTCCTTCTTGCCGCCTGTGAATACTATCGTTACCTAAAAGCCGGCACCAAATAAATAAAGCCGGTTTCTAATCCCGATTCTATTGCGTTTCAATCTCAGCCATTTTACCGCGCAATCTCACCCATTTTACACGATGAAATGGGCCATTTTGCACGCTAAAATGGCTGAGATTGGAACGCAAGGTATAAGTTATTGATTGTCAATAAGGTTGAAACCGAGAAGGGTTTAAGCGTATGTCGGGACTTTGATTTTGAACTTTGAACATTGAACTTTAACCTTTATGATTTGCAGACTTTGAATATTGAAGTTTGAATATTGAATTTTAGGATTAGTAAAATGATAAGATGAATTGTTGACAAGAGGCATGTAGGGACGCACGGTCCGTGCGTCCGTTTCAACAACCGTATGTATTTGCTTTTCAGTTCCACTTGAGCGGATGCACGAACCGTGCGTCCCTACATTTCCATCATGGCTGATTGATGGGTGAAATGGGTGAGATTGTACGATGAAATGGGTGATTTTGGATATTATTTCGAACTCCGTTGCTTTTTCATTTAGTTTGGGTCTACCGCCCATCTGCATGCTTTTATCGGCAAAACCATGGTTTTTTCGGCGAAAAATGCTTATATTTGTACCGCTAAAAAGCGCAAACACAAAATAAACAAAGCATGAATAAAATCAACACCCGCATCAAACGAACGCTGGTTACGGCCGGTTTGGCATCGTCCGTCGCATGGTTAAACGCAGCAGAACAGCCCAAAGAAGGGGTCAAAAACAATCCATTGCTGACCCATAGTGCCCTGCTTTTCGCAGCACCCGACTTCAGTTGTATCCATGAAACCGACTATCTGCCTGCACTGAAAGCGGCTATTCAAGCGCAACGCAAGGCCATTAAACGCATTGTGGACAACAAACAGCGACCCACTTTCGCCAATACTATCGTGGCATATGAGGAAAGTGGGCGACTGCTTGACCATGTTTCGAGCGTATTCTTCTGTCTGACGGGTGCCAACAAGACCGATGTCATTGCCAAAACCGAGAAAGAAATCATTCCGCAACTGACCGATTTGGAGAACGAAATCACGTTCAACGCTAAACTGTTCAGCCGCATCAAATACGTATACGACCGCGAACGCGCCACATTGAAAGGCGAAGACCGCAAGCTGTTAGATGAAATCTACAAGCAGTTTGTACGCTCCGGCGCCCTGCTTTCAGCCGACAAGAAGGCCCGCATGGAGCAAATCAACAAGCGGATTGCCGAGCTTCAGCAGCAATGGGGAACCATGTTGCCCGACGCAACCAACGATGCAGCGGTGTGGGTTGACAGCAAAGACAATCTGAAAGGGCTGAGCGAAGCCGACATTGCCCAGTGCCGAAAAGACGCAGAGCGCCGCGGCGGCAAGGCACCTTATTGCATTGTGATTGTCAACACCACCCAACAAGCCATCTTGACTCACCTCGAAAACCGCGATTTGCGCCGCCGTGTGTTCGAAGCCTCGCTGCATCGGGCCGACGGAACGGGCGCATTCAACACCTATCCCATCGTGGTGGAGATAGCAAAACTGCGGGCCGAGAAGGCCGAACTCATGGGCCATAAGAACTATGCGGCCTACTCCTTGGAGCGTACCATGGCCAAAACGCCCGACAATGTCTATGCTTTCTTGAAGCAACTCATTGCGGCCTACAGGCCGAAAGCCGAGGCCGAGACACGCGCCATCGAGGACTTTGCCCGCCGAAGCGAGGGACAAGACTTCCGACTTCAGCCCTACGACCGCTTCTATTACTCGGCCAAGATGAAGCAAGCACAGTATCGTTTCGCCGAAGACGACGTGAAACCCTACTTCAATATCGACAGTGTGCTCGTCAATGGTGTGTTCTATGCCGCCCAAAGAGCTTACGGATTGACCTTCAAGGAACGCAAAGATATCCCGACATATCACAAAGACATGCGCGTGTTCGAGGTCTTCGACAAAGACAAACGCCCCCTTGCTTTGTGGTATTGTGACTACTTTCGCCGGCCAACAAAGCGTGGGGGAGCATGGATGAGCAGCTTTTCAAAGCAGAGTAAATGGCGCAAACAACAGCCCATTATCTATAATGTATGCAACTATGCCAAGGCACCTGAGGGGCAACCCACGCTGCTGACGTGGGACGAAGTGACAACGATGTTCCATGAATTCGGCCACGCCTTGCACGGAATATTGTCCGATTGCAAGTACAATATGCTTAGCGGAACAGCCGTAGCACGCGACTTTGTGGAGATGCCCTCACAGTTTAACGAGTCCTTTGCCACTGTTCCTGAGGTCTTTAATCACTATGCAAGGCATACGAAAACCGGCCAACCAATGCCCGAAGACCTCAAGGAAAAGATGCTCAAAGCCATCAATTTCCAACCCGCTTACGCCTTGGGAGAGAACCTGGCTGCCACATGTTTGGACATGGCATGGGCCATGTTGCCGGCCAAGAACGTGCCGACGGCCGACCAAGCTGCGGCATTCGACCGTGAAGCGCTTCGTGAAATCGGTCTCTTGGACACGCAGGTTCCGCCCCGATATGCCACGTCTTACTTCAATCATGTATGGGGTGGAGGCTACGCAGCGGGCTATTACAGCTACCTGTGGACTGAGGTTTTGGCCGACAACATTGCTTCTTGCTTCGCCAAACGCGGCGCATTGAACCCCGAAGTGGGTCAGGATTTCCGTGAAAAAGTACTCAGTCGTGGCAATACAAAGGACCTTATGCAGACCTTTACCGACTTCACTGGCCTGAAAACGCCTGATGTTTCGGCATTAATGAAGGCAAGGGGAATGTAGAAGAACGCTGAATGAAGCGTCGCACATGGTAGATTATGAACGATAAAATTATCTTTTTATGCTGAAAATATTGCTGCAACTGTGGTGGACACAGAAGCGAAGAACGTTTGATTGGAAGCGCATGGGCATCTTCATCTATATGGTGCTGTGCGTGGTTGTCGGCCTTATTGTCGGCCATTGGCAGGGAGGAAGCAATCCTTTCGAGGCCATACGAAACGACAATTTAGAGCTCATTATCGTCCCACTTGTGGTCATGTTCTCTCCCATGGAACTGTTGATGAAGTTCCTTTTGAAGACAGATGCCGCCGGAATGGACGATTACTTGCGGTCTAAACCCGTTCCGCAAGCCACGTGGAATCGCTTTCTTTTGGTGCTCAACTTGCTGGATTACCTCAATTGGTTCATTCCTATTATGGTCTTCGGACTGTCATGTTTGTTCATGTCTGCAGGCTATGCACTGCTCGCTTTCGGCCTTTCGCTGACGCTAAACATTGCAGATGGCCTGCTAATCACAGGGCTACGGAAGGCCCAAGGCTGGGAATATAAACTGCCGTTGTGGCTGATGTTGCTCTTCTACTACTGTCTGGCGATACCTTTCATGATTTTCTTTATGAGCTGGTTCGGGCCCTTTGGCAGCGTCGTGGCATGGTTCTTCGCCACCTTGGGCTTTGGGGCAACCGTCTATGCCTACCTTTGTTATGTCAAACATTACAATGAACAGCGCGGTCAACAAGCCAAGGCTGGGCGCATAGGTGGCTCATCGCTCTTCAGTATGGAGTACATTTCGCTGCTCCGTTCCAAGCGTTTGCGCACGGGATACCTAACACTTGTCGTCGTTATGACACTGCAAGCCTATCTCCAAAACCGCACGATGAGCGACGAAATCGGCGAGAGTGCCATCGCGGGAATATTCCTTTTGCTGGCCGTTATGTTCTCTTCGATGATGCTGGGGCAATGGATCTTCGGCATTGAAGGCAACTTCTTCCATGGCTTGATGACCAAACCTGTGTCGGTATATGGCATGCTTGAGCGCAAGTTTCTATTCTTTTTGCTGCTCGATTCCATTACAGCTGTGTTGCTTATTCCGGGCATTTTCCTTGGTTATTGGACGACGATGGCGTGGCTTTCCACCCTTCTTTTGGGTGCAGGTGCCAACGTATTGCTGTTGCCCACCTGCCTTTTCTCCAAGCGCATCGACCTGTTTTCGTCGGCATTCTTCAATTATCAAGGGGCCAACATGGGCGTGAATGTCTATGGATTTGTTGTCCTTATCCCGGTGGCGGCCTACGCGTTGTTGGCCATTTTCATAGACAATGCCTTGGTGGTTTACGCCATCACGGCGGTGCTCGGCCTGCTTTTGCTGGGCACGTCTAAGAGAGTGCTGCGCTTGGTTGCCCATAAGTTCATGGCAAAAAGGTACAAACGGATGGAGGATTTTATGAAATAAAGTCACAAAAGCCTCCCCCTACCCCTCCAAAGGAGGGGAGACTGAGATAGAGAACCAATCATTATCGTGAATTATAAATGAAGAATTGTGAATGATGAACTGCGAATTAAACATTAAAGACCTCAAGAAAGTCTACGGAGAGAAGACGGTTATCGACATTCCGGAGCTGACCATACACGCCGGAGAGCTCATCGGTCTCGTGGGAAACAACGGAGCCGGCAAGACGACCCTCATGCGATTGATGCTCGATTTGATTAAAGCTGACGACGGATATGTGCTAAGCAACGGCATGAAAGTGAACGAAAACGAGGCTTGGAAGCACTATACGGGCTCGTTCATCGACGGCCGTTTCCTGATAGATTTCTACACCCCGGAGGAATATTTCACCTTTATCGGCAACGTGTACGGCCTACCGAAGGAGACCATCGACGAGCGATTGGCCTGCTATGCGCCCTTGATGCATGATGAAATCCTCGGCACCAAGAAGTATATCCGCGACTTTTCGGAAGGCAACCGACAGAAGATTGGCATTCTCGGTGCCATGATCATCAACCCCGAAGTGCTCATCTTGGACGAGCCTTTCAACTATCTTGACCCTTCATCACAGATACAAATCGCCAAAACCATCCATCAGGTGAACAAGGAAATGGGCACGACAGTCGTCTTGTCGAGCCACAATCTGAACTTCGTTTCAGACATTTCGTCGCGCATTTTGCTGCTCGAAAGGGGCCTGCTCATCAAGGATTTGCCCAATGAAGAGGGCAGTGCAATGACCGAACTCAAGGCTTATTTCGGAGCCGAATAAGGCAGTCACTCCACAAACAGCCCGCTCTCGTCTCATTGAGAGGGGAATATCAGCGTGCAATGTGACAGGGCGGAAAATGTAGGGGCGCACGGCTCGTGCGTCTACTCAAGGCGAAAGAAACGCAAATACACGATTGTTGGAGCGGACGCACAGGTCGTGCGTCCCTACATAGAGTCGAGCGGCTCATAGTGTCAGGCCCGTTGATAATCAACGACTTGGGCCTTGCGTTTCAATTTCAGCCATTTTACCGCGCAATAAGGCTGACATTAGCGTGCAATAAGGCTGATATTGCGCAGTAAAATGGCTGAAATGATTTTACAGAGCGACGCATCTTAGATTTCAACCGCTGTGCCCATGCACGTTAATGTAATTTAGCGTAGAAAAGTTTCGCAGTCTGTTTATTTTTTAGTATCTTTGCAATTCAATCACACTATTGAAAGAAATGGCAGAAAATCTAAACACCGAGGCAAATTATTCTGCCTCGAATATTCAGGTTCTTGAGGGGCTTGAAGCTGTGCGTAAGCGTCCGGCTATGTACATAGGTGACATCAGTGAGAAGGGACTTCACCATCTTATCAACGAGACAGTGGATAACTCTATCGATGAAGCCATGGCAGGTTACTGCACGGATGTGGCGGTTACGCTCAACGAAGACGGCTCGGTTACGGTCGAAGACAACGGCCGTGGTATTCCTGTAGACGAGCATAAGAAGCTCCATAAGTCGGCTCTTGAGGTCGTGATGACCGTACTTCACGCCGGAGGAAAGTTCGATAAGGGTTCTTATAAGGTCAGCGGTGGCTTGCATGGTGTAGGTGTGAGCTGCGTAAATGCACTCTCTTCGCACATGCTTTCCCAAGTGTTCCGCGACGGAAAGATTTACCAACAGGAGTATGAAAAGGGCAAACCGCTCTATCCGGTCAAGATTATTGGCGAGACAGACAAGCGAGGTACGCGGCAACAATTCTGGCCCGACCCTGCCATTTTCACCACAACAACCTTTAAATGGGACATCGTTGCCAGTCGAATGCGCGAGTTGGCATATCTCAATGCGGGTATTCGTATCACGCTGACCGACCTCCGTCCCAACGAAGAAGGCAAGACCCGGCAAGAGGTTTTCCATGCAAGAGACGGACTGAAAGAGTTCGTTCGCTACGTAGACCGGCATCGCACGCATCTCTTCGACGATGTGATTTACCTGAAAACCGAGAAGCAAGGCATTCCTATCGAGGTGGCTATCATGTATAACACCGACTATTCGGAGAACATACATAGCTATGTGAACAACATCAACACCATTGAAGGGGGAACCCATCTCACGGGTTTCCGTGCCGCACTGACCCGTACTTTGAAGACTTATGCCGATGCAGAGCCTACCATTGCCAAGCAGATTGAGAAGGCAAAGATAGAGATTGCGGGCGAAGACTTCCGCGAAGGACTCACCGCAGTCATCTCTATTAAGGTGGCAGAGCCGCAGTTTGAGGGGCAGACGAAGACCAAATTAGGTAACAGCGAAGTCTCCGGAGCGGTGCAACAAGCCGTGGGTGAAGCCCTTTCAAACTATCTGGAAGAGCACCCGATTGAGGCAAAAAAGATTTGTGAAAAGGTGGTTTTGGCTGCCACGGCCCGCATCGCTGCGCGCAAAGCCCGCGAGAGTGTGCAGCGCAAAAGCGTGATGTCGGGTGGCGGTTTGCCTGGAAAACTGGCCGATTGTTCCAACAAAGACCCGAAAGAATGCGAGATATTCCTTGTCGAGGGCGACTCTGCGGGAGGCTCAGCCAAGCAAGGTCGCGACCGCTATACACAGGCCATTCTTCCGCTAAGAGGCAAGATTTTGAACGTAGAAAAGGTGCAATGGCATCGCGTTTTCGAGGCAGAATCCGTGATGAATATCATACAAAGCATCGGTGTTCGCTTTGGTGTTGAGGGCGAAGATGACCGCGAAGCCAACATCGACAAGCTGCGTTACGATAAGATTATCATTATGACCGATGCCGATGTTGACGGCTCTCACATCGATACGCTCATCATGACGCTCTTCTATCGCTTCATGCCAAAGGTCATAGAAGACGGACATCTCTATATTGCCACGCCGCCTTTGTATAAGTGTTCCTATAAGAAAGTGAGCGAATATTGCTACACCGAGCAGCAGCGTCAAGCCTTTATTGACAAGTATGTTGAGGGAAAAGAGGACGACAAAGCACTGCATACGCAACGCTACAAAGGTCTCGGAGAGATGAATCCCGAGCAACTTTGGGAGACAACCATGGACCCCTCGTCGCGTCTTCTGAAGCAAGTGACGATACAGAATGCGGCCGAAGCCGACGAAATCTTCTCAATGCTGATGGGCGACGATGTGGAACCGCGCCGCGAATTCATCGAACAGAACGCCACTTACGCCAATATCGACGCGTAAGACCGGCCAAACCTGCTATTTGTCGGGAGGGTGTGTCAAGCCGACACAGCCTCCTTTGATTTTAAATATCCGCCTCTGAATGAAAAGAGATAGGGAGGTCATGAGTGTGAGACCCGGGTCTCACAGACGCGAGAGGGGGATGTAATTCAAAAAAGAGGGGGATGTAATTGAAAAGAGAGGGGGATGTAATTGAAAAAAGAGCCCCCTCTGAGTGCAAAAACCAATGTGACGGTCTCGTTACATATTTATTTTTGTTCCTTGTTATGGTTAAATGGCTTTTCGGTTTTGTGTTCTTCTTACAGGCAACGGCCCTGCATTCGCAAGGCTTTCTGCCCCGATGGATAGGCTGTGCCGAGCCGGATTCCACCTCGGAACTATGGTTTCGGCACACCTATCTCTGCGCGGGAAGACCGCGTTTTGCCGCAATCGAGGTCACGACCACAGGCTTTTTCGATCTTTATGTGAATGGCTATAATGTGTCGACCGACAGTCGTATGCCGTTCAGACCGCAGGAAAAAGACGACCAGCCGATATGCCTTCGTTTCGATGTGACGCGCTTTTTGAGCCCCGACAGCAATACGATTGCCCTGTGGTATGGCCCGTCTTATCCGCATATTCAGCCGCGACAGGTAGCCGTTTCCTATTTTGGAAGGGGACACGACGACCGTTTCTTCAGTTTCACGGCAGATGAGAACTGGCTTTGTCGCAAGGCGTATATCAGCCTTGACAGCGTGGGTGGCGAGGTATTCCGTGCGCCCGATGCCTCTCAAAGAGGGTGGAACGGCTCCGATTTTGCCCCTGCTTGCTGGCAAGGGGCTGCTTGTCGGCCTCCCGATTGCACGCGGAAAACGGACTACCGCGAGGTGTGTTATCCCGCCGAACGCGTCGCAAAGGTTCTTATTCCGGCCTATCGTGTCGTGGAAGGCGACACGGTTTGCTATGAATTTCAGACGGGTTTCTACGGCTATGTGAGGGCGACGCTGCGCAATGCTCATAGGGACTCGTGGCTGAACATCAACGGTCTGCGCTATCAATGCCGCGGAGAAACGGACGAACAGGCCTACCGGAAGTTCACAAGAGGACTGTTCCGGCAGGTTTGGGCCACGGGTGACGGTCCGTTTAGAAGTAGTCGTATCGAGCGTATCGAGGGCATCGAGACGTGCTCATACTTGCACTTCGGTTGGCAATAATCCCGCTTCTTTTTGCCGAAAACGACCGAAGATATTCCTATTTTTATTACTTTTGCAAACAAAGACGAGTGCTATGACGGATATGAAAGAGATAACCGTGGCCTCAGCCCTACAGCTTCACAAGGGCAGCCACATAGAGAATGACCTCCTTTTATTGGACGCTTTGGCCGCACTTCCACTGCCCGAGGAGCCCAGAAGAATGGGATGTCTGCTGCTGGCGCTGTGCACTTCGGGTACGGCTCGCTACACTGTTGACACCATACAACATGTGGTTCGCCCCAAAGATATCATCATTATCAGTCCCGGACAAGTTACGGATGACTACGATTTAAGCGAAGATTGCAACGGAATAGGACTCATGTTGTCCGACCGTTTCTTTAGGGAAAGCATCTCAGGCATACACGAATTGTCGTCTCTTTTCTTGTTTTCAAAGAACCATCCTGTATGCGAACTCCGACCAGAAGAGGTCGAAATGCTCAGCAATTACTTCCATTTGTTGAAGCAAAAAGTCGATAATAGCGACCACCATTTCCGTGTAGAAACGGTGAAATCTCTGCTTCAAACGCTCATTTATGACATCAGTAACGCCATCTATCGCATTCAAAACAGCGAGAAACACAAGCACTCTCGCAGTGAAAAGATATTCTTCGACTACATCGAACTCGTTGAACGTAACTTCCGACATGAACGGCGTGTGGGCTGGTATGCAGCGCAATTGAACATCACAGCGAAGTATCTTTCGGAGTCAGTGAAGGCCATCAGCCGCCGAACCCCCAATGCTTGGATTGACTATTACGTGACGCTTGAAATGCGGGTGATGCTGAAGAACACCGCAAAGAGCATCAAAGAGATTGCCAACGAGCTGCATTTCTCCAACCAAAGCTTTATGGGAAAGTATTTCAAGGAGCATGTCGGCATGTCGCCGTCACAATATAGGAAGACGTAAAAAACAGACTTACGGTCCCATCTGTTTGAAATATTATCCTTACCTTTGCAACCCAAAACAGAAAAAGACGAATGATAACATGAATAAAAAGATGATTCAGAAAAAAGGGGCTGGACTTCATGCCCGCAAGAACAGCCATGGCAGCAGACTTTTCTACCTGTTTGTAGGGCTCATTATCGCGCTTCCGACACAAGCCCAGATGCTTTTCTCGGAAAACATGACGATGGCTATCGACAGTACAAAGACCATACAAGGCTCACTACAGCCGGTTGTCGATTTCAAAACAGAGAAAGAGAATGTGCTCACCCTTAAAAATACGGCTAATCTCAACCTGTTGATCAACCGAAACCGCGTGGTAAACCTCATCAACAAGCTCGAATTCTCTACTTATGGCAAGAAAATCACGGTGAGCGGAGGCTATGTGCATGCCGAATATCGCTACCTGCTTCATCATGCTTTCGAGGTTTACCCTTATGTTGAGTCGCAATGGGCAGGCAGTCGCGGTATGACTTTCAAGGTATCTTCAGGGTTGCAATCACGTTATCGGCTGGTGAACTCAGCACATTGTCTCATGTTCGCAGCCATAGGCGTGTTCTATGAATTCGAAAAATGGGAATATCCCGACCCACCCGTAGGCATCAGCGCCCACGCTTACAGCCGCAGTGTGAAGAGTCACCTGTCACTTAGTTTCAGACATTCAATCGGAGAACATTGGGAACTGACCACTACGGCTATCCATCAGGCTAAACCTGACAGCTATTCCAAGTGTGCCCGGTTCGGTGGTGCAGTAGATTTGACTTACCATATCACGCCAAAGATAGGCATTCGCGGTACTTATCGCATCATTTATGATACATCTCCCATCGTTCCCATGCGCAAAGATTATACCACTGTCGATGCCGGTATTGACATAGCTTTCTAAGAAAGCTGACATATCACAGGCACACAGCGGCATGATTTCCCTATGATTAGATTTTAATTGTGCGCATAACTATAGTCATGGAGCCTTAAATGAGATGCAGCTTCCTTTGGCTCCCCTCCTTTCGAGGGGGCGGGGGAGTTTTTAGAGGCTTTTATTTGTCAATCATTTCCTCTATTTCCTTGGCCGCTTCGCACAATTCTGCATACCAATCTTCGCCGAAACGGCGGACAAGAGGGCCTTTCAAGAACTTGTAAACAGGCAGGTTGAGGGCCTCACCTTTTGTGACTGCGTCCTTGCAAATAGCCCATTTGTGATAGTTGATGCCCACAAGTCCGTGGCCAAATTCCTTGGCGCGAATAGGATAAAGCGCGCAGGAAGCGGGCTTCACAAAGCGTGTCTTGCCTGCGCGATGGGCGCGTTCAAGCGCACAAAGGCAGCATCCGTCCTCGTAACATGTGAAGACACAGTCCTTACTGCCCACGATGCTCGTCACCAAATCGCCCTCTATATCGGCATAAGCCACGCCTTGTTTGTCGACAACGGCCTGTGCCGAGGCACTCATATCGGCCCAAACAGCATCCAAAGCCTCTTCGATTTCGTTGATTTCCTCCAGCGTAATAGGAGCCCCGGCATCGCCTTCTACGCAGCAAGCTCCCTTGCATTTGTCGAGGTCGCAGCAGAATTTCTCGGTAATCACATCGGGAGAGACCAGCACGCTGCCTATCTGTATGATGTGCAAATCCTCTTTTTTCATAATGTTTTTTGTTGCTTTGGGGGCTTATTACATTTAGAATATTCCGCACGCTTCGTGCGGAATACGACAACATAGCCCACTATCCCACACTCCCTCCCCTTGGGGGAGGACCATGGAGAGGTATCTGGAGACCCCGGGATAGGCTTTTACCAAGCTATTTCCTGCTCTCCTCGTTCCCTTAAATATGCATTACACTGCGAAAACTGATGATTTCCGAACCACCCACCACGGTTGGCTGACAGCGGAGACGGGTGTACCGACTCCAGAACCAAATGGCGGTTACGATCTATCAGATACTTTTTTCCGCGGGCAAAGCCGCCCCATAGCATGAAAACAAGGCCGTTCTTGTGGTCGTTCAAGGCCTTGATAGCTGCATCAGTAAAGGTGGTCCAGCCCAATTGTTGATGGCTGTTGGCCTCGTGTGCACGCACAGTCAGCGTGGCATTCAAGAGCAAAACGCCTTGCTGGGCCCACCGTGTCAGGTCGCCATTCGGCGGCATCGGCTTACCGAGGTCGGCCTCTATCTCCTTAAATATATTGATAAGTGAGGGCGGCATCGGCACACCTTCGGGCACAGAAAAGCTCAAACCCATGGCCTGTCCGGGCTCATGATAGGGGTCTTGTCCGATGATTACCACCTTCACTTCATCGAAAGGGCAGAGGTTGAAGGCGTTAAAAACCAGCTTTCCCGGCGGATAACACGCGCCACGTCGGTATTCTTCGCGAACTGCTTTCGCAAGGTTTGCAAAGTAAGGCTTGTCGAATTCCGCACCAAGATGCTGGTTCCAACTCTCTTCAATCTTTACCATTGTCTTATTTATTATCTGAAATCAAGCATTCACCTGTCATGTCCGACGGCTGTTCCAAGCCCATAATGTGCAGGATAGACGGCGCAACATCGGCCAAACGGCCGCTTTTCACGGTCGCAGAATTGTTGTCGGTGACATAGATAAACGGCACGGGATTGAGCGAATGTGCCGTGTTTGGCGTTCCATCTTCATTGATAGCATTGTCCGCATTGCCGTGATCAGCGATGATAAGTGCCTCATAATCGTTAGCCTTGGCAGCCTCGATGACCTCCTTCACACAGTGGTCTATGGCCCAAACGGCCTTGGCAATGGCATTGTAAACGCCCGTGTGACCGACCATATCTCCATTGGCAAAGTTGACAACAATGAAGTCATACGTGTTCTTATTGATGGCAGCAATGAGCTTATCCTTCACTTCAAAGGCACTCATTTCGGGCTTTAAGTCATAGGTAGCCACCTTAGGTGAGGGCACAAGAATGCGGTCTTCGCCCTCGAAAGGAGCCTCACGTCCGCCGTTAAAGAAGAACGTTACGTGGGCATACTTCTCGGTTTCGGCCGTGTGAAGCTGCTTCTTGCCGAGCCTCGACAGGTATTCTCCCAACGTATCCTTCACGTTTTCTTTCGGGAAAAGCACCTTTACGCCCTTGAAATTTGGGTCGTATGGCGTCATACAATAGTACATTAAGCCCTTCACAGTAGCCATACCTTCCTCGGGCATATCCTGTTGCGTGAGTACTTGTGTCAACTCTTTAGCGCGGTCATTGCGGTAGTTGATGAAGATAACGACGTCGCCCTCGCCGATCGTTCCGTCCACCTTACTGTTGTTGATAGGCTTGATGAACTCGTCGGTCACGCCCTCATCGTAACTCTCCTGCATGGCTTTCACCATGTCGTCTGCCTGTTTTCCCTCGCCTTTCACCAGCAAATCGTAGGCTTCTTTCACGCGATTCCAACGCTTATCGCGGTCCATTGCGTAGAACCGCCCTACGATACTTGCGACATGGGCACCATTCTTTTCGCAACAATCCTGCACCTCTTCGATGAAACCTTTACCGCTCCTCGGGTCGGTATCACGGCCGTCCATGAAGCAATGCACGTAAGTTTTGGTGCCATACTCCTTGCCGATCTCGATCAATTTGAAGAGATGAGCGAGCGAAGAGTGCACACCTCCCGTTGAAGTAAGGCCCATCAAGTGAAGCTTCTTACCAGTCTTTTGCGCGTAAGAATAGGCTTCTACGATGCCCGGGTTCTTCAATATTGCACCGCTTTCGCAGGCTTTGTTGATTTTCACCAAGTCTTGATAGACAATCCGTCCGGCCCCGATATTGAGGTGACCTACCTCAGAATTGCCCATCTGGCCATGCGGAAGACCCACGTCTTCGCCCGAAGTGAGCAGCTGAGAATGCGCAGAAACCGCGTTCAGATAGTCCAAAAAAGGAGTCGGTGTATTGTAAATCACGTCGCCTCGTCCATGTTTTCCGATTCCCCATCCATCGAGAATCATCAATAAAGCTTTCTTTCCCATAATCTAATAAACTTAAAATCTAATATCCTGTGTCCTGCAAAGTTAGTGCAATCGGGTGAGAAAACAAAGAAGTTGCCCCCGTTTTTTCATGCCTTTTCGCAAATATTGCGCCACAGGGTGGGAGAAGTCGGTTTGCATTCTGACATGGGCAGACGATTGTTTTGTAAATTTTATTCATTAAAAAAGAGCATCGCGTGAAACGACAAAATAGAAATTAGAATGCAGAAATCCTTCCGTTTCGCGCATATCCCATTGCTGTTTTTCTTCTTTTCGTCCACTTTTGAAGGCGAAACCGCTTATCTCAGCGTGCAAAATGGGTGAGTTTCGAATGCAAGGTGTAAATTGTTGGTTTTCAATAGGATTAAAACTGAGAATTGTCCACGTGAATGTAGGGACGCACAGCTCGTACGTCTGCTCCAACAATCCTTCATATATGCCTTCAATTCTACTTGAATGGACGCACGAGCCGTGCGTCCCTACATGCAATCTCACCCATATTACAATTCAATATCAGCCATTTCATCATATGATATTACCCATTTTGCACGATGAAATGGGCCATTTTTGTGCCTTAATCGGGTCATTTCGGACGGTTAAACGACTCACTTTGTATCAAGAAACGGCCCATTTGTCATTGTAACCTTATCGTTTTTACCTCGTATTCGTAGCAAAAACGACAGGCATTTCATGCTTGTTTACACAACTATTTGGTTGTCAATGTGTTGTAAAAACAGCTCAAAATGCGCGTATTTCGGTCATGGTTTGTTTTCGTTTTGAATACGCAAGTTATGCGAGGTTACTTGTAAAGGAATTTCATGTAATGTTTCGAGCAATCCTAAAAGGGTCATAAAATGTGTAAAGCTTACAGCGCTGATACGGTATGAACCACTTGTTTCCGATGTTTGTATGTCCGAAGTAGGAAGGAACGACCTGTGCGTTTCCGTTTACCCAAAGCGTTTCGGCATGCCCGATGGTCCGGATTGAAGGGCTGAAGAATAGGAAGTATATTGCTGCTCGATTGAAATAAAACGGCGAAAAGTTTGCATACTACAGAATAAAGTCGTAATTTTGCAGCGTTCAGTGGAATGAGGAGCTCCGAGAGAGTTCCTCATTTTAGTTTAATATAACGTGTATGATTGACAAAAACGTCGTAAGGAAATTCGTAGACGAGTGGCTGTCGGACAAGGAATACTTCCTTGTTGGCATCGAAATCAGCCCGGATGACAAGATTGTTGTTGAGATCGACCACGCCGATGGCGTTTGGATTGAAGACTGTGTTGCGCTGAGTAGGTATATCGAAGAGCGTCTCAGTCGCGACGAAGAAGACTATGAATTGGAGGTAGGTTCAGCCGGATTGGGTCAGCCTTTCAAGGTGGTTCAGCAGTATATGAACTTTGTTGGCAAGGAAGTCGAGGTGATGGATGCCGACGGAAAGAAGTATCAAGGCGTGCTGAAAAGCGTTGATGGCAATGATTTTGTGGTCACCGTGAATGAGAAGGTGAAGGTAGAAGGCAAGAAACGTCCGCAACTGATGGACGTTGACCATGCTTTCAAGATGGACAATGTGAAATATACTAAATACTTAATAAGTTTCAAATAAAGCTATGGCAGCAAAAAAGATTGATGAGAATCAGGTCAGCATGATCGACACTTTCCGTGAGTTTAAGGAAACAAAGAATATCGATCGCACGACGTTGGTGAGCGTTTTGGAAGAGAGTTTCCGCAATGTGCTTGCCAAACTATTCGGCAGTGACGAGAATTTCGACGTCATTGTGAACCCCGACAAGGGCGACTTTGAGATCTATCGGAACCGCATGGTCGTGCCCGACGGAGAGGTTGAAGACGAGAACAAACAGATAGCACTGAAGGAAGCTCAAAAGATTGAGCCCGATTATGAGGTGGGAGAAGAAGTCTCGGAACAGGTGAATTTCGCCAAATTCGGGCGTCGTGCCATTCTGAACTTGCGGCAAACGTTGGCCTCAAAGGTGTTGGAATTGGAGCATGACACGCTGTATAACAAGTATAAGGACCGCGTGGGACAGATCGTTTCTGGCGAAGTTTATCAGGTTTGGAAGCGTGAAGTGCTCATCGTAGACGATGAAAATAACGAGCTGATTCTGCCGAAAAGCGAGCAGATTCCGGCTGACATTTACCGTAAAGGTGAGACGATTCGTGCCGTCATCTTGCGCGTCGACAATGAGAACAACAATCCCAAGATTATCCTTTCGCGCACAAATTCCATGTTCTTGGAGCGTTTATTGGAGGCCGAAGTGCCTGAGATTGGCGACGGACTTATAGCCATTCGCAAGATAGCCCGCATGCCGGGAGAGCGTGCAAAGGTTGCCGTTGAGAGCTTCGATGACCGCATTGACCCCGTTGGGGCATGTGTGGGAGTGAAGGGAAGTCGCGTATATGGCATCGTTCGTGAGCTGTGTAACGAGAACATCGACGTGGTGAACTACACCTCAAACATCAAACTTTTCATTCAACGTGCATTGAGTCCGGCCCACGTAAGCAGCATTAATATCGACGAAGAGAACCACAAAGCCGAGGTTTATTTGCAGCCCGAAGAAGTCAGTTTGGCCATCGGTCGCGGTGGAATGAACATCAAGTTGGCCTCAATGTTGACCGAGTTCACCATCGATGTGTTCCGTGAAGTGCCCGAAGGTGAGGCCGATGAGGACATCTATTTGGACGAATTCTCCGACGAAATCGACCAATGGGTGATCGATGCCATCAAGAGTATCGGGCTGGATACGGCCAAGGCAGTGCTCAATGCACCGCGTGAAATGCTCGTAGAGAAGGCCGATCTTGAGGAAGAAACCGTTGACCATGTGCTCAATGTGCTGCGGGCCGAGTTCGAACAGTAGGCACGTGGGAAGGCAACACCATCAGAAAACAGAAACACCCTAATAAAGAAAAAGGAGTAAGATAGATACATGAGCATCAGATTAAACAAAGCATTACGCGAATTGAACATAGGACGTCAAACGGCAGTTGACTTCCTTCAAAAGAAAAGTGAACTGGGAGAGGTGAAGGACGACCTGAGCTTCAAGCTCAACGATGCCCAATATCAGGCACTCGTAGAGGCTTTCAAGCAGGACGCTGCCGTGCGCAGTGAGGCGGAAAAGCTCTTTCAGAAGAAACCAAAAGAGAAGAAGCGCGCACCCGAAGTGAAGGAGAATCGTGCCGAAAGTCTGCTGGAATCGTCAAATCAACAGGTCTATAAACAGGTCGGAAAAATCGACCTTGACAGCGTCGGCAAGAAGGCTTCGGCCCGAAAGTCTGCTGCTCCTGAAGAAAAAGCTCCCGAAACAAAGGCTGCTGCCGTCAGTCCGGAGCCCAAAAAGGAAGTAAAAGTGCCGGAACCTGAAGCACCTAAGGAGGAGTTAAAGGCAGAAAAGCCGGTTGAAAAGCAACAGGTTGAGGAGCCGGAACAGCCGAAGGAACCCGAAGTTGCAGTAGAAAAGGCCGACGAAGGCATCTTTACGCTGAAGAGCGAGCAGCAGATTCTCAACACGCCAAAAGTGAATGTGCTGGGTAAGATAGACCTCGACACGCTGAATCAAAGTACACGTCCGAAGAAGAAATCCAAGGAAGAAAAGCGTAAGGAGCGTGAGGAAAAGGCGGCCACACAGAACGGTGGCGAACGCAAAAAGCGTGCACGCATCAACAAAGAGCGTGTGGACATCAACGCAGAAGCCAAGCAGAATACCGGGAATCAGGGCAACAACGGTGGCAATAACGCCGGGAAAAATAAGAATAAGAAGAACCGCAACAAGCGAAATCAAAAGCCGTTGGAGGTGGATGACGAGGCTGTGGCACGTCAGGTGAAGGAAACGCTCGCTCGATTGACGAGTAAAAGCCAGAACAAGAAGGGGGCTAAGTATCGCAAGGAAAAGCGCGAAGCCATTCAGGAAAAGCTGCAACAAGAGGCGAGTGCTGAACAAAACGAGTCAAAGGTACTGAAGTTGACCGAGTTTGTGACGGTCAGTGAGTTGGCAACGATGATGAATATCAGTGTGACACAGGTCATCTCTACATTGATGAGCGTGGGCATCATGGTGTCCATCAACCAGCGACTTGATGCCGAAACCATCAATATGGTGGCCGATGAATTCGGCTTTAAGACGGAATATGTCAGTGCTGAGGTCCAAGAGGCTGTCAGTGAAGAAGTAGACGATGAGAATGATCTTGCTCCACGGGCTCCTATCGTTACGGTAATGGGTCATGTTGACCACGGTAAGACTTCCTTGCTCGACCATATCCGCAATACTAACGTCATTGCCGGTGAGGCTGGCGGCATTACACAGCATATCGGCGCATATAGTGTCACATTAAAGAACGGACAAAAGGTCACTTTCCTCGATACTCCGGGCCATGAAGCCTTTACAGCGATGCGTGCTCGTGGTGCACAGGTGACGGATATCGCCATCATTATCATTGCAGCTGACGACTCGGTGATGCCTACAACCAAGGAAGCTATCGCTCATGCGCAGGCAGCCGGCGTGCCCATGGTGTTCGCTATCAACAAGATTGACAAGCCCGGAGCCAATCCGGATAAGATACGTGAGGACTTAGCCAACATGAATTTGCTCGTTGAAGAGTGGGGCGGCAAGTATCAATGTCAAGAAATCAGTGCAAAGAAAGGTGTTGGTGTAGATGCTTTGTTGGACAAGGTGTTGCTTGAAGCCGAACTACTTGACCTCAAAGCCAACCCAAACCGGAAGGCTACGGGTACGATTATTGAGTCCTCACTTGATAAGGGACGCGGTTACGTAAGCACAGTTCTTGTAAGTAATGGCACGATGAAGATTGGCGACGTTGTAATTGCAGGCACAAGTTGGGGTCGTATCAAAGCGATGTTCAACGAGCGCAACCAACGTATCGAACAAGCCGGGCCTTCAGAGCCGGCAATTATCCTTGGTCTCAATGGGGCACCTACTGCAGGTGACCAATTCCATGTGTTGGAATCGGAACAAGAGGCACGCGAGATTGCCAACAAGCGCGAACAGTTGCAGCGTGAACAAGGCTTGCGAACACAGAAGCGCCTTACGCTTGGCGATATTTCACACCGCATTGCTCGCGGAGAGTTCCATGAATTGAATATCATTGTAAAGGGTGATACCGACGGTTCCATTGAGGCTTTGAGTGACTCGTTCATTAAGCTCTCCACGGAGAAGGTACAGGTGAACGTCATCAGCAAGGCCGTGGGCCAGATTAGCGAGAACGATGTCATGTTGGCCAGTGCTTCTGATGCTGTCATTGTAGGCTTTCAAGTTCGTCCTTCTTCTGATGCGCGCCGATTGGCCGACCGTGAAGGCGTTGAAATCAACACCTATTCGATTATCTACGATGCCATTGACGACATCAAGAGTGCCATGGTAGGTATGCTGGATAAGGTGAAAAAGGAAATCGTTACTGGCCAGATTGAGGTGCAACAGGTGTTCAAAATCTCCAAAGTCGGAACTATTGCCGGCGGTTTGGTCACCGAGGGTAAGGTGCATGCCAAGGATAAAGCCCGCGTTGTTCGTGACGGTATCGTTATCCATACGGCTGATATCAATGCGCTGAAACGTTACAAGGACGATGTCAAGGAAGTTCCGATGGGAATGGAATGTGGCTTGAGTCTTGTCAACTATAACGACATCGTGGAGGGCGATATCATTGAAACCTTCACCGAAATCGAGGTAGAACAGAAACTATAAGCGTGCATCAGCTTTGCTTCCAGATGGAGGCAAAGCTGACCTGCCACTCATCAGCAATCTGCAAATATCGGAAACAAACGGCACACCAAAGCGGTCGCGCAGAACAGCCCGGTGGCTGAAAACCAATTACCTCTCGGAGAGGCCATGTGTTTCATCCCGCTGGAACTATGCGTTCCACCCCGCTGGAACTGTGTGTTTCATCCCCGTGGAACTGTGCGTTTCATCCCGATGGAACGGTGTGTTCCAACCCCCTGGAACTGTGTGTTTCATCCCGGTGGGAATGTTTTGGGAGTGTATGGGAGAACTCGCCATGTGGGAAATGCGCCTCGGCTCTTGCCGTATGCCGGCGGCTGCATAGACCTGAAGAGAAGTTGCTTTCAGCCGTCTCGGCATTTGCAGGCATATATAAGGTAGTGGCACTCTTCGGCAATGACAGGGTGTCACTATTGTAATTAATAACAAATGTGACCATATTGGAAATGGTACACTATTTGTCAGTCATATTCATACAGACAGTTGTAAAATGGCAGAAAAGGAAAAGAATGAGTTTGTAAAACAGGTGGCAGAGAAGAAGTATGAGTTCGGCTTTACCACTGATGTACAGACCGATATCATAGAGAAAGGGCTCAACGAAGACGTTGTTCGCCTTATCTCGCACAAGAAAGGAGAACCCGAATGGCTACTTGATTTCCGCCTGAAAGCCTATGAATATTGGAGTCATCTCAAGCAACCTACTTGGGGACATGTACATCTTCCCGAGATAGATTATCAGGCTATCTCTTATTATGCAGACCCTTTGGCCAAGAAACCGAAGAACAAAGAGATCGATCCGGAGCTGGAAAAGACTTTCGACAAGCTGGGGATTCCCTTGGAAGAACGCTTGGCTTTGAGCGGAACGGCCGTCGATGCCATCATGGATTCGGTGTCGGTGAAGACCACGTTCAAGGAGAAATTGCGCGAGAAAGGTATCATCTTCTGTAGTATAGGCGAGGCCGTTAAGGAGCATTCCGACTTGGTTAAAGAGTATTTGGGAAGCGTTGTGCCCTATCGTGACAACTATTTTGCGGCGCTCAACAGTGCGGTTTTCAGCGATGGTTCGTTTGTTTATATTCCCAAAGGCGTGCGTTGTCCGATGGAACTCAGCAGTTATTTCCGTATCAATGCACGCAACACGGGTCAGTTCGAACGCACGTTAATCGTCGCAGAAGACGATTCCTACGTGAGCTATCTGGAGGGTTGTACGGCCCCGATGCGTGATGAGAACCAGCTTCATGCAGCCATTGTGGAAATCATTGTCAAGGATAATGCCGAGGTGAAATACTCGACCGTGCAGAATTGGTACCCCGGTGACGAGCAAGGAAAGGGCGGTGTGCTGAACCTTGTGACCAAAAGAGGCGACCTGCGTGGTGTCAATTCGAAGTTGAGTTGGACGCAGGTCGAAACGGGTTCGGCCATTACTTGGAAGTATCCTTCGTGTATTTTGCGTGGTGACAACGCCGTTGCAGAGTTCTATAGTGTTGCTGTTACCAATCATTATCAAGAGGCCGACACCGGAACAAAGATGATTCACATGGGCAAGAACACCAAATCTACCATCATATCCAAAGGCATTTCGGCCGGTCACAGCCAGAATTCTTATCGCGGACTTGTGCGTGCAACGCCCCATGCAGACAATGCCCGGAACTACAGTTCGTGTGATTCTCTGCTGTTAGGCAGCAATTGTGGCGCCCATACCTTCCCTTATATGGATATCCATAACGACACGGCTGTGGTGGAACATGAGGCCACTACCTCCAAAATATCCGAAGACCAACTCTTCTATTGCAACCAACGTGGCATCCCGACCGAGCAGGCCGTGGGGCTGATTGTCAATGGTTATGCCAAAGAAGTGCTCAACAAGCTGCCCATGGAGTTTGCCGTTGAGGCCCAAAAGCTGTTGAGTGTGAGTCTTGAAGGAACTGTAGGATAAAGGAATAACAACGATTTTGAAGTAAGAAAATGTTAGAAGTAAGAAACTTGCATGCCGAGATTGCCGGCAAAGAAATATTAAGAGGCATCGACCTCACGGTCAATGATGGAGAGATTCATGCGATTATGGGGCCCAATGGCTCGGGAAAATCAACGCTGAGTGCAGTGCTCACAGGAAACCCGCTCTATACGGTTACCGAGGGAGAAGCCGTCTTTAACGGTCAGAACCTGCTTGAGATGAAGCCCGAGGACCGGGCGCGGGCGGGCTTGTTCCTTTCGTTCCAATACCCGGTTGAGATACCCGGCGTGTCAATGACCAATTTCATGCGAGCCGCTATCAATGCCAAGCGCGAGTATGAAGGCCGGGAACCGCTGAATGCCGCCGACTTTTTGAAGCTCATGCGCGAGAAGAGAAAGCTGGTAGATTTGGATAGTAAGCTGGCACATCGCTCGGTCAACGAAGGCTTCTCGGGCGGAGAGAAGAAGCGAAATGAAATCTTTCAGATGGCAATGTTGGAGCCGACGCTCAGCATTCTCGATGAAACTGACTCGGGACTTGACGTTGATGCGATGCGCATTGTGGCCGACGGTGTGAACAAAATGCACACGGCAAAGACCTCGGCCATCGTCATCACACATTACGAACGCCTGCTGGACATGATCAAACCCAACTTGGTTCACGTGCTTTACAAAGGAAGAATCGTCAAGACTTCCGGCCCCGAACTGGCCAAGGAAATCGAACAACACGGTTATGATTGGATCAAAGAAGAGGCTGATGCCCGATATGATGACTAACAAAGTGGCTGATGATGAACAGTGAACAACAATATATCGATCTCTACAACGAGGCTTCGGGCATGCTTAAACGCCATGCGGCCGAGGCGCTCAACGCCGTTCGCGACCGTGCCTTTGCCGATTTCAAGGCACAAGGTTTCCCGACACGCAAGGTAGAACGCTACAAATACACCGACATTCCGGCCTTGTTTGCACCGGATTATGGCTTAAACCTCAATCGTTTGGAGATACCGTTGAACCCTTACGACACGTTCAAATGCGACGTACCTAACCTCAGTACGTCCCTTTACTTCGTCGTCAACGACAGCTTTTATAACAAGATGCTGCCGCAAGCAGGCCTGCCCGAGGGCGTCATCGTTGACTCCTTGGGGCACGTAGCCACTCAGAAGCCGGGCCTCATCGCTGAATATTATGCCCGGATTGCCGATACCCGAGAAGATGCCGTCACAGCTTTGAACACGATGTTCGCCCAAGATGGCCTCTTTGTCTACGTGCCGAAGCATGTCAAAATAGACCGTGCTATTCAGGTCATCAATATCCTTCGCGCCGATGTAGACCTCATGGTCAACCGCCGTGTGCTCATCGTTATGGAACAAGGTGCCGAAGCCAAGTTCCTATTTTGCGACCATGCAGCCGACAACCGCAAGTTTCTTTCCACACAAGTCATCGAGGCTTATGTGGCCGAGAATGCAAGTTTGGAACTCAACTGCTTAGAGGAAACGCATCTGAAAAACACGCGTTTGAGCAATGTCTACATCGAACAGCAGGCCAACAGCCGCGTCAATCACAACGTCATCACCCTGCATAACGGCGTAACGCGCAATCGCCTCGACCTCGTTCTCAAGGGCGAAGGGGCCGAATGCCATTGCAACGGCTGTGTGGTGGCCGATAAGGAACAACACGTAGACAACAATACGCTCATCGATCATCAGGCCCCGCATTGCACAAGCAACGAGCTTTATAAATACGTTCTCGACGACAATGCGGTGGGAGCCTTTGCCGGTCGTGTGCTCGTCAGGCAGGAAGCGCAGAAGACCATCAGTCAGGAAACCAACCAAAACCTCTGCGCCACGAAGACCGCCCACATGTACACGCAGCCCATGCTGGAGATTTATGCCGACGATGTGAAGTGTGCCCACGGCTCAACGGTGGGGCAATTGAACGATGCGGCCATGTTCTATATGCAGCAACGCGGCATCAGTAAGAAGGAAGCTAAGCTGCTCTTGGAGTTCGCTTTCATCAATGAGGTCATCGACAAGATGGAACTTGAACCGCTGCGCGACCGTCTGCACCACCTTGTCGAGAAGCGTTTCCGTGGCGAACTGGACAAGTGTGAGGGCTGCGATTTGTGCAAGTGACCGCTTCACTCCATGGAGGTGTTTTTGACAACTTATACTTTCGTAAGGCACAACTTATACTTCCGTGGGGCACAACTTATACTTTCGTCAATTACGGCTCCTCATCTTGAGGTGGAAAGAAACCGCTGAAAAGAGGAGAGGTCAGGCTTGCAAACCAATCATAATGATGAATTTTAAATGAAGGATTACGAATTAAACCGGATAAGAAAGGATTTCCCCATTCTCTCGCGCACCGTTTATGACCGCCCACTTGTCTATTTCGACAACGCGGCCACCACGCAGAAGCCGCTCTGTGTGCTGGATACGATGCGCGAAGAATACGTGAATGTCAATGCCAACGTGCATCGTGGGGTGCATTGGCTCAGCCAGCAAGCTACAGAACTGCATGAGGGAGCGCGCGAAACGGTGCGCAGATTCATTCATGCAAGAACCGCAAATGAGATTGTTTTCACCCGCGGAACCACCGAAGGACTCAATCTCATCGCGTCGAGTTTCTGTGAAGCTTTCATGCAAGAAGGCGACGAAGTCATCATTTCCACCGTCGAACACCATTCTAATATTGTTCCTTGGCAACTTCAACAAGCCCGAAAAGGCATTGTTCTGAAGGTCATTCCGATGGACGATAACGGCGTTCTCGACCTCGAAGCCTTTGAGCGTATGCTTGGCGAAAAAACCAAGATTGTGAGCGTTTCTCATGTCAGCAACGTCTTGGGGACCATCAATCCGGTAGCAGAAATCATTCGTATTGCACATGAACATAACGTTCCGGTCGTCATAGATGGGGCCCAGAGTGCACCCCATTTCAAGGTCGACGTGCAGCAACTTGATTGCGATTTCTTCGTGTTCAGCGGGCATAAGGTCTACGGCCCCACGGGCATCGGCGTGCTGTATGGCAAGGAAGATTGGCTCGACCGGCTGCCCCCTTATCAGGGTGGTGGCGAGATGATTTCGCATGTCAGCTTCGACAAGACCACTTTTGAGCGTCCGCCGCTGAAGTTCGAGGCTGGAACACCCGACTATATCGCCACGACCGGGCTTGCAAAAGCCCTGGATTATGTATCCGATTTGGGCATGGAGGCCATTCAAAAGCATGAGGAAGAACTCACGCGTTATGCTATCCGGCAACTGCGAACGATTGAAGGAATGAAGCTTTATGGCGTGCCCGACGATGCTTCTTCGCCCTTACGCCACGATGCCGTCATCAGTTTTCAGCTCCGCGACATTCATCATATGGACATGGGCACGCTGCTCGACCGCCTCGGTATAGCCATTCGCACGGGCCATCACTGTGCCCAACCGCTCATGGACCGCTTGGGTGTGCTCGGAACTTCGCGCATCAGCTTCGCACTTTACAACACTTTCGAGGAGGTCGATGCCCTCATTGCGGCCATTAAACGCATCAACACGATGTTTTGAAGTGGCCAAGTTGACGGCAAACGAGTGAACAAATTGTGTGCTTTTCAGCATGTAGGAACCGAACGGCTCGTGCGTCCGCTCGCACTTCAGTTGACAAGCTGACATGTTAACAAGTAAAACGCGTTGCATGTCTGCCTGCTCGGCCTTGCATCAGTCTCGTGTTTGCATGATAAAAAATAGTTTATATGCTTCTTCCGCATTATTATCACGGCCTTGTCGAGGCCGGTTGCGACGAAGCCGGCCGCGGTTGTCTGGCCGGAAGTGTCTATGCTGCGGCGGTCATTCTGCCTCCCGACTACGACAATCCGGCCCTGAACGACAGCAAGCAGCTTTCGTCCAAGAAGCGTTATGCCTTGCGCGAACAGATTGAACATGATGCCTTGGCGTGGGCCGTGGGCATTGCTACACCCCAAGAGATTGACGAAATCAACATTCTCCACGCCAGTTTCTTGGCCATGCACCGTGCACTTGATCAACTGAAAGTGCGCCCCGAGGCTCTGATTATCGACGGGAACCACTTCGATCCTTATGTCGTTGGCGCGAAACTTCCCGATGCCGGCAGGCAATTGCCCCACACTTGCATCGTCAAGGGCGACGGAAAATACCAGAGTATTGCCGCCGCCGCCATCTTGGCCAAGACCTATCGCGATGATTACATGGTGGAACAGGCCCGCCTCCACCCCTTTTATGACTGGGAAAGCAACAAGGGCTATCCCACCAAAAAGCATTATCAGGGAATTGAGGAGCACGGGATTAGCGAGCTGCATAGGAGGAGTTACAACACCCACCCCAGCCCTCCCAAAGGGAGGGAGCCCGAGATTGGGGAAGGTGAACTGATGTTTAAGTAGTCTTTCTTCCTCTTTTCTCGTAAAGAGGAGAATAAGAAAATGAAATATTCTCAAGTAGTTACTCCTCCCCTTTGGGGAGGTTGGGAGGGGTTTTAGGCTTCTATGAAGAAATTAGGCAACGAGCTTTCGCTCATACTTTTAATGACCGACGGTACCGATTACACTGCACAAGACTTGTGTAAGCACCTGAATTGCACGCGTCGCAACCTATATTACTATCTTCAATTCCTGCGTGATTACGGTTTCAAAGTGCTGCGTAACGGAAACTGTTACCGTCTTGATCCCAATTCACCGTTCTTTCAACGCATCGCTTCTTCGGTGAATTTCACGGCCACGGAGGCTGCTTTGCTCTTTCAACTTGCCGACGGTGCCGACGCCAAGAACCCCACCGTAGCCTCTATTAAGCGTAAGTTGGCCTGCGCCTACGATCTGCGTTGCTTCACCGACTCACGCTATCGGAAGAAGCAACTTCGCAATCTCGATGACCTCACCACGGCCATCAACAACCGAAGGGTAGTCTGTTTGCACCGTTATTCCTCGCCTCATAGCCATTCATTCAGCGACCGTGTGGTCGAACCTTTCCTCTTTTTGAACGACCATCAAGACGTGCGTTGCTACGAATTTGCATCGGGAATGAACAAAACATTCAAGCTGGCGCGCATCGGAAAGGTTGAAATCTACGACGCACCTTGGATACATGCCGACCTTCATAAGCGTGTTTTCACCGACATGTTCGGCTTTTCGGGCGAGCAAAGCTACCGTGTCCGGCTGCGCATGGGCCAACTTTCCTACAATCTTATGCTTGAAGAGTACCCTATTTCTTCGGGGTTTTTCACGCCCGAAGATGAGCATCACTGGCTTTTCGAAGCCGATATGATGAGCTATCTGGGCATTGGTCGCTTCATACTCGGACTTTATGACGACATCGAAGTGCTTGGAGATGAAGGCTTGCGCAGGTATGTTGAGGGGAAAAGAGACACCCACCCCGGCCCTCCCAAAGGGAGGGAGAGTGAGATTGCGGGCTAAGTAGGGACGCATGGCCTGTGCGTCCACTCACATTTTGATTAACAGTAGACAAGTAGACGGGTGGACAAGTTGATTGTTCATGCGCATGTAGGGACGCACGGCCCGTGCGTCCGCTCCAACAACTATCTGCATTCACTCACTATTCATCTTAAGCGGACGCACGAACCGTGCGTCCCTACATCTCCTTCTCGCTCCTATTCATGTACAAAACAGCTGATGCGGCAAACCACTTACACGCATGTAGGGACGCACGGCTCGTGCGTCCGCTCCAACAACTATCTGCATTCACTCACTATTCATCTTAAGCGGACGCACGAACCGTGCGTCTCTACATCTCCTTCTCACTCCTATCCATGTGCAAAACAGCTGATGCAGCAAACCACTTACACGCATGTAGGGACGCACGGCTCGTGCGTCCGCCCGCTTTATAGTTGACAAGTTGACGAGTTAACAGGCAAGCGGGTTGGCAGTAAATATGTTGAAGTGAGGCCACTCGACAAAACGAGGGAGCGAACATGCCTCATGCCGTGAACAAACTCCACGGGGCCGGCGGTTAAAAAGCCTGCTTATTCGTCGGAAGGCATCAAGTATTACTATCATCGTCATGTTGTTTGTCCATTAAAAAAGCCTACCTGTTTACCCGTTATGATGTATCTGCCGGACCGAAATCAAACCATCGGCATTCTTCCATTCATCGTCTGCCATTCCATCTGTAAGCCATTGGGAAACAACCTGTTGGACACAGGCTTCCAATATGGCTCATTTTGCGGTGCAAAGTCAGCCATATTGCACGCTAACCGCAGCCATTTTACCGCGCAATATAGCTGACATTGCCAACCGGAACAGGCGCACTTGCGTCTCTCCCCTCCCTCGGGAGGGGCCGGGGGTGGGCTCTATCTCTCAAAAGGTGATGTAAGGACGAAGGCGTTCGAGGGCTTCCGGGGGAAAAGACTTGAGGAGCCGAAGGTCGTCAAGCCGCTTCAACGGACCGCGAAGTCGGCGATAATCCACGATATCGCGGGCCATATAGAAGTCGATATAAGGGTGATGTCGCAGTTGAGAAAGCGTGAGTTGGTTGACATTCAGCCTTGAAACAAGGGCGGCATTCACGCTGAAATAGTTCAGAGAAGTGGCCGGAAAGCCATCGATTTCCAGCAACTGTGCGGGATTGACGAAGCCACCCAAGCGGTCACGATAGCGCACAATCTGACGCGCATAATAGGGCCCTATGCCTGGAACATGCTGCAAAAGTGAGGTGTCGGCAGCGTTCAACTCGATGTGTTCTCCTGCTTTCAGCTTCGGTGTATAGTGTGCCACGAGGCTGTCATGGCGTGCTTTGCGCTCTTGCGCCTCGGGAAGAAGCGCGGCAGGTTGGTACGCTTTGCCGATACGGATATAGGGTTTCAGGGCAAGATACTGCTTTTGTGTGAGCCCATAAAGGCGGGCAAAGTCGCCCGGACAGCGATAAATGCCGCCCTTGCTGCGGTATTTGTAGATGTTGCGTACCTGCCATGGGCGCAGACCCAAGCTCAACAGGGCGGTACTGTCGGCCGTATTCGGGTCGAATGTGAACAGTTCGGGCATCCGTTCTTCCACCTTATAATATAATGGTTGGCCGGTTTTACCGTCCACTCTACCCTTCTGGGGTTGCGACCGATAGCCATTTTCCGTGGTGACCGTCTTGTCGTCGAAGAGGAAGAACGCTGTGATTGCAGCCACGGCCAGCGCAAGCAGGAAGAGAATGGCTTGGCGATCGGAGCGGTTGAAATAAAAGAATTCCTTGAGTTTCATGCCATCAGATGCGTTTCAAGGGGTATGGGACGTTTTCGCTCTTGCTCATGGCCATCATATCAAGTGGAATTGATGCAGCACGATAGCCAAAATGCACAGCGGACAGACGAAGCGCATGGCGAAGATAAACAGATGATAGCAGCTGAAACGCAGCGTTCCCCAGTTCGTCAGCTCGTCTTTGATGATTTGTTTCGGCACATACCAGCCCATGAAAAGGCACATCAACATGCCACAGATGGGCAACATCAGCTGTCCGGTCACGAAGTCGAAGAGTTCGAAAAGGTCCATTCCGAAGACCGACATGTGGGCTTTCTGTCCAATAGACACCGAACATACCGCTCCAATCAGGCAGCAGGCGACGGTCACAATCCATGCGCCTGTCTTGCGGGAGATGTGCAGTTCTTCATAAAAGAAAGCGGTGTTAACCTCGTGAAGGGATATCAAAGAGGTCAAAGCGGCCAGCGAAAGCAGTGCATAAAACATCAAAGCCACGAGCCAACCAATGACCGGGAAGCCCGAAAAGGCTTGATTGAAGACGTTAGGCAACGTGATGAAGATGAGCGAAGGACCGCTGTCGGGACTGATTCCGACTGAAAAAGCCGCGGGAAATATCATCAGTCCGGCCAGAACGGCCACCAACAAGTCGATCAATCCGATTTGAACGGCCGCCTTGCTGATGTTGGTCTGTCGGCTGAAATAGCTGGCATAGGTGCACAGGCAACCCATGGCGATGCTCAAAGAATAGAAACATTGGCCCAAAGCCCCAAGGAAAACGTCGCCCGTGAGCTTGGAAAAGTCGGGCTTCAGCAAGAAGTCCATGCCCTTGGATGCCCCGGGCAGCAGGCAGGCGGCAACCACAATGACGAGCAAAAGCACGAAAAGCGTGGGCATCATCAGCTTGGAAGCCTTCTCAATGCCATTGCGAACGCCATGCACAATCACGAAATGTGTGATGCCAAAGATAATGATTGTCCAGACCACGGGACGTATCGGATCGTTGGAAAAAGCCTCAAAATACGCCGTAATAAAGGCCGGATCGCCTTTCAATTCGCCCATCAAAGCGGCATAGATATAGTTGAGACACCAACCTGAAACGACTGCATAATAACCCGTAATCAGGAAACCTGTGAGCACTTCCAAGTAGCCGATCCACTTCCATCTCGTCCCTTTTGCGAGACGAGTGTAGGCTCTTGCCGTGTTAGAAGCACCGTGACGGCCGATGATAAACTCGCCAATCATGCAGGGAATTCCAAGCACAATGACGCACAATATATAGATAATAATGAACGCAGCTCCGCCATTTTCGCCCGTCATATAGGGGAAACGCCAAATGTTTCCAAGCCCTACAGCCGACCCGGCTGTGGCCAATATCACGCCAATCTTGCTCCCGAAGTTTACTCTTTCTTCTGACATTTCATCATGGTTTGATGGAATACTGACGACAAATTTATAAAAAATATTCCGCTTTTATGGTATAATAGAAAGAATATATTGCCTTTTTGTTGCTGTTTGTCATTGCAGGATAACGTTCAATCATATTATGTGAGATGGCAAACCGTGCTCCATCAGTCGGCCAACGACAGATTTTCGCGGGCTTTCTTGGGCAGTTTTCCAACGATGTTCACATAAGATTGGCGAATGAGTTGCCTGACTAACCCGTCGTCAAGCCGTTCAATGAAGAGGTCGCTCCAATGTTCTTTGTTCAAGTGATAGGCCGGCCGGATAGCGTCAAAGCGTTCTCTCAGCTCGCGAGCCGTGTCGGGTTGTATGTTGACGGCTATGCGTGGCTCAGGCGATTCGAGCCAAATCAGTACGAACCATTTGCCATGTATGCGGAAAGAAAGCCAGTCGCTGGCAAACAGGTCTTCGGTAACTTCGGGGTGAAGCGACAGGACATAGGTGCGGATTTCTTCTATATTCATAAGCCTATCGGTATGCTTCGGGCAGCGACTCGCGCCATAGTTTGAAAGGATAATGCAGCATGTGCGAGTTATAGAAGCGTTTGTCGCCCGTCACTTCCATGCCGATGAAGTCGGGTTTCTCGTAAGATTCTTCAGCGTTTTGCAGTTCCACCTCAGCCATAACGAGCCCCTCATTGTCGCCATGGAACTCATCCACCTCGAAGATATGGCTGCCGCACTTCACCAAATAGCGGTGTTTATCGATCACACCACCCTTACAAAGCATCATCAGATGGGCTGCTTCGTCGACAGAAATCTCCTTTTCGAACTCGTAACGTGACAGTCCGTTGTCGGTAGAACGGCTCTTGATGGTTAGAAAAGCCTTGTCACCTCGGAGCCGAATGCGCACAGTTGCGCCCTCAGCTGGAATGTAACCTTGCTTGATGTGCACACAGTTGAAAGCGGCATCTCTATAGTTTCCGCCTTTCTTGACAAGGAACTTACGTTCTATTTCCAGCCCGCTACTCATTGCATGGCAACCATAATAATCAGATAAAGGACGGCAAGAGCTATCAAACCAATGAATATCCAGTTGACGATATTCTTGCCTTCCGACTCTTGTTTCTTCTGATAGGCTTCGCGTTTTGCCTTTCTCAATGTTTTGTTATTACTCATTGTGTCAGTCTTTTAGATTATTATTTTTATTTGTTTCTCCATCTCTACGCTTCCTTTTCGGCGTCGGTTGCCGCGAATTCCATCAGATATGCCTTGATGAAACCATCTATTTTGCCATCCATTACGCCGTCAACATCAGACGTTTGATAGCCGGTTCTGTGGTCTTTTACACGCCGATCATCGAACACATAGCTGCGAATTTGGCTGCCCCACTCAATCTTTTTCTTCCCTGCTTCCACCTTTGCTTGCTCTGCTTGCTTCCTTTTTAGCGCCCTATCATAGAGCTGCGACTTCAACAGAAGCATGGCTTTTGCACGGTTCTTCGGCTGGTCTCGCGTCTCGGTATTCTCAATCAAGATCTCTTCATGCTCCCCTGTATCGGGGTCTTCATACTGATATCGCAGGCGAACTCCAGACTCTACCTTGTTCACATTCTGCCCTCCTGCACCGCCAGAGCGGAATGTATCCCAGCTCACCTTGGCCGGATCGACATACACTTCGATGGAATCATCGACCAAAGGTGTGACAAACACGCTCGCAAAACTGGTCATTCTCTTTCCCTGCGCATTGTAGGGCGAGACTCTCACCAAGCGATGAACGCCGTTCTCGCACTTGAGATAGCCGTAAGCGTCGCCGCCTTCGATGGTCATAGTGACGCTTTTAATGCCGGCTTCGTCGCCGTCTTGAATGTCAGTTATCTTCACTGTGTAGCCGTGGGCCTCGCTCCAACGCTGATACATGCGCATCAACATCTCGGCCCAATCCTGACTTTCGGTGCCACCCGCGCCCGAATTGATTTTCAATACCGCGTCCATAGCGTCCTCTTCTTGGCGCAACATGTTTCTCAACTCCAAGTCCTCGACGGCCTTGATGGCCTTGGCATAGTCGGCATCCACCTCTTCTTCGGTCACCATTTCGTCCTTATAGAAGTCGAAAGCCAGCTGAAGTTCGTCGGTCAACTCACGGCAATGGGCATACTCTTTCAGCCATTTCTCAATGCCTTTTACCTTTTTCATCTGCGCTTCGGCACGCTTGGGATCGTCCCAAAAGTCGGGAGCTTGCGTACGCAACTGCTCTTCTTCGAATTCTATTTTCTTTTGGTCGATGTTCAAATATCGCCGCAATGCGTCGGTACGTTCAACGATATCTTTCAACTGATCTGCTGTAATCATACTTCTTCGTACATTTTATCAATCTTCTCAGCATAGTTTTTATAGATTACAGGTCGCCGCAATTTGAGCGTATTCGTCAGTTCTCCGCTCTCCATCGAGAAGTGATGAGACAGCAAAGTGAAGCGTTTGATTTGCTCATATGAGGCCAGTTGCTGTTGCAAAGTCTCGATACGGTCTTGCATCATGGCGTGGATAGCCTCACTGTCGCACAGGTCTTCGCGACTCGAGAAAGGGATATTCCGCTCGCGAGCCCAGTCTTCAAGCAATCGAAACTCGGGCACAATGAGAGCCGAAACGAACTTTCTTTGGTCGGCAACCACGGCAACCTGATCGATATACTTATCCACAAGAAGCAGCGATTCCACCAGTTGTGGGGCCACATACTTGCCATTCGACGTTTTAAAAAGGTCTTTGATACGTTCTTTTAAGAAGAGTTCTCCGTTCTTGAGATAGCCGGCATCGCCCGTATGAAAGAAGCCATCGGCATCGAAAGCCTCTGCATTTATCTGGTCACGGTGATAATACCCGCGCGTAATCGTGGGGCCTTTAAGCAACACTTCGTCGTTATCTCCGATCTTGATTTCAAGTCCTTCGATGGGCCTTCCCACCGACCCAATCGTGTAAGGCTCGCCTTTATGGTCGCAAGAAACGGTAGCGAGGCTCTCCGTCAGACCGTAACCAACGATCATACAGATGCCGACTGAGTGGACAAACTCTTCCACTTCGGGCGACACATAAGCTCCCGCCGTGGGAAAGATGTTGGGATTTTCCAAGCCAATCTGCTTGCGCACAAGACTCAAAATGGTCTTGTTGACGAGCTGATATTCAAGTTCCAAGGCCAGCGGAACACGCTTTCCGCGACTCAAATATTCGATGTTTCGCTTCCTTCCTACGCTCAATGCATGCTGAAAAACCTTGCGTTGAACGGCATTGGCCTCGTCAATTCTCGACTTGACTGCAATATATACCTTCTCCCAAAAGCGCGGAACGGCACTCATACTCGTTGGATGCGTCTCGCGCATGCTTTGCTGTATCTCGTTCGGATAGGTGTTGATGATGAGCTGTGCGCCCTCCGTCAGTGACAGATATGCCCAACCTCGCTCGAAAATATGCGTCAACGGGAGGAAGCTAATCACGCGGTCTTGCTCGCCCACAGGCACACATTTGTCATTAGCTTCCATGGCTGCGTGATACTGTCCGTAGCTCAATATCACGCCTTTGCTGTCACCTGTCGTCCCACTTGTATAGAGAATGTTGCATATATCCTCGTCGTTAGCCTGTCCCCATAGCTGCTCCACCTCGCTTTGCCGGGGCAACTTCTCGCCCAAGGCAATGAAATCATCGAAATAAAGTGCGTGAGGGTCGTGCGTACTGATGCGCACACTGGGGTCGAAGATGATGATTCTTTCGAGCGAAGGGCACAGTGCAAAGATGCGATGGGCCTTGTTGTACTGCTCTTGTTCACCCACGAAAAGGAAGCGAACCTGCGCATCATTGACCATATATTGTATCTGTTGCTCGCTCGTTGTGGCATAAAAAGGAATCGAAACCACGCGAACACCGTAGGCTCCGAAGTCGGTATAGAGATACTGAATGCAGTTTTGTGCAAACACAGCAATGTTCTCTTGCGGCTTGACCCCAAGGTTCAAGAGGGCGTTGCTGACCTGTTTCACACGCAAGGAGAACTGATTCCACGATACTGTCTTCCACTCCAAGCTACCGAAACTGCGGAAGGTAAGCGCGTCACGCTCCCCGTATTTCTTGGCTTGCTCATGTATCAACACCGAAAGATGACATTTTGTTTGCATAGCAAGATACTCTTTTAATGATGCAAAGATAGCAGAATTGAGTGAAACCGCAAAGGAAAACAGTTTTTTATTCCGTTTCCCCTGCGACATCGTTAATAAGTTTTTGGTTGGCGGACAGGCGTGTCGACGACAGAACAAAGGCCTTTCAGATGTTCAAATGCGGCATATTCCTTGCCTGATATTGGTGCTTTCGATAAATCCTGTGGCGTAAATATTTCGCTGAGAGGGGGATGTCGTTTCGCTGAGAGGGGGATGTCACGAGCGTGAGACCCGGGTCTCGTGCTCGTGAGACCCGGGTCTCGCCAGCGCGAGAGGGGGATGTAATTGAAAAGAGAGCCCCCTCTGACGGGAAAAGGGATAACAGCTGCGTTGAAACGGGCGTGGAAATAAGCCGCTCCGGGGGCGCGTTTCACCTCTTCGGCTTGGGGTCTAATTGATAACCAAACGAGAGCGAGAGGTAATGATGATTGGTTTCATACCACTTTTCCGTGCGGCTATAGGCTTCGGAACGGCTCATGAAGTTGACTTCCCGGTTGAAAATGTCGGCCATTTCCAAGGCAATTGTGGCCTTGTTTTTCAGGAAACGATAAGTCGTCCTCACCGTCCAAAGCAGACGATGCCCGTCGAAACCGGCCACATTGCCTGCGCGATAGACATCAATCAGGTTGGATATCAAACGGAACTGCCCCGCTTTCACGGTCGTTTCCAAGCCATAGAAACTCCTTATCCAATAGGAATTGTTGGCCGAAGCCACCGGATAGCGATAGCGGTTATAATAGTATTCGACGTAAGGACGAATGATCCAGTGCTCGCTTTCATAGGTCACTTCCAACTTATCCGTGAACGAAAAGCGATGAATGGGGTTGAGTTGAAGCGGCCGACTGAAGTCTTTGGCGAGCAGATAGCCGTGACCTTTCGCCCACTCCACAGCCACGTTGTTGTGCACCCGCCAGTAAACGCCGAGGCCTTGGTCGTAATCCAAACCTGCTTTATAGCTGTTCCCACCCCGCACATTCATGGGTTTGGCACGATAAACGCCCGTGGCATCGTCATACGAAAAGGCCGTGGTCAGCGGATTGACCGTGTGCTTGTAGTCAACGGAGAACAGGAGATTGAGTTGCTTCCGTGGGAACATTCGATGGTATTTCAGGCCGAATGAATGGTCGTGCTGACGCTTCAAAGCGGCGTTACCGTAGCTGATATAGAGCGGATCGGTGGTGTCTTCGTAGGCCAAAGTGGACAATAATGCAGGCAAGGTCGTCGTGTAGTTCCAACTCAAATCAAGCCCTTCTTTACGCCCGTTCTTCCATAGCAGTTTCACTTCGGGGCTGAAAACGCTGCTCGTTCTGCGGGCCACGGTGTCGAGACGTCCGCGGTGATAGGTCGTCTTTTCGCTCGTTTCGGCCCACGAAAGCAGGGGTTTCAGCTTCAAACGCTCGGAGAGACTGACGGTGGTTCCAAGCTTCATCGTGTTGTTCCACGCGTGGGTACGCTCACGGAGCGAGTTGGTTTCGTCGACCGTCGTGGGCACGTCGCCCCGTAGTTTCGCGGCGTTGGTGTCGGCATAGAAGTCGATCCGATGGTGCAAATCATCATAACCGACGCTGTTAGAGAGGTCTACAAGAAGCTTTTCCCCAAGCCAATAGGAGAGCGAAGCCGTGAGATGCGACTTCCATTCGGTGTCGGGTTTACGGCCATATTGCCACAACTGCGTCTCATTTCCCTGTTGCCAAATGCTCCGGTTATAGTGTTCGCGGCTCAATGCATGGGCAAAATTAGTCGTAGCCTGCACGCCGTAGCTTCCTTTCCGGCCCATGAAGTGCGTCCAATGCAGGTCCAGCTGGACATCGCCCTGCTCTTTTATGGACGATTGATAGCTGCGGTCGCGCATCACAAGATGGCGGTAGAGGTCTGAACCGGGCCCTGCAGCAAAGCTTTCTTCAATGGGAAAGTCGCCGAAACGGTAGGGATTGGTGTCGAAGCGCGCCCGGAGCATCTCGCTGTGACGGTCGGTTTTGGTGTAACCTACGGCTGCCGAGTATTCAAATTGATTGATGGAATCGGTGTAAAAGAAGCCTTCCGAGAGCAGTTTCGGGGCCAGTTCGTGGCTGTCGTAACTGTTGCGGGAGAGCGAAAACGACCGCTCTTGCCCCGGAAGAAAGTAGTCGGTGCTCTCGAAATCGGTCCCCCAACCATCGCGATGTGCCATACTCGGCCCCACGTTCACATAGTTGTTCGTCTCCGCATCAGTGCCTTTCGTCTCCCAATTGTACTGATAATTGGCCGTGGCATACTGGTTCCGACCATAGTGATCGATGTCCCATGCCGTGTACCATTCGTGTCCCAGTTCGGTGGCTAAGTTCTCATTGTTCAGGTTTCCGAATAACATCACGGGGTTCTTGTCGCTCAATTGGAACGCACGGGCCTCGAGTTTATACTCCCGTTTGGTGCGGACATTGCCAATGGCATAGCCATACCACTTGTCAAGAAAGCCCGGCTTCACTTGTATATCGAGCACTTGTTCGGCGTTACCGTCATCATTTTGCGTGTGTTTGGCCAGCTCCGACTGCTTGTCATACAGCTTTATCTTCTCGGCAACCTCGGCAGGTAACTGGCCCACAAGGCTGCTTCCGCCGAAAAGATCCTTGCCGTTCATCATCAAACGAATGGGCTTTTCGTTCCAAAAAAGCTTGCCGTCGCGTTGCTCAACGCCCGGAAGTTTGCGGATAAGTACGTCGAGTCGGTCGCCATCTTTCAGCTTGAAGGCCTCCGGATGAAACACAACTGTGTCGCCAACCATCGTGATTCGCGGCATCTTTGCACTCACTTCGACCTTCTGAAGCATGATGGCTGTGGGGCGAAGAGCTATCGTTCCGATGTTCAAAGTGTCCTTGCTTTCCATGCCATATACGTATCCCACGCTGCGATGCAGCCGATAACCGATGAACGAAAACGTGAAGACAGTGCGCCCTTCGCGCCACATCTTGAGCTTGAAATGCCCGAGGCTGTCGGTCTCACCCATCATAATATTGCTCCAATCGTCGCTCTTTGTCTCGGCTTTGACGCTGACTCCGACCAGCGGCCGGCGTGTTTCGGCGTCCACAACAATGCCTTCCACCGTGTCGGCCTGCAAGGACAAGACCACGTGGAGGCTATAAACGAGCAGCAATATCCTAAGCCATCGTTTCATCTTTCAAAACCATTGATGCGTGTTTTCACTGTTTTCATTCGTTTAGGGTATCGGTTTCACGTCGTCATATCCATGAAAAACCTACACACAAATATACGTATTTCCGATAAAATCGATGTTATCTCTCTCCGAAATTAAAGAACATTAACTCGTCCCCCTTGCACATTTTCGGCGTAACGGTGGGGTGTGAATGTCGGAATTAAAGGGCGTTAACCCGGCAGATTGGCCTTCAGGCAATTTCAATCTCCGTCACTTTACCTCGCGATATGGTCGGGATTGCATGTAGGGACGCACGGCTCGTGCGTCCCTACATGCCTCTTGTCAACAGTTCATCTTATCATTTTGCTAATCATAAAGTTCAAAGGTCAAAGTTCAATATTCAAAGTCAAGGTCCCTACATGCATTCGAACGGTTTGTAATCTCAGTCATATTGCGCGGTAATCTCAGCCATTTTAGCGCGTAATATGGCTGACATTGCGCGGTAAAATGGCTGAGATTGGAACGCAGGATATAAGTTGTTGATTTCCAATGTCAAAGGCCTTGAATTTTATTCTCCTAACCGCAAGCGGTATATTGATGAAAATCGTAGAATATCCAAGCATGTTTTATAAATCAATAGGACTTATTTCCTTTTATATTATTCTCTGGTGTTTTTTATATACCGCTTGCGGTTAGGCGATAAAAGACCTTTCATCTCCATTTTACCTGATTTGAGCAAAATGGAAGATGCTTGCGGTTAGGCAATAAAAAGACTTTCATTGGGAGTTAGAAAACCTTTCATTGGAAGAAAACGCAACGCCCTTGGCGTTAGCTTCTTGCTCGTTGCTCGGTGACAGGGTTGACGTGCAACGTCAACCCTGCCCTATAAACAACGAAACCGCCATGCGGTTTACGATATGCGTATTGGGAACGTAGAGCACAAAGAGAGGATAAATAACAAAACTACAGTACGGTTTACTATAAACGTATTGAAAATGCAGAACATAAAGAGAGGATAAATAGTGAAACCGTAGTGCGGTTTGTTGGTTGCGTGCCCATATTTCCCCCGCACTTCACTCGCCTTCGCATGAAAAACGCTGTAAGCATGTAGGGACGCACGGCTCGTGCGTCCGCTCAAACAACCGAATGAGATAACAAGAGCAAGGCGTTCGTTCCGCCCCAACAACCGAATTAAAGAACGAAAACAAGGCTTTCTTCCCGTTCGATGCAGACAAACAAACGGGTAAACAAGTGGATGAAATCACGGGAAGGGAAAAATGGCGGAGCAATATGCCTTCCGGGGCATCAATTGCGCTGGCCTTTCATGTCGTAAAGGAATGCTTTGGCCGAGCCGAAACGCAGGAACATGTCGAGCCGAATGGGGATATGATTGTAGTCATCAGTCACATAAAAGTCGACAATACGCTTGTATTTCTTGTCTTCGAGCTCAAGATAAGCCAGCCGAAGACATTGGTATTTCGTGCCATTGTCGGCCTTTACGGTTGTTCTTCCATCGAAACGGATCTGCGCCGGCGTACGGTCATCGCCGTCAACAATAGGGAAATTGACCACGAAACCCTCTTTCCAGTTGGCAGGATTAAAGGAACGAGCCCGCATAAAGATGCTCATCATGTCGTAGACACAGTCGTTGTAGCTGTTCCTTGCCCACGAATGCGTGCCATCGTTGTGCATTCGGTGCTGACGCACATGACATTTGCCGCCACTGTAGCTATAGAACACTTCGTCGACGGTGTAACGCTTCCCTTCGCGGGCTCCTTTGCGGAAGTAAAGCGGTTCCATTTCGAGGCTATTGTAGCAAAGTAGTGTGTCACGCAGCACAAAGAAGTTATCAAGTCGGCCGTTTCCGCGTGTGGTAAGGCTGCAACGGTAGGCAGGCTTACCCTCATAGCGGCTCTGAACGGTGTACATGCCGGCCGTTCCCGCCTTTACCCACAGGAATTTCCAGTTATAATAGAGGTTATAGGACAGTTGTTCGCCCGATTTAAAGGCTGTGTTCCGGAACGTACAATCGCTTCCTTCGCCTGCTATGGCGGGCAAAACACTCCACAACAGCAGTGCCGCAAAACAGCAACACCTAAGCGCGAGGGTCTTATGATGGGCCATAGGACCATGCATTCCAAAGGATTTCATTACGTTCATCATAATATTTTAGGGGATTAAAATGGTCGTTCAAGGGGTGTAGGTGATGCCCAATTGTCGGGCACGCTCGGCATTCCGGCGCTGAATGGTCTTCTGTTTGTCGGCCTTCTGCTTGGTGATTTCGGTGGGTTTCTGCCTGTAAAGTGGCGTAGCCTTCGGGTTCCAGGTCTCCGTCATGTCCCATTTGGCCTTGCATTCAATCTTTCCCGGATAGTAAAAAACAGCCTCCGGTTGGCGGTCGGCAGCGTAGTCTCCCGTGTCCCAAAGGCCATTATGGTTGCTGTCTACAAAGAGGCGGAGGTAGTAAGTGTCAGGTTTCAGATAGAAAAACTCGGCCTGTCCGTTTGCAGTTTGAGCCTCTTTGACCACGTTGTCGTTGCGGTCGAGCAGCTGAACGACGCAAGACAGACTGTCCATACCATTGAGGGTGACGAGCAAGGTGCCGTATTCATCGTTGCTCTTCACCTTCAATCCCTGTTTGAACTTCTTGGTCACGGCCCCATAGATGTCCGTAAAAGCAGCGCTATCTGCCTCAAGACTATACTCCCGACCGGGCTTCCATTCGCCCAAAAGCTCGTAGTTCATGCCGTGTTCGAGCGTCTTGCTGCGCACAAGTCGGCCCTCGTCATCGCGTCGGGCAACGGGTTGAAAACGGTAACGTGCCCTATACCAGAGGGTATCTACCTTTGTATAGAGGTGTATCTTGGTTGTATCTGCGGCGGCAAGTGGCGTATTGAACTGTATCTGCACGTTCTTGTCGGGGTCGAAATCGGTTGAAGATTTGACGTTGATGGCCAGAGGTTCGCGTGGCATCTCCGTCTCAAAAGGGTCTCCTTTCTTCTTTGCTTTCTCCTGTTTCTTCTGCCATTTTTCGTAAGCGGCCTTCTGTTGTTTCATTCTTCGCTCGTAGGGCTGCTTTGAAAGCACCTCCATCGTGTCGGTATGCTGCACGAGTTGGCCCAAAGAATCGGTCATCAGGTAAGACAGTTCCATGCGCAACGTGTCTTGATTGACCAACGCCGTGTCGCGCAACCAATAGTTGATGCTGTCTTTTCTGACGTTCGGAATGACCACGAATGCATTGTTTTCATTGAAATTCAGGCCCTTTATGCGAGGCAATTCGGCGTTACCATAGCTGAATTTCACGGTGAAATGATTGGCTTCATTGCGAGTGACGCCTTGCAAATAGCGGTTGGTGAGCGTCTCGGTAAAGGCACAAAGCGTCACGTCATCGGGCAGGAAATGCTTGTAACCCACGCGCTTGATGTCGGCAATATGCAGAGAATCGGTCCACAAGGTGTCCTGTCTTGTATCGTCTTTCACCGATGTTGTGATGATATCATGGCTGAAACCGATGGTCTCACCCTTCTGACTAAAGCGATAATTCCCGTCCATATCCTTCAAAGCATACACGCGATAGCTGCCTTGTTTCACGCCTTTGATGACGAAATGTCCGCGACTGTCGGTCCTTCCGACACGCAACATGGGTTGCTTTTGGAATGCCGAATCGGCCGTGTTTGCATAAAGTCCCACGAGAATGCCCTTGACCGGTTCGAGGTTTTCGGCTGCAACAACGTAGCCAGACACCTCCATCGTGTCGATTACCGCACCCGTAGAGAAGCTGTAAGTGTAGTTGCCGAGCGGGTTACCTTCATTGTTGTCGCTGATGGCATCGCTGAAATCAATCGTATAAGTGGTGTTGGCTTTGAGCGAATCCAGCAGCTTTATTTCGATATTTTTGCCTGCAGCTTTGATCTCAGGTGCCTGTAATTGCGGTGGAGAAACAATGACATTCTCGCTCGCATTGTCTATTTTGATGAATTCATCGAAGTTGATTTTCACTTTCCGTGTGCCTACATTCACACCCTTGTCGGCCGGACTTGCTCCGATAACCCTTGGCGGTTTCTCGTCATACCAGCCTCCGTCGGGGTTGCCCATGCGGGCGCAAGAGGAGAAAACCATCAAAACAAATCCCAAAACCAAGGAGAAGCCTCCCCCAATCCCTCTCAAGTAGGGGAGAATAAACAGCGAACGGTTTACTCGGGCTGCGTTTTGGAGTTCCTTAACCCTTGCTATAGCAATAGAATTGAATAGCAAACGGTTTACTGACAGCGTTATTTTCTTTATGTATTTCCACATATCTCTCTTGTTTTCTTTCGTGAGATAAGTCTCAATCCGATAGGCGTTCGCCTCCTTTGGAGGGGCCGGGGGAGACCTCCATCACCTCTTCTATCACCTTCCGGCTGTTACTCAACCTCGGAATCTTATGCTGTCCGCCAAGCTTTCCCTTGGCTTTCAGCCAGTCGTTGAACTGCCCCGGCCGTGCTTTGATGACCTCGAGAGGCTGCAAGGTGATGTCATGGAAACGCTTGGCCTCGTAATCGCTGTTCACTTCCTGTAGTCTTTTATCAAGCAATGCTGCAAATCTTTCGATTGAATCCGGCTCCTTTGCGAACTCAATGAGCCATTGATGGCGACACTTGGCACGGCTATCCATGTAGACAGGTGCAGCCGTATAGTCGCTGATTTCGGCCCCTGTTGCGTGGCAAGCATAGGCTAATCCCTGCTCTGCATTGTCCATGATGAGTTCCTCGCCAAAGGCATTGATGAAGTATTTCGTGCGCCCTGTGATGACAAACTTATAGGGATTCGTACTCGTGAAGCGCACGGTATCGCCAATAACATAGCGCCACAGGCCGCAACTTGTCGTGATGACCATCGCATAGTTGACGCCTTTCTGTACGCCTTCCAGTGGAACGACCGTCGGATGCTCGCTATCGAACGTGTCCATGGGAATGAATTCATAGAACACATCATAGTCCGACATGAGCAAAAGGCTCTTGTCTTGTGGGTCGCTTTGAATGCCGAAGAACCCTTCACTGGCGTTATATGTCTCCATATAATGCATCTTCGGGCTCGTAATCAGCTGTTCGTATTGCGACCGATAAGGCGTAAAAGCGATGCCTCCATGGAAGAAAACTTCGAGGTTGGGCCACACTTCTTCAAGGTGTTTCTTGCCAGATAGCTCCATGATACGCACCAAAACGCTCAGCATCCAACTGGGGACTCCCGAGATATTCGTAACGTTTTTGTGAAGACATTCGCGTGCGATACGGTCGCGTTTCAGTTCGAAATCGCTCAAGAGGGCAGTCTTTTTCTTCGGCACTCTAACGAGATTTGCCAACGGATTTATATGTTCTATGAGTATCGAACTCAAGTCTCCAACGAGCGAATCTGCCACATTATAGTTCGGAGAATGGCTACCCCCAAGGATTAAACTTCGCCCATCAAAGAGGCGACTTTCAGGGGTATTGCGCAGGTAAAGCGCCACAACATCCATGCCTCCTGCATAGTGTATGTGGTCCAATCCAGCCTTTGTAATGGGGATAAACTTGCTTTTATCGTTGGTTGTTCCTGAAGATTTGGCAAACCATCTCACGCGTCCCGGCCACAACACGTTGGCTTCTCCGTGGCGCATGCGGTCGATGTCGCCTTTAAGTTCCTCGTAAGTGTTCAGGGGAATGCGGCGTGCAAAATCATCATAATTGCCGGTTTGCATGCCGAACCTGCGTCCGTATTCGGTCTGCCTGCCATGTTCAACGAGTCGTTTCAGCACCTTTTGCTGCATACTCACGCCCTCATTGGCATAGCGTTCCAAATCCTTTTGTCGCGGAAGGAAGAGCTTTCCTACGATATTTGTCAAACTCATGCTTCGTAATTCGATTTATCCTGCAAAAGTAGTTCAATCTTTTGGAATGGCATAAGGATTTGTTCTTTTTTATCTTCTTTTAGGGCTTTCCTCCTCACATATAGGAAATGAAGCGGAATAAAGCAAAGAACAGGCCTCTTCCGGTTGCCATCTCGGCCCTGCTTTTTATTTTTTCATCTTTGCTTTACGGGCTTCTTCGAACAATTTTTGAGGAAGGTGGCAATAGCCACTGGGGTGTTTATCGAGATAATCCTGATGATATTCCTCGGCCGTATAGAAGTTCTTGAGCGGCTTTACCTCTACTCTTATCGGACTACCGAACTTCTTTTGCTGCTCAATAAACACTTTATTGATGGTCGGGAGGTCGTTTTTATCGACGTAATAGATGCCTGTTCGGTATTGTGTTCCGCGGTCGTTGCCTTGCTTGTTCAATGATGTTGGATCGATAGCTTTGAAATAAAGGTCGAGAAGAAAAGCCAAACTGATGACCTTAGGGTCGTATTTCACATGGACAGTTTCAGCGAACCCCGTTCCATCTGTGCATACTTCTTCGTATGAAGGACGCTCGGTATGACCGTTGGCATAGCCCACTTCGGTTTCCTTAATGCCCTCAACTTGCTTGAAATAGTGCTCTGCTCCCCAGAAACAACCACCAGCAAGATAGATTTCCTTCAGCGGGTGAAGCATCTTCAAGTAGGCACCATAGCCCGCTTTCTGCATCTGTTCCTCGGGCACGAAGCGCAGGGAAGCACTGTTGATGCAATAGCGTTGGCCGCCTTTCTCACGCGGTCCGTCGTTGAAGACGTGTCCCAAATGCGCATTACCAAGCTTGCTTCGTACTTCAGTACGCGTCATGCCATGCGTCCGATCGACGTGCATCGTAAGCAGGTTCTCATCAATCGGCCGCGAAAAAGCAGGCCAACCGCAACCCGAATCATATTTATCGGTAGAGATGAAGAGGGGCTGTCCTGTGGTGATGTCCACGTAAATGCCCGGTCGGAACTCGTGATCGTAGGCATTGGTAAAGGGCCGTTCGGTGGCAGCATGCTGCGTCACGTCATATTGTTCTTGCGTAAGCATCGTGCGAAGCCGCGCATCATCGGGCCTCACATAGCGGTTGGTGTCGTTGATTTCCATAGACTTTGCTTTGTTTTTCGTTTCAGTTTGTCCGTTACCATGGCAGGCAAAGAGGAGCAAAGAGAACATTAAAAAGAGCTGATAAACAAACTTCATGATATTTTTGACCTGAAAATTATGTTTGTTTGTAGGCTATTCATTCATAAAAGAATTTGCTTGGAATAGGCAACAAATAGCAAACTAAAGTACATTAAATGTAATACGACGACCTAATCCCGCAAAGATACGGAACAAAGTTGAAAGCTGTATGTCGGTATGTCCGTTCTCAATGCGTGAGATATAACTCTTCTTTGTTCCTATACGATGGGCCAATTCCTCTTGTGTAAGACCAGCCTTGCGTCGTTCTTCCTTGAGTTGTTCGGCAAGACAAAAGGCTTGTGCCTTACTTTCAAACAGGTCTCTGTCTGGTGTTCCCTTACATCCATACTCCTCGTTCAATAGCTCATCAAACGAAATACAGTTCATTATTTTTTCCTTTTTTCCCTTTTCCATCTTATAACTCCTCTTTGTCTCTGAAATATTCTCTCCTTAGTCGCTCGGCCATCTTTATTTCTTTAGACGGCGTTTTCTGTGATTTCTTTTGAAAACCTTGGAATAAAACCACAACAGAATCCACGTCCATACAACAGAACACCCTGTATATATTCCCGCCATATTCAGCACGTATCTCATAAAGACCATCTGAACCTTCTATGTTACGAAAGAACTTTGAAGGGATAATCTTCAAGGTTTCAACCATATACAAGGAATAGTTAATCTTATCACGCACTGCTTTTGGCTGGCTAATATAAAATTCTTTGAAGTATGTTTTATACAACTTGATGCTTCGTATCTTATCCAAGGCGATGGCAATTAGACTTCAAAGATAACCAATTAAGTAACAACTGCCAAATATTTCCTTATATTTTATCTCCCTATCAGCATCTTTCGCGCGAATTCCCACATGACAATGCCGGCCGTGGTGCTCACGTTGAGGCTGTGTTTTGTGCCGAACTGCGGGATTTCAAGGCAGCCGTCGCTCATGTCAACCACCTCTTGTTTGACGCCTTTCACCTCATTTCCCAAGATAACGGCATAGCCCTTGGCACCCAACTTCGGGTCAATCGTGAGGTCTTGCAACATCATACTACCCTCCACTTGCTCTACACTATAGACAAAATAACCGTCGGCTTTCAAAGCAACGACAGCCTCTTCGGTGCGCAGGAAATATCGCCATGCAACGCTATCCTCGCCTCCTAACGCCGTTTTATGTATCTCTGCGTTCGGCGGAGTGGCTGTAATTCCACAGAGATATAGGCCTTCTATGCGGAAAGCATCACCCGAACGGAACACGCTTCCCACGTTATACAGGCTGCGAACATCGTCCAGAACGACCACCAACGGCAGCTTTTTTGCTTGCTTGAACTCGGCCGGTGAGAGCCTGTTCATCTCTATCGTGCGCAGCTTTCTCATTGGTTATACACCAAAGCATAGGCCTTGATGCGCTTCACCATGGCCAATAGTCCGTTGCTACGCGTGGGACTGAGGTGTTCGCGCAGCCCGATTCGGTCGATAAAATACAGGTCGGCATCGAGGATTTCCTGTGCCGTATGCCCACTGAGCACCTGTATCAGCAGGGCAATGATGCCTTTCACGATGAGTGCATCGCTGTCGGCCGTGAAGCAAAGCAGCCCATCTTTCATGTCGCACTGTATCCAAACACGACTCTGGCAGCCGTCTATGAGGTTGCTGTCGTTCTTATATTGCTCGTCGAGCGGTTGCAGTTCGTTGCCCAAATCAATGAGCATCTGATACTTGTCCATCCAATCTGTGAACTCGTCGAACTGTTCTATTACTTCATCTTGTGCTTCGTTGATCGTCATAAAAATTAAATTGAAAGCCAAACCTCGGCAGCCTCTCTCCCAACCCCTCCCCGAAGAGGGAGGAGAGTGATATGCCTTGAAAGGAGAAAACCGTTCTTTTATTATTTAATTTAATCGTTTTAATATCTCTATTTACAACTTACCGCGAACGTAAGTCATTCTACTCCCCTCCCTCTTCGGGGAGGGGTCGGGGGAGAGGCTGTTGGGGGTGTCATGCTTGCGTGGTTTGTTTTATTTTAAAAATCTTGTCATTCGGCCTCACTTTCCCCGCTACTGGAATCGAAACCCTTGTGCCTTGCTCCGCTTTCTCAACGGGTTGAAGGTCGAAACGGATTTCATCGGCCGTGAGATACATCACGCCCGTGGTCGGCCCCGTGATAAGTAACTTCTCTCCTTTATTAAAATGGGTGGCTTCAACGGCCACTTCGGCCACATTGAGCTTTGAAAAATACTTCACAATCTTGCCAACGAGCACTTTCTTTTCAGGGGCCACGCTACCGTAATGCTTGTTCCATTCGCCCAGTTTCTGCCCTTGATAGTAGCCATCCCAAAAGCCACGGTTGAAAACGGTGGCCAAACGAGCGTCCCATTCGTCCTTTTTCGCCTCGGTGAACGAGCCATTGAGCACCGCTTCGATGGCCTCTTTGTAGCATCGAACAACGGTATATACATATTCCGGTCCACGCGCACGGCCCTCAATCTTGAACACCCTGACGCCCGCTTCCATCATCTTGTCGATGAAACGCACGGTCTTCAAATCCTTCGGACTCATGATATATTTGTTGTCCACCTCTAATTGGTTGCCCGTTTCGGTGTCGGTCACAGTGTAAGAGCGGCGACATATCTGCACACATTCGCCGCGGTTGGCCGACCGATTGGCGTCGGCAAGACTCAAATAGCACTTCCCGCTCACGGCCATACACAGTGCTCCGTGGCAGAACATCTCAATACGAACAGGCTTTCCCATGGGACCGCAGATATGTTGTCGCTCGATTTGCTCGTGAATTTCCTTCACTTGATCCATGTTCAGCTCGCGGGCAAGCACGCTCACATCGGCAAATCGGCTGTAGAACTTCAGGGCTTCAACGTTCGAAATGTTGAGTTGTGTGGAGAGGTGCACCTCTTCTCCCACCTCGTTGCAGTAGACCATCACGGCAACATCGCTGGCAATGACGGCCGTGATGCCTGCTTCTTTGGCCGCATCGATGATTTCGCGCATCGCGGCCATGTCGTTGTCATAGATAACGGTGTTCACCGTCAGGTAAGTCTTGATATTTTGCGCGCTGCAAGTGGCGGCTATCTCGCGCAAATCGGCGATGGTGAAGTGGTTGGCCGAGTGCGAACGCATGTTCAACCGGCCTATTCCGAAGTAAACGGAGTCGGCTCCGGCCTGAATGGCTGCCATAAGGCTCTCCCGGGAGCCCACCGGAGCCATCACTTCATAATCGGATAAATTCCCTTTCATGGCTGCAAAATTAATCAATTTCTTTGTAACTTTGCGGGATATGAAGAAAATTCTTGTCCTCTCGATAGGCGCCTGCCTGCTCGTTTCGGCCTGTTCGCGACCCCGGAAGGCCGAAGCGGGCCACTTGGAAAGCGCAACCGGCAACCCGTTCACGACGGACTTGCTGCTCAAAACCACGCCCGTGAAGCAGCAAGACCGCAGTCCGCTCTGCTGGGCCTACGCCATGTTGGCCACCATCGAGACCAATCATCTGATGCAAGGTGACTCGGTCAACCTGAGCATCGACTACATGGCACGCTGCTTGCTCACCGAGAGTGTGCGCCGTTATTACCTGTCGCGCGGCACAAGCCCCATCAACCTGCGTGGCATGGGCACCCGTCTGCTCGCCTTGCTGGAGATTTATGGCGCCTGCCCCTACGACTCCTATCATGCCGAATCAGCCAACTACAACGTCATTGTCCGCCGATTGGAGCAGGCCGCACGCGCATCTCGTTCACTTACGGCCCTCGATCAAAGGGCCAATGCCATTCTCGATGCTGCCATAGGTTACCTTCCCGGCAAGCAAGTTCACATGCTTGGGGCCGACTATACGCCCCGGGAATTCGCACATAGTGTGTGCCGTAGCGGTGAATATCAGGCCATAACGAGTTTCACCCACCATGCTTTTGGCACCCAATTCGTGCTCGAAGTGCCCGACAATCTCAATGCCGACCGCGTGCTCAACCTGCCACTCGACACGCTGATGCAGTTCATTGTGGATCGCTTGCGCAGCGGAAGAGCCGTCTATTGGGAGGGCGATATCACCTCGCCCGGCTTCGATTTCGCTGCCGGAACGGCCGAAGTAGGGCATCCTGTCACGCAACAACAACGCCAACAAGCCTTCGAAAGCCTGCAAACTACCGACGACCACGCCCTTGAACTCGTGGGATTGGCCCACGACAAGCAGGGCCGACGCTATTTTATCGCGAAGAACGCATGGGGAACGGCCAACCGTTTCGGTGGTTTCCTCTACCTTAGCGAAGATTATCTGCGCCTGAACACTGTGATGGTAGTGGGTTGATTGTCCAATCTCGCCCATTTCACCGCGTAATCTCAGCCCTATTAGACGCTAATCTCACCTATTTTGCACGCTAAAATGAGTGAGATTGAAATGCAGGCTGCAAGCCGTTGATTTTCAGTTGAATGCATGTAGGGACGTACGGCTCGTACGTCCACTCATGTTATAGTTGACAGTTGACGAATATACGGGTGAACAAGTTGATTGTTGCGTGGCATGTAGGGACGCACGGCTCGTGCGTCCACCCCGACACTCCTGCATACTTGCTTGCAATTCAGCTTGAGCGGACGCACGGACCGTGCGTCCCTACATACCCATCATGGCAAAATTGGTGCGCAAAATGGGGAAAATCAGTTGGCAAGATTGTTGAAGAGACGGACCGGCCAAGGCCGTTGTTCTTGCAGTCTCATGGTTGAAAGCTCTTGTTCAGCCGATGTGTGAATTCAAGGAAGGCCGGAGAAAATTTGATTTGCACTGACGTAGAATAGACAATGCCATCTTTTTCCTCGCCGGTTTCGTAATAATAAACCTTTTCCTTCCCTTTCTTAAACACATGAACGGAGAGAATGGGCCAGTCAGTACTACCATATTTGTAGGGTTTTGTCCACAAAGTATCTGGCTTTGAGCATTCAACAAAGAGCTGACGCGCCAATCGTTGAATGACCGGAATATCGTTAGGAGCAACCTTTCTGACAGGTTCAAAGAGATGAGGGCAATCGTTCCCAAGGGTATCATGAAAGAAAACGCCATGCAATATCGTGAGCGTGTCGCTGTGATCAATGACATATCGTGTTGTTCCTCCCATTCCACAGTATTCCACATGAATAGAATCGGCCTTCCCTATTCCCTCACTTTGCTGAATTGAACCACAACTACTGACAAAGAACAACCCTATCATTGCCAGACTATAAAACATTTTTTTCATACGCGTTACAGTCATTTAAAACTACGATTTGCAGACGATTTACTCCCCTCTCCTTGGAAAGGGGCTGGGGTGAGGCTTCTATAACCGCGCAAGCCACAGGCCGAAGAACCTGTCATAGACCATAAAACCTTCGGGTTTGCGGTAGATGAACTGCCGATCGATGAGTGCATTCAGGGCCGTGCGCACCGAACTCGTGGCCTTCAACCCATATTTGGCAATGAATTCGTGGGCAAGTGGGGCCGCAACAATATCCTCCTTGGCCACAGCAGCAATGAGTTTGGCTTGTATTTCGGTCAGCGAAGCATAGTAATTTTCGTAGACTGACTCTTGTTCGTTGACGAGTTCATAGATGATTTTATCGATGAAATCGGCCGAAATCGCCGTTTCTTGGTATTGATAAGCCCGGTTCAAGATGGCTTGGACATACCATGTGATGCCGTCTACCTTATGATATAGGTAATCAAAATCGGCTTTGCTGACGGTCCGTTTCTGTGCTTTTAGAAAGCGATTGGCAAAGGAAAGGTATTTCTCGGCAGGCACATTACGGAGCAACATGATTTGCGAACTCTGGAAAAACGGGCGGTTGGCCGAGGTGAACATCTCTTCCATGAGGTGCTGCATGCTGCCCGCAAAGATGAAATAAACATTGGGTAGGAACTGAATATACGAGCGCAAGGTGGCCTCGATGCCTTGATGATTGTAGGAAAGTATCTGTTGAAACTCGTCAATGGCCACGTAACAGCGGTGGTTCGACTGCTGCATATAGTCGAAAATACGCTTCAGGGTCTGCGCTTCTTCATTGGGTCGGATATCAAGAGACACCGTGGGAAGCCCGGTAAGTTGGTCGAAACTCACCGTGGGGCGCAGGCTTCCGAAGAACGCTTGCAGTCTTTTGAGCGCCGATTGCGACGTAGTGTCGAGCCTTCCGAGAATGTTTCGCGCCATGAGTTGCACCATCTGTTCGAGGTTTTTCGTAGCGAAAATGTCGATATAAAAGCATTTTGCGTGCTTGTCTTGCCGCTCTATCTGATCGAAAACATGCTTGATGAGGCCCGTCTTCCCCACGCGTCGCGGTGCAATCAGGGTCACATTGCGCTCGTTCTGCAGTGCTTCGATAAGCTGACGGCTCTCGTTCTCGCGGTCACAAAAGTAGCGGCTACCTTTGTATCCATAGGTGATAAAGGGGTTATTGATGGTCTTCATTTCAGTGATATTGCGGATTTTACGTTGCGCAAGTTACGCAATTAGATTGAAAAATGCAAGGAAAAGCCTCACCCCCACCCCTCTCCGAAGAGCGAGGGGAGTGATATGTTTTCCTCTTATATCCACTACTGTGAGTCATTTACATGTGTATTATCATTTATATACAGATATATTATATTCTATGACCCATAAAATTATCGCCCTACATATGCTGAATAGTATTCAGATTTAGCCTATCAGTCTCCAATTCCCAAGGCTTTTTACTCCCCTCCCTCTTTGGCGAGGGGTTGGGGGAGAGGCTTTTTGGGGGCTTTTATTGCTCAAACAAGTCGGGCTGCATCACGTTTCCCGCATAAGAATTACGGCCAAGATGTTCGTAGGCCAATGGGGTTGCCATGCGACCGCGTGGGGTTCGCTTGATGAAACCCTCCATGATGAGGAACGGTTCGTAGACTTCTTCGACGGTACCGGCATCTTCTCCGATGGCTGTTGCAATGGTACTGACGCCCACAGGCCCCCCTCTGAACTTATCGATAATCGTGAGTAGGATTTTATTATCAATCTCATCGAGTCCGTATTGATCGATGTTGAGCGACTGAAGTCCGATGTGTGCAATCTCATTCGTGATGGTTCCGTTGCCCTTTACCTGTGCAAAATCACGCACACGGCGCAGCAATGCGTTGGCAATACGGGGCGTTCCGCGGCTCCGTCTGCTGATTTCTATGGCAGCATCCTCCTCGACCGGCACTTTTAAAAGCATGGCCGAGCGTCGGATAATGCGCTTCAATGTTTCGGGATCATAGTATTCCAAGTGCATATTGATGCCGAAACGAGCTCGCAAAGGAGCCGTAAGCATGCCACTACGTGTTGTGGCTCCGACAAGCGTAAAGGGGTTCAAATCAAGTTGAATCGACCGTGCCGAGGGGCCTTTGTCAATCATAATGTCGATGCGATAGTCCTCCATGGCGGAGTAAAGATACTCTTCCACGACGGGAGAAAGGCGATGAATCTCATCGATAAAGAGCACATCATTGGGTTCGAGTGAGGTCAATATGCCCGCAAGGTCGCCCGGTTTGTCGAGCACGGGACCGCTGGTAATCTTGAAACCCACACCGAGTTCGTTGGCAATGATGTTGCTCAACGTGGTTTTCCCCAGCCCCGGCGGACCGTAAAGCAGTGTGTGGTCGAGGGGTTCGCCGCGGTATTTTGCTGCTTCGACGAATATTTCAAGGTTCTCAACCACATTTTTCTGTCCGTTGAAATCCTTGAATCTCAGCGGTCGAAGCGCGTTCTCAAATTCCTTTTCGGCCGTGGATAGCGTTTCTTCTCTTATGTCGAAATCTTCTGCCATGATGCTTGTTGCGTTGCTGCAAAGATAGTGCAAACGAGTGCAAGAAAGCTTGCTTTCGGATTGCCGAGTGTAGCCTATCTTCTGCAAAGATAGTGTAAAAGGGGCGAATAGGCAAGAGTTTCTATCTTTTTTGCTATCTTTGTCTTCTCATCATGCAAAATCTACTGATGGCAAACATTCATTGGGCACCCCTATTGAGGCTCATCAGCGAGCATTCCGTGGCTTCGGTCTTCACCATGACGGTCTGTCTTGCGGTTGTTGTTCTTGGTGTTCTTTTCTACATCGGTGTTTTTGGGCACAAATAAACCGCCCATCTTGCTGCAATTTTGTGGCGTGGCCGTACTGTCCGGCGACCTTGGTGCGAGTTCAGCCGTTCACCGACTGTGCAATATCAGTCATTTCGCAGCATTGTTTCAGCCATTTTGCAACGTAATCTCAGCCATTTTACGCTGCAAATTCAGCCATTTAAGTTTGCTATCTCAGCCCTATTGGCTCGCTTGCGCTGCCTTGTTTCCCCCGACCGACATTGCATGCGACCCCAAGAAAATGTTTTTCGGTTCCGTCTGCATGCAAAGATACAAAATTCTGCAAGCGATTGCAAGACTTTCGCGGATTTTTTTTGACCGATATGACCCGCAATGCTTTTTAAGCACAAAAGCAGAAATGCCGACGGCGACGAAAATAAAAACTTTCTTGAGGAGAAACGGCGACGACGGCGACGCTTTCTACTTCTTTTTCTTCGTCTTTCTTTTTTCTTGTTCTTTGTTCTTTAGAAACATAACCAACTGATTATCAAGCTTTCCATTTGTTAATTAATTTAAACTTTTTATTGTTTAACATTAATTTACACGATATTTGAACAAAAAATCAGGCAAAAAAACGGTCGAAAAAAACGGTGTTTAATCCCCCATTCGTCATTGGCAATCGTACCATTATCCTTTTCTAAAATGACCGATTGAGGAACAAAGGATTTATCAGGCTAAAAAGGAAAAACACGGTTTTGCGGGAAATCGTTGCAGATGTTGTGAGAAATCATTATATTTGCAGGAAGATGCGGAGACGAACCGCAGCCGCTAACATGAAAAGAAAACCAATATCAACAGCTTATCCCCTATGAATATGCAACAAAAACCCAGCAACCAACGTGAAGGAAGTAACGACTTGATTTTATACAACATGAATATCCCTAAGAAACTATGGCTGCCGGCGATGGCACTCGCAGGCATTCTCATCGTGAGCATCTTCTTCTTTTCATTCGTAAACCCCTCTTATGACGAGGAAGCGGCCTTGAAAATGAAGCCTATCTTCTTTGGCAATACACGCGTTGACGATGAACCTGTGAACGCCATCACGCTGATTGCGCCCACGACCACAGCCGTGTATTTCAATATTCTGCCCCAGAAAATGCAGTTTCAGTTTGATGATTTGCTGTCAAACGACAACACACCGCTCGATGTAAACATGTATATGATTATTCAAGTGAAGAAGGGTCAGACCCCTGATTTGCTGAGAAACTATGGCGAACAATGGTTCGAAAACTTCATAGAGCCCTATTTTCGCAATAAAGTTCGCGAGTATGTGTCTTCCTGTTCGCCCTTCGATCTGATGAGTAATCGCGAAGTTCTGGCCGAATTCGACAATAGAATCAAGCAGTCGATGCGCCAGTATGTCGCCTCATTGTCGCGAAAAGCCAACTTTCCGATAGACATTCAGCAGGTCATTACCGACCGGGTGATGCCCAATAAAGAGCAGTTGGAGGAGATGAACAAGACCGCTGCGAGCATTCAAGCCAAGCAAACGCAGGAGAAACGTGCCGAGATGGAGCTGGCAAGAGCCAAGGCCGAGCGCAACAAAGCAGTGGCCGACAAGGCGTATATGACCGAACTGAACCTCTCTCCGGCACAGTTTATACAGCTCCGTGCATGGGATGTCATCGAAAAGAAGAACGGGGCCAACATCGATGTTCTCATTGGTGGAGGCGAGACACCGATGTGGAATATCCGCAGAAAATAAGCGTCGGGCTCTTGACGAGGCTGTCCTTGCAGGCCTGTCAAAAGGAAATGCCGTCCAACAATGCGATATATTGCGTGATGGCCTGCTCGATTTCGGAGATTAGAATGAACTCGTCGGCCGAATGAGAACGGGCAGACTGTCCCGGTCCGAGCTTGAAAGAGGGGAACGACATGAGGGCTTGGTCACTCAAAGTGGGGCTGCCGAAGGGTGTCATTCCCATGCGGATGCAACGGCGCACGAGCGGATGTTCGGGGTCGATATGCGAGGAATGAAGTCGGAAGGAATGGGCTTTGACCTCGCTCCGACAGTGCTTTTGAATGGCCTCAAACACCTCTTCATTGCGGTAAAGTTCGTTGGTTCGCACATCAATAAGGGCCGTTAAGCGGTCGGGAATCACGTTATGTTGCGTGCCGGAATGAACCACTGTGACCGTCATTTTCACCGGTCCGAGCAACTCACTTACCCGTTCGAAGCGGTAATCGCGCAGCCACACGAGGTCGTCGAGCGCCTCGTTAATGGCATTGATGCCCTCGTTTCGTGCCGCATGACCGCTCTTTCCGTGGGCAATAAGGTCGAGCACCATGAGCCCTCTCTCGGCAATAGCAGGCTGCATTCCCGTGGGTTCGCCCACGACGGCCACCGAGATCGGGGGCAAAAGCGGCAGGGCAAGGCTGATGCCATTGCTGCCCGAGACTTCCTCTTCGGCCGAAGCAAGATAGACAAGGTTGAAGTTTCGCGGCCGAAAAGCATAGTGACGGAACACCTGAAGCAGCGAAACCAATCCGCCACCACAGTCGTTGCTGCCCAAACCGTAGAGCTTTTCGCCCTCCAAAACGGGCGTGAACGGGTCGCGATGCCACGTACTGACGGGTTTCACGGTGTCGAGATGCGCATTGAGAAGCAGCGTGGGTCGCGAGGCAATAAAGCCCGGATCGAGGGCCCAAATATTGTTTCCTTCGCGCCGAACTGCAAGGCCTAAGCTTTCAATAGCATGGGAAACGATGTCGGCCGCAGCCTGTTCTTCACGGCTGACAGACGGTGTTTTGATGAGCGTTTTCAGCAGGTTTACCGCGTCAAAAGCATATTCTTTCGGTGTCATAACGCTGACAAAGATAATGATTTTCCGGCATTTTATCCTTTATTTTGGAAGATATTAAGACGCAGGGGAAATCTAATGGATTGGGAACAAGTGTGACATGGACCAAAAACCACAGCGTGGATTGTCGGTAACGAGCCGCTTATCCTCCCCCAATTATCCTTCCACCGTGCCAAATTCAACCGTTAAAAGTGGCCGAGCGACACTTTTTTGTGTAAAAAATGACGAATGTTTCAAAAAAAACTATCTTTGTGGTCTGAACAATCAACTAAACCTATAATGCATCTTAGACGAAACATGCTGGCAATTGCACTGCTGTCGGTACTGACACTGCATGCACAGACCTATAATGTGATGGCATTCGGAGCGAAAGGCGACGGCATCACCGATGATGCTGCGGCCATTCAGCGGGCTATCGACCGCTGTTCGGCCGAAGGAGGCGGTCGGGTGGTGCTTCCGGGAAGGCATGAATTCATGGCCGGTCCCATAGAACTGAAGTCGAACATCGACCTGCATTTGGAGGCAACGGCCGTGCTGAAAGCCCGCCCCGACACGCATATCTATCGGCTGAGTGCCTTTGGCGAGAATCAAGGCGAGGGTATGTTGTGGCTTTGGGCCAAGCATGCCGTGAACCTATCCGTCACGGGTAAGGGCACAATCCATGGCAATGGCATTCGCTTCATGGGTCGTGAACTCGCGGACAGTTACGATTTGAAGCCCGTCACGACGTTTGATCCGCGACCCCATGTGCTGACGCTTGTCGACGTAAGACACCTCACTATTCGTGATGTCACCATTAAAGAAGGGGCTTATTGGACGGTGCATCTTGTCGGATGTGACGGAGCCGTGATTGATGGTATTCAGCTTTTGAACAACTTGAAAATAAGGAATGGCGACGGAATAGACCTCGACCATTCGCGCAACATACGCATTTCGAACTGTTACATCACGTCGGGTGACGATTGCATCTGCCTGAAAAACCGGCGCGAGTTTGCCGAATATGGCAGTTGCCACGATATTGTCGTTACCAATTGTGTGATGCGTTCACGCTCGTGTGCCATCAAAATCGGCAGCGAGAACATGGATTCCATTCATCATGTGAGCTTTGACAACTGCATCATCACGGGCAGTAACCGTGGCTTGGGCATTCAGAATCGCGACGAAGGAACCGTGAGTGACGTCACATTCAGCAACATTCAGATGGACCTTCGCCTGTGGAGTGACGTGTGGTGGGGCAAGGCCGAGCCCATTTATGTGACCGCTTATCCGCGTGCAAACGGCAATCATAAAGATGCAAACTGGCGTTTTCCGAAGGGCGAAACGCAGGGAAGGTGCGGCAAGGTGGAGCGCATTTTCTTCAATAACATCACAGCCACGAGTGAGAACGGCTGTTTTGTGGGTGGCGATGAGCCGGGAAAAGTGAGCCATGTTTACTTCTATAACGTGCGACTGAAAGTCGGTTTCAAGACCAATGTGGCCGACCTTCGTCCGTGTCGCGACACATCCTTCTTTAATAACCGGGGGCAATTGGTGGCCACGGAGAACGTCACTGACTGCCGATTGGACGTGTTCGGCATGTGAAAACGTTGAAACCAACATATTTATAACTTAATAACTAACAATTATGCACAACGTACAAGATTCATTTCGAAGCAACTGCAAGCGTATTGTCGCTGCGGTCGTGCTTCTGTTTATCGGTACCATCGCATTCGCACAAAGCAAAGTCACGGGCACCGTCAAGGATTCCGGGGGCGAACCGCTGATAGGTGTGAGCGTGGTTGAAGTGGGAACGAGCAACGGAACCGTTACCGACATCAACGGTAACTACACGCTGAACGTGAAACCCGGGGCACGTTTGAAGATTTCCTACGTGGGTTTCAACCCGAAGGAAGTCAGGGCAGGCGATAAGACAATGGTCGTGCTCGAAGAAGACAACAAGACACTGAACGAAGTGGTCGTGGTTGGCTACGGAACGATGCGCCGTAAAGACGTTACTTCGTCCATTACGACCATCAAGTCGGACGACCTTAATAAAGGAGTCTTCACCGATGCAGCCAATATGCTGCAAGGTAAGGTCGCAGGTCTGGTGGTTACCTCCACAGGCGACCCGAACGGAAGTCCGAGCATCACGCTGCGAGGGGCCTCATCGCTGCGTAGTGGTGCGGCCATGCAGCCCTATTATGTGGTAGACGGCATTCCCGGCGTAGACATATCTATGGTTGCGCCCGACGATATCGAGAGCATCGACGTGCTACGCGACGCAACGGCTACGGCAATCTACGGTTCGAAAGCTGCCAATGGCGTCATCATCATCACCACAAAGAGCGGAAAGAACGGTGGCGAACGCACGAATGTGAGCTACAACGGCTATGTAGGTTTCGACCGAATATCGAAGACTTTGGACGTAGCTTCGGCACAAGACATTCGCGATTTCGTTACCAAGAACGGGCTCAGCTATGCTTATGACGGTGGCGGAGACACCGATTGGCAGCAAGAAGTGCTGCGCACGGGCTTCAGCCACAACCACAATGTTGCCATCAACGGCGGGTCGAAGAAGACCAACTACATGGGCAGCGTGAACTATATGAACCGCGAAGGTGTCATCAAAGGCAGCAACATGTATCGCCTGAACGTTCGTTCGCTGCTTTCGACCAAGGTCTTGAAAGACCGGCTCGACCTTTCTGTCGGTGCCAACATGATGTATGGCATGCACCGCGGCGTGAAGATGGACAACGAAGGGGCCTCGGTGCTCGATGCAATGAACTATTTTAACCCGACAAACGAGGTGACCGATGCCAACGGCAACTGGACTTGGGGCTCGGGCTCGCATAACTTCAACCCGATGTCGCTCATCTCAGAAGACACTTCCGAGACCTTTTGGAAGCGCAATCAGTTCATCGGCAAGGCAACCCTGCACATCATCGACGGCTTGCTCCTGAACATGAACTATTCCTACGACAACTTCCAACACACTTACAGTGCATACGACTCGCACAACTCGCAGTTGCCGGGCCTGAGTGCCTATTATGGCAAGGCCGACCGCAACACCTACTTCGGCAATTCGCAGACTTTTGAAACCTATGCCAACTACGACAAGACCTTCAACAAGGTGCACAAGCTCTCCCTGATGGCCGGTTATTCGTGGGAAGAGCGCAACAGCAACGATGGCTTCGGGCTCTCCGTGCACAACTTCTTCGATGACACGCTGAAATGGAATAACCTCACTTACGCCGGACAAATAGACGGAATGAAGGCCGTGAACAGCGGAACGAAGGAGACGGTACGCAATATTTCGTTCTATGGACGTGCGGGGTATTCGTTCAACAGCCGCTATATGCTTCAGGCAACCCTGCGTCGTGACGGCTCTTCCGTGTTCGGTAAAGACCACCGTTGGGGCACTTTCCCCTCGGTGAGTGCAGCATGGAACATCACCGAAGAGGCTTTCATGAAAAACCAAAGCATCTTTTCTAACCTGAAACTCCGCCTCGGTTACGGTGTCAGTGGCAATGCCTTGGGCTTCGGAGCCTACTCGGCCGTGGCCACGTATGGTGCAACCGGCTCCTATTTCCAAAGCAATGGCGTGACCTATGTGTCGTTGGGTGCCACGAAATTGGCCAATGAAGACCTGAAGTGGGAGACAACGGGCATGTTCAACCTCGGTATCGACTACGCAGTCCTTGGCGGATGGCTCAACGGTTCGCTGGAGTTCTATCACAAGAAGACCAAAGACCTGATTTGGGCCTACCCTGTTTCGTCGTTCATCTACCCGTTTGGCACCATTCAGGCCAACGTCGGAGAAATCACCAACAAGGGCGTGGAGTTCACGCTCAATGCCATTCCCGTGAAAACCAAGGACTTTGAATGGAACACGACGCTGAACCTCGCCCACAACAGCAACAAGGTGGACAGACTGTCCAACGAGAAATACCACACGGACGTCTTCGAGCAAGGCGACCCGATGGTGGCCGGTGTGTCGGCAAACGGCTACACGCAGCGTGTCATGGAGGGACAACCCATCGGTACGTTCTACATGTATGAATTCGCCGGCTACAATGATGCAGGCAAAGCCACTTACTATGTGCACGACGCAAAGACCAACGAGCGCACAGGAGAGGTCACGACAACCCCCGTATATAAGGACCGGACGGTCGTAGGCAACGCGCAACCGAAATTGAACCTCGGCTGGAACAACACCCTGAACTACAAGAATTGGTCGCTGACGATGTTCTTCACGGGTGTCTTCGGCAACAAGATTTACAACGGATCGCGGGCACATTACACGGCTCCCGACGTATTCTCGGGTGGCAGAAACGTATTGAAGGAATATATTTATGACCGTCCTTACACCGATACCTATTCGAATGTGCCGTCCACCCGCTTCCTCGAAAAGGGCGATTACCTGCGCCTGCAGAGCCTCACCTTGGGCTATACCTTCCGCCACTTCAACGGGTGGCTGCAGTCGTTGCAGCTCTACATGACCTGCAACAACGTCTTTACGCTCACCGGCTACAAGGGACTCGACCCCGAAGTGAACCTCGGCGGCATCGATCCCGGCGTGGATTACCGTTGGAGCAACTATCCCCACACGCGCACTTTCATGGTGGGTGCGAAGCTGAACTTCTAATATAACGAAAGGAATTCTAAGATGAAAACAAACATAAAGCTTATGGTTGCGGCCGGCATGGTCGCGTTTGCAACGAGTTGCACGGACTTGGACGTGCCCGTAAAGTCGCAATACACCCATTATCCAAACAGTAAGATTGCAATCGAGGCCAAGATGGCCGGCATCTACAACCAGTTGCGCGATATGCTCGGCCGCCGTTATTACGAAGCGATGAGCCTGTCGAGCGACGAACAGACTGCCGTCTCCTATTCGGGAGGCTGGATCGACGCGGGAGCTTACTCCCATCCCAGTCTGCACAACTTTACTTACGAAGACAACACCATCGACTGGATGAAGGTTCTTGGCGAAGGCTGTGTCAAAGCCAACGAAGTCATCACCAGTAATGCCGATGATAAATACAAAACCCCGGCCCGGGCCATGCGCGCCTACTTCGAGTTCATCATGATGGATTGCTGGGGAGACGCGCCAATCATCGACCCCACGGTCGAAGGCATCGACATTCGCGACCGCCAGCCACGCGCCGATGTGGCCCGTTACATCGAGAAAGAACTGCTCGACATCATTCCCCGGCTCTCAACCGAAGTGGGCGGAGAGAACTACGGCAAGCCCAACAAGTACATGGCGCAGGCACTCTTGGCCAAGCTCTACATCAACTGGGCCGTCTATACGGCTGCTTCGGTCGACCAATACGACGCGGCAACGGCCGTGAACGAGAAGCTCGACGCCTGCATCAGCGTGTGCGACGAGCTCATCAACAGCGGAAAGTTCAACCTCGGCTCCATGCCCTACCGCTTCAAGTTCGGCCCCAATAACAGCGCGCTCAACGTCGAAGACTTCATCTACGCCATGCCCTACGACACCTATACCGCACAGGGCATGCAGTACGGCCGTGCCAATTCCTACAAAGACATCAAGAGCCTGAACCCCTCTTACTATGGAATGAAGCTCTCAAACTCGGGCGGTGCCTACATGACCATGACCCCCGAGTTCGCCAATCTCTTCTCGCTTCCCGGCGACGAGCGCAACAACTGCGTCATCGGCGGGCAGGTCTACGTCTACGACCCCACCACGTTGCTCCCCACAAGTCAGCTGGCAAAAGACCGAGCAGGCAATCCGTTGGTCCTCACAAAGAGCATCACGTTGCGCTATACCGACGCAGCCCACACCACGCTCGACTGGAAAAACCTCGACGTCGGCGACGACCTTGAAGGCTGGCGGCAGGGCTATCGCTCCGTGAAGTTCTTCGTCATCGACGACGATTACAAGAACGGCCGCAACCAAAGCAACGACCTTCCCATCTTCCGCTACGCCGACATCCTCCTCACAAAGGCCGAGGCACTCGTCAGAAAAGGCACAGCCGGCGCAACAGCCCAAGCCCTGTTCAATCAAATCCGCGCCTATGTCCATGCCCCATTGCTCACACATGTGCCCACCTTACAGGACATCTACGAAGAGCGCGGCCGCGAGTTTATGAACGAAAACTGGCGCCGCAACGACATGATTCGCTTCGGACACTTCGAAGACGAGTTCTTCCCGCACTACAGAAGCAACCCGAATGCGAACTTCGAAAAGACACGTCGCATCTTCCCGCTCCATCACAAGACGCTTAACCTGAACACTTCTTGGAAGCAGAACCCCGGCTATCCGCAACCGTAAGCATAACCGCAGGCACCTGCCTCCGCCCCTTATCGGCCAACCTCCCACGAGGTTGGCCTTTTTCGTTCGTGTCCTTTGCTGCCCCGGCCGGTCATAGAAACCTCCCCCAGTCCCTCCGAAGGCGAGGCGTCCCGACTACTTGCAACTTCATTCTCCCCCTTTCGAGAGAGCCAAGGCAGGTTTCCAATGTCACGAACAACAGGAAGGAGCATCATGAAATATAGGAAAGAACATCAAGAGCAATAGGAAGAACCATCAAGAGCTATAGGAGAAACAGTCAAGAGCAATAGGACGCAACGTCAAGAGCAATAGGAGTAATCGCGTTATCTCCATGGAGAAACAACCTTATCACCATGGAGATAAAGTCTTATCACCACGGTGATAAGGTCTTCTCACCATGGTGATAAACCAAAACGAACCGCATCTCATGAGAAAACAATCCGTATCTCATAGCGAAAAGATGCGGTTCTGCCGATGCCACATACCTGATAAAAGGCTGCAACCTCGGCTGTTTCGGCCTCCGAAACTAAAATACCAAGGCTTAGGTATTACCGCTTTTAAGTTCTTTTAATACCTTTGCGGCACGATGAATAGGTAGAAACAAGAGCTTTTGAAATCAAATTCAGACAGATAACATGAAGAAAGGAATTGCACGATTGCTGCTGTTGCTCAACGTCATGGTTGCAGCAACGGCATCTGCACAGCCCAAAACCGGGGGCGAACACTATGCCGTGAGGCTCACGGTTTCAGAGAAAGGGTCGGGCGAAAGCATCATGATGGCCAGCTGTTACCTCCAACCTTTGGGCGCATACACCGTGACCAACATCGACGGAAAGGCCGTTTTCGCGAATGTCCCGCGGGGAAAATACACGCTGGAAATCAGCTACGTGGGGTTCGAGAAATACCAAACTACGGTGGAAGTAGACCGCGATTTGGACCTTAAAGCCGTGATGACGCCTTCTTCGTTGGCTTTGAAAGAGGTGGTGGTTACGGCACAACGCAAGTCATCGGGGGCCTCTACGACGAGCGTTATCGGCCGTCAGGCCATCGACCATTTGCAGGCTTCGTCGCTTGCCGACGTCATGCAGCTGCTTCCGGGCAGCAAGATGGGCAACCAAGACCTGACACAACAGCACAATCTTCAGCTGAGAACGCTGGTCAACAATAATACAAGTGCCTTCGGATCGAGCATCATTGTGGACGGAATGCCCATGTCGAACAACGCCACAATGACGCAAGGAGGCTTCTCAAGTACGGCCTTTGCGGGTACTGACCTACGCCAAATCAGTGCCGACAATATCGAGAATGTGGAGGTGATACGGGGCATTCCGTCGGCCGAATACGGCGATTTGACGAGCGGACTTGTCATCGTTCACTCCAAAGCGGGGGTCACTCCGTGGCAGTTCAAGGGCAAGATTAACCCCGCATTGCAGAACTATTCGCTCGGGAAAGGTTTTAAATGGAAGACCGGGATAGTGAATTTTAACTTCGATTACGCCAAGGCTTGGGGCGACCCTCGACAGAAAACGCGCTCGTATGGGCGTTACACGCTCAACATGGGCTATGGATTGGACTTCTCGAAACGGTGGCACACCGACACGAAACTACGTCTTCTCTATGCCAACGACTGGAATGGAAAGGACCCGGATGCCGTGAATGACGGCACGGAAAACAGCGATAAGAATTACACGTTCGGCCTGACGCACAACGGACGCATCAGCTTTAACATGCCCATGATGCGCACCTTGTCTTATACACTTGGCATAACTGCCTCGAAACTCGACACGCGCAACAGCCGTATCGTGCCTGTCAGCTCGGGCTTGCTGCCCATTCTTACGGCGCGGGAGTCGGGCTATTACCTCGTGCCTTGGGCCACTCAGAGCTACTTGGCCACGGGAATTACCGAGAGCCGGCCGGGGAATTTCTTCGTAAAAGTAAATGACAACTTCTTCTTGAAGGCCGGAAAGACGCACCAAAGTTTCAAACTTGGTGCTGAATACCGGCTCAACTGGAACAGCGGACGCGGCTATTACAACGCCGATGACCGACTTCCCTATACGCCCAACAGCAACGGACGGCCCCGCGCTTTCAGCGATGTCCCCGCGCTGCATCAGCTTTCTGCCTACGCAGAAGACAACTTTTCGTGGGCCATGAACAAGGTGAATCGCCTGCGGGCCAACCTCGGTTTGCGCTTCACGAGCCAGCAACCGTTCGGCCATGTGGCCACGACAGCCCTCTCGCCGCGCCTCAATTTGCAGTTCACGGCAGCGGAATGGCTCGATATTCGCGGCGGAATCGGTCTCAACAGTAAGGCACCCGGGCTTGATTATCTCTATCCCGACGTGAAGTATGACGACAGGGTTGCGGCCAATTATATGCCGCAAAACAACCTGGCGGGGCAGCTTTTGATGTATCACACGCAGGCCGTTCACGTCGATAACAACCGGGTGAAGAATGCAACGACCACGAAGATAGAGCTGGGACTCGACTTTAAACTGTCCGGAAACCGCAAGTTGAGCTTCTTGGCCTATCGCGACAAAACACCGAACGGCTTCAGTGCACTCACCAGCTACACCACCTATGAGAGCAATTTCTACGACCTGACGCACGGACTCACGCCAAGTATGGGCCATCAGACCATGGTCGACCTCGGCAATCCCGCCCGTCGTGACGTGGTATTCATGTCGGTTGGCGGCGTAGGCAACGACAATGTGACGGTCAATAAGGGCCTCGAACTCGACTTCGATCTTGGCGTCATCAAGCCTATCAACACCTCTTTGTTCTTCAGCGGCGCCTATTCTGAGACGCAAACGTGGGACAATGGGCTCAACAGCCGCAGTGTTCCGTCGGCCTTTCTGCCCACGGAATACGCGTCATACGGGCTGACTCCCTATAAACTTGTCTATCCTTCGGGACTCGATAAGAATACATATCGTCGCTTCATCAACACACTTCGTCTCGTGACCAACATTCCCCGACTGCGCATGGTAGCCTCGTTCACGGCGCAAGCTATTTGGTATGACTACCAATTTGACTATACGGCGACGAAGAACCCCATTGGTTTCATCACGCAGGATTTGGCCTATCACGAGATTACGGCCGACATGATGCGCGGCTATCTCGACATGCAAGGCAACTATTATGCCACGACTCCGGCTGTAAACCACATCAAATTGAGCGATATGACCATCAAGGCCAGCGATGCAGTGCCCGTGAAAACACCGATAACATGGAACCTTTCGGGGCGCCTTACCAAGGAACTTGGCAAATTGGGTGGCTTGAGTCTCTACGTGAATAACCTGATTTACTACGAACCTTACCTGAAAGGAAACACCACATCGACGCTCGTGCAACGCAACACGGGAAGTTTCAGTTACGGTGTGGAGCTGTATTTCAATCTGTAATAGAGGGCCTCTCTCCCTAACCCTACCCGAAAAGGGAAGGAGTTAACTGCAAATAGACTTTGAGAATGATACAAAACAAAAACAAGCATACGGAATATGAAGAATAAATATCGCCAAACAGGCAAGAACAAAAGCCTTTCCTTCAAATCAAAGTGGCTGACATTATGTGCCATGATGCTGGCTTTCGGTCTCGCATCATGCGTGGATTACAGTGATGAAGCAACGACCGTGTCAGCCAAAGTGAGGCTGACACTGCCCGAAGAGTTCACAAGCAACAGCGGTTTGGAGGGCCGGACGGTGGTTCTCATGGCCCAAAACGGCAACCGACTCACAGCAACCACCGATGCCGAAGGGGTGGCTTCGTTCAGCAATATCGTGCCCGATGTCTACACCGTCTCAGCATCTTGGGAACTGACGCAGGCCGAATATGCCGCCGCAACGGGCGACAACGTGGTCAACGAGGGCGCCGTGGTGTCGGGAAACCTCAACAACCGGCTCGTCAAAGGCGAAGAAACCATCGCACTCCCAACCGTTTTGGCCATCAATCGTTCGTTGGTCATCGGCAAAATCTACTATGCCGGCTCAAAAGATGCCAACAAAAAGAACTACTTGGCAGGCCAGTTTATCGAGCTATATAACCAAAGTGACAAGGCCATAAACGTGGCCGGGCTTTACATCGGACTGTTGGAAAGCAATGCAACCCCGGCCTATACGCTCGACAATCTGCACGAGAAGTTCAGCGATAGTGTCGTGGTTTGCAAGCAGGTGTTCCGCATTCCAGCCGACAAAGCACATGCGTTGAAACCGGGAGAAAGCCTTGTCATCACCAACAGTGCCATCGACCACACGGCCAAAGTGGCGACGGAACGCAACCTACTTACGGCAGATTACGAGGCGAAATTCCCCACGGGGAGAATCGTTAACAACCCTTCAACGCCCGCATTAGAGCAGAAATTCTCTTCATTTGATAAGATACCGAACATGAATTTGCTGCAAAGTGGCCCCTGTGGTGTCGTGATTTTCCGCACAGAAAAGGACGTTACGAAGTTCGATAAGGTTTATTCTTATGGCAAAACCAACGGCAGTCTGTGGCTGGCAGTGCCCAAACGCTATGTCATCGACGGCGTGGATATCCTGAAATACAACAGCAAAAGCGGCGGAGCTGACGTCGCCACGAAGCACCTCTACAATGACATCGACGGCGGATATGCCACGATCAGTGCCGTTAATGGCTATAACGGAGAAGTGGTTTACCGCAAGACTTCGACGCGAAAAGGCAAGGACGGGCACCGCATCTTGCAGGATACGAACAACTCTTTGAATGATTTCAAGCTTTCAACAACCATCAATATCCGCGAATATGATGAATAAGAACCTGTTAATATCACTTGCTTTGATGGCCGTTCCGGCCGTTGCACAAGAACAAAAGCCGATGGACCACGGAACCTACGCCCAACTCGACAACGAATTGCTGTGGCATAACACCGCAAATACAGCGGGATTGGAATTCGACAAGACGCCCAATCGGGGCTTGGCCGGCTTGGATTACAGCTATACGGGAGGCGATTTCTACCGCGCACAAGAGGGAACTTCGACCCACAACCTGCAATTCTCGACCGAAAGTCATCAGCAAATCAATAACTATCTCTATGGTTATGGCCGCTTCGCATTCAACAATGGTCGCACGAAAGACCGTGCATGGGCCGACGTGATGCGCCCTTATAACAGCAATCCTTACTTTTCCGGTTCGTCTGTTCCCGGGCGTTACGACCATCAGGACATGGAACTCACGGCTGCAATAGGCACAAGTAGCTTTGGAAAATGGCACTTCGGAGCCCGCCTTGATTATGCCCTTGGCGACCTGAGTAGGTTGCGTGACCCGCGTTCGCGGGCGCAATTGCTCGACTATAAGCTCACTCCTTCAGCGGTTTATCAGCTTGGCAAGCATGCCATAGGGCTTGCCGGATGGTACAACCGACGCAAGGAAAAGATCAACGGACTGACAACTGTGCAGCAAGATGCAACGCTGAAGTACTACTTCATGACGGGACTTGAGAATGCAAACGGCTCAACCGGTGGCTATAGCAACTTTCAACGGGAGTGGGTGAACCATGATTTCGGGGCCGAACTCTCATGGAGTTATGCGCCGATGGGCGGCATGAAGACCCTAAACAGCGTGACCCTGCAACGCGGAAGCGAGAGCGTTTTGGGGCAATATAAGTACAGTCCCGGCCATTACTACAATTATATATATGCCTTCAAGAGCCAAACGCTGATTCCAAATAATGGTTTTACGCAACGCATCGACTTCAAAGCGCGTTACGAAGAGGGCTATGCCGACGAATACCGACAGCAACTTGTCATCACGAACGACCCGCAGACAGGCCTCAATTCCTATCATTATGAAACGCAACTTTCCTTTAAAAAGCGGTATCAAGTAACGGTCTTGGACCTTGGTTTGCACTACCGCATAAGCAAACACACGGTTCCTTTAGAATGGTTCTACATGGGAGCAATAATTGATTACAAGGCGGTAAGCAATAAATATCTGCTCCATACATCAGAGTTTCAATATGAGAGCGTCAATCCCGCCTTGGAAATTGGTGGCAAACTTGGTAGGATAAGCGTCAACATGACAAGCGGTTACAGTTTCTCAACACGTAGTAAACTCGCATTAGCCAACAGTCAAACCGACTATGCAAAGCAGGTGTTGCTGCCCGACATGAAGTATTATGAACTCAATTATTTCTTTGGTCACTTCGATATCGTCTGCGATTTACCGGTCAACATCAAGAAAACAGCGACCACACTCTATGCCAAAGCGTGGTGTGATAGCTTGGAAACAAAGAAGTATGGAAGCGATAAGCTCCGCAAATATCAGGTGGGCGTGAGCCTCGGTGTTGTCTATTGAACCCTCGGAAAGGCTTTTCTCTAAAACAATTCGCGCAACACGCGGAGGGATTTCAGCTCAGGGAACTTCGGCAAGTGGAGCGTATAGTAATCCAAAACGAGGTCGCAGAAGCGGTTACGTTCGGCATGTGACATTTTAAAAAGGTGCATATTGGCATAGTTCATGCGTGAGAAGGTCGCAATAAGTGCCGTATCCTGCGGTGCCAAAAAGTCGCGATGGGCAGGCATGATGGGTGCATAACAGCCACTTCGAAGGTCGAAATAGCACCCCTCGGTATAGTCTTCAAGGTTGGGATAGAAGCCAAGGAAGCGCAGTAGATGAACGATATAGACAAGGTGGAAATTGGAAAAAGCAGTGCTACATCGGTCGAGCCATTCGATGCTTGAGGCGATATAGCCGAAGAGGGGCACGTTGGTTTGCTCGCCATGTGTGGCATATGTGGTGAATTCGGCAAGAAAAAGCGAGATTGAAAGCTTGAAAGGTTCAAAGGGAATCGAACTCAACGGGTAGGCTATCGCCACGTTGTTGAAGGTCTGAATGGTCGTTTTCTGCCGATAATCATATTCGATGTCGAGCACGGAAAAGGGCTGAAAGTATTGCTTCTTCACCCTTGCTTTGGCCGACTTCGATAGATGTGAGGCGAAAGTCACGCGTCCTTGCGCCTCTGTGAACAGCTCGACCATCAGTTTGTTCTCGCCGAATTTGAATGCATGCAGCACGATAGCCCTTGTCTTTATCATTGAAAACAAAGGTAATTGAAATCCATGAAAAAACGGCATGTCATTGAAAATAATTCGCTAAAAGTTTGGAAGGACGGAAAAAAAGCCCTAACTTTGCACCCGCAAAAATTAGCATCATGGTCCCTTCGTCTATCGGTTAGGACGAGAGATTTTCATTCTCTAAAGAGCAGTTCGACTCTGCTAGGGACTACAGATCAATTAAAAGAGAAAACAGAAGATGGCAAATCACAAATCAGCATTAAAGAGAATCCGTCAGACAAAGACCAGAACGCTTCACAATAGATATTACGCTAAGACCATGCGTAATGCAGTTCGCAAATTACGTGCAATAACTGATAAGGATGAAGCAGTTAAGTTGTATCCCGTGGTGCAGAAGATGCTTGACAAGCTGGCCAAGACCAACATCATTCATGCCAATAAAGCAGCCAACATCAAGTCGGGTTTGGCACTTCATATCAGTAAACTTGGCTGATTTCAGTCAAGAATTTGTAGTCATCAGGTCGCAGTCTCCATTGAGATTGCGACTTTTTTTTATGGCCTTTTGACCGAACTCCCGTTTTGATTTCGGCGCATGTGCATTTCTGTTCCTTCCATCTTGCGTTTCAATCTCAGCCATTTAGCCGCGCAATTCCAGCCATATTACGGTACAATCTCAGCCATTTTATGCATCAATATGGCCCATATAAGTTGCAGGGACGCACGGCTCGTGCGTCCACTCAAGGGGAATGAAAGCATATATACATGATTATTGAAGCGGACGCACGAACCGTGCGTCCCTACATGCGTTCGCATAGCTCGTTCTATCAGTTTTTTCGTCGGGAACGGACGCTATTTCCGACCGAAATCGGCAGGAACCTCGCCCCATTTCTTGGTTTCCCATTTGATGATGCGTGTCTGGATTTCGTGCGTACGCAGCCAGTTTTCAGCCCGTTCCACAATCTGATAGAGGGCTTCGGTCTGTGGGGTTCGCGCCAATTTCGTCTTACATTTCTTATTATGCACCCACAGAATGGCGTTGTAACTGTCTGAGTAAATCACCTTTTTATGGTCGCCCTGCTTGTCAAGCAAAGCCAAAGCGTGAACGATGGCAAGGAATTCTCCGATATTGTTTGTACCATGCATCGGTCCGAAATGGAACACCCTCGCCCCCGTTTGCAGGTCGATAGCCTGATATTCCATTGGCCCCGGATTGCCCGAACAAGCCGCATCGACAGTCCAAGCATTACGTTCTACCTCGGAAAAGCGCAACCTATCCCCCAAGAAGCCTCCCCCGGCCCCTCCGAAAGGAGGGGAGACCGAACTAACAGCATTATTTTCAGGGTTAATTTGCCCCTCCAACTTCGCTATTCCCGCCTTCTTGGAGGGACGAGAGCGACTTTCTATATTCATAATTGCCTGTTTTATTTTGTTGATAACCTGAAAAGGTGCATGCAAAACTTCTTCATTTGTGACCCTTAACACTTGGAACCCCATACGATTCAAGTCGTTGGTTCGGAGTTGATCATTAATGGGTTGATCGCCTTTGAAATGGTATTTGCCATCTACTTCAATGATTAAATGATAGTGAAGTGACACGAAATCTGCGATATAGTCACCGATAATGTGCTGTTGGCGGAACTTATATCCTAATGATTTTGACTTCAGTATAGCCCATAAAGCACGCTCCGCATCTGTCAAAAACATCTTGTTTTCCTTGGCATATTGCTTCAACTTGTCATACATCACAGTATCGGCAGTCTGGTAGATATAGTGTTTAGTCATAAAGGAAAGCCTCCCCCGGCCTCTCCAAAAGGAGGAGAGAGCGAACTCGTAGGGAGATATTTGTATCTAATTAAGTATATTTTCAAGTCACTTTAAGCCTATTTCCCCTTTCAATTTCGGCCTCCCCTCCTTTCGGAGGGGCCGGGGGAGGCTTTTCTTCTTGGGTCGGTTGGTGCTCAGGGTGGGGTATTACATCCGCTCCGGCACCTCTATCCCCAGCAATTCCATGCCGTTTTTAATCACTTTCGCCACGTTCTGGGCCAGCACAAGACGTGTGATTCGCTCGTTTTCAGCGTCGGTATTGAGGATACTATAGTCGTGATAGAACTGGTTGAAGTCCTTGGTCAGCTCGTAACAGTAGTTGGCGATGCCGCTCGGACTGTAGTCCTTGCCGGCCTGTTCAACGACTGTTGCGAACTCATTGAGCTTCTGAATGAGTTCGATTTCCTTTTCGTTGAGCGGCATTTTGGGGCTTAATGCCGTGGGAAGTGCGATGTTTTCGGCCTCAGCCTTACGCAGAATGGAACGGATACGCGCGTAGGTATATTGAATGAAAGGACCCGTATTGCCGTTGAAATCGATGCTTTCTTCGGGGTTGAAGAGCATGTTCTTGCGGGCATCTACCTTGAGAATGAAGTACTTCAGCGCTCCCATTCCCACGATGCGTGCCACGTTTTGCTTCTCTTCCTCGGTCATATCCTTGAACTTTCCCAGCTCATCACTGGTCTTACGGGCGTCGTCTATCATCGCAGCAATCAGCTCGTCGGCGTCTACAACCGTTCCTTCACGGCTCTTCATCTTGCCATTCGGCAGTTCAACCATACCGTAGGAGAAGTGCACAAGCTCCTTGCCCCACTTGAAACCAAGGCGATCAAGCAAGATTGAAAGCACTTGAAAGTGATAGTTTTGCTCGTTTCCTACGACGTAAATCATCTTATCTATCGGGAAATCCTTAAAGCGCATGTCGGCCGTTCCGATGTCTTGTGTCATGTAAACTGACGTTCCATCGCTTCGAAGCAACAGCTTTTGGTCGAGCCCGTCGGCCGTCAAATCGGCCCAAACGCTGTTATCCTCCTTGCGGAAGAAGAGGCCCTTGGCGAGTCCTTCCTCCACTTTTTTCTTGCCTTCGAGGTAGGTTTCCGACTCATAATAAATCTTATCGAAACCCACACCCAAGGCCTTATAGGTCTCATCGAAGCCAGCATAGACCCAGTTATTCATCTTTTCCCAAAGCGCACGCACCGTTTTGTCGCCCTGTTCCCACTTCACCAGCATCTCTCGGGCCTCTTTGATGAGGGGCGCTTCGGCCTTTGCTTTCTCCATGGCAGCGTCTTCCGAGAGGCCTTCCTGCATGTAACGGGCCTTCAATTCGTCGCATTCGGCCTTGTAATGACGGTCGAATGCCACGTAGAAATCACCTATCAAGTGGTCGCCTTTCTTGCCGGCTTGTTCGGGTGTTACACCGTTTCCCCACTTCAACCACGCCAACATCGACTTGCAAATATGAATGCCTCGGTCGTTAACGATGTTCGTTTTAACCACCTTATTGCCGTTGGCTTCCATGATTTTTGCCAGCGACCAGCCCAGAAGATTGTTGCGTACGTGGCCTAAATGCAGTGGTTTATTGGTGTTGGGCGAGCTGTATTCGATCATCACCAAGGGCGAATTGTCGGTCGCTTTCCGCTCGCCGAACCTCGCTTCGGTATTGATGTCATTGAGTAACCCGACCCAAGCTTCCTTGGCAATCACAAGGTTCAAGAAGCCTTTCACCACGTTGAAGGCGGCCACTGCCGTGCATTTTGCCACCAAAGCCTCGCCGATTTCCTGCGCCGTCTGTTCGGGATTCTTCTTCGAAATCTTCAGAAACGGGAAGACAACCAGTGTCAGGTTGCCCTCAAAACCGCTACGTGTCTTTTGCAGTTGCACCATCTTGGCAGGCACTTCCTGCCCGTAAAGCTCCTTCACTACGCCGATGACAGCGTTGCATATCGCGTTTTCAATGTTCATACCGGTAATTATAATCGTTTGAATTCAGTTGCAAAAATACAACAAAAAGGAGAGATTGCAAAATAAATAAAACGTTTTAGGTGTTTTACGGGAGTGGAATAAGAAAATAACATCAATCATGTTATCGCGCAATATAGGCGGGATTGCACGGCGAAATGGCCACGATGGAGATGTAGGGACGCACGGCTCGTGCGTCCGCCCAAGCAAAGTAAGTGAATAAGTGAACGGAGTAAACAGGTTAACAAGCGGGCAGTAATCGGGCTATAAACAGGCCATTGGAGCGGACGCACGGACCGTGCGTCTCCTATATTTGTCCAAACAACTCTCGGTTTCAACCCTTTTGATAATCAACGACTTATGCCTTGCTTTTCAATCTCAGCCATATTACCATGCAATTTCAGCCATATTGCACGCTAATCTCAGTCATTTTTGCGTGCAATATGGCTGAGATTGGATTGCTGAATGGCTGCGAGGAGATTGTAGGGACGCACGGCTCGTGCGTCCGTCCAAGCAAAGTAAGTGGACAAGTGAACGGAGCAAACAGGTTGACAAGCGGGCAGTAACCGGGCTATAAACAGGCCGTTGGAGAGGACGCACGGGCCGTGCGTCCCTACATGCAGTGTAACAATCAACTTATTTCCCTATCTACTCGTCTGCTTGTCAACTGAAACGTGAACGGACGCACGGGCCGTACGTCCCTACATGCGCATAAATAATCAACTTGTCCACCCGTTTACGCGTGTATTATCAACTAAAACGTGAATGGACGCACGAGTTGTGCGTCCATTCATACGTTTAAACGGTTTGCCACATGGGGCATGTGACGATGCAACGTCGTTACGGCTTCACGAAACGGCGGGTAAGAACACGTCCGTTGTCGGCAACCTGAATGAGATAGACGCCCGGTGCAAGGTCGGAAATCGGGAGAGCGAGGCGCGCAGGTGCAGTTGCATCAACGTGCTTCATCAGCCTTCCGTTGAGGTCGAAGAGCTTAGCCCATTGCAAACGGTTGCCTTGCAGGGTGACCATATTGCCGTCGGTGGTCAGCTTGAAGCCTGAAACGGCCGCGTTTTCAATGGCGGTGGTCAGCTTCGATACGTCGATGAAGGTGTCGTCCTTGTCATAAACCTTGCCCACGGCATAGTGATTGGCCGCAGGGTCGTCGATTCCGCTGGCATTGTCCTCTATCAATACGAGCTTGACGGTGTATTTTCCTTCGGTAAACGTGGCCGGAATGCTGACCGTGAAGGGCAGCAACGTGACGTCAAAGCCCGTGAAATCGGTCTTTTGTTCGCGACGAACCTCCATAGCCACAGTGCCGTCGGCATTGAGCAACTGGAGTTTGGCATAGCAAGTACGCTCCAATCCGCCCTTGTTTCTGACGTAGAAGTTCACTTTTTCTTCGGTTCCGGGTTTGATGCGCGCCACTGAAGGTTGCTCGGCAAGCTGGAAACCGGCATCGATATAGTCTTCTTCGGCCACGCGCACCGTACCGTTGTTAATCTCAATCACCATTCGGGGTGCCAGTTTCATGCGGGTCCACTCGCCCCAGCTGCCGTCTTCTTTCTTAGGAACGCAGATGGGGAGCAGCTGATAGTAGCCGTTGCCTTGCTTGATGGCCTCGGTGAGGTCGATTTTTATTTGCTGTGGGGTGACAATCACGTTGTCGCGCTGCATCACACCATTGTCATAGGTGCCGAATACGCGCTGCGTAAACCCACCGTTTGCATGGTCGTCGGACGGACAAGGGGTGATCAACTTGCCTTCCATGTCGTAGATTCCGACGCCGACGTCGCCTTTGAACCCTTTACCTTTGTTGATAAAGTAAACCATTTCCACGGCCGGCATGTTCTGAATGCTAAAGGTTTTGGCGTGGCCGGTGGGCAAATTGAGGGCTCCTTCCGACGTAAACTTCAGCTTCGGACTGTCGGCCAGCAGTGAAGGGTCTATCGGTTTCTCTCCCGACCTGTTGGGATGGGCGAGAATGGCTATCAGTCCGACTTTGAAGGTAAGCGGACGGCCGCCGAACTCACTGCCGCTCTGCGACACATCGGCTGCCGTTAGCGAGAAATAGCCGTCACTTTGACCGCCCCAACCAAAGTTCATGTGGAACAATCCACGCTCGTCCACGCCGTCGGTCACCCATGCATGGCCCGAAGAGCCCACACTATACGACCCGGCAAGGTAGACCGGATAGCCTTTGAGCAATTCTTGGCGCACGACTTCAGTGAAACCTGCCGTTCCTTCATCAGCCCTTCTCACGAAAGCTGTCGTATAATCGAAGTTCACTTGCAGGGCGTGCTCGGCTGCTTCATTATAAGCTCCGCTCGAACCCGGGTTATATTGCGTCTTAGTGGCCATGCCGGCATCGTTCATCAGCAGTGCCACGGCGTCTTTTTCGACGTTGGTTGAGGGGTGATGATAGTCATAGACGTTCTTCATGTGAGCCCAATCGTAGTGCGATTTGGTGAAGTCAACGTGCTTCTCCTCCTCGTCCGACACCACGGTATAAGTGACTTCGCCACGTCCTTGCACCGGCCATTTGTGGTAAAACATGATTTGTGCCATCGCTGTAGCCACGCAACCGGTGTATGGATAGCCTACGATTTTGTTGTAAGGATAGATTTGATTCCACTTGGTTGTCAGCAACGGAGCCACCGTTTGCTGTGCGGAACGCGTTCGTATGGCTGGTTGTGCGGCGTCGGGTTGCTGTTGCAGCTGTACAAAACGCTCGCGATAGGCCTGCAACAATAGCTTTACACCGGGGTTGGCATTGAGCGTATCCAACGTTCCCCCGTCGCTATAGGCAAGCAATTCGCCCATGGCATCGTCTCCGGAAACGACAACATAGCCTTTACCATGTACGTCGTTGAAGACATAAAAGGGCGACGCTTCTGCACCGTTTCCGCCTCGTGTATGCGGCACAACGGCCTTTCGACGGTCGGGAGTGATGTATTTTCGCGCGATATCGAAAGCTTGTTTCACTGAAACCTGCTTGGCATGCACCGGCAAAAAGATTGAAAACAAGAGGGCCGAAAGCACGCATGCGAGGCGTGAAGGCTTCATGAAGCTGTTGTTTGTTGGGTTCTTTTGTTGCATTGTCCTGAATGTTTTAGTTCAATATTGTTTGTTTTTCCCTCGTTCGCAGCCTGTCTAACGGTGTGTATCGGGCCTGCCAGCCGTTCAAGGGAGTCATTTTTCGTATCCTTACAATCGACTATCACCGGTTAAAAAACATGTTCAAATGATGATAATCGCCCGCAAAGGTACGGAAAATAGTTCATTCCGGCAATGATTTCAGCAAGTATTATCACGAAGTATGATACAAACCGAAAGTATTTCGTATATATTTGTATGCGATTTACATCTGTAAATCGTAGATTTTAGGCAGCTAAGACCTACTTAAAGTATTCATACAGAAACAAAGGGAATGAACTTAATATAGCTATCTCTCTTTTATCATTATCATGCCACTGCAACTGATGACGGAATATCTTTGCTTGGGAGATGGAGTCTTTGTCTTGTGGTACGGCATAAGAATGCCCACAAATATAAGCAGCCTTCATAATATTCTGCTGTTTCAGCAATTCCCAGTTGGATTTTACGATTTGAGCATCCATGGTTCCATCAAGTAAGATTCCTTGGTAGGCTTTATAGTCAGAGAACTGTTCAGCTTTTGCCTTGAAACTTCCATGGCATTCGTCCAATGTTGTTGTATAATAACAATAATTGTTGTCGGGAAGTAGTTTGGTATATTTCAATGCTTCTACCATCGGATAATTAATAAACAACTTCCCTGTCTCGGTTTCTTCATTGAAAAAAGATAGAAGTTGCGCGAGCCTTTCGTTATTCTCTTCCAACACTTTCTCCAATCCGTAGTCTGGATGCAGCTCCAAGACGTGGAAGGCATGTTGAAAATCATAATCGAAGAAAAGAAATATCTGGTCAATATCAGAAGAGTGTTCTATCGAACTTAATTGATCAGGGTAGAGTTCCCGCAATACAGCAACTATATCTGAGGCGTTTTCTATGCTTTCAAAATCAGCATCATAGTTCTTTAGCCTACAGTAAAGAGCGTAAATGTTGCTTCCGAAGACATAGATGATATCCTCTTCTTCCCTAAAATACAATTCTTTTATCGTCCTATATATATTAGGTTCGACCTTTGCTCCCTCAACAACAAACAGAATCATAGGCTAAATGCATTGCCACGGAATAGTTTTTCAATGTTATGTCCAAAGCGTAGTTCCTTGTTGGTGCACTCATTCAGCGGTTTAATCTTATTGTTGTTGATAATGAAATTACAGTCGGGACGCAACAAATCGTTGCTCATAAGATAAGTATTGTGTGAAGACGTGAATGCTTGACAATCCAAAGAGAACAGTAATTTACACACTTCATAAGACAATCGATAGTGATAAAAAGCATCAAATTCATCGATAAACACGAACGAAGCAGACGACATTTGCTTGATCCAATAGTAAAGTAGCATCAAAGCTAACGTACCGGTAGAGGCGATTTTATCAAAGGGAACCTTCTTGGCGTCAAAGGAACACAACAGAACTTTATCTCCTTCCGAGGGAGGAATAAAGTCAAAAGACTGCTCACTCACCCTTTTAATAAAGTCAGAGAAGTCATTGACAAGTCCTTTGCTAATAATAAACTCATCAAGGTTTACAGGAGCTGTTACCAAACCTATAAACTCTCGCGTTTCAAGACAACGGAACCAAAGCATGGAGTTGACAAAGGTTTGTAGTCGGATAAGGTAATGTTTCTCGGGTAGGGGATAGGAAGTGAGAAGGAAATTCACGACAGATATGTCGTTGGCATTCTCTGCAAGACCTTTCTTTACAGCATCATCCATTGGGAATTCCTTGTCATTAATTGAAAATTCTTTTCCTTTGCGGACAAAAACACCTTCACCATTCAGTGACAGTTCTTCGGCTTTGATCTTGCCGTTTGCGTCTTTTTGGTAGGTATAATCAAGTTCGTCTTCACCAAATTTGAAAGTATAGTGAAAGTGAACCAAAGGCTGTTCGCTGCCGGCATACACGAAGTTGTCATAATAGTCAGCTTTCTTCCATCGCTGAGAAAGATGATTGACGATATCAAACAAGGCCAAAGCAAAGTTTGACTTCCCCGAACCGTTCGGACCATAAACGATTCCGTTCTTCACAATGCCGTCTTTAATGGCAAAAGTATTGAATGAATAATTGCTAGGTCTATTCAAACTCCATGCTACCTTATCGTTAAACCCGCGATAGTTGGCTACAGCAAACTTTATAAGCATATTACATTCTTCCGTTAAATGTGTCTTGTTGCAAAGATACGATATTATTTTCGTCACCCGTAATAATTTTACGGATATTTAATCTTTTCTATATTCTTATTAAATGTAAATGACTTCGTATCGATTGACTTCCTATATTTCAATTCATCATGGGGACAAAAATGTGATAGTATTTATGCCGAACCGACATAAATCTTCATACCTTTGCAACAACAGACGATGACTTGACATGGCAAATCCCTTGAAGAACTTTAATTCCGATACACAAAAAAACGTTAAACCGTGCAGTCTTTCCACACAACCCGACTCTTATTCCAAATGGATATTTCTTGTTGAAAATCGCATGATACGGATTGATGCTTGCAAAAACGGGGACAAACAGGCCCTCGGAGAACTCTATACGACTTATGCCGACAGGCTTCTTGCCGTTTGTCGGCACTATATGAAAGACGAACATGTAGCCGAAGACGCTCTGCACGACGCCTTCATCATCATCTTCACGGCCCTGCCCAATCTGAAAGACGAGGCGAAATTGGAGGGCTGGATGACCGCTATCGTGAAGAACCTCTGCTTGAAATATCTTCAAAATGCTGACAAAGACATCGTTTCCCTTTCGCAAGCTGCCATCGAAAAGCAGGAAGATAATGGCGAAGAATCACAAGAAATAGAACTTGATACCTTGCTTTCGGCCATCGAAAAGCTGCCGAATGGAAGTCGGGAAGTATTCAAACTCTCGGTGCTGGAGGGTCTTTCTCATCAAGAGATCGGGCAACTTCTCGGCATCAACCCACACAGTTCGTCGTCGCAGTTGGCCCGTGCTAAGAAGCTGTTGCGCACATTATTGAGCGCTTATTGGAAGCTGTTCTTGCTGCCCGTGCTCATTCCGTTGTATGTTTATTTTGTGACAAGAGAGCGAAACGGCGGAATTTCGGAGGAAAAACCGGTACGGAGAAGTCTCGGTAAAGCACATCCGAAGCCAACATCCGGTCCATCAAAGCCGGGCACGGAGCCGCCCCGATACGTCACTCCCGCCTATACTGACGCCAACCTGCGCCATATAGCGGCAAAGACGACCGGCAAAACCGCGGAAATCTGCCCCGAAACGGACAGCATGCACATGGCCTTCCGCACGGATTCCCTGCCGAAAAGTATGCCGACAGACCTCGGATCGGCAGACTCACTGCTCCGTCTTGCGCCGCGTTTTAAGGACAAGATGACGGCATTGCACGGAAATACGGCCCCCGACATCGGCTCTCGGCAACACTATCCATGGACGTTCAACCTCGGATATGCGTCGAATGCCGACGCAAACGGGGCTGCTGCTCAACTGAACTATCTCTCCGTGGTGGACTATGCCAATGGCGGTGCCACGGCAAAGCTCCGTTCTTGGGCCGATTATGAGGACTATCTGACCCGCAACAATGCACTGATGGACTCCGTGGAGCGGGCAAAATTGCGATGGATCGCACAGAACAATGCTTTTAACGGCAGTACTTTGGGCGAAAAGGCACACCATCATCGTCCGAGGACCCTCGCCCTTTCGGTCAGCAAGCAGCTGAATCCGCACTGGACTTTCGGCACGGGACTGACCTACACGCGGCTGAAATCCGACTTCGAAAGCGAGTTCCACCGTGCAACCCTGCTGAAAACGCAAAGGATAAGCTATGTGGGCATACCGTTAAGGCTCACTTATCGCCTGTGGAGCAAGGGGCGTTTCAACGCCTATACGACCGGCGGCGTGACCTTCGAGATGCCGGTCTACAGTTCAATCCAAAAGAAATATGTCGTCACGGCCGACTCTTCCTACACGCTCAAAGGCAACATCAACGCCCGTTGCCAGTGGTCGTTGAACCTCGGCATCGGCGTGCAATACAAGCTATTCCGCCCATTCAGCTTCTATTTCGAGCCCAACCTGTTCTACTATTTCGGCAATGGTAGTGGCCTCGAGACCTATCGCACGGAGCACCCGCTGATGATTTCCGTGCCCTTCGGCCTGCGATTTACGTGGTAGACAGCAAGGATTAGCAAGGAAAAAGTCATAAATCGGATGCAGTCTTTCTCCAGATTCCGACTCTTTATCATAGAAGAACCGAAAGAGAAAGATGTACACTTTTTACGACTATATCCACAATGGAATCGTTTTTGCAAACAATATATTGCGCAGACGGCACAAAAAGCTCACTTCATTAATGATCTACGCCACGACAAGCTGTCAATCGCGCTGCAAGCACTGCTCCATTTGGAAGAAACCGACAGAACATCTGCGCCTAAAAGATATCATCGCAATCATGAACAGCAAGTGCATCACAAAGCATACCGTGGTGGGTTTGGAGGGTGGAGAGTTCATCTTGCACCCCGAAGCCGACGAGATTCTGAGCTGGTTCGACGTGCATCACCCCGAATATACACTGCTGTCGAATGGTCTTGCGGCCGAGAAAGTGATTTCTGCCGTGAGGAATCACCGGCCCAAACACCTGTATCTGTCGCTTGACGGCAACCGAAACACTTATCAAAATATGCGTGGGTGCGATGGCTACGACAAGGTGATTAAGGTGCTAAAGGCCTGCAAAGACAGTGTTCCTGTGTCGTTGATGTTCTGCCTTTCGCCGTGGAATACGTTCGAAGATATGGCATATGTGATTGATATTGCAAAGAAACAAGGGGTTGATGTGCGTATCGGTATCTACAGCACCATGTCGTTCTTCGACACAACAAAAGGCTTATTGGAAGCTAATAACACCGATTTTATCCGACAAATACCGCCATCTATACACCAAACCAACGAGAACTTCGACTTCGTTGCCTTGTATGATGAGTGGAAAAACGGCCGACTGAAGCTTCGTTGTCACAGCATTTTTAACGAATTGGTGATTTATTCCAACGGTGATGTTCCGCTATGTCAGAACCTCAATGTGGCTTTGGGAAACAGTCACAAGCAGTCACTTGACGAGATATTCAACGCGCGAACGAGTTGTAATATCCAATGCCGGCATTCCAAGGAATGCAACCGTTGCTGGATAAACTACCATCGGAAGTTCGACATTATCCTGCTGAGAAACTTGGAAATTGTGCTCCCCAAGCGCGTGATAGCATGGTTTTACGGCCCATACCAATGGACCACGGACGACAAAACGACCTACAAAAAGCATTTCAAACACTTAACAACATAACGAATATGGGATATTCAGATAAACTTATCGGCCGATACAAGCACCTGCGTAGCATGCGCGAACTCGACAAAGTCTATGCCTGTGAATACGCACTCGTGGGCTTCGGCAGTCATTGCACGGCCAATCTGCTACCTACTATACAGCATCTTCAATTGCCGTTGAAGTATGTTTGCTGCACATCGGAGCGCAAGGCCGCGCTAATTTCAAGGAAATACGGCGGCATCAAGGGTACAACCTCTCTGCAAGACCTATTGAATGATAAATCCATTGCAGGTGTTTTCGTGGCTACCCGCCCACAGTTTCATTTCCAAATTGCAAGCGAAGTCATCAAAACCGGCAAGGCTTTATTCATCGAAAAACCACCTTGTGAGACCGAAAACGAACTGAATGCGTTGACGGATAGCGCCAAACAGTATGGCCCGGCGGCTGTCGTCGTGGGCCTTCAAAGGCGTTTTGCACCTGCTACACAAATCCTTTTGAAGCGGTTGAAAAGTGAATACACACACCATTATCATTACCGCTACTTGACCGGACACTATCCTGAGGGTGATGCCCTACTCGAATTGTTTATCCATCCGCTTGATTATGTCACGTTCCTTTTTGGTAAAGCCAAGGTGAAATCAGCCGAAACGATAGCTTGCAAAGGTGGCGGACAGACCTTGTTCCTTATCTTAGAACACCGAGGGGTAACGGGAATGCTCGAGCTTTCGACGGCTTATTCATGGCAACATGCCCAAGAGCGACTAAGCATCAATACGAATAAAGGCCACTATGTGCTGGACCGAATGGAGCAACTCAATTTCATTCCCTGTTCATCTTCGGTGTTCGGCGTTCCGATGGAGAAAGTTTTCCGACGCAATACGCCTGTTGTCAGCCTCTACGGTCGCAACGGTTTCGTGCCGACCATAAGCAACAATCAGCTCGTTTCGCAAGGATTCCTCTCCGAAATCGAGACTTTTGCCGACAGTGTTGAAGGTCGAAGCGAAGCAAACAATGCGTTCGGCCTTGAAAGCATCAGGCTTGTTTATGCGTTAATGGCAGAAATAAACGCACAGACAGGCAAGGAATGAAAGCGAATAGCGTTTATATAATATATTGATAACTTATTAAATTCCTCATGATGAAAAAGATTTTTATGGGTTTGATCGGGCTTATCGGCTTGTCGGCCTGCTCATCCGAGAACATTGTTCTTGAAGCTTTCAAGGTTTACGACGTATCGAACGGACCTTGCACAGATGCTTTGTCAAGGACAGAAACGCGGCCCGACTTCTTTGCTGCACAGTATGAACAACCCACCACACTGAATATGGAGTTGGGAAAAGACGGTGTTGCCCGGTGCAGACTTGAAGATGTAAAGGGCAACTGCGGTGTAAAGAAGATTTATGTAAACTGCGTCAATCAAGCCAATCGACTGATTCTGCTGGTGTATAACAACCTTGTCGAGGCGCCACTTGACTGCATTTGCAAATATGATGTGGATTTCAAGATGAATATAACGGCCCCCGGAAACTACGATTTGCGCGTGTATTATGCGCGATCTGACATGAAGTACGATGAAAACGACCTCGCATACAAGGGCGAAGTCAACCTTTCTGCGGGCAAGAAAACAAGCGTGAAGCTCAATCCCGAAATGATGTTGCGGGAGAAATAAAATCAGAGAACAAGAGTTTCATGCAGAAAAGAATATGTAAGACTATATTCCTTTGTTATTCATTAAACTTTATTACCTCGTATAAACGATATAATAACATCTTAATATTAGTGCGTATGAGTTAATATAGGAGTATAAGATTCATATGTCCGCTCAAAAGTATAAGTACTTTTCAAGAAGTCTTTTGCCCTATAATTTATACTCTTCTATAAAAAATAAGAAAAAAAATAATGTAATTATATTGTAATTTACATATAAAATACTATCTTTGTAGTCGTTAAGTAGAGAGTTCGCACTCTCTATTGAACAATAGCCTAATCGTCGTCGAACTACCACACTGACATGAACAGGCTAATTTACAGAACTTACCCATTTGGTAAATGTTTCTACGTCACATGCGTAGAACTGCTCCTATGGGTAAGTTGGCTGTGGTAGGCCATGACGACGTTAGGTAGTGGTTCTACGTTTTATTGCGTTTCATTATGCTGCTGCCGTTTACAGATTATTGTCTAATTAAAAATAAAATGTAACATGAGAAGTAAAAAAACAGCAACAATTCTTAGTTTCTTTTTAGGTGGCTTAGGTATTCATCGTTTTTATCTTGGTCAAACAGGGTTGGGGGTATTATATTTCGTATTCTGTTGGACTTTTATTCCTGCTTTTATTGCATTAATTGACTTCATCGTTTTACTCTCAATGAGTGAAGAAACATTTAATCAAAAGTACAATTTTATGGGAAACCCTCATAGTAACGGTGTTAATTCAAGTAGTGAAGAGATAAAAAAGCTATACGAACTAAAAGAAAAAGGGATAATTACTCAAGAAGAGTTTGATTTAAAAAAGAAAACCACACTTTAATACTAAAATACGGGGCCAAGGCTCCGTATTATTTTTTCTTTATCCGTAAATTGTCTACAAGGTCTATACTTCCTTATTGTGTTTGTCTCTTATTTTATAGGACTGCAACCATATGTGATAACATGATAAAAATACGGCATAAAAGTTTGGAGTATGGCATAAAATAAACTAACTTTGCAACGAGTTATCACCAAAAACCGGACTATAATGGACAAACTAAAGAAAGATTTTGCATCAAAGTTGCTGAAGGTGAAAGCCATCAAGCTGCAGCCAAACAATCCTTTTACATGGGCATCGGGCTGGAGTTCGCCGTTCTATTGCGACAATCGCAAGACATTGTCTTATCCCGTGCTGCGCAACTACGTGAAGTTGGAGTTGGTGCACAAGATATTGGAGCACTTTCCCGACGTGGAAGCCATCGCAGGTGTGGCCACTGGGGCCATTGCACAGGGCGCGTTGGTAGCCGATGCACTGAATTTGCCTTTCGTTTATGTCCGTTCCAAACCGAAAGACCACGGCTTGGAGAACCTCATTGAGGGCGAATTGAAGCCCAACATGAAAGTGGTTGTCGTGGAAGACTTGGTTTCTACCGGTGGAAGCAGCCTGAAAGCGGTAGATGCTATCCGCCGGAATGCCTGTGAGGTCATCGGTATGGTGGCCAGCTATACCTATGGTTTCCCCGTTGCCGAGGCCGCTTTCAAGAAAGCCGACGTGAAACTTGTCACGCTCACCGACTACGAACACGTGGTTGCCGAGGCTCTGTCCACGGGCTATATCGCCGAAAGTGACATTGATGTGCTGCACGAGTGGCGCAAAGACCCGGCTAATTGGAAAAAAGAGTTTTGAATGTTATTGATTGAATGTGTAATGATTTTTATGTAAAATGAGGAATGAAAGCTTCAGATTTGTGCATGAATGCAACGCTACACACCTCATTTCTCACTTCACGTTCAACATTTCTCATTAACAACAATCCTCATTCAACACTCCACAGTCCACATTATATCTCATGACAACATTTGAAAGTACAATCCGACAAATAGACTATTCGCAGCAAAGCGTATACAACTTGCTGAGCGATTTGAGCAATATCGACAGGGTAAAAGACCGCCTGCCCGCGGACAAACTCAACGGGCTGACGTTCGATACCGACTCCATTGCCATCACAACGCCCATGGGTGCCGTGAAACTGCACATCATTGAGCGCGAAGAACCCAAGTGCATCAAGTTCGAAACGGCCGAAAGTCCGCTCCCATTCAACTTCTGGATACAGATTCTTCCCATGGATGAGCAACGCAGTAAGATGAAACTCACCATCAAGGCCGACCTCAATCCCTTTATCAAAGGCATGGTTTCGAAACCCTTAAAAGAAGGAATTGAGAAGATTGCCGATGCATTGCAGGCGATAAAGTATGAGTAGGGGCCTCCCCTAACCCCTCCAAAGGAGGGGAAAACTAATCGGAAAGACTCCCTAAACTTATTAAAAAGAAGTGCCAGACCTTGGTAAAGGAGCGGGAAAGCAACCATGGAACAACTTGTTCGTTCTTGTATTGCCATCGATAATCATTCTAAATATAAACTATTCCTAATAAAACCCCGCGCAAATTAGGGCTCCCCTCCTTTGGAGGGGCTGGGGGAGGCTCTCTTATGTCTAACAAACTTTGGGAAAAAAACTTTGAGGTGAACCGTGAAATCGAGCGGTTCACGGTGGGTAACGACCGCGAGATGGACCGCTATCTTGCCAAATATGACGTGCTCGGGTCAATGGCCCACATCACCATGCTCGCCCACATCGGACTCTTGGAGCAGCGAGAACTGACGCCACTCTTGGCCGAACTCAAACGCATCTACGCCCTTTGCGAAGCCGGAACATTTGAGATTGAAGACGGAGTGGAGGACGTTCATTCGCAAGTGGAGCTGATGCTCACCCGCAAGTTGGGCGACATGGGCAAGAAAATTCATTCGGGACGTAGCCGAAACGACCAAGTGCTCGTCGATTTGAAGCTTTTTACGCGCCACGAACTCAAGGAAATCGTAGACCAAGTAAAACTGCTTTTCGACGAATTGATAGTGAAAAGCAACCGCTATCAAACCGTGTTGATGCCCGGTTATACGCATCTTCAAATTGCTATGCCCAGTAGTTTCGGCCTTTGGTTCGGTGCCTATGCCGAAAGTCTGGCCGATGATATGCTTTTCTTGCAGGCAGCCTACCGGCTCACCAACCGCAATCCGCTGGGCTCGGCAGCCGGATATGGTTCCTCGTTCCCACTTGACCGCACGATGACTACCCAACTATTGGGCTTCGATTCCATGAACTATAACGTGGTATATGCCCAAATGGGGCGCGGAAAAACGGAGCGCAACGTGGCCTTTGCCATAGCTTCTGTGGCCGGAACGCTGTCAAAACTGGCCTTTGATGCCTGTCTGTTCAACTGTCAGAACTTCGGTTTTGTCAGACTTCCCAAGGAATGTACCACCGGAAGCAGCATCATGCCGCACAAGAAGAACCCCGATGTCTTCGAGCTTATTCGGGCAAAAAGCAATAAGATTCAGGCGCTTCCGCAACAGATCGTGCTGATGATGAACAACCTTCCCACAGGCTATTTCCGCGACCTTCAAGTCATCAAAGAGGTCTTTCTGCCCGCTTTCAACGAACTGAAAGACTGCCTGCAGATGACAGCCTACATCATTAACCGAATGGAAGTGAACGAAAACATCTTGGAAAACCCGATGTACGACCCGATTTTCTCGGTCGAAGAGGTCAATCGAAGGGCTGCTTCGGGTACGCCGTTCCGCGATGCTTACAAGCAAGTGGGGCTGGAAATCGAGGCCGGAACCTTCAAAGCCGACCGCCATATCCGCCATACTCACGAAGGAAGCATCGGCAATCTCTGCAACGACCGGATAGAACAACTGATGAACGAAACCCTGAAAGGCTTCCATTTTGAGCGTATGACCGAAGCCGAACGAAAGCTGTTGGAATAAAAAAATGAAGAAATTGATTTCTCTCTTGGCTGCTCTCCTGTGGCTGACCGGCTGCGGTGACGTTCAAAACGAATACAGCAACTTCCGACCTTATTTCATGTTCGAGAATAATGTCCACCAAAATCCCCGCTTGGCCGAGGCGATGACGCCCCATAGCGGTATGTTTTGCACGGTAAGATTGCAGAACACGGGCGGTGTCCTCTGTTATGTGTTCACCAACAGCAACGGGCAAACCAAGGAAACGCTCCTCAACGACCGCGATAAACAGCGCACACGGGTGCTCGGAATCAACAATGGTCTCATCGTTGGTTATGGCAATCTGAACGATCCACCAACCTTTTATGCCTACGATTTGGAGTGTCCCAACTGCTTCAACCCCGATGTTTTCCCACTTAAAAGCAAGCCCTTGCAACTCGCTTCGGGCGGCATTGCCGACTGTAACGTGTGCAAACGCCGCTATAACCTCAATGCCGGAGGGCTCGTTATCAGCGGGGAACGGGGCAAACCCCTCACGCGTTACCGTGCACAAACCACGGGACCGTATGGCACACTGACCGTAAATTGACGCCAAAATACCTGCCGTTCCCTACCTTACCCTTTATTTCGACCCACGATATCCACCCATTGGCAACCCATTGTGCCCGCAACAAGCATGTAGGGACTTTGACTTTGAACATTGAAGTTTGAATATTGAACTTTGGGATTTGCTATGTTAAAAAATGATTTGCATGCTTTGAGGCATGTAGGGACGCACGGTCCGTGCGTCCGCGCAAGGAGAATGAAATACAAATGCACGATTATTACGGCGGACGCACGGACCGTGCGTCCCTACATGCATTCGAACAGCTCATTCAATCAATCATTTTATGCATTAGTATGGACAATGTGGGTATGTAGGGACTTTGACTTTGAACATTGAAGTTTGAATATTGAACTTTGGGATTTGCTATGTTAACGTGAGTTCGATGAATTTAGAATAAAGCAAGCTGTGTGTCAAATGTCCTTTGCACTCTGACGCATGGCTTCTTTGGAAATAGGCAATAGGCAGCAATGGCACCCAGAAGGTTGACGATGAAATTGTCGAAGCACCTATGTCGGGAATGTTCTACCTGCGCTATATTCTTAAGTTCATCGTTTATGGTTTCTATGATGGCCCTCTTTCTGAGTAGTAACTTATCGGGAACGCTCATCAACGCACCTTTCATATTATTTTTCAGCTTGGTAATAAGCT
>NZ_KB908321.1:216277-361998 GCF_000382385.1 Segatella maculosa DSM 19339 = JCM 15638 | reverse complement strand
TAGCCAGAGTCGTGAAAGAGAATCATGATGAGCATGATTTCAGCCTTTGACATCGTGGAATCACGGTGATATGGGCTCTTATTGGTTGGTTTTAGCGTGTATTTTGCCATCATTGCGTCATAAAACTTGCAGAAGTCGTCTGCCATACAAAATATTTCCGTAACTTTGTCCTCGGTGATCATAGCGATTTTTGTTTGTATTTCTTTGTAAATCAGTACTATAAAGTTACAACAAATTTCGCTAATCACCAAATTTACAGACACTTATAATTCATCGAACTCACGTTAAAATAGTAATTCTCCTCCAACATCCTTTCCAAGTCCGAAGCCTTATAGAGTATCTTTCCTGCAAACTGAGTGTAGGGTATAATCTTCCTGTCGCGGTAGTCCTGCAAGGTGCGGGGACTGATATAGAGCCGTTCGCACACATCCTTACCCGTGAGGAAAAGTTCGCCTGCAAAGAGTGGCTTGTGCGTCTGCGCTACTTCCACAATCCGTTTACCCACACCTCTCAAAGCCGAGACGACCAGCTGCATCTCATCCGTCTCCATGTTCAAATCTCTTGCTGTTTCCATCATATCTGCCTGTTTTTAGGTTTGTTCGACTTCGTAAGAAGCAATGCTTCCACATCCTCACGCTTGTAATAGCATTTGTGTCCGATTTGCGTAAACGGCAGCACACCCGTATCACGATAATGCTGCAAGGTGCGTTTGCTGATGTTCAGCAGTCGGCACACATCTCCGTTGTGCAGCCAGTCCGTGTGCTTACTTTTTTCTCCGAATGCCTTGTGGCAGCATTCCGCAAGGCTCAAGATTTCATCTCGGAGCTTTGCCCAATTGGTTTCCGTAATGATGTAATAGTTCATAATCATATTTTGTTATTGTTTGTTGTTTCAGTTCTTTCCTGTTTCTGCTGGCAAAGGTAATGGCGTACGTGCGCCTCTCAAAGCCGTGGGGAACAGCAGGGAAGTATCGGGAACAATCGGGAAAAGAGCAATCCGTTTCATCGGTTCACATTTGCATTTTCCTGCCCCGTCTTTTTCTTTTGTTGCAAAGACAATGCAAGCGAGTGCAGAGGAAAGTTTACTTATCCTTTGCCGAGCGCAGCTTGTCTTATGCAAAATTAATATCGGGCATTTCTTATTCCATCACTTTTCATTCACGTGGCAGCTTGTGGCACTATGACAAGGACAAAAGAGACAGATTGATGTTCTTGCCACTGCACAAATGAGGTTAATAAGGTAATCAAAGCAAAAGACCGCATCTGAAAGCAAACAACGACAATCCGTATTTCTGTTAACCTTTCTTTCCTGTCATCCATTTTTGCTTAATGAGGCTATAAATGCCCTTCTTGACAGCCTGTTCTCCTAAGAATTTTAAAGCGGACGAGCGCAACATTATGTAAAAAGGCTCTGAATACTTGGAAGTTACGCATTCTCACCCTAACTTCACTCTTGGAAACCAATTCAAGGGAATAATGAAAAAGAACGCAGATTCAGGCAATACAGACAGCAGGAGAAATCCTCATCGTAGAGGTATCTCATCCAAAAACGCAGAGATAGAAAACTACCTCTCCACACACTACGAGTTTAGATACAATACGGTATTGGGAAGAACCGAATATTGCAGTAAGGGTAATAATCGTTTTGTAAAAGTCGGTCGCTATAAAATCAACACACTTCGCAGGGAACTCGATTGCGATGAATGCATAGCGACTTCTGCCGAGAACCTTTATTCCATTATTGAAAGCAGCTTTTCTCCCCGTATCAATCCCGTGCAGGAGTATTTAAAAGGGTTGCCATTGATAGATATAGGTGATAGCAGTAGCTGTGATGATGCCGGTTGCAGGGATAGTAATGTGTCTTCTTTTTCACCGAAAGCAATCTCCGATTTGGCAAGCTGCGTTGTTGTCCGTAATTCTAACAAATGGTTGCCGTATCTTACCAAATGGCTTGTGGCGGTGGTCGCCAATGCGATGGACGACCGTGAGTGCCGTAACCATACCTGCCTTGTGTTGACAGGTGAGCAGGGAAAGTTCAAGACCACGTTCCTTGACCTGCTCTGTCCCCCAGCACTGCACGGTTACAGTTACACAGGAAAAATATATCCGCAGGAGAAAGACACACTCACTTATATCGGTCAGAACCTTATCGTAAATATAGATGACCAGCTCAAAGCCCTCAATAAGCGGGACGAGAATGAGCTGAAAAACCTTATCACTTGTCCGATGGTCAAATACCGTATGCCGTATGACAAGTATGTGGAAGAACATCCCCATTTGGCAAGTTTCGTGGCATCGGTGAACGGCAACGACTTTCTTACCGACCCGACAGGCAGCAGACGTTTTTTGCCTTTCGAAGTACTCTCCATAGACATAGAAAGAGCAAAGGCAATTTCTATGGATAAAGTTTATACGGAAGCCAAAGCCTTGTTAAGGTCAGGTTTCCGCTATTGGTTTGACGATGACGAGATAGGCGAACTGTATCGGGAGAGCGAGGACTTCCAAGTACAGACAGCAGAGATGGAACTCTTGCTACGTTGTTTTGAGAAGCCAACGGAGGACGAGAACTATTTGTTAATGACCACTACGGAGATACTCACCTATTTGGGCATTTATACCCACCAGCCTCTTGTTGCCAAGCGTATGGGCGAAGCCTTGAAGAAAGCAAGATACATAAAGGTGAGCAAACGAAGAAACGGTGGAAGCCCCATCTATGTCTACAAGATTAGGAAAATCTTGCCATGTCCGCTCCTTCAAACTTGTAGTAGCCAAATGTAGTAGAATGTGTAGTATTGTCTTATACTACAAAGTAATACTGATTATCAATCTCTTATCACAGAATAGTATGTAGTAAGAAGAAAGATGAAAAAGTTTGGAGGGAAAAACTTTGGAAACGGTAAAACCATAAAACAGACAAGCATAAATAATTATCATTCAACCCATTAAAGTATCAAAACAATGAAAGAAGAAGATTTATCACTTATCAAGCGATATTCCATCGTGGAGTATCTCGAAAGGAAGGGTATCAGGCCTGTCCGCAGGAAACCAGCCTATGCAATGTACCGTTCACCGCTCAGGGAGGAAACGCATCCGAGTTTCAAAGTGGACACGGAAAAGAACCTTTGGATAGACTATGCCGAAGGCAGGGGTGGAAGCATTATTGACCTTTATATGCGCTTGGAGGACTGCACGCTCTCGGAAGCCATCTGCCGTTTGGGGCAGAACGCTTTAGAGTATACAGCGCACAGCTACAGTTTTACAAATAGAGGAATATACATCAGTCCAAATCAAAGAGAGCATGTAACGGCAAGCGGAACAAGGAGACTGGCAAGCATATCAGACACCCTGCCGCCATATTTGCAGGAGTATCTCACAAAGGAACGCTGTATTGATTTAGAAAAGGCAACACCCTTTCTCAAATGTATCAGCTACGAGGTAAGGGGAAGAAGATATGAAGCCATCGGCTTTACCAATCTATCAGGAGGCTATGAACTTCGGGACAACAAAATATTCAAAGGAACGATTGCCCCGAAGGACATCACTCCAATATTTGAGGACAAGGCAAAACCAGTCTGTCTGTTTGAGGGCTTTATGGATTTTCTTTCTTTCCTTTCAATGAAAGAGGAAGTAACCAACCAATGCCTTGTGATGAATTCCGTGAGTAATGTAGCAAGAAGTATTCACTACCTGAACGAGAGGAATATAACCTCTGTTCGTGCTTTTCTTGATAATGACGATGCAGGGCGAAAAGCCGTGCAGGAATTTGTAAACGCAGGTTTTAAGGTAGAAGATATGACCGTGTATTATAGAGACTTCAAAGACCTTAACGAATATCACGTCAGCCGTGTTCGTGAGCCACAGAAAAAGTTGGAGAAAACTCCAAATACAAGTAACAAAATAAAACAAGTCAAACTTAAAATAAGATAGAGTGATGAAAAAGGAAAGAAGAAACATAGAAGAAATAGATCGTTTCATAGGAGAAACTTTTGGTATGAGCCCAGCTAAAAGTTCAAGTGAACAGACCGTCGCTGAGTTTCGGGCAAAAGGAATGAGAAATACTCAAGAGCAAAAACAACAAGAAACAGAGCATGCCATAGAGCATGCCACGCCAGCCGAGTCTGCACAGCATACAGAGAACGCAACCGTTCAAAGACGCATCAGTGCTAAGATGAGAAAAGAGACACTCGAAGTATACAAGCAGGCGTTCCTTGTTCCAACAAAGCTAAGCGAGAGAAAGGCGGTCTATCTGAGCAGAGAGACACAGGAACGTGCGGACTTCATTGTCCGTAGGTTGGGTGACAAGGGTTCCAACGTGTCAAGCTTTATCGAAAACCTTGTGCGCATCCATTTGGAGGAATACGGTGAGGATATAGAGAAATGGAGAAAACTGTAAACTGTAGAAAAAGGTCGAGTGCTATTATTTCTTTTTCACTCAAAATCCTTGACCGTTTTAGAATAGTACCAATGACCATTTTTACTGAATACATTGAACGGTGGGAATACCACGAACGCAGTTAGATACTGAATGCACGGCATTCGTTTTTGGACGGCAAAACGCTTTATGCGTAAACGGTCTGTTAGGTAGCATTGCAAGACGTCAGTTTGTACCCACAAACTGCGCTTGCTCCCCTCGTTTAATTGTCGGGGAGATTAGACCGTAATCACTCCGTTCTCATCGGTCAGTGTTCAGAAATTAAGCAATAACAAATCATCTAAAATGATTAACTTTCAAAGAAACTTATATGGACAGATATAATAGAAAGACTGCCAAGTGGCAGCAACAGAATAAGGAAGAGCAGAAGATGAACAAGACGGAGTTCATCAAGGTAAGGTGTACCTTAGAGGAAAAGCAACGTATCAAATCGAAGGCAGAAAGCACAGGGAGAAAGTTCTCTGATTACTGTCGCGAGATGCTTCTTAGTGGAGAGATTATTTCTGTTCCTAAGATGACGGACAATGAAAAGGAAGCCATTGCCATACTCCAGCATACAGGAAGGTTCTACGGGCAGGTTTCCAACCTCATCAAGGTCAAGGACGAGGATTGGCTACATATCACAAAGAACCTTTCCCTATGTGCAAAGGAAGCATTTAAGCGATTTTACGACCCTCATTTTCGTGTGGACGATGAGATATATAAGGTCTTAAATCTGACAAGAGATGATAGGAAAATGTAAGGCGATAGCACACGGCAGCACGGCTTTGGACTATATTTTCAGAGAGGGCAAACTCGGCTATCGGCTTGCTTTTCACAATCTTTGCAGCAGGGAGCCAAAGACTATCTATGAAGAAATGAAAGTGGTCAGCGACCATAACAGCCGTTGCAGGAACAAGTTTCTCCGCGTTGAAATAGGCATCGCACCGCAGGACGAGAAAAAGCTTCCTGTTTCCGAATTGATGAGGATAGCCCATCTGTTTGCCAAGCAAATGGGACTTGACAATCATCAATGGGTGGCGGTAACGCACAAGGACACCGACAACAGGCATATCCATATCATTGCCAACCGCATCAGTCTGTACGGTGAGGTTTATGATACCACTTTTGCGAGCAACAGAGCAGCAAGAGTGGCGGAGGAAATAAGCCGCTCGAAAGGCTTGACTATCGCAAAGGAGGTCAGGGCGGAGAGGAAGCATCAGAAAGCAAAGGCCAATCCTACGAGAGAACAGACCAAGCAACAAATACAGAAGATTTGCTATGCCCTACTTGAAAAATACAAAGGCACAGGCATCACGGGACACTCCATGTTCCTCTACGACCTTAACAAGAGTGGTGTAACCATCGAACGCTTGAAGAACAAGCAGGGCAAAGTATATGGTTTGAAGTTCTCCTACTGTGGCCAGACATTCAAAGCTTCTGAAATCGGCAGAGAGTTCGGATACCGTTCCTTGCAGAAGAACTTTGAGATAGCCAATAAAGCCGAAACAAAGGAGACGATAACAAAAGCTCACACAATAGCAGATAAGACTACAAAGAATAAAGTTCAATCAGACACAGGCTATCAACTTGTTCCTCCCAGTCGTTCATACATACCGCCTACAAAAACAAACGAAAGTTCATCCATTGCACAAGCCGTAGGAAATGTAGCAAGCACTGCCTTGAATGCTGCCGAAGAAATGATTTCGGGAGCAGGTGGACTTATCAATCCACAGACACACGGTGATGATTATGCCGAGATGGCTTGGCAACATAAACTCAGAAACCAAGCCAAGAAAAAGAAGAAACGAGGAAGAGGTATATAATAGATAGCTCTTCTCTATTTCCAATCACCCAAAAAACTCAATGATGACGCAAATGAACGAAATTCTTATCAAAAACGCTTGTTATTCAAAGCAAATGATTATCTTTGCAGATAGAATAACAAGCGTTCTTTGTTGATGAAGAAACATGCGACAGAAAGCACTTCGCTCGTTTCCAAATCGTTACCTGTTTAGTTTGTATTACAAGGTAACTTGTTCTTTCTCAATTAGATACGTTTTAGAAATCATCTTCAAACGTATGAAAAATTATTTCTTCCCGTAAGGAAATTTTTCTCAACCCTTTTTGTGATGAAATAGCTGTCATATTGCGTGGTAAGATGAAGCTGTTCCAACGCACAATGCGGTAGGAATGGAGGCACAAATAGCCGAGAGGGGGAAAATAAAAAGCCGAGACGGGGGAGGTAGGGACGCATGGTTCGTGCGTCCGTTCAGCGCGGAACAATCAACTTGTCCACCCATCTACGCGTCAACTGTCAACAAAAACGTGGACAGATGCACGAGCCGTGCATCCCGCACCTGCTCGGGCGGTTGGCCGCATCAGCCATCCTGCCTTTTTATTTCAGCTATATTGAACGGTAATCTCAGCCATTTCACGCGCCAATATGGGTGAGATTGGCGCACAATATGGCTGGAATAATTTTCCGATTGAGAAAAGAGGCTAAAGAAGGTTTCCCTTTTTGGGAAACACTACGGTTGGAACAAACTTCTTGGCTTCTTCGAATTCCATCAGAGCATAGGCGATGATAATGACGACATCGCCCACCTGGACCTTACGGGCCGCTGCGCCATTCAGGCAAACACAGCCGGTTCCGCGGTCGCCCTTGATGATATAGGTATCAAAACGCTCGCCGTTGTTGTTGTTGACAATCTGAACCTTTTCGCCGGCAATCAGGTTTGCGGCGTCCATTAAATCTTCATCAATCGTAATACTCCCCATATAGTTCAGGTTTGCCTCTGTAACCGTAACGCAGTGGAGCTTACTTTTCAAGACTTCAATCATCATCGTCTTTTGTTTTTTCTATCTTTATATCTGATATGGTCTATCAACCGAACGGGTGTCTTACCGCAATATACCGTGATACACCCCACGATATACTCCGAACGCTCCCAGTTTTCGACGGGCAGCAGGCTGTCGCCGTCGACTATTTCAAAATATTCTACTTCAAGTTCCGGTATCGCATTGATGCGCTCTACAACCATGTTGCGCGTCTCTTTTAAGGAATGCGTCTCGGCATAGCCTACACTTTCGCGCAATATTTGATAAATTGCAGGCGCAATGGCACGCTCTTCCTTAGTCAGCAAACTGTTGCGGCTGCTTTTGGCCAAGCCGTCGGGATCGCGGATAATCGGACATTCGACAATTCGCACATTGCTATTGATATATTTCGCAAGTTGCTTGACGACGGCAATCTGCTGCCAATCCTTCTCTCCGAAATAAGCGCTGTCCGGTCGGACAATATAAAACAAACGACTCACAACCTGACACACTCCGTTGAAATGGCCGGGACGGCGTTCCCCTTCCATGACCGTCGTCACGGGAGGAAACTCAAAATGGCGGGTGTCGGGACAGGGATATATATCCTTGACGGAAGGAGCAAATATGTAATCTGCGCCGCAAGCCTCGACCAAACGGCTATCGGCCTCAAGCGTTCTTGGGTAACGGTCGAAATCGTTTTGGTCATTAAACTGAGTCGGGTTCAAGAAAACAGAAACCACCGTTATATCATTTTCTCCGATACTCTTCGTTATCAAAGAGGCATGCCCCTCATGCAACGCTCCCATCGTTGGCACCAAACCAATCTTCTTGCCTTGTTTTCGCGCAAGGAAAAGCGCATTCTGCAAATCAACAATCTTATTAAAGACTTTCATTTTCTTTCTCCTATTGGCGTTGCAAAATAACTATTTTTTTCTTAAATAAGGAAGAAGAATTATAAAAATGTTCGAATTAACAGCCAAATTCGCCGCTTTAGATTATTTTTCTCTCCTATTCGCTTTTTTTTTTATAACTTTGCACTATTCAAATCTGAAATATTGACATGGCAAAGAAAGTATTATTCATCAATCAAGAAATCACTCCGTACGTTCCTGAGACTGAAATGTCAATCATGGGGCGCGATTTACCTCAGAAAGCTCAGGAATGCGGACTTGAGATTCGCACTTTTATGCCTAAATGGGGGAATATCAACGAGCGTCGTGGCCAATTGCACGAAGTAATCAGGCTTTCGGGAATGAATCTTATCATTGATGATACGGATCACCCGCTTATCATCAAGGTGGCCTCAATACCGCAATCAAGAATACAGGTTTATTTCATTGACAATGATGACTATTTCACGAAGCGTCAGATGACTGCAGACGAAACTGGGAAAGAATATGCCGACAATGGTGAACGGGCCATTTTCTTTGCTCGGGGCGTATTGGAAACGGTAAAAAAGCTGAGATGGACACCGGATATCATTCATTGTCAAGGCTGGATGAGTTCAGTTGTGCCCTTTTATATTAAAACAGCTTATCATGATGAGCCTTCTTTTACCAATACAAAAATCATTACCGCCCTCTTTTCAGAACAAATGAAAGGCGATTTGGGAAGTAAATTCAAGGAGATAATCGCTTTCAGAGAAGCCAAAAAGAGTCTCATGGCTGGTTATAACGATAAATTTGATTTCAAAGAATTGGGAAAATTAGCACTTGATTATAGTGACGGAGTCATTGAAGCCAGCCCGAATATACACAAAGACCTGTTGGCTTATGCGACGCAAAAGCATCTTCCGGTTCTTCAATATCCGGGTGAAGATTTTATGGGAGCGTATGCCGACTTCTATAAGGAGATAAGTCCCAACGTTGGGGAATAAGTATTAACGTATAATATTCATTTTGATGAAATTGAAACATATTGCAAGTATCTTGCTTGCTTCCTTTGTTATAGTATCTTGTGATGACACAACAGATGGCATCGGAACGTCATTGACCGACAAATTCGACCAGTTGGAAATAACCACGGATACATTTAATGTCACTACTCAATCCATTTCAGCCAATGCAGTATTGTCTCGGAATACAAGTGGCTATGTAGGTAAGTTCAAAGACCCGGAAACCGGAACCGATATCACAGCCGACTTTATGACGCAATTCAGCGTTTTAGAGGATTTCAATTTCCCTGAATCAGGAAGTATCGTTTCCAAAGAGGCGGGAAAAATTTATGCAGACTCATGCGAAATCAGGCTGTTCCATGAAAACAATGTCGGCGATACTTTGGCCCCAATGCACCTTACCATGTATGAGTTAAATAAACCGATAGAAGACAATAAAGATTATTATACCTCATTCAACCCGATAACCGAAGGCTATGTAAGAGGTTCCGGCTTGACAATAGGCAAGACATACACTTTGGCCGACATACAAAGTTCCACCTCTAAGAAAGCTAACGAAGACCATAGTCCATGTATTCGTATACCGCTCAATCAGTCATATACGGATAAAGATGGTAAGACTTACAAGAACTATGGCTCTTACGTTATGAATAAGTATTATGAAAGTCCCGGTAACTTCAAGAATTCTTATAAGTTCATTCATAATGTCATACCCGGCTTCTATTTCAAAGCAGATGGCGGATTGGGCTCCATAGCCAAGATATATAACTCTATTCTTTACGTCTACTTCCGCATGCAATACAAAGACTCCGTTTATAATCGGGTCGCAACATTTGGAGGCACGCAGGAAGTAATGCAAACAACTCATATTACGAATGATGCCAATGCGCTCCGTCAATTGATAAACGATAACACCGGAACTTATCTGAAAACGCCGGCTGGCATATTTACACAAATGACGTTGCCTGTTGAGAACATTATCTCAGGACACGAAAAGGACAGCATCAACACTGCCAAGATAACATTACAACGAATCAATAATACAACAACAAGCACTTATCCACTTGAGGCTCCAAAGAAAATATTAATGATTCCAGCCGACAGTGTACAGACTTTCTTTCAGCATCATAACTTTACGAATTACAAGAACTCCTTTGTTGCCACTCTAAGCAATAATGGATACACATTCAACAATATAGGACCGATGATTCGTATGATGTATGCTACCAAACAGAGAGGCATGGCATCAGCAAATTGGAACAAAGTGGTCATCATTCCGGTGACAACAACGGATATGACTATTCAAACGGGTGGCTATTCTGCAAGCTATCCAACAGGTGTCTATAACGATATGTCTATTAGAAGCACAAAACTATCCGGTGGCAATGTTCCTGTAAAACTGACGGTGATATATACGAGATTCAAATAATAGATATTTTCCATGGCTGACAATTTTCTTGAACGTCAACGACAGAGCTATGAGGAGCGAAAGCAACAATGGCTGAAGAATAGGAAACATCTTACCAAACTGAGAAGAGAAATTCCCGAACGGCCGGAAGACGAAGCATTGTAAGCTAATAATATAGAAGCCGAGACAAATGTGAAGTCTCGGCTTTTTCAATGACTAAGATAGCATTCTTATGAAAAAAATCATTTCTTTCTTCTTTGTAGCAGCATTGAGCATACAAGCCTATGCGACCGAAAGAACAATCAAACTTACGTTTATCGAGACAAGTGATGTCCATGGAAGTTTCTTCCCTTATGATTTCACAAACCGAAAGCCACGCCCCGGCTCCATGGCACGAGTCAGCAGCTATGTGAAACAACTGCGCAAACAACACGGAGGCAATATCGTCCTCTTGGATAATGGTGATATCCTGCAAGGACAACCTACCAGCTATTTCTATAACTATGTGGCAACGAATGAAAGAAACATCGCAGCAGATGTCATCAACTATTTAGGTTATGATGCCGAGACAATAGGCAATCACGACATTGAACCGGGACATGCCGTCTACGATAAATGGATAAAGGAAGTAAAGTGTCCTGTCATCGCCTGCAACGTCATCAACAAGAAGACGGGAAAGCCCTACACGCATCCTTATGCCATCGTGAAACGAAATGGCGTGAAGATCGTTGTTCTGGGCATGCTCACTCCAGCCATTCCCAATTGGCTTACCGAAAACATCTGGGAGGGACTTCAGTTTGAAGACATGGTTACGTCGGCAAGGAAATGGATGAAGATTATTAGGGAGAAAGAACATCCTGATGTAGTGATAGGACTATTTCATAGCGGACGCGAAGGTGGCATCAAGACCAAGGAATACGAAGAAGATGCAAGCATCATTGTGGCAAAGCAGGTGCCGGGCTTCGATGTAGTCATGTTCGGACACGACCACACACGATACAACCAAACTCTAAGAAACACTGCAGGCAAAGAAGTGCTATGCATCAATCCTGCCAACAATGCGATGACCGTTGCGCAGGCCGACATCAGTCTGACCTATAAGAACGGGAAACTTACTGGCAAACAAGTGAAAGGAACGTTGGTCGATGTAACCGACATAGAAGTGGACGAAGACTATATGGCCCACTTCAAGCCACAGATAGCGAAGGTGAACAACTACGTGGACCGCATCATCGGGAACTTCCAAAACTCCATCTACACCCACGACAGCTATTTCGGCTCATGCGCATTCACGGATTTCATTCTCAATCTGCAGTTGCAAATCACGAAAGCAGACATTGCCTTCAATGCCCCACTCCAATTCGATGCCTCCATCAAGGCCGGTCCGGTGAGAGTGGCCGACATGTTCAATCTCTACAGGTTCGAGAACCAGCTCTATGTCATGCGGCTCACGGGCGAAGAAATAAGAAAGCATTTGGAAATGAGCTACGACCTATGGGTAAACACCATGAAATCGCCCGACGACCATCTACTCTTATTGGCTAACACACGCGACGACGCACAACGACTCGGCTTCAAGAACTTTACGTTCAACTTCGACTCTGCTGCGGGCATCGACTACATTGTCGATGTCACCAAGCCCGACGGCCATAAGGTAAAAATCCTGCGCATGTCGAACGGACAGCCTTTCGATGAGCATAAATGGTATACCGTTGCCATCAATAGCTACCGTGGAAATGGCGGTGGAGAACTGCTCACCAAAGGTGCTGGCATTCCCAAAGACAGTCTTGCCGGAAGAATCATCTATAGAAGTCCGCGTGACCAGAGATATTACCTGATGCAGGAAATCGAGAAGATGGGGACCGTGGCCCCCAAGGCAAACAATAATTGGAGGTTCGTCCCGGAGAAGTGGACCGAGCCTGCAGCTAAGCGTGACAGTCTGCTGCTGTTCGGACACAAGCGCAATCCCAAAGAAGAGAAATGATGAAACGGCTTTGGTTCATATTCCACGAAGGAGACATCGTGCTGGAACGGCTTTCCGACGGGAGCTGTTCCATTCCCAAGGGCGAACAGCCACCGATTGCAACCACTGAACAGACACACATACTGAACGTTTCGCCCATGGACAACGGCGACGAGATGAGGGCCTTTATGACCGAAACGCTCCCCGCCGACCATGCACGATACGAGATGTGCAGCCTCAGAAACAGTTTCTACCGCCTGCCTTCCAATCTATATCTGAAAGCAGGCAAATGCCAAGAGCTCCTTTATTGGGACAGAAACACCCGGTTCTGCGGAGTGTGCGGCGCTCCGATGGCCATGAACACGGACATCAGCAAGCGATGCACCTCTTGCGGCAAAGAAGTATGGCCCGCATTGGCTACCGCCGTCATCGTGCTCATTCACAAAGGCAATGAGGTGTTGCTCGTCCATGCCCGCAATTTCAAAGGTGATTTCCATGGACTCGTGGCTGGCTTCGTCGAAACGGGCGAAACGCTCGAGGAAGCGGTCCGACGCGAAGTAATGGAAGAAACCGGCATCAGCATCAAGAACCTCCGCTACTTCGGAAGCCAGCCATGGCCCTACCCCAGCGGTCTGATGGTCGGTTTCAATGCCGATTACGCCGGCGGCGACATTCGCCTGCAACGGGAAGAACTTTCTGCAGGGGCATGGTTCTCGAAAAACAACCTGCCTCGGCTTCCCGAACGAATGAGCATCGCACGAATGATGCTCGATGACTGGCTCGCAAAATAAAACTCTTTTCCCTTCCTATAAGGAAGCCTTGACCTTTCCTATAAGGAAGCCTCGAGGCTTCCTTATATCAACCCTCAACCTTTCCTTATATCAATCCTCTGGCCTTCCTTATATCAATCCTTGACCTTTCCCAATAGGTATCCTCGGGTCTTCCCAATAGGTATCCTCGGGTCTTCCCAATAGCTATCCTCGAGGCTTCCCAATAGGAATCCTCAGGTCTTCCCAATAGGTATCCTCGGGTTTGGATATTTGCATGCAATGTTATCCGTTTAATCACCCCTATGGAGTTCACTTCTTGTGTTCTTTCTCACTGATGAGGCCATGCCGATAGGCGTAGAGCAGTTCTTCAAGGTCTTTGATTTGATTTTTCAGTTCGGTTCCTTTGTCCGTATCGGCCACCAACATTCTGTGACTGCTCATCTCAACAATCTGGGTCGTGGATTTGATATCTGTGCCGCGCTGAATGGCATCGGCCGCACTGGTGAATGGTTCATGCTGTACGAGTTGGAAACCACGGCTATGATAAACCAGCGTGTAGCCTGCGATGCCTGTTTCCTTGTGATAGGCCTGCGAAAACCCGCCGTCGATGACCATAAGTTTGCCGGAAGCCTTGATTGGGTTCTCCCCATTGGCAACATGTACGGGCACATGTCCGTTGATGATATGACGGTTTTCACCTTTCACGTCGAAGGCATCCAATATATAGTCTGCAATGTTTTCATCATCGCGCAAAAGGAAATAGTTTCCTTTTTGCTCTTTATGCGTGGCTTTGTCTGCGATAAAATAGCGTTCGAAGGTGGCCATCTTGCTCTTATCGAAGAGCGGACTGTCGGTTCCGCACCATAAATAGATGAAATAATCGATGGCATATTTCTTTTCTTCGGGGGAGATGTCGTCTTGGAAAGCCGTCCGGATGAGCATCCCCGTTTGTTGCATGAGTTCCCGGCCTTTATATTTCTTGCCGGGCATGATTTCTACTTCTTTCAAAGTGCCATCTTCATTGAGGGGTATGGAGGCATGAAAGAGCAGGTTGTCATTACGGATGGCATACATACAACCATGTTGAAGCATCAGCCGGATATGTTTATGCAGCTTCTCGCAGACACGGAAAGAGTGGTGGAGTTTTCCCATCAGTGTCTTCTCTTCAAAGGTGAGTGCACACGGATGTTTAGGGTCTATCGTTGGGAAATGACAACTGCTTAAAGGATATTCCTTACCTTCGAGCATGATGGTTCCTTTCTTGTAATCCACCATTTTGAAGAGTTCCCGACTTTGCATCTTCCATTCGGGGTGCGTCTCATAGAGCAAAGCCTCTTCCTTGAACTGAATAACAGCAATCGCCTTGTGCATTTGGGCCGTCAGACGCATGGTCTTCTCGTCTATCTGCTTAGCTCCGCCGCTGAGATGTGGCATAAACTCTTCGCAAGGATCGTCTTTATAGACTTCCATGGCAAAGGTTGCCAATGGAACAAGATTGATACCGTATCCGTCTTCGAGCGTAGTGAGGTTGGCATATCGCAGACTTAGCCTTATCACGTTGCATATACATGCATCGTTTCCAGCGCATGCACCCATCCAAAGGATATCATGATTGCCCCATTGAATGTCCCAACTGTGATAGCGGGCCATTGTGTCCATGATGATATGTGCCCCCGGTCCACGGTCATAAATGTCGCCAAGAATATGCAATTGATCGATGGCCAGACGTTGAATGACATTGCAGATGGCAATAACGAAATCATCGGCTCGACCGGTTGAAATTATCGTGTCGATAATTACATTGACATAAGCAGTCTTGTTGGTATTGTTTTCCGTGTGTTCGTGCAGCAATTCCTGAATGATGTAAGAGAATTCTGCAGGCAGAGACTTTCTTACTTTCGACCGTGTATATTTACTGGAAACAGTTCGACAGATGGCCACCAATTGGTGTAAGGTGATATGGTACCAATCATTGAGGTCTTCTTCTACGGCTTTGATAAGTTCGAGCTTTTGTTCCGGATAGTATATGAGTGAACATAACTCTCGTTTCTCTTGTTCACGAAGCGTATTTCCGAAAAGCTCGTTCACCTTTCGTTTGATATTCCCTGATGCGTTTTTCAAAACATGTTGGAAAGCCTCATATTCGCCATGAATGTCTGCAAGGAAGTGCTCGGTTCCTTTAGGCAGATTGAGTATGGCTTGTAGATTGATGATCTCAGTGCTTGCATCGGCTATCGTAGGAAAGCTGTTTGAAAGCAACTGCAAGAAGTGCATATCCTTTTCTATATTGTATTTCCTCATAATGCGGATAATCTGATTTTATTTGTTAAACTGTTATGAACGGCGGGAATAGGCATAAAACCTTCCGTTAAGTTGGTCTTCTCTTCCATTACTGACTCCAAGCAAGAAACGAATTTGTAGAGCTTAAGTTCTTTGAAGATTGCAGCCATCTTGTCTTCATCATAGTCGCAGGTCTCCATCAACCGACTTTGATTGCAGAGCTCATCTTGCAGGATTTGTCGGCGTTGGAATTTATATTGTAAGTAAAGGAAGCCACTAACCACCGCCTGCATGGTTTCATCTTCAACTTGCGTCTTAAGCTTTTCTATTCGTATGGAGATGTTTTCTTTAATCCGCTTATCATGTGTTTCAAGTATCTCCTGATACATATTGACTAAACGGCTATTGAAAGAGGCTTGAGTTATCTCATTAGTGACAGCCGGATTTTTCAGTTGGAAGATCTTTGTAGTGGGATAATGTCGTTGTATGTAAGCATATTCCACCTTTCCTGTAGTATGTATGAAAAGGTGTTTGGCGATGTTTCTGCCAATAACTGTTTTAGTCCAAGGAGCAATTTCTGCCAAAGGAGAATATAAAATGGGAATCTGCCGTGCTATTTCATTCTTTATATTTCGAATAACCTCATGGGTTGGCTTACCAAAAATATGCAGGAGGTCATAATTCTCGTCATCAGATAATATGATTTGATCTGCATTCCACGCTGTCTGCATTACTTCAAGAAAGGTTATTTGAAGGTTGTTATCCTTATGTGGAGTAAAAAGAGTCTTGATACGTATCATATAACCTAAAGTTTATGGCTGGTAAAATAGTTCTTATCAGACCGTATATAGCTGATTTTATAACCTAAATTCTGCCATACAAGTCGCATATCGTAAGCGAACATGTGGCTTAGACCTATGTCTCCGCCAAGACAACGAGAGACTTTTGAGGCTAAAAAAGTACGCAACACAATCAATAACAAAAGAGAGAAAGAGGAACAGCCCAATACTATCCAATTATGTGAGAGATATCCAAAGACACAACAGGCAAGTGATGTAAGAAAACTCAGATAGAGCATTACATTATTGAACAACATACAAAGGCTATAACTTCTGCTGCCATTTAATAAATTACGAGATGCATAGAAGTATTTTTTCCGCTTCTTCCATTCCTCGTCACTGATTTCATCTTCATAGAGCCATGAAGCCTGACGAATATCTACAGTTACATTTCTATTTAAGCCAAGTTTATTGGTCAGGAAATCATATTCTCCACGAGTAATTTGCAAATTTCCACGGAACCCTTCTTCTTCCATAAAACGACTTTTACGAAAAGCAATGTTAAAGCAATTCGTTGCCCAAGCCTTACCACATTGCGCACTATGAAGCCTATTATTAGCTGTTTGTATATGTTCAAAACGCCACATAGGTGGAACACTTTTGCCAAGCGCGACATACCCCATGACAAAGTCGGTATTGTCTTCCATGTTTTCTGCCCAAGAAGTTAACCAATCTTCGTTAACAGGTTTGCAAGTGGGGTTTGTAATAGCTATCCATTCCGTTTTAGCCGCTCTCACTCCCAACGTTATAGCTAATTTCTTGCGACTCATATAGCGCGAAGAGTCAGGTAAATAAGTCACATACAGATTGTCATGTTTCTCTTTCAAACGCTTCATTAGCTCTTCTACATCTCGATCACCTTTGTCGGCAACAATGATAACTTGATAGTTTCCTTTATATTCTTGTCTCAATAAAATAGGAAGATTAGACTGTAATTCTGTGGCATTGTTATGAACGGGTATAACAATACTAAGATTGGGCTGCGTCTCCTTATGCTCACCAATTTGTTTTCCACTCTTCATCTTAACCTTATGCAGAAAAGGACTTGCTAAAGAAGCTATAATAGCAAGTAGTATGACGGTTATTCCTAAAATAAGTGTGAATTGGTCTATTATCATATATTTGTTCTCGTAAGGGTTGATGAGGATAGTTTATAAGTCTTCTGTAATATAACCTTGGGGGAGTTGTCGGCAATTATATTGGCTTGCCATAGTTTCTCCATAGGCACCTGCACTTCGAATTGCCAATAAATCCCCACGCTTGGTTTTGTTTAGTTCAATGGACTTCGCAAAAACATCACTTGATTCGCAAATTGGTCCAACAACATCATAGACCTCCATGGGAGCATTACTACTGATATTCTCAATTTGATGATAAGCATGATATAGTGCTGGGCGTATCAAATCTGTCATGCCTGCATCAACAATGACAAACTGCTTTTGAGTCCCTTGTTTGATGTAAAGGGCACGAGTAATAAGACTGCCACATTGTGCAACTATAGAGCGCCCTAATTCAAAGTGAAGTTGTTGTCCTTCCCGCAGATTTAGATGGTGGGCATAAGTATTGAAATATGTCTTGAAGTCTGGAATTAGATTTTGATCTGGACAATCATAGTTGATACCTAATCCACCACCAACATTAATATGTTTAACCACAATATGTTGTTTTTCTAATTGGTCTTGTAATCTGTTGATACATGAGCAAAGGTTGATGAAATCATCCATGATAAGAATCTGACTACCAATATGGAAATGAAGTCCTATAAAGTCGATGTTTTTTAATTTATAAGCTTCTTTTATAATGTGGTCCATACTTTCAATGGCAATACCAAATTTATTCTCTGCCAAACCGGTCGTAATATTGGCATGAGTATGAGCTTCTATATCCGGATTAATTCTAAACGCTACATTGGCAATCTTCTTTTTTGCCATGGCAAGCTCATTGATAATCTCAAGTTCAGGTAGACTTTCTACATTGAAACAGAAAATATTTTTATCCAATGCAAGATTTATTTCCCAATCACTCTTACCAACTCCAGCATATACTATCTTCGATAGGGGAAAACCGGCTGCAATTGCAGCTAGTATTTCACCACCGCTTACACAGTCTGCTCCAAGTCCGGCTTGACATATAATATTTAATACTTTTGGATTAGCATTAGCTTTGATGGCATAATGAACGATGATGTCATTATAGTTTTTTGATTCAACTTTTAAAGTCGTCAATGTTTCTCGTAACAAGTCCGTATCATAATAAAAGAAAGGTGTCTGTATACTCCGAAATTTAGCTATATCAAATTTTCTTTTGGTCATTAGTTTTCTATCATTTGTACTATTTATTGAATAGTGTTTTATTCAAACTCCGTAAAGCTTTTTCCTTGTCAATTTCACGAATCAGAAATGATATGTTATAGTTGCTCCCTCCATAAGAAATCATACGCACAGGAATTTCCTTCATGGCTTCAAGTGCCAATGTTTCAAAACCAATATTTCCCCAATCTAAATCTCCTACTACACAGATAATACACATATCTGTATCTACGGTAACAGTTCCGTATTTTTTTAATTCATCAACAATTTCATTTAGATGGCTATTGTCGTCAATACTTACAGACACACCAACCTCACTTGTTGTAATCATATCAATAGGAGTCTGGTAACTTTCAAAAATTTCAAAGACTTTGCGAAGAAAACCTGTTGCTAAAAGCATCCGGCTGCTTTTAATTTTCACAGCTGTGATATCATCTTTCGCAGCAACGGCCTTTATCTTACCTTTGACAATAACATTATTTATGATAGTACCTTCTGCATTTGGGTCCATTGTGTTTTTCAGTCTGACGGGTATACCTGCATATTTTGCAGGCTGAACACAAGTGGGATGAAGGATTTTTGCTCCAAAGTAGGCTAACTCAGCCGCTTCCTCAAAATTCAGCTGATGTATAGCCTCTGTATTTCTTACAATACGTGGATCATTATTGTGCATTCCATCTATATCTGTCCATATTTGAATCTCTTCTGCCGGAAGTGCAACCCCAACCAAGGATGCCGTATAGTCGCTACCACCACGTTGCAGATTGTCAACCTCACCATAAGCATTGCGACAAATAAATCCTTGTGAAATATAAATTTGGCTTCCGATATTTTTTTTCATTATATCAGCCAACTTTTCCTTGATGTACAAAAGATCCGGTTCCGAGTTCTTATCTGTCCTCATAAAATTAAGTGCATTTAACAATACAGTTTTGAAACCGGACTCTTGCAGATAATTCGCAACCATATTTGTACTCATAATTTCACCTTGGGCCACAATATTTTTCTCTTCAAAACTTGTAAAGAAGCCTTTTGTGAAAGAGCGTAGATAATTGAATTCGGTATGTAAAAAATCTCTTGTCTTTTGCTTGTATTCGTCTGTCACATACAGATCTTCTACATGCTGCAAATATTTTGTTTCAAGTTTATTTATAATTTCATTGGCACCTTCGGGATTCTTCTTATATAGATATTCGGATATCTCTATAAGTGAATTTGTTGTACCACTCATTGCAGATAAGATAATAAAAGTAGTCTCACCTGATTCTGTTACCAAAGAGGCTACATGCTTCATACGTTCAGGTGAACCAACGGAAGTACCTCCAAATTTCATTACCTTCATGATTGTAATATTTAAGAAATATATATCTTTATTCTATGGAATTTTATATTCTGCATCTTCGGTAAGATCCATTTTGTTGTATTCTGTCGTTACATCATTAATAACTCCATCTTTACAACGATATACTATTCCTTTATATTTGTCTAACAGTGAAATATTATGCGTTGTTATAATAACAGCAGTCCCTGTGGTTGCAATATCTCTGAGTAGACTAATTATATTATCGGCAGTTTCGGAATCGAGATTACCAGTAGGCTCATCTGCAACTATCAATTTCGGTCTATTTAAAATAGCACGTGCAATGGCTATACGTTGCTGTTCGCCTCCAGATAGTTCATAAGGCATTTTGTTGATTTTATCAATCATGCCAACATCTGTAAGTACACTCTCAATACGTTCTTCAATCTCTTTAGAATCCTTCCAGCCGGTAGATTTCAGGACAAATGCTAAATTTTCCCATACCGTTTTTTCATGCAATAGCTTAAAGTCCTGAAAAATAACACCTATTTCTCTACGAAGGGCTGGGATATCTCGCCTTTTCAGCGCCATAATCTCCCTACCAAGTATTTCTGCTTTTTTTTCACCACTCTCTTCCTTGTTATAAATATCAAGTTCACAATAAAATGTTCTAAGTAGGCTGGTCTTCCCCGAACCAACCTTACCTATAATATATAAGAACTCTCCTTCATCTACATGGAAATTCACATCTTTAAGTATCAGCGTATCGTCCTGATATATATCAATATTCTTATAATCAATCAAATTCATATTTATATTTTTTACTTATTCTTACTTTTAGCTATACGACGTTTCTTATCCCAATTAGGTGTATGTCGTTCTAATAGTTCTTGTGCTAAATTTTCAATACGAAGCCCTTTATTTGTAAGTAGTACTATAAGGTGATAAAGCATATCTGATGCCTCGTAAACTAATTTATCTTTTGTTCCCGCTGTTGCTTCAATGACTGTCTCCAATGCTTCTTCACCAACCTTTTGTGCTATTCTGTTTACCCCCTTTTTAAATAGGCTTGTTGTATAGCTATCTTCAGGCATATCATGATAACGTTGATTTATAAAGTCTTGAAGTTCACTCAGAAATAAGATAGGATTATAGTTATTAGTTTCCCCCCAACACGTATCTGTTCCCGTATGACACGTAGGACCTTCCGGTTGTACGCTGATGAGCAAAGTATCATTGTCACAATCGTTTTTGATATTAACAAGATTCAAATAGTTTCCACTGGTTTCTCCCTTTGTCCATAAGCATTTACGCTCACGACTCCAAAATGTCACTTTCTTTGTTTCAATAGTTTTTCTATAAGCTTCCTGATTCATATATCCAAGCATAAGTACATTCTTTGTTACTGCATCTTGAATAATAGCAGGAACAAGTCCATTCATCTTATTGAAATCTATATACATATAATTTATCCTCTATTATATTCTAACATTGATACCTTCTTTTTTAAGATATTGCTTTAGATGTGGAATTGTCAATTCTCCAAAATGAAACACGCTGGCAGCTAAAGCCGCATCGGCTTTACCTTGCAAAAAAACATCTTTGAAATGTTCTTCTTTTCCGGCTCCACCACTGGCTATAATTGGAATACTTACTATTTCTGATAATTGCGCAAGGGCTTCATTGGCAAATCCTTGTTTTATTCCATCGTGGTCCATGCTTGTGAAAAGAATTTCACCTGCACCACGGTCTGCCACTTCCTTAGCCCACTCGAAAAGCTTTCTTCCTGTTTTTTCACGCCCACCTCTAATATAGCAATACCAATCATCTTTATCATATCGTGCATCAATAGCGCAAACACAGACTTGTGAACCATAGTGATTTGTAATCTGATTAATTAAGTCAGGTTGACATAATACCGCACTATTGATACTTACTTTGTCTGCCCCTGCTTGTAATAACCGGTCCACATCTGCTAATTCATTAACCCCTCCTCCTACAGTAAAAGGAATATTAATCTCCTTAGCGACACGTTCTACCATATTTGTGAATGTCTTCCTACCTTCCAAACTGGCTGTTATATCCAGAAAGACCAACTCGTCTGCCCCGGCATCGCTATATGCCTTACCAAGTTCAACCGGGTCACCGGCATTCCTTAGGTTGACAAAATTCGTTCCTTTGACCGTTTTTCCGTCTTTAACATCAAGACAGGGAATAATTCTTTTTGCCAATGCATTCATAATTCCAATTGCTTGATATTTATTCTTCCTTCATAAAAAGCCTTACCAAATACGACTGCAGGAATACCGGCTTGCTCCAAATGAACAATATCTTCATTACTTGAAACCCCACCGCTTGCAATCAGATGCAAATCAGGATATATTTTCATGATTTGTTGATACAAGGTTATTTCTGGTCCTGACAAAGTTCCATCTTTATTAATCTCTGTACATAGCACATTTTTAATACCTTCATCTACATATTGTTTTAGGAAAGGAAGTATTTTCTTTCCCGAATTCTTCTTCCAACCATTTACATACACGTCGCCATCTTTAACATCTGCTCCTAAAATAAGCCTGTCTGCATGATAACGTGATAACCAACTAAAAAAAAGTTCCGGGTCTGTGGCAGAAACACTTCCAACGGTAACCATATGAGCTCCGGCAGCGAAAGCAGCTTCTATGTCTTCCCCTGTTTTTATACCTCCACCGAAGTCCACTTTCAAATCCGTTGTAGAGGTAATCGCCTTCAATACCTTTTCATTTATGATATGCCCTGCTGCTGCTCCATCAAGATCCACTATATGTAATCGTTTGAATCCCAATTTTTCAATGTTGCATGCCACATGCACCGGATCATCGTCATATATGATTTTCTGGTTGTAATCCCCTTTTGTGAGACGGACACATTGTCCGTTTATAATGTCAATTGCAGGTATAAGCTCTATATTCATAAGTCCAGAAAGTTTTGCAGTATTCGTTCTCCAGTCTTCCCACTTTTCTCGGGGTGGAATTGGCATGCATAGAAATTGTCCTTTTGCATGCATGCTGAATAGGGGAGAATATAGTTAGCTGTTGCAATAGTATAGCTTGTTATGGGCACATAGTAACTATGTAAAAAATAGACATACGGGTGCTCTCCCAATCCTTTCAAAAGATTATTCCCCTGATATTGCTCTCCTTGGATTTCTATTTTTTGCCATCCCATAACCGGCACTTTATCCTCATGTGCAACGGGATGGAATTTTTCAACTACAGCATCAAAGATGCCAATGCAATCAACGTCCCCCTCTTTTGAGTGTTTGCACAGAAGTTGTTGCCCTACACAGATGCCAAGAACAGGTTGAGTGAGGTTTTTAATTTCCTCATCAAGTCTGTATTTTCTCAGATGGGCCATGGCTTCAAGTGCATTACCCTGTCCGGGAAATATCACTTTATCCGCTTTCCGCAAGGTCTCTGCATCATCGGTCAAGATCGACTGTATGCCTAAACGTCTCAAAGCATTGACAACCGAATAGATATTGCCGGCATTATATTTTACAATGGCTACTGTCATAAGTGGTAATTAAGAAAATATAATCGTCTTATTATTGTATGTCAGTATTTTCCGTTCAATATGTTTAGTCACGGCTCTGCTCAATACAATTTTTTCCAAATCCTTTCCTTTCATAATAAGGCTATGTGGAGTATCTTTATGGCTGATACGTGTGACATCTTGCTCTATGATTGGACCAGCATCCAACTCAGATGTGACATAATGACTTGTAGCTCCAATGATTTTTACACCACGTTCCCATGCTTGATGATAAGGTTTAGAACCAATAAACGCGGGTAGAAACGAATGATGGATATTGATAATATGGTTTGGATAAGTCTCTATCATTCTTTCACTGATAATTTGCATATAACGGGCCAAGACAATGAACGTAATTTTCTCTTTTTTGAGTAGTTCCATTTCTTTTGTCTCAACCTCATCTTTGTTACTATGGTCTTTTTCTATCGGCCATACATAATAGGGAATATCAAACTGTTCTGCAATATATCTTAAGGTTTCATGATTGCTTATGATACATGGTATCTCTACATCCCACTCTCCGGCTTTATAACGTGCCAACAAGTCATAGAGACAATGGCTCATCTTGCTGACAAAAATGGCCATGCGTGGTTTCTCGTCACTAAAGTAAATATTGAACTCTAAGTGATATCTCGTTCTATAAAGTGTATTTATGATGTCTTCTATTTTATCTCTGGGAATCATAAAATCAGCTAATTCCCATTCTAATCTCATAAAGAAAACACCATCTTCATGATCAACATACTGATCTAAATAGACAATATTTCCCTGATTATCAGTAATGAATTTTGTTATCTCACTAATGATACCTTGCTTGTCCGGACAATGGAGAAGTAATATGGCAGTTGACTTCATTATATATCTTTCAGATTGTAACCTAATTATGGGTTCTTCTATACAATTTGCAAAGATATATAATTTAACTAAGAAATGGAAATTATAATTGCTTTTTTCTTAGTCAATCCTATATATGTATATTTAAGAGTCTCATTCTTCTGTGGCACGAAGAATGATACTTGTAGCCCCAATCGTGAAAAGACAGCCATCTTTAATAACCCTACGCTCTTTGTCCTTCAAGATTTCATTATCTACAAATGTCCCTGTATAACTTGGCCCATCGCAAATGACATATTGGATTTTACCATCCCTTTTTCGACTGACATTTATAATGCAGTGCGTCATATCTATACTGGGATCGTTAGTTTCAATAGGGCAGTTGATATTGCTCCCTTTCATATATCGTCCTATGATATTGTTTCCCATTTTCAGCGGAATCACCTGTTTATAATGGAAAACATTTTCAATGACGACAATAGCACCGTATCCGTTTTCATTGACATGCTCATCTAAAACCTCTTCTTTTTGTATGTTTCGAAGCTTAGACATGCCAATTCGAATGCCAAAATTCTTTCCACACTCCGGACATTCAAAGACTAAAGATTGGCCAACCTGATATTTGGTTTCATCAAATGTGACATAATTATCGCATTTTGGACAACGTACACGTTTCATACCCTTGACTGTGAAAGCGGTTTATCTGATGTGTGTGACCCAACAATCAGTAAATTCGGTATGTTTATAGAACTTGTTGACAACCTTACGAGCATCATTCTCCGAAGCATATACGCCATAAATAACCTTTATCTGGTTGTTGCGTTTCATTATTCTTGCAGCATCATATCCCATTCCATGCAATCTTTTGACAAATTGTCTTGCATTCTTATGGGTAATCCTGCTTGCTAAAACAATACTATAATAATCCGTAGGCTCAATGCGCTTTGTATCTGCTTTCTGTCTTTCGGTATTATCAATTTGATGTGGGGCCTCTTCTTTCTTAGAAGACACCTCCTTGGCAATATATGCTGTAGCATTTCCCAACGTAACATCTTTGGGCATAATGCGTGTAAGGAGTCCTGTGTCAATCCCACTACCGGTTCTTGCCAACTCTCCTCCGTTCTCCAAAGAGGAAGGCAGCAGTAGAAAAGCCAGCAATGCAATACATGCAACCATGATATTCCTTACGACACTCCGTTGAATAGTGTACGTATTTTCCTCTGATAAGATTTCTTCCGATATGTCAGGTTCAACTGTTGAGTCGGAAGAACTTTGCACGCTTGTAAGTTCAAGTCTTGCTGGAACTTCGGTTTCACCAACGTTTAATCTCTTTAATTCAAAGCTGCTTAATCCATATAAGGTTGGAGTGAGCAGCCCCGCTTCACAGGGTTCAAAGGCATAGTGACCTTCCGAGTTGACATTTAGCGTGCCAAGGTCTTTCATTTCGTAGGAGCCTCCTTCGCCCAACAGCTGTTTTATCTCTTCAGCCTCTTGCTCTATCTGTCTCAATGCCTCAGGATAACTGATATCATAGGCTTCCACATAAGATTGTGCAAGAAGAGAATCATTGATTTTCAATAATGGATTAAAGCCAATAGAACGGGTCGGAGGAAGATATGAATGATCTTGCTCGTCAAAATGCGCAGCCAAATGATGGGCCATAAATCCACCGAAGTTTGGAATAATGACACAATCGTTGGTAAGCAATAGGATTTCTATATGTCTTTCTAGTCTAATCACGTTTGCAAAATTAATATATTTATTTCAAGATACAAAGTTTTCAAAATAAAAATATCATTAAAATAATTTGTGCTTTCTATTGCAAGGTCTTATAAAAATAGTACCTTTGTGGCGTAAATAACAGTTAGTGAAAGATGGAATACATAAAGACAGCGATTGAAGGAGTTTTCATATTAAAGCCACATGTCTTTGATGATGCCCGAGGTTACTTCTTTGAGGTATGGAAGAAAGACGAATTTGAGCATCACATTGGTAAGATAGAATTCGTTCAGGACAATGAATCCAAGTCTTCCTATGGTGTGTTGCGCGGTCTGCATTACCAAAAAGGAGAGTATTCACAGGCAAAACTCGTCCGTGTCATCAAAGGAAAAGTGCTTGATGTCGCTGTGGATATTCGCAAGAGCAGCCCAACCTTTGGCAAATATGTCATGGTTGAGCTTTCGGATGAAAACAAATATCAGTTCTTTATTCCACGCGGTTTCGCACATGGTTTTTTGGTTTTGAGCGACGAAGCTATCTTTACTTACAAGGTTGACAATGCTTATTCCCCTCAAAATGAGGCTTGCATACGTTGGAATGATGAAGATATCCATATAGAATGGCCTATAGACTCAAAGGATATACAGACGTCAGAGAAAGATTCTAAGGCCTCTGCGCTGAAAAATGCTGAACTGTTTGATTGATGAAAACCGGGACTTTACAATTCATAGCATTGTTGCTGGGTGCCATCATAACAGTTGCATGCGGTAACAAGAGGTCAAACACTGACAGAACTCCATCAGAAGATTTGACTGCAAAGCAAATGTTGCAAGGCGTTTGGCTGAATGAGGGAGAGTATGATCCGGCCTTTCGTGTCGTAGGTGATACGATTTTCTATCCCGACACTACTTCTCAACCGGTTTACTTCCAGATATTCAAAGACACCCTCGTTCTGCACAGTGCTATTACGACCAAATATCTGATCGTGAAGCAGGCACCGCATCTCTTTGTCTTCAAAAACCAAAACGGAGACATCATCAGATATACGAAAACAGAGGACAAGTCTTATTTGACTTACTTCGAGGAGAAACGCCCCGTAGCCTTAAATCAGAACCAGCTTATCAAGCGCGATTCGGTAATCATCTATGGAAATGATCATTATCATTGGTACATACAGGTGAACCCGACCACCTACAAAGTGGCCAAACAAACATATAACGACGACGGCGTTGAGGTTGACAATGTTTACTATGACAATATCATACACTTGAGTCTCTACCGTGGTGCAACCCAACTCTATAGCCATGATTTTCGGAAAAATGATTTCAGGCATCAAGTTCCGCCCGAGGTGTTGGTCCAAAGCATTTTAAGCGATATCGTCTATACAAAGACCAACACCGATGGCTTCCATTTCAACGCCAGTGTCTGCGTGCCCGACAGTCCCACGAGCTATCAAATTACCATCATTGTCAGCTTTAACGGCAAGGTGAGACTCAAGGTTTGATGGGGCATCGTCTTCATATTGAATTGCAACCGAATCCATTCCGTTTTCCAAATCCAGCCATATTGCACGGCAAACTCAGCCATTTCACTGTGCAATATGGCTGATATTGAGCGGTAAAATGACTGATTTTGCACGCTAAAAGGGCTGAGATGGCGAAACTCATGGCTCAAATCCCGTCCACAATAATCTTAGTCACGCTTCATTGGGTAACCGAGTTTTCCTCGGCTTTTCCATAAGGTTTTTCGCTGGGACTATTTTTTTTGTGAAGAAAGCGTAATTATTCTGATATTATTGTTAACTTTGCATCGCTTTAGGTGGATTAGCTCTCCACCGTAAATGAAGCAAATAATTAATAACGTTATAAAATTTATGTATTTTACTTTATTCATTACCGTTTTGATAACGGCTGTGGTTTTGGTGGTGGCAGCTTATGTCATTGCTAAACTCATCGGCCCACGTTCATACAATCCGGTAAAGGGTGAGCCTTTTGAATGTGGTATTCCGACGCATGGCAGCTCCTGGCTTCCTATGCATGTGGGGTATTATCTGTTTGCCATCCTCTTCCTGATGTTTGACATAGAGACCGTGTTTCTCTATCCATGGGCTGTAGTCGTTAAGCAATTTGGTTCATTGGCCTTGATAAGCATTGGCTTCTTCTTGGTTGTTTTAGTTTTAGGCCTTGCTTATGCATGGCGGAAAGGAGCGTTGGAATGGAAGTAAGAAAACCGCACATCAAGAGTATTCCCTATGATGAATTCAAGGATAATGACTCTCTTGAGAAGATTACCCAAGAACTGAACGAAGGCGGTGTGAACGTTATTGTCGGTTCACTTGACCAGGCAATCAACTGGGGACGCAGCAACTCACTGTGGTCTTTGACTTTCGGAACGTCATGCTGTGGCATTGAGTTCATGGCTGTGGGCTGTGCCCGTTATGACTTTTCACGTTTCGGTTTTGAGGTTACCCGTAACTCCCCACGTCAGGCCGACCTTATTATGTGTGCCGGAACGATAACCAATAAGATGGCTCCTGTGTTCAAACGCCTCTATGATGAGATAGCCGAGCCGAAGTATGTTGTGGCTGTTGGTGGCTGTACGATCAGTGGAGGCCCATTCAAGAAGAGCTACAATGTTGTTCGTGGTATTGACCAGCTGGTGCCTGTTGATGTTTATATCCCCGGTTGTCCTCCGCGTCCGGAGGCTATCCTTTATGGTATGATGCAGTTACAGCGCAAGGTGAAGGTGGAGAAGTTCTTCGGCGGAGCCAACCATAAGATGACGAAAGAAGAGCGTGAGCTGTCTATGTCGAAGGGTGGTTTGCGCGGATTGAGCAATGAAACGATTACTGCTGCCGAGAAACTTGGAAAGAAATCGCCTATCATTGTAACGGATGTGCCCGCTGATTTCGATCCCGAAAAAGGTCTAACAGATTAATAAGGTAAAAGAAGATGAAATTAAATAACATAGAACTTCAATTCGATGACTTTGCCACAGAGATGACAAAGTTGAAGAACGAAAAGCATTTCGACTATCTTGTTACCATTATTGGTGAAGACTTTGGTGAGGAAGGCTTGGGCTGTATCTATATTCTTGAGAACACAGAAAGCCATGAACGCTGCTCGGTCAGAACGATTGCAAAGCAGATAGGCGAGGAATATGTCATTCCTACCACGATTAATCTGTGGAACGCTGCCAACTTGCTTGAGCGTGAAGTGTTTGATTTCTTAGGCATCAAGTTCCTTGGTCATCCAGACATGCGCCGTCTGTTCATGCGTAATGACTTTAAGGGCTATCCGCTCCGCAAGGATTTTGATGCGAGTCCTGAAGCCAACATGTTCCCGACAACCGATGAACCAGAGAGTGATTTCACTACGGAATGGAACCTCGATAAGCAGGGAAACTTGGTTGCAACCCAGCATCGCATGTTTGATGAAGACGACTTCATCGTGAACTTGGGCCCTAACCACCCGAGCATGCACGGTGTGCTTCGCTTGCAGACCGTACTCAATGGTGAAACCGTGAAACACATCTATCCTCATTTGGGATATATTCATCGTGGTATGGAGAAGATGTGTGAAAGCATGACTTATCCACAGACACTGGCTTTCACCGACCGTCTGAACTATCTTTGTGCCATGATGCACCGTCATGCCTTGGTGGGCGTTATTGAGGAAGGTATGGGCATAGAGCTTTCAGACCGCATTCAGTATATCCGCACCATCATGGATGAACTTCAGCGTATTGACAACCACTTGCTGTTCCTCGGCACCTGTGCACAGGACTTGAGTGCGCTGACCGCATTCCTTTATTGTATGCGCGACCGTGAGCATGTGCTGAATGTTATGGAGGAAACTACGGGTGGACGTCTCATTCAGAACTACTATCGCATTGGCGGTTTGCAGGATGATATCGATCCGAACTTTGTCCAGAACGTGAAGACACTCTGCAAATATCTGCGTCCGATGGTTCAGGAATACCTCGATGTCTTTGGTGATAATGTCATCACACATCAGCGTCTTGAAGGTGTTGGCCCGATGAATCTTGAAGATTGTATCAATTATGCAGTGACAGGTCCGGCCGGTCGTGCTGCCGGTTGGCATAACGATGTGCGCAAGAATCATCCTTATGCCATGTATGGCAAGGTTGACTTTGAGGAGGTTACAATGACTGGAGCCGACTCAATGGCACGCTATATGGTTCATATCAAGGAACTTTATCAGAGCTTGAACATCATCGAACAATTGATAGACAATATTCCTGAGGGTGAATTCTATATCAAGCAGAAGCCTATTATCAAGGTGCCTGAAGGCCAGTGGTTCTTCTCTGTTGAGGGTGGAGCAGGTGAGTTTGGCGTATATCTTGACTCACGTGGCGACAAGAGTCCTTACCGTCTGAAGATGCGTCCTATGGGTCTGACCCTTACAGGTGCATTCGACAAGATGCTGAAGGGACAGAAGTTGGCCGACCTTGTGGCTACAGGTGCTGCAATTGATTTCGTTATACCAGATATTGATAGATAATTATGTATGATTTTAGTATAGTAACAAGATGGATTGACAGTCTTCTCCGTCACACGTTGAATCTTGGAGATTTCTGGTCGATTTTGATAGAGTGTATACTGGTAGGCATCTGCATTCTCACAGCCTATGCACTGATTGCTATCGTGTTAATCTTCATGGAACGTAAGGTTTGTGCCTACTTCCAGTGTCGTCTTGGCCCGATGCGTGTTGGCCCTTGGGGTATCTTCCAGGTGTTTGCTGACGTGTTGAAGATGTTGATTAAAGAAATCTTTGCTGTTGATAAGGCAGACAAGATGCTTTACTACATTGCTCCTTTCTTGGTTATCATTGCATCTGTCGGCACATTCTCTTTCCTTCCTTGGAACAAAGGTGCTGTAGTGCTCGACTTCAATGTTGGCGTTTTCCTGCTGACAGCAATTTCGAGTATTGGCATTCTGGGTGTCTTCCTGGCAGGTTGGGGTAGTAACAACAAGTATTCTGTAGTCAGTGCCATGCGTGGTGCAGTTCAGATGATATCCTATGAAATGTCATTATGCCTGTGCCTTATCAGTGCAGTTGTCTTGACAGGTACCATGCAGATTGGTGGTATTGTGGAAGCACAACACGGGGCATGGCTCATTTTCCAGACCCCAGTTACATGGCTTGCTTTCTTGGTGTTCCTCGTTGCAGGCAATGCCGAGGCTAACCGTGGCCCATTTGACTTGGCAGAGGCTGAGAGTGAGTTGACAGCCGGTTATCATACAGAGTATTCCGGTATGGGCTTCGGTTTCTATTATCTGGCTGAATACTTGAACCTGTTTGTTATCTCGGGTATTGCTGCTACAGTGTTCTTAGGAGGCTGGATGCCTTTGCATGTAGCCGGTCTTGACGGTTTCAATGCCGTGATGGATTTCATTCCGGGCATCATCTGGTTCTTTGTAAAGACGTTTGCAATTGTGTGGATTCTGATGTGGATTCGCTGGACATTCCCTCGTCTTCGTATTGACCAGATATTGAAATTGGAGTGGAAGTATCTCATGCCATTGATGCTTGTCATTCTGACTTTGACAACCGTTTGGGTTGCCTTGGTTTAATTCTTTCATGAAATTGATTAAGGAATTTAATTAAAATGGAAAATAACAAATCATATTTCGGTGAAATAGGTGCTGCACTGAAGACACTTGGAACAGGTCTGAAGGTGACGATGAAGGAATACTTCACGCCGAAGACCACGGAGCAGTATCCTGAAAACCGCAAGACTACCCTGCATGTTGCAAAGCGTCATCGTGGCCGTCTTGTCTTCTTGCGTGATGAAGATGAGAACTATAAATGCACGGCGTGTACCATGTGTGAGAAAGCTTGTCCTAATGATACGATCAAGATTGTAGCCCATTTGGAGGAGAACCCAGAAACGGGTCGCAAGAAGAAACAACTTGATGACTACCAGTATGACCTTGGCGACTGCATGTTCTGTCAGCTTTGTGTCAATGCTTGTAACTTCGGGGCTATAGAGTTTGTGAATGATTTCGAGAACTCTGTATTCGATCGTGACAAGTTGGTTTATCATCTCGATAAGGAAGTATATAAAGGTGGTAGCCTGCCCAATCTGATTGAAGGTGGTGCACCACTGACAATCGGTAAGTTTAACACTAAAACCAAGTAATAGATTATGGCAAATTTAGTTATGTTTTGCATTTTAGCTGTAGTCATTCTTGGTTCAGCTATCATGTGTGTTCTAACCAAACGCATCATGCGTTCAGCTACATTCCTGCTGTTCGTGTTGTTTGGTGTTGCAGGAATTTATTTCCTTCTTGACTATACGTTCTTAGGTGCAGCACAGATTTCTGTCTATGCCGGTGGTATCACGATTATGTATATCTTCGCCATTCAGCTTGTGTCTAAGCGTACGTTGCAAGGTCTTGTTGAGCGTTTCAAGGGTAGCCGTGTTGTCAATGGAATTCTCTTGAGTATTGTTGGTCTTGTGACGGTAGGTTTAGTTCTTATTAAAAACAATTTTTATAATGCAGCGATGCAGGCTACCGACACAGAAGTGCCGATGGAACAGATAGGTACAGCGCTTCTCGGAAGCGACAAGTATCAATATGTGTTGCCTTTCGAATTCATTTCACTGTTCCTGTTGGCATGTATCATTGGTGGTATTATGATTGCAAGAAAGGAGGATAACAAATGAATATCCCTGTAGAATGTTATCTCGTGCTCAGCACACTTTTGTTCTTCATTGGTGTCTTTGGCTTTGTTACGCGTCGCAACTTGGTTGCCATGCTTATTTCTGTTGAGCTTGTGTTGAACTCTGTAGACTTGAACTTTGCAGTTTTCAACCGTCTCCTTTTCCCCGGACAGCTTGAAGGTTTCTTCTTCACGTTGTTCTCTATAGGAGTCAGTGCGGCAGAGACGGCAGTGGCACTTGCTATTATTATTAATGTTTACCGTAACTACCATAGTGATCAGGTGAACAGTATTGAAAACATGAAATTCTAAAAGAGATGGAATACAGTTATGCATTTTTAATACTTCTTCTGCCTTTCCTGAGCTTCTTGGTTCTGGGACTCTTGGGCATGAAGATGAAGAAGCAGGTAGCTGGTCTTATCGGTACAATCATGTTGGGCAGCCTTTTTGCAATGTCTGTCTATACAGCCTATGAGTATTTCTTTGTCATCGGACGGGATGCTGCCACAGGTATGTACCCGACAGTTACTGTTTTCAATTTTACCTGGTTGAAGTTTACTGAACTGCTTACTTTCAATATCGGATTTCGTCTGACGCCTATCAGTGTGATGATGTTGATTGTGATTACAACGGTAAGTTTCATGGTTCACATCTATTCTTTCGGTTACATGGCTGAGCGTGACGAGCATTATAAGTTTGAGGAATACGAACATGGTTTTCAGCGTTTCTATGCTTATCTGTCACTCTTCACAATGAGTATGCTGGGCTTGGTGGTTGCTACAAACATCTTCCAGATGTATATGTTCTGGGAACTTGTGGGCGTTTGTTCTTACCTCTTGATTGGTTTCTATTATCCAAAGCATGCGGCTGTGCATGCCTCTAAGAAGGCATTCATTGTTACACGCTTTGCCGATCTGTTCTTCCTCATTGGTATTCTGTTCTTCAGTTTCTATGTTGGCACGTTCAACTACGACCTGAATGCAAATCCTGAACTGATTGGTAAGCTTGCAAGTGTGGCTAAAGAATATGCTTGGGTGCTTCCAACAGCCTTGTTCCTGATGTTCATTGGTGGTGCAGGTAAGAGTGCCATGTTCCCGCTTCACATCTGGTTGCCGGATGCAATGGAAGGCCCAACGCCTGTTTCAGCACTTATCCATGCTGCAACCATGGTTGTTGCCGGTGTTTATCAGGTAGCAAGTCTCTTCCCAATCTGGGTAGAATATGCCCCCGAACAACTTCACTGGGTAGCTTATATAGCAGCTTTCACCGCTTTCTATGCCGCAGCTGTTGCTTGTGCACAGCGCGATATTAAGCGTGGCTTGGCTTTCTCAACGATTTCCCAGATTGCCTATATGCTTGTAGCTTTGGGTGTTTGTTATGCTCTTGACAACCATGAAGGTGGTCTCGGCTATATGGCAAGTATGTTCCACTTGTTCACACATGCCATGTTCAAGGCTCTCTTGTTCCTTTGCTCCGGTGCTATCATTGTGATTATCGGAAGCAACTTCAAGGAATATATGGGTGGACTCCACAAGTATATGCCTATCACGAATGCCTGTTTCCTTATTGGTTGTATTGCAATCAGTGGTGTATGGCCGTTCGCAGGTTTCTTCTCAAAGGACGAAATTGTGTCTGCCTGCTTTGAGTTCTCTCCATTCCTTGGCTGGTTTATGACCCTTGTTTCGGGAATGACAGCATTCTATATGTTCCGTCTCTACTATGTTATTTTCTGGGGACAAAGCTATTATGAGCTTGATCCGGAGAACCGCAAGCGTCCTGCAGAGGTACCTTTCGTTATGTGGGGTCCATTGGTTTTCCTTGCTGTTATCTCAATTTTTGCAGGTTGGATTCCATTCGGACACTTCGTTTCAGCAACAGGCCAATCCATGGAAATCGGTTTGCAACATTTTGAATTCTCAAGTGTGGCATGGTTCAGTCTCTTGGCAGCAGCCATTGGTATTGGATTGGCTACATGGATGTATCTCCCCAAGTACAATCCTGTTCCAGACATGTTGCAGAAGAAGATGCCACGTCTTCACAAGGCAGCGCTCAACCGTTTCTATATTGATGATGCATGGCAGTTCTTCACGCACAAGATTGTGTTCAATTGTTTCTCTAAACCAATTGCATGGTTCGATCGTCATGTTATTGACGGTACGTTCAACTTCATGGCATGGGGTGCTCAGGAAGCTGGTGAGACTATCCGTCCTTGGCAGAGTGGCGATGTCCGTTCATACGCTTCATGGTTCCTTACAGGTACCATTGCATTGACACTGATCTTGCTTTGTATTTTCAGCTAATGAATCATGAACATGAATAAAGACAAGTAAAAAATGAGTATATTAACATTATTTGTAGTAATTCCAGTCCTGATGCTTGTTGGTCTTTGGCTTTCAAAGAACGATAATCAGGTACGTGGCGTGATGGTTGTCGGTGCTACCGCATTGCTTGGCCTTTCAATCTGGCTCACTGTCACATTTATTCAGATGCGCAATGCCGGCAACACCGATTTGATGTTGTTTACCTATAGCGTTCCTTGGTTTGCTCCATTGAATATAGCCTACAGTGTGGGTGTAGACGGTATCTCTGTAGTGATGATACTTCTGTCTGCGGTCATCGTTTTCACAGGAACTTTTGCATCATGGCAACTTGAACCGATGAAGAAAGAATATTTCCTTTGGTTTGTTCTTTTGAGCATTGGTGTGTTCGGATTCTTTATTTCGACCGACCTTTTCACCATGTTTATGTTCTATGAGGTAGCCTTGATACCAATGTATCTCCTTATCGGTGTATGGGGAACAGGGCCTAAGGAGTATGCCGCCATGAAACTTACATTGATGCTCATGGGTGGTAGTGCGTTGTTGGTTATCGGTATTCTTGGCATCTACTACTTCAGTGGTGCCACCACAATGAATATCAATGAGATTGCAGCTCTGCACAATATTCCTGTATCTGTTCAGAAAGTGTTCTTCCCATTCATCTTCATTGGTTTCGGTGTGTTGGGTGCTTTGTTCCCATTCCATACATGGTCACCCGACGGTCATGCATCAGCTCCGACGGCAGTATCTATGCTTCATGCCGGAGTGTTGATGAAACTTGGTGGATATGGTTGTTTCCGTATTGCCATGTATCTGCTTCCTGAAGCAGCACAGGAGCTTTCTTGGATATTCCTTATCCTTACCACCTGTTCTGTGGTTTATGGTGCACTTTCAGCTTGTGTACAGACCGACTTGAAGTATATCAATGCTTATTCGTCAGTTTCCCACTGTGGTATGGTGCTCTTTGCACTTTGCATGATGACCCAGACTGCTATCACGGGAGCTGTTCTTCAGATGCTTTCTCATGGTTTGATGACGGCATTGTTCTTTGCTTGCATCGGTATGATTTATCACCGTGCCGGCACACGTGATGTCCGCTATCTCGGTGGATTGATGAAAGTTTTACCTTTCCTCTCTGTGTCTTATGTTGTGGCTGGTCTTGCCAATCTTGGTCTGCCAGGTTTCTCTGGCTTCGTTGCTGAGATGACAATTTTCGTTGGTTCGTTCCAGAATGGCGATATGTTCCATCGTGTCTGCACCATCATTGCTTGTTCTTCAATCGTAGTAACAGCAGTTTACATCCTGCGTGTTGTCGGTAAAATCCTTTTCCAGAAGGTTGCCAATCCCAAGTTCTTCGAACTTCATGATGCTACATGGGACGAGCGTTTTGCCATTGGAGGTCTGATTTTCTGTGTTGCAGGTCTGGGTATGTTCCCTCTCTGGGCAAACAATATCATCAGCGATTCTGTTGGTCCTATCATCAATCATATCCTTGGTACAACGGTTGCTGCACTGTAATGTAGATTATAAATGATAAAGAATAAAGATTTATGATGAATATAGATTATAGTCAATTTCTAAGCATGATACCCGAAGTGACACTCGTGGCACTTCTGATTATCATCTTCATTGCAGACTTTGCGACCGCTCAGCGTGTTGTTTTGCCTAATGCCGAAAGCAAGGCAGTATCGCCACGTGCGTGGTTCAATCCATTGGTTTGCTTGTTGATGACCGTGCATATTGTCATCAATATTTTCCCTGTAACCGCTGCTACTGCTTTTGGCAACATGTATTATACAACGCCTGCTATCGGAGTCATCAAGACCATTCTTGCCTTGGGTGCACTCATTGTGCTCATTCAGAGTCGTGAGTGGCTGTCTCGTCCCGATACACAGTTCAAGGAGGGCGAGTTCTACATGCTGCTGATTTCAACCTTGTTAGGTATGAACATGATGGTCAGTGCCAATCACTTCCTGTTGTTCTTCCTCGGTCTTGAAATGGCTTCTGTGCCAATGGCATGCCTCGTAGGACTTGACAAATACCGTCACAATTCGGCAGAAGCAGCTGCTAAGTTCATCTTGACAGCTACCTTCTCAAGTGGTGTGATGCTCTTTGGTATTTCGTTCCTCTATGGCGCTATGGGAACTCTCTATTTCGACGACCTTGCCATGAAGATGCAGGCAACACCGCTTACTATAACAGGTATGGTGTTCTTCTTCAGTGGGTTGGGGTTCAAGTTGTCTTTGGTTCCTTTCCATTTCTGGACAGCCGACACCTATCAAGGTGCTCCTACAACTGTCACCGGCTATCTTTCTGTTGTCAGTAAGGGTGCTGCAGCCTTTGCGTTGTGCGCCATTCTGATGAAAGTGTTTGCCCCGATGGTTGAATATTGGCAGTATCTTCTGTTCATAGTCATCGTGCTTTCTATCACGATTGCCAACCTCTTTGCCATTCGTCAGCGTGACTTGAAGCGCTTCATGGCCTTCAGTTCTATTTCTCAGGCGGGTTATATTGTGTTGGCACTTATCGGCAATTCTGCCATGAGCTTCACGGCTTTGAGTTTCTATGTGCTTATTTATGTTGCAGCTAACATGGCCGTTTTCTCGGTTATCAGCAGCATCGAAGAGCATAATAACGGCGTGGTTGACATGGAAGGCTACAATGGTCTTTACAAAACCAATCCACGTTTGGCCTTCTTGATGACACTTGCACTGTTCTCCCTGGGTGGCATTCCTCCATTTGCAGGTATGTTCAGCAAGTTCTTCGTATTCATGGCCGCTGTGAAAGGAGCATCAATCAGCACGACAGCCGGCTCACTTGCCTATGCAGTCGTATTCATTGCGTTGGTCAACACTGTAGTGAGTCTCTACTACTATCTGCTGATTGTCAAGGCGATGTATATCAAGCACAACGAAAATCCACTGCCAACCTTCAAGAGTGCTTCAAGCACTAAGCTGGCTTTGGCGATCTGCACTGCAGGTATCCTCCTCTTTGGTGTATGCAGTATGGTGTATGAATGGATTGACAGTGCGACCATGGCATCTCTATAATTAGTCGCCCCTTAAAAAGGAGTATAATTACTTATAAATCCTTGAAATAACCCCTTTTTAAGGGGCACGACTAATTACTTGATTATACCCGACAAACATTTTCCGCATATAAAATTAAAGGGCTAAAATCCTCGTTTGGATTTCAGCCCTTTTTGTTACTTTTATTTTTTGTTTCGACAACAAAACATCTTCAACATGCACAAAAGTACACGTTTTAGTGGGAAAAACTAAAATTCTATACGTTGTGAAATAAAGTTTCATCCGTATGAAACTACAGTTTCATGCGAATGGAAATAAAGTTTCATACGGTTGGAAATAAATTTGCATACGGGAGAAAAAATATTTTCATACGTATTAAAATAAATTTATATACGGTTGAAAATTTATGGGAATACGGGAAGAAATTTTGAGGCATACGGAAGGAGATAAATTTTCTCCCGCAAGGAAATAAATTTCTTTGCGGGAGAAAAAATATTTTCATACGGGAAGAAATAAATTTATATACGGGAAGAAATAAATTCATTATCGAACAGCAATAAAGAAACAATTTGGCAAAGCATCAGCCTGAGCGATACTTTTCCGGACCTCATCTTTGGTTATTTTCTATTTTTGCATTACCTTTGCCAAAGATTATGAAACAGTTAAAGACTACCCTTACAGCTATTTTTGTATGTGCAACAGGCGTCACGTCGCAAGCGCAACTCCTAAAGATGTTCCCTGCAAACAGAACGCTTAGTATCACCGAGCAATATACCGACAGTTTGAAAGCTGTGCAATTGCGCCTTGCCGGAGAAACTTTCGACAGTACGCCGACGCTTAAAAGCAGCTATGCCTCACTCTTCTTGCCGCCAACATTCTACAAGGGAGTGAGTCGTAGGGCCTTCACTTTCGATGCGGTCGACACTACGGTACGCACAGCATTGATTGACCACGCATTGCTCAACATCTACCTTTCCCGTCCGGACCTCGTCAAAAACACGGAAAGCCGGCTTGAAGCAGTCGGTCCGGTGCGCGAAGTGCACAAAGCCATCAAACCCACCGTCCGCCAACTTCCGGTGAATACGGTTTCTGAAACGGTCGTCCCTACCCCTCAACCCGACGACTACGGCATCAAAATCTACAAGCCTCGCTTCTGGAGTTACGCAGGAGATTATTATCTTCAATTCATTCAGAACTTTGTATCGGGCAATTGGTATAAAGGTGGCGAGAGTAACTATAGCATGGTAGGTGCAGTGACCATGCAAGCTAACTACAATAACAAGCAGAAAGTGAAATGGGATAATAAGCTTGAGATGAAATTAGGCTTGCAGACTTCGCGCAGTGACGACTTACACAAGCTCAAGACGAGCGAGGATTTGCTGCGCTACACGGGTAAGCTGGGCTTTCAAGCCACGAAGAGATGGTACTATACCGTGCAACTCATTGTCAATACCCAGTTCATGCGAGGCTATAAGAACAACGATCCCCTTGTCTACAGTGATTTCCTTAGTCCGGTCAACACTAACCTCTCTGTTGGTATGGATTACAATGTGTCATGGTTCGACAAGCGTCTCACGGGCACTATTCACCTTGCTCCGGCAGCCTATAACTTCAGATACGTCGGACGATTGGCACTGAGTAAACGCTACGGACTCGGCGAAGGAGAGCATACACTGCACGATCTCGGTTCGGAATGTACGCTTGACTTGGCTTGGAACTTCAGTGAAATGATCAGATGGAAGACCCGACTCTACGGCTACACCACTTATCGACGCGGTGAGATTGAATGGGAGAATACGCTCGTCTTCCGCTTCAATCGCTATATCAGCAGCAACATCTTCATCTATCCTCGCTTTGACGATGGCGTTTCTCCCGACGACCACTACGGTTATTGGCAAATCAAAGAGTATGCAAGCCTTGGCTTTTCTTATTCTTTCTGATGGAAACACTTGTCGATTTCGCAAAAAAAAGGTAAATTTGCACGTCGAATACATAAAAACAAAAGAATTGTGGCTGAAACAAAGTATATCTTCGTCACCGGCGGCGTAGTCTCCTCACTGGGAAAAGGAATCATCAGTGCCTCCATCGGTAAGCTTCTGCAGGCCAGAGGCTACAATATAACCATTCAAAAGTTCGATCCCTACATCAATATCGACCCCGGAACGCTCAATCCCTATGAACACGGCGAGTGCTATGTCACTGTTGATGGTATGGAAACCGACCTTGACTTGGGACACTATGAGCGTTTCACCGGCATTCAGACCACCAAAGCCAATAGCATGACGACTGGCCGCATCTATAAGGCTGTCATAGACAAAGAGCGTCGTGGAGATTATTTGGGAAAAACCATCCAAGTAGTGCCCCATATCACCGATGAAATTAAGCGCAACATCAAACTTCTCGGGCAGAAATACCACTACGATTTCGTTATCACTGAAATCGGAGGTACCATCGGCGACATTGAGAGTGCCCCCTTTATGGAGGCCATACGTCAGATGAAATGGGAATTGGGAAAGCGTGCCATCAATATTCATCTGACTTACGTACCATATCTCAAGGCAGCCGGAGAACTCAAAACAAAGCCTACACAACATAGTGTCAAGGAACTGCAGAGCATAGGTATTCAACCTGATATTCTTGTTTTGCGCACAGAAAAGAATTTGAATGATGCCATTAGAAAGAAAGTTGCGGCATTCTGTAATGTAGACTTCGATTGTGTGGTACAAAGCGAGGATTTGCCATCGATTTATGAAGTACCCGTAAACATGCAGAACCAAAGACTCGACGAAGCTATCCTGCGTAAAGTGGGTGAGCCTATCGGTAAAACTCCGACACTGGGTCCATGGAAAGAATTCATAGAACGTAGGAAGCATGCCAAAGAAATCATTAATATAGGGTTGGTGGGAAAATACGATTTACAAGACGCTTACAAGAGTATCCGCGAAAGTCTGTCCCACGCCGGCACCTACAACGACCATAAGGTCAATATTAGCTTCATCAATTCCGAAGCGATAACCGAAGCTAACGTGGCCGACAAGCTGGCCGGTCAAGACGGTATCATGATTTGTCCGGGCTTCGGACAGCGGGGAATAGAGGGAAAAGTGATTGCAGCTCACTATACCCGTACGCATGATATACCCACCTTCGGTATTTGTTTAGGTATGCAAATGATGGTTGTTGAGTTTGCACGCAATGTGCTGGGCTATGCTGATGCCAACAGTCGAGAGATGGATGAGAAGACATCCCACAATGTTATCGACATCATGGAAGAACAGAAGAATATCTCCAACATGGGTGGAACGATGCGTTTGGGAGCTTATGAATGTGTACTGAAACAGGGAAGTCGCGTTTTCGATATTTATAAGAAAGAAAATATTCAAGAACGCCACCGTCATCGCTATGAGTTCAATAATGAATACCAAGCTGAATTTGAAAAGCATGGCATGAAATGCGTGGGCAAGAACCCGGAGAGCGATTTGGTTGAGATTGTTGAAATCCCAAGCCTGAAGTGGTATATCGGCACACAATATCATCCGGAATATCAATCTACCGTCCTCAAACCTCATCCTTTGTTTGTGGACTTTGTGAAAACGACAATAGCAAATAAGAAAAAATAAATGGATAAGAACAACATCATCGGGTTTCTGCTCATTGCGGTTGTCCTGATAGGCTTTAGTTGGTATAACCAACCTTCAGCCGAAGAACAACGTGCCGCCTTTGTGCAGGACTCTATTGCACAGAGTAAAAAAAGTCTATCGGAGAATGCAACTCGAATAGCACAGCAACAAAGACAACAAGCAGCAAGACAAAAGGTATTGGAAGATACGACTTCCTTATTCCATAACGCACTGACAGGAAATGTTCGGAGGATTGTGCTAAAAAACAAAAGGGTTGAATTGACATTCAGTACCAAGGGAGCAACCGTAGAAAAAGCTATCATTAAAGGATATGTTGGCCATAATATAAAAGTCAAAAATGGAGCGGCTGACCAAAAAAACGTTACACTTTTTGATGAGACGAATCAAAGCCTGAGCTACATATTCAGCACCAAAGAAGCCAATATCAATACGGCTGATCTCTATTTCGAGCCCTCTAATATAACCGACTCCACCATAACTTTTACAGCCAAGGCTGGTGAAGGGCAGACCTTAACAATGAAATATCTATTGGGTAGCGACTATTTGCTCCGCATGCAGATGAGCGTACAAGGAATGGCTGGACTTTTTGCTCCAAGTATGCAGACTATTGACGTAGATTGGAAAGACAAGGTACGTCAACAGGAAAGAGGATTCTCTTTTGAAAACCGATATGCTACGCTCACTTATCATAAGACCGAAGGCGGAACGGATTATCTCAATGAGGGCAAAGAAGTCATTGATGAGGCTATCAAGGATAAGACAGACTGGGTAGCTTTCAAGAACCAGTTCTTCAGTGCTGTGATGATTTCTGGTTCGGGCTTTCAGGAGAACGCTCTGATGACCTCTATCCCCCAATCGAAGGCAAGTGGCTATCTAAAGGAGTATCAAGCTAAACTCAAAACATCTTTCGATCCGACGGGTAAGCAGGCTTCTGAATTTGAGTTTTATTATGGTCCCAACGACTTCCGCCTTTTGCAGAAGATGGAGAAAGAAAGTCATTTCGGAAAAGACCTGCAGTTACAACGCCTTGTTTATCTAGGCTGGCCACTCTTCCGCATCATCAATCGATGGTTTACGCTCTACGTGTTTGACTTCCTCACAAGCATGAATATCAATATGGGTATCGTTCTCATCTTAATTACTCTTCTCCTAAAGCTTCTCACTTACCCAATGGTAAAGAAGAGCTATATGAGCAGTGCCAAGATGCGTGTACTGAAACCGAAACTTGATGAAGCTACGAAACAGTTTGACAAGCCCGAAGATCAAATGCAGAAACAACAAGCCATGATGGCCGAATATGCCAAATATGGCGTGAGCCCACTCTCGGGTTGTCTGCCCACACTCATTCAGGCACCCATTTGGATTGCGATGTTCAACTTCGTTCCAAATGCTATTCAACTACGTGGTGAGAGCTTCCTATGGATAAATGACCTCAGTACCTATGACCCGGTTTGGGAATGGAGCCACAATATCTGGCTCATTGGCGATCACTTGAGTCTGACATGTATCCTCTTCTGTGTCGCCAACGTGCTCTACACCGTGATGACCATGCGTCAGCAGAAAGACCAGATGGTAGGACAGCAAGCAGATCAGATGAAGATGATGCAATGGATGATGTTCCTGATGCCCGTGATGTTCTTCTTCATGTTCAACGACTATAGCGCCGGTCTGAACTTCTATTATTTCGTTAGCCTCTTTTTCAGTGCTGCCATCATGTGGACACTCCGCAAAACAACCAACGACAAAAAGCTACTTGCACTGCTTGAGAAACGTTATCAGGAGAACAAGGCTAATCCAAAGAAGCAAAGCGGACTGGCTGCTCGCTTGCAAGCTATCCAAGAAATACAAAAGAAGCAGCAAGAAGAGTTGCACCGTAAACAAGAAGAATTGAATAAAAAGAAGCGAGGACTCTAACAAACAGATAACCACAGATTCGCCAAAAGGCTATGCCCACAATTGACGAGTCTGTGTTTTTTCAGTTGTATACAATGAATAAAAGTATTGTTATTGCGATGATGGCAGGACTACTGACCACTTCGCCTAAAACGAATGCACAAGCGATGATAGGCCCCAACAACTTGAACCTCCAATCCGACCTGATGACACCGGAAGCCTTATGGGGCATGGGACGTATCGGTGCCTCGTCTGCTTCTCCCGATGGCAAACAGATTGTATATCAAGTATCCTATTATAGTGTTGAACAAAACAAGAGCCACACGATGCTCTTTGTCCAAAATATCAATGGCAAGAATAGGGTTCAACTTACACAAGATACTAAAAACGAAAGTGATGCTGTTTGGATAGAAGGCGGACGGAAGATTGCTTTCTTGCGTGGTGGCGAAATATGGACAATGACACCCGAGGGTAAGGACCGCAGACAGCTTACGAAAACAAAAGGGAGTATTGAAGGCTTTGTTTTCTCACCCGACGGTAGTAAAGTGATCATGATTAAAAGTATTCCCTACCATGGGACCATCAGAGAGACCCCTGTCGACCTACCGAAAGCAACAGGAAGACTCATCACCGATATGAACTACCGTCATTGGGATCATTATGTAGAGACCATAGCTCACCCTTTTGTGGCCAATGTTACGCCGGATGGTATAAGCAATGAAAAAGACATCATGGCTGGAGAACCTTATGAATCACCTGTGGCTCCGTTCGGAGGTATAGAACAGATGGCTTGGAGTACAGATTCTAAGCGGATAGCCTATACCAGTCGCAAGAAAGAAGGGCCGCAATATGCTATCTCCACAGACACGGACATCTATCTTTATGACCTTACAACCGGCAAGACCGTCAATCTCTGCAAGCCTGCAGACTATACCGCCCCTCAAGTCAATGCAACCAAGACGATGAGAAACCAACAGGTCAACTTGCAAAAGGGAGATATGCAAGTGGGCTATGACGTTAATCCAAAGTTCTCGCCCGACGGCAGGTTCATTGCATGGCAGAGTATGGCGCACGACGGCTATGAGAGCGATCTCAACAGGCTTTGCATTATGGAACTGAGCACAGGCAAGAAGCAATACCTCGTCAACAAAAACAATTTCGACAGCAACGTTGATGATTATGTATGGGCCAACGACAGCAAGAGTGTTTATTTCCTCGGTTGTTGGCATGCCTGCGTAAATGTCTATCAGGCAACGCTCAATGGTAAAGTGCTGCAACTCACAGACGGCTGGTATGATTATGGAAGCATCAAACCATTGGGGAATACCAAGAACCTGCTTGTCTCTCGCCACTCGATGCTTCAGCCCGACGATCTCTACCTGCTCACGCTTTCGAAGACTGAGAAGAAGAGCAAGCTCGTGCCGCTGACTTTTGAGAACGAACACATTCTCGACCAGTTGGCCATGCCCAAACTGCAACAGCGTTGGGTGAAAACCACTGACGGGAAAGAGGAATTGGTTTGGATTGTCCTGCCTCCTCACTTTGATGCTAACAAGAAGTACCCTACCCTACTCTTCTGCGAAGGCGGTCCGCAAAGCCCCGTCAGTCAGTTCTGGAGCTATCGCTGGAACTTCTTCATCATGGCTGCTCACGGTTATGTCGTCGTGGCACCCAACCGCCGTGGGCTTCCCGGCTTCGGTAGCGAATGGAACGAAGCTGTCAGCGGCGACTGGACGGGGCAATGCATGGACGACTACCTGAGTGCCATCGACGACGCTACGAACAATCTTCCTTTCGTAGACAAAGACCGACTGGGGTGCATCGGTGCAAGTTTCGGCGGCTTTTCCGTCTACTATCTTGCGGGACATCACAACAAGCGTTTCAAGGCATTCATCGCTCACGACGGTGCTTTCAACCTTGAAAGCATGTACACCGACACCGAGGAAGCATGGTTCAGCAATTGGGAATACGACGACGCCTATTGGAACAAAGACCAGAGCGAGCGGGCCAAAAGAACCTACGAGAACAGTCCGCATCGCTTTGTCGACAAATGGGACACGCCTATCCTCGTCATTCACGGAGAGAAAGACTATCGCATCAACGCCAACCAAGGCATGGGTGCTTTCAATGCGGCACGAATGCGGGGCATTCCCGCAGAGCTGCTGCTCTTCCCCGACGAGAACCATTGGGTATTGAAGCCACAAAACGGTATCCTGTGGCAGCGTACCTTCTTCAATTGGCTTGACAAGTGGTTGAAACAATAACGCTAATATAAATAAGAACTCAAAAGAATATGACAGCACTCATAAGAAAAAAACTAAACGACAGTGCCGGAGCACGCTGGACAGCGCTCATCATCGTAGCCTTCACCATGATGATGGGCTATTTCATCACTGACGTAATGTCGCCGCTCGAAGTCTTGCTCGAAACCCCGAAAGCACAAGGCGGCCTCGGTTGGACGTCGAGCGACTACGGCTTCTTTGCCGGCAGCTACGGACTCATCAACGTGTTCCTCCTCATGCTCTTCTTCGGCGGACTCATCTTAGACAAGATGGGCATTCGCTTCACCGGCGTGATGGCCAGCGGACTGATGGTGGTCGGCGTCTTCATCAAGTATATCGGCGTTTCCACCGACTTCGGCGATACGATGTTCACGCTCGGCTTCATAGACTTCTCCCTACCCATGTCAGCCGCCGTGGCCTCATTGGGTTACGCCATCTTCGGTGTAGGCTGTGAGATTTGCGGTATTACCATCTCGAAGGTCATCACCAAATGGTTCACGGGCCACGAGTTGGCACTTGCCATGGGCGTACAAGTAGGCCTTGCACGATTGGGCACCACGGCTGCCATGGCCGGTTCGCTGCCTTTTGCCAAGGCTTTCGGCAACCAAGTAAGCGCATCGGTGCTGTTAGGCATGGTGCTGCTGATTATCGGTTTCCTTGCCTTCATCGTCTACACCGTGATGGACAAGAAACTCGACGCATCAGCAGAGGCTATGACACAGGAGGACAAGACAGCCGAAGACGAAGGGTTCCACCTGTCAGACCTGCGGCTCATCTTCACCAACCCCGGCTTCTGGTGCATCACCCTCCTCTGCCTGATGTTCTACAGCGGCGTGTTTCCCTTCCTGAAGTTCGCCACCAAGCTGATGGTCGATAACTACGGCGTGTCCGAGAGCTTCGCAGGCTCCTTGCCCGGCACCATACCCCTCGGCACCATCGGGCTCACCCCGCTCTTCGGCATCATCTACGACCGCATCGGCAAGGGCGCGACCCTCATGATTATCGGAAGCGTGATACTTACCCTCGTGCACTTCATCTTCATGCTCCACGTGCTACCCGTCAGTTGGTTTGCCGTCGTCATGATGATTGTCCTCGGCATCGCCTTCTCTCTGGTTCCGTCAGCCATGTGGCCCAGCGTTCCGAAGATTATCCCACTGAAATACCTCGGCTCGGCCTATGCCATCATCTTCTATATCCAGAACATCGGTCTGAGCCTTATCCCAATGGCCATCGGCCGCATCAACAAAGCCGACCCCACGTTCGTCGGCATGGAGACATTCTTCACATGCTGCGGCATAGCGGCCATCGTCATCGCCGTCGTCCTGCTTGCTATCGACAAGAAGAAAGGCTACGGACTGCAACAGGCCAACGTGAAAAAGTGACAGTATCTCCCTTTGGGAACCTCTACTTAAGGTCCTCGACAACTTCAAGTATAAGTTGTCGAGGACTTTAAGTATAAGTCCTTCGGGACTCTAAGTATAAGTTGTCAAGGACTCTAAGTATAAGTCCTATCCGACTCCTTATATAAGTCCAATCGGACTTCCAATAGAAGTCCAATCCTACCTCCAATGGAAGTCCTGTCCTACTTCCAGTGGAAGTCCTGTCCTACCTCCAATGGAGGTCCAATCGCATTCCCAATGGGAGGACAATCGTATTCCCAATAGGAAGACAACCGTATTCCCAATGGGAAGGCAATCGTGTTTCCAATAGGAAGGCAATCGCATTCCCAATAGGCATTCAAATGATTGTTCTATACGTGAATTCGGTTAAAGAAACTGCTTCAACCGAATTCACGTAATTTATATACGGGAAGAAATAAATTTCTTTGCGGGAAGAAATAAATTTTCTCCCGTATGAAAATAAATTTCTTTGCGGGAGAAAAAATATTTTCTTGCGGGAGAAAATTCACGGGCATACGGGAGGAAATCTTACGGCATACGGAAAGAAATAATATACATCATCTATCAAGCCTGCAAGCTAATTCTTCCTCCCAAAACACTGATTCTAACCCTCAAAAAGAGCGACAGCGTGAGGCAAGCCCGCAAAGCACTTCCTCCCTCCTTTTGGGAGGACTGGGATGTGAGTTTCACTTGTGAGCCGACTCGAGGTCCTCCGTAAACTCGGTTTGTTCGTAACGGTTTCCGTAGTTGTCGGTGGCTACGACACGCACCTTGGCTCCCGGTTTCTTGAGTTTATAGACAAAGTCGTGAGTGGTCAGCGGACTGTAGTTGTTGGGGTTGCGCCCGAGAACACCAATGTGATAGGCCCGCGCCCATGCGTCGCGATTGAAGTAGTCCGCAAACGAAGAGGTCATCTCTCCGCTGTAGGCATCGTCTTCAAACACTTCAACCTTCCAGTTTGTGTCGTAGTTCCAAACGTTGGCTACAATGTAGTCGGCCGACAATTCGTAACCGAAGGAACCGTGGTCCCCTCCCCACGAGCCCGTGCCATGGTGAAGACGGATTTGAAAACTCCTCTCGTATCCCGTGCTCTTGTAGTAGTTGTTCACCACCTTGGTTCCTTTTATCTCGTAGACTTGATACCCGTTAGGAGTGCCTTCGCCACAGATGTTGGAGTGCCACCACGCTCCGCAAGCTGCGCCATGTATGCGCTCGGCGAAACGATAAGGCTGTGTGCCGTGGAAGTTCTCTTGGTAGTGCGTATGACCGGAGAGCAGCAGCAAGTTGGCGTAGCCTTCGAGTAGCTTCATCATCGCAGTGCGGTTCCTGTTGTTCGTCTGTCGCCAAGGTATATGGTAGAAGACAACGATCATCTTGTCTTTCGATATATACTTCAAATCGCTTTCCATCCAGGCCAAAACATCGTCGGTGATGCCTCCCTTATAGTCCTTGGTAGAGTTGTAAAGGATATTGTCAAGGCAGATAAAGTGGACGTCGCCCCGATTGAATGAATAGTTGAGGGGGCCGAAGTTATCGCGGAAGTTCTTCGTTACCTCGTCTCCGGTCTTTCCCGTCTGCTTGTCGTGGTTACCGATGGTCACGAAGAAAGGCATTGACGTAGATTGCAGGAGCACCCTCATGGAATTGGTAAGCTCCTGATGCTTTTCGTCAACAATGTCGCCGAGGCATAGCCCGTAGATGGGAAGTTTGCTGTTCGCGATGGTTTGCCTGACATCGGGCATCGTTTCCGATTTGAATCGCTCTACGTCATGATTGCTCTTCACCTGGGGGTCGGCCATGACAAGCAGGTTAAAGTGGGTCTCGTCACCATTGAGACGGGTAAGTTTGAAGTCGTAGCGTTTCTCTGCCGGTTTGAGAGGCTTGTAGAATGCCGTTGTACTGGCCTTGTAATCCTTTGGAACCGAGTAGTTCACATAGAGTGCTCCGCTCCGGCGTTTCATCTGATACCATCCCTTGGCATCGGTTGCTACACTTTGATAGCCGTCGCTCACTACGACATCAGGCACTCCTTGTCCGCGGTCGTCGGTAATCTGTCCATAGAGGTCGTTTCCGGTTTTGGGTTTGAAAGACTCAGCCCCTCCGCCGGGAGTAGCGGGCGATGGTGTGTCGCTGCCCGAACCGCACGAAGCGACAGGGAAAGTCAGTATGAACAGCACTGACAGTGAAAGGATATTCTTTAGTTTTGTTTTCATATGCTTTGATTTATTTTACTGAAACAATAAGGTCGTCGATAGCGAAGCGCTTGTTTCCCTTGGTCGTGAAGACGAGGCGCGTGTTTCCTGATGCACCTTGAATGGCGAACTTCACTTCTTCCCATTCGCTTCCGCTCTTAGCTTTCTTGTGCAGATAGGCATAAGTGGAGAGCGAAGCCGTTCCCGAGCCTTCGACACTGATGACGAGCTTTCCGCCCTGTTCATCGGGCCACTCGGCCACCTTCAAACTTACCGCTACATCGACATTTTCCGTACCAAGCGCAGCGAAGCTCGGGGTTGCTATCTTTCCAACAGCGCTTCCCGTGCCAATCTTCACGTAGCCGGGCCGTTCATAGACTTTGGTGCCTTCCCATGAGTCGAGTCCCTTGGAAACAAGATAGGAATGGGCCATTGTTGAGAAAAGGTCGTTGGAGCCATCGTGGTTGGGCGTTCGTGGCTGCAGTTCACCGAGCGGAGTGGGTGGAATGTTCTTTCCGTTCTCGTCCTTAACCCATACCGGCATGTTCCCCGGTTTGCCCGCAACGAAGTCTCCTCCATAGATGCAAAGGTCGAAATGTTGTTCGAGAATGATTCTGTCGTTGACTGTGGTGTTAAGGACAACGGGGGCTATCTCTGCCTGATCGGTGCTGACGGTGATGACGAGGCTACCCGACTTGACAGGCTTTCCGCCAAGAGGAACCGACAGCGTTCCTTTGTCGGTGTCGAGCGTGAAGCTTTGATCTTCTGCGGTCAGTCCTTCGGAACCGTCTCCGCTGAAGGCAGTGTGGAGCGTGAGCTTCATACCTTTGTAACCATACTCGTAAGGAATGTTGAGCATGATGCCTGCAACAGAAGTCCCTACTTGCAACGAAGCAGAGAGGCCGATTGCGCCAAAGGCAAAGGGACGGCCTTCCTCTTGCTCGCAATTCACGACGAGTGTCTTTCCACCGGCCGACAAATGAAAGGAAGCCTGTCGAGCGGAGCTTGTGTTCCGGGCTGCCGTGACCACTATCTGTTCGCGCGTCTGTCCGTCTCCCTCGCCACTGCGCTTGCTGAACGAAAGCCAAGGGGCATCGGTTGTAATCTTCCATTCTCCTGTGGCACACACGGTGAACTTCTTACTCGTCTCCGATGAAGAGAACCGCAGTTGGTCATCGCTTCCGAGAAGAACAGTTTCACTATTGTCACTGCAAGCACCCAGTAGCGATAGGAGTGTCATCATGAACACTGCACATTTGAAGATGCTGTATCTTTTCATACTGATTATATTGCTAAATGGTTATACTTAAAGTCCTTCTTCACTTCTTGTGGGTCGGGTTATTCCCATCCATAGTTCTGCTTGAGGTTGTTATTCTTCACGATTGCTGCCGTTGGAATAGGATGAACGTACTTCTTGTTTTCCCACACATTATTGTTTGCAACATAGAGGCGACCGTCTCTAAACGTATAGAAGCGTGTCTTGCTTAAATCAATGTAGGTGATATCCTTGTTCTTGTTCCCCGGAACTTTGTCAACAACCATGAGGTCGGGTTTACCGTCTCCGTCGGAATCCACGGCAAGGTTCTTACTGCCGATGTAAATGGAACCCAAATCTTTCGTAAGCAGATCGCCTGCCCGCCATCGCATAAGGTCGTCATATCGCAACCCTCCGCCTTCAAGGAAAAGCTCTATAGCTCGCTCGCGTCGGATTTCAAGTATCCATTTGTCGGTCACCGTGTTGTTGTAGTAAGCGATGAGGTAAGGGTCGGCTGTGACTGGTGCACTGCCTTTGACACCGGCGCGCTCTCGGATGGGTCGTATCGTTTGGTCCCAAACCTTGTTTGTCATCAGCCCGAGTTCAGCTTTGGCCTCCGCCTCGTTGAGCAATATCTCTGCATAGCGGATAACGGGAACCGAGTTACTGCAATGATTGGTCACCTCATAGTATGTGCCGTCCATGTTGTACTTAATAATCTGATATCCCGTCATTGTTACACTCCAGTTGGGGTTAGTTGCAACTGCCTTTCCGTTATTATTGGATTTTGTGTAGCCGGGCATCATGATCTCCTGTGCAAGTCGACAATCTCGGTTGGCAGCGTTTTGGGCAAAGCCCTTCGTAGAATAGTCAGGGTCGTCGGTAAAGCGACTTCCATCTCGATTAAGATAGGTATTAACGAAGTCCTGTGTCGGTGACCAGCGATTCGACAGATTGCCCGAAGAGACGAAAACCTGCGTAAGGTTATGGAACGAGCTTAGGCTCGCACTATATTCCTTGGCCCAAATCACTTCTTCGGATACAGGTTTCTCCTGTTGGAAGACGTATCGGTAGTCGGTTTCGGGGTTCTTGGTATTATAGAGATTGAATTGTTCCGAATCGATAATCTTCTCAGATGCGTCTATACAAGCTTTGAGGAATCTTTCAGAAGCATTCTGCTCTTTCCAAGGTTGCCCGGTCGAAGGATTGACTGCGTGATACTTGCGATAAGTTCCCTCAAAGAGACATATACGCGACTTAAGGGCAAGCGCCATCCATGGTGTTATGGTGGTTTCGCTACGGTTGCGTATATGGTCGCAAGCATAGTTAATATCTTTCAATACACTGTCCATTACAGCTTCCCTGTCGTCGCGCTGTTTGTAGAGTGCTACCATATCCTTGGAGTCTATCGTGTGGTTATACCATGGCACGTCACCATAGGTCTTCACCTTGTCAAAATAGAAGTATGCGCGCCAGAACCTTGCAATCCCTCGGTAGTGGTTTATCACTTCTGAGGGACAATTGGCCCTGTCCATGTGCTCCAAGAAATAGTTTACGCGGAAAAGGTCTTTCCAAGCTCCTATTGTCCAACCGGACATTTGGTTAGCGGTGAAGTTCTTCTGAAGAAGAGCATCGGTGGTATTGCGAGCTAAGTAATCGCATGTAGACTTTCCGGTAGTCAGTTCTTCCGCATCCGGTGTCATGTTGATGTACAGTCCATTGGCATAAAGTTGAAGTTGTTCTTCATTGGCAAAGAACTTCTCTGAATCCATCTTGGCAATCGGCTTTCGGTCCAAGAAGTCGTCGCAAGCACAGAAAGAAAGTGCGGCAAGGGCCAAGCATATATATATCTTTTTCATAAGGCTGTTCGTCTATATGTAGTTATTCATTAGAAAGTGATATTGAGTCCCAAAGACATACTCTTCAGCATCGGATAACTATATCCGTCGCCAGCAGTGCCGGTCTGTCCGTTCCATCCAGAAGCGTCGCCCGAGCTAATCACCTCAGGGTCGAAGTTCTTCGCCCACTTGTGTAGTGGTGTAATCGTCAGAAGGTTTTCTCCTGAGACGTAGACCACAAGGCTGTTGAGTCCTAACTTGGATATAAACTTTTGCGAGAAGGCGTAAGACAGACTGACGGTCTTCAAGCGCAGATAAGCAGCGTTCTGCAGATAACGGTTGTTTCTACGGGAAAGTGTTCCCTTGTTGTCTTCTGCTATGTAACCGCGTAGACGAGGCCAATAAGCCGTGGGATTGGTTATATCTCCATTTGCATCAACTCCGGCACGGTTGGAAGCGTTCTGCCAAGGAAGGTCATATCCGTAAACGCGTCCATAATTTCCCCAGAAAAGGCCGGCCTCGCTATTGGGATACCAGTCGCGTTTAGCCACCCCCTGCCAGAACATCGAAAAGCCAATACCATTCCATTCAGCGCCATAACTGAAGCTATAGCAATAGCGGGGCGTTGTGTTACCAATCTTGACAAGGTCGCCATGGTCTTCAAGCGTGTTGTTGCCTATATTAATTTTCTTGTCGTCGTTCACGTCTCTGAACTTCAGATCGCCAGCCTCCCATATCTGGCCAGAACGGTTATAGTTGTGGAGCCAGCTTTGGTCGGGAGATTTCAACACGTCTTCTTTGCTCTGAAAGAATCCAAGGCAATCGAATCCCCATATCTCGCCAACTTCCTTACCTTTATAATAAGAGGTGAGGGTGTTAGTGGTAGCGGTATATTTGGTGATTTTGCTTTTAGCATTCCACAAAGCTGCCTTGACATGGTATTTGAGAGGGCTACCGGCAACCATTACACGATCCCTCCAACCAAGACTGATTTCCCAACCATCAGTGCGCATGTCGGCATTATTGCCCTTTGGAGGATTATTACCATACACGGCAGGAAGTTCATCACCGACAACATACATGTCTTTCGTGTTTTTTCGATAAACATCAAAAGAAAAAGTGAAACGGTTCTTAAACATATCTATGTCAACACCAAAGTTATAGGTGATAACCTTTTCCCAAGTAAGTCCACTTGGTACAGGAGCAGGAGCCTGTGTATAATTGGCCAGCTTACCGTTAATAACACTGGTGCCACGATGAATGCTCATCGTTGAGAGATATTGATAGGGAGATACGAGTCCGTTTCCGGCCTCTCCCATAGATGCACGCAACTTAAAGTTATCGAGGAAGCGTGTGCGTAGCGGTTCCATCCAAGGTTCTTCGCTGATGCGCCAACCCAAGGACGCCGAAGGGAAGAAACCCCACTGTTGGCTAGTCGGGAACTTGGAACTTCCGTCATAACGACCGCTTGTCTCCAACAAGTAACGTCCTTTCCAATTATAGTTCAAACGATAGAAGAAACCTACGAAAGTCCAATCATAGGAACCATTATCATTAATGTAGTAAGCGTCACTATCGGTGAAATTGAAATTAGGCATATTTGGTTCAAGTAGTCCTTGACGCATGGCACGCGTAGAACGATATTTCTCTTGCTCAAGATTCCAGCCTCCCATACCCTTGAGATAATGTCCGCCGAGAAGCTTCGGAGTGTAAGTGAGAGTGGCACTCCCAGCCATGTATTCTGTGTCGTAATAGCGATGCTCAAGATGACTATAGTTAGACCATGACCATTTTTCCGTAGGAGAAATCATGGCATCATAAATATTGCCGACCTGCTCCCGCCGTTGATGACTTCGCTTGTAGGTAAAGTCGGCCTTGGCCTGTAGCACGTCTTTGATGATATCCGCATAAAGGGTCGTGGTGTTGGTGATGTTAGACCACTTATTCTGACGCCACGAGGTTCCTTCTGCAAACCCTGCGTAACCCGTATATACGGCTGCCTGCGTCCAAGTGCCATCCGTATTTCTGATTGTTGCAACGGGGAAGCCCTGCGTCTCGAACTGCCGTTGTATAGGTATGCGCGTATCCAAATTGTTACGGTCGTAAGCATACATAACGATAGGCTCATGATAGTCTTGCAGGAAAACGTCGGTATTATTCTCCAGGCGAAGCCAGCGATTGAGTTTCAACATACCTTTCGCACGGATGTTATATCGGTTGAAACGTTCGTTGCCGACCTTATAAATCCCGTTGTTACCATCGTATCTGCCACTGATGTAGAAAGTCGAACGGTCCGAACCACCACTGATAGAGATGTTGTGCCGGGTAGCGAAGTTGTTGTTGCGGTAGATAGCTCCCAACCAATCGGTATTGCCGTAGTATTCGTAGTAACCGTTATCGTTGGTGCGCTGTTTCTCAAGCAACGGATTGGCGTCGCGTCGCTGCAGCTCTGAATACCAATCACTCCAACTTTTGTTGTGGGCATTGAACACATTATTGATTGTACTGGGCTCAGTTCCCCGATATCCCATATAAGCCTCGTAGAAATCATTCGTCCACTGCAGGCCATTCGTGACGACATCATACTTCACCGTACGCTTAACCAGCGAGACCTGCCCTGAATATTTCACGACGGTTTTCCCGGCCTTCGCACTTTTGGTCGTAACAAGAATAACGCCAAAAGCTCCGCGCGCACCATAGACGGCTGCCGACGATGCATCCTTCAGCACGGAAACGCTTTCCACATCATCGGGATTGACCTGCGAGAGACTTCCCTCCACGCCATCGATAAGCACAAGTGCCGAGCCTCCGGCGCCAATAGAGTTCACGTTACCACGAATATGGACACCGCCACCACGGGTGGAACGTCCGTCGGTCTGCGTGATGGTGAGCCCGGGAATCTGCCCTTGCAGGGAGCGTGTGATGTTGGTATTGGCGCGGTTCTCTACGACATCGCCCGACACCTTATCAATCGCACCCACAATGTCTCGCCGTTTTTGCACGCCGTAGCCCACAACTACGAGTTCGTCGAGCGAACTGACATTCTCTTTCAACGTAACGGTCATGTGAGTTCCCGAGGCACGAAGGTTCTGCGTCAAGTAGCCCACGTATGAGACTTTCAACAGATCGCCTTTCTTGGCCTGAACCGAGAAATTTCCCTCGATATCCGTGACAGCCCCTCCTTTCGTTGTAGCATTCTGCACGGTGACACCAATAAGCGGATTGCCATTGGTATCCGTGACAGTTCCTTTGACTAAGGACTGTGCATGAATCGTCATCACGTTTATCAGTAATGCCAAAAGAACGACGATTCGGAAGCAATTTGCCTTGCTTCCTGCATGATTGTACTTCTTCATTTCTTAAATTGTTAGATTAATATGATAGGTTTTGAACACAGCGGTTTATCTTAAATCGGTCATTAGGAAACTTGCGCACCTTGCGCAGTTAACACACGTTTACGTTTGGAACTTGCGCACCTTGCGCAGTTAACACACGTTTACGTTTGAAGCTTGCGCACCTTGCGCAGTTAACATACGTTTACGTTTGAAACTTGCGCACCTTGCGCAGTTAACACACGTTTACGTTTGAAACTTGCGCACCTTGCGCAGTTAACACATGTTTACGTTTGAAGCCTTCGCTCCGGGGCGCAACCAACATTTCTTTCCGTTTGACGTTTCCGCCCCGGGGCGCAAAGACTAATGATTGATCGGGGGACATTTTATTTCCCATATTCCTTCCCTGCCGAACAATGCATCGGTCCACTTATCGAGCATACACATGCGAAGCCCAAGGTCGAGAATGGTGTAACGCCGACGAATCTTCTGTGCCAGAAGAATACTGTCGCGCATGCGCTGACGGCTGAGCCCGATGTCTTCAGGAAGTGTCGGAGCACCAACGAGCCGTAGCCGCTGCATCGCCTCTTCCACGGGGATAATCTGCCGTTCCAATCTTCTGCGCGTTTCCGGCCACTTTGATTTGAAGGTTGTCAACTCACGGCGCAGCCCCTCACGGTCTACATACTTTGCCTTGACTTCTGTCGCACCAAGCATCGGGAAGTCAGTTCCATGAAACATTCGGATAGCCTCCTGTTCTTGCACTTCAAGGTCGGGCCATTCCCTTACGCATGCCTCGATATCCAGTTTTTCAATGTCGGCATTGAGCAGTTCGCGATAAAAGAAAAGAGAGGCGAGCGTGCCTAATGCCACTTGAAAACCATGTGAAGGTGCCTTTCCATTGGACATCACGTAATGCTGCATATTGAGCAAATGGGAAAACTGATGGTCGGCTCCACTGGCCGGACGACTGGATTTCGGATAGGCCTGCATGGCGAAACCACCGAGCAGAAGGCCTTCCATGAGTTTCGAAATCTCTTCGGGACGCCCCTCACGGTCGCCTTCGGGATTGGACAAGGCATCGTGTAGCCCGTCCTGTGCTATAGCAAATGGCACTGGATCTATGGGTTCTATGCCTATGGCATCGGCTATAATCCAATCTGCACCTGCCGGAACTTTGGCAAAAAGGTCTGCATATCCACTGGCTGTCATGTCGGCCGGAGCCTTCGAAATAATATCAATGTCGGCAACAACGGCAATGGGTGCAGTACACGGGAAGGTTGTCTTGCAGCCATCTTTCGTAATAGAGGCCCCGAAAGCAACATATCCGTCCATGGACGCAGCCGTAGCAACAACCATATAATGACGATCGTTGTGATAAGAAGACAACTTTGTGAGGTCGTTTATTGTGCCAGAACCGACAGCTATGGGAATGGCATTGGTCTTGGAAAACACTTCATCAAGAAGTTCGACATACTTCCACTCGGCATGCATGTCGGGATAATCAAGGATTACGGGTGCATCTACGGATATTCCTTCTTGGTGTAACATCGCGTCAACCGCCTTACCGGCAACGGCAAAAGTGGTTTTATCGGCTATCACGACAGCCCTTTCGTCAGGAAAAAGTTCCCGAAAGACACGTGCTGTTTCGTTGATAGCACCTTGCCTTAGGACAAGTGCTTTCGTTTGGGTAGCCTTTTCAAGGGCCAAGTTTAATCTTTTGTTCATGATTCATTCTTCATTTAAGGTATCATATTTATATTCTTCTGTTGGTGATCTACTTTGAAAAAGCCGTCATGGGTCACTCTGACAAAGGGAATCTTCGTGTCCGGCTCATAACGATAAAGTTCGACACGGCCACTATAGCCGTCCTTGTTATTTTTATCGGGGTGGAAGAAGTAGAAACAGCCGTTGCCCACAGACTGCATTCCCATGTTTCCATAAGGGAAATTCCAACCCCAAACGCCTGAAGAAGCATCATATAGGCCTGTTTTACCAAGTTCTACAACAAGGCCACGCTCACCGCCATACCCTGAAAGCAGCCTGCGGCGTGGTTTCACGCTGTTGTCGATAGCAAAAAGCCGGTAATTCGGAAATCGCTTTTTCTTTCCTTTATATACAGCCATGAACCATTGATTTGAAAAAGCATCGTATTCCAAGTTCTGCACGCCGTAAGTTGTATTGCCCGTGTAGGCAAAATAAGTTGCAGCAGGCTTTGACGGACCTTCCGTATGCATACGGTTCAGATCGAGAGGACGTGCATATTGCATGACTGCAGGCCAAGGATATTGTAACAACACCTGATAGTCATTATCTGTGCGCAGTGTATCACCATAAATACCGAGTGCCACCGTAAGAAACATTTCTCCTCCTTTGCTTCCAAAACGAGGGCCGAAAGTGACGCCGTCAATTCCGCTGCAACCATAAACATGCTCACGGGTTACGCCATGGATGGTAGAACTGTCTTCATAAAGTCTTTTTACGGTGGGAAGACACACGGTTTTCATAACACTGTCACGCAGGCCATCCATACCCGTATGTGTTATCTTATCCACATCGAAAACCGCAACATAAAACTGGGTGGCCGACTCCCGATGCCCATTGCTCCTATCACTGATGTCACGACCTATCTCATCGTTCTTGTATTCAAGCGAACCATAGACCTTACCATCCTCCGGATTGTAAGCAATACACCCCAAATGGCCCAACAAACCACTGACCGAACCGACAACACACCCGTTCAAATCCAACTTGACAAGTTGGGTGGTATACGAGATGTATAGATAACGACGCGCTTTATCCATGACAATGCCCTGAATATGAAACTTTCCTTGCGCTCCGACGGGTATGCTCTCGGGCAAGGAATCTACTTGCGGAGCTGCATTCATACAAAGTGGAAATACGAGGAACAGCTCAAATAAGACTTCAAAAAATGGAAAACTACGGAACGGTATCATCTTTTTATTTACAAGGTTTTTAGATTTCATAGGTGAATAATAGCTTAACAAATGAAGTAACCAACAGTTTCGCAAAATAAACAAATATCATAAAACGTCTTTCATTGCGAAACAAAAATACAGATTAAGTATATACAAAGCAAATATTTCCTGCTTCATTATTTATTTTTAACTAAGTTGGGTACCAAAGTAACTCTCCGATGAGTTTATCGCAGCCATATTGGAACGGTAATCTCAGGTTTTGTGCAGTAATATAATGTGGCGTGTGAGGAAACGGACCTTGAGAACTTAGAGTTTTCCAGGAATAAAAGGCCGGAAGATGGCCTGCTTTCAGTGTTTTTCCATTTTTCTTCAATTGTGAGGGCATTCTCACCGTTTTTTTTCTATTTTTTCTCAATTGTGGGGTCACTTTTACCGTTTTTTCTTATTTTTCCTCAATTCGGGGGCACTCTCGCCGTTTTTTTCTATTTTTCCTCAATTGTGGGATCACTTTTACCGTTTTTTCTTATTTTTCCTCTATTCGGGGGCACTCTCGCTGTTTTTTTTTTCTTCAATTGTGGGGTCACTTTTGTCGTTTTCTATTTGTTTTCTCTCCTACGGTGACACGGGTAAGCTATGGAGGGACGATGGATTACAGGCAGGGGGCCACTATACTCAACTGCCACCTCTCCGAGACTTGCCGACCAGAATACTCTTATCCCGAACTGGCGTAGATTTTACAAAAAAAGAAACAGGCCGCAGGGCTTGTTCCTTTTCTTATTGATGACGCTACCGGTTTGGGATCTTACAGACTGTGAAATACCGTCTCTGCTTTTTCGTGCTCACGGCCTTTCTTTCTTCACCGTGGTCTTCTTTTTCCCCATTTCCGATCTTTTCTTCTTCGTGTCTTTTTTCGTTGCTTCCTCTATCTTTTCGATTTTCGCCTGTAGGCGAACAATCTCCTTGTCTTTCATTTCAAGTTCGTCGCCTTGGTTCTTGATAGTCGTGAGCAGTCCGGCCAGTTCGTCATTGTCGATGTCGGCAGGATAGAGGTTGTTGACGCGGTTGATGAAGTCGCCGAGGATATTCATATAGTTGGTGAACGCGTCGAACGGACTACTGTAGATGCCACGGTCAAGGACGATGTTAGACGGCTTGGTAGTCATAAAGCGGAAGTTGTTGCTTGCCTGCAGGTAGTCCCAGTCTTGGTTGATGCGTGGGTCATCGGCTATTCTGACGCGGTCGGCCACGCTGTAAAGCTTATTGAAGGCCTCGCGTTGCATCGGATTGCCGAGCCACGTGCTGACGTCACGCTCTTCATCTACCCAACTCAGCGTATCGGGCACGTCTAACCGGTCCACAGGTTTCATCTTCATGCACAGCTCTGTGGGCGTAGAGAAAGTAATGCCCTTTTCCTTGGCACAGGCTGGGAGGGCCTTGAAGAATTCGAGAATGTTGCTCGACAACGGCTGTGCAATCCCCAACGCAGAAAGCTCCATGAAGATATTTATCACCTGTTCCTCTTGCGGTAACGAGGCGATTTCTCTGATATAGTTATCGGCGAAGAGCGGGTAGCCGTCCCATTCGCTGTTGTTGAAGCGGAGCGAGATGTCGTCGCTCAACTTGATGTCGCGCAGCAAAAGCTTCAGGTTCGGTGCCATGGCACTGCTGTAGACATAGTGGGGCGACTTCCAGCCCAACACGTGCTTGGCTCCTTCTGTCAGCATGCCTTTAAAACCCATCTGCGAAACCTGCAGTCCGATGTCATCGCTGTAGATGAGGGATGAATTGCGGAACACCTTGGGCGAGTGGCCGAAATACTCTTTCATCTTTGCACATTGCCGCTTCACTTCTTTGGCAAAGCTTTCCTCGTTCACCAGGGAAGAAAGACCATGAGAATAGGGCTCCGCGAGAAACTCCACACAACCGGTATCATTGAGTTCTTGCAGCTTCTCAAGCACTTGGGGGGCATGCATCTCCAACTGTTCCATCCCCACCCCGCTCAACGAGAAAGCCACTTTAAAGTAATCGCCGTTGGCTTTAATCATCTCAAGCAGCGTGCCCAGTGCCGGCATATACGAACGTTCCGCAATGTCTGCGATACCGTGCTCATTCTCATAGTCGTCATAGTAGTAATGGTCGGTCCCGATATCAAAGAAACGGTAACGCTTCAGGTGGATAATCTGATGTATCTCGAAATATAGGCAAATTGTTTTCATATCATTGTTGTTTTGATGGTTAATCGTGGTGAACGGTTTTATCTTTGGGCAAGTACCTGCTCATAGAGCCGGCGAATGAGCAGCCCGACCTTGTTCCATGTGATTTGGTCGACTTCTCGTTTGCCTTCCATGGAAAGGTATTCGAAGAGGCTTTCGTTATGGCAAATACTGTAGATGGCGTCGGCCAAGGCATGGATATCCCAATAATCTACCTTAATGCAGTTAGTCAGTATCTCAGCGCAACCGCTCTGCTTCGAGATAATCGACGGGGTTCCGCACTGCATGGCTTCGAGCGGAGAGATACCGAAAGGCTCGCTCACGGACGGCATCACGTAGACATCCGACCGTTTCAGGCATTCGTACACCTGTTCACCGCGCATGAAACCCGGGAAATGGAAGCGGTCGGCTATGCCTCGTTCCGCAGCAAGATAAATCATCTGGTCCATCATGTCGCCCGACCCTGCCATACAGAAGCGCACGTTACGTGTGCGATGGAGTACCATATTGGCTGCCTCGACGAAATATTCCGGTCCTTTCTGCATCGTCAATCTGCCCAAGAATGTGACCACCTTTTCCTTTCCCTTATGGTCCGGTCGGGGAATATCTTGCCACTCCTGCTTCAACGGATAGACAGCATTGTGGACGGTAAACACCTTTCGCGGGTCTTGATGATATTGATTGATGACCGTCTGACGCGTCAGTTCGCTCACGCACATGATGCAGTCAGCATTGTCCATTCCATCTTTCTCTATCCCATAGACCGTAGGATTGACATGACCTCGGCTTCGGTCAAAGTCGGTCGCATGAACATGAATGCACAGAGGCTTTCCACTTGCCAGTTTAGCATGAATACCGGCAGGATAGGTCAGCCAGTCATGCGCATGAATAATATCAAAGTCCAATGTCCGGGCAACGACTCCCGCAATAACCGAATAGTTGTTGATTTCTTCATGCAGGTTCGAAGGATAACCACCAGCAAACTCCAAGCAGCCAAGGTCGTTCACATGCATGTAATTGAAGTCGCCATAGATGTGGTCACGCAGCCGATAATAGAGTTCGGACGACATGATATTCCCCACCCTTCCCTGCACATAATCGTAATCCACGTCGCGCCATGCCACCGGCACGCAGTTCATGGCCACGATATTGGCCGGCGTACGGTCTTCGTCGCCCCAAGGTTTCGGCAAGCAAAGCGTAATATCCATATCACCCTGCGCATGCAGTCCCTCGGTAATCCCGTAGTTAGCCGTAGCTAACCCACCGTAAACATGAGGAGGATACTCCCAACCAAACATCAATATTTTCATTTTGTTTCCTCCCCTGAATTAAAGTTATAACGCTCAAGAAGTTCAAGCGTACGCAAAATCTCGGCCACATTCATTGCGAAAGAGATAGCTCCGCGCCCGTTGAACGGCGGGTTACCATCGAAGAGTTCGGGTATGGTGCCCAAACAATGTTGATTCATTTCATCTTCATAACCAACCATCTGCCTTTCTATGAAGCTCTGACGTGTGCGCTTATAGAGCTTCAGACATGCTTCCATGTAAAATCCGCCGAGCCATGGCCAAGCCGTACCTTGATGATAAGCGTAATCACGTTGTGTCTGCGGCCCCGTATACATGGGATTGTAGCCTCCGCTCTTCGGAGAGAGTGAGCGCAGGCCTTTCGGCGTCAGCAATTCGCGCGTACAAACATCGAGAACGCTCTTTTTCTGTTCCTGTGCGAGCGGGGAATAATCAAGAGCAACGGCAAAAATCATATTCGGACGCACGCTCCAATCCATCATATTCCCATCAACATAATCAAACAGATAGCCATACTCATTGAGGAAGACATCGACAAACGATTGTTTGCAATGCTGTGCAAGTTGCTCAAAATGCGCTGCATCTTTTTTATTCCCACTCAAATCGGCCATTGCTGAACAGAATTTCAGCGCATTATACCACAAGGCATTGAACTCTACAATATATCCTGTACGCGGAATAACCGGCTTGCCATTGACTGTAGAATTCATCCACGTGACAGCAGTCTCGCGTCCATCGGTATAAACGAGCCCGTTTTCCATTACTTTCAGATTAGGATGCTTGCCGTTCTCGATAAACTTAATCAGTCGCTCCATCAATCCGCCATAATGCTTCAGACATTCTTCGGTCCCAGCTTCCTTTGCATATTGCTGCAGACACCATATAACCCATAGCGGAACATCAGGTTGTTCCATCTCGTAGATTTTCACCGTCAACGGTTTACCTTCCATAAACTCCGTGAGTCCTCGTTGGGCCGTCTTCATAACAAGCTCAAAGTAATCTTGCTCCTCTATAGACAACGTAAGCCCCGGCAAAGCAATAAACATATCACGGGCACGACACTTGAACCAAGGGTAACCGGCAAGGATATAGCGATCTCCATTCTTTTCATGGATATGGAACTGGTGAGCAGCATTGACCAAACAATGGAAGAAATTATCTCGAGGAGTACGTTCGTTGACTTCCTCATCGAACAATGCTTTCAACGCTGATGTCTTTATCTCTGAAGTCGATGCCGCAAAGACAATGCTTTCACCTTTCCTGATATTCATCTCAAAATAGCCGGGGACATAAAGGTCTTCGTTAGAAGCATAACCACGTTCCTGCTCCTTCGGATAGGTGATGTCACGATACCAATCCGGCTGGTATTTGAATTCATTCGTCTTGCTCAACTGCATATAGAGTTCAGGATAACCGGCATACATACACGTTTTGATACCTTTATCTACCAATTGATAATCACGATTGGCAACCATATTCTCATGTGTGAACTGCCTTACACTTCGAAAAGCAAGGAAAGGACGCAGCCGAAGTGTCGTTGAAGAATGGGCATCGACAAGCGTATAACGAATAAGAATCCGGTCTTCATAGTGTTGGAAGACGATTTCCCGTTTCAATATGACACCTCCTACACGATAAATGGTGGTCGGAACCCTGCCACAATCGAACTCGCGAATATACTTGTGCCCCTTAGGACTGTAATTATTGCCCTGATATTTATGGAGCCCTAAATTGAACGCTGCACCATGCTGGATAACGGTAGCATCCAAAGAAGACAAAAGCACATGGTTCTCATCATCAAGCTCGGGAACAGGAACAACCAATAAGCCATGATATTTGCGCGTATTACAGTCAACTATAGTAGAACAAGAATAGGCCCCCGAACGATTCGTTCGAAGCAACTCCCTTGGCAACGCTTCTTCCAAGTTCGTCATAAGAGCCCTTTCAAATTTTAGATAACTCATAGTTCTCTATTAAGGTTTATAAATATTTTACATTCAAATGAGCATCAAAACACCTCATTGCCTCACTTGTCCTCAAAGTTAAACAATTTCTGCAAAACAACCAAAAAAGAAAAGCGTTTTTTTTCATAGATACTTTTTTCATATTCAATAATATATTTTCGTTAAAAAAAATTATTTATTGAAAGATTATTCGTATATTTGTAACCAAAATTAAAAAGGTTGTAGCTTAAAAAACTTTTCATGGCGGAAATGCAAAATAACAATAAGAGTGAAATCATTTATTCTCTCTCACAATTATGGGGCCCTCTTTCGGAAGAACATCAAAACACTCTTCTCGATAATATACAGATAAAATCATTCAAGAAAAATCAACTTATTTACAAGGATTTTGACGGTCCCACGCGTATGATGCTGCTCTATCAAGGCAAGGTCAAGGTTTTCAAAATGGGCATTGGAGGCAGAAGTCAAATTATACGGGCAATCAAACCTATGGAGTTCTTCGGTTTCAGAGCTTACTTTGCTGCAGAAGATTACAAGACCGCTGCCATGGCACTCGAAGAGTCTACCATTGCTTTCTTTGATATGGATGTCATTGTCCAACTGATGAAAGAAAACTTCAATATCAGTTTTTTTTACCTAAAACATCTCTCCAAGGAATTAGGCCATAGCGACGACAGGACGGTTAATCTGACCCAAAAACACATCAGAGGACGGCTGGCCGAAGCTTTGTTGTTGCTCAAGAATAATTATGGAACCGAAGAAGACGGCTATACATTGAGCATTTATTTGAGCCGTGAAGACTTGGCCAGTCTGTCCAACATGACGACCAGCAATGCCATCCGAACCCTATCTTCCTTTGCATACGAAAAGATTATTGCTATCGATGGCCGTAAAATCAAAATCGTCAATGGCGAAGAACTGAAAAAAATCAGCCAGTTAGGTTGAGTTCACCTTGCATTTATCAGTTCCTTAATCATGCCCACTTTCTCTTCCATTGGTAAGAGTGCATCAACCCAATGTATCGTAAAGCCACGGCGTTCCATTCCTCTGAACCATGTCATCTGCCGTTTGGCGAACTGATGAATGGCGATTTCAAGTCTACGGAACATCTCTTCAAAACCGATTTTCCCTATTATATATTCCGTGATATATTTATATTCCAGACCATAATAAATAAGGTCTGCAGCAGGAATCCCCGAATCAAGTAATCCCTTGACCTCATCTATCATTCCACTGTCAAGCCGTTTCCGCAAACGCCTGCTAATCTTGGCACGACGGGCATCACGGTCAATAGCCACACCGATAATGATGGATTCTATTACAGGGAACGTTCTATCCTCCGTGGGGTGTTCAAGATTGTAGGTTTCAATCTCTATCGCCCTGATTGCACGCTGACAGGAGTCTACATCGGTCTTATTATGCATCGTGCTGTCACTTTGTTCCTTCAGACACTTCAGCATTTCTGTCAGCTCTTCAAGCGATTTATCCGCTAAAGCATCGCGCAATTCCTGATTTTGAGGAACGGGAGAAAGATGGTATCCCTTGAGAACAGATTCTATATACAGCCCGGTTCCACCGCAGAGAATGGCTTGTTTTCCACGTTGCATCATGTCGGCATATACCTTTATGAAGTCCTCCTGATAGCGAAAGAGATTGTATTTCGTTCCCGGTTCGCAGATATCTATCAGATGATAAGGTATCTGTCGGTCCTTAATCATATAATCCCCTAAATCCTTTCCCGTTCCAATGGTCATGCCACGATAAACCTGTCGGCTGTCAGCACTGATGATCTCGGCATCTATTTCATACGCCAGATGCGCAGCAAGACTTGTCTTTCCCGATGCAGTCGGACCTAAAATCGTTATCAAAGAGCCGGCTTTGTCTATCGTCTCAAAGCTCTTCATATCACTGTTTCCATGCTTCATGCCAACAAAAATAACAAAAAAATCCCTGCCGACAAAGCGGTAGGGATTATATTTGTCTGCGATCTCTTTCCTAAAAAGGAAAAAGAAGCTGATGACTTGTACGTGGTATTACTTCAACTCAGCGAAGTACTTAATCGTACGAACCATCTGAGAGGTGTAAGAGTTCTCATTGTCATACCAAGAAACAACTTGTACCTGATAGCAATCATCGCTAATCTTGCTTACCATGGTCTGAGTTGCATCGAACAATGAGCCGAAACGCATACCGATGATATCTGAAGAAACGATTTGATCCTCTGTGTAACCGAAACTTTCTGTTGAAGCTGCCTTCATGGCTGCGTTGATTCCCTCAACAGTAACGTTGTTACCCTTAACAACGGCAACAAGGATTGTTGTAGAACCTGTAGGAGTCGGAACGCGCTGTGCAGAACCAATCAACTTACCGTTCAATTCTGGGATAACAAGACCAATAGCCTTGGCAGCACCAGTTGAGTTAGGAACAATGTTGCATGCACCGGCACGTGAACGACGGAGGTCGCCCTTGCGCTGCGGACCGTCAAGAATCATCTGGTCACCTGTGTAAGCGTGAATGGTAGACATGATACCACTCTGGATAGGAGCGTATGCATTCAATGCTGCAGCCATAGGAGCCAAACAGTTGGTGGTGCAAGATGCTGCAGAGATAACGGTGTCAGCTGCGGTCAAAGTCTTGTGGTTGGTGTTGTACACAATAGTAGGCAGGTCGTTACCAGCAGGAGCCGAGATAACAACTTTCTTTGCACCAGCCTTCAAGTGAGCCGAAGCCTTCTCCTTAGAAGTGTAGAAACCAGTACATTCAAGGACAACATCTACCTTGTTGGCAGCCCATGGGCAGTTGGCAGCGTCCTTTTCTGCAGAGATTTTGATTTCCTTTCCATCAACAATGATAGAGTCTTCTGTTGCCTCAACAGTGTGTTTGCCCTCACCGAACTTGCCGGCAAAGCCACCCTGTGCAGTGTCATACTTCAAGAGATGAGCCAACATCTTAGGACTTGTCAAGTCATTGATAGCAACAACCTCATAACCCTCTGCCTCAAACATCTGACGGAATGCGAGACGACCAATACGGCCAAAGCCGTTAATAGCTACATTTACCATTTTTAATTTTAATTTTTATAAAGGTTTATAAAACAATATCTTTTAATCAATATTTTGTCTGTTACGATTGCAAAGATACAATATTTTTTTTATTTTTGCAGGCGCAAGGTGTATTAAATATATTAAAAAATCGGGTTCTATGGCATATATAAGGCTACAGGATTTCATCATTGAGGAGATTGTAAACTCTATATGGCAAACGAACCGCTTACAAATTTACACCTAAGCACACATTATTAATATAACAAACATGAGTAAATTCATTCAAGAATTCAAAGACTTTGCCGTGAAAGGCAATGCAGTCGACATGGCTGTCGGTGTGATCATCGGTGGCGCTTTCGGCAAAATCGTCACTTCAATCGTCAATGACATCATCATGCCGCCTATCGGTTGGCTCATCGGAGGCGTAAAGTTCACCGACCTAAAGCTTACCCTTCCAACCGTAGAAATCCCCGGTGTAGAGAAGATGGAGGGCGTTTCCATCAACTATGGCAATTTCCTACAGACGACATTCGACTTCATCATCATCGCTTTCTGCGTGTTCCTGCTGGTGAAAGGCATCAACAAACTGGCCAAAAAGAAGGTAGAAGAGTCTGCAACTCCGGCTCCGAAACCCGAGCCGACAGCTGAAGAGAAGTTGCTGACAGAGATACGTGACCTGCTGAAAAACAAGTAAACGATTTCTATTCAGGCCTTATAAGAGCCCGAAATCGTGCATTCGGTTTCGGGCTTTTATGGCATAAACACCGTTCAATGAGATAGATAAGCATCATTTCTTACGGCTCCCATTATGAGTTTTGGCCGTTGATGCCCGCTTTTGAAAGCCAAAAGAGTTCCTTTCCCAAAAGACACCATCGGCATATCCTTGGATAATTGGGTCGGAAATGGCATTGATGAGCCGCTTTACGGCCCACAAACAGTACTCCCGATTGACCTCTATGCCACAGAAACTTCTGCCGAGTTTCCTTGCAACAACAGCCGAAGTGCCGCTGCCAAGAAAGGGATCGAACAACTTGTCGCCTTTCTTTGAAGAAGCAAGCACCAACTTTGCGTACAATTTCTCGGGCTTTTGCGTTGGATGATCCGTATTCTCGGGCATAGACCAAAAAGGAACGCTGATGTCATCCCAGAAATTAGAAGGATAGGTCAGCCGAAAATTCCCCTGTTGTGTCTCCTCCCAATCCTTGGGTTCCCCATTCTCTTTATAAGGAGCCATGACCTTCCGCCTGACCATCACCGAGTCAACGTCGAAATAATAACGCTTCGGGTTCTTGACTGCAAACCAAATATCTTCCATTCCATTCTTCCAATTAGCCTTTGCGCCCCGTCCTTTCTCCCGTTGCCACGTGATTCGGTTCACAACCGTCAGCTTTTCCTCTACCACCCTTTGCATGGCTGATGTGCATTTCCAATCTCCACACATGTAAAGCGAGCCTGTCTCTTTCAATTTATCGCACACTTTACCAAACCAACTGTGCAGATATTCCTCATAAGCCTCGGTGTCCATAGCCGAGAACCGACGTCCGTTGAAATCCTTATCCAAATTATACGGTGGGTCGATAATCACCAGATCAAAGTATGCATCAGGGATAAAATCCAAGCATTCAAGCAAATCTCCATGCACAACCATGTCGTCATGGAAGTTTGATTTCAAGTCATCAAGACTACAAATCTGCGACTCCAACATCGGACGTTCTGCTTCCGACACGCTGAGCGTCTTGTTTCTGTGTGCCCGTTCCTTAGTTTTTCCCGGCATATTCCCTATAAATTCCAATTCTATGAAGCAAAATTAAGCAATTAAAATGAATTATCCAAATCCGGAAACACACCTCCGCAAAACGCATACATTGCAATCGTAAAATTATTTACAAAATGCTTTCGTATCGTTCACGAAGTCCTATCACACTCAAAACAAGCCCGGTTTTCATAGCTTTATAATCCACTTATTATCAAAGTTTTACAATAATCAAACAAGAATACAGACTAAAAAGACACACCTTTTCAGCCATTTCACCGTGCAATATACCCACTTCTACGCGAAATATGGCCGAAACAGAGATATAGGGACGCACGGTTCGTGCGTCCGCTCAAGTGAAAAGGGAAACCGAATATACAAGATTGTTAGAGCAGACGCAGGAACCGTGTGTCCCTACATTCGCTCAGCAGTTTACCACACCGAGCCATATTGTGATGCAATCTCAGCCATTTCACCGTACAATATGGCTCATTTCAGCGTGCAATATAACTGAGGTTATGCGCTTAAATGGCTGAAACAAGCAGCGAAATGTAGCGAGTTGGCATGCAAAACCTTATCACTTGCACGAAAAACCCTGTCTTTGCAGCTCAAAACCTCACAAGCTTCTCCTTGCAACCACGTATTTTCAACCATCCGAATTCTATTTCACAGATTTCCAACCCCGTTTTTTCTGATATTGTTTTGACAAAACAGGAGCAGCAAACGCCTATTCCCACTCTATCGTCGAAGGCGGTTTCGAAGAAATGTCATAGCAAACACGGTTGACACCTTTCACCTTTCGGATAATCTCGTTGGACACTTCTGCCATGAAATCATAAGGCAGATGCGCCCAATCCGCAGTCATGGCGTCCATCGAAGTCACGGCGCGGAGGGCCACAGGGTGCTCGTATGTGCGCTCGTCACCCATCACTCCGACCGATCGAATAGTTGAAAGCAGCACGGCACCTGCCTGCCATACGCTGTCATAAAGAGGCGTTCCGTCGGGCATTTTGTAGTGATGTAGCTTCTCAATATAGATGTTATCGGCCTCTTGAAGAATGCGAACTTTCTCGCGAGTGATGTCACCCAAGATGCGAACGGCAAGGCCCGGACCGGGAAACGGATGCCGTTTGATGAGACGTTCCGGCATACCCAATTCATAACCCACACGTCGAACTTCGTCCTTAAAGAGCCACTGTAAGGGTTCACAAAGCTTGAGTTTCATCTCTTTGGGCAGCCCTCCTACGTTGTGATGGCTCTTGATTGTCATGCCCGTGATACTCAAACTCTCGATACGATCGGGGTAGATTGTGCCCTGAGCCAGCCACTTGGCATCGCTAATCTTCTTGGCTTCGGCATTGAACACCTCTACGAAATCGCGGCCGATAAGCTTACGTTTCTCTTCAGGGTCGGTCACTCCTTCAAGGTCTTTGAAGAACTTCTCACTTGCATCAACGCCAATTACGTTCAGTCCCAAGCCTTGATAAGCCTCCATTACCTTGGAGAACTCGTTCTTTCGGAGCATGCCATGGTCCACGAAAATGCAGGTGAGGTTCTTCCCGATGGCCTTATTTAATAAGGTGGCACACACAGATGAGTCAACACCTCCCGACAAACCGAGGATCACTTTGTCGTTACCCAACTGTGCTTTCAACGCAGAAACAGTGCTTTCAACGAATGAAGCAGGGCTCCATTCCTGCCTGCTTCCGCAGATGTCTACCACAAAATTACGGAGCAACTGCATGCCTTGTGTGGAATGATATACCTCGGGGTGGAACTGAACACACCACACGCGGTCGGCCTCATTGGCAAAGGCTGCATACTTCACGTCGCCGGTCGATCCGGTAACATGGAAGCCTTCGGGAATGGAAGTTATCGTGTCTCCATGGCTCATCCACACTTGTGAGCCTTTCTCGAAGCCTTTGAACACGGCACAATCCATGTCGATTGTCTCCAAATTGGCACGACCATACTCGCGCGTTCCGGTTTGTTCAACCTTTCCTCCATTGGCATGAGCGATATATTGTGCGCCATAACAGATGCCCAGAACGGGATATTTGCCAACGAACAAGTCCAAGTTTGCCTTGAAAGCTTCCTTGTCATGGACGGAATAAGGACTGCCACTCAAGATGACACCGATGATATCCGGGTCGTCTTTTGGGAACTTGTTGTAGGAAAAAATCTCGCAGAAGGTGTCCAATTCGCGCACACGGCGGCCGATAAGCTGCGTGGTTTGTGAACCGAAGTCAAGAATGATTATCTTCTGTTGCATAATGATTATATGATGATTAATGTTATTTCGTTATTGATGTAGGCTTTCGATGAAGGCCTCAGCCTGCTCGAGCGTGTCAAGTTTTCCCACGTCCATCAGCTTCAAATCAGCCTTCACATAGCCCTTGATGGCTACGCGGTCACAGTTTTGCAAGTAGAAATCCATGATAGGAAACTTGTCGGGGTAGGCTTCCATCAATGGGAACAGCTGCGGAGAAAACGAGTGTATGCCCGAGAAAGCATACATGTGGAAACGCTTCTGCAAGTCATCAAGCGTTGCTTTATGCACTTCCTTGTAAGGGCTTTTCACCTCTCCTGTCTCGATGTTCACCCAACCCACGAGACGCATCTCATTGTTGAAAAGCAGATAACGCTTGGTCTTTCGCCGGCTGACAAGCAGCACTGCGCCTGCCATTTCATGCGGAACACCACACGAAGCACACATCACTTTGCGGTCTGATGTATAAAACTCCCGTAAATCGACATTGCTCAAGATGTCCACATTGTGTATCAAGACGGGCGCATCAAGGGTAAAGAGCGGACGTGCCCGCTTGATGCCGCCTCCGGTTTCAAGCAATTCAGTCTCGTTACTGATGTGTATATCGAGCCCGAAATTATCGTTTTCCCGTAGATAGTCTGTAATTTGGTCGGCAAAATGATGCACGTTGATGACGATTCTGCTAAATCCGGCATCTTTCAATCGAAAGAGAACGCGCTCAAGCAACGGCTTCCCCCCTACCCTTACCAATGCTTTCGGCATACGATCGGTAAGCGGTTTCAAGCGAGTTCCCAAGCCTGCTGCGAATATCATTGCTTGCATCATCTTCTGTTTTATGCGTCAATTGTGATTGTTCTGTGAACTTACGACTTTAATTCTTTGCATTCAATACCTGTCGGATATGCTGTTCACGATGTTCGAGCTGCACTTCTATGCCGAACTTCTGGTGAATATGCTCGGCCAGATGCTGGGCACTGTAGACCGAACGATGCTGACCACCCGTACAACCGAATGAAAACATCAGACTGGTGAAGCCACGTTGCAGATAGCGGGTTACGTGATGATCGGCCAATTTATAGACATGTTCAAGGAAAGAAAGGATTTCGCCGTCGTCTTCCAAAAAGCGAATGACGGGTTCGTCCAGCCCTGTGAGCTTCTTATAAGGCTCATATCGTCCGGGGTTATGCGTGCTCCGACAATCGAAGACATAACCTCCGCCGTTTCCGGAAGGGTCGTCCGGAATGCCATTGCGATAGGAAAAGCTATTCACCCGAACGACCAACGGCCCCTTACCGTCATACTTCGAGAACGTAGCCGGACCGTCTTGAGGGTGCGCTTCATATACTTTACTATCGGTTGTTTTATAGCCATCGGCACGCGACATGGCCGGTTTTTCAATCTGTGTGAACTGCGGTAGTTCGGTCAGACGCCGCAACATGTCCATCAGATAAGGGTAAGGGAACATGCCGGAATTCATTTTTAAGAGCTCTCGGAGATTGTCCATTGCCGGCTGAATGGAGTCAAGGAAATGCTTCTTCCTTTCGAAATAACCGCGGAAACCGTATGCTCCAAGCACCTGAAGCAGGCGGAACAGCACGAAAAGACTCAGTCTGTTGACGAAATGGCGCACGCTCGGAACCTCTGTATATTGCTTCAAGGCGTCGTAATACTCATAGACCAAGCGACGACGAAGCTTGAATGAATAGTGGGCAGATGCCTGCCAAAGGAAAGAAGCAAGGTCGTAATAATAAGGACCCTTTCGGCCACCTTGGAAGTCGATAAAGTAGGGATTGCCGTCGCTGTCAAGCATGATGTTGCGTGCCTGAAAGTCGCGATAGAGGAAGCTCTCACCGCTCTCGGCCGTCAAGTCCTTGGCAAACATACGGAAATTGGCCTCAAGTTTCAACTCATGAAAATCGAGTCCGGTGGCCTTCAAGAAGCAATATTTAAAGTAATTGAGGTCGAACAACACGCTTTCCTCATCAAATTCAGGCTGCGGATAACAGTTGTTCCAGTCGAGTCCACGTGCGCCGCGCATCTGGAAATTGGGCAATTCCCGAATTGCAGAGACAAGAAGTTGCTGCTCTTTCTGGTTGTAACGGCCACCTGCTTCACGCCCTCCGCTGATAGCATCATACAGCGACGTGTGGCCTAAGTCGGTCTGAAGGTAACGCAACTCATCGTCGCTCACCGCCAAGACACGAGGAACGGGCAACCTGCGCAGCATGAAATGGCGGTCGAGATAGATAAAAGCGTGGTTCTCGTCGCGGCTTGTTCCAATCACACCGACAATGCTTTCACCGTTGTTTCCCACGAAACGGAAGTATTGCCGATTGCTGCCCGCACCGGGTATCTGCGCTATCGAAGCCGGTTTCTCACCCGTGTAGCGCACGTAAAGTGCTGTCAGTTGCTGCATGATTACTTGTATTTATTCCTGTTCTTCCGATTGTTTTCCCACTGTACCAACAGCGCATCGATGAGCAGCAGTATCATCATGATGCCCAAAGACATGAAGAACGACCGCGTGACGTAAAGCAACAACGAGGCCACGAAGGCCAACAATACCACATGTTTCCAATCGATTTTAATTTTCATGCTGCAAAGATAGGAATAAAGGAATAAACATCAAAGTGAATAAACAAAAAAATCGGATGTCGTCACGACAACCGATTTCCAAAAACAAACTACTTTAAAAACTAATCTACTAAAACAAATCAAAAATATATTTCTCGGAAACAATCCGATACTTTAATATCATAATTGACGCGAAGATACAATATTTCCCAATAGTTTCAAAGCCTTTTCCCGTTTTTTTTGTTTCTTTTAACGGAAGCGAATCGCGCTTAGAGGAGGAGTATGATTATGAGAAACAGACTATGCCAGCTCGGGGTAAAAGAACCCTCCCGATGGTTCTACGGCGTCGGACGACAGTTTCTTTTTGTATTTTTTATCTTCCGAGCCCTCGGAAAACAGTTTAATCTTTCTTTTTCTTCCATCCGAGGCCTCGGATAACACTTTCTGTTAATTAATTTCACATCCGAGGCCTCGGATAGCATTTTCCGTTAATTAATTTCACATCCGAGGTCTCGGATAACATTTTCCGTTAATTAATTTCACATCTGAGACCTCGGATAGCATTTTCCGCTAATTAATTTCACATCTGAGGCCTCGGATAACAGTTCTTTTTCTATTTAGCTTCCAACCGAGCCGTCGGACAAGCGTTCTTTTTTTGTTTTACTATCTTCCGAGCCGTCGGACGAGTGTTCTTTTTTTGTTTTCCGTTAATCTGATGCTTCAGAGACACAGTTTTTCCTGTTTTTTCTCCATGGGGCCTATATCGAACTCATATTTTTTTATTATTTTTGCCACGGAAAATAAAAACAAGATGAAGCGTAATATATTTTTAGCATTTATTTTACTGCTGGCAGGAATTCAAGAAATGCAAAGTCAAGAGAAGCGTGAATTCCGTGGCGCATGGGTTCAGTGTGTGAATGGTCAGTTCCTCGGATTGGGGAAAGACGGAATGCAACAGATGTTGACTCGTCAGTTAGATGAGATGAATAAAGATGGAGTGAATGCCATTATTTTCCAAGTCAGAGCAGAGTGTGATGCATTATATGCAAGTCCTTATGAGCCTTGGAGTCGTTTCTTGACAGGGCAACAAGGGAAAGCCCCACAACCCTATTGGGATCCTTTGGCATGGATGGTAAGCGAGTGCCATAAGCGCGGAATGGAACTTCATGCATGGATCAATCCATATCGTGCAAAGACAAAGACCACTAATACATTGGCATCTAATCATATTGCCATAAGAAAACCGGGAGCTGTGTTTGCTTACGATAACCAGCTGATTCTTAATCCAGGGCAACCGGAGAACCGGGAATACATTTGTAAAATAGCAAGCGACATCGTGCGCCGCTATGATGTTGATGGTTTCCACATTGACGACTACTTCTATCCTTATCCGGCTGCAGGGCAGGCCATACCTGACGACCAAGAGTATGCGCTTTATGGCAATGGCATCAAGGACAGGGGAGATTGGCGAAGGTATAACGTCAATCTGTTCATGAAGCAACTGTGTGACAGCATACACCATGTAAAGCCATGGGTGAAATTCGGTGTCTCGCCTTTTGGCATCTATCGGAACAAGAGCAATTCTCCTGCAGGAAGCAACACGAAAGGCCTGCAGAATTACGATGATTTATATGCCGACGTGCTCTTATGGGTCAATAATGGCTGGGTGGATTACTGCGCCCCTCAGCTCTATTGGCAAATAGGGCATCCCGCAGCCGATTATGATGAGCTCATTCGATGGTGGGACAGTCATGCTGCCAATCGTCCGCTATACATCGGTGAAGACGTGGAACGAACCGTAAAATATGCCGACCCACAAGATGCAAACAGTCATCAGCTGAAAGCCAAACGCAGATTGCACAGAGAGATGCGGCATGTCAACGGCACCGTGCTGTGGTATGCAAAGTCTTTCTGCGACAACATCGGCAATTACGCTTCGGCCATGCGCACCGGATATTGGAAGTATCCCGCCTTGCAACCCAAGATGCCTTTCATAGACAACAAGGCACCCAAAAAGCCCAAACACGTGATGCCCGTATGGGCAAACGGGGACTACGTGCTGTTTTGGCAGGCCCCAAAAGCCAAAAAGTGGGCCGACGAGGCAGTGCGCTATGTCGTATATCGCTTTGACAAGGGAGAACGTATCAACACCGAAGATCCGTCGAAAATCGTGGCCATCACTCCCGACTGCCACTACAAACTGCCTTATGCCGACGGCCGCACGCGCTACACTTATGTCGTGACCGCCGTTGACAGAATGAGCAACGAGAGCAAGACCGTGAAGAAAAAGATAAGCTTATGATGCGCCGCAACAGCTATGACAAGTCCGGCGAATACGCCAACTATGTCGTTGAGCGTGACGGACGGCTGCTGGAATGGCTGCTGGAGAACGTGAAGCACCTCAGCAAGTCGAAAATCAAGCAGACGCTTCAAGGCCGCGGCGTAAAGGTGGGCAAGAAGACCGTCACGCAATTTGATTATCCGCTGACGGCAGGAACGAAAATCACTTTCAGCAAGACCAAGCGCAACAACGACATCTTCAAGAACCGATACGTAAAGATTGTGTATGAAGACCGCCACTTGGTCGTGGTGGAGAAGAACGCCGGCATACTGTCGATGGCTGCCGGTCACGCTTCGCTCAACGTGAAGGCCGTGCTGGACGATTATTTCAAGAAGAGTCGGCAGAAATGCACGGCCCACGTCGTCCACCGATTAGACCGCGACACGAGCGGACTGATGATTTACGCCAAGGACAAGCAGACGGAATTGCTTTTGGAGCAGGATTGGCACGACATCGTCTACGACCGCCGATACGTGGCCGTGGTGTCGGGCGAGATGGAGCAGACCGAAGGGACCGTTTCCGGATGGCTGAAAGACAATAAGGCCTACTTCACCTATTCCTCTCCGACGGACAACGGCGGAAAGTTCGCCGTGACCCATTTTCACGTTTTGAACCGTCGCAACGGCTATTCCTTGGTGGAATACAAGCTGGAGACTGGCCGAAAGAACCAAATCCGCGTGCATTCCGCAGACATGGGGCACCCCGTTTGCGGCGATGCCAAATACGGCTGCGGCGACGACCCGGTCGGGCGGCTGTGTCTTCATGCCTATGTGCTGTGCTTCCGCCACCCCGTCACGCATGAAGCGATGACGTTCGAGACGCCGATACCTGCTTCGTTTCTCCGAATTTTCAAATAGAGATTTATGAATAATTTCCTTTACTACATTTTTATGCTGGCAGCGATAGTTGTCGGTTTTTTCGTCATCAAGAAAGTGACAAGTTGCCTTTTCAAAGCCATCGTGGCCGTGGTGGTCATCGGCATCATCATCTGGCTCTATTTTATACGAGGCGTATAAGTGCTTTTCACGACATCCCCCTCTCAGTGTCGCGAGACCCGGGTCTCACGAGCGTGAGATCCCCCTCTCATTTCATTGAGATCCCCCTCTCGCGTTTCTCCGTGCCGCGTCGGAATTCGTTTCGTGCCGCATCGGAATTGATTTCGTGCCGCGTCGGAATTAAATCAGAGGCGGCTCTAATTGAAAAGAGAGGCGGCTCTGATTGAAAAGAGAGGCGGCTCTGATTGAAAAGAGAGGCGGCTCTGATTGAAAAGAGAGGCGGCTCTGATTGAAAAGAGAGACGGCTCTAATTGAAAAGAGAGGCGGCTCTAATTGAAAAGAGAGGCGGCTCTGATTGAAAAGAGAGACGGCTCTGATTGAAAAGAGAGGCGGCTCTGATTGAAAAGAGAGGCGGCTCTGATTGAAAAGAGAGACGGCTCTGATGGGCGGACAGATGATTTCTCCCGTCCGTGAGCGGCCGTTCAATTCGTAAAAAGAAATAAAACTCGTGCGGAATACTTTGTATTGTGCGAGATTTCAGCTAACTTTGTGGGAAAATTCAAGATAGCAACATGAAACAGACGAAAATAGTGGCCTCGATAAGCGATCGCAGATGTGAACAGGATTTCATCCGCAAGCTTTTCTTTGCCGGAATGAATGTCGTTCGCATGAACACGGCCCATGCAACGACCGACGGCATACGCAACATCGTGAAGAACGTGCGTGCCGTTTCGCCCCATATCGGTATCATGATTGATACGAAGGGGCCGGAGGTGCGCACCACGGGCGTGGATGCTCCTTTGAAATACAAGGTGGGTGACGTGGTGAAGATATTCGGGCGGCCCGAAATGGACAGTTCGCATGACATCGTCAACGTGTCCTACCGCGACATCACGAAAGATGTCCGCGTGGGCGACGATATCCTGTTCGATGACGGCGAACTCGACATGCGGGTTATTGAGAACAATGGTCCGATGCTGGTTGCCCAGGTGCAGAACGAGGGCGTGCTGGGGGCGCACAAGAGTGTGAATATCCCCGGCGAGCACATCGACTTGCCTGCGCTTACCGAGAAAGACAAGCAGAATATTCTTTTGGCTATCGAGCTGGATATTGATTTTATCGCGCATTCGTTCGTCAGAAACGCGAACGATGTGAGGGAAGTACAACAAATTCTTGATGCACATCATAGTGACATTAAGATTATCTCCAAGATTGAGAACCAAGAAGGTGTTGACAACATCGATGAAATTATCGATGCTTCTTACGGTATCATGATTGCGCGCGGCGACCTCGGGATAGAAGTGCCCATCGAGCGCATTCCCGGTATTCAGCGTCAGATTATCCGCAAGTGTGTGGCGAAGCGCAAGCCCGTTATCGTGGCGACGCAGATGCTCCACACGATGATCAATAACCCGCGTCCGACGCGGGCCGAAGTGACCGATATCGCAAACGCCATCTATTACCGCACCGACGCACTGATGCTCAGTGGCGAGACCGCAAGTGGCAAATATCCGCTCGAGGCCGTTCAGACGATGGCCCGTATAGCCGAGCAGGCCGAGAAAGACAAGTCGCACATCAATGATATCGCAGTGCCTTGGTCTGACGATGAGCTTGACCAGCGTGCTTTCCTTGCCCATGCAGCCATCGACGCCACCCGCAAATTAGGCGTTTCGGGCATCATTACCGACAGCGAGACGGGGCAGACGGCACGCAATCTGGCAGCATTCCGTGGCCCGGTTCCCGTCTTGGCGATTTGCTATAACGAGAAAACCCAGCGCTGGCTCAATCTCAGCTACGGCGTCATTCCCATTTACCAGCGCGAACAGGTCAGCTCGCAGTATATGTTCTTTGCGGCCTTGCGCATGCTGCGCCAGAAAGGCTATATCAAAGAAGAGGACAAGATTGCTTACTTGAGCGGTAGTTTCGGAGAGGGCGGCGGTACTACTTTCCTTGAAATCAACAAGGTTGAAGAGGTATTCAACAGAAGTTATCAGTTCCATCTGCCCGATATGCCGCTGAAGAAAGAAGACGCTTAGAAATCAACGGTCAGTCGCGCGTTGAGCATTCTGCCCGTGAGATAGTTCGGGACGGCATACTGTACATTCGTGACATCGGTTATCCAATAATAGCTGTTGACGTTGCTGATGCCGAAAAGATTGAGGCATTCCATGCCGAGCCAAATGTTTTTAATCAGCTTGCTTTCTTGCTTTGTGTTGTCAAGCAGGCGATAACTCATGCCCAAATCCACGCGTTTGTAGGCCGGTGCACGAAAGGAATTGCGCCCAAGTTCGTTGTGTGGCGTCGAGAACGGGAGGCCGTCGGCATAGCTCATTGCCAATGCTACTTTCCATTTGTCGGTCCCCGGGAAATAATCCGTAAAGAACATGTTCAGCGCATAGCGTTGATCGGTCGGCAACGGTATGCTTGTATGGTGGAGATGCATCTTCGTATTCATGAGCGAAAGGCTTATCCATGAATTCGTGTTGGGCACGAACTCACCATAAAGTTTCAGGTCAAGGCCCGTTGCATGCCCGGTGGCGCTGTTCGTTCCGTGATATATCACTTTTACGTTGTTGATGGAATAGGGGATAAGATTATTCAGAATCTTGTAATACGCCTCTGCCGTGAATTTGAACGGTCGTTTGTTCATCATAAAATGATAGTCAAAGCCGGCAATGAAGTGAATGGAACGCTGGCTTCTGATTTTGTCGTTGAGGCGGGCCACCGTGATATGGTTCACCGTTGTCGTGTCTCTCAATTCCTTAAAAAAGGGCGCTTGATAGTAAAGTCCCGTTGCAAAGCGTAGCGTAACGTGGTTATTGAACGGAGGAATAATGCCGAGCGAAAGGCGTGGCGAAACGATAGTTTCCTTATTGAAGCTCCAATGGCTCATGCGAATGCCGTAGTTCAGCGTGAAATGCGTATGCTCAGCGGCACTTGTGAAGTGCCATGTGTCTTGCAAATAGCTTTCAAAGCGGTCGGAAGTCATCTTGTTTTGTGCGCGTAGTGCGTAGATGAGGTTCAGATCCTTTCCGGTATGCGGAATGCTGTAGCCACTTGAGTCTCGCATTTCATATTCATTGCTGTGCTCTTCGATACGTTCTTTCTTGAAATAGATGGCTCCTTCGAAATGATGTTTGGCTGTCTTATGCTGCAACATCAGTTTAACGGCCTTGACTTGTGCCTTGAGATAATTGCGCGCATGCTCGAAATAGGTACCTACACCCAGCCTTCGACTTGTCTCGGTTTGCGTCAACCAATATTGTCCCTGTATGTCATATTGCTCTCTTTCGTTTGTTTTGAAAGCCGAAGCAGTAAGGGACAGCCGCGTATTCTTGCTGAAATGGCGTGTCAAGGTGGCCGATGCAAAGTAGGTCTTGAAGAGGTCCTTTTCCTGTCCGTCAAAGTAGACGCGGAACGACTTCACGTTTTGTGACGTACCAAATGATGTTTCTCTTGACTCAGGATAGAAGTCGAAGCGATTCTGATTGATGTTTCCTATAATGTCTACCGTCCATCGTTGGTTGGGCGCATAGTGCAGATAAGTTTGATAATCAAGAAACTTGGGTTTGTATTCTCCCGAGGTCTCCAATGAACCTAAGAGATTTGCGGTTGACTTGTACCTGAAGCTGTTGGTCCATGAGAAGTTCTGATGGCCAAAACCGATATAGACGTCAGCCGACATCAGGCTTGCAGCAACCGTAGCCTCAAAACGCTTCGGTTGTTTATAGGTGATATCGAGAGACGATGACATTCTATCACCGTATTTCGCTGCAAATCCACCCGTAGAGAAATCGATATTATCAACCATGTGTGGGTTGATGACCGACAAGCCTTCCTGTTGTCCGCTCCTTACAAGGAACGGACGATAGACCTCATTGCCATTGATATAGACGCTGTTCTCGTCGAACGCCCCACCACGGACGTTGTATTGCGACGAGAGTTCACTGTGTGTGGACACGCCAGCTTGCAACTGAACAAACCTTTCCACGCCATTACCGTTGGCAGCATTGATTTGTTTGAGGTCTTCCTTTCTCAATTGTTGGTTCTGTCCGGTCTGTATTCTCTGTCCTTTCACATCGACGGTCTCAAGTGTGTTCTCCTCTTCAAGAAGCGTCACCATCAGTCTTTGCGTCCCTTTTGGCCGTCGCAAGATACGCGTCTTCGTCTTATAGCCGATCATCGAGAACTTCACGACCACGGAGTCTGCACTTTGAAGCGTCATAGAGAACTCACCTTTTAAGGACGAAAAGGTGAGTTTTCCCTGACTGCTGATGCTTGCAAATTCGATAGGTTTACCGTTTATGTCGGTTATTTTCCCGTGAAGCGATACGCTCTGTGCCTGAAGTTGAAACACAGAAGCAAAGAGCAGCGCTATCAAACAAATTCTTATTCTCATATCTTTTTGATTAACGCACAAGCTCAAAACTTATTGCCTGTTTTGCGGCCTTGGTCGCATTGGTTGGCAATCTCAGCCATTTTATCGCCTAACCTCAGCCATATTGTGCGGTAAAATGATTGAGATGAGACGGTAAAATGGCTGAAATAAAATCTCAGAATGAATGTAATGAGAATCTAATGTGAAAACACATGGCCGGCATAGTGGGCGCGATGTCTTTTTCTTTACGGAATATCTACTGCCTCAAAGACGGATTTGATGCAGATAGGTCACTTGAGATGTTCCATGAACCAAGCTGAAATCTGTCGAAGCAGATGCGTTCTTGTGTTTCCTCCATATATACCATGGTTTCGGTTGGTATAAAGATTCTCCTTGAAATCCTTGTCGGCTTGCACCAAAGCCTCTGTATATTCCATCGTGTTTTGCGGGTGGACGTTATCGTCGGCCAGTCCGTGACAAATGAGCAGGGCACCATGGAGTTTGTCTGCACGCTGAATGGGGTTGGCATCATAGCCGGTTCCGTTTTCTTTTGGCGTGCGCATATAGCGTTCCGTGTAGACGGTGTCATAGTATCTCCAGTCGGTCGGTGGTGCAATGGCTACTCCAGCCTTGAAGACCGCGCGTCCTTCGCTCATGCTCATCAGCGTGTTGAAGCCTCCGAAGCTCCACCCCCAAATGCCTATCCTGTCTTTATCGACATAACTTTGCTGGCCCAGCCATAAAGCCGTCTCAACTTGGTCGCGCGCTTCAAGCACACCGAGTTTCAGATAAGTGCATTTCTCAAACGAGGCTCCGCGTCCTCCCGTGCCACGTCCGTCAACACAGACGACGATGAACCCTTGCTGTGCAAGATAATAGTCGAAAGCACCGCCATTTCCCATAGAGCCTGCATTCCATGCGTCGATGACTTGCTGGCTTCCCGGGCCGCCATATTGAAAGAGGATGACAGGATATTTCTTGCGGGCATCAAAGTTTTCGGGCTTGACCATCCAGCCGTCAAGTTTGATACCTTCAGCGGTGGTGAACGAAAACGGTTCGCGCCCGTTGAAACCATAGGCCTGTAGCTTTTCTTTCAGCGTTTTATTGTCTACAAGTGTTGAGAGAATCTTCCCGTCATTGTTGCGGATTGTGCATACATAAGGCGTGTTATAGTTACTCCATGTGTTGAGGAAGTACTTATAGTCGCCCGAGAAGACTGCCGTGTTCCAGCCATTTTCGTTGGTCAATCGTTCGACCTTGCCGTTCTTGTGGCTGACAAACACCTGCCGGTCGTGTGGGCTGACGGCTGCTGCCTGATAATAAACGTCGCCGGTTGGTTCATCATAACCATATACGCGGGTGATATCATCATTCTCGTTGCCGACTTTCCGGGTAAGACTTCCGTTCATGCTATATATATAAAGGTGCATATAGCCGTCGCGGTCGCTTGGAAGTAAGATGTTGTTTTGGCCGATAATGATGCCTCCGAGCACCTCTTCCTTTATATATTTCTCCGAATTCTCCTTGATAAGTAGTTGAGAGAGAGTGGTACGAGGGTTGACGGCATAGAGGTTCAAGACGTTCTGATGACGGTTCATCGTGAAGATAATGATGCGATCGGGCGAAGCAGTAGGTCTGATTCCCGGCATATAGCCGTCGGATTCAACGGGGATTTGCAGCTTGTTAGTCTTTCGGCTTTGAATATCGAAGCTCCACGCTGAAACGATGGCGTTATCTTCGCCGGCTTTGGGATACTTATAAGTGTAGGTCCCGGGGTATACTTCATTGGCTTTCAGCGTGGGGTGACTACCCATAAACATCTGCAAGGAATATTCCTTAACCTTTCTCTCATCGTATTTAAGCCAGCAAAGCATGCGACTGTCGGCCGTGAAACAGAGGGAACGGCTGGTGGAGAACTCTTCTTCGTAGACCCAATCGGGGATACCGTTGATGATTTCACGCTGCTTGCCGTCTTTTGTGACCTGACTTTCAGCATTGTCGTAGAGGAGTTTCACGAGGAAGATGTTGTTGTCTCTGACGAAAGCAACCTGATTACCGTCGGGTGACCATGTGGGTACTTGTTGCGGGCCACCCGCAGAAAGCCTTTCGAGTTTTCTGCTTTGCAGGGTATAAATGTAATAGTCAGCCGTGAATGAGCGTCGGTAAATCTTCTTTGTGTTGGTTTGTATCAACAGTTTCCTTCCATCGGGCGAAAGCACGAAGCCTTCAAGCTGTTTGATTTGTTCGCCTTGCGTGTGAGACACATCGAAAAGCGTACGTGTCTGTTTGCCGGTCTTGAATGAATATTCGATGATTTGCTTGCCGTCATCGCTCATGCCGACATATAAATCAGTGCCATTGACAGGTTCTATTTTCGTGACAGACTGTGCAGTGAAGGTCTGTCCGGTGATGTCTTTCAGTGTAATCTTATCGTTGGCCATCAGCTGAGATGAGGCTAAAAGCATCGTTACGCACATGATGAATAGTTTGTTCATAGCTGTTGAATTGTTGTTCTGTTGACAAAGTTACTAAAAAGCGATGAGAACAGCTTGCTTATTGCCTGCTTTTTTCATAACTTTGCATGCTATGAACAGCTTTTACAATGATTTCTCTTCATGGATAAGGACCAAATTCCCTTTCAGAGTGCAGAAGATCAGCATCGATGCAGGGTTTTCTTGTCCTAACCGCGATGGGAGAATCGGTTCAGGAGGGTGCATCTATTGCGACAACCGTACTTTTAATCCCGCCTATTGTGACCGACAGAAGTCTGTTTCCGCACAGTTGGAAGAAGGGAAAGCCTTCTTTGCCCGCAAATATCCCGACATGAAATACCTCGCCTATTTTCAGGCTTTCACGAACACTTATGCGCCTCTGAACGAGCTGATGACTATGTATGAGGAAGCGCTTCGGGTGGAAGATGTCGTCGGGATCGTCATCGGAACGCGCCCGGATTGCATCAGTGATGCGCTATTAGACCGTCTTGCCGAACTGAACAAGCGTACTTTCGTGCTCATAGAGTATGGGATAGAGAGCGTAAACGACCAAACATTGGCACGGATAAACCGCGGACACGATTTCGCTTGCTGCCGTGAGGCCGTTGAGAAGACGCACGCACGCGGCATCTTATGTGGTGGACACGTTATTCTCGGACTCCCCGGCGAAGATGCAGCAGAGAACATTCGTCAGGCACCGATTATATCGTCTTTGCCGCTCGATATACTGAAGATTCATCAGATGCAAATCATTCGCGGAACCCAACTGGCCTTTGAATATCTTCGCCAGCCTTTCCATGTCTATTCCGTAGAGGAGTATATCAGACTCGTTGCCGCTTATCTTTCTCGACTGCGCCCTACGCTGGTATTGGAGCGATTTGTCAGTCAGTCGCCTGCCGATTTGCTCATTGCGCCCAAGTGGGGGCTGAAGAATTATGAGTTCACCAACCTGCTTCACCGCTATCTGAAAGAAGAGAATATCCGGCAAGGTGCCATGTTGAAGAATTAGAACCACGTCTAAATCAAAAGAGAGCCGTCTCTAAATTAAAATAGACGCGGCTCTCTTGTTTATAAGTAGTGGTTCTATCAACCTATTCAATCACCACAAGCGGGTCTTCTTCGAGCACGCTCTGACCCACTTTCACACAGATGGCCGTAATCTTTCCGTCCTTCTCTGCTTCGATGTTGTTGGCCATCTTCATCGCTTCGAGTACGACGACGGCATCGCCTGCCTTCACTTCCTGTCCAACTTCAACGTTGATGGCTGTGATAGTGCCGGGCAACGGTGCCTTGACGGCATTGTTGGTGTTGACATTGGCCGTGGGAGCGGCTTCCGTTTCCTCGGTCTCAGCAGCTTTTCCCAATACGACCTTCTTCTTTTCCGGTTCGGCTTCTTTCTCCATCTGAACCTTGAAATCGTCACCATTCACGTTTACGCTGGCAACATTGTTCTCATCGATCTCGCCGATGGTTACGGTATAATCTTTACCTTCAATGGTATATTTAAACGCTTTCATATTCTATGTTTATGGTTTCTTTGTGAATGACAAGAACTTGGCGTTCCACATTGTATGACGTGGAGCAATTGTTATTTTGCCCGGTTCGTTGTCGTGAACGTTATTGCCTTCGAACTCATAGAGTGCCATGGCAATGGCTGCATAAATATTCTTATCCATCATCTTACGTTTTTAGATGTTACATCGGCATGCAGCCATGTTTCTTGGCCGGAAGTCCCTCGCGCTTAGTGGCAAGCTGCGCCAGACCGCGGCAGATGCGGAAGCGCGTGTTGCGTGGTTCGATGACATCGTCGATGTAACCGAATTGTGCGGCCTGATACGGATTGGCGAACGTCTCCGTGTAGTCGTCTTCCTTTTCGGCAAGGAAAGCCTTCACGTCGCCACCTTCTTCCTTAACCTTCTTTGCCTCTTTGCCACACAGAATGGCCACGGCACCGCCGGCACCCATGACGGCAATCTCGGCTGTAGGCCATGCAAAGTTCAAGTCAGAACGAAGCTGCTTGCAACCCATCACGATATGCGAACCACCGTAGCTCTTGCGAAGATTGATGGTAATCTTTGGCACGGTAGCCTCGCCATAGGCATAAAGCAACTGTGCACCATGCAGAATGACGGCGTTATACTCCTGGCCCGTGCCGGGGAGGAAGCCCGGAACGTCCACAAGGCTGACGATAGGAATGTTGAACGCATCGCAGAAACGCACGAAGCGGGCGCCCTTTCGACTGGCATTCACGTCGAGCACACCGGCATAAGCTGCAGGCTGGTTGGCCACGATGCCCACACTCTGCCCATTGAAGCGGGCAAAACCCGTGATAATGTTCTTGGCAAACTTGGGCTGAACCTCGAAGAACTCGCCATTGTCAACGACGGCACCGATGACCTTATACATGTCGTAGGCCTTATTGGGGTCGTCCGGCAGTATCTCGTTAAGCAAATCTTCCTTGCGGTCAATGGGGTCGTCGCACGCTACGCGCGGCGCAGTCTCCGTGTTGTTCGACGGAATATAGGAAAGCAGCGTCTTGATGAGTTCCATGCACTCTTCCTCGGTCTTCGCCGTAAAATGTGTAACACCACTCTTGCTGGCATGAACGCTTGCACCACCCAAATGTTCGGCATCAATTTCTTCTCCTGTCACGGTCTTTACCACCTTCGGACCAGTCAGGAACATGTAAGACGTACCTTCGGTCATAATCGTGAAATCGGTCAATGCAGGCGAATACACCGCACCACCGGCACACGGACCCATGATAGAACTAATCTGTGGTATCACGCCGCTGGCAAGAATATTGCGTTCAAAGATTTCTCCGAAGCCTGCAAGTGCAGAAATACCTTCTTGAATACGTGCACCGCCCGAATCGTTCATTCCGATAACCGGAGCGCCCATCTTCATCGCCATGTCCATGACCTTGCAGATTTTCTGGGCCATTGTTTCCGACAGTGAACCTCCGTTTACAGTGAAATCCTGTGCATAAAGATAAACCAAGCGACCGTCAATGGTAGCAGAACCGGCTACGACACCATCGCCCAAGTATTGCTTCTTCTCCATACCAAAGTTGTGGCAACGGTGTAGTTTGAACATATCATATTCCTCGAAGCTACCTTCGTCCACCAACATGTCGATACGTTCGCGAGCTGTGTATTTCCCGCGTTCATGCTGCTTGTCTATGGCTTTTTCGCCACCGCCAAGGCGAGCCTCTTCGCGTTTTGCAATCAGCTGCTTGATTTTTTCTACTTGCTTACTCATAAGTTTTATAAATTAATTCATTAAGATGCAGTTGTGGCTGCAAAGATAGTAAAAAAAGTAGGAAGTCGAGAAGAGAATTAGGTAAAAAAGCAAAGTTTCTGCTCGCGAACGAAGTCGTTGAGCCTCCTGCCGCCATCTATTGAAGCGATGCCACGGGCGAACACATCTACCGTAAGTCCCCCGTTGAGCAGATTTCGCAGTGTCTCCAGCACACAATAATCGCCTGCCACGCCACAAATCACCATTCGGTGGCTTGCACACGTCACTTCGTCCGTCATTGTCGAAAGCCGATAATCCCCGTCTGCCAGCTTCTCGACGTGTTGGAAAGCCCCATACTCTTCCGTTTCTATCACCTCGCCTTTGCGAATCACCCGAAAGGGAATCTCTCTATCCAAGCACGCCTGAACAAGTCGCTCGTCAATCTGCGACCCTTTCGCAAATGCAATACAATGCGGCGGCCACGGTCCGCCCTGCGGAATAAACGAAGCATCTCTCGCCTGATGCCAGTCAACGGTGAATATCACCTCTGCCAGCCCCTCATACGTGTTGATAAGCTGCAGGATATGTTCCACTGCCGTTTCTGCGCCCTTCACATAGAGTGCGCCTGTGGGATTGCAGAAGTCGTATTGACAATCCACAACCACTAAAGTTATTTCTTCTTTCATTTGTTTTATTTCAGTTTCATTTCGTCTCCCCTTTCCTGTACATTTTCCGATAGGTCGACCCCGCATTGTAGAGCCGTCCCTCGGCTTCGAGCCGGCGGGCCAAGCGGTAGGCAGCCGACTTGGAGAGGCCGAGTTCCGATTGCAGGTCGCCGATGAAGATATAGTCCGCGTCGGCGAAGAGGCGTTTGAGCGCGGCTTCGATGTCTTCGGCCGACGGACGGTCGTAGGCTTTCTCCAGATACGTGCGGTTCTCGAACTCGGTGCTTTCCAGCAGTTGCATCAGTGCCTTCTCGGGCCGGAAGTTCACCGTCCGCACATAGGGGTTGCGCAGGCGGAAGCGATGCGTCTTCGGGTCTTCGTAGAGTTCACCCTTCACGGCGGGCCAGAAGTAGCCCAACCCCGGCAGATGCACGCGGTTGCCCAGCATCAGCTGGTCGGCCAGTTCCACTTTCACCGCCTCGAACGCCCCGATAAGGTCGGCCACGGTCAGCGCCGTCGCCTTTTCGATGTGGCGCCCCATCAACTCCATGTCCACCGTGGGATACAGGTCGACCACCACGCGCATCTTCGCGTCATTAGGCACATTGCCATTCGATTTCACCAATTTGTAAGGTACAGCCATAATCTTTTATTTTAAGTTTATATTGGATGACATTTCCGTTATACGTGCCACGCACATGCTTATCGATGGAGACGCCCTGCACATTGGCATGCAATGCCAATGCACATTGGGATGGCAATGGCCTGCACATTAGGTTGACAAAGCCCTGAACGTTAGGATGCGACACCCTGCACGATAGGACTCCTACCCGACTCCTTATAGGAAAGGCGAATTCCCAACTTAGTGGGAAATATTTTTCAACTTAGTGGGAAATATTTCCCAACTTAGAGGGAAGAATTTCCCAACTTAGTGGGAATTTACCTTTCCTTATACAAAGGTAATGAAACTTACGGTATCGTGCAAGCAATTTCCCAATTATCTTCTTGGCGGACATAAAAAAGGGGGGCGACAGACCTTGAAAAGGAAAGCGCCAGATATAAAAAAGGAGGGCGAAGGGCATAAAAAAAGGAAGGCTGCTGCCTTCCTTTCGTGGGTCAGATGAGGCCCCGTATTCGGTCTTCAAAGGCCGACAGGGCTGCCTTCGCGCCCTCGCCCATGGCAATGGTTATCTGTTTGTAGGGCACGGTGGTCACGTCGCCGGCGGCATATACGCCCGGCACGGACGTGCGGTTCGTGGCATCGACGGGTATCTCGCGGCGCGGTGTCAGTTCGAGTTCGTCCTTGAACGTGTCGCTGTTGGGCGACAGCCCGATTTGCACAAACACGCCGTCGAGCTGCAGGGTGCGCTCCTCGTCGGTCGTGCGGTCCTTGACGGTGATGCCCGTCAGTCTGCCGTCCTCGCCGAGCAGTGCGGTGGTCTGCGTAGACGTATGCAGCTCGACGTTCGCGAGCGAGGCCACTTTCTGTTGCAGCACCTCGTCGGCGCGCATCGTGTCGGCAAACTCCAGCAGGGTCACGTGGCGACAGATGCCGGCCAAGTCGATGGCGGCCTCCACGCCGGAGTTGCCTCCGCCGATGACGGCCACGTCCTTACCCTTGTAGAACGGTCCGTCGCAATGGGGGCAGAAGTGCTCGCCATGGCCGATGTACGTGGCTTCGTCGGGCAGGCCCAAGCGTCGCCAGCCGGCACCCGTGGCAATGATGACCGCGGGGGCCGTGAACACTTCGCCGCCGCGCACCGTGATGCGCTTCTCCTTGTCTTTCAGGCTCACGGCGGTCACCTTTCGGTTGTCGAAGATGTCGATGGGATACGCGCCGAGGTGCGTGCGCAGGTTGGCCGAGAGCTGCGTGCCCGTGGTCTTGGGGACGGAGATGATGTTCTCGATGCCCGTGGTGTCGTTCACCTGTCCGCCGATGCGCTCGGCCACGATGGCCACACGCAGTCCCTTGCGGGCCGAATAGATGGCGGCCGATGCGCCTGCCGGTCCGCCGCCGAGCACGACGACGTCATACGGGCGGACGCTTTGCACGGCCGTCTCGTCGTGGTCGGTGCCGACCTTGTCTTCCAATTCCTGCAAAAGCATGCCGATGTCACCCCGGCCCGTGTGGAGCGGCTGGCCGTTGACGTAGACCGACGGCACGCCCTGTATGTTCAGTCGCTCGATTTCGTCTTGGCAGAGCCCGCCGTCTATCATTTCGTTGCTGATGCGGGGGTTGATGAGCGCCATGACGTTGAGCGCCTGCACCACGTCGGGGCAGTTGGTACAGGTCAGCGACACGTAGGTCTGCAGGCGTATCTCGCCCTTGAGCGCCTTGATGCGTGTGGCAATGGCCTCGTCGGGCAGATTCTTCCCCTGTCCGTCGGTGTTGAGCACGGCAAGGAGCAGCGAGGTGAATTCATGTCCGTTGGGAATGCCGCGGAAGCTGATGCCGGTGGGCTCGCCGTTGCGCAGGATGCTGAAACCGAAGCGGTCGCCCTCTTCATAAGCTACGTTCAGCTTGTCGGAAGTCGAGGCGATGTCCTCTACGAACGATGAGAACTCGGCCGATTGTGCGTCATTGCTGTTGCGCACCACATGGAGCGTGATTTCGGAAGTGAGTGAGCCGAATACGCCGCTCACTTGCCGGAGAATGTCTTTGTCTAACATGATTGTCGGGTGTTATGAAAGATGGAGAGACGGGCAGATATGCTTCGCGAGCGTTGATCTGCAGGTCTCTCCACCGATGTTTTATGACTACGAATGATTGCTTTCGGCCTTCTTAGATTTTGCCTACGAGGTCGATACTCGGCTTCAAGGTCTCGCCGCCTTTCTTCCACTTCGCGGGGCAAACTTCGCCGTCGTGGGTTGCCACGAATTGTGCGGCCTCGACCTTGCGTACCAGCTCGTCGGCATTGCGGCCGATGCTGTTGTCTTGTATCTCCGCAACTTTGATGAGTCCTTCGGGATTGACGAGGAATGTGCCGCGATAGGCCAGTCCTTCGTCTTCTTTGTAGACGCCGAAGCCGCGGCTGAGTGCACCCGTTGGGTCGGCCAGCATGGTGTAGTGGATTTTCTTGATGGTGTCAGAGGCGTCGTGCCATGCCTTGTGTACGAAATGCGTGTCGGTGCTTACCGAGAACACCTCAACACCCATGCTCTTCAGCTGCTCATACTTCTCTGCCAAATCCTCCAACTCGGTAGGACAAACAAAGGTGAAGTCGGCGGGATAGAAGAAGAAGAGTGCCCATTTGCCTTCGATATCGTGATTAGAAACTGTTTTGAACTGTCCGTCTTGAAAAGCTTGGACGGTGAACTCTGGTGCGTGTGCATTGATAATTGGTTCCATGTCTTAATTGTTTTATGTGTTGAATCTTTTGTTTGATGCTGCAAAGTTATGAATTACATTCGTCATGTCCAACAGATAAAATCTATTCGGCGATAGATATAATTTATCGCCGGTGTCATGGCCTATATAAAAACACATGCAGGCCGCATGATTTGAATTCATGTTGCCTGCATGAGGTTTGATGTGAACTGCGGAACTTAGTCGATGCCGTTCACTTTGTGCGAGCCTTCGCTGATGACGACGGGGTAGACTTCGGGTGCGTGGCCGTATTTGGCTGCGAACTTGGTCTTTGCATCGGCGATGAACTTGTCGTAGAGCTCGTCTTTCACGAGGTTGATGGTGCAACCTCCGAAGCCGCCGCCCATGATACGGCTTCCTGTCACGCCGTTCTCGCGGGCAAGGTCGTTGAGGAAATCGAGTTCTTCGCACGACACTTCGTATTCCTTGCTCAAACCCTCGTGGGTTTCATACATCTTCTGGCCTACGGTCTCGTAGTCGCCTCGTTCGAGTGCATCGCAGACGGCGAGCACGCGGTCTTTCTCTCCCAGAACGAAGTGGGCACGCTTGTAGTCTTCTTCGCCAACTTCGGCCCTCACTTCTTCCAACTGTTCCCATGTGCAGTCGCGCAATGTCTCGAACTTTGCTTCCGGATGCTTTGCCGCAATGTGCTTGACAACGTTCTCGCAGCTGTTCCGGCGGTCGTTATAGGGGCTTCCTGCCAGTTCGTGCTTCACCTTCGAGTTAATCAGCACGAGCTTGTAGCCTTGCGGATTGAAGGGGAAGTATTCGAATTCGCGGCTGCGGCAGTCTAAGCGCATCAGCTTTCCTTCTTGTCCGAAGACGCTGGCAAATTGGTCCATGATGCCACACATTACGCCGACATACTTGTGTTCGGTGGCCTGTCCGGCAAGCACCATGTCCCATTTCGACACTTTGTTGTTGCCGAAGAGGTCGTTCAATGCAAAAGCAAAGCAACTCTCGAGGGCTGCGCTCGAAGACATGCCTGCACCGAGCGGCACGTCGCCATAGAATGCTGCGTTGAAGCCCTTGACATCTACGCCGAGGCTCTTCATCTCTTGCACGATGCCATAGATATAACGTGCCCAGCTTGCACGTGGGCCTTGCGGGTCGTCGACCTTGAACTCTACGCGGTCTTTAAGGTCGATGGAGTAGAGCATGATGGTGTTTGTGCCGTTGGGGCGGACTTCGGCCATGATGCCTTTGTCTACTGCACCGGGGAAGACGAAACCGCCGTTGTAGTCGGTGTGTTCGCCAATGAGATTAATTCTGCCGGGAGACATGTAGATGTTTCCGGTCTTACCGTCGAAATGCTTGATGAAGCGACTTCTTACTTTTTCAATATCCATAAGTTGATAGGTTTTGGTTGTGTTTCTGGTTTGAAAGTATAAAGCCCCGACCTGTTGTACAGGTGAGGGGCTTTTCAATGTGAATGTTTAGTCTACGGGGATATCCTTATTGACGTTCTTGCTTCCGATTAATGCATAGTAGCACATGAAAGCCAACGCAACGAGAGGAACGATGTAGGAGAACAGATAGCTTGAATGGTCGGCGATGAAGTTCTGTGCCAAAGGCAGAAGGCCTCCGCCTACAACCATCATCATGAAGATACCTGAGGCTGCTGCTGAATATTTACCCAAGCCTTCTGTGGCAAGATTGAAGATGCAGCTCCACATGACAGATGTGCAAAGTCCGCAGAGCACCAATAACAGTGCAGCGATAGGCACTACGACCATCTTGAATGTCGTACCCGTGAAAACTGGCATGGAAACGGTAGAGGACTTACCGAGGAGCATCGCTAAAATGATGAATGCCATGCCGGCAACGGTTGTGACAATCATCATCGAACGGCTCGATACCCTGCCTCCTATGAAACTGGCGATAAACCGGCCGACAAGCATGAGGAACCAATAAGTTCCGGCAACAAAGCCTCCGATAGCGGCTGCATTCTCCATTAGGCCTGCACCATTAGCAGAAGTATCGCTGATGTAGAAGTTCAAAGTTCCGGGAATACCAATCTCAACACCCACATAGACGAAGATGGCTATGGTGCCTAATACGAAATGGCGGAATGCCCATGGACTATGTTCGAAAACGGTATCGCTCGTTGTCTTTCCCATTTCAGGGTCGGCAATCGGGATAAAGAACAAGACTACGAAAGCGGTTGCAAATACACCCAGCGCAATGAAGAGGACCATGTTGACATTGGCCATCTTCGTAGTGGCTGTAACGGTTCCGATAAGTGCGCCCACGAGCATGGGCGTCAAGGTTCCTGCCAATGAGTTAAGCGTTCCACCGATGAGGTTCAGCTGATTACCACGGTTTCCTCCGCCACCAAGTAGGTTGAGCATCGGGTTTACAACCGTGTTGAGAATGCAGACTGCGAAGCCGCTGATGAATGCTCCAAACAGATAGACGGCAAAGCCGCTTACGTCGGCACCAAACTTACCAGAGATGAACTGGATAAGCACACCGACAAAGCCGGTGGCAATACCGGTGAGAGCCGTGTTCTTGTAGCCAATCTTGGTGAGCAACTTACCGGCAGGGATACCCATGAAGAGGTAAGCAAGGAAGTTCATTGCATTTCCCAGCATACCAATCATGTTTTCACTTCCTGTTCCTTGGAACACGTTTTTCCAGATTACACCGATAGGGGCTGCCAGATTGGTTACGAACGAAATCATCGCAAAGAGAAACATCATTGTGATGATGGCAATGATGTTTCCTTGTTGTTTTGTGTTATTTTCCATTGATTTATATAAATTATTTGTTTATTCCAAACTTATAAATGGTTTTTTGTTTATATTGCTCACCCGGGTTCAATACGACTGACGGGAAATAAGGACGATTTGGGCTGTCGGGGAAGTGCTGTGCTTCGAAGCAGATACCAGATCGATAAGGATAAGTCGCACCATGAGTTCCCTTGATGCCATTCTCAAAGTTGCCTGTATAAAGTTGTACACCGGGTTCCGTGGTATACATTTCCATAGTGCGGCCGCTCTTCGGCTCTGTTATTCTTGCGGCAAAGCTCAACTCGCCTTCTTCTTTCTTGTTGAGCACGTAACAGTGGTCGTAGCCTGAACCGTTTTTTAACTGCTCGTTGTCTTCGTTGATACGCTTCCCTATGGACATCGGTGTTCGGAAATCGAAAGGAGTATCTTCAACTTTCAGTATTTCCCCTGTCGGAATACTCGTTTTATCAATAGGTAGGTAGAAGTCGGCATTGATTTCACATTCTAAATTGTCAACAGTGGGAGTAGGGTTAGCAATACCGGCTAAAGAAAAGAATGCGTGGTGTGTTAGGTTGATAATCGTTTTTTTGTTAGTGCAAGCCAAATAATCTATCACCAACTCATTATCGTCATTGAATGTATAGATGACTGTTGTTTTTAATTCTCCGGAGAAGCCCTCTTCACCGTATGCAGAAACATAATGAAGCACCAGTGAACGGTCATTCATCAATTCGGCATCCCAAACTTTAATGTTAAAGCCTTTTATGCCACCATGTAATGAGTTGGGGCCATTGTTGATAGGTAGGCAGTATTCTTTACCATGTAATTGAAATTTTCCATTGGCTATGCGATTTCCAAAGCGTCCGATTAAACGGCTTAAATAAGGTTCTGGAGAGTTTATTACATCATTGATATTATCATGTCCTTGAATGATATTAGCATATTTACCATCTCTGTCGGGTACCATGATTGCAACTATCGCTCCTCCATAATTCGTGATTGCAACTTCATTACCCAATGCATTGCGGAGGACATACAAATCGGTTCTCTTCCCGTTAATTGTGGTCTGAAAGTCCTCACGTTTCAGGCCACAGATGTTTTCATTTGGAATTGTGCTCATAATATCTTTAAGTTTTTAGTTAGTCATATCTTATTGCAAAGTAAATAAAAAGTTACGAATTCCACAAATGAAATAACAAAAACTTTCACCTATTTACTTATTTTCTAATATTTTAAAGATCATGATGGGGAAGTTCGTGCAGCGCTCTATCCTATGCGAGTTCGATATGAACCCCATGGAGAAAAAAACAGGAAAAACTGCGTCTCTGAAGCATCGGATTAACGGAAAGCAAAAAAGGAACACTCGTCCAACGGCTCGGAAGATAGTAAAACAAAAAAGGAACGCTTGTCCGACGGCTCAGATGGGAGCTAAATAGAAAAAGAACTGTTATCCGAGGCCTCAGATGTGAAATTAATTAACGGAAAATGCTATCCGAGGTCTCGGATGTGAAATTAATTAACAGAAAGCGTTATCTGAGGCCCCAGATGCGAAATTAATTAACGGAAAACACTATCCGAGACCTCGGATGTAAAATTAATTAACAGAAAACGCTATCCGAGGCCTCGGATGGAAGAAAAAGAAAGCTTAAACTGTTTTCCGAGGGCTCGGACGATAAAAAATATAAAAAGGAACTGTTGTCCGACGCCGTAGAACCATCGGGTGGATTCTTTTACCCCGAGCTATGCTCTACCATCGTGAGGGTGGCATTGCCGTCCTTTTGTCGACAATCAAGCTAATAGTCGAAAGTAAATCTGCTACAATATAACTTGAACCTCCGATGAAAACAAAATCTTCTCGGTCAGCTTCTGAAAGTGCTTGATAGTAGGCATCAATTACATGATTATATATTCTGCCCGTTAATCTATATTTTTGTGCTATCATGGAAATCTTTTCTGCCGGTATAGAACGCTTTGAAGTAGATTGTGTCCAGTAATAAACGGCAGTTTTAGGAAGCATGCTCATCACAGCGTTAACATCCTTATCATCAACCATACCGAACACAATCCTAAGCGTTTTACATGGCTGTGAGTTTATCTGTGGTGCCAAATATTGCCAAGCACCGACATTGTGTCCGGTATCGCATATGGTTCTCGGTGTGTTGTTTATCTTCATCCATCGCCCCATCAGGTGGGTTAGCTCGCTCACATGCCCCAAAGCGCTGATGGTATCGCTAAGATCGATTCCTTGCTCTTTTAATACATTGACGGCAGTTAAAACTGTATTCATGTTTTTCACTTGATAGTTACCGGCAAGTTCCGCATGAAAGCGGCCAAAGTGCTTTGTGTTATAGCTTCGCATGCCATTTTTATCTATTTTGCTACTGATGACTTCCATATTGTCTTGGGCAAAAAAGATGGGACTATGCATTTCTGTGGCTTTTTTATGAAATACGGGACGTGTTTCCATGGTATATTCTCCTATAATAACAGGGACACCTTCCTTGATAATACCGGCCTTTTCGTAAGCTATTTTGGCAAGCGTGTCACCTAAGAATTGAACATGATCCAGACTGATATTTGTGATGAGGGATAGAATGGGGGTGATGATGTTGGTACAATCGAGTCTTCCCCCAAGTCCCACCTCAATTATTGCAATATCAACTCGCTGTTCTGCAAAATACTTAAAGGCCAGTGCTGTTGTCAATTCAAAGAAACTTGGATGGAGAGGCTCAAAGAAACTACGTTCTTTCTCCACGAAGTCAATAACGGAGTCTTCACAGATACACTGCCCATCAACTCTGATTCGCTCACGAAAATCAATAATATGAGGAGAAGTGTAAAGCCCTACCTTATAGCCTTTTTGTTGGAGCATGGCAGCCAAGGAATGTGAACAGGAACCTTTGCCGTTGGTACCTGCTACGTGGATTGTCTTATATGAACGATGTGGATGTCCGAAATGCTCGTCTAAAGCTAAACTGTTATACAGTCCTTCTTTATATGCAGAAGCACCCACATGTTCAAAGACAGGGGTGCTATTGAATAGATATTCTACAGTCTCGGCGTAATTCATCTTCTTAGTTGAAATAGTTTCTGAACTTTTGGAAGATGGTCTGCTTGGTGGTCGCGTCTCCTTTGAAGTTATCACTGTCCTTGAATGCCTCTATGGCTTTCTTCTCATCTTTGTCAAGCGTCTTCGGAATGTAAACACTGATATTGATGACGAGATCGCCCATGCCACTCCCATATCCTTGAATAGCCGGAAGTCCTTTTCCACGTAGTCGGAGCGTCTTTCCGGGCTGTGTACCCGCATCAATCTTGATTTTAACCTTTGTACCTTGAATTGTTGGGATTTCAACCTCGCCGCCGAGAGCAGCTGTTGGGAAGTCGAGTAGCAGGTTATAGATGATGTCTTGCCCATCTCTGACGAAAGTCTCATGAGGTAGTTCTTCTATTAGTACTTGAATATTGCCTGTGATACCATTATGCATTCCTGCGTTCCCTTTTCCCGGAACATTGACAACCATGCCTTGTGCAACGCCGGCCGGTATTTGTATCTCAACGACTTCTTCTCCTTTGACAACACCTGTTCCACCGCATTCCTTACACTTGTTCTTTATAATAGTACCTTCACCGTGACATTGGGGACATTCCGTTTGCGTCTGCATCATACCCAACATGGTGCGAACTGTCTTCATAACAACGCCGCGTCCCCCGCAGTTTGGACAGGTTTCGCTTCCACTTCCGCCCTCTGCACCGCTACCATGGCAGTGTTTGCATTCTATATCTTTTCTTACTTTGAATTTTTTGGTAACGCCAGTGGCTACTTCTTCAAGGGTCAGACTTACTTTCAATCTCAAATCCGCACCACGATATTGGGTTTGTCTTTGCCTTCCGCCAAAACCACCGAAGCCACTGTGACCACCAAAGATATCTCCAAACATGGAGAAAATATCGTCCATATCCATACCACCGCCGAAACCGCCTCCCGCTCCTTGCAAACCGTCGAAGCCAAATTGGTCATATTGTTGGCGCTTCTGCGAATCGTGCAACACCTCGTAAGCCTCTGCCGCTTCCTTGAATCTCTCTTCGGCCTCTTTATCACCGGGGTTTCTATCGGGATGATATTTGATAGCAATCTTTCGGTAAGCTATTTTAATTTCTTCGTCTGTGGCGGTCTTCTGCACACCAAGCACGTCGTAGTAATCTCTTTTTTGAGCCATGTCTGTTCTATACCTTTTATTATTGTCCTACGGCTACCTTTGCATGTCTGATTACCTGATTGTTCATGGTATAGCCCGTCTGAACACAGTCGATAACCTTACCTTTCTTGTCTTCGCCCACTCCCGGAACCATGGCAATAGCTTCGTGATAGTCGGTATTGAAGTCAGCCTCATTGGTTTCAATCTTCTTTACTCCCATTCCTTCAAGTGTCTTCACGAATTTGTTGAAAATCATCTGCATGCCTTCTTTGATAGCAACCGGATCGTCGCTCTTGTCTTCAAGTGCACGCTCAAAGTCGTCAAGTACGGGCAGGATATCTGTTATCGTCTTCTTGCCGCCATTCAAAATGAGTTCTGCCTTTTCTTTATTTGTACGTTTACGGAAGTTGTCGAACTCTGCAATTGTGCGCAGCAATTGATCCTTCAGCTTACTGTTCTCTTCTTTCAAAGCCTCAACCGAGTCTTTGCTTTCTCCCATTTCTTCGGGCTCAACCTCATTGACGGCGTCTTCATTATCCACAGTCTGACGGTCTTCGAGGTTTTCCATCTCTTCAGCCGACGTGTTCTCGTTTAGCTTTATGTCTTCTTCTTTTTTCATTATTATATGTTTTTATTGTGGAATAGGGCAAAATGCATGCCAAAACAATGCCTGAAGCCAATTCAGACATCTCCCGAAAGAAAATGAGACATAGGTTTCAGGCATTCTTTTGTTTAGTTATACATCTTGGCTTTCTGTTCCTTGATGGCATCATCATGGATATATTCATCGTAGGGCATCAGCTTGTCGATAGCTCCGTTTGGTGTGAGTTCGATGATGCGATTGGCTACGGTCTCGATAAACTCATGGTCGTGGCTTGAAAAGAGGATATTGCCTTTGAAAAGCGTCAGATTGTTGTTGAAAGCCTGAATGCTTTCCAAATCGAGATGATTGGTCGGGGTGTCGAGAATCAGACAGTTTGCGTTCTGCAACTGCATGCGAGCTATCATGCAACGCATTTTTTCACCTCCTGAAAGCACATTGACCTTCTTCAACACCTCTTCACCACTGAACAGCATTCTGCCCAGATAGCCTTTCATCATGACTTCGTTACCCACGCCATATTGCCCCAACCAGTCCACAAGGTTCATGTCGCTCTTGAAGAACTCGGTGTTGTCGAGGGGCAGATAAGCCGTGGTGATGGTCACTCCCCACTTATAAGTTCCTGCAGCAGCCTCACGATTACCATTGATAATCTCGAAAAGTGCTGTCATGGCCTTCGGATTGTGACTAAGGAAAACGACTTTCTGTCCTTTTTCAATATTGAAATGAATGTCATCAAAGAGCACTGTACCGTCAGCATCGACAGCCTTGAGTCCTTCCACTTCCAATATCTGATTGCCCGGCTCGCGTTCCATTTGGAAGATGATGCCGGGATATTTGCGACTTGATGGCTTGATTTCCTCAACATTCAGCTTTTCAAGCATCTTTTTGCGCGAGGTGGTCTGCTTGCTCTTCGCTACATTGGCCGAGAAGCGGCGGATGAACTCCTCCAACTGCTTCTTCTTCTCTTCGGCCTTCAGTTTTTGGTTTTGCGCTTGGCGCAACGCCAGCTGCGAACTCTCGTACCAGAACGAATAGTTGCCGGCAAAGACGGTCACTTTTCCGTAGTCAATGTCGATGGTCTGCGTGGAAACGGCATCAAGGAAGTGGCGGTCGTGACTTACGACGAGCACCGTTTGGTTCTCATCAATCTCGGATAGATAGTCCTCCAGCCATTCCACGGTGTCGAGGTCAAGGTCATTGGTAGGCTCATCAAGCAACAGATTGTCTGGTTTTCCAAAGAGAGCCTTGGCCAACATGACGCGCACTTTCTCCGTATTGCTCAACTCGGCCACCATCTTTTGGTGGAGCTCTTCCTTCACGCCCAAGTTCTGCAACAACTGTGCAGCCTCGCTCTCGGCTTCCCAACCGTTCATTTCGGCAAATCTTTCTTCAAGTTCCGCGGCCCGGTTACCGTCTTCCTCGGTCATTTCTTCCTTTGAATAAAGCCGTTCACGCTCTTTCATGTTGTCCCAAAGCGGCTGGTGCCCCATGAGCACGGTATCTATGACACGAAACTCGTCATATTTGAAGTGGTCCTGCTCCAATACCGAGAGACGTTCGCCCGGACCAAGCTCCACGGTCCCGTGGTTCGGCTCCAATTCACCGCTGATGGCACGCAGTAAGGTCGATTTCCCCGCACCGTTGGCTCCGATGACACCGTAGATGTTGCCACGGGTGAACTTGATGTTTACGTCTTTGTAAAGCACTCTCTTTCCAAATTGGACAGCAAGATTTGTTAATGTTATCATTTTTTAGTCTTATTACCTTGTTCATTGAAATTCGCGTGCAAAGGTAAACAAAAAACTTTATATTTCCGATTTATCCATCTTGCACCCCGTTCCATTAGTTCTTTTTAACATAGTCGGTTTATCCTTGCCTCGCGGGATATTGAAGTGAGAGGGGGATGTCACGAGCGTGAGACCCGGGTCTCATGAGCGCGAGACCCGGGTCTCACGAACGCGAGAATGGGATGTAATTGAAATGAGAGGGGAAGGTCAGCCATTGTGCCGTGTGAAATGGCTGAAATCAGGCCGCAATATAGCTGATATTACGAGGCGAAATGGCTGATATTGCAAAGCAAGATGGCTGAGATGGGAAACCCGGTCGGGCGAGGCCGAAAACCACGGTGCAAAGCGGGCTCGTCTTGCGATGGTTTCAACTACTGGACAGAGCAAACGGGGAGGGGGCATAGCACGTGTTCGGCCCCGTAGGCCCACTTGGTGGATTTGCATATTCCGGAAAAAAAGCTTATCTTTGCAAGCCTATGAAATTCAGATGGGTTTACATATTGACGACTCCCTTGTTGCTGATGGGTTGCAATGCGTCGAAGTTCGTCCCGGAGGGTAGTTACCTGCTCGACAAAGTCAGAGTGGAGACCGCCGACAAGTCGCTCGATGCTTCGACGCTTCAGACTTACGTGCGCCAGCAGGGCAACTCTCGCTGGTTCTCGCTCTTCAGAATTCCGCTGGGAACTTACAGTCTGGCGGGCAGAGACTCCACGAAATGGCTCAATCGCATGCTGAAGCATGTCGGCGAGGCACCCGTGGTTTTCGACACATTGCAGGCCCGCCGCTCCATGGACGACCTGACGACGGCCATGCGGAACATGGGGTATATGCACGCACGCACGGAATTGCTGACCCGAATACGGGGGAGGAAGAAGGTCGAAGTCGTCTACCGGCTTTATCCCGGCGAGCCTTATCGCATCGCATCACTGCGCTATGATATTCAGGACAGTGCCATCGCCCACTTGATGGAGGTGCGTAGCGGGCGCGACTGCTTTAAGCCCACGCTGACATCGGGAAGCCGGTTCACGGTGGATGCGCTCAATGCGGAGCGGCGTAACCTGACGAGCTTCCTGCAAAACCACGGATATTATAAGTTTCACAAGGATTTCATTCGATTCAGTGCCGACTCGGCGCGCGACAGCCGCGACATCAATCTCACGCTCCACCTGATGCCGTTCCGGTCCGACGCCTCGCCCGAGCCGCACCCACGTTATGTGGTTGACAGTATTTCGTATGCGAGCGGCGACGACGACGGCCGATTGCATCTGCGCGAGCAGGTGCTGCGCAACGCAACCATGTTCGATGAGAAAAGTCTCTACAGCAGCGAGGCCCTACAAGAAACTTACAACAAATTCTCCAGGCTGCAGGCCGTGAAATACACCAATATCCGTTTCAACGAGCGTCCCGACACGACCGTGCTCGACTGCAGCATTCAAATCAGCACCAACAAGCCCAACACGCTCTCGTTCCAGCCGGAAGGCACGAACACCGCGGGCGATTTGGGAGCGGCTGCCAGTCTGACGTGGGAGAACCGCAACTTCTTCCATGGTTCTGAGCTTCTGACCGTGCGGCTACGCAGCGCCTTTGAAGCAATCACCGGACTTGAGGGTTATCAGAACCAGAACTACGTGGAGTACGGCATTGATGGTCGGTTACAATTCCCGCGCTTTCTGGCTCCCTTCCTTTCGCCTACGTTCAAACGTCGCAGCTTGGCTACGTCCGAGCTTTCGTTAGGCTATAATTCGCAGAACCGCCCGGAGTTCCATCGTCGCGTGTTCTCGGCGGGCTGGCGCTATCGTTGGGCTGAGCCTCGCCATCATATTAATTACAGGGTAGACCTGCTGGACCTGAATTATGTCTATATGCCGTGGATAAGCCCGACGTTTAAGCACGATTACCTCGACAGCCCGAACAACCGCAACGCCATTCTGCGTTACAACTACGAAGATTTATTCATCATGAAGGTTGGGGCCGGATTGACCTACAACGACGGGCAGAACGCACTCCGGGCCAACATCGAAACTGCAGGAAATTTGCTGGACGGGCTGTCGGCCGCCTTTCGTTTCAAGCAGAACGCCAGCGGACAGCACACGCTGTTCAATATTGCCTATGCGCAATACGCAAAGTTCGACGCCGACTATACGCGCTTGCTGAATTTCGACAGCCGCAACACGCTGGCCATGCACGTAGGCCTCGGAATAGCGTGGCCCTACGGAAACAGCACCGTCTTGCCCTTCGAAAAACGATATTTCTCGGGTGGTGCCAACAGCGTGCGCGGTTGGAGCGTGCGCAGCCTCGGCCCCGGAAGTTTCAGAGGCTCGAACGGGCGCATCGACTTCATTAACCAAACGGGAGACATGAAGCTCGACCTGAATCTCGAGTATCGCACTTATCTTTTCTGGAAGTTGAACGGAGCGGCCTTCGTTGATGCCGGGAATATCTGGACGCTGCGCAGCTATGCCGAGCAGCCGGGCGGACAGTTCAAACTCGGCTCGTTCTACAAGCAGATTGCCGTGGCTTACGGCGTCGGACTGCGCCTGAACTTCGATTACTTCGTTCTACGCTTCGACATGGGCATGAAGGCCATCAATCCTGCCTATCGCACGCAGAATGAACACTACGCGCTGCTTCATCCGGCCTTCGGGCGCGATTTCACCTTCCACTTTGCCGTCGGAATGCCTTTCTGACGCATCAGACGAGCTCGTAGACGCCCGTCGGCACTTTTCGCTTGAGCACTTCGACCGTAAAATCGACGCCCGCGACAATCCCATGCGCGCGAAGGACATTCTCCACTGTTTTCTGGGCCAAAACCGGATGATTATTCTCCTCGCTCAGGTGGCACAGCCAAACTTTCCGCAAGGAAGGGGTCGCACACTCGGCGATGACCCTTCCGCAGGCCGCGTTGGCCAGATGACCGTTGGGGCCGAGTATTCGCTCCTTCAGATGTTGCGGATAAGCACCTCCGGCCAGCATTTCTTCGTCGTGGTTGGCCTCAATCACGAGATAATTTGCCTCGCCGACGAAGTTTCTTATCTCCTGCGTGACGTGGCCGATGTCCGTCATGAGTACGAAGACGACCTCGCCGCACACCACCTTATATCCCACGTTGTCCGAGCTGTCGTGAGGCACGTTGAAGGGTGTGATGGCGAACGAACCGAGCAAAAAGGGCGTTCCCTGCTCAATCACCTTGACGTGCCGGGGCTCGACCTTTGTTTTTACACTGTAATTCTGTTCGATGCCCGCATGCACCTTCCGCGTTGCATAGACGTCGATGTCGAAGTCGTGGCTCAGGCTTCCCGCCGACTTAATATGGTCGGCATGGTCGTGCGTAACCAGTAAACTGTTGATATCGGCCAGCCGAAGGCCGTAATCCTTGAAATGTTTCTTCAGCGTGCGGAGCCCCAAGCCGGCGTCTATGAGGATTCCGTCTGTCTCGGTGAACAGACAATAGCAATTACCGCTACTGCCACTGCCGAACGAAATAAATTTCAGCATGTATTTGATGTTTTCCTGCAAAATTATCAAGAAAAGGCGAAATAGCCAAAGGTTTTGTCCGTCTTTCTCGCGAATTAACAGTTTTATAGGTGCGGCTCACTTTCCGCTCCTTTCGAAGGACAGAACGAAGCTATTTTCTGTTCAGAAACGCATGTTTTTCATCAAAAATCGCTGTAAGGCATCAAAAATTTGCAAATTCTGAGCAGAATTTTCCGATTTTTATCAAGAATTTGTGAATTCCGAGCAGAAATCGCTGTATTTTGCCAAGAATTTTGGAATTCTGAGCAGAAAATGAGAATTTTTGTCAAGAATTTTGGAATTCTGAGCGAAATTTTCCATTTTCTGCAAAAAATTCGCGAATTCTTTACAAAATTTTCTGTTTTTTGCTTAGAATTCCAAAATTCTTGACACAATACAGCGTTTTCTGCTTAGAAACCAAGAATTCTTTACAAAAATTGTCGTTGGTTGTCCAGAAACTCGAGTTTCCGAGTAGAAATTACCGTTTCCTGATTAGAAATTCCAATTTCCGCGCGGAAATTATTGTTGGCTGCAAAAAAAATTAAACTTACCCAAGCCCTCCCAAAGGGAGGGAGCAGAAATTGGGAGCCTCCCCCGGCCCCTCCAAAGGAGGGGAGCAGAAACTGACAACCCACCCCAACCCTCCCGAAGGGAGGGAGCAGAAACTTGAGAAAATTTGTCCGCAAGCTATGGCTCCCTCCCTTTGGGAGGGCCGGGGTGGGTTCCCGCTCGTTCGCGCCCCCCTCCTTCGGAGGGGCCGGGGGAGGCTCTCCCTCTCTTATGAAAAAAGTGAGAGGAAATAGCCCAATCTATAGTATTTGTAGCATTTCAGCTTCGGCTGATTGCCGCACAGGCATGCGCGCCATGATTTCTTTCTTCGTTTCCAATAGAAATCAACGAGTGGCTGCAGATGCAGGCGCCTGATTTTGTCGGCCACGTCGAGCAGCCGCGAAAATCCCCGGAGTTCTTCGCGGAATGTATGGAGCGTCTGCAGGGCCTCTTCGGTTTTTTGCATGAAATGCGTGTTGCTCTCGAAATCTGCGAAGAGCAAGGGGTTGTCTATGTGAATGATGCGTGTGCCGGCCTGCATGAGTTGCTTCCCGAGGAGCACGTCCTCATAGCCGTAACGGCGGAAACGCTCGTCGAAGGGGTGGGCGAACGCCGTTTCACGTCGCATCAGGAGATTGGCCGTGTGGAGGTTGTGATAGGGGTGAAAATTGCGGCGGGCGAGCGTGTTGCTGTCGGCGGCTTGTTTTTCATAGAGGAATCGCAGGTTGTTGCCCTTCGCGTCGCCGAGCAGATAGCCGCCGCAGGCCACTTCATAGGCGTCGTCGAGTTCGGCGTAGCGCAGGACGAAGTCGTCTCGGCAGACGGTCATGTCGCTGTCGACAAACAGCAGCCACGCGCTCGTCGCCCGGCGCGCAAGGACGTTCCTGATGCGTGCGCGCCCGACGTTTTCACGGCGTTGCAGGTAGACGACGTTCGCGAGCTCGAGCATCTCTTTGTTGGTGAGGCGCGCGTGTGTGTCTGTGCTTCCGTCGTCGGCGACGATGATTTCGTAGCGCAGGCCCTCAATGTTTTCGCATTGCATGGCCAGCGCCTTGACGAGTGCTACACATCGGCAGTTGTAGCAGGGGACGAGTATGCTCAGTTCTGTTTTGATGTTGGCTTAGAGTTTCGCCGCCAGAAAGCGGGCCGTGATACTTTCCTTACATTGTGCGAGCGCTTCGGGTGTGCCCTCGAAAACGACGCTTCCGCCTTTGTCGCCGCCGTCGGGCCCAAGGTCAATCACATAGTCGGCGCATTTAATGACGTCCGTGTTGTGTTCGACGACCAATATTGTGTGGCCGCGCTCAATGAGGGCATTGAAAGCTCCGAGCAAACGTTGGATATCGTGGAAGTGCAGCCCGGTGGTAGGCTCGTCGAAGATAAACAGCGTCGGTTCCTGCTTTTCTTGCCCGATGAAGAAGGCCAGCTTCACGCGTTGGTTCTCGCCACCGGAAAGTGTGCTCGAATTCTGCCCGAGTTTGATGTAGCCGAGGCCGACGTCTTCCAGCGGCTTGAGTCGGGCGACGATCGTTTTCTGTTGATGCGCGGCGAAGAATGTTATGGCCTCCGAAACCGTCATGCAAAGCACGTCGTTGATGTTCTTTCCGTGGAATCTCACCTCCAGAACATCGCGCTTGAAGCGCTGGCCATGGCAACTCTCGCACTCCAATACCAAATCGGCCATGAACTGCATCTCGACGTTGATGACGCCGGCCCCCTTGCATTCCTCGCATCGTCCGCCCTCGGTGTTGAACGAAAAATACTGTGCCGTGAAGCCCATCTGCTTGGCGAGAGGCTGTTCGGCGAAGAGTTGCCTGATGCTTTCATAGGCTTTCACGTAAGTAGCCGGGTTGGAGCGCGTGCTCTTCCCGATGGGATTCTGGTCTACGAACTCCGCGTGCTTGATTTCCTGCCAATCTCCTTCGAGCGCAGTGTATTCGCCCGGTGCGTCGGCCACTTCGTCTAAGCGGCGTTTGATGGCTGGATAGAGAATGCCTTTGACGAGGCTCGACTTGCCCGATCCTGAGACGCCCGTCACGCAAGTGAACGCATTGAGTGGGATTTTGACATCGATACCGCGAAGATTGTTCATACGCGCTCCTCGTAGCTCGATCGCGCGGTTCCACTTGCGCCTCGACTTTGGTGTGGCAATTGTTTCTTGATGCGCCAGATATTTGATGGTGTGCGAGCGCGGATATTCCTCAAGCAATGCTCGGCCACTGCGCTCCAGCACGTCTGTACTTCCCTGAAAGACGACCTCGCCTCCGTGGTCGCCTGCGTCGGGACCAATATCAATTAAATAATCAGACGCTCGCATGATTTCTTCATCATGTTCTACGACCATAACGGTGTTGCCCAGTTTCTGAAGGTTTTTCAGCACGCGTATCAACCGGTCGGTGTCTCGGCTGTGAAGTCCGATGCTCGGCTCGTCGAGTATGTATAACGAACCGACAAGCGACGAGCCCAAAGACGTAGTGAGGTTGATACGCTGACTTTCGCCGCCGCTGAGCGTGCTGGACTGTCGGTTGAGTGTCAGATAACTCAGCCCGACCTCGACAAGGAAATTCAATCGGTTCTTGATTTCCGTGAGCAGCCGCTTGGCAATCTCTGCTTCGTGTTCGTCGAGCCGAAGTTCGTCGAACCACGTCTTCAACTTACCGATTGGCATCTCCACAAGTTCGGTGATGCTTCTTCCGCCCACTTTCACCCACGTGGCCTCCTGCTTGAGTTTCGTTCCGTGACAGTCGGGGCACACGGTCTTTCCTCTGTAGCGGCTCATCATCACACGATATTGTATCTTGTATTGGTTTTCCTTCACCATTTGAAAGAAAGCGTCGATACAGACCTTTTCGTGTATATCGCGGTCTTTTTCGCAAGGCAAGCCGTGCCAAAGCATGTCCTTATACTTGCGTTCAAGCTTGTAATAAGGTTCAAAGATAGGAAAGTCGTCAGCGGCTGCACGCCGGATGAATTCGGTCTGCCAGCCGCCCATCTTGTCTCCGTGCCAGCACTGTACGCAGCCTTCGTAGACACTAAGCGTCGAGTTGGGAATGACCAGCTTCTCGTCGATCCCGATTATATTCCCGAAGCCCTCGCAGGTAGGACAGGCTCCCAACGGAGAGTTGAATGAGAACATGTTGTCGTTGGGTTCTGTGAACTTGATACCGTCGGCTTCGAAGCGTGTTGAGAACTCGTAGCTGATATTGCCGGGAAGGAACACCAGTTTCAACAGCCCATCACCCTCATAGAAGGCGGTTTCGGCCGAGTCGGTCATGCGTGATATGGCGTCTTTCGTGTCATCTACACTCATGCGGGCGATAATCAGATAAAGCTCCGACGGGTCTTGCGTATCGATGTCTTCTCTGTTCAGCAGGTCTTCGATGCGCATGACCTCTCCTCGGCTGTAGAAGCGCGAATACCCTTCTTGCATGTACATCTCCAACTGCTTTCCCAGCGTTCTGCCTTCAATGACATGGAGCGGAGAGAGAATCATGAATTTCGTTCCTTTGGAATAGCCGCAGATGCAGCGGACGACATCTTCGGGCGTGTGGCGCTTCACTTCCTCGCCGCTCACGGGCGAGAACGTCCGCCCGATGCGTGCATAGAGCAGACGCATGTATTCGTAAATCTCAGTGGTGGTGCCCACGGTTGAGCGTGGATTGCGTGCGATGACCTTCTGTTCGATGGCGATGGCCGGTGGGAGTCCGTTGATGAAATCGCATTCGGGCTTACTCATGCGCCCCAAGAACTGGCGGGCATATGCCGAAAGACTCTCCACATAGCGGCGTTGCCCCTCGGCGTAGAGCGTGTCGAAGGCAAGCGACGACTTGCCCGAGCCCGAGACGCCCGTCACGGTGATGAATTGATTGCGGGGTATTTTGAGCGAAATGTTCTTGAGGTTGTTGACACGCGCTCCCTTGACTTCTATATATCCGTCCATGATAAACTTTTGCGATGTTGACGCACAAAGTTACTTATTTTCCATGACATCACGGTTATTCTTGCGGGCTAAAATGCCCAGCGTCGTATTTTTTTGCCTTTTCGTTGCCGTTTTTCCAAATAAAAGTATTAGTTTTGCACCGCAAAAGCAATGGAAAGGTGCTCGAGTGGTTGAAGAGGCACGCCTGGAAAGCGTGTAACCGCCTAAAGCGGTTCGTAGGTTCGAATCCTATCCTTTCCGCAGGTTGAGCGAGCGGTTTGTCATGAAACGCTCGCTCAATATGTTTTTATAAGTATATCCATTTTTCTTTTATTTGTTGTTTCAATGGAGGTACAATCATACCTCCAATGGAAGTACAATCATACCTCCAATGGAAGTACAATCGTACTCCCAATGGAGGTGCAATCGTACTCCCAATGGAAGTGCAATCGTACTCCCAATGGAAGTACAATCGTATTCCCATTGGGAAGGCAATCGTGTTCCCACTGGGAAGACAATCGTATTCTCACTTGGAAGGCAATCGTGTTCCCAATAGGAAGACCATTGCCTTGATATAAGGAAGCCTCGAGTATTCATATAAGGAAAGGTCGAGGATTCCTATAAGGAAAGGTCGAGGATTCCTTATAGGAAGTGGAAAGGCTTCCTTATATCAAGGCAGAGGACTGTTGAAGAGAGAGGCGGCTCGAAGATTTATCGGCCATGCAGACGGAGTTACGCAGAAAATTCGTAATTTTGCAACGCACAATCAAAACAAAGACAATGATGGACCTCATCACGAAATATTTTCCGGAGCTCACGGCCTCGCAGTGCGGACAGTTCGCAATGCTCGACGCGCTCTATCGGGATTGGAACAGCAAAATCAATGTCATCTCGCGCAAAGACATCGATAACCTCTATGAGCGGCATGTGCTGCATTCGCTTGCCATCGCAAAGGCAATTCGCTTCAAAGACGGCACGGAGATACTCGACTTCGGCACGGGCGGCGGCTTTCCCGGTATTCCGCTGGCTATTATGTTCCCGCAGTGCAAGTTCCGGTTGATTGACGGCACGGGCAAGAAGATCCGGGTGACGAACGCTGTGGCCGAGGCCTTAGGACTGCAGAACGTGGAGGCCGTGCAGTGTCGGGGCGAGGAAGAGCGGGGAAGGTTCGACTTCGTGGTGAGTCGCGCCGTGATGCCGATGCCCGACTTGATGAAGATTGTGCGCAAGAACATCCGCAAGGAACAGCGCAACGCTCTGCCCAACGGATTGCTCTGCCTCAAAGGCGGCGATTTGCAGGCAGAGCTCAAACCGTTCAGGAACATCGCCGAGGAGATGCCGCTCGATATGTTCTTCGACGAGCCGTGGTTCCGTGAAAACAAGAAACTGATTTATATCCCGATAGGTTGACTATGTTGAATATCAAACGTTTTATGTGCAACATGCTGCAGGAGAACTGCTATGTTGTCAGCGACGAGACCGGTGAGTGCGTCATCATCGACTGCGGTGCGTTCTTCGAAGCCGAGCACGCGGCCATCAAGGATTATATACGTGCCGAGGGCTTGAAGCCCGTGCATCTTTTGGCCACGCACGGGCACATCGACCACAACTTCGGCAACGGCATGGTGTTCGATGCGTATGGCTTGAAAGTGGAAGTGCATGGCAGCGATGCGTCGTTGATGCAGAACCTCAAGGCGCAGGCGCAGCAGATAGCAGGCGTGGAACTGGGGCGCGAGATGCCGCCCGTGGGGAAGTATCTCACGGGAAAGGACAAGATAGCCTTCGGCTCGCATGTGTTCTCTATCATCGAGACGCCGGGACATTCGCCCGGCAGTGTTTTCTTTTATGACGAAGAGGAGCACGTGGCCTTTTCGGGCGATACGCTTTTCCGGTGTTCCATCGGAAGAACCGACTTGCCGGGCGGTTCGATGTTCCAGATGATACAGAGTCTTCGCATCGTCTGCCAGCTGCCCGACACCACGAGAATCTATCCCGGACACGGCCCCGAGACCACCATCGGTGCCGAGCTTGCCGGCAATCCCTATCTTGACCGCTAAGCCATGCCGACGAACAAAGCCGAGAAAATCATATTGGGCATCGACCCGGGAACGAACGTCATGGGCTACGGCCTGCTTCGAGTGGTGGGAAACAAGGCGAAGATGGAGGCCATGGGTGTCATCGACCTGCGCAAGATGACCGACCCGTATCTGCGGCTGGGCTATATCTCCGAGCGGGTGACGAGCATCATTGAGTCTTATCTGCCCGACGAAATGGCCATCGAGGCACCGTTCTTCGGTAAGAACGTGCAATCCATGCTGAAGCTGGGGCGTGCGCAAGGAGTAGCCATTGCAGCGGCCATTCGCCACGACGTGCCTATCCATGAGTATGCGCCGCTGAAAATCAAGATGGCCATCACCGGTCAGGGACAGGCCTCCAAGGAGCAAGTGGCAGGCATGTTGCAACGCATGCTGCATTTAGATGAAAAGGATATGCCCGATTTCATGGATGCCACAGACGCCTTGGCAGCAGCTTATTGCCACTTCCTGCAGATGGGCCGACCGGAAACCGGTGCCCGACATTATAACGGTTGGAAAGATTTTGTCGTGAAGAACAAACAGGTCGTTTCCAAGGCTTCACAACCCATGGTGAAGACCACGAGGACGCACAAAATCCCATAATATGGAGAAGATTGTACAAATGAGAAAAGAAGTAAAAGCAGCACTGTTTGACTTAGACGGCGTGGTGTTCAACACCGAACCGCAATATACGGAGTTCTGGCGAACACAATGCCGGCTGTATCACCCCGATATGCCGGGATTGGAGAACGAAATCAAGGGGCAGACACTCGTTGAAATCTATGAGAAATACTTTGCCGACGTGAAAGAAGAGCAGGTAAAGATTACCGAGAGACTCAATCAATTCGAGGCCGACATGCGCTTTGACTATGTGGACGGCCTCGTGGACTTCGTTGCTGATTTACGCCTCCACGGCGTCAAGACGGCCGTCGTGACGAGCAGCAATGTTGTCAAGATGGAGCGGGTCTACGCCAAACGCCCGGAATTCAAGCATATGTTTGACCGTGTGTTGACCAGCGAAGACTTCACGGCAAGCAAACCCGCCCCGGCTCCCTACCTGAAGGGCGCCGAGTGCTTCAACCTTTCCCCGTCGCTGTGCGTAGGCTTTGAAGACAGTTTCAACGGCTTGAAGTCGGTCCGCAGTGCCGGAGAATTCACCGTGGGGCTGGCTACGACCAATCCTGCCGAAGCCATCAGACCCTACGCCGACGTGGTTATTCCCGACTACATCGGCAAGGGCTACGATTGGCTGGCAGCCGAGTTTGCCCGATAACATAACGCTGAAAGACGAAACAACATGGGATATTTAGCTACTGACAAGAAGAAAATCACATCAAGAACATTCACGGAGATGAAGCAGGCGGGTGAGAAGATCACGATGCTCACGGCCTATGACTACACGACGGCTGGGATTATCGATGCCGCCGGCATTGACGGCATCTTGGTCGGCGACTCGGCCTCCAATGTGATGGCCGGCAACAAAGACACCCTGCCCATCAGTATAGACCAGATGATTTATCACGCCGCAGCCGTAGCCCGTGCCTGCGAGCATTGTCTTGTGGTGTGCGACATGCCGTTCGGCAGCTATCAGGTGAGCCGTTCGGAAGGCGTCAGGAATGCCATCCGGATAATGAAAGAGACGGGTGTCGATGCCTTGAAAATGGAAGGCGGCATCGAAATCATGGATACCGTGCGAGGCATCATCGAAGCAGGCATTCCCGTGATGGGCCACTTAGGACTTACGCCGCAGAGCGTGCATAAGTTCGGGGGCTACGGCCTTCGCGCCAAGGAAGCAGCCGAGGCCGAGAGACTCTTGGCCGACGCACGCGCACTTGATGAAGCCGGCTGCTTCGCCATCACGCTGGAGAAGGTGCCTGCCAAGGTGGCTGCCGAGGTGACGAAGGCGGTGAGCTGTGCCACTATCGGCATCGGCGCCGGCCACGAGACCGACGGGCAAATCCTTGTCTATGCCGACGCCTTGGGCATGACACGGGACTTCAAGCCGAAGTTCCTGCGCCATTTTGCCGACGTGAACCGGTGCATGACCGACGGCGTTCAGGAATATATCCGCACCGTGAAAGACTGTTCTTTCCCAAGCGTGGACGAAAGTTACTGACGGACGGGACATGCCTGCCGACAGCACGATTTGACAATATATACTTTCGTGGGGTACAATATATACTATTGTGGGGCACAATATATACTTTCGTCAACTACGACTCATACTTCCGTGGGGCACGACTTATACTTCCGTAGTCCACGACTCATACTTCCGTCAAAAACCAAGTCGGGGTTTGTGGGAAATAAAAACAGACGAATTGCGTTATAGCAATGATGAAACGATTTATATGGAGCGGCATTCTGTGGGCCGCATTGCTTTCCCTGTCGTCCTGCAATGACGATGAGACTTTCTCGACATCGCGGGCAGACCGACTGGCGTTCTCGGCGGAGACGGTCAGCCTTGATACGCTTTTCTCAAACACTTCTTCGGCCACGCATCAGTTCTGGGTGTATAACCCGAACCGTTCGGGGCTGCGTTTCGCCAATATACGACTGGCACGTGGCAATCAGACGGGCTTCAGGGTCAATGTGAACGGCTGGCCTTTGAATGGGAACAACGGGTTTCAAGCAAGCAATATGATGCTTTATCGTGGCGACAGCCTGCGCGTGTTTGTAGAGGCTACGGCCCGACGAAACGTCGGAGACGGCCCGCAGGAGTTTACCGACGACCTTGTCTTCACGTTGGAGAGCGGCGTGGAGCAACGTGTAAAGCTGCGGGCATGGAGTTGGAATGCGACGCGTTACGACTTCATGGACATCAAGCGCGACACGACGCTCGACAGTCCTTTGCGCCCCATTGTCGTTTCGCGGGGAATCAAAGTGCACGAAGGGGCCACGCTGACCATCGAAGCCGGTACGACGCTTTATTTCGACCATGCTGCCGGAATAGACGTCCACGGGCGGCTGGTCATAGGCGGAGCACCGGGCAAGGAAGTGGTGTTGCGTGGCAGTCGCTTGGACAGAATGTTCGATTATCTGCCCTACGACCGTGTCAGCGGGCAGTGGCAGGGCCTGCATTTCTATGGTTCTTCCCTTCAGAACAGGCTGGCGTATGCCGACGTTCATGGCTGTCAAGACGGTATCGTGTGCGACAGCAGCGACGTGAACGTTGAAAAGCTGAGGCTCGAGCAGGTCACGGTGCACAACTGTCAGGGCGACGGCGTGCGGCTGGTCAACAGTAAGGCCACGCTCGTCAACTGCCAATTGACGAACAGTCTGGGCAACTGCCTCTCGGTCGATGGCGGGGCTGTGGCGGTGAATGCCTGTACGATAGCGCAGTTTTATCCTTTCGACGGCAATCGGGGTGCGGCCTTGTGCATCGCTTCGAACCAGCCTTTGCGGTCATTAAAGGTGGAGAACAGCCTTGTAACCGGTTACGCAAGCGAGCAAATCGAGTTCGTTAAAGATGAAAAGAACACGTTGGCCTATCATTTCGACCATTGCCTGTTGCGCACGCCGAAGGTGCAGTCGGCCGACAGTCTGAACTATACGAACGTGACGTATGAGCAGCCTTCGGACACCGTCTCCATGGGCACGAAGCTCTTTGTCAAGGTGGATGGCGACAGGCAGGATTATGATTTCCACCTGAGCAAGCCGTCGGCGGCAAGGAATAAGGGCAACGCGGCCCGTATGCCGCTCGTCGACCGCGACGGAAAAAGGCGAAGCGGAGCCACAGATTTAGGTGCTTTTGCATATCCATAAAGGCTTAAGGGCTGGCAAACTTTTACTCCTCTTTTTAGCAATCATTCTATCTTTCCGGAAAAAGGTATATACCTTTTTATCATAAAGAGTCTGTCCTCAATTCCTTAAAAAGATGGATTAATTTGGCGAATTAGCACCTTTTTTGTAATTTTGTGGTTGATATAATAAAAGATGAATGCGCGTTTATCTCATATTTTGCAGATAAGTTTTGCAGTAACCTTTCTATTACTGCACACTCCTTTCGAGTCGGAGGCTTTAGATATTCCGAGGCCAGACAAAGAACTATTACAGCGGGTTTTCTCCTATTCCACGAAAGTTGATAGTGGAGATATAAAGTGTGAAACTACTTATTCCTATACCAAATACTCCCTGTATATCCGTAAGCGCAATATAACTCTTTTAGCCGTGCCCACCATGTGGGCTGTTGCGCATGGAGGAAAGCGTCATTACTTAGGTGAGAACTATGAACAAATCAAAATATCAAATAAAAACCAATCTGAAGTACAACGCCTTATCGGACTTTCTACAATTCCTTCACATAGAGAAAGTCTCACTACGGTGTCGAAGTACCTAACCCCGGACATCTATGCCCCGACTATCTTCAAAGATAATATACTTTCCCCTTTTCATGTTGCCAATCAGCAATACTATCATTATCAAGTGACATTCCTTCTCAACGGTACTGCACGTATCAATTTTCGTCCAAAAGTCGATAACACACAATTAGTACGTGGGCAAGCTTTGGTCAATTATAGCGATGGTCGAATTATCAGTATGACCTTAGATGGTGAATATGACATGGTAACGTTTTCCTTAGGATTACTTATGGGAACTACCGGTACGAAGTCTTTATTGCCTTCAGACATAAAGCTCAATTGCAAATTCAATTTTCTGGGAAATATCACAGAGGGGAGTTATCGCTCAATATATAATCTACCGGAAGTGATACCGGATAGTGTGCTCAAGAATAACAGTAACTATATGGAACTTGTCCGTCCTATTCCATTGACGAATCGGGAAAAAGAACTATATGCCACAGAACAAAGGAGCAAGGAGCATAAGGATTCTGTTGGCCGAACTCTATCTGAAAAGAAGCATCTCTGGAAACATATCCTATGGGACATTGTGGGAAATAATGTCGTCAACAGAATTAAAAGTGATTTCGGAAAGAATAATGAAGGCTATTTACGCATCAATCCTATTTTGAATCCTCTATACATGGGCTATGACTATAAACGAGGCTTCACCTATAAGTTTGATGTCCGTCTCAATTATATGTTCAGCCCGAACATTATACTTACGACACGACTGAAGGCGGGTTATTCTTTCAAACAAAAGCAACCTCATATTTCTGTGCCTACAATGTTTTGGTACAATAAGAATCGTAATGGTTATATACAATTGGAGATAGGTAATGGGAATTGGATTTCAAACGGTAATGCTGCAAATTATGCCCGAAAGGAAGTCGGTGATTCTGTTATCAACCAATATCCACGCATTTATTATTTCAAAGACAGTTATGCCAAAATATTAAACAACTATGACATAAATGCCCATTGGGGAATTCAAGCCGGATTAATTTTTCACCGGAGAAAAGCTGTAGAACCGGAAGTGTATAAGAAAGCAAGAATGCCTCTTCAATATATTTCTGTGGCTCCTCTTTTTGAATTACAATGGAGACCCACGGGATGGTATGGACCTTATGTTGTATTAGATTACGAACGAGGCATTAAACATTTTTTGAAAGGAGACATTGACTATGAACGTTGGGAACTTGATGCACAGTGGAAACTCAAGTTGCAACAACTTAAAACTCTACAGATGCGTATGGGAGTGGGTTGTTACACCTTACAAGACGGACACACTTTCTTCTTAGACTACAGTAACTTTCGCGAGAACCATGTCCCCGGAGGTTGGAACGATGATTGGAGTGGAGAATTCGAATTACTGAATTCAGATAAATATAATGAATCACGCTGGTACATGCGGGGAAATATAACATACGAAAGCCCTTTGTTGGCAGTCTCACATCTGCCATGGGCGGGACACTTTATCGAAATGGAAAGACTATATGCTAGTATTCTTGCCTCAAAAAACTGTCACCCATATATAGAATTAGGCTATGGATTTACCACACGTTTGTTTTCAATGGGGTTGTTTCTAAGCAATGACAGTGGAGAAATCAAGGAATTCGGTTGTAAATTCGGTTTTGAACTTTTTAGACATTGGTAATGCATAATTTGACTGTATACAGGGCAAGTGCAGGTTCTGGAAAGACCTTTACACTTGCAGTACAATATATCCGGCTTCTGATTGAAAATCCGCATGCTTATCGGAACACATTGGCTGTAACCTTTACAAACAAGGCTACAGAAGAGATGAAGATGCGCATACTAACCCAATTATATGGAATATCAAGAGGCCTGAAAGAAAGTAAACCTTATTTGGATAACATAAGGTTGCTTACATCTTTAGATAAGAATGTCATCATCAATAATGCAAAATATGCGCTCAGTGAACTCGTCCACAACTATAGCTATTTTCGTGTAGAGACTATTGATGCTTTCTTCCAGACGGTTTTAAGAAACTTAGCACGTGAACTTGAACTAACAGCCAACCTGCGTATAGAACTTAATGATACACAAGTAGAACAGCAGGCTGTTGATCAGCTCATTGAAGATTTGAATGATTCCTCTCTCCTACTCTCATGGATTCTTGAGTACATTCATGAGAATATGGACGATGACAAATCATGGAATGTCATTGCACAGATCAAGCATTTTGGCATGAATATATTCAAAGAATACTATAAGAGGAACCGACAGAAAATAAAGGAAGTGTTTGAAGAAAAGGATTTTTTTAAGCACTATACAAGTCGTTTAAGAACAATTCGAGCAGAAGCTGACAAGCAAATTAGGAAATGTGGGACTGATTTCTTCACCATGATAGAACTGAACGGCTTCTCTATCAGCGATTTCTCAAATGGAAGTCGTGGCGTTTGTGGTTATTTTCTAAAGTTACAGTCTGGAGATTTCATTGATGATGAAAAGGTTTATAATAAAACTGCAGAAGTTGCTTCCTCAGACCCGACAAAGTGGGTTATCAAAAAGAGAGCTTATGCGGGCGATCCCATCTATGATCTTGTCTGCAGTCAATTGATGCCAATGCTTGTAAAAGCAGAAAAGAAAAGGAAACAACAGACTCGGCTTTACAAAAGTGCAGAACTAACTCTCCGACATCTCAATCAATTAAGATTACTTGATAGTATCGGAGATAAGGTGGAAGAACTAAACCGCGAGTTAAACCGCTTTATGCTAAGTGATACCCAAACGCTGTTGCGTTCGATGATTGCTGAAGATGATTCTCCTTTTATCTTTGAGAAGATCGGAACTCAGTTGAAGAATATCATGGTTGATGAGTTTCAAGACACAAGTACCATACAGTGGGAGAATTTTAGAGTGTTATTGCGTGAGACCATGAGCCATGACAACAGCAACCTTATAGTTGGTGATGTGAAACAAAGCATTTATCGTTGGCGATCGGGAGATTGGAGACTGCTCAACGATATTGAACACGAGTTCAATACACAGGAAATACACATTATACCTCTGAAAACCAATCGCAGATCTGAGAAAAGAATCATCACCTTTAACAATGTTTTTTTTGAGAAAGCTTCACATCAGGAATACCTACAACTAAAGGAATTGACGGAAGAAAATGCAGAACAATTAAAAAAGGCTTACCAAGATGTTACACAGGATATTCCACAAGGAAAAGATGATGTGGGAACTGTTGAGATCAAGCTACTCACAAATAACAAAGAATATAATCAAGAAACGCTGCGTCTCATGACAGACAAAGTTCAAGAACTTATTGATGCCGGTGTCAAAGAAAGAGATATAGCCATACTTGTCAGAACAAATTCTATAATCCAAGAAGTGGGCGACTACTTCCTGCAATACAAACCAAATATACATCTTGTGTCCGAAGAAGCATTCCACCTTGATGCGTCTCAAGCCGTAAATATGATTATCTGCGGTATGATGATACTGGATAATCCGAATGATACTATAACAACAGCAACTCTTGTCAAACTATATGCTAAGTCCAATGCCGATGTCCAAGTGACAGACAGCGAAATCCTGTTAAAAGGAAAAGCCATGGAAGACGCTCTCCCCAAGGATTTCCTCAATAAAAGAACATATCTGTTGAGTTTATCTCTCATTGACATGGCGGAAGCACTTTATAAAATTTTCAATCTACAGTCTCTCTCCGGGCAGACTGCTTATATCTGCACATTCTATGATAAACTCAATGAATTCATGCAGGATGGCATACCCGATTTACATAGCTTCTTGGAACAATGGGCCGATAGTCTTCACAGTTGTTCCATTCAAAGCAGCAACAATGAGGGCATCAACCTTGTTACAATCCACAAGAGCAAGGGACTTGAATTCGACCATGTCATCATACCTTTTTGTGATTGGCAACTTGAGAAGAATAATATAATATGGTGCAAGCCTCAGGAGGCTCCATTCAATGCTTTGCCGATAGTCCCTATAGATTTCAGCAAGAAAAAAATGACGAACTCCATCTACGAACAGGATTATATCTACGAACATTTCCAAAACGTGGTCGACAATCTTAACTTGCTTTATGTTGCTTTTACGCGGGCAGGAAAGGGGCTTTATATATATGGAAAGAAGGGAGACAATGGTAGCGGACGTTCTTGGATCATAGAAAACTGCCTGCAAGATATCGCCACAACCTTGCAAGCACAGTTCTTTGCTCCAAACAATAACGAAGAACCTATATGTTTCTCATATGGAAGCGGCGTGTCGGCTTCACCAAAAAAACAAAATAATGCTTCAGAAAATATATTCAATCGGTCTGCAACAGACATAGATATCATTATTGAAAACTATGAAAGTAAGCTGCAATTCAGGCAGAGTAATAAAAGTAAAGACTTCATTCGTATCGGTGAGGAAGCCGAAGACGAATTGAAAGAGAAAAGCTATATTCAATTAGGCAATATCATGCATAAGATTTTCTCGACCATCAAGACTACTGATGATATGGATATTGCATTAAAAGAACTTGAAGAGGAGGGTGTTTTATACAATAAAGTCATCACACAAGAAAAGTTAAGAAAAACCATCACCGACCGTCTTAATGATCCCAGAGTGTCCACTTGGTTCTCTAATCATTGGACATTATTCAACGAATGCAGTATTTTGAAACTCAACCCACTTACCGACAAGGTTGAAGTACGACGCCCAGACCGTGTCATGACCGATGGTAATGAAATGATTGTGGTCGACTATAAATTTGGGAAACCACAAGCGGAACATAAAATCCAGGTTGCAGAATACATGGCACTGTTAAAAGACATAGGATATAGCAATATCTCCGGCTATATTTGGTATCTGTTTCCCAATAAAATCATTAAACTATGAACAAGACGTTTCTACAATATGTGGCAGAGGACATACTAAGGAAACATGACACGAACCTTTCACGCACCGCAGTCGTCTTCCCCAACAAGCGTGCCTCGTTATTCTTAAACGAAGAGTTGGCACGTCATGCTGGCCAACCGCTATGGAGTCCTGCCTATATAACTATCAGCGACCTGTTTCGTGAATACTCCGAAAGAATGGTTGCCGACCCAATCAAACTCATTTGCGACCTACATAAAGTCTTCAATTCATGTACCGGAAGTGATGAAACGCTTGATAGATTCTATGGTTGGGGACAGGTGTTACTGACAGACTTTGATGATATTGACAAAAACATGGGAGATGCGCATCAGATTTTTGTCAATCTGAAGAACATGCACGAGCTTGATGATGTATCCTATCTGACAGATGAACAAAAAGAATTGCTGAAGAAGTTCTTTGATAATTTCTCTGATGACATGGAATCCAAGCTCAAAGAGAGATTTATCAACCTTTGGAGTAATTTCGAAGAGATATATACACAATTCAAAGAATGCTTATATCGACAGGGACTTACCTACGAAGGTGCCCTTTACAGAGAAGTCGTTGAGAAGAAGCAGATAGACTTCAGATACGACGACTATATTTTCGTAGGTTTCAACATGATGCAGGCCGTGGAACAGAAGCTCTGTGAACGACTTAAAGCATTGGGGAAGGCACACTTCTATTGGGACTTCGATGATTATTACATGCGTGAACATAACGGTATAAACCATGAGGCCGGAACCTATATCCGGCAATACCTGCAACAATTCCCCAACGAACTCGATGCTTCTGACAAGGATATATATCATAATTTCGATAAGCCCAAAGACATTACTTATTTGAGTGCCATGACGGAAAACATTCAGACCCGGTTTATCAGTACATGGCTGAAAGACAAGAAACGTATCGAGGACGGACGACGCACAGCCATCATCATGGCCGACGAGCGTCTACTGCCAACCGTCGTCCATTGTATTCCTTCCGAGGTTAAGCATGTGAATATCACCACGGGCTACCCACTGCAGTATTCTCCTGTCACATCGTTTGTCAAAATGCTCATCAACCTCCAGACAATAGGGTTCAACACAAGCAGAAACACATTCAGCAAAAAGTGGAAGACAATGCTCTTGCGCCATCCCTACATGCAATACGTTCAAGATACCAATATGGTGTTTGGAAAAGCATACGGGGATGTAGCATCAATGAACACATGGCTTGTCGGCCTGCTGCAGGAAATCGGCCACGGTTATGCGTCTGCATCGGGAGAAGACCCGTTCGTGCAGGAAGCCATCTTTCGAATGTATACCCTCTTCAATCGTTTAGAAACGCTGATTGTGTCGGGAGATCTCGAAGCCGATCTCAACATCTACAACAAGCTCATCAACCAGCTCATCGCGTCGACTTCGGTCCCTTTCCACGGAGAACCTGTCGCTGGGCTGCAAATCATGGGCGTATTGGAGACCCGAAACCTCGATTTCGACCACATACTTGTCCTCTCGTGCAACGAAGGAAACATGCCCAAGGGAGTCAACGACACTTCCTTCATTCCTTATGCCATCAGAAAGGCTTTCGGACTGACGACCATTGACAACAAGGTCGCCATATACGCATATTATTTCCACAGCCTGCTGCAACGGGCAACCGACATTACTTTGTCATACAACAAGGCTACCAGCCGAACCAGCACGGGCGAGATGAGTCGTTTCATGCTCCAGCTGATGGTCGAGGGCCCGCAGGAGATTCATTTCAAGAACCTTAATGCCCAACAAACGCCGATGCGCAGTCGGAAACTGGCCGTTGCAAAGAACGAGGAAGTGATGAACGTCGTCAACGCCCTTCATCGGATTTCGCCGACAGCCTTAAGTGCCTATCTGCGCTGCCGGTTGAGATTCTACTATCGCTACATTGCCGGGATAAAAGAGCCCGATAACGAAAGCGAAGAAATCGACAACCGCATATTCGGCAACATCTTTCACCGGGCCGCGGAACTGTTTTATACCGATAAAAACCACGGCGGAATCATTCATGCAGACGACATTGAAGCCGCATTGAAAGACAAATCCTTGTTGGAAAGGCTCGTCGACAAGGCATTCAAAGAGAAACTTTTCGAGGTCGAGGCCGACAAGAACGTCACATACAACGGATTGCAGCTCATCAACCGGCAAGTCATCATCGATTATCTTAGAAAACTGTTACGGATAGACTGCAAACTCACCCCGTTTGCCATACTCGGATTGGAAGAGCCCGTAGAAAAAGCCTTTCACATCGATACTTCCTGCGGGGCAAAGCAAATATATCTGTTTGGGAACATCGACCGTATCGACAAGGTAGAGACTGAAGGCCGCGCGCGCATCCGTGTCGTCGATTACAAAACCGGCAGCAACGCCGACATGAAAGTAAAAAGCATAGACGACATTTTTAATCCGGAGAAAATCGAAAACCACACCGATTATTACCTGCAAGCCATTCTCTATGCGCTCATACTGCGCGACAGCCACTCGCTCAATCCGTCTTCTCTCCCCGTCAGTCCGGCCTTGCTCTTTATCCAGCACACTGCTGGGAATGATTACAACCCGACATTGCTACTCGACAAGCAGCCCATCATGGACGTTGCCGACTATCGGGAAGAATTCACCGACCATCTGAAGCAACTCATAGAAGAGATTTTCAATCCCGACGTTCCGTTCTCCCCGACGCGAAATACAAAGCAATGCCAATATTGTCCTTATCGGAACATCTGTGGTTAGCAGGTGATAAATTCTTCTGTCCTTCCGGTCACTTTGTCATCTCAGCCATATTACCGTGCAATCTCAGCCATATTGCGTGGTAAAGTGGCTGATTTTAGCCCACAATATGGCTGAAATTAAAATACGGAATGATTTTTATGGTAATCCGATAGGAAAAGAGTAAACGTTTAAAAAAGAAAAGAGGACACATCATCAAAGTGAATGTGATGTGTCCTCTCCCTATATATACAATTATGTATGCGAGAATAATCAGTTGTTTTCCGGCCGGAGCGTACGCACCGTAACGCCGGCCTTCCACATTTCCTTATTGCGCATTGCCTCGAGTTCTGCGTTCAACTTCTCACGATAATCGGGCTGTGAGTTCCTGTCAATAGCAATTTGCGCCTCATTACCGGTCTTCACACTTAGGTAAAGCCACTCCATGACGGGCTTGATGGCCTCGCGGAAACGCGGTGCCCAGTCAAGTGCACCACGTTGTGCCGTAGTCGAGCAGTTGGCATACATCCAATCCATTCCTTTTTCGCCGAACAAAGGCATCAGGCTCTGCGTGAGTTCCTCGACCGTCTCATTGAATGCCTCGGAAGGAGAATGGCCGTGCTCACGGAGCACATCGTATTGTGCTTCGAACAGACCCTCGATGGCGCCCATCAATGAGCCGCGTTCGCCCGTAAGGTCAGATGTGGCCTCGCGTTGGAAAGTGGTCTTGAACAGATAACCCGCACCGATGCCGATGCCGAAGGCTATCGTCTTCTCCTCAGCTTTGCCCGAAGCATCTTGATAAACGGCATAAGAGCAGTTCAATCCACGGCCCTCGCAGAACATCGTACGCAATGATGTGCCGGAACCTTTTGGCGCAACCATGATTACATCAATGTCTTTCGGAGGCACAACGCCCGTACGGTCCTGCCAATTGATGGCAAATCCGTGCGAATAATATAAGGTTTTGCCCGACGTGAGGTATTGCTTTATCTTCGGCCATACAGCAATTTGCCCTGCATCTGAGAGCAACATACAGATGATTGTTCCCTTTTGAACGGCCTCCTCTATGGAGAATAACGTCTTACCCGGAACCCAACCGTCTTCTTTCGCCTTGTCGTAGGTTCGGCCTTCACGCTGCCCTACAATGACGTTAAAGCCATTATCACGCAGGTTGCAAGCCTGTCCGGGGCCTTGGATACCATAGCCGATGACGGCAATCGTTTCGTTTTTCAACACTTCAAGGGCTTTCTCCAAAGAGAATTCCTTACTGGTGACAACAGTTTCTACAACGCCACCAAAATTCAGTTCTGCCATAAAAAATCAGAATGTGCGTCCTGCTTTGAGGAAACGCGGGTTAATGTTATCCCTATGAACCATGCTTGTCTTATTCAAAGAACGTGTTTGGCAGATCCATTCCAAGACTTCTCCAAAGCCTCGGCCGGGGATTTATTATTTTATTCGATGCAAAGGTAACATATTAACACGAATAAACCAAATTAAATTTCAATATTCTTCAAAATCAACCTTGCATCTAACAACTTCTATCTCTTCGGGCGCATCTCCATTCGATTTGGTTATTTTGATGCCATACTCATTCTCGGCAATCTCTTCACGATAGAAGTTCAAGACATCACCGCAATGGCTTTCGGCCACATAGGCTATTTCGAAACGCTTCACACGGTGCCTGCGATACCAGTCGAGCGGCCACAAATCAAGCACATGCTCAATATATTTCACGCTGTTGACGTGACCGTTCATATCAACATCGCTATAGTTCGTGGCGATTGAACCTATTTGCCGTGCTGCTTCTCCCATCTTCACCCGAGAGCTCTTGTCTATCGGGCATGCTGCTTCAGTCTCTATATATTGCTTGATAAGCCCGTCACGCACGGCAAGGATATCCACGGGCTGCCGAGAATCGGTATCAATCATTGCCCAAATACTTTTGCCATATCCACAAACCGTGTCTCCTACCGACACACGGAAGTTTCGACTGGTGAAGAAACGCATCACACTGTCCACCCATGTGTCAATCGTAAATCGCTCATAGGCCTGCGGCATCTCGTTCATCTCTATGGCCAAACGTGACAACACCCATGTTTTATGAAGCGGATTGAGATAGCTCATGCCATAGCCACGGTCATTCGAATGGAAATCAGCTGCATTCAGCATGTGATTCCCTAAATGACCAAGAAAAAGACGATGTGAGAAGTCGCAATGAAACGGCTCGGCCAAGAACGCATAGCTTCCTACCTTACTCAGCATCTCCATTTCCTTCTTCCTCTTGTTGGTGCAAAATGTCGGATATTGGTTCCTCAAGACTACGTGTCACGGCGATGCGTCCACTGCGCGTGTACTGTAAGATGCAATCGAATTCATTCAAGCAATTGAACAAATCAACAATGTCCTCTGTCAGTCCGGCCAAAAGAACTGTACTATAAGTGGGATTCACCTCCATCATTCGTGCATCGTGTTTACGTATAGTACGCGACACTTCCGGCGTCTCCAATAATATCGGAGTGGAAATCTTGAACAATGCGACCTCGTGAATGAAAAGCTGTTCGTCGGTATAATAATCTGCTTTGACCACGTCTATCTTCTTTTCTATGGCCTTTGTAATCTTAACGATTTGCTCTTCATTGCTCCAAGCCGTAATCGTATACTTATGGATGTTATTGATGTTACTGGCCGAAACGTTCATGCTTTCAATGTTGACCTGACGACGCGTAAACACGGCTGAAATCTGATTAAGTATTCCGGCGATATTCTCTGAATAGACCAGCAACGTATATAATTTCTTTTCTTGATTCATTTCTATTTACCAATAAGATTTCATAAATCGGGGAACCGCTCTCTCAATAGTCCAGCTCCAACAGCATTTCATCAACGCTCTTGCCCGGCATGGTCATCGGTACGATATCCTCATCCGGCTTGATGGCGCACTCCAAAAGATAAGGTCCTTCGGTTGAAATCATCTTTTCTATCTTTGCCCGCAAGTCGTTCCGGTCGGTGACCCTATCGTAAGGAATGCCATACCCCTTGGCAATATCCCCATAACAGGGGTTCAGCATGTCCGTGAAAGAATGGCGACCTTTGAACATCAAGTCCTGCCACTGACGCACGTTGCCGAGATAATTGTTATTCAGCAATATCATTTTTACGGGAGTCTGCTGCTCCATTATCGTTCCCAGCTCCTGAATACTCATCTGGAAGCCGCCATCACCGAAGAAGCAACAGACCGTGCGGTCGGGTGCACCGAAGCATGAACCGATAGCGGCAGGCAAACCGAACCCCATCGTCCCGAAGCCACCACTGGTGACAATAGAACGCTTCTTATTGAACTTGAAATAGCGACTCGATATCATCTGGTTCTGCCCTACATCGTTCACCAACACGGCATTTCCTTTTGTCACTTCGGCAACAACATTCGTCACTTCGCCCATCAACAACGGTCCGTCTGCAGGATGGATATCTTTTTGAATGACCCGCTCGTCTTCCATATCGGCATATTGCTTGAAAGAAGCAATCCAAGACTTATGATTATTCTTCCGCAACAGCCTTGTAATGGCGGGCAGGCTCTGTTTGCAGTCGCCCAACACGGCCACATCCGTCTTGATGTTCTTGTCTATCTCAGAGGCATCGATGTCCAAATGAACAATCTTGGCCTGCTTGGCATACGTAGAAGGAAGCCCGGTCACGCGGTCGCTGAAACGCATGCCGATAGCGATGAGCACGTCGCACTCCTGCGTCTTCATGTTCGCGGCATAGCTTCCGTGCATGCCGAGCATACCCATGTTCAAGGGATGGTCTGAGACAAGGGCAGACAAACCGAGCAACGTGCGTCCGGCAGGGATATCGGCCTTCTCAAGGAACTCGAGCAATTCGCTGTGTGCATTGCCCAGCTCTACGCCCTGCCCCACCAGTGCAAACGGTCGCTCGGCCTCGTTGATGAGTTTGGCAGCCTGTTCTATCGCCTTATCATCCAACTTCGGATAAGGATTATAAGACCTCACATAGCTGACCTTCGCCTCTTCCCATTCGCACGTATGCGTCTGCGAATTCTTCGGAAGGTCGAGCACCACGGGGCCGGGACGTCCCGAGCGTGCAATATAGAAGGCCTGACTGACGGCCCACGCTATATCCTCCGGGCGACGTATCTGATAGGCCCACTTGGTGATGGGCTGTGCCACACCCACAAGGTCTACTTCCTGAAAGGCATCAGAGCCCAGTGCACCGATGCTCACCTGCCCGGCAATCACAACGATGGGCGTTGAGTCCATCATGGCATCTGCCACGCCCGTCAATGTGTTCGTGGCACCGGGGCCGCTGGTTACAAGACACACACCGACTTCGCCACTGACTCGTGCATAGCCCTCGGCCGCATGGGCTGCCGCCTGCTCATGGCGCACCAGAACGTGGTCGAACCATTTCGTCTCTCCCCTTGTGTAGTCGTAGAGTGCATCAAACACCGGCATGATGGCACCGCCCGGATAACCGAAGATGGTCTTCACCCCCTCGTTATGCAGTGCGCGCATCAATGCTTCTGAACCTGTAATAACTTCTTTGCTCATTCTTTCGCGTACATTAAATATATAGAGTCTTACCCCTGTTACACCTTATTTTATACCTATTCGCAGGGTGCCGCCATACCCAACTGCTGGATAGCGGTGTACCCTACTGCTGGGTCGGGTTGCACCCAGCTGCTGGGTAGCGTCATACCCAGCAGCTGGGTACGGTCGCACTTCACCGCTGGGTAGGATTGCACCCTGCAGCAGGGCATCAATCTATCAGTCTCACGCCCCCCTTGTCTGCCGAACTGACATGCTGTGCATAGGCACGCAGGGCCTTGCTCACCACACGCTTGCGCTCCAAAGGCCGCGGCGTTCGGGCGGCAAGTTCCTCGTCAGAGAGCCTCACGTTGATGCTGCGGTTCGGAATGTCTATCTCGATGATGTCACCGTCTTTTATCTTCCCGATATTGCCGCCCGCGGCAGCTTCGGGAGAGATGTGCCCGATGCTCAGCCCCGACGTTCCGCCCGAAAAGCGTCCGTCGGTAATCAGAGCGCACTCCTTGCCCATGTGCATGCTTTTTATATACGACGTGGGATAAAGCATCTCCTGCATGCCCGGCCCACCTTTCGGACCTTCGTGTGTAATGACGACGCAATCGCCCTTTTTTACGCTGCCGTTCAAGATGCCCTCGCAGGCCGCTTCCTGACTGTCGAACACCACGGCCGGACCGCAAAACTTCCACAACGACGGATCTACGCCGGCCGTCTTGACCACGCAGCCGTCTTGTGCGATGTTTCCGAAGAGCACACCAAGCCCGCCGTCTTTTGTATAAGCATGTTCAAGGCTTCTGATGCAACCTTTCTCGCGGTCGGTGTCGAGCTGCTCCCACTGCGCGTCTTGGCTCCCCATCTGCGTGGAGAAGCGGCGGCCGGGCGCACTGTGATAAATACGGTCGGCCTCGGCATCGGGATGGTCAACCGTTATCCTGTATTTCTCCATCGCTTCGGCAAGCGTCAGCCCGTCCACACGTTTCGTCTTGCCTTCAATCAATCCGCCTTTGTCCAGCTCGTCCATGATGCCGAGTATCCCACCCGCACGGTTGCATTCCTGCACGCTATATTTCTGCGTATTGGGCGCAAGCATACAGAGGCACGGCACACGCCGACTCAATCGGTCGATGTCGCTCATCTTGAAATCAACCCCTGCTTCCTGTGCTATGGCCAACAAGTGGAGCACCGTGTTCGTGCTTCCGCCCATGGCAATGTCCAAGGTCATGGCATTGAGGAAGGCCTCGCGCGTGGCAATGCTTCGTGGGAGCACGCTCTCGTCTCCGTCTTCATAATAGGCACGGGCATTCCTGACGATTTGTCGGGCCGCATCTTTGAACAGCTGAATGCGGTTCTTATGGGTAGCCAATATCGTTCCGTTGCCCGGCAGTGCAAGGCCGATGGCTTCGGCGAGCGAGTTCATCGAGTTGGCCGTGAACATGCCCGAACAGCTACCGCAGCCCGGACAGGCACGGCTTTCAATCTCTGCCATCTCCTCGTCGCTGACAGAAGCATCGGCACCTTTGACCATGGCCGTGACAAGGTCGGCATTCTCGCCGCGCCATCTTCCCGCCTCCATCGGTCCTCCCGAGCAGAACACGGTCGGAATGTTCAAGCGCATCGAAGCCATGAGCATGCCCGGCGTCACCTTGTCGCAGTTGGATATGCAAATCATCGCGTCGGCCTTGTGGGCATTCACCATGTATTCTACCGAGTCGGCAATGATATCGCGCGAGGGAAGCGAATAGAGCATGCCGTCGTGTCCCATCGCAATGCCGTCGTCGACGGCTATCGTATTGAACTCTGCGGCATAGCAGCCTGCTTGCTCTATCTCTTGCTTTACGATCTGTCCGATTTCATGTAGGTGCGTATGCCCGGGCACAAACTGCGTAAAGCTGTTCACGATAGCGATGATGGGTTTGCCAAACTGCTCGCGTTTCATGCCTGCTGCCACCCAAAGTGCCCTTGCACCTGCCATTCTTCGGCCTTCCGTGCAAACAGAACTTCTTAACTGATGCTTCATAAATTTCTTCTGTTTACTTCTTCTCTTCAACTCAACGGAGCGACAAAGAACGCCTTGTCGCCCTACAATGATGCAAAGGTAATGAAAAAAGCGCAATCTCCGAACATTTTATTACGAAATGTTTCATAATCTCGTTAAAACTATCACATAAACAGGCTATATAATGTCATATTATAATCTGTGCATCGTGATTGTACCTCCAGTGGAAGTACGATTGCACTCCCAATGGAGGTCGGGTTGTACTTCCAATGGAGGTACGATTGTACTTCCAATGGAGGTACGATTGTATTCCCAATGGGAAGACGATTGTATTCCCAATAGGAAGTACGGTTTAGTTCCTCTTTTCGTCTCTGAGAATGGGGAGAGAGATATGATACCTCACGGCAAGGAAGCGAATGAGGCAAATGACAAGGAATGTGGTGATGGACGACAGACCGACGTTCAGCCCCGCCAGCGTGAGAAGCCAATAAACCAGCCCGCCTGCCACGCTGGCCATGGCATAGATGTCTTTCCGGAAGATGACAGGCTCTTGGTTCAGGAGTACATCGCGGATAATGCCACCGGCCGCTCCCGGATGCACCCCATGATGATAGCCACCCAAAAGGAATGTTCATACAACAATGTCTTCTGCAGGCCGGCTATCGTGAAGAGGGCCAGTCCGAAGGTATCGAACACAAGCCATGCGTTCTCCATGCGGTTGAGCGACTTTGCAAACAGAATGACAACCAGCAGGGCGAAGACTGTGCAGACGACATAGATGCTTGAGGTCATCCAAAAAGGAGTGGCGCCGAGCATCACGTCGCGAATCGTTCCGCCACCTATTGCAACCGCGAAACCACAGACAAAGCCGCCGAACCAGTCAAAATGCTTGGCTGCGGCCATGCGTATGCCGGATATAGCAAAAGCAAAGGTACCGATGAATTCGATCAACTGCTGGACGGTGTGGGCAACTTCTGGATTGGAATTAATCATCGTCTTCCTTTTATGCGTTCACGACATTCTGCGGGTGACCGTCGATGAATGCCTTGATGTTTTCTATGCAAGTGGCAAGCAAGCGAGCGCGCGCTTCTTTCGTCGCCCATGCAATATGCGGGGTGATGAAAGCGTTCGGCTGCTTGAAGAGCGGATTGTCGGCACTTGGCGGTTCGCTGCACATGACGTCTGCACCGTAGCCGCCCAGCTTGCCCGACTTCAATGCCTCGGCAACGTCAGCTTCGTTCACCAAAGGGCCGCGCCCGGTGTTGACCAGCAAGGCCCCCCGTTTCATCTTCTTCAGCGATGCTTTGTTGATCAGTTCTCGCGTGTCGGGCGTCAGTGGGCAATGCAGGGTAAGCACGTCGCTGATGGCAAACAGTCCGTCAAGTGTCGTCTTTTGTATCCCTTCCTGCAAATCGGCGGCGTTCTTGCTGGTGTAGGCAAAGACGTCCATGCCGAAGTCAAGTGCGATGCGCGCCACCTTGCAGCCGATGTTTCCCAAGCCCACGATGCCCAGTGTCTTTCCGCTGAGTTCAGGAAGCGGCGTGTCCCAATAACAGAAATCGGCGCTCCTACTCCACTTTCCCTCGCGATTGAGCCGGGCATAGTGCGCGATGCGGTTCGTCATGTTCAGTATGTGGGCAAAGGTCGTCTGCGCCACACTGTCGGTACTGTATGCCGGAACATTCGAGACAACGATGCCGTGCGCCTTGGCAGCAACAATGTCGACGACATTGTATCCCGTAGCCAAGATGCCGATGTATTTCAACTTCGGTAGCCGGTCCATCACTTCTTTCGTGATATTCACCTTGTTGACGAGAATAATGTCTGCGTCTTTGGCCCTTTCAACCACTTCTTCCGGGGCCGAACGGTCATAAAGTTCGAAATCCCCCAGTTCTCTCAATGCGTCCCAACTTAAATCGCCGGGATTTGCTGCATATCCGTCTAATTCTACGATCTTCATATTTTCGATACGTCAAAGGTTTATTCCTTGAATCTGTCTCCCCAGCAGTCTTTCATCTGCTTGTTCAGCTTCTCCTCGGCAGCGCTGTGCTGACCGAACCAGAAGCGAGCGTCTTTCAACTCGTCGGGCAGGTATTGCTGCGCCGTGAAATGACCGGGATAGTCGTGAGGATATTTGTAGCCGTCGTGATAGCCCAGCTCGGCCATCAGCTTGGTTGGCGCATTCCGCAATGGAAGCGGAACAGATAGGTTGCCCGTCTCGCGCACCTTAGCCAACGCGGCATCTACGCCCAGATAAGCCGAGTTGCTTTTGGGGCAGGTTGCTAAATAAACCGTGGCTTCCGCCAAGGGTATCCTTCCCTCAGGCCACCCTACCTTCATCACGGCATCAAAGGCTGCATTGGCCAGCAACAGCGCATTCGGATTGGCCAAGCCCACGTCTTCGGCGGCACTGATGACAAGACGCCGGGCGATGAACTGCGGGTCTTCTCCTCCCGCTATCATCCTTGCCAGCCAATAGAGTGCGGCGTCGGGGTCGCTGCCGCGAATGCTTTTGATGAAGGCCGAAATGATGTCATAGTGCATCTCTCCGTCTTTATCATAGGCTAAAGGATTGGTTTGCAAGCGGCTTTCGACAAGTTCGTCTGTGATAACGACGTCGTCGCCGGCTGCTTCGACCACCAAATCAAGAATGTTCAGCAGCTTTCGGGCATCGCCCCCGCTATATCGCAAAAGCGCCCCACTCTCTTTCAGTTCGATATGCTTTTTCTTCAGTTCCACATCTGTAGAGATTGCCCTGTTGACGAGCCGAAGCAAATCCTCCTTTTCAAGGGATTTCAATACATAAAGCTGGCAACGGGAAAGCAATGGCCGAATAACCTCAAAGGAAGGATTTTCGGTCGTTGCTCCTATCAACGTGACGATGCCACGCTCAACGGCTCCCAACAGAGAGTCCTGTTGCGACTTGCTGAAACGATGAATCTCATCTATGAAAAGTATCGGAGAAGCACTATTGAAGAAACGATTGCCCTTTGCCTTTTCAATCACTTCGCGCACGTCTTTCACACCGCTTGTCACTGCACTCAACGTATAGAAAGGTGTCTGCAGTTTGTTGGCGATAATTTGTGCCAGAGTCGTTTTCCCCACTCCCGGTGGTCCCCACAGGATAAAGGAAGAAATGCGCCCTGCGTCTATCATCTTACGCAGGACTCCACCCGCTCCGACAAGATGTTGCTGACCAACATATTCATCGAGCGTGCGAGGACGCATTCTTTCAGCTAAAGGTTCGCTCATAACTTACATGCAAAAATAAAGATTTCGCATGATATGGCAAAAAAATCTATGCTAAAAGTTTGTGGATATGATGCAAAGTATATACTTTTGCAGCAAAGAAAACAATGGATATGAGACAACAAAAAGCATTAACGCTGAAGACGCTCAACAAGAGCAATGTCTGGGACATTCAAGAAAACGATGTCTTTCGGATATGGGAGGCTGCCGAGAAGGAATCCGATTTGAAAGATAATGTGCGCCATTATGCCGACATTATCAGAAGCGCGTTCGATATCGAGGAAATCAAAGTCGACCGTCCCGAAGTCGTCTCCAAATATGAAGCACGCGGCTTCAAAGTAGGGCTTGTCAAGATAGACGACAACGCAAAAGTCAAATGGGCCATCAAGAAGCGGCCCATTCTGCGCGTCACCGACCTCACCTACGAGAACATACGCCACATTTCGGCGGCCAAACTGCTTGAGGTCATCGAGCGGAACTTCGGCGGCGGCTGGGAGAGTCTGTCGCAAAGCGTACAAGACATCATCGAGCGGGGTTTCGACATCAGCACCACCACCCTGCCGAAAGACCGTCTTCACAAGCCGGGCGGCATGTACGAGAAGAAAGTGCACGACGGCTACGAGGTGCTCGAAATAGCCAAAGGAACGTGGGTCGAGGCCATCTTTGCAAAAGAAAAGCCCAAGACAGAAGAGAGTCCGAAGGCGAAGTTCGAACCCAAAGAAGTGCCTGAAAAGGAAGAGACGCCCCAAGACAGCACGGAGGAAGAAGAGGAAGAAGACGTTGTCGTGGAGGACCATTACAATGAGCCCGACGAAGATGACGACGACGACACCTTCGACGAGGACAAACTGACAGAAGAAAGCTATCGCACCACCTATGATGAAGACCCAGAGACGCTCGAATTGGAGGCCTCGGAGATGGGCGACGAAGAGGAATATTAAATTTACATGTTTGAAATGACACTATAAAGTATGCCTTGCACGGGCATACTTTTTTTGTTTATAATCGACCAAGTCAATCTGAAACGGTTAAAGCTCCCCTATTTTCGGACTTCCGCACGGCCCTGAATTTCCTTGCGGGAAGAAATAAATTTTCTCCCGTATGGAAATAAATTTCTTTGCGGTAGAAAATTTCACGGCATGCGGGAGAAAAAATATTTTCATACGGATGAAAATAAAGTTTCATACGGTTGGAACTGTAGTTTCATACGGATGAAAATGGAGTTTCATGCGTATGAAAATTTTATGGCATACGGTAGGAAGTTTTTCAGCATGCGGGAGGAAGAAAATTTTCTTGCGGGAAGAAATAAATTTTCTCCCGTATGAAAATAAATTTCTTTGCGGGAGAAAATAAATTTATATACGGGAAGAAATTTCACGGCATGCGGGAGAAAATTTTTCAGCATGCAGAAGCGGAAAAACCGCAAGGCGAAAAGGGATGGAAAAGAAAGCCCTACCCTATGATTGTGTATCGGGCAAACTTCAGCAGCAATATCTTCTGACCGGTGTTCTTGAACGACACGGTGGCTTTCATGTTCTCGCCGGTTCCCTCAAGATTGGCGACGGTTCCGATGCCGAAACGTTGATGCTCGATGACGCTGCCCACGCGAAGTCCGTCGGGAGCAGATGTCACGGGGGCCGCAGGGCTAACGGGCGAAGAAATTTGCCTTACCTTTATCGGTCGCAAATGAGCGGTTTGAATGGCGGGAGATTGTTCTTCCAGTTTGAATGCAGAACGCACGAACGGCCTTTCTGTCGCGGGGCTGTCGCCATCCATTTGCATGAAGCGCGGGTCGATTTCATAAAGGAAACGACTTGGATTTCCGAATTCCAGCTTTCCAAAGCGCCATCTGTTCTTCGCACTTGTCAGGATGCAATGCCTTTCGGCACGCGTGATGGCAACGTAAAAGAGCCGGCGTTCCTCTTCCAGCTCGCGCGGATTGTCCAAGCACATGGCGTTGGGGAAAATGTTTTCTTCCATTCCGACGATGAAGACCGTCGGGAATTCCAAACCTTTTGCCGCATGAATGGTCATCAGGCTGACCTTGTTGCCGTCGTTGCTGTCGCCGCTCTCCACGTCGGTGAGCAGGGAAACTTCTTGCAGGAAATCCGGCAAGCCCGTAAATTCATCTCGCCCCGTTTCTCTTCTTTCCTCGACAAATGCCTGCAAACTGCTCAGCAGTTCTTCAATGTTTTCTTGCCGTGACAGTGCGTCGGGGTCTGTAGAAGTGAAAATGTCTGCACTGATTTTGCTTTCTTTGATGATGGCCTTGCCCAATTCATAGGCGTCTGTCGTTGGCATTCTGCCGATGAACGACGAGATGAGCTCCGCGAACGAACGCAACTTGCCGATGACGCCGTTATTCACGTCCAGCCCATATTTCACGGGAGAATTGATGACGCTCCAAAAACTCACGCCTTGCAGCTGTGCGCATGCGGCTATTTTGGCTATGGTGGTGTTGCCAATGCCCCGTGCAGGATAGTTGATGATGCGCTTGACGGCCTCTTCGTCGTCGGGATTGGCCACCATGCGGAAGTAAGCCAAGATGTCTTTGATTTCCTTGCGCTGATAGAAGCTCATTCCGCCGAAAATACGATATGGAATGTTCTGCCTGAGCATCTCTTCCTCAAAGCTCCGACTCTGAGAATTGGTGCGGTATAATATGGCAAAGTCGCTGTATCCGCCATTCTCCTTTTGCCGTAGATGCTTGATTTGCCGGCAAACCACGACGGCTTCTTCCTTGTCGCTGTACACCGGTTTGTAAATCAGCTTGTCTCCCTCGTCGTTGTGGCTGAAGACATCTTTGGGTATCTGACGCGCGTTGTGCCGTATCAGACTGTTGGCCGCCTGAACAATGCGCTGCGTCGAACGGTAGTTCTGCTCCAGCTTGAAGAGTCTGCTCTCTGGATAAATCTTTTGAAACTCAAGAATGTTATCAATGTTCGCCCCGCGGAAGCCATAGATGCTTTGGGCATCATCGCCAACGACACAGACATGCCGTTGTTCCATCGTCAATTGGAGCACGATGCATTGCTGCACGTAGTTCGTGTCCTGATACTCATCGACCAAGATATACCTGAAACGCTCGGCATATTTCTTTCGGATATCATCGTTCTCCTTAAACAATCGCCATGTAAGCACCAGCAAATCGTCAAAATCCATGGCATTGGCTTTTTGGCAACGCTGCTGATAGACCTGATATATCTTGTGGATTTCCGGCTGCCTGCTCCTTGCATCTCGCTGCAAGGCTTCATGGTCGTTGGCATACATCTCCGGAAAAATCAGATGGTTCTTGGCCATACTGATTTTGGCATGCACGCCGGCCGGCTTGTAAACCTTGTCGTCCAGCCCCATCTCCTTGATGATACTCTTCAATAGGGAACGGCTGTCGGCCTCATCATAAATCGTAAACTTGGAAGTATAGCCGATTTTTTCTGCTTCGACACGCAGGATACGAGAGAAAATGCTATGAAAGGTTCCCATATACAGATAGCGAGTGCGGTCCTGCCCCACGACCTTGGCAATGCGTGTGCGCATCTCGGTTGCCGCCTTATTGGTAAAGGTCAACGCCAAGATGCTCCATGGTTCGTATTGCTTTTCATCAATCAGATAAGCAATCTTGTAGGTCAGCACGCGCGTCTTGCCCGATCCTGCGCCGGCAATAACCAACTGCGGGCCGTCACAATATTCGACGGCGGCCCTCTGTCCTTCGTTTAATTCAAAATCCATCACTATAATTAACGCGCATAAACACCACCGGAAGCTGTATGGGGATTATAATCCTCTCCTTCTTTCGGGAAACTTGGCATAAAACGCATATTAGAAAGTATCTGTTCCCTTCGTTTTCTAACATAAGGTCCCGGCCGCTTACTGCTGAACTCGCGGGGATTAGGCAAGGTTGCTGCAATCGTTGCACAGTCAGACCGAGACAAGTCTATCGCCTTCTTCCCGAAATTGTATTCAGCAACTGCATCCGCTCCGTATATGCCGTCGCCCATCTCTATCGAATTCAAATACACTTCCATGATGCGTTGTTTGCTCCATAGAAGTTCTATCAAGGCCGTAAAATAGACCTCGAACCCCTTTCTTAGCCATGAGCGTCCGGGCCATAGGAAAACATTCTTTGCCGTCTGTTGGCTGATAGTACTTGCACCAAACTTGCGCTTACCACCTTTCATGTTCCGTCTGGCCGCTTTTTCAATCGCATCATAATCAAACCCATGATGCAAAAGGAAACGCTGGTCCTCACTCGCCATCACAGCAACGGGAAGATGCGGAGAGATTTCGTCCAAGGGTGTCCAATGATGGTGCAATGTCATGCCCTCCCCCTCGCCTACTTGCTGGAAACAACGAATGAACATAAGTGGCGTGAAATACACCGGGACGAAGCGAAGCACGACAACCGCAAACACTGAAGACGCAAAGAACAAGGCAAAACCCCACCTTACAGCTTTCCAGACAAAGGTTTTCATTGATGCAAAAAAGGGGGCACACCATTTGTTGTAGTGTGCTCCCATCAATTTAGTCGTTAGTAATCTTAATTATTCGGAAAGCGTTCCGTTCTTGGCTGCATTCACCATCGCTTGAGAAGCATACAAGTAAACCTCCACACGACGGTTCTGCTTACGACCTGCGGCCGTTGAATTATCGGCAACAGGTTGCGAGCTTCCCTTTCCTACAACGTTTTGGAACTGTGCATTGGAAACACCACAATTCTTCAGATAGTTAACCACACTCTGTGCGCGACTATTACTCAAAGGCAAGTTAATTCCATCGTTACCCGTTGAGTCGGTATGACCATAAATATCGACATGGCAGTCAGCGTTGTTCTTCAATACGGTAGAAAACTTAGCGAGATCGCTCTTAGATGATGCCGTCAGCGTCGACTGATTGGTTGCAAACAAAATGCCACTATCGAACGTCACTTTCACGGCCTTCAAACCGTTGGCGTCTGTCACCTCTTCAACTTTGGCATTCTTTACCCGGGCAGCCTCAGCAGCCACCTTGTCCATATGACGGCCGATGATGGCTCCAGTTCCAGCACCAACGGCACCGCCTATGGCTGCACCGACGGCAGCATTACCAGCAATCTTTCCAACGATGGCTCCCAAAACGCTACCGCCACCGGCACCGATCAAAGCTCCTGTACCCTGTTTTGTTGCACAACCACATACCGAAAGGAAGCAAAGTCCCACGGTTACCATTTTCAAATTCTTCATAATACTCTCTTTTTTTTAATTATTATGTCGTGCAAAGATAATTGTTTTTCCAACAATATATGCCAAATACCAACTATTTTTTGTACTTTTGCATGCAAATTTACACTATATTTACATACAAGGCAATGGCAAAAGAACTGAAAGAACTTACCAAACGGGCTGACAATTACAGCCAATGGTATAATGATTTGGTCGTGAAAACCGACTTAGCAGAGCAATCTCCCGTGCGAGGCTGCATGGTTATCAAGCCATACGGCTATGCCATTTGGGAGAAGATGCAGCAACAACTTGACAAGGAATTCAAGAAAACCGGTGCGCAAAACGCCTATTTTCCACTATTGATACCCAAGAGCTTCCTCAGCCGAGAGGCCGAACACGTGAAAGGCTTTGCCAAGGAATGCGCCGTTGTGACCCACTATCGTCTTAAATCGGGCGAAGACGGGAACAATGTTGTTGTAGATCCGGCTGCAAAACTCGACGAAGAGCTCATCATCCGCCCCACATCCGAAACTATTATTTGGAATACTTACAAGGGATGGATACATTCATGGCGAGACCTCCCTATTATGTGTAACCAGTGGTGCAACGTAATGCGCTGGGAAATGCGCACACGTCCGTTCCTGCGCACATCGGAGTTCCTCTGGCAAGAGGGCCACACCGCCCATGCCACGCGTGAAGAGGCGGAGCAAGAAGCCAAGAAGATGCTCAAGGTTTATGCCAACTTTGCCGAGAAATGGATGGCCGTGCCCGTGTTACAAGGCGTGAAGAGCGAGACTGAACGCTTTGCCGGCGCACTCGACACCTACACTATCGAGGCCATGATGCAAGACGGAAAGGCCTTGCAGAGCGGAACAAGCCACTTCCTTGGCCAGAACTTTGCCAAGAGTTTCGACGTGACGTTCCTCAATAAAGAGAACAAACCCGAATATGTATGGGCAACCTCATGGGGCGTAAGCACGCGATTGATGGGTGCCCTCATCATGGTTCACAGCGACGACAACGGTCTTGTGCTTCCACCGAAGCTCGCCCCGATACAGGTAGTCATTGTTCCTATATATAAAGGTGAAGAACAACTCAAGGCCATCAGCAACAAGTTGCAGCCCATCATCGATAAGCTTCAGGACTTAGGTATCAGCGTTAAATACGACGACTCGGACAACAAGCGCCCCGGTTTCAAGTTCGCCGACTACGAACTGAAAGGCATACCGGTGCGTCTCGTGATGGGCGGTCGCGACTTGGAGAACAATACGATAGAAATCATGCGGCGTGACACCTTGGAAAAGGAGAACATCAGCTTCGACGGCATCGTGGAACGCGTGCAAAACCTGCTGGAAGACATTCAGAACAATCTCTTTGAGAAGGCCCGTACCTATCGCGATGCTCACATTTACGAATGCGATGACTACGAAGAATTCAAGGAACGCGTGAAAGATGGCGGCTTCTTCCTCTGCCATTGGGACGGAACCGAAGAGACAGAGGCCCGAATTAAAGAAGACACGCAGGCGACCATACGTTGCGTTCCTTTCGCCTATGAACAGACAGAAGGCGTGGACATGGTTTCCGGAAAGCCGGCCAAGCATCGGGTCATCATTGCAAGGAGTTATTAGGAACAGTCATTCTGTGTTCTTATCTCAACCGTTTTGCAATGCAATCTCAGCCATATTAGCGCGCAATCTCAGCTATATTACGCGGCAAAATGGCTGAGATTGAAACGCAATATGGCTGAAATAAATTTGCGACCACTGTAAAAATTCATCTTCATTAGGTTTATTGGGCAGAAAGTCGTATCTTTGCAAAGACTTAAAATAAGAACTAACACATTTAGTAAACAATATTTATGGGATTTTTTTCAAACCTTTTTGGAAAGAAAGCAACAGAAGTGAAAGTCGGTGGAATGGAAGATTTCATGACATTGATACGCGTTTATTTTGAAGCTTCGCTTGCAGCTAATTTGGGAATCAATAATTTAGGCATGCTACCCGACCTGCGCACGTTCAAAGCAACACTGCATGTGCCGACATTGAACAACAAATTAGGCTTGGGAGAGAAGAACCATTGCAGGAAAATCATGAAGGAAATCTATGCTATAAACGATGATTTCTTCAAAGAAATAGACCAAAGTATCCGCAAGAATTGCCGAAAGATACAAGACGTACAGCCCTATATGGTTCAGTTTCAAGGCTTTTCTCAGGACTTGATGATGCTCATGGGAAACTTGATGAAGTTCAAGTTGCGTCTTCCTTCCTTTATGAAAAAAGCACTCTATTCGATGACGGAGAAGACAGTTGCTAATTTATTTGTGAAGAACGACTATAGCGATCCGAGCGTAATCAAGTCGGTAATGAACGTCAGACAGTATAGCAAGCGTTTGGGCTTCAGCCAGAAATGGATGACAGACTTCGTCTATCAAGTGGTGATGTTAGCCAAGAAAGAACCTCGTTCGGCGAGCACCGAAGACGTCAAGAAGTAAAGATAAAAGCCGGATTGACTTTTCTTGACTATCTTGGTTTGGAGGCTTGATGCCGATGAAGGAAAATATTAAAGTAAAATTTGGATATTCCGATTAATTAAGCTAAATTTGTAGCCAAATTGTTAATTTATGAATGCAACTGAGGATGCTCTAACCTTGTTTTCCACTCGCGTAAGACAAATGATCCTTCAATACAAAGACTTGGTGAAAAGGAACGCTGAACTTTACGCAATGGTAAATGAACGGGAGGCGCAAATAGAAAGGCTTAATGCCCAGCAGACTCAGATGCAGAATGATTACAACAGTCTCAAGATGGCCCGAATGCTTGAAGTGACCGACGGCGACGTGGAGAAGGCACAAAAGAGTTTGCAGAGCTTAATCAGAGACGTCAATAAATGTATAACGCTGCTGAGTGAAAAATGACAGAAGCGATAACTGAAGAGAATAAAAATAAGCTGAAAATAAGATTGCAGGTATATGATACAGATATTCAATTAAGAATATTTCGTGAAGAAGAAAAATTGTATCGTGACGCTGCAAAACTTATAACCATGACAGTGAACAAGTATGCCGATAAGTTCAAAGGACTCAAAACCGGCAAGGATTTGCTGTATATGGCACTCATGGATATTGCCTTGCGATACGAGCGTGAGGCTTTTCGCAATGATACCGAACCTTATAAGAATATTCTCGGTAAGTTGACTTCTGAAATAGAAGAAGCGTTTGGGAAACAGGAAACCGAGAATATGATTAAAAATACAATATAATGAACGTAATAACAATTGTAATAGTATGTGTTGCACTTGTGGTTGGATTTACCATTGGATATGCTATCTTCCGCTATGTAGCGAAAGGAAAATATAAAGAAATGGTTGAGGCCGCAGCTAAAGAAGCCGAAGTCATTAAGGAAAAGAAGCTTTTGGAAGTCAAGGAAAAGTTCCTGAATAAGAAAAGCGAACTTGAGAAAGAAGTCCAACAGTGCAATTTGAAGATTCATCAGAGTGAGAATAGGCTTAAGCAACGTGAGATTTCACTGAATCAACGCCAGGAAGATTTGGGACGTCGCAAGATGGAAATAGACCAAAGTCTGCAACGAATCGAGAATGAGAAAAAGCTGCTCTCCGTCAAGCAGCAAGAATTGGAGAAGATGCAGAAGCAAGAACAAACCAAACTCGAGGAACTCTCTGGCTTAAGTGCAGAAGAAGCAAAGAACAGGCTGGTAGAAAGCTTGAAGGATCAGGCAAAATTAGATGCCGCAAGCTATATAAATGAGATTATAGATGACGCAAAACTGAATGCCAATCAACAGGCCAAGAAAATTGTCATTCAGACCATTCAGCGCGTAGCAACAGAGACCGCCATCGAAAATTCAGTGAGTGTGTTCCATATTGACAACGATGAGGTCAAAGGACGAATCATTGGGCGTGAAGGTCGCAACATCCGTGCTTTAGAAGCAGCTACCGGCGTTGAGATTGTCGTTGATGATACACCCGAAGCAATTGTCATCAGTGCCTTTGATCCTGTGCGTCGGGAAATATGTCGCTTGGCGCTCCATCAGTTGGTTGCCGATGGACGTATTCATCCGGCCCGAATAGAAGAGGTCGTTGCGAAAGTGAAGAAACAAATCGACAACGAAGTGATTGAAACCGGCAAGCGAACGGCCATAGACTTGGGAATTCATGGCCTACACCCGGAACTCATACGCATTATCGGCAAGATGAAATATCGTTCAAGCTACGGGCAGAATTTGTTGCAGCATGCACGCGAGACCGCTAATCTTTGTGCCGTGATGGCCAGCGAACTGGGCTTGAACCCAAAGAAAGCCAAGCGCGCGGGCTTGCTCCATGACATAGGCAAGGTGCCGGATGAGGAAAATGAACTGCCGCACGCTTTGTATGGCGCGAAGATTGCTGAGAAATATAAGGAGAAACCTGATATCTGCAATGCGATTGCAGCGCACCACGACGAAGAGGAGATGACTACGTTGCTCGCTCCGATTGTGCAGGTATGTGATGCCATTTCCGGTGCTCGTCCCGGAGCGCGCCGCGAAATCGTCGAGGCTTACATCAAACGTTTGAACGATCTTGAGGCCATCGCCATGAGTTATCCGGGCGTGACGAAGACCTACGCCATCCAGGCCGGTCGCGAGCTTCGCGTCATTGTCGGCGCCGACAAAATGAACGACGACGAGAGTATCAAGCTGAGCGACGAGATCGCAACGAAGATACAAAACGAAATGACCTATCCCGGACAGGTAAAAATAACCGTAATCCGAGAGACGCGCTCTATTGCTTACGCCAAATAGAGCGTGGCTGAACAGAAACTTGTGCAGACAACGACATGGCGATGGATTTCATGCTTATTTTGAAGTTTCGCGCCATGTCTTTTCATTGGCCGACTTTCTGCATGGACTTTTCTTCAGGAAAGAAATATATACAGCTTTCTGCATGAACTTTTCTTCAGGAAAGAAATACACACGACCGGCTGCATGAACTTTTTTTCAGAAACGAAATACATGCGACTTTCTGCATGAACTTTTCTCCGGAAGGAGATACTGGCTGACAAAAAACGAAGAAAAATGAGAAAAATCATCATCCTTTCACTCATGGTATTGGCTTCTCTCCAAGGCATGGCACAACATGCAAAAGAAGCAAAGGAAATTCTTGACAAAACCGCAGCTGTCGTTGGCCATCGCGAAGGAGCGAGCGCCAGCTTCACCATCAGTGGCGGCGGCGGAAGCATCGGAACAACGCACGGATACGTCGCCATCAAGGGAAACAAATTTTATGCGCGCACGCCGCAAGCGACGGTATGGTTCAACGGGAAGACGCAATGGACCTACATGAAATCCACAAATGAAGTCAGCGTGACCACCCCGAACGAAGCGAAACTGGCGCAGCTGAACCCCTACAAGTTCATAACTCTATACAAATCCGGCTATACGCTGGGAATGAAAAGGGCAGGAAATGCCTACCTGATCCACATGCAGGCGCAAAACAAGCAACGCAGTCTGCAGGAGCTTTTCGTCACCATCGGAAAGGACCACACACCCTCGAAAGTAAAAATCCGACAAGGGCAGAACTGGACCACCATCAGCATTTCGCACTTCAAAACCGAGCGACTGAGCGACGCCATCTTCAGCTTCAGAGCCAAGGACTTCCCGAAGGCCGAAATCGTGGATTTAAGATAGCCGAGGCGAGCGAATTGCAACCATGAAACGAAGAAGAGCAATAGCGGCCGCAGCCATTCTCGCGCTGCTTGCGGCCGCGTGGCTGACCTATCGGATATGGCCCGACGATGGCGAGCGCGCGCTTCGGGCACACACGCAAATCACCCTCTGCCGTTACTACCAAATCGGCGACGAGCGAGGAAACCAACTCTATTTCGCGGCCATCGGAAAAGACTCCCTGCTGCAAGAACTCACATGGAATGCGCAGAAAATACGTTCGCGCGACAGCCACGCCGACGGCTTCTGGGTAAACCGAAGCTGGATTTACCCCTCGTGCGGCGGCCGCATCATCGCCATCATGCCCGACGAGCACACACCGACCGCTGCCGACATTCCACCCTCGATTTTAATCACAAATCAGCTGCGAGCTGAAAAACTGAAGCTCGCGAAACTGCGCCACCTGCTGACCGAGCTGAAATACTACCTGCGCGTGCACGGCGTGCAGGACGAGGGCTACGATATCGTCGCAAAATACACCACAAACGCCTTTCTGCGCAAAGATACGTTGGCCAAGAACATCGCCCTCCTCGAGCGAATGGTCAAAAACCCAAACATCACGATAAGACGCGCAGACCGATACGTGGCCACTTATCATACGCCCGACGGAAAGACAGCCCAAACTGCCTGTCGCATCGTCGCGCGAGGCGCCCACCACAAACTGCTCCTCCGCACCAACGACGGAAAAACGCCCGACGGCGTGGAAGCGATAAGCATCATGCCCTGGACAACAGACACGCCCGGCGCGCTATCAGCCATGACGGAAAAAATCAAGAAAACAGCCCGCGGCAGCCTCACGCACGGCGTCATCAGGCGGAACTCCACCCTCTACCGAGGAGAAATCCGGAACGGAAAGCGGAACGGAAAAGGAATCATGCGCGACGCCGCAGGAAATCTTTACAACGGAACGTGGAACTGCGACACGCTCGTCAGCGGCACCCGCACCGACAGCCTCGGCGGACGATACACGGGATTTTTCGACCGCAACGACCGTCCGCAGGGCTACGGCGTCTACCAATCAGACGGCATCTACTACGAAGGCCACTGGACAGCCGGACGGCGCGACGGATTCGGCATGGGAATAACCGCCGACAACCGTCTGAAAGCCGGCGAATGGAAGAGCGACCGCTTCCGCGGCGAGCGAATCACGCACACCAGCGACCGCATCTACGGCATCGACGTTTCAAAGCACCAACACGTCAAAGGCCGCAAATACTACGCCATCGATTGGAGCAAACTCCGCATCACCAGCCTCGGAACCATCAGCAAAAAGCGCGTCACGGGTCACGTCGACTATCCCGTCAGCTTCATCTACCTGAAATGCACCGAGGGCAAACGGCTGCTCAATCCTTATTATCAAAAAGACTATCGCGCCGCCAAGGCCGCAGGCTTCAAAGTGGGCAGCTACCACTTTTTCACGACAGCCCCCGCAGCCCTTCAGGCCCGCAACTTCCTGCGCAACGCTTCGGTCGCCTCTGCCGACTTCCCACCCGTGTTGGACGTCGAACCACACCACGCGCAAATCAAACGAATGGGCGGTCCCGCCGCGCTGTTCCATGCCGTAAGGGCATGGCTGCATATTGTGGAGCGCGCCACCGGCCGAAAGCCAATTCTCTACGTCAACCAGCCTTTCGTCAACCGCTACCTGCCGCAAGCGCCCGACCTTAAGCTCCGCTACCGCATCTGGATAGCGCGCTACGGCGAATACAAGCCCGACGTCCGCCTCGTTTTCTGGCAGCTCTCGCCCGACGGCCGAGTAAAAGGAATTCACGGACCCGTCGACATCAATGTCTTCAACGGATACCAAAGCGAATTCCAGAAATTCTGCGCGGACAAATAAATAAATCGAAAAAACAATACGCTCAAACTTCTTCTGCCAATAAATCGCAATTTCTTGGCGGAAATCGCTGTATTTTGCAAAAAAATCGGAACCTCCCCCAGCCCCTCCAAAGGAGGGGAGTAGAAACGAGAGCCTCTCTCGGCCCCTCCAAAGGAGAGGAGCGGAAACGGGAGCAGATTAGCTTACGTGCAATTCGTGCACCCCTCCTTTGGAGGGGCTGGGGGAGGCTCTCTGTTTTCTATTCAGAAACATGCGTTTCTGAACAGAATACAGCGATTTCTGAT